>JAFDXJ010000010.1 GCA_018268015.1 Bacteroidota bacterium
CAGTGGCAATGCGCAGGATTACCGGGATATAGCAAACATTCCTGCCAAAGGACAAACGGAAAACAGTTACAACTACACAGATAAAAATCCGCTCGCAGGAGATAACTATTACCGCATCAGGGAAAATGCCCGGAATGGTACGGTTAGTTACAGCCAGACACTTAAAGTAAACTTTATTCAAAGCGGAGTTCTATCCCTCTATCCCAACCCGGCCAAAAACACGGTAACGGTGAAAGGCTTAGATAAGAATAGCGCGTCTGTTATCAAAATCATGGATATGCAGGGCAGAGAAATCAGCAGTCAGCATTTTGACCGGGTAAGCACTGCCACATTGAATATCCGCAACTTAGCACAGAGCGCCTATTTTGTACAAATAACCCAGGGAGAAAAAGTGGTAAGGTTGAAGATGGTGAAGGAGTAATTAATAATTGTTAATGGTTAATTGTTAATGGGTAATTGTGAATGGTTAATTGAGGCCGGGTGTTGTGCCCGGCTTTTTTATGATATTTTCAAGCATTACTGCTCAGTGGAAAACTATTGAACCTTTAATAAAAACATTTTTCATGCTTTTCTTTTTTATAAGAAGGGCAAATCCTATCTTTGCCGCAAATTTAATAGAAGGTATGGTACCAAAAAGCCTGAAATACTTATCTACAGTGATTCTTAGCCTCTCATTAACCCTGGTTTGCCATACTTTAAATGCCCAGGAAAATCATGCCGGCGAAACGGAAGCCCAGGGAGAAAAGAGTGAAAAACTCAACCCCGGAAAAATATTGATGGAGCATGTTTCTGATATGCATGAATTTCATATTATGGATATTGGCGACAAACCCATTTCCATTCCCTTACCGGTCATTTTATATTCACCGGGTCGCGGTTTTTCCGCTTTCATGTCCACGGCTTTTCATCACGGCACCGAATCGCATGACGGTTATGCTTTGGAAGAAGGAAAAGTAATAGCTGTAAATGCCCAGGGCCAAAAAGATGAATCAGTAAAAGTATATGATATTTCTATTACCCGTAATGTAGCGCAAATGATTATTGCCCTGATATTGCTGGTGGTACTGATGACAAATATTGCTAAGAAATACAAGCAAAATGGCGCTATGAAAGCCCCTACCGGTTTTCAAAATGCCATGGAGCCCATCATCATTTTTATACGTGATGAAGTAGGGAAAAGTTACCTGGGTCATAGCTACGAAAAGTATATGCCTTACCTGCTTACCGTATTTTTCTTTATCCTCATCAATGCAGCGGTGGCGCTCATTCCCGGATCAGCCAATGTGGTAGGCAATATTGCCTTTACCTTTGTTCTCGGCATGATTGCCTTTGTGGTGATTATGTTCAATACAAACAAGCATTTTTGGAGCCATATCATTAATCCACCGGCGCCGGCATTTGTAAAACCTATATTATTCATCGTAGAATTTATCGGGATTTTCACAAAGCCTTTTGCCTTGATTATTCGTCTTTTTGCCAATATGGTAGCAGGCCACATGATCATCACCTGTCTCATATTGATTATCTTTATTTTTGGTGCCATGTCGGGTGTAGCCGGTTACGGGTTCTCCCCTATTTCATTGGCTTTTACCATTTTTATTTATTTTATAGAAATATTAGTTGTGTTCATTCAGGCATTTATATTTACCAATCTGACTGCATTGTTTATCAGCCAGGCTTTCGAAGGTGGTCATGATACAATTGATGATCATTCTATACCAAATGACGCAATCTTAGTATAAAAATTTTTTTTCATTAAAACCAATCAGTATGTCTGTAATTTCATTTTTATTAGATGCAGGTATCGCCGGAGCCGGTGCGGCTTTCGGAGCCGGTTTAGCAGCCATAGGCGCAGGCCTTGGTATTGGCCAGATCGGAAAAGGTGCGGTAGAAGGTATTGCCCGCCAACCTGAAGCAATGAGCGACATTCGTGCAAACATGATCCTTACTGCGGCACTCGTAGAAGGGGTTGCCTTGTTTGCTGTAATCGTTGCAGTTATTGTTTTGTTCGTTTAATCAACGTACACATTCAAAAAATATATTGCCGCACTGAACGCAAAGGGCCAACGGTGCGGCAATATTCTCAAAAATTTAGAAAAATTATTTTTCAAACATAAAATTTATTTATGGATTTGCTTACCCCGGGGTTTGGCTTAGTAGTTTGGACACTTATTGCTTTCCTGACCGTATTCTTTATTTTGAAAAGGTATGCCTGGAAACCCATTTTATCTTCTTTAAAAGAAAGGGAAACCGGAATTGCCGACGCCATTGCTTCAGCAGATAAAGTAAAAGCAGAAATGGCTCATTTGAAAAATGAAAATGAAGCCCTGATGGCAAAAGCACGTGAAGAAAGAGGCGTGATGATCCGTGAAGCAAAAGATACCGGTGATAAAATGATTGCTGAAGCAAAAGAAAAAGCCAAAGCGGAATATGACCGTATTGTAGCTGATGCTCAACAAGCCATTACGCAACAAAAAAATGCCGCTTTAACCGATGTGAAAAATCAACTCGGCTCCCTGGTGATCGAAGTAGCGGAAAAAGTATTGAGACGGGAATTATCCAATAAAGCAGAACAGGAAAATTATATCCGTTCCCTGGCACAGGAAGTAAAAATGAATTAATAACACAGCGGAAGATAAACTAATACCATGCCCAATCCACGCTTAGCCAACCGGTACGCTAAAAGCCTCATCAGCCTTTCCATGGAAAAGAATAACCTGGAAGAAGTGCATACCGATATGAAATATATCCAGGCTGTTTGCACAGGTAGCCGTGACTTTACCAACCTCCTGAGAAGCCCTATTATCAAGGCAGATAAAAAAGAAAATATTGTTCGTGCTGTTACTCAGGGAAAAGTGAGTAAACTTACGGAAACCTTTTTAGACCTTTTAATTGTAAAAGGAAGAGAATCTAACCTTCCGGAAATTGCGCAATCTTTTATAGACCTCTATAATGAAATGAAGGGGATTCATTATGTAAAACTTACAACTGCCCAACCAATTTCTGATGAGTTAAAAAATGAAATTACCGGCAGATTACATAAAGAAGCCGGTCTTGAAAATGTGGAATTACAAAGTAAGGTTCAGGAAAAACTAATCGGCGGTTTTATTTTGGAATTTAATAATAACCTCGTAGATGCAAGCATCTTGCGTGACCTGAGGGATGTAAGAAAACAATTCAATAAAAACGTTTTTATACAACAAATACGCTAATTTTTTAAATGATCATCAACGCGCGATGCGCGGCTAAAAAGTAAATTATGATAGATATAAAGCCAGATGAAATTTCGGCCATTCTTCGCCAGCAATTAAGCAATTTCAATGCCTCTGCTGATTTGGAAGAAGTAGGCACCGTTCTCCAGGTGGGAGATGGTATTGCCCGTGTTTATGGACTGAACCATGTAGGTTCCGGGGAACTTGTAGAATTTGAAAATGGTGTAAAAGCTATAGCCCTTAACCTGGAAGAAGATAATGTGGGTGTGGTATTAATGGGTGAAAGCCAGGAAATCAAAGAAGGAGACAGCGTTCGCCGTACCGGCCAGATTGCTTCTATCAAAGTAGGTGATGGCCTTGTAGGACGCGTAATCAATACCCTGGGTGAACCCATTGATGGTAAAGGCCCTATTACAGGTGATCTTTATGAAATGCCGTTGGAAAGAAAAGCGCCCGGTGTTATATACCGTGAACCGGTAAAAGAACCTCTTCAAACAGGTATCAAAGCCATTGATGCCATGATTCCGATTGGCCGTGGTCAAAGGGAACTTGTTATCGGTGACAGGCAAACCGGTAAAACCGCCATTTGCATAGATACTATTATCAACCAAAAAGAATTTTTCGATGCAGGGAATCCTGTTTATTGTATATATGTTGCGATTGGTCAAAAAGCATCTACAGTAGCGGGTGTTATGAAAACATTGAGTGATTATGGCGCAATGGCTTATACGACTATTGTTGCTGCAAGTGCCAGTGATCCTGCGCCACTACAGTTTTATGCTCCTTTTAGCGGTGCTGCCATTGGTGAATTTTTCCGCGATACCGGCCGCCCCGCACTGATTATTTTTGATGACTTATCAAAACAAGCCGTTGCTTACCGCGAGGTGTCCTTATTGCTTCGCCGCCCACCGGGACGTGAAGCTTACCCGGGCGATGTGTTTTACTTGCATAGTCGTTTACTGGAACGTTCTGCAAAAATTATTTCCAATGATGAGGTGGCTAAGAAAATGAATGACCTGCCGGATTCCATCAAACACCTGGTTAAAGGTGGTGGCTCTCTTACCGCTTTACCAATTATTGAAACACAGGCAGGAGACGTTTCCGCTTATATTCCTACAAACGTAATTTCCATTACGGATGGTCAGATATTCCTGGAAGGAAACTTGTTTAATGCAGGTATCCGCCCTGCAATCAACGTAGGTATTTCTGTGAGCCGTGTAGGAGGTAATGCTCAAATCAAATCCATGAAGAAAGTGGCTGGTACTTTGAAACTCGATCAGGCACAATACCGCGAATTGGAAGCTTTCTCGAAGTTTGGCGGCGATATGGACCCGGCTACTAAATATGTAATTGAAAAAGGAGCCAGAAACGTGGAAGTGTTGAAACAATTACAATATAGCCCAGTACCTGTAGAAAAACAAGTAGCCATTATTTATCTGGGAACACAAGGTTTATTAAGAGATATTTCCGTTAAAAACGTGAAAGCTTTTGAAGAACATTTCCTTACAGAAATGCAAAACAAATTGCCTCAGGTATTGGCGGAGTTTAAAAAAGGGAATTTACCTGAAGATGGTCTTGCTAAAATGGTGGATCTCGCCAATGGCATTGCTACTCAGTATAAATAAATTTTTCTTTATATCATTTAAATCCCGGAAATACCGGGATTTTTTTATGCCTATCATCACGAGATGGGAATATATCTATTCAAATTCAGTCGCTCTTTCCCGGGTTAAAAACAAATGATGTTTTCGATCTGAAAATTTCACCGGGAAATAATTCCGTACTCGGAAATGATTTTTCATTGGGGGCATTGGGAAAATGCTGTGTCTCTAAACAAAATGCGGAACGAAAGTCATCTTTAAAACCATTCTTTAAAACATGTGTTCCATCCAAAAAGTTACCGCTATACAATTGCATTCCGGGTTCTGTAGTCCATACTTCCATACATATCCCGGATAAGTCTCCGATAACTTCAGCGCATTTTTGAAAAGAAGGCTCTTTTTTGTCCAGCACAAAATTGTGATCAAAGCCTTTTCCATAACGTATTTGCGGGTTTGTATCATCATCTATATGCGTGCCCAGAGTTGAAAATTCCCGAAAATCAAAAGGAGTATCCTCCACACTGATGATGGCTCCTGTCGGAATCATGCTTTCATCAATGGGCGTAAATTCATGCGCATAAATCTTTAATAAATGCCGGTTGATATTTCCTTTTCCAAAACCATTCAAATTAAAAAATGTATGATTCGTTAAATTGAGTATGGTGGCATTATCCGTTACAGCTTCATAATTTATTTCCAAAATATTTTTTGATAAAGTGTAAGATATTTCCACCATAAGGTTCCCGGGATATCCTTCCTCGCCATCCTTAGATAAGTATTGCAGAATAAGTTGCGCAGGGTCTATTTTTTTCACTTGCCATACCACACGTGAAAATCCTTTTGTACCGCCATGCAAGTGATGTTTATCTGAATTTATCGGTAAAGAATAGGATTGATTATTTAAAGAAAATTTTCCATTGGCAATCCTGTTTGCATACCTGCCCACCACTGCACCAAAATAAGTTTCCCGGCCAAGGGTATAAGGTATTATCGAGTCAAAGCCTGCAGATACATCCACCGTATGGTTATTTTTATCTTTTACTTCCAGGCTTACAATCCTTGCGCCGTAATTAGTGATGGCAACTGATAAATATTCATTTTTTAAATAAAATAATTTCACGTCATTCCCATCTATGTTTGTATCAAAGGCGGATTTAGAAAGCTCCTCCGACTTGTCCGGTGTTTGTGATTTCATGGTGGTTTATTGAAATGACAAAGTAATACAACTAAGTGCTAGATTAAAGAACAACTTATTTACAAAGTGACTGCTTTCTTATTTCACATTGGCCACAACTTTGGCGCCGGCTTTTTTAGCGGCCTGCATAATACGGAAGACTTCACCATAATAGGAAGAAGTATCCGCATTGATGACCACCGATGGTGTATCTACCAATGGGCGCATCTTATTGACCTCATAGAAAAGCAAACTGTCAATATTCATAATATCAACAGGAGATTGCCCGATATAAATATGCTGGTCTTTATCAATTGAGACAACAATATTTTGTTTCGTCTTTGTGTCTTTGGTGCCACGGGGATTATTTACTTTAATAATATTAGGATTAGCCAGCGTAGATACGATCAGGAAAAATAAAAGCAGGATAAATAAAATATCATTGAGTGAGCCCGTATAAACTTCCGGGTGTGACTTTAATCTTTTTCGAATATTCATAAGCCCGGCTTATTTAGTGGGTTCTTGTAAAATGTCAATAAATTCAGCACTGGAGGCTTCCATTTTATTTGCTGTCTTATCTATTTGAGTGGACAAGAATTGAAAGCCAACATAAGCCAGCAGACCAATAATAAGACCGGTTGCAGAAGTCACCATTTTTACATAAATACCACCGGCAATGACGCTTAATTCAAAATTGCCCGTACTATTGATATCATAAAAGAGTTGGATCATACCTGCAATCGTACCAAGAAAACCAAACATGGGTGCAATACCGGCAATGATGGATAAGATGGAGAGATTTTTTTCCATTTTATACATTTCCAGTTTACCCACATTTTCCATACTTTTTTCAATGGAATCAATTGGTTTACCAATACGCTGAATACCTTTATCAATCATCCTGGCAACCGGGTTAGGTGTATTTTTCGATAAATTACGGGCGGCGCTAAGATTCCCACTCATAACATTATCCCGGATAATATTCATAAAATTGGGATCTATCTGTGATGCTTTCCGAATGGCAATCAATCGCTCAAAGAATACATAAATGGCAATTGCAAATAATGCATATAAAGGATACATCAGCATTCCTCCTTTATTAAGCAATCCCCATAAATTCATTTTTTCTCCATCCTGTAATGTATTGGCAGCAGTATGAAGTAAAGCGGAAGTGTCAGACACCTGCAAAAGAATTCCCATTCGTATTGATTTTTATTTTGGCTAAAATTATGCGTTAACTCAAGACAACGACATGTATGTTAATAAATTTTCCTGTCAAACTTTTTTAGGAAACATTTTACAGCTTTACGGGCAATGAAAGTTGGAGTGTGCGGATGTCGGTTTTCTTTAAAATTTTTTAAGAAGTCATCCCCTTAAAAATTGCAAAGCAATGATGCTTAGGGACGTTTATCACCAAGGCTCATTTTGGTCATGGCCACGATCTGGCGCATATTTTTCTCCATTCCTTCCGGGCTTCCATCCAGGAAAATAATATTACCTTTACTTACTTCCGCAAAATTTTTGATACTTTCCGTCCACATACTAAACAGGATGACATTAGTATCCAGGTTTGCCTGTTTCATTTCTTCTGCGGCCTGGCTCATTCCTTTGGCTACTTCTTCTCTGAATAAAGCCACCCCCTGCCCTCTTAATCTGGCAGCTTCCCTTTCAGCTTCTGCGGCAATTTTAATGGCATTACCTTCTGCTTCAGCGCCTTTGGTTTTGGTAATCAGCAATGCCTGTCCTTCATTTTCAGCAGCGGCTTTTAAATTGTTGCTGGCCACTACCCTGCTCATGCTCTCCATGATTACCTGGTCAAATGTGATATCATTTATTTGAAGGTCTTGTAAATGATAACCCCAGTCTTCCAGAGATTTATCTATTTGTTGTTTTACAAATTCCACAATTTCCCTGCGCAATAATAATATTTCTGCCTGCTTCTTTGTAGCTACAAAAGCACGGATAGATCCTTCAACGGTTCGAATCAGAGCCTGCATGAGATCTTTATCACTGATAAATTTAAAAGCTACATTTTTTATAGATGCTTCATCCTGATTAATCACTGAATAAAGCAACATACTTTTAAAATATACATTGGCCTGATCAACAGTAACCGCCTGAAATTCCAACTCCACACTGCGGTTTTGAATACTGATGCGGCGGTAAATTTGCTCAAAGATGGGTATTTTGAAATTTAACCCTGGATGCAATAGACGACGATATTTACCAAACATCGTAACTACTGCTATCGTACCCTGATTGACTGATACGAGGCCGCTAAAAAAAATAAACAAGAGGAAAATTATCCATCCGTAAGAAAACAACCATTCCATTTATTTTAGTTTTAGTGACACCAAATATACAGTCAAAATAATACTTAGAATCAACTTTTTTCTTCCCATACTTTTACGAGTTCGATCAATACCTGCACGGCTTTTTCCATATCATTTACGGCTATCCATTCATGCTTGCTGTGAATGGCCTGCATGCCGGTGAAAATATTCGGGCAGGGCAATCCCATAAAACTTAACCTGCTGCCATCCGTGCCTCCCCGAATGGGTTCATTGATTACTTCCAATCCGGCACGTTTATATGCTTCCGCAGCAAATGCGGAAACCTGTGGAAATTGATCCAATACTTCTTTCATATTCCGGTATTGCTCTTTGACAATAAATTCCATGTGTGCTTTCGGAAATTTTGAGACAGTTGATGTTGCTACAGATTTTAAAGTGGCCATATGTTCCAACATCTTTTCCGTATTAAAATCCCGAACAATAAATTCAAGTGTAACTTTCTCGGCATTGCCATCTATTCGGAGTGGATGTACAAAACCTTCTTTATGCGAGGTCGTTTCAGGGCTCCAGGAATCTTTTGGTAATTGTGCCAAAAGTTCACCGGAAATTTTTAAGGCATTCACCATTTTTCCCTTAGCATAACCCGGGTGTGCACTCACGCCATGTAAAATGATTTGAACACTGTTCGCGCTGAAGGTTTCATCTTCGAAAGTGCCTAATTCCCCACCATCAAGAGTATAAGCAAAGTCCGCAGCTAATTTTTTTAAATCCACCTTTTCAGTACCTTCTCCAATTTCTTCATCCGGAGTAAATAAAATTTTTATCTCTCCATGCTTTACTTCTGGGTTATTTAAAAGATAATGAGCCATATCCATAATGATTGCCACACCACTTTTATCATCCGCGCCTAACAATGTGTTTCCACTTGCCGTAATAATATCACTACCCACCTTTGAAGAGAGGTATGGATAATCTTTAATGGAGATAACCTGTGCAGGATCATCCGGCAAAACAATATCATTCCCCTGGTACTGCTTATGCAAAAGCGGTTTTACATTTTTTCCGCTGCAATCCGGCGCTGTATCTATATGACTGCAAAAACAGATTACGGGCACTTTCCGCGATGTATTGACAGGAATCGTTCCATACACATATCCATATTCATCTGTATGCGCATCCTGAATACCCATTTCCAGCAGTTCTGTCACCAGTATTTTACTTAAATTCTTTTGTTTCTCCGAAGAAGGATGTGTACCACTGTGCGGATCGGCCTCAGTATCTACCTGTACATATCTTAAAAATCTTTCCGTAACTGTAAATTGATAAGAATCCATATAAATTTATTTGATTACAAAGGAAAACAAATGAAGTGGAAATGTTTTGCAAAAATTATATTTCAAAATTCTCTGCCGCTTTTGACAGGTTCATTCATTTATAATTAAATATCGTTTCAGAATTTATTTTTATTGAGATCAGGTGTGTTCGTGGCGCTTTGCAAGTGCTCCAAGCAGTATTGGTTAAATGGGACTTCCTCTGTAGATGGCATTATATCAATAATGATGGCCTGATAAATTCTATTTGATTTAAAATCCATCGTAAGTAAACCATCCTTCAGGATAATATTTTGCAAATCTTCCCATGCCATTTTTTTTTGATAAAAGGTTTGAAGAATTAGGCCATCTTTATTCAGCCTGAGCCAAAAATGTTCTTTTAATTTCAAACCCATAAAAGCCCAAGCTGCCAGGATTAGCGCCAGTAAATAAAATTCCTGAGAAAGCCATCCCATGATGGCGAAAAGAATGCCGTGCAAGAAAAATTTTTCCAGCGTACTATGATAAATATTTTTTTTAGAAAAAAAAAGATCATAACAGGCATAGCCGGCTGTCAATGCCGCAAAAATACCTGTATAAATGGAGTGAAAGGTAAATGCCATCCAACCGAGCATAAAGGCATTGAGCCACAAAAAAATGATTCTGAAAAGATGCAGTCTCCGAAATCTTTCATTCAATATCACCAGGGTGTATTCATTATTATCAGCCATTACTTTTCATTAAAAAATTACACAATTTCCAAAGTAAGTGTGCTGCCACATTCGTATCCCACTGATCATCGGTAGAAACAACTTCCACTAAATCAAAACCGATTAATTTCCTGCCGCTCTGCAGTAATTGTTTAAAAAGATAAAGAGCTTGTTGTTCCTGTAATCCACCGGGGACGGGCGTTCCGGTATGCGGGCATAGTTTGGGATCCAGCCCGTCAATATCAAAACTGATGCACACTTTTTCGGGCAGGCAGGCAATAATGTCTTTCACTTCTTCATCCCAGTTTTTTCCTATAAAAGATCTTTCCTTTAGCTGTTGGTCAAAAAAAGTATGTACCCTATTCTGATTTTGAAGAATAAATTCATACTCCTCTTCGCAATAATCCCTCACGCCTACTTGTACCAGTTTTTCAATACCGGGAATTTCCTGTAGGCTATTATACATGATGGATGCATGTGAATATTTAAATCCTTCAAAGTCTTTTCTTAAATCGGCATGGGCATCAATCTGAAGTATTCCAAATGATCCATGTTTTTCTTCAAGCGCTTTATAAAAGCCGATCGGTGTACTATGATCGCCGCCAATAAGTCCCACTAATTTTTCTTTGGCAAGTAGCGCTTTTGTTTCTTCATAGACCCAATTATTCAGGTATATGCTGCCTTCGTTAATTTCTTTCAAACTCTTTTGCATGAATTTATTATTCTCCAGCAGTCCTCCTTTTGCCGAATAATCAATATATAACTCAGCTTCTTTGCGGAGGTAATCACTTTTTAAAAGAATTTTTTTATCAACCGGCCGCATATAAAACCCATTTTTCCACAAGTCACGCATATCCGCATCAAATAAATCGATTTGCAGGCTCGCGGAAAGAATGTGCTCCGGGCATCGGGCTGTGCCTGCACCATAGCTTACCGTAACTTCCCATGGTACGGGTAAAAGAATAAGCCTGGAATCTGCTTCAGAGCTGGGTAATCCAAAAATATTGTTATTGGGATTACCGGCAGAGTTGGCATTAAAATTTGTCAGGTCCATTCGTATTAGCTTTAAGAGGCTGCAAGTTAATATGCACTTATTGTATGAAAAAATATCATGCCTCATATTTCAATTTGAATCTGTTCTGGTTGTTTTATTTTTGCATGGAAAAAATTCAGGAAGGAAGGCATGCGTAAATTAAAAATGGAAGAATTGGGCAGGAAATCAATCAGTCAGTTTAAATTGGCTGAAAAAAATCCGGTCATCTTAATACTGGATAATGTAAGGAGCATGCATAATGTAGGCAGTATTTTCAGAACAGCAGATGCCTTTCTTGCAGAGGCGATTTACTTATGTGGTTATACACCCCGCCCACCCCACAGGGATATTCAGAAAACTGCACTGGGCGCTACGGAATCAGTGGCATGGACATACTTTGATACCTTGCTGGAAGCCGTTTTATCTTTGAAAGATATGGGATATGAAATATATGCCGTAGAACAGGCGGATCCAAGCATTTCATTGAGTCATTTTGAGATGAAAGCTCATACAAAAAGTGCCTTCATCTTTGGCAATGAAGTGGATGGAGTGCAAGAGGATGTACTACCCTATTGTACTGGTTGTATTGAGATTCCTCAGGCAGGCACTAAACATTCGCTCAATATTGCAGTGGCCGCCGGGATTGTATTATGGAAGATTTCAGCAGCATTCCTTGAAAAATCTATAGAAAATACGTAATTCGTTTTATGGCATCAGTGAAAAATTATTTTAGTTTAGTCAAATTTTCCCATACCATTTTTGCATTACCATTTGCCATCATTGGTTTTTTCCTCGGGCTCAAAACCATGCATTTCTTTGAATCGTCCAATGCAACTTCTTTTACCTGGAATACCATGTTGCAAAAATTAATGCTGGTTCTTGCCTGTATGGTTACATCACGCAGTGCAGCAATGTCATTTAACAGGTATTTGGATCAGCAATTTGATAAATTGAATCCACGTACCTCAAACCGGGAAATTCCTGCAGGCATTATTTCCGCTTCACAGGCATTAATTTTCACCATCATTTCCAGCATCTTATTTTTATTGAGTTGTTATTTTATCAATTCCATTTGTTTTGCCCTTTCACCTATTGCATTATTCGTCATTTTATTCTACAGTTATACCAAAAGGTTTACTGCCCTTTGCCATATCATTTTAGGGGTTGGTTTATCATTTGCACCCATCGGAGCCTATCTTGCCGTTACCGGTAGTTTTGCAGTAACGCCAATTCTTTTCTCCCTTGCTGTAATTTGCTGGGTTAGTGGTTTTGATATCATATATGCTTTACAGGATGAGATGTTTGATAAAGAAAACAATTTATATTCCATGCCCGTCATTGCTGGTAAGAAAACAGCCTTATCATTCTCTCGTCTCTTGCATTTTTTTAGTGCCCTTTTTGTGATTTCGGCAGGCATAATGAATGGCTTTTCTTTTTTATACTGGATAGGGATACTCGTATTTTGCAGTATGCTCGTCTATCAGCAATCATTAGTCAAGCCGGATGATATCAGCAAAGTCAATATTGCATTTATGACTGCTAATGGCATAGCGAGTATCGTATTTGGTGTATTTGTGTGCCTGGATATTTCATTATTTTAATAAAAAAGTATGGCCAGGATTATTTGTATAGATTATGGAGGAAAGCGCACCGGTCTGGCCGTTACGGACCCCATGAAATTGATAGCCACCGGGCTGGCAACCATTCCCTCCGGGGAATTAATTCCTTTTTTAAAAAATTATTTTTTGAAAGAACCGGTTGAGAAAATTCTCATCGGTGAGCCGACAAACCTGGATCATTCAGATACCCATGCTACGCCTCTTGTTAAAAAAGTCCTACTTCAATTAAAAAAAGAATTCCCGCAATATCCTATTGAAACAGTGGATGAGCGATATTCATCTAAAATGGCTAAAACGGCCATGCTGGAGATGGGAATGAAAAAAAAACAAAGACGCGAGAAAGAAAATGTGGATATCATTGCGGCTACCATTCTGCTACAGGAATATCTGAATACGATTGTTTAACGAGTTCATTAACAGCCAATATTTTATCTTTGCACATATTTTTTTAAACCTCATTTTATGGTTTTACCGATAGTCGCCTATGGCGCAGATATTTTACGAACAAAAAGCAGTGATATTACGGCGGACTACCCCAACCTGGAAAAGTTATTATCAGATATGGAGGAAACACTATATGCCAGTAATGGAGTGGGTTTAGCTGCACCACAGATCAATAAGCCCATCCGCCTGTTCCTCGTTGACAGTAAGCAGATTTTTGATAACCAGGAGGAAGAAGACAAAGGCAAATATGCAGATGAGCCGGGCATAAAAAAGATCTTTATCAATGCCAAAATTAAAAGCCTGGATGGGGAAGACTGGAATTATAACGAAGGATGCCTGAGCATTCCAAAAATCAGGGAAGATGTGATGCGGCCGGAATCCGTGACCGTAGAATATCTGGACGAAAATTTTCAACCGCATACTGAAACCTTTTATGGTCTCACCGCAAGAATCATTCAACATGAATATGATCATATAGAAGGTAAATTATTTATTGATTACCTGAAACCTCTCAAGAAAAAAATGCTTCGTGGGAAATTAAACGATATCAGCAATGGCAAAGTCAGAGTTGATTATAAAATGTTATTTCCCAGATGAGACCGGTCAAATTTATTCTACCTGCTCTTTTATTACTTTCATGGCGTGCGATGGCCCAGGATACCACGGTTATTTTGGAAAACCAGTCGGTCATGTTGCGTGAAGTAATCGTACGCAATAAACTGGATTACCTGAGCATTTTAAAACAAATTGAAAACGATACGAGTTTTTATAAGGCATTCCGAAACCTGCATATCATCGGGTTTTCATCTTATAATTCTATTCGTATGTTTAATAAAAATGGCTCAGAACGGGCTACCTATAATAGTCAAACCAAACAGTTGAGAAAGAATGGTTGCCGGACTACTCAAATCATTTCTCAAAAAAGTACCGGTGATTTTTTTGAAAAAGACAGTTCCTATAACTACACAACCGGGGAAATGTATGCATCTCTTTTTTTTACGAAAGGAAAAGTTTGTGGTGAAAATAATATAGTAGCCGGAAGGCAATTTTCTACTGCAGGAAAAACCGGTATAGAGAAACATAAGGAACAATTAAAAATGCTTTTCTTTAATCCGGGTAAAAAAATTCCGGGCATACCTTTGATCGGAAATAAACTGGACCTCTATGACGATCATGCACATGAATTATATAACTACCAGCTCGATTTTGTTTCCTATAAAGGCAGCTTTGCTTATGTCTTTACCATAACACCTAAAACGGATATCAGTTACTTTAAAAAAAATGATATCGTTGTAGATAACATGACTACCTGGTTTGACTATAAAACTTTTGATGTATTGGCGCGGAATTATTCATTGAGTTATAAAGCCGGTGTATATGATTTTGATGTGACGATGGAAGTCGAAATGACTCATGTGGGGCATTTATTGGTTCCCCAGGTCATGCGTTATAAAGGGAATTTTAGCGCCGCATTTAAGAAAAGAGAAAGAGGTGAATTTACCGCTACCCTTTTTGATTATTCATTAAATTAATAAGTATGAAAAAATATTTTTCACTCCTCCTCATCATCCTCATGTCGCAGGGCGTTCATGCCCAGGTCATGCAGGCAAAACAAATATGGTCAACCATCAGTGTACCACAACTTAAATGCTGGGAATGCAAGGAAAAACTGGATCAGTATTTACTTAAAGAAAAAGGACCTAATGATGATGCCGGTATTTTAAAATGGACCATCAATATGAATAATGCGACCATTCGAATACTCTATATTCCTGACCGGATCACGTTAGATTATATTCGTACAAGCATCAATAATGCCGGCTTTGATGCCGATAGCACAAAGGCAGATGAGAACAATTATAAACTCTTACCTCCTATTTGTAAAAGGACGGAAGATGGCGGTGGCGCACCAAAAGGGGTCAATTGTAAATTACCACCCAAGGAACGTAATTAAGAATCATTACTTGATGAGATCTTCTAATGTCGCTTCCATGGAAGGATAGATAAATTGAAAATGCTGTTGTTTTATTTTACTGCAGGAGACACTGGTACTTTTTAAAACTTCAATACTCATCTCACCAAAAAGAATTTTTAAGAGAAAGGATGGAATGTGTACAGGAATAAAAAAACTTCCTTTTAATTTTTTAGCCAGTGCCAGTACCAACTTTTCATTGGATACCGGTGATGGCGCTACCGCATTAAATACGCCCTGAATATTTTCATGCTCCATAGCATGGATATACATCCGGCAAAGGTCATCCACATGAATCCAACTAATGACTTGTTTTCCATTTCCCAAAATGGGGGCAATACCAGTATGAATCGGTTTTTTAAATGATGCTAAAAAGCCTCCGGCATCACTGAATACAATTCCTGTGCGTAAAACCACAAGACGAATACCTAAATTCATCACGGGCATTACGGATGCTTCCCATGCATTACAGGTTTCTCCTAAAAAATCATTAGAGGAAGGATCCGTCTCACTAAATCCTTGTTCTCTGGAAATAGTTGTATCCGGGCCATACCAGCCAATGGCAGAGGCACTGATGAAAGCTTTCACCTGGTGCTTTGTCGTTTTCAATGCCTGAATAAGTAAAGCGCTGCTATCTGTTCTGCTTTTTGCAATTTCTATTTTTCTTTTTTTTGTCCATCTTTTCTCGGCTACTGAAGCTCCGGCAAGATGAATAATAAAATCCGCTTTCGAAATGGCCGCCAGGTCTATGGTTCCTTCTTCCAAATTCCAAACAGCCTGCCCCGCACCAACTTCTCTAGTTAAGATGATGGTTTCATAACCTTTCTCTTTTAGCATTTCCGAAAGTCTGGTCCCCACAAGGCCGGATCCGCCGGCAATCAGTACAACAGCCATTTACATTTTTTATTTATTGAAAATAGTATCAGGGATACCTTTATTGATGGAATAAGAGGAATACGTGATTTCCACTTTACCTTTCTTGTTTTTCATTTTTTCCAATTCGGCTTTATCTGCATCATTAAACTCGAGTGTAAATCCTTTCGGGATTTTATAATCCTTTGTATTGAAACTAAAAATGACTTTATCAGGTAAACCATATTGTTCATACTTTCCATAAGTCATAAGCATTTCATAAGTTCCATTTGATTTCGTGGTAGTGATTGATTTGAGAAGCAGGATCTTTACAGGATCAATATATAAAGTAGATAGCACTAATTCTGAGCTTTCATCATTGGGCAAAAGTTTTATAATTCTTGTATGTACACCATTTACCACTGCTTCACCGGCATCTATAGCAAGATAATCAAAAGACATCAGTGAAGCCATATTAACATTCATGCCTCCTTTGGGCAAAATTGAAATACCACTTTGCCTTTTCAATGAAATTTTATCCGGGCTTTTATAATATACGATCACTTTCCCTGCGGGAGCTTTAATAAAAGCCACATCCGTTTTTAAAACGCCTGTTGCTTCATAATCATGCACCTGTTGCAATTTTTCTTTCAGTTTACCCACCAGTGTAGCCGCATCCTGAGCCTTCAGGAATTGAAAGGAAAAAATATAAAATATTCCCAGTAATAAAATCTTCATATCCCTTGTTTTATCAGCTTAATATATCTTTTTGTTTAAAGAACGTTATGGCCCCCCAAACAAATACGATTATATAAATACTTAATATAATTATAGAATGATTTACCTGTTGCATGTTCTGAATACTGCCTTTTATAACATTGCCGGAAGTATCGAGTTGTTCATCAAAAAATTCTTTCCAGTTAACCATGTGTGTCGTAAATAAATAGGGTTGAATTTTTTGAAATAAAGGTATTCCCATCGTACTCATGATGGTGAAAAAGATAATGATACTTATGGTTGCGACAATGGGACCAATGGAATTTTCAGAGAATACGGAAAGGAAAAAACCCAATGCCGTTACGGCAAGCATGGCAACAAATGCAAATAAAAAGGCATAGCCATATCGCCAAAGGATATCATTTTGTGCAATTTGCACCACGTAAGCATTTTTCTGAATGATCAAGTCGCCAGTTCCGAATAACCATACACTCACTGCCAATGCTAAAAATGCAATCCAAATCAATAATAACAAAGTATAAAATGATGCCGCAAGAAATTTCCCCAGCATGAATGTTGTTTTACTTTGCGGCTTTGTTAAGAGTAGCCGTAAGGTACCCATATTCGCTTCACCGGAAACAAGGTCTGCTGCGACTAAAGCAATTAAAAGCGGTACATGAACCAATAAAAGTTGTAACAATATGTAACATACCAAATAACCATTCAGGATTTTTCCCTGGAAGTCAAAACTGTCTTTTAATCCGCTCATGATAAAATCCACATAAGCGTTGCCATCCACATATAAACCGAGTTGTATGATCAGGATCAAAGCAGAAATGGCAGCGAAGGCGATATAGGTACGTGGCCGCTTAAAGATTTTATAGACTTCTATACTAAATACTTTCCACATTATTTTTTCCTGAGGTTACTTGTAAAAAAAGATCTTCCAGTGAATGCCTTGGAATCATGGAAATGATATCTACATTATTTTGTACCAACCATTGATGCAATTTCGGTATAAGATTTTTGGACATTTTCAGTTTTATAGAATGCTCATCACCTGGTACAAGCAATGACTCCCATTGACTATTTCTCAATTTTGCTAGGGCTTCTTCCAATTTCAATGCTTTGATTTCTATCATCGTATTGGAAGGGTCTAATAAAGTACTTGCCTCGCCTTCTATTAATTTTTTTCCTTTGTCAATAATTAATATTCGTGTAGCAATTTGTTCTATTTCACTTAATAAATGAGAAGACACCAACACCGTTTTTTTTCTTTCCTGTTGCAAATAGCTAATCATTTTCCGCATATCCGCTATGCCCTGTGGGTCAAGGCCATTGGTAGGTTCATCCAAAATGATGATATCGGGTTCATGTATTAATGCAATGGCAATTCCCAGTCTTTGTTTCATGCCTTGTGAAAATGTTTTTACCAAATCATGTTCACGATTTTGAAGACCGACTTGTTTTAAGGCATCCATTAAAAGAGATTTGGATGGACGCATGCCCGATAATTTTGCAAAAAGAGCCAGGTTTTGAAATGCGGATAAATATTTATAAACATCCGGCTTTTCAATAATAGCCCCCATCCTTTTCAGGCTTTCAATCCGGTGTGTTGCTAATTGCTTTCCAAAAATATTTATTTCACCGCTTGAAGGTCGGATCAATGTGAGCAACATACGGATCATGGTAGATTTCCCTGCTCCATTTTGGCCAAGGAAGCCATAGACATCATTTTTCAACACCGTAAAAGAAAGGTCATTTACAGCAATGATATCTTTAAAATTTTTGCTGACATGATTTACCTGGATGATTTCCTCTGGCATAAAAGTAACACGAAGATAATCTTGAAAAAGTTCGGAAAAAATATTCTTGTCTTGAAAAAAGGTGTTTATTTATTCCCGGAAACATTTACATATTGTTGTAATGCCTTTACGTAAGATTCAAATGCATTGACTCCTTTGGAAGTTATTTTACAAGTTGTTTGAGGATAATTATCTTTAAACTTTTTGGCTACTTCCAGGTATCCTGCGTCTTTTAATTTTTGAATTTGTACGCTCAGGTTTCCGGCTGTAGCATTTGTACTTTCTTTGATAAAAATAAAATCTGCTTCTCTCACACTAATGAGCAGGCTCATGATGGCCAGCCGCAATTGGGAATGTAATATGGGGTCAAGGTCTTTAAACATCCAAAAGGATTTAGGTTTTTAAAGATTTTAATCAGTCATTATGCGGGCTTTGGAAGATTCTCCAAACTTCTTTTTAAGTATAAACCCTGGCAGAATCCATGCGATGACCATAGCCGCAGGTATAAACAATAATTGATAATCATAAGATACATACCCGGCTATCAGACTCAGTATCCAACAGGCTATACCGCCGAATATCAAAGGTTTGAAACGCAAAATAATTCCGCTCAGGAATACAGGTAAACCATACATGGCCAGCATCACAGGGACAATAAGTGTCTGGAAAATGCTCAGATCTAAATGAGAAAGCGAAATAAAAATGACCATTAATAATAAAACAAAACTCAGCCATACATATTTAATGATATTCCCTGTATAACTGCGCACATTGGAATCAACTCTTTTTTTTCTCAAATAAAAAATTTCAAAAATGAGTACCACCCAAAGAACCGACCAAACTAAATAATGATTTTGATTATGAAAAAAATGCCAAAGTATAAATTGTGCTATACCACAAAAAAACACGACCCATCCCCATAAAAGATATAAAAAACCATTATCAGAATATCTCTTTTGCACATTATCAATCATGCTGCTGATGATATGCAAACTTTCCTCAGGTGTGAGCGCCGGCTTATTTTCCATAACAAAATATTTTGCCCGCTTTACTTTTTCAAGTAAAGCGGGCTATGTTTTATTTAATTTGAGAAAGTACGTTTTCAGTTTGTTTCATCCCCCAATCCGGGTGCAAAGGTTTTGCCTGGAATGATTTAAACATTTCCAATGCTTTTTCCAATTCAGGTTTTGCTTTATCCGGGCCGCCACCAAACTGAGCAGGCGTTCCATAAATACTCATGGCTTGCAAATAAACTAACCGAGGATTATTAGGATCAAGTTGCATTCCTTTTTGAAGATCAGCAGCTGCTTCCTGGCCATAAGTCATATACCTGCTTTGCGGATCTACCAGCATTTGCTGCGTTAAAGCCATATTGCGTACTGCAAGTATTTCAGCCTTATCTTCATTGGCGGTGGCCAACGCATCCGCTTTATCGCAGAAAGCTAAGATCTTTTGAGCATTGGCATCTTTATCAATTTGGGTATCATACCAGGCCGGTGTAGTTAATGCAAGGCCGGCATAGTAGTAGGGAAGCCATTGTGTTTTTTCTGCATCACCAATTCTTTCAAAAGCAGCGGATACTTTTTGAAAATCTTCAGTCGTTTTAGAGCTGTCCATTAAGGTCAAATTTTCTTTCATAGCCGGCATAAATTTATCGGACTGAGCCTGTACGGCCACTCCGGCGAAAAGGGCAATGGAAAAAAGATACTTTTTCATGTTGTTTTTTTTTGATTGATTAAAATAGTTTATAAATTATTATTGATTGCATCCTGGCTGCGATCCACGCCCCAGCTCAGGAATAACCCGATAAAATACATCCTCTTTGCAGGTGGTGTAATGGCTTGTTTTAAAGATCCATTATAAGAATAATTATAACCATACACCTGGTCTGCTCCTAAAACATTATTCACACTGGCAAATAAAACCAGGAAGGTGCGTGCATTTTGCTTTCCTAAATTAGGGAGATAATTCACGCTAAAACCCAGACTGTTGTAGTCTTTGGTGATACCCTGGTCAGCGATCTCATATTTCCCGTTATTCAACTGAAAATTATAATAAGGTCTCCCTGTAGCAAAAGTATAAGTCAGATTAAAACCTGTTTTCAGGGAAGTATAAAACTTCTTCAACACAAAGGATGCTGTATGATGTGCTGCAAAATTTGGTTCCATTTCCAAAGGAAAATTTAAATAATCTCTCTTCGTATCCAGGTAAGAATAACTGATCCAGTAATCTATACCCTTAAATGTTTTTTTATCTCTGTAAAACACTTCCACTCCTTTGGCATAGCCATAACCGCTATTATCATAAGTCGGATAAGTTTTAATCAAATCCTGGTATTTCTTATAAAATATTTCCGCACGGAAGGTTCTTAGATTTGTCATCTTCTGATAATTCAAAATATAATGTGTGGCTTTGATAAAACCCAATTGAGTGGAATAAAACAATTGCTGTGTTTCCGGTGTCTGATAAAACATGCCATAGGCTAAAGAGATCTGTGCATCGGGGCCTGTGCGGTAAGCCAGGGATACCCTTGGAGCGATATTTAATTTATTAATGATAGATGCATGTTCAAAACGGGCGCCCACCTGAGCCACGATATCATTGGTGAGATAAATATCGGATTCCGCAAATAAAGCCTGGTAATTACCATTCAACAAATGCGTGGTATCATTGAATTGTGTGGAATTATAATTATACCAATATTCTCCTCCAAAACGTAATGTACTGATGCCTCCTAATTTCTTTTTCAAAACCAGTTTTATCTGCGACAGATCCTGCCTGTTTTTTAAGTGAAAATTTTTGGCATTCATCCAATATGTGGATGTATCAAAGGTTCTGGGTTGATTATTCGCATCCTGAACTTGTTGGCCTATATCATCCCGGTTGGTGCTATAACTGGTACCCAGGTTCATTTCCCAACCATTGCCTAGATTTTCACGCCAACTTAAATTATTGTACCAGTTATGGTTGGTGATGGAAAAAGCATTTTTCAAATAATTACTATCAATATCGGGTCTGCGAATTCCAATTTCGCTATAGTCAAATGTGGTATAATATTTAATGATACCGCCCGATTTTGTTTTAATTCTAAAATTGGCATCTGCATTATGAAACTCAGGTATTTTAAAATAATCCGGCGTTTGCTTCACTAAATTAAAATAGAGGTTCACATTGACATAACCGTAATTCGCGCCCCAGGAAGATTTTTTATTCTTTGCCAGATCCTGGAAACCGGCTCCAACAAATAATGGGGAGATTGCGGCATTGGCAGCTGATTTCTCCGGTAAATCTATGGATTCTAATATTACGGCTGATGAAAGCGCCTGGCCATATAAAGCAGAATACCCACCCGTACTGAAAACGGTGCCTTTAAATAAAAAGGGTGAAAAACGACCACGGGATGCAATATCCGGCACACTTGAGAAATAAGGATCATTAACCATCGTGCCATCAATAAATTGTTTGGTCTCATAACCTTCACCACCTCTCACATACAAGCCATCCTTCTCTCCTACCTGTTGTGCTCCCGGCAAAGTTTTTAAGGCGGCTGTGATATCTGCATTGGATCCGGCGGTAGTGGCAATATCAATGGAGTTTAAAACAGTCCCTCGTTTATTGTCGCCTGCGGCAAATGAGCCCGCACTGATGATCACGGCTTTTAATTCATTCAACTCTTCTTTTAATGAAATGTTTATGGTAATATTTTCTTTCCCAATCATCACTGCTTGTTCTACAGAATGATATCCCATTAATGAATAAATTAATTGATGAGATCCCTGTTCTTTTGTCGTAAAAACATAATTTCCCATACTGTCCACCAGTGCTCCGTCATACGTATCTTTTAAAGTAACGCTTGCACCGGGCAATGGCTTTCCCTTGTTGTCTATTACTTTTCCCCGAATCGTCACTTGTGAGAATGAAGCGTGAAAGAAAAAAAGTGTAGCTATAAAAAATAAAATCTTTTGGCTCATTTCGTTTAATTAAAACACAAAAGTAAAGTAGTTTATATTATAAACCAAATTTAAATGATTACAGCACTTTAGCGGTTGATAAAGGGATTCTATAAATCCGGTTAAAAGATAAAAGCAGCAGAAATAAATGGCGTTTTCTTCAAAAAGACCTGCTATTCTTCTTCATCCATTTCATCAAATAACAATCCATTGTCGCCGTTGTTCGTAAACTCATTTTCATCCTGAGTAGCTGATATGGTCGGGGTAGATTCTGACTGCGGAAGTTCCTGTACTTTTTTTAATTGTCTTTCTATGGCCCGGCTTCTTGTACCTGCTTGGTCTATAGTATTAGTTGCATCCTGTAATTTCTTTTTTGTTTTTTCTAAAATGTTTCCAAACAAGTTAAACTCACTTTTCACTTTACTTAACAAATCCCATACTTCACTACTTCTTTTTTCAATAGCCAGAGTGCGGAATCCCATTTGCAGAGCATTTAAGAGTGCACTTAATGTAGCCGGGCCGGTAACTGTTATTTTATATTCCTTTTGCAAAGTTTCAAACAGGCCCGTATTGCGCAATACTTCTGCATACAGGCTCTCAAAGGGCAGGAACATAATTCCATATTCAGTGGTATTAGGCGGATCAATATATTTCTCTTTAATATCTTTGGCATTTTTTAAAATGCCTGCACGAAATGATTTACGCAGGCTTTCAATTTTTGCCGGATCGCCGGTTTCGTAGGCATCCACCAATGCTTCATAATCTTCTTTGGGAAATTTGGAATCTATCGGTAGCCATAAAACTTTATGTTCCGTGGAATGATTGGGCATACGTATGGCAAACTCCACCATAGCGCCGCTTCCGCGTTTCGTTTTGATATTTTTTCCATACTGATCATTCGTTAATAAATCTTCTAAAATATTGGCCAGTTGGTATTCGCCCAATACACCTCTCGATTTTACATTGGTCATTACTTTACGCAGATCACCCACATTCACCGCAAGACTTTGCATTTCACCCAGGCCTTTATGCACCTGCTCCAGCCTGCTGCTGATAAGAGTAAAGGAATCATTGAATCTTTTTTCCAATGTGGCTTGTAGTTTTTCATCTACCGTTTTTCTCATCTCCTCGAGTTTCTTGGTATTTTCTTCTTGCAAAAAACGGATTTTCTGTTCCAGTGTTTCCCGTATTTTATCTAATGATTGCATGGTTTCATGGCGCATTTTTTCCTGTTTATCCGACAGGTCAAAAAATTTCTGTCTTTGCAATTCATTAAAATCTTTCACGCCCTGAACAAAATTTTCTTCAAATGATTTTAAGGATAAGGTGAGTTGTGTTTTGAAATCAACCTGTTTATTTTCATTGGACCCTATTAACTTCTCCATTTTTTCCTCATTGCTTTTCGTCAATGCCTGCAATAATTCCGAGAAGGATTTTAGTTCTTTTTCCTGCGTTTTAGACAAATCCGCAAAATTCCTTGTAAGCCCCTGCGAAAAATGATTAAAAGAATTCATCAACTCTTCCCGCATCACTTTTCCTCCCTGCTGCATTTCATTCCTGCTCACTGAAAATGCTTGTTGTATTCTTTGATCATTTTGCATGAAAGTCTCCTGAAGTTTTTTCACTTCAGCTGTAGCATGATCTTCCTTCTTCTGCGTAAGTTGAAGGATTAGGTTTATCAATACCAGAAGGATTAAGATCAACAACAATATTTCCGATAAGGTCATATATTTTTTTTCAGACTGCTAAGTTAATACAGTTCTCAAAATATTCTTTTAAATACAAATTCAGACAGCAAAAGAAATTTTCTGATTCAGGAGGTTATCAGGCGCGTTGTTTCCTACTTATCTTCGTTGAAATAATTTTAGGCTTATATGGATTTAAACAAGGAATATAAGAATTTTGTTTATAGCCATAATTTTGCTGATGGCCTGCGAATCACTGCGGGCGTGGCTTTGCCATCCATTATATTAAATTATGCAGGGCTTTTACCTGAAGGGATTCTCGCTTCATTGGGTGCATTGTGCATCAGCATTACGGATAATCCCGGCCCGATCCATTATAGGAGAAATGGTATGCTGGTCTGTCTCATCATGAACTTCATTGTAACGCTCATTATCAGCCTTTCACTTTTCAATCCGGTACTTACCGGTTGTATCATCCTGATATGTTGTTTTATCTTTTCCATGGCAGGAATATATGGATCCAGAGCAAATGCAATTGGAGTGTCCGCATTGATTATCCTGGTAATCAGCTTAAATCACCAGGTAACAGGGACTGGTGTTGTGATGAATGCTTTATGGATTATGGCCGGAGGCGTCTGGTATATTTTACTAAGCCTCACGATACAGTTCATTCAGCCTTACAGGCTCACACAGCAAGTTTTAGGCGACCTGATCATTTCTACCGCTTCGTACTTGCGGATCCGCTCGGAATTTTATCAATCACCTTTACAATACCAGGCTACTTATCAAAAGATGATGGAAATGCAGGCCGCTTTGCTACAAAAACAAAATTTAGTACGTGAACTTATTTTTAAAACCAGGAAGGTTACAAGAGAATCCACCATTGAGGGAAAAACATTGCTGTTGATTTATTTAGATATCACAGAATTATTTGAACGCCTTTCTGCTTCCTTCCAGGATTACAGAGTATTGCATAAGATCTTTCCCGAAAGAACGCTTTTCGATCAGATCAATCCCGTTATTTTATTGCTTGCAGATGAGTTGGATGAAATAGGTATTGCCGTATTAAGCGGGCAGCCTTCACACGTCAATAAGGAGCTCAAAAACAGTGTATCCCGCGCATCCATTTTTGTACAGCAATATGAAAAAGAATTTGGAAATACAGAAAATAAAAAAGGCTTTTCCAGTTTTCACCATATTTTGAAAAACCTGGAAGACATTTTATCCCGATTGCATACCCTTCATTTATATACCAGATACGACAAGAAAAAAATCAGAGAATTTCGCATACAAAATGATTATGATGCTGCAACTCCCCGCCAGAAATATAACTGGCATTTATTAACGGACAGTTTTACTTTGAAGTCAAATATTTTCCGGCATGCCTTGCGGGTAAGTATTGCCACCATGGTGGGTTATGCTATTTCATTCCTATTTCCCGTAGGGCATAATTACTGGATATTGCTCACCATCATTGTCATCCTTAAACCTGCATATAGTCTCACTCGCAAGCGAAATATAGAAAGACTTGCCGGCACGATTGCCGGCGCTATTTTAGGAGTGATTATTTTATATTTCATTAAAGACAAAACAG
The DNA here is from genome assembly GCA_018268015.1 of Bacteroidota bacterium. Lineage (GTDB taxonomy): Bacteria > Bacteroidota > Bacteroidia > Chitinophagales > Chitinophagaceae > JAFDXJ01. The sequence goes on from JAFDXJ010000010.1 coordinate 25,973, forward strand.
CATTGTTCATCATCATGCTTTTTCTCATGACGGGAACTTACAGCCTACTGAAAACAAAATATATTTACAGTGTTATTTTAATGACGCCTTATATTCTGGTATTATTTCATCTTTTAAACAGTCAGGAATTTAACCAGGTATTGACAGATCGAGTGGTAGATACAGCCATTGGTTCTGCCATTGCTTTTATGGCCAATTGGCTCCTTTTCCCTGCATGGTCTCATCGTTTCTTTAAAAAATATCTGGCTGATTATTTGCAAAAGGCCGCCATTTATTTTGATACCGGCACTTCCCAGTTTCTCCATAAAACTTTGAGTGAAAAAATAATGCAAAGTAGCCGAAAGGATGCATTTGTATCTCTTGCTAATCTGTCTGATGCTTTTAGTCAAATGCTTTCGGAACCAAAACAAAAAAAAGTAGATACCACTAAATACCAGGAATTAGTTACACTTTGCCACATGCTCTCTTCACATATTGCCACACTTGTTTATTTTTCAAAATCATTGCCCATCATGCCATCAGGCAATATAAAGACAGCTTTAATTGAATCTATTGAACAGCATTTCCGCGAAACTTCTGCAGTGATAGCGCATACAAATCTTCCTCAAAAAGCAAACTCCGGCAATAAACATTTCACAGAAAAATCAGAGATACATGCTGAAAATACTTTTTTAAAATTGGATCCAAATAACACGGAGCATAACTCCACCATACAAAAACAATTTACACCCATCTCAGAGCAATTTAATTTAATAGAAAAAATTATGGCCGATATCCTGCGCTTGTGCAGGCAACTCCTCTGATTTTTATAGATCAACTCACTTATATTTGTAAGCAAAGAAATAAATATGAATATCACCTTTAACCGCAATGAAGACTGGATGAAGCTTTTATGGAGCGATACAAATCAACACCTGGATAAGATTAAATCAGGCGGTGGAAAAAAATCTATAGAGAAACAACATGAACGAAAAAAACTTTTTGCCAGAGAAAGAGTAGATTATTTGATTGATAAAGGTTCCACTTTTGTAGAGATCGGCGCTTTTGCCGGTTTTGATATGTATCATGAATATGGTGGTTGCCCTGCTGCCGGTACGGTTTCCGGTATCGGTTATGTCAGTGGACGTCAATGTATCATTGTAGCCAATGACCAGACGGTAAAGGCCGGCGCCTGGTTTCCTATAGCCTGTAAAAAGAATTTACGCATGCAGGAAATAGCTATGGAAAATCATTTACCCATCATTTATTTAGTGGATAGTGCCGGAGTATTTTTACCCATGCAGGATGAGATTTTTCCCGACAAAGAACATTTTGGTCGCATCTTTCGCAATAATGCCAAAATGAGTGCAATGGGTATCACGCAAATTGCTGCCGTTATGGGCGCATGTGTAGCCGGTGGTGCTTACCTCCCCATTATGAGTGATGAAACTCTGATGGTGGAAGGAAATGGGAGCATCTATCTTGCAGGACCCTATCTGGTAAAAGCAGCCGTTGGAGAAGATATAGATTCCGAAACATTAGGCGGCGCTGTTACGCATACAGAAATCAGCGGCATTGCGGATTATAAATTTGATACCGAACAGGCTTGTTTAGATGAAATAAAAAAAATCATGAGTAAGCTGGGACCCTCGCCAATGGCCGGTTTCAACAGGGCAACGCCGTCACTCCCCCTTAAAAACCAGGAAGAACTTTGGGGTATCATGCATGAAAAAAATGCGAAGCCTTATAATATGCTCGATATCATTGAAAGAATGGTTGATGATTCAACTTTTGATGAGTTTAAAAAAGATTACGGCAAAACACTCTTATGTGGCTATGCGCGTATTGATGGATGGGCTGTTGGCATTGTTGCCAACCAGCGGTTAATCACTAAAAGCAGGAAAGGAGAAATGCAATTAGGTGGCGTTATCTATAATGACAGCGCGGATAAAGCTGCCCGCTTTATTTTGAATTGCAATCAAAAAAAGATTCCCCTTATTTTTTTACAGGATGTAACAGGCTTTATGGTAGGAAGCCGTAGTGAACATGGCGGCATTATTAAAGATGGCGCGAAACTGGTAAATGCGGTATCTAATTCCATTGTTCCAAAAATCACCATCATTATTGGAAACAGCTATGGTGCCGGGAATTATGCGATGTGTGGAAAAGCTTATGACCCTCGTTTTATTTTTGCCTGGCCTTCGGCAAAAATTGCCGTAATGGGCGGAGAACAAGCTGCAAAAACGCTTTTGCAAATACAGGTATCATCCATGAAAGCAAAACAAAAAGAAGTCAGTGCAGAAGATGAAAAAAAGTTATTGGATAAAATTACCGGCGCTTATGAAAAGCAAACCACATCATATTATGCAGCGGCCCACCTTTGGGTAGATGCCATTATTAATCCTCTGGATACAAGAAAAATGATTAGTGAATGCATTGCTGCAGCAAACCATAATCCGCATCTGGATGATTTGAAAATAGGCGTCTTCCAGGTATAGATGGAAAAAGGTCTTATCAATTAAAGTTTGTGAGGATGGTTGATCTCTCGAAGAATAATTGTGAATACATGCCATGCCATAACTTAATCTCACTAAAAAGACCTTAGTCAAATAGTAACGTGCTATTTTTCATAAGAGGCAAAATCGTTTACCATCAATAAAATTCCTCTTTATTCACTTTTCCGAATTCCATTTGCATTATAATGTACATTCCAAAGATGATATCTCTGGTATTGATCCTGCATTCGGCTAAGAAAGTTATTCCAATCTTTATTCGTTGTATTTGTCCATAATACTTCACTCAATGCCGCAAGTCTGGGGAACAGCATATATTCGAGTTTGGTTTCATTGCCAATATATTCAGTCCATACATTTGCCTGAGCGCCCAGTATATATTTTTTTTCATCTGAAGTTAAGGATGATGGTTGAGGATCATATTTATAAACTGTTTCTAAAGGAAGATATCCTCCAATGGTAATACTATCATTGTGTTTCGATTGGGAATGATCAAAATAACAATAATCACCCGGGGTCATAATAACATCATGCTTCATTTTTGCGGCAGCTATTCCCCCCTCTTCTCCTCTCCAACTCATCACGGTAGCATTGGGCGCCAGGCCTCCTTCAAGGATTTCATCCCAGCCGATAATCTGCCTGCCCTTCTTGTTTAAATATTGTTCTATTGTATGAATAAAATAACTCTGTAATCCTTCTTCATTTTTAATCCCTTTTTCTTTCATTAAGTTTTGACAAAATTCAGAACGCTTCCAGTTTTCTTTCGGGCATTCATCTCCACCAATATGAATATAGGTTGAAGGGAAAAGCGCCATAACTTCATCCAGGACATCTTCTAAGAAATGAAATGTATAATCACTTGGGCAGAATACATCATCAAATACGCCCCAGGTTTGTTGCACTTCTTTGCCATGAACTTTTCCTGCCCAGGGAATTTTATCGGTTTGTGTTGCTTCATTGGGAAAGCAGCTTAAGAGCGGATAGGCAGCAATAGCGGCAGATGCATGGCCGGGCATTTCAATTTCCGGAATGATGGTTATATACCTATCAGCAGCATATTTCACAATATCCCTGATCTGGTCCTGCGTATAATAACCACAGTACTCCTGTTGATCATTTCCTTTCCCCGGATAATTACCTATGATTGTTCCATTTCTGCATGAACCTTTCTGCGTGAGTAAAGGATACTTTTTTATTTCTATTCGCCAACCCTGGTCATCTGTCAGATGCCAATGAAATGTATTCATTTTACTCATTGCTATAAAATCAATATACTTTTTCACATAGTCCACTGAAAAGAAATGCCTGCTGCAATCTAAATGCAATCCTCTGTATGCAAACCGAGGAGAATCAATGATTTGGCATTGTGTAATTTTTAATGAAGAAGATTTTGTCGCCGGGAGTAATTGTATGAGAGACTGGATACCATAAAAAACCCCTGCTTCATTATCCCCACCGATATACACCTCATCTTGATTTACATGCATATTATATGCCCCGGGTATTTTGTTTTCCATTTTTTCAAAACCCAGTACGATGACATTTTTAGGAATCTCATTGGAAGTGGAAACTTGGAGTGTGAAGCCATAATATTTTTGCAGATACTCATTAAAAAAATGAGCACTGTTTTCAGTACCGCTACCGGTCAGCATAATTTTTGTGTCAGGGCTGATCGTAAATTCGCCGGGTAATTTTTCAGCTTTCGCAGGCGCAGGGATAATGTTTAACACATTTTGAGATTGTACGGAAGTGCAGATCATCAATACCGAAACAAAGAATACAAAAATTTTTTTTGACATCATAAGGGCAATTTTTAAATAACACGGGATACTTTAATAATATTTGTTGACAGATGCAGGTTTACCGGTGTGCTGCCGGTATTAACCACAATATCATCTTTTTTAAGGAAACCTCTTTCTTCCAGGATATTGATTTGATCGGTAATGATTTCATCAAGGCTCTCTTCTTCATCATAAAAGAAAGCACGGACACCCCAACTAAGGCTTAACTGATTGACCAGTTTTTGTACTTTGGTAAATACATATAATGGCGCACTGGGCCTGTAACTGCTGAGAACAAATCCGGTATAACCGCTTTGAGTCATGCCGATCAATGCCTGGGCGCCCAGGTCTTCCGCAATTTTACAGGCATTATAACAAATGGCATCACTTAGGAAGGAAGGAGATTTTGGTTGAGGAGCCAGGTCAGATTCGCGGTTATACCTATATTCGGTTTTCTCCACTTCCGTAATTATTTTACGCATAGTCTCTACCACTAATGAAGGATGTTCGCCTACGGCTGTTTCCCCACTCAACATCACTGCATCGGCCCCCTCAAGAACTGCATTGGCCACATCCGTGATCTCACTACGATTTGGCTTAACCCTATTCATCATACTTTCCATCATTTGGGTGGCTACAATCACCGGTTTTGCACGATGCAAACATTTGCGGATAATTTCCCGTTGTGCCATAGGAATTTTTTCGACCGGTAATTCTACGCCAAGGTCGCCACGGGCAATCATGACGCCGTCCGATTCCAAAATAATATTCCGAAGATCTCTCAATGCGGAAGGCATTTCTATTTTTGCAATAACCTTGCAGGTACTGTTTTCTGCTGCTAGTATTTTTTTTAAAGCAATAATATCTTCAGCATGCCGAACGAATGAAAGCGCAATCCAGTCCAGGTCTTGCGATAAAATAAAAGACAGGTCTGCAAGGTCTTTTTCGGTGAGGGAGGGTAAGGAAATATCTGTATCCGGCAGATTGACTCCTTTTTTGGAGGACAGGATACCACCATAAGTTACTTTCGCCAGTACTTCACCATTCTTATCAATTTTAGTCACCTTCACTTCAATTTTGCCATCATCAATCAGAATTTTTTCACCCACTTTTACATCCGTTGATAAGTGTGAATAGGAAATCGTTATTTTCTTCTTTGTTCCAATCACTTGTTTATTCGTAAATGTCAGCACATCACCTTCGGCAATTTCTAAAGCATTGTTTTTGATTTCACCCAGTCGGATTTTTGGGCCCTGGAGATCAGCTAAAATGGCAATATTGTAAGGTTCTTTTTTATTGATTCTCCGAATACTTGCAATGATATCTTTTTTTTCTTCATAGGTACCATGAGAGAAATTCAGGCGAAAAACATTGACACCGGATTTCACCAGGCTCATCAGCCCTTCATACGTATTGCAAGCAGGGCCTACAGTTGCAATAATTTTGGTGCGATGAAATGAATGGTGTACGCCCGCCTGTTTATTCATTTCCTTATGTAAATATTTATGTATTTTATCTGTCATACGATTCTTGTTCTTTTCAAAGTGCTTTTTTTCCGTTTTTTGTAATGAAAAATCAGCTTGCCAGGATCTTAATAATTTTCAACCAGGCATCATGAGTTATTTGTTGTACGGCTAAAGCATCTTCAAAAGGTGTATAGCAGATTGCATTATTTTTAATACCAATCATCACTTGTTGTTTTCCTTCCAGCAAACATTCGATAGCATGATAACCCATTCTGCTGGCGATCAGCCGATCCATACAGGTAGGCGCTCCACCTCGCTGAATATGACCCAGGATACTGATACGTGCATCTACATTGGGTAAGTACTTTTTTAATTCCTCTACAAAACCCACAGCCCCGTTTTCACCATATCCTTCAGCCACAACAACCAGGTTTACTAATTTTTTTCTTTTCGTTTTTTCATTCAGCGAGGTGGCAATACGCTTCATCGAAGTATGTGCTTCCGGGACTAATATATATTCCGCGCCGGTAGCAATTCCGCTATTAAGAGCAATATATCCTGCATGCCTACCCATCACTTCCACGATAAAAAGCCTGTCATGCGCTTCCATGGTATCCCTGATTTTATCTATGCAGGAAACCGCCGTATTGACCGCTGTATCAAAGCCAATGGTAAAATCTGTTCCAGCCAGATCTTTATCAATGGTGCCGGGGATCGCCACACAAGGGAAATTAAATTCATTGCCTAAATGCATTGCCCCGCGAATACTTCCGTCGCCACCGATCACAACCAGCGCTTCAATACCATGCTGCTGCAAATTTTTGATGGCTTGCGCTCTTCCTTCTTTTGTATAGAAATCTTTACAGCGTGCTGATTTTAAGATGGTGCCACCTCGTTGAATGATATTGGCAACAGAACGATTGTCCATATCTACAATATCATTTTCAAGGATTCCTGTAAATCCTCTGATAATCCCGGCCATCTGAACACCATGATAAATACCGGTTCGAACTACTGCCCGGATTGCCGCATTCATTCCCGGGGCGTCCCCCCCTGAAGTTAATACACCGATTTTTGTTGGTATTTTTTTATTGAGCACCAAGCAATTTTTTTTTATTCCGCATGCAAAAGTACAAAATGAAAAGTAACGACAAGGAGAAAGGGCTATAACAATGCCTTACTGTATATTGATCAAAATTTGAAGTCAAAAAAAAACCTCCCGGTGGGAGGTTATTAAATATTTTCATTAGCCCAGGTAAGCTTTTAAGGCATTGCTATATCTCGCCTTTTGTAACCGTTTAATAGCACGTTCTTTTATTTGCCTGATACGTTCTTTCGTAAGATCATATTTAATACCGATTTGTTCTATAGTCACTCCATTCTCACCGTACAAACCAAAATAGGCATTCACAATTTCTGCTTCTCTCGGGCTAAGTGATTTAAGCACACGCCTGATTTCTTCTCTTAAAGAATCCTTCATCACATCATCATCAGTATCATCTACACCTTCCAGTAAATCACCCATAGCTACATCTTCCGCTTCATGCACGGGAGCATCCAGTGAGGTGTGACGTGTGTTACTTTGAAAAATATTGATGATTTCCGTTTCACTCATTTCCAGGATAGAGGCTAATTCTTCAGTACTTGGTTCGCGTTCATGCTCTTGTTCAAAAGCCATATAAGCCTTGTTGGCTTTGTTATAAGTGCCAATTTTATTTTGAGGAAGTCTTACTAAACGTCCTTGTTCTGCAAGTGCCTGTAAGATGGATTGGCGTATCCACCACACAGCATAAGATATAAATTTAAATCCTTTTGTTTCATCAAAGCGTTGGGCTGCTTTGATCAATCCCAGGTTACCTTCATTGATCAGGTCGCTTAAAGATAACCCCTGGTGTTGGTATTGCTTTGCAACGGAAACAACAAAACGCAAATTCGCTTGTACCAGCTTATCCAATGCACGTTGATCGCCCATTTTGATTCTTTGGGCCAAAGTGGTTTCCTCCTCCGGTGTAATCATGGATATTTTTGAAATCTCCTGTAAGTATTTTTCAACAGCCTGAGAATCTCTATTCGTGATTTGGGTAGCGATTTTTAGTTGCCTCATAGTAATGGATGCATTTTTTATGAAAGATGATAAAAAGAAAAGACAATTACCACACTTAATTTTAACAAAAATTACTAAAAAAACTGATAATTGCGGCGCAAAGATACGAAATATTTTCTTATAAGCAATGAAATAATATGCTAATATTCATGATAAAAATGGGTGATAACCGGTATTTTTCCTGCAAAAAAACTACTTTTATGGCTATAGCCACTTACCACAAAAATCATGCTCATAGATTTTCGTTCAGATACAGTCACAAGGCCCACTCCGGCCATGAAAAAATCCATGCTGGAAGCAAAATTAGGGGATGACGTTTTTGGAGAAGACCCCACCGTAAATGCATTGCAGCATAAAATGTCAAAGATGTTTGGCTTTGATGATGCGCTTTTTTGCCCAAGTGGTACCATGACGAATCAGATTGCCATCAAATGCCATACACAACCCGGAGATGAAGTGATCTGTGATGAACGTTCCCATATATATCAGTATGAAGGTGGTGGCATAGCTATGAATTCAGGCTGTTCCGTAAAACTTCTCGAAGGCGACCTGGGGCGTCTTCATAGCTCGATGATTGAGCATGCGGTCAATGATAAATCTGATGTACATAAAGCCTATTCCTCTTTAGTTTCATTGGAAAATACCTGTAACCGGGGCGGTGGCGCCTGTTATGATTTTTCCGGTTTTGCTGCGATCAAAAAGGTCTGTATACAACATGATTTGAAATTACATTTGGATGGAGCGCGGCTTTTTAATGCCATCATAGCAAAAAGGGAAAACCCTAAAGCTTATGGAAAAATTTTTGACAGCATATCTATATGCCTGAGTAAAGGACTCGGCGCCCCTGTTGGCAGTGTGTTATTGGGAGATAAAAAACTGATTGACAAAGCCCGGCGCATTCGCAAAGTTTTTGGAGGTGGAATGAGGCAGGCAGGAATATTAGCGGTTGCTGGAATATATGCTCTGGAAAACCACGTGAAAAGACTGGCAACGGATCATGAACATGCAAAGGCGCTTGCAGACATTTTAAAAAGCAAAAGTTTTGTTGGCGAAATATATCCGGTAGAAACAAATATCATCATTTTTGAAATTGCGGGAAAATATAAAAGTGCAAAGAATTTTACCCACAGCCTGGAAAAGAAAGATATCCTCATGATCCCTATGTCTCCCACTTTTGTAAGGATGGTAACCCATCTGGATATTTCTGAAAAAATGATTCAAAAAACAATTAAGGAAATTAAAAAATTATAAATTTATTTTCAAAAGATACCTATGTTATCCATTCAAGATCCCACTCAAACACAAGCCTGGAAAGCCATTTCGAAACATTATGCTGAAATGAAAAACGCAGAGATGAAAAAAATGTTTGCAGACGATGCTCAAAGATTTAACCGATTTTCCTTAACATTTAATGATATTTTATTTGATTATTCAAAAAATATTATCACACAGCAAACACTGGAATTATGGCTACAACTCGCGGAAGAAGTCAATGTTAAATCAGCTATTGAAAAAATGTTTTCCGGCGATTTGATCAATCAAACAGAAGGGCGCTCCGTATTACATACCGCATTAAGAAATTTTTCCGGGAAACCTGTTTATAGTGAAGGGAAAGATGTGATGCCGGAAATAAAAGCAGTACAAAAACAGATGAAGCTTTTCTGCGAAGCGATTCACACAGGGAAACATCTTGGATATGACGGGAAGAAAATAAAGTATATAGTAAATATCGGCATTGGCGGCTCGGACCTTGGCCCACAAATGGTTACGGAAGCTTTAAAACCTTATTGGGTAGATGGTATTCAACCTTATTTTATCAGCAATGTAGATGCCTCCCAGATAGCCGAAGTGCTTAAAAAAATCACGCCGGGTGAAACATTATTCCTCATTGCATCTAAAACTTTTACTACACAGGAAACGATGACCAATGCCCATACTGCGCGTCAATGGTTTTTAAATCATGCACAGGATGATAAACATATTGCCTCTCATTTTGTTGCTTTAAGTACGAATGAAGAAGCTGTAATAAAGTTTGGTATTGATCCGGCTATTATGTTTAGATTTTGGGATTGGGTGGGAGGCCGCTATTCCTTATGGAGTGCCATCGGCCTTTCCATTGCACTCACTATCGGGTATGATCATTTTGAACAACTATTAAGAGGCGCATTTGCCACCGATGAACATTTTCAAACTGCTTCGTTTGAAAAAAATATTCCGGTCCTCATGGCTTTGATTGGGATGTGGTACACGAATTTTTTTGGTACGCAAACGGAAGCCATATTACCGTATGATCAATATATGCATCGGTTTCCCGCCTATTTTCAGCAAGGAAATATGGAAAGCAATGGAAAATATGTTGGCCGTAATGGCCTCCCGGTAAATTATGCGACCGGCCCGGTGATTTGGGGTGAACCGGGAACAAATGGCCAGCATGCATTTTATCAACTTATTCACCAGGGCAGCATCATGATTCCTTGTGATTTTATAGCGCCGGCTAAGAGTCATAATCCTTTGGGTGAACATCATTCAATTTTACTATCCAATTTTTTTGCACAAACGGAAGCCTTGATGAAAGGCAAAGATGCGGATGAAGTTCGGGCTGAATTACGAAAGTCCGGAATGGATGAAGATGCGATAAATAAATTATTACCCTTCAAAATTTTCAAAGGAAACAGGCCCACCAATTCATTTTTGCTTAAAGAAATAACCCCCTATAGTTTAGGCAGTCTTATCGCATTATATGAGCATAAGATTTTTGTGCAAGGCGTGATCTGGAATATCTTCAGTTTTGATCAATGGGGTGTTGAGCTGGGTAAACAATTGGCAAATAAAATTTTACCAGAATTAAAAGATGATGCAAAAGTAACTGCACACGATTCTTCAACTAATGGGCTGATGAATGCATATAAAAAATTCAGGCAATAAAAAAGCGAATCATTTTAGATTCGCTTAGTGACCCCGCCAGGATTCAAACCTGGAACCTTTTGATCCGTAGTCAAATACTCTATTCAGTTGAGCTACGGGGCCATCATGATTAAACTTCTAAAAAAGATTAGAACCTGTTTTAAAAATTGGCTGCAAATATAAGCCACCATTTTTACATGTGGAAAATTTATCCCAGACTTTTAAAAATGCCAACGAACAAATGCCTCTATGGCTGCATATTTTGTCATACCTAAAACTGCATAAAGGTCCGCAGTATGAGCATTTCGTTCTTCTGCTCTTTGCCAAAACTCGCGTGCATCTGTACCTTGAAAAGGGACCATATCTTTTTGACTTTGATGAATAAAAATGCCATTTCTCTTTTTTATAACCTGGTCCGGGCTCATGGGAACGGCCATTTCTATTTCATCAATTCCCCATTCCTGCCAGGCGCCTTTATATAACCATACCCAACAATCTTCCAGCCATTTATCCCCTGCTTTCTTGATCCTTTGAATACTTTCCAACACGATTTCAAGGCATACTTTATGTGTTCCATGAGGATCAGCTAAGTCGCCAGCACAATAAATCTGCTGAGGTTTTATTTTCCGGAGTAAAGCCATGGTGCTTTCAATATCTTCTTCTCCCATTGGCTTTTTTTCTATGGTTCCCGTTTCATAAAATGGGAGGTTTTGAAAATGCCGGTTATTGGCGGGAATACCCACATATTTACAGGTAGCACTAGCTTCGCACCTCCGTATAAGTCCTTTAATAGCGCGGATTTCCGGGGTATCCCTCTCATTCAGTTGCTTGGATAATAAAAATGTTTCCGCTTTTTTTAATATTGCATTACTCTTTTCATTATTGATCCCAAACATATCTTCGAATCCCACGGCAAAATCTAAAAAACGGGTTACAAATTCATCCGTTACCGCAATATTTCCACTGGTCTGATATACGACATGTACATCGTGCCCCTGGTCCTGCAATCGCATAAATGTTCCGCCCATACTGATGATATCATCATCCGGGTGAGGAGAAAAAATCACACAGGTTTTTGGATAGGGAAAACTTCTTTCAGGATGCTTGGGTATAATAGCTTGTGGTTTCCCTCCGGGCCATCCCGTAATGCTATCACGCAACATATAATATACCTGCAGGTTGATTTCATAAACATCTCCTTTTTCAACTAATAAATCCCCAAGGCCGCTTTCATTATAATCGTGAACGGTAAGACTGAGAACAGGTTTTTTCAGTTTCAAGGCCATATTCACTACGGCTCTTTTAATCATTTTGGGTGTCCAGTCAATATCTCCCGCAAGCCAGGGTGATTTAAAACGGGTAAGATCGGCCGCAGCAAACTGATCCAGTACAAACTGGCAATGATTATGTTGTTGCAAAATGCTGGCCGGCACCTGTTCTGTCACATGGCCTTCTACTGCTCTTGCTACTACGGGCGCTTTATGCCCCCATGCCATTAAGATCACGCGCCGGGCTTTCATGATTGTTTGAATGCCCATGGTAATAGCCAATCGAGGCACTTTTGAAATATTTTCAAAATCTTTCGAATTGGCCATGCGTGTACTGATATCCAAATTAATGAGCCTGGTTTTAGAAAAAATGCTACTTCCCGGTTCATTAAATCCGATATGGCCATTATTACCAATACCCAAAATTTGTAAGCCTATACCTCCGGCATCCTCAATCATTTGTTCGTATTGAATACAATGATTTTTAATTTCATCTTTTGGCAATTGCCCATTCGGGATATGAATATTTTCAGGGAGGATATCAATATGGCTGAATAAATGACGGTCCATAAAGCTACAATAACTCTGGAATACTTCGGGTGATATGGGATAATATTCATCCAGGTTAAACGTGATCACATGTTTAAAGCTTAAGCCTTCTTCTTTATGCATCCGCACCAGTTCGGCATACATTTCCACCGGAGTGGAGCCTGTGGCCAGTCCGAGTACACAAGGTATTCCGGATGCAGCGGATTCACGGATATACCCGGCAATTTCCCGGGCTACAAATTTTGATCCTTCCGAGGGGGCATTAAAGATTTCTACAGGAATTTTTTCAAATGAATCTACCATAATATTAAAGATATTGATTCTGCAAATGTATTAAAGTTCAAATCAATCATTTTGAAAATTAAAATGAAAATGGAATATAAACTAAGAGATTCCTGGTAAAATTTTGAATTTAAATATTCAGGAAAGCCAGGCTGGATGAAGTGGTAATATTTTTTTATAAATGGGGCAAGTACTTGCATGCGCTCCGGGCAAATATCCACAACTCATTAAGAATTCATGTACGATTTCTCCCCCGGTGAATTTAAAATGTTTTTTGAATAATCTTACCCACTCATCTTTTTCCAAAGGGTGGTTCATATCAAGCCATTTTTTAAAAGATCCAAACTCTTTTTGCAATTGCAAAATGCTTTGAGCATTATAAATGGCTGCCTGTATTTTCAGCCTGTTCCTGATAATACCCGAATCTAATAAGAGGCTTTCTATTTTTGTATTATCAAAAGCAGCCACCTTATCAATTTTAAACCCCTGATAGGCTTTAAAAAAATGATCTTTTTTTTTCAGGATAATTTCCCAGCTTAAGCCTGCCTGGTTCATTTCTAAAACAAGCCTTTCGAATAGGCCTTCATCACTTTGTATGGGAAGCCCATATTCTTCATCATGATACTTTCGATGTATATTTCCCTTAGGTAAAGATTTCACAAAAAGGCAATACTTTTTTTCTGGAATATCCATAAATTATTTCATGTGGCTCTTTTCGATCATGGCTTTCAAAAAATCACTAACGATATAACTGATCAGTTTTCCTGTAGATGGGCTTTTACGGTTATCGGCCAAATGTGTAGCGCCTTCACAAATATGCAGGTAAGCAACCTGGCAATTTTGCGCTGCATATTGTACATACTGTCTTGCATGAATGGGGGAAACGCCAACTGGTGTAAATGCACTGCTTAGTACATTCTCAATACTGTCGAGGTCCAGTTCTATACCGCAATGATTCTGACCGGTAAATGTACAGGCATGAACAAGAGACTGCCTGAATGTCTTTTTTTCATGAATAAAAATATCTTCAAAAGTGATAAAATCAATAAAGGGGTTATTGGCAATATCCAGCCACATATTTTGCGTAAGATAATTTTCATGCAAAGCGATTATACAATATTTTTCCAGGTAGCCATCTTCTTCTGCATAACGGAAAGAATTGCCGCTATGCCTTCCTTCCAATGGCCGGTAATCTGCATGTGCATCCAGGTTAATGGCATTGATGGATGCGATAGGTAAAAGCCCTGAACTATACAAACCTTTTGCTGCGCCTTTGATACATCCATACGCATTATTATGACCACCTCCTACGACAATAGGTATTTTTTGATTTCGGGTAATGATATTAATCAATTGTTCTACCTCATCATCTATCATGGATGTTGCCTGCCTGTATGCATGCACCCGCTCTTCATAATTTGCACTGTTTTTCTCAATGAGCTCCCTGATTTCTGAAAAATCAAAATGACCCAACATGAATATTTCTTCACCATGCAGGAAGTCATTGCTTTGCGTATTCAGGAAAGACTGCAAAAAAGGTAGAAAAGCAGTATCTGCACCTCCAATACCCAGATTGCCTTTGATACCTATATCTTCAGGGATGCCGACAATGACAAATGGCGCTTTACTTTGCTGAATACTTAATTCAATATTACCGGGACTCTCAGCCACCTGAACCATTTCTCCCAATTTTGTTTCAAAACGGCGCATATGGGTGATATTTAAGATCTCCTTTTTTGAAAATATTTTTAAATGCTTCATTGTTTGTCGCTTTAAATTCCTGTTAACCTGGCCATGTTTTACTCATTCATTTAAACCAATCAACTGCTCATACAGCAATCAATATTACAAAGAAAAGTATTTCAAGGCTAAATCTTACTTTAAATCTAACATTATCAAGAAACTGGAAAAATTTGTTTATTGTGCGAAAATATTTATCTCAATATCTTTTACATCTATGTTATTTTTTGAATGAATTTAGAAAAATTGAGGAGTATAAAATTAAGTAAGATTATACCGGGAAAGTATAACTTTAAAATCGGGAATAGATAAATTAAATAATATATCCTAATTATATAACTTTGTAATATACTTTCAAAAAAAGATGTTTTCGTAACATTTAATTACCTGTCATAATAGAAAATGCAATTAGCTTTCTCCTTCTGTTTATTATATTATATGGCAACGACTCATCTTCATCTGGAAATTATTTGGACTCTCTTAATCTGAAGTGATCTATTAAAGATTGGACTTAAATAATGCTTGCTAATCCTGTAAGCAAATTTTCTTCGATCCAATTTAATTTGCATTTTGTTGATCAATTTCACCACCACAATGTTAAATATTTCCTCGGAAATTTCATTTAAATAAAGTAGCCGGCGCTGATAAAAATTTGTCTTTACAATGTTTGCTACAAAATCCAATAATCTTACCATTAAAATGAATTGTATCTTCCACATTACTATCAACATGCATACCACAAACCGGGTCTTTTTTATTGGTAAGCTGAATGACAGGCAATGATTTAGTTTTATTGTTATTAGCGTAATTGTCTTTCACAAGATTTGTTATTTTGCTCACATCCACTATTTGATAATATACCCGATCATTCTCCGTCCATGCCACCATTACACGCTTATTATCTAATGCACAAATTACAGGATAACCGGCATGCGATTTGTCTGATGTGATGCCTGTTTTGTAAAAATGATTTCCATCAAATTTTACCACTACAATTTTGCTATAAAAAGAATCTGCCAACTGTACATTTTCATTGTATGCTATCATTCTTTTTCCGTCCGGCATTAGACACAATTGTATAAATTTACCATCATTACTAATCAGTTTTTTTAAAACCATAGCGCCGTTTTTTAATTCTCCATAATATACGCCCTTTTGATGGCCTCCAGTGAACCAGGTTGCGTAGCTTATATTGCTCTTGTTAACAACTGATGGCCCATTATGCGGGCATCCGTTTATCACCCATTTGTCATTACTAAAAGGGGTTGCAGGTGAGAAAGTTTTTCCATTATCAGCAGATCTGCTAAAGGAAATATCTCTTTCAGAATCTGGAAGAATATCACGAAATAAAATGCTTATACTTCCTTTATCATCACTACTGATTGCAGTGCGGCAACATTCACATGCAAAAGAATCAATTAATATTTCAGGCTGGAAACCTTTATTCGTCAGGGTCGCAGCAAATTTTAAGGGCCTTCCGTCTTTTTTATGATCTTTTTGATTATCTAGCCAGCAAACTCCTATTTCACCATTTGATAACCTTGTAACACTGGCAAAAGAGCGGCTACCATTAGATGAGCTATCCGCATGTACACAAAGTGGCTGAGTCCAGGTCTTACCTTTGTCAGATGATTGGATATAATGGATGGCTCCTGCCCACTCATTTTCTTTTGTGGGCGTTGAAACTTCATATACAATTACTATAGTTCCATCATTTTTTATTGCCACTTTGGGCATGCCCTCTTCATGTATGCTTACATTTTGCTCAATAGGAACAGATATCTTGTTAATAAACTCATTTTTCTTATTATCAAAAAAAGACACAAAGAAATATTTCCGTTTTGTTGCGCTATCCATTTCGCACCAGCTTATTAAAGGGTTATTTTTTTCATCGCTTGTTAAGTATACACAGGATGCTGTTCGGTGAATCGAGGATAGAGGGGCAGGCGCTGGTGCCTGCTCCAACTGAGAAGAAGTATTTGTATTGCAAGACATTACCAATGCAAGCCCTGTCATATAAAATAATAGACTCTTTTTCATTTTGCAAAATTGAAAGTGAACTTTATGCCTCCATAGATATTACGTGCAGGAGATGGATTATACCAGGCCGGTGGTGCGCCATAGCTATAGGCATCGGCATTGAAGTTAATGAGTGAACTGTACTGTTTATTGGTCAAATTGTTGACTCCGGCAAAAACATCAAGCCCAAACCATTTCATAATATCCTTTTTGAATCCAAGCTTAGCATTCACCAGAAGATAGGAGTTGCTATAAGCTGTATTGGCATCATTCATAGGTGCTTTATCATAATAATAAAGTACTGTGTTAAAATAAAATCCTGCTTTTGATTCTGCATCAACGCCTGCTGAAACACTTACAGGTACCACACCTGTTACATAGTTTCCGGAATAATCGGATTTGATGACCGTGTTATTATTCCAGTCAAAAGATTCAGTGGTATAATCTTTAAACTTGTAATCGTTATAAGTAAAACTTGTCCAGAACTTCAATGAGGAAACCGCTTTGTCAGGATTATGAAGAGCAGCAAATATCAACATGGCTTCTATTCCTTTTTGATTGGTTGAGCCTGCATTTTTGTAGGATGTTGTGCCATATTGGTTAGCTACAGGCACGATTGAGTTTGTAATGAACGATTGGTAAGCGCTGATGTCATAACTGAATTTATGATTGAACAGATTTCCTCTTACCCCTATTTCATAGTTTTTGCCATCTTCGGGTTTAATGTTTTTATTTAAGGTTCCGTCATAATTGTTGAGTTCCCACAATGGCGGCGGCGCATATCCATAGCTGATACTTCCCTGTATAGAGAGTTTATTATTTACTACCTTTACCAACCCGATTCTTGGTGATATTTTTTTAGGAAAATCCATTAGCCCGCTATAGTTTACATGTACAGAATCTTTAAACAAGTCGGTTATGTCATAAGAGAGGTCATTATAACTTGCTCCTGCGGTGAGCAATAATTGCCAGGGCAGATCAAATTCTGCCTGTGCGAATAAAATATTCGACTTAGAAATAGTGATATCACTCTGTGTCAAATTGCCGGTTTCGGGCCAGGTGCCGGGAATATCATTTTCAACTGCAAAAGTATTACCCAACTGATGCTGGTACATTAACTCTGCGCCAAGTGTAAACTTACTTTTTATATTTCCTAATTGAGGAGCATAAACAAATCTTGTTCTTAGGCCGGCACCTATGGTACTTTCCTTTAAAAAGCCGTTGTAATACGGACTTTCTCCATAAGGATGATTCAGCGTATTCATTGTTCCGTAAATACTGGTAGTGTTTGAAATCAAATCTGTAAACTGGTAAGTCTGCGAGGCTCCAATTTGTAGATTATTGTAACGTTTAACAGAAGTTTTATTGTCCAAAGCAAATTGTATTGCCTGGCGTGGGTTTGTCGCTGCCTGCAAACTGTCTAATCCACCTGGAATTCCAAAAGTGCCGGTAGCGGCATTCACAAAAACATTCACTGTTCTTTTTTCGCTTGGAAAGAATTGTGCAAAAATGTTTACTACATCTTTATTACTCCATCCGTTTTCGCGATAACCATCATAACGCTGGCGGGTATAATTGGCAGCAAGATTAAAATTATTGTTTCCTGTTTTATAAGTTGTTGTCCACTTGCCAAAACCATAAGAACCGCCTGTATATCCGGTCTCTAATTGGTTTTGCCCGGAAAATGCTTTATAACTTTTGAAAAGCAATACACCACCATTGCCGGCGCCGTAAATACTTCCCGATGGGCCTTTCAACACTTCGATGCTCCCAATCATGCACGGGTCAAAATCAAGCCCATGACCACCTGTGCCATCAGGGGATGACATTGGTATTCCGTTCCAATAAATTTTGAGGTTGCGTATTCCCCAGGGGTTGTTCAATAAGCTACCCCGAATAGCTATACGATAATCACCGGTAACAGTTGCTTCCATTTTTACACCGGGTATGGTATTGAGTGCTGGCATAATATCCATATTATCGCCACGCTGGATTTCCCTGGGCCTTAATATAGAGATTGCGCCAGAGGTTTCCGAAAGTTTGCGGTTATTTTCATATCCGGTAACGGTAACAGAAGAAAGATTCATAATTCCCGGTGCCATGGATATGTGCATGAACTCAGATAAATCATTAACTTGAACATGCTTAGTTTCATATCCAATAAATGATACATCTATTGAATTAATTTTGATATTAGATTCAATCATAAACTCGCCATTTTTATTGGTCAGTGATATGATATTTGAATTAGCCACTTTTACGGTTGCTCCTATTAAGGGTTCATTTGCTTGTTGGTCAGTTATTTTTCCTGCCAGTTTGTATTGAGCTGTTGCATGTACGATCATAATTGATAATGCAAACAATAAAATATATTTCATGAGTAAAATATTTAAATTTAAATGCACACATGTCAAATGCAAATTCTTTATTACAGTTGAATAGTAGATTTTGATAGCGCTTGACGTATGTGTTATTTTTAAGCAGCATATCGTATTGAAACATTTTCACATTTTTAATTTCAAAATTGATTGCTGTTTATAAATATAAAATGAAAAGCGATAAAATTTAAGTTCATTAAAGTGAACAACCTTTGCAAATGCAATTGAATTGCGCTTTTTTTAAATAAACTTGTTCCAATTAGTAAAAAGATGATTAAAAGTCAAAATGCTTTGCACTACATGTATTTTGTAATACAGCAAATTGAATATGATAAAATCGACTTTCTTATACGATGAACTGATTCAAGGCTTTTTGAGACCTTTACAGATCGAACTACTTAAAGTAGCGAATGGAATATGTAAAACAATTTAAAAAAGGCGCTCAAAACTATATTTGCGGTGGGTGAAATATGTCGAAAGATCGATCAATTGTTTTATCACTTGTTGTAGAAGGTGTGATTTTGGAATTATTTTCTATGATAAATGTTTGTGTTATTTTAGCAAAGAATGATTCTGCAAAAAGTGTTATTTCATTTTTATTATTTGAATTTGTTTCAGGATTATTCTGACTTTTCTTTTCTTCTTTTGCGATTTTTTTCATCATTTGGCATTTCCCGTTACAATGCATTTCAGGTTTTGACTTATTAATGCAATCTTTAGCGTAGCTATTTGTATAGGCATAATAATCTACAATTATAAAAGCGCTACTGAATGTTTGAGCAAAAAATGCAGCAAGAAAAATTAATGCAGCTAATTTATGATATATTATTTCGTATTTCAAATTGATGCAAAGGTATTCTTTAAATTGATGCAAGGATGTTCTTTAAAAATAAAATATTGGATCTAGATGAACCAAAAAAGTCTATAGTCATGAGGCTAATAAAGTCTTATAAAGAGTTTGTTTAAATTAATTACTACAGTCTTGAAATAGGTTGACTACAATTCAATCCAGAATGATCATTTAAAATTAAATAATTTAGAAATAATATCAAAAGAGTACAATTCAATAAGCTTATTGGGGGGAAACAATTCTTAGCAAATTGATACATCTAATATGAATTATAATTTCTCTCCATTGATATATACTGCCTCAATAATATTGCTTCCAAAAGCATAGGGAATATAATCCAGTGAAGACAATTGTTTCGTAAAAATTATATTGGCATTTTTACCTTTTGAAATACTGCCCACCATTTCCTGGCATTCCATTGCATAAGCGCCATTTATTGTGGCTGCATTGATAGCTTCTTCAGGTAACATTTTCATTTGGATACAACTCATAGAAACAACGGTATTCATATTACCGCTAGGAGATGTTCCCGGATTGAAATCAGAGGCAAGGGCAATGGCACAACCGGCATCAATCAATTCTCTTGCTGGTTGAAAAGACATTCTTAAAAAATAAGCCGCGGTAGGCAATAGCGTTCCTATGGTGGATGAATGTACAAGCGCTTGTATGGCTCTATCCGTCATAGTTTCCAAATGATCTACAGATAAGGCACCCAACTTTACGCCTATTTCTACGCCCCCGGAAGCATGTAATTGATTCGCATGAATTTTTGGTTTCAATCCATATTGCATGCCCGCCTGTAGAATTGTTTCTGTTTCAGCAACTGAAAAAAATCCTTCTTCGCAAAACACATCTATATAATCTGCTAAGTGTTCATGGGCTATTGCAGGCAGCATTTCATTGATGATAAGTTGAATATACCCAGGATGATTATTTTTAAATTCTTTAGGAAAACTGTGTGCACCGAGGAATGTAGCTTTTACAGGAATGGGCGCTTTTTCTTTAAGCCTTTGGATGACGCGTAACATTTTAAGTTCACTTTCCACCGTTAACCCATACCCGCTTTTAATTTCAATAGCCCCGGTACCTAATTGCATCAATTCTTTTAATCTTTCCCAGGCTTGTTGAAATAAAAGATCTTCAGGCATAGCCCGAAGTTTTGCGGCTGAATTTAAAATACCGCCTCCTTTTAAAGCAATTTCTTCATAACTCATTCCTTTTAATTTATCTACAAATTCCTCCTCCCTACTTGCAGCAAATACAAGGTGTGTGTGACTATCGCACCAACAGGGTAAAATATACCTGCCTGTGGTATCAATTATTTTAGATCGGAGGTAGGCTTCAGGTAAATCCTTCATAGCTCCATAGTCAGCAATTTTATGATCCTCAATAAATAAAAAAGCATTTTCAATTACAGGCAGATCTGCCAGGTGGCTCCCTTTCAAAACTGAGGATTCTTCCCTTGTATTCACAAGGCCTTTGATATTTGTAAAAAGTTGCATACTCATTTAGCAATATTACAAATACGTTTGCAGCTTCAATTTGTTTTTTGCTAGTAACTTCAAATATATTTGTGCATACTTATGAAATTTTTGATTCCAGTTTTTATTATTTTTTCTTTCTCATTCAGTGTTTTCGGTCAGGAACGACCCAGATTAGGCCTTACACTAAGTGGAGGTGGCGCAAAAGGGCTGGCACATTTGGGAATTTTAAAAGCCATTGATTCCTCGGGATTACACATAGATTATATTAGTGGCACCAGCATGGGCGCAGTAGTAGGAGCCATGTATGCCATCGGTTATAATGCAGACACCTTATTAAAAATAAGTAATAAAACAGATTGGGATTTATTGTTAAGCAATTCGG
Organism: Bacteroidota bacterium; assembly: GCA_018268015.1. Lineage (GTDB taxonomy): Bacteria > Bacteroidota > Bacteroidia > Chitinophagales > Chitinophagaceae > JAFDXJ01. The sequence continues at coordinate 47,672 of JAFDXJ010000010.1, forward strand.
CTTCACTCAAAAATTTATCTATTGATGAAAAATCCGAATACGATAAATATGCTATAGAATTACCCTGGGAAAATAATGGTTTTCGATTACCCAGTGGTGTATTGGAATCAGAGGAATTATGGCTTAGATTAAGCGAATATTTTTTCCCGGTAAATGCCCTTAAAAATTTCTCTACATTTCCCAGAGGCTTTGCCTGTATGGCTACAGACATCTCATCAGGCGAAGGTGTTATACTCGATTCAGGTGAAATTGTACAAGCCATTCGCGCCAGTATGACCATCCCATCTGTCTTCACGGCTGTTCCTTTTCAAGGCAGGAAATTAGTGGATGGAGGAATCGTAAATAACTTCCCGGTAAGTGTAGCAAAAAAAGAAGGTGCAGATTTTGTAATCGGAAGCAATGTGGCCGGCAGCCTTCTGGCCAAAGAAAAAATTACCAATATTTTCCAGGTATTATTACAGGTGGCGTTTTTTAGGGAAGATAAAGATGCAAAAGAAGAAAAAAAGATGTGCGACTTATATATTCAGCATCATTTAGATGAATATACTATGGGTAGTTTTGGATCGGTGAATGAAATAATAAAGGAAGGATGTTTGGTAGGAGATTCTATTTATCCCCGGTTAAAAAAAATGTCAGATTCACTTAATCTTATTTATGGTCCTGATAAGCGCGCCTATCCCAAGATACCTCAAATGGATTCTGTAAAAATAAATGCTTTTGAAGTGCATGGATTAGTAAAAACAAATGAAGTTTTTTTCCTGCATCGCATTGATATGAAACCCAATACATTTTATACTGCCAAAGAAATCAACAACCATATCCGGAAAGCCTTTGGTACACGATACTATAAGAAGATTGTCTATGAATTACATCCTCTGGAGGATGGTTCTTCGAAAATCATATTTGACGTAGAAGAAAATCCCTTCACGTTTGCCAAGTCCACCATATCGTATAACTCTTTTAATGGCATTAGTTTAATAGGAAATATTACTTCGAGAAATTTTTTTACACCTTATTCCAGGAGCCTGGTATCCGCAAATATTGGAGAAAATCTGCGCATTCGGGGTGAGCATCTGCAATATTTCGGGCGGTTTAAAACACTCACTTTATCCGCCTCCATAGAAGCCTCTAATATAGGTTTTGCGAATTATCTCAATTATGTAAAAGATGGCACGTATAAGCAGAGTGCTGTAAGAGCTGATTTGAATACGCACTGGACATTGAATAGAAATTATGCCATTGGTATTGGCACGAGTTTTCAATCTTATCATTATAAACCGGATATTGTTTCCAAATTTGAATTAAGAGGCTATAATAATTTTTTAAATACTTATGCTTTTGTTCAATTCAATACCCTAAGTAATGCTATTTATCCCAAAAGAGGATCTACGTTTAATGCAACGGTTGGTTATAATTATAATCAACACCATGATATTGATTTTTATCACAATGGCAATCTTATCTTAAATGAAGATTCGCTCAATGGCCAATTTTCCGACTACTGGCATGTAAAAGCGGACTATCAAAATTTTGCTCCACTTTCATCCAAATTTACTTTTATCACGCATTTGCAAATGGGTATTTCATTTCATAGTAAATCAATTTTTTATGGTGATTATTTTATAGGTGGCCTGAATGCCAGTTTTCCCAATCAGGTTCTTTTTGCAGGTTTGGAAGAAGGTACCATTAGAACAAACAGTGCCGCTATGTTGCAATGTGGATTACGATACAGGCCTTATACCAATTTATATATCACGGCAAGAGCAAATATGATGGCTCTTGATTTTATTAAAAATTCAGAGCTTACAAAATCAGGTAGTTTTTTATCAGGGTATGCCATCACACTGGGTTATAACTTTATTTTAGGCCCATTAGAGATCAGTGCGATGTATTGTGATCAGTCCAAAAAATTATTGCCCTACATAAATCTTGGCATACCATTTTAAAAATGAATAATAAAAATCAGGTATATCAATTCAAGGATCAATTGAATGATCATTTGGAATTACCGGTATTTCCACCTCAGAGAATTGTTTCATTAGTTCCATCTATAACCGAGTTATTATTTGATTTGGGTTTGGAAAACAGGATCATGGGTGTTACAAAATTTTGTGTGCATCCAAGAGGAAAATGCAAAAGCAAAGAAATTATTGGAGGAACAAAAAATATTCATCTTGACAAAATAGACCGTATCCAACCTGATTTGATTATTGCCAATAAAGAAGAAAATGAAAAAAATCAGGTAGAAAATTTAAAAAAATCATATCCGGTTTGGGTCAGTGATGTAGATCATTTTAAGGATGCCCTTGAAATGATTTCCACAATTGGTTCTTTGACGGGATCAGGTGATATGGCGAAAAATATGATCCGGGAAATAGAATCAGCATTTACACAAATACCGGTACCAAAAAACAAAATAAAAGTAGCCTACCTTATCTGGCAAAAACCTTATATGGCTGTAGGAAGTCATACATTTATTCATGATATGTTGCAAAGAGCAGGTTTTGAAAATATTTTTGCCGATGCGATAAGATACCCGGAAATTTCATTGGAAATCTTAAACCAACGCCGGCCGGAAATTATTTTTCTTTCATCAGAGCCATATCCCTTTAAAGAAAAGCATCAAAGAGAATTTGAACAATTACTTCCCAACAGCAAAATACTACTGGTGGATGGAGAAATGTTCAGTTGGTATGGGAGCCGAATGTTGATTTCCGGAAAATACTTCGGGGATTTACAGGAAAAATGCACCAAAACAATTCGGGCATAGCTCAATTTCACTTGCCGATATTTGCCAATTCCTTATATTTGCAGCCTGGAAATTTCTAATGAAGGTTCCTGAATTTTCTTATTTTTTAAACCTTTTACAAACCAATTCATTTATTTAATTTACCCTTTTATGGCAAATGAAAAAATTCTTCAAATCATGGGTGATAAAGCGGGCAATCTGCTGGATCACAAGTGTACCACTGTTGACAAATCAATGTTGACCTTACCTTCTAATGACCATATTGATAAAGTATGGGCCTTGAGTAACCGCAATACACAGGTTATGTGCAGTATGGAAAAATTGCTAAGCCATGGAAGGCTTGGAGGAACAGGATATTGTAGCATCCTTCCTGTTGACCAGGGTATAGAACATAGCGGGGCAAGCGCATTCGGTCCGAACCCAATCTATTTTGACCCGGAAAATATCGTAAAACTGGCCATAGAAGCAGGTAGTAGTGGTGTTGCATCCACCTTTGGCGTACTTGGCATTTTGAGTAGAAAATATGCACATAAAATTCCGTTCATAGTTAAGATCAACCATAATGAATTGCTTACATACCCAAATAAATTTGATCAGACTTTATTTGGCTCGGTAAAAAATGCCTGGAATCTTGGCGCCATGGCAGTTGGTGCAACGATCTATTGGGGAAGTGAAGAAAGCACACGGCAACTTAAAGAAATTTCAGAAGCGTTTGAACTGGCTCATGAATTAGGTATGGTGACCATTTTGTGGTGCTATCTTAGAAATGATGCATTCAAAAAAGACGGTGTGGATTATAGTGCATCAGCAGATCTTACCGGGCAGGCTAATCATTTAGGTGTAACCATCCAGGCAGATATTATTAAGCAAAAATTGCCGGTAAATAATGGTGGATATAATGCCATCAAATTTGGCAAAACCAATAAAGCGGTATATGAAAAATTAACAACGGATCATCCGATTGATCTTTGCCGTTACCAATTACTCAATTGCTATATGGGTAAAGTGGGCCTCATCAATAGTGGTGGAGAAAGCAAAGGAGCAGGAGATTTATTTGACGCAGTAGAAACCGCAATCATTAATAAACGTGCCGGAGGGATGGGATTGATCATGGGAAGAAAAGCTTTCCAAAAACCCATGAAAGAAGGAATTGAATTATTAAATATCGTTCAAGATGTCTATTTAGATAATTCTATAACGATAGCTTAATGGTCATGAAAGAAAAGATCCTGTCGCTCCGTAGCGGCAGGTTTTTTTTTGAAGTTTAATCAATACATGCTGCTTATTAGTTTTTTCTTACCTTCATTTTCCCAATGTAGAAAAAATAATGAATAAAGAAAATAATAAAGATCCTAAGGAACCTCAGGAAGACTTTTTTGAAACCTCGCTTTCAGGAGAAGAAGATGCCATGAATAAAGATTCTGCACAAAGACAGAAATGGTATAAAAGATTGAGAAAAGGCATTACTACATCTACCTCTGATAAAAAAGAAATGCCGGAAGGCCTTTGGACCAAATGCCCGGAATGCAATTATATATGCACGACTACAGAATTGAAAGAAAATCTATTTGTTTGTCCAAAATGTAATTATCATCATCGAATAGGAAGCCTTGAATATTTTGATATTCTATTTGATAACAAAACATACACGGAATTATTTGACAATATCCGTAGCAAAGATTTTTTATCATTCACAGATTTGAAGCCGTATGATAAAAGGCTGGAAGAAATAGAAAATAAAACGGGCCTTACGGATAGTTTGCGTGTAGGAACAGGAAAAGTCAATGATATTGAAATGGTTATTGCCTGTATGGACTTTGCATTTATTGGTGGCTCCCTGGGTAGTGTAATGGGTGAAAAATTCAGCCGCGCAATTGACTATTGTATTGCCCACCATCTTCCTTATATTGTTATTTCAAAAAGTGGTGGCGCCCGCATGATGGAAAGTGCATTTAGCCTGATGCAGCTTGCCAAAACGAGTGGGAAATTATCCCAACTAAGCGATGCCAAACTCCCATTCATCTCTGTACTAACAGATCCTACTTTTGGTGGTATTACTGCCAGCTTTGGTATGCTGGGTGACCTGAATATAGCCGAGCCCGGCGCACTTATTGGCTTTGCCGGACCACGCGTCATTAAGGAAACAATCAAAAAAGATTTACCGGAAGGCTTTCAAAGAAGTGAATTTTTGCTGGAACATGGATTCCTTGACTTTATCGTGGACAGGAAAAACCTCAAAGATAAATTAGCACAAATTGCACGTTTCTTCAAAAATTGATTTTCATTTTTAAAATGATAAATGCCGTTTAATCTTACACGGATTATGGGCCTGAGTAAGCATGAAGAAAATTGCTCCAAAAGAAATGAAAAACAGGCAAGCCTATTTTCATTATAATATTGAAGAAAAATATATTGCCGGTATCGTCTTACTGGGTTCGGAAGTAAAATCAATACGTGAAGGCAAAGTAAGTTTTAATGATAGTTTCTGCCTCCTGGATAAAGGCGAATGCTGGATCCGTTCTTTATACATTTCTGAATATTCTCATGGTACAGTAAATAATCATATCCCTGTGCATGACCGTAAACTCCTATTGACAAAAAGAGAATTAAAAAAACTTCAGGCCGCTACCAAAGAAAAAGGATTAACCATTATTCCCCTACGTGTTTTCTTCACTGAAAAAAATCTCGTTAAAGTGGAAATTGGGTTAGCACGCGGCAAAAAAATCCATGATAAGAGGGAAACAATGAAAACGCGTGATACAGAAAGAGAATTACGCAGAATCATAAAATAAAAAAGCACTGCAAAATAAATTGCAATGCTTTTGAAAGATTTTTAAAATTACTGGTTAATCAAATTATATAATTCATCCAGTTTGGGAGATAATATAATTTCTGTTCTCCTGTTTTGAGCCCTTCCTTCAGGTGTGGTATTCGTGGCAACAGGATCATACATACTATGCCCGGATGCGACTACATTTTTTGGATCTACCTTATATTCATTCACTAATATTCTCACAATAGAAGTAGCTCTGGCAGTACTCAATGCCCAGTTATCTTCATATTTTCCACGAATAGGAATAGAGTCTGTATGGCCTTCAATATCCACAGAAATATCCGGGTTTAATACCAACACAGCAGCGAGCTTACTTAATGCATCTTTCCCTTTAACATTAACAACAGCGCTCCCTGATGGAAATAATAACCCTTCACTGAGGCTCACATAAACCTTTCCGTTTTTCTGGGTTACGGTTAATTCATTTGCCGAAAATCCCACTAATGCATCAGCCATTTTCTTTTTCAATGCTGCTGCTTTCAATTTTTGCTGATCGAGTAAGGCCTGTAATTGTGCCAGTTTTTTTTGCTGCTCTTCAAGCGCCTGTTGATTTTGATTCAATGCATTCGCTTTATTACTGATATCTTTTGTCATTAATGCATTGGCATTGTTTAATTCATCAATTTGTTTTTGCAGCAAGTCAATTTGGCCTCGCAGGTCCGAAACTTTATTTGCCAGAACCGCACTATCACTTCTCAAATATCTGTTTGCAATTTGTTCATCCAGGAGTTTACGTTTTGCTACGCAGCCAGATAAAAAAATCATACCGGCCAAAATGGTCAAAATCGTTTTTGAATATTGTTTCATAAAAAATATTTTGTCTAAGATCGGAAAAAATAATGCCAAAGACAATTTCAAACTAAATCTTATACATAAATTCCTTCATTTAGAACATCAACAAATCAAATAAAAAGAAGGCGACAAGCATTTTTTGTATTTTTGAATTCAAACGATAAAAGATATGCACCGTAGAAAGTTATTAAAATTAGGTTCCTTTGGTTTAGGAGCGCTCGCGACCCATAAGCTATTTGCTACAGGCTTTTCCGGCCATGCAGAACGTAAACCAATTGTTCTCTCTACATGGGATGCAGGCATTGAAGCCAATAAAGCAGCCTGGAAAATATTACGTGAAAATGGTCATGCCCTGGATGCCGTAGAGCAAGGTGTAATGGTCACAGAATCTTCACAAAACTGTTGTGTAGGATTAGGCGCTAATCCGGACAGGGATGGGTATGTAACACTGGATGCCAGTATTATGAATGGGAATGGAGATTGTGGGGCTGTCGCATTTTTAGAAAGAATAAAGCATCCCATTTCTGTTGCCAGAAGAGTGATGGAAAAAACACCACATGTATTTTTGGTAGGATCCGGTGCACAACAATTTGCCGTAGAGGAAGGCTTCCCATTAGAAAAACAGGTTTTGTCTTCTGATGCACAAAAAACTTATGACGAATGGCTAAAGGAACATCATTATAAGCCTCAGGTAAATATTGAAAATTCTAAAGGGCAACAAGCATTTGCTCCTTCAAAACTTTCGAATAATCAATGGAACCACGATACGATTGGCATGATTGCTTTAGATGGACACGGAAACCTTGGAGGAAGCTGCACCACAAGTGGAATGGCATTTAAAATGCGTGGTCGAGTGGGCGATTCACCAATTATTGGAGCAGGATTATTTGTAGATAATGAAGCCGGCGCCGCTGTTTCAACGGGCTTGGGAGAAGAAGTCATCCGCACTTGCGGTACACACCTCGTAGTAGAATTTATGCGGCAGGGTCTGTCTCCACGTGATGCCTGCAAAAATGCAGTATCCCGAATTATTGACCGTTATAAAAACACCGATAAAATAAAAGATATACAAGTTGGTTTTATTGCATTGAGCCCAAAAGGTGAATATGGCGGTTTTTGTATTCATTCCGGTTTCAATTATGCCGTTTGCTATGCAGACACCTATAACCAGTTAATCAATAGTGAATTCATCTATAAATAGTAAAAAATGTTATTAGAAATTGCTGTATTTAATATGGACTCTGCCATTCTTGCGGCTGCATCAAATGCGGACCGGCTCGAATTGTGCGACAATATTTATGATGGGGGTACAACCCCTTCTTATGCCTTGTTAGAGATGGCAGTTCAAAAGTTATCTATACCGGTATTCCCAATGATTCGCCCAAGAGGTGGTGATTTTTTATATAGTGAAACCGATTTTCAAATAATGCTGAAAGATATTCACTACTGCAAAAATCTCGGTTATACAGGAATTGTAACTGGCCTTCTGGATAAAAATGGGCATATAGATACCAAAAGGTTAAACAAATTAGTAGAGGCCGCTTATCCTATGGATGTTACATTTCACCGTGCTTTTGACCGTTGTATGAATCCTTTTGAAAGCCTGGAAAAAATTATTGACTGTGGATGCGAAAGAATTTTAACAAGCGGACAACAACCCAATGCCATAATGGGCAAAGATCTTATTAAAGCTTTAATTGAAAAAGCGGAGAACCGGATTACGATTATTGCAGGGAGTGGTGTACGCAAAGAAAATATCCTGGATCTCGCAAGATATACAGGGGCCATTGAATTGCATACATCTGCTCGAAAGGATATTCCCTCTCACATGGAATTTACCTGCGAATCCATGCAGGAAAATATATCTAATGTTTCCGTAGATTGTGAAGAAATCAGGGCGATGAAAAAAATAATATCATCCTGATTGCCCTAATTGATGCAGGCAAGATGCGAGGCTGTTTTTCCAATCCTTCATTTCTAATTCAAAGTTTGTTTTGAATTTTGAAGTATTGAAAACGGAATAATGAGGTCTCTTTGCTGGAGTAGGATATTCTTCTGTCGTAATTTTATTAATATGACAAAGAGTGCCCGTTTGTTTTTTTATTTCACTGGCAAAATCAAACCAGGTGATATTTCCCTTGTCACTAAAATGATATATACCTGCCTGATGCAGCAAATTCTCTATTGGTTGAGAACAGATTTTCAAAAGAGCTTCTGAAAGGTTTTTCGCATAAGTAGGTGCTCCAAACTGGTCACCCACTACAGCAATTTCTTTTTTTGTCTGAAATAAATTCAACATGGTCTTGACAAAATTTTTCCCATATTCACTATAAAGCCAGGAGGCTCGAATAATAAAGGTCTGCGCACAAACTGCTAATGCCTGCTCCTCTCCTGCCCTTTTTGTGTAACCATAAAAATTGACCGGATCGGTAATATCCGTTTCCAGGTAAGGCCTTTGTTGATCTCCCCGGAAAACATAGTCCGTAGAGATATGTAAAAAAATACAGGAAAATTCTTTGCAGGCCTTAGCAAGATTGGAGACTGCTTTAATATTTATAAGGGATGCTTGTTCCTGATCCGTTTCAGCGAGATCAACCGCAGTATAGGCAGCGGCATTAATACAAAATGATGGTTTGTATTTCTTGAAATAAAATTGAACAATTTCTTCTTTTGTAATATCCAGGTTTTCTTTACCGGTAAATAAAAAATCAAATTGTTGAAATTGATTTGCAATAGCCTGTAATGATGATCCAAGTTGGCCATTTTTACCGGTGACTAATATGAGGGGTCTTGTGAGTACCATTAAAGACTCCAGTATTTCCTTTGAAAAATAACGCCCTTATAAATGCCTTTTAAATCAGCGATGATTGCGTGTTCTTTGGTGATATTCATAAAATACTTTTCACTAAAAGAAAAATAATCCCGATGTGGCACCGCCACAATCACCGCATCATAATCATTATCTACCTCTTTCATCAGTGAAAAGCCATATTCTTTTAGCATGTCTTCAGAAGATGCATAAGGATCTGTAATATGTACTTCCAAATGATAATTCTTCAGAAACATTACAATATCCGCCACTTTTGAATTGCGTATATCACTTACATTTTCTTTAAAGGTGGCACCCATGATAAGTACTTTGGAAGATTTGACATCTTTTGTATGCAGAATTAAATGACGAATAATTTTTTCCGCTACAAAATTTCCCATATAATCATTCACCCGTCTTCCACTCAATATAACCCTTGACTTAAAACCAAGTTGAGATGCTTTATATGTAAGATAATAAGGATCCACCCCTATACAATGACCACCAACAAGGCCCGGTGAAAATTTTAAAAAATTCCATTTTGTCCCGGCAGCTTCCAATACATCGTAGGTTTTGATATCCATTTTATCAAAAATTAATGAAAGCTCATTCATTAAAGCAATATTTAAATCCCGTTGAACATTCTCAATGACTTTGGCAGCTTCGGCTGTTTTAATAGAGGGCGCTTTATGAAGGCCGGCTTCAATGATCAGGGAATATACAGAAGCAATGTTTTCAAGGGATTCCGCATCACATCCGGAAACAACTTTTATTACTTTTTCCAGGCTATGCGTTTTATCACCCGGATTAATTCTTTCCGGGGAATAACCGGCTTTAAAATCCTTGCCCATTTTTAAACCACTCTCCTTCTCTATGATAGGGATACAATCTTCTTCTGTACAGCCCGGGTAAACCGTTGATTCAAATACAATATAATCGCCCTTCTTCAATACACGACCTATGATGTTACAGGCTTTTTTTAAAAGCGAAAGATCCGGAACATGATACTCATCCACCGGCGTGGGGACTGCAAGGATAAAAAAATCCGCTTTTCGTAAATCCTCTATTTCATGGGTAAAATAAATATCGCAATGATCAAAATCAGCAGCAATCATTTCATTGCTTGGATCTATTTTATTTCTCAGCATGTCAATCCTCGCAGGATTAATATCAAAACCTATAACTTTTAATTTTTTGGAAAATGACAGCGCAACGGGCAATCCTACATAGCCTAAACCCACTACCGCAAGTACAGCTTGTTTATTTATCAAACGATCAATCGTCATTTTCAAAAATTAATTGTGCACATATTCCAGTACGGACTGAGTGATATAGGCCAATTGATCCTTATCCATTTCCGTATGGATAGGCAAAGAAATAACCCGCTTGGTAAGCCAATCCGTCACTGGTAAATCAACCGTTTCATTGTCTAAGGTATCAAACATTTTTTGGCGATGCCCGGGTACCGGATAATAGATCATTGAAGGAATATTTTTTTCTGCCAGAAATTTTTGCAAACCATCACGGTCCACATTTTCTAATTGTAAAGTATATTGATGAAAAACATGTTTTCCATAGGGTGCACGCCAGGGGGTTTTTATTTTCTCGCTGGCTTCAAATGCCTGATCGTAATAATCTGCAACCGCGCGACGTGCTTCAATATAAGCATCTAATTTTTCCAGCTTAATTTTTAAGATAGCTGCCTGGATTGAATCCAATCGGCTATTACAACCAACCATGTCATGATAATATCTTTTTTGCTGGCCATGATTTGCGATCATCCGCATTTTTTCTGCCAGTTGATCATCATTGGTGGAGATAGCACCACCATCCCCATAAGCGCCCAGGTTTTTAGAGGGGAAAAAAGAGGTCGTGCCTATATGTCCAATACTTCCCGTTTTAGAGGATTTCCCATTTTCAAAATGATACATCGCGCCTATTGCCTGTGCATTGTCTTCAATGACATGCAAACCATGTTTTTCAGCAATGCTTAATATTTCTTCCATAGGAGCAGGTTGGCCATATAAATGAACGGGTACTATGGCTTTTGTCCTGGGTGTAATCGCTTTTTCCAATTGTTCCGGATCCAAACAGAAGCCCTGCTTATCCACTTCGGCAAAGACAGGTTTAAGCCTGAGAAGGGCAACCACTTCAGTCGTTGCGATATATGTAAATGATGGTGTGATTACTTCATCACCTGGTTTTAAACCTAAAGCCATCATAGCAATTTGCAAAGCATCCGTACCATTTGCACATGGAATTACATGCTTCACACCAAGATAAGCAGCCAGGTTTTCTGAAAACTCATGAACGGCAGGGCCATTAATAAATGCGCTGCTTTCTAAAACATCCAAAACGGCTTTATTTATTTCATCGCTGATATGATGATACTGTTTTTTCAGGTCAACCATTTGTATTGGTCGCATAATATAATTTTAAGGCAGCAAAATTAATTAAAAAACAAGGAATTAATTGAGGATTATAGAGGCTCTTCCGAATGAATTCCGTTTCTTTACAAAACCTGCTGAAAATGGGAAAATTTTTTTATCAAATATTTCTTCGTTTATATCCCCTGATTGCTTCCATTATATCTCCATTTAATCCAAAAGCCAAGAAATGGATTGAAGGGAGAAAGGATATTTTTATAAAAATAAAAAATGCACTTCAACATGATCCGGGCAAAAAAATCTGGATGCACTGCTCCTCTCTCGGAGAGTTTGAGCAAGGGCGTCCACTCCTGGAAAGCCTGTCCAAAGTGTATCCCGATTTGAAAATCGTTGTCAGTTTCTTTTCTCCTTCAGGATATGAGGTTCAAAAAAATTATGCAGGTGCAAATTATGTTTTTTATCTGCCCATGGATTCCAAACAACATGCACAGGAATGGTATGACCTCATCAATCCTTCATTGGTTCTTTTTGTAAAATATGAGTTTTGGAATTATTATTTACAGGAATCTAAGAAAAGAAATATACCGCTCTTACTGATTTCGGGAATTTTTAGAAAAAGTCAACCATTCTTTTCCTGGTATGGACGATTCTACCGGGAAATGCTAACTTGTTTTACGCATTTTTTTATTCAGGATAAAAATTCTGCGATGCTGCTTCAATCGATTGGATTAGAAAATTTCACCATCTGTGGTGATACCCGTTTTGACCGGGTTATCCAAATGAAAAAGAATACCGTATCCTTACCCGGTATTGAAATTTTTTGTGAAAAAGCGATTACCCTGGTTGCCGGAAGTACCTGGCTGGAAGATGATGAGGAACTAAATCATTATATCAATAAAAAGCCGGAGATGCGTTTCATCATTGCCCCTCATGATGTGGGTGAAGACCGGATAAAAGAATGTTTGCTTCTTTATAAAAATTCAATTCTTTACTCAGAATTCGTTCAAAATTTTTATTTGCCTCCCGATAAGAATACCCTCATCATAGATAATATAGGCATGTTGAAAAGATTGTATGGCTATGCAACCATTTCTTTTGTGGGGGGTGGATTTGGAGGTGATGGTGTTCATAATGTTCTTGAGCCCGCCGTTTATGGGCGTCCTGTTCTTTTTGGACCGGTATATGAAAAATTTCCTGAAGCAACAGGCCTTGTGGAAACCGGGGCTGCTTTCTCCATTATAGATGCCATAGAACTCGAAGAACAATTGAATGAGTTATTAGAAGATGATGCTTTATACCAATCTGCCTGTACACAGGCAAGCGCATTTGTATTATCACAAGCTGGAGCAACCAATCATATTTTAGGCTATTTAAAAGAGAATCTTCGCTTAATGAGTTGATCAAACATATTAACCGTTTCGTGATTTTCCGGCCAGCCTATTTTCACTTTTAATTCACGTTGTATCCAATACTCAGCTTCCGGGAGGGAATGAAAAGCATCAATGGTTTTTAAACTTCTTTCATACATATTTTCATCACCCCGGAAAAGATCATTGATAAAGAGGAAACGGTCATTCACCCCTATGGCCATGCGTAGATCTTTGATTGGTGTGTCTTTCAATTTATGAGCCAATTCCTCATGCGTAGGTTTCAGTCGCTCATTCAAACTAAAAACATCCGGGCGCATTTTTTCATTCAATTCAAATAATTCTTTTTCCTGATGAGCAAAAGTTGGAATATCATCCAATGAATGAATACCCAATGATTGTACTATTTCTTCCGGCAATTTTATATTAGATGTTTGCAAATCTTCTTCTTGATCATACTTTACAGCCTTCTCCGGATTTAGAGCGATCTCCTCTGTATCGGTAAGAGGTGAGTGCATAGATCTATTTGACACATAAGGATGTGCAGGCATTCTTACTGATGCTTTATTGGAGATATTATTTTGCACCTTCTGAGTACCATTCAATTCAGCCAGAATCATTTGGATCGTAGCAATCAGCGTTTCCGGTTTTGATCCCTGTTCAAATTGTTCCTGTAAAAGATAAATCAGTGCACCTGTTTTGTCCATAAGTTCTACTACATTTGACCATTAAATGATAAAAGTACAATTCATTTGAATTTCAATTTTAAATTTTATGTGAATGTTCTGTAATGAACGTCCTTACTATTTATATGAAATGATTTAAATCAAACCCATGGCATCTTATAAACATATTCAAACGCTTTTAAAAAAGGATCTCTTGCTGGAGTTACGCCAGCAATATACTTTATACGGGATTGTACTGTATGTAGCATCTACTATATTCATCGTATATCTTTCTATGGGGCAACCGGAGTCAGCTGTTTGGAATGGTTTATTTTGGGTGGTACAACTATTTGTTTGTGTAAATGCTATGGCTAAGAGCTTTCTCCAGGAAAGCCGGGGTCGTATGTTATATTATTATACCATCTCAGGCGCTACGGATTATATTCTATCGAAACTACTATTCAATGCCATCTTAATGATGGTGATGACCCTTATCAGTATTCTCTTGTTTTTATTATTGCTTGGAAACCCGGTTTATTATTTTGGACAATTTATCATGATCAGTTTATTGGGGGGCCTGGGCCTAAGCCTGGTTTTCACCTTTTTAGCAGCGATAGCAGCCAAAGCACAACAGCAGGCTGCATTGATGGCCATTATGGGATTTCCTCTAATCATCCCGCAATTATTATTATTGGGCAAAGCGGCCCGTCAGGTCTTCGAGCCGGTTGTACAAGCCGGTTTTTCTCAAATGATTTTATTATTGATTTGCCTGGATGCTTTGATCATCATTTTATCCATCATACTTTTTCCTTTTTTATGGAGGGATTAAACAAATTTTATTTTGCTGTATTCATGTAGTAATTTTGCACAGCAAAAATTCATCTTCTAAAATATTTTGACATGAATAAGGCCTGGTGGAAAGTATTATGTGTTCTTTTATTACTTTATACATGTTCCATGGGGTTTTTAGTTAAAATCCCCGTGCTGGATGGCAGGCTACAACAATCCATACGAAATCTTTATTTTCATGTTCCCATGTGGTTTTGTATGCAAACCTTATTTATGGTTTCCGTAATATACTCTATCCTACGCCTTCGAAAACAAGATTGGAAAAGTGATTTATATGCCGTTGAGTTTGCGCGTACCGGGCTTATATTTGGATTAATGGGAATCACAACCGGAGCTATCTGGGCTAATTATCAGTGGGGTGAACCCTGGTCAGGGGATGCCAAACAAAATGGCGCTGCCATTGCCCTTCTCATTTATTTTGCGTATTTCATTTTAAGGGGTTCGTTTCAGGATTCAGAGAAAAAAGCCAATATCAGTGCCGTGTATAACATTTTTGCATTTGCAATGTTATTTCCAACACTTTGGATCTTGCCCCGTATGACCGAATCATTACATCCAGGTGGCCAGGGAAGTGAAGGGAATCCTGCTTTAAATGGAAGTGACCTTGCACCATCAATGCGCATGGTCTTTTGGCCGGCAGTATTTGGATGGACTCTTTTAGGCGTTTGGATTGCTACATTAAGAATAAGGCTTCAAAAAATAAAATTACATTATGCGACACTTCAATAAATTTAAAGTTGTTCTTGTATCTGGTCTCTTGTTATTCAGTTTTTATGCATTGGCTCAAAATATGGATTTAAAAACCGAAGAACCCACAGATTTTATGCATAGCAATGGAAAAATCTTTGTCGTGATGGTCGTAGTGATCACTATTGTAACGGGGCTGCTTATTTATGTTATTAATTTAGACCGAAAGATTAGAAAGTTAGAGAAAAATATCCTATCGGGAAAGGTATAAAGCATTTTCAAAGAGAAGAAACCATTTTTTTTTATATAAACAAATACTAAATATCTTTATCACAAAAAATTAAATCATGTCAGATCAAACGTACAGTTTTTTCGAAAGTATCACACGCAGCTTTGATAAGGCGGCGGTATTTACCAAATGGGAAAAAGGGATTTTAGAACAAATTAAAGCATGTAATGCTGTTTATCAAATGCGTTTCCCTGTAAAGCGCGATGATGGCTCCATTGTTGTTTTGGAGGCATATCGTGTGCAACATAGTCATCATAAAACACCCTGCAAAGGAGGTATCCGATTCAGTGAAGCTGTAAACCAGGATGAAGTAATGGCCCTGGCAGCATTAATGACTTATAAATGCGCATTGGTTAATGTTCCCTTTGGTGGTGCAAAGGGTGGTATTAAATTAAGCCCAAGAAAATACAGTGAATTTGAACTACAAAAAATTACACGGCGCTATACTGCTGAGCTCATCAAGAAAAATTTCATCGGGCCAGGCACTGATGTTCCCGCACCCGATTATGGAACCGGTGAAAGAGAAATGGCCTGGATACTGGATACCTACTCTACAATGAGACCGGGAGAAATAGATGCTATGGGTTGTGTAACCGGAAAACCAGTAACTCAAGGCGGTGTACGGGGAAGGAAAGAAGCAACCGGTTTAGGTGTATTTTATGGCGTAAGAGAAGTATGTAATATGCCGGATATGATGGAAAAATTAGGTATGACAATTGGCATAAAAGGCAAAAGGGTTGTCGTACAGGGATTAGGTAATGTGGGATACCATTCAGCCAAATTCTTTCGGGAAGGTGGTGCCAAAATTGTAGCTATTGCTGAATACGAAGGTGCTATCTTTTGTGAAGACGGGTTGAATGAAGAAGAACTCTTTATCCACCGCAAAAAGACAGGTTCTATTCTAAATTTCCCCGGGGCAACTAATTTAGAAAAAAATACAGATGCACTGGAATTAGAATGTGATATCCTTATCCCTGCTGCTTTAGAAAATGTGAT
Organism: Bacteroidota bacterium; assembly: GCA_018268015.1. Classification (GTDB taxonomy): domain Bacteria; phylum Bacteroidota; class Bacteroidia; order Chitinophagales; family Chitinophagaceae; genus JAFDXJ01. The sequence goes on from JAFDXJ010000010.1 coordinate 64,095, forward strand.
CAACAAAGACAATGCCGATCGAATAAAAGCAAAAATCATTGGTGAAGCTGCCAATGGCCCGCTGACTCCGGCAGCCGATGATATTTTGGATAAAAAAGGAATTTTAGTAATCCCCGACATGTATTTAAATGCTGGTGGAGTAACAGTCTCTTATTTTGAATGGTTAAAAAATCTAAGCCATGTCCGCTATGGCCGTATGGAAAAAAGATTTACTGAAAATATGAATAAACATATTCTTAGTCAGATTGAAGAACTTACCGGAAGGCAGGTTAATGAAACGGAGAAAATGTTTATTGAACATGGAGCCAGTGAAGTAGATTTAGTTTATAGTGGTTTAGAAGAAACCATGATTGAGGCAACTCATGAAATCATGAATTGTTGGAAAAATAATCCAACTATTCCAAATATGCGCACTGCTGCTTATGTGGTGGCTATTGATAAGGTTGGCACTTCTTATGCCGAACTGGGAATTTTCCCTTAATCAATTTCTCTGCTATCTTTTTAAACCCGCAATCCAATGCGGGTTTTTTCATTTTAACTCATTTTCTACATAAAAATCATTTATGAATGAGGCCCATCTTCAATGTTGTTTTTCATAATTTAATTCTCCGTTAAGTACCCTTGCCGGTGCAGTATAAGCATGCTCTGTAATTTTATCAATACCCATAATATGCAATACTTTCCAGCCATGCAGTTTTAAAAAGTCAGCAACCATTGAGCGATGGCATCGCCACCAAACGGCTTCTGAACACATAAAAGCAGTACGTTTTTCAGATGCGATCTTTTCCAAATTTTCAATACCCTTCTTGAAGTCTGCTGTTTCCATATAATCGGCATAACTTCTAAATGCTATGTGTCGCCATCCTGTGTTTTTAGAATTCGGATTTGCTTTTCTTCTTCCCCCAAGATCTTTAATATGCACATATTGAATTTCTTTACCCGGTAAAGTTTCTGCCAACACTTCCTTATTGAAATGCGGAAATTTTCTGGATCCGGGGAAACTCCTGATATCCGCCACTACCTGAATATTACATGACTGAAGCATGAGAATGAACTCTTCCAGTGACCTTGTAGAATGACCGATTGTCCAAATAAGAGGCTGCTCCACTTTCATGTTTTATTTTTACATATTACTTTTCCCGGGAGAAGTAGGAATTAATGGTCGAATCGTCATTTCGTCTACTAAAAAATTATCGGGTGTTTCTAATAAATGAATTACCATATCAGCGATGTCGCCGGTTTGTAACATAGCGCGATGTGGTTCTATACCTGAGGAATCAAAAAAATGGGTATCAATACTACCGGGGTTTAAGCAGGTCACTTTTATTTTGAAACCTCTTAATTCTTTAAATAATGCTTCACTAAATCCTTGTATGCCATACTTTGTGGCGGAATAAGCTGCTGCTTCACCTCTGCTTGTCTTTCCCAGGATTGAACCTATATTGATAATATGATTTACGCATGCATTCCTTTTCATGAAAGGAACAATTTTAGAAGTAATATAAAATGTGCCATTCAAATTTGTGTTGATCATTTCATGCCACTGATCTAATGGTAAGGAATCTATTCTATTAAAATATCCGGCTCCTGCATTATTAATGAGTATATCAGGACTATGACTTTCTGAAAATGTTTTTTCAATAAAGGAAGCTATTTCTTTTTCATTTGAAATATCCATTCTTATTGGTATGAATTTTTCTTTCCACTTTGCACCGGCTAATTGAAGCTTTTCTTCATTTCTTGCCAATCCATATACGATTGAACCTTTTTTTATTAAAGCTTCAGCTATAGCCAATCCCAAGCCGCTGCTTGCTCCGGTTATTAAAGATATTTTTCCGTTGATATTCATTTTTTCTTTTTATTCATTTTACTTGATTCCATTTGGCAGATAGCTTCCGGGTACTTTGCGAAAGCTTATAGCCAAACGATTCCATCCATTAATAGCGATTACAGCCATACTTAAATCAACAATTTCTTTTTCATCAAAATGCGTGCGAACTCTTTGATATAAAGAATCCGGCACATCATTTTCTGCAATCAATGTCAATGCCTCTGTCCATTCTAACGCAGCTCGTTCTTTTTCAGTATAAAAAGGAGTTTCCCGCCAGGCGCTTAATGCATATAATCGTTGTTCTGTTTCGCCGAGTCTTCTTGCATCCTTGGTATGCATATCCAGGCAATAGGCGCATCCATTGATTTGTGATGCCCTGGTTTTAATTAATTCATATAAAGAATGCTCCAGGCCAGAGTTGGCTGCATATTTTTCGACCTGCATCATTGCATCCAATGCGCCTGGTGCAACTTGTGCATAATTGATTCTTGCTTCCATTTTATTTCAATTTTATTGTAAAAAAATAAACTTATGTTTATGAGGTGAACTCTTCCTGTTGATTATTCACTTCAAATAATGCGATTGTAAGATAACCTTTGAGGGCTTTTCATTTTACCTTTTAACCCATATGAAAATCTATCAGGACAATTCCTGAAAAAATGGAGAGGAAGTTTATTAAATATTAACATCCCCTGGTCAAAACAATTCCCAGAAAAACAGCTAATAAAGCAAGCAAAAAACTTAATCTCCCTAAAAGCCGGGAGCGATTTCTTAATTTGATGGTTTGTTTACTTTCCGGGTCATTTTTCCAGGCTTCAATAGCGCGGTTTCCAAGGTAAAAATCATGTATCAAATTAATGAGAATAATTCCCACAAAAGTCAACATTTTTAATGCGGCTGTTTTCCCAAATGTTGAGCCGGTAAAATAACTCATTGACCATTGAACACCCCGATAATTCAATTGCATTATTCCGGTAATCAACAAAATAATGAGTGAAATAATTCCGGCCTTCCTGAATTTTTTTGAAACACTGAATATTAAATTGACCTTATCCGGATGTTGTTTAATGCCGGGAATAAAAGCCAGTATTAAAAATAACATACCACCCAGCCATAAGCATGCAGCTACAATATGGATGAATACTGTGGCCAGGTATAAGTTATGTGACACTTTATAAGAGTTCTGCGTCTAAATTAATTTGTAATTGAAGCGCTTTACTCACTGGGCAATGATCTTTGGCTGCATGCGCACATTCCAGAAATTTCTCTTTTGAGATATTAGGTATTTTTGCTTTGAGTGTCAAATGAGAGGTGGTTAATGTAAGATTCTCCGCATCCATATTCACTGCAGCGGATACCTCTAAAGAATCTGCCGTAAATCCGGCTTCACCCAATATAAGGCTCAATGCCATGGCAAAGCATCCGGCATGTGCTGCTGCAAGTAATTCATCCGGATTTGTACTTTTCCCATCTGCAAACCTTGATTTGAAATCATAATTTGTATCTTTTAATACCCCACTTTGTGTTGATATTTTCCCCTGACCCTCTTTTAATGAGCCATTCCAAACGGCTTGTGCTGTACGTTTCATAAATGCCTATTTAAATTTTAAAAAATATTCTTTGAAAACAAAACTCAGTGTGAAATAATTTAGAACATCTAAATAAATTACTTATTGATTAAGCATTTTTCTAAAGTTGCAAGTTAAGTAAAAATTTACCCGGTGTTATTAGCCATGATATACATTTCACAGAATGGATGTAATTTTTCTGTCATTTTAATCCCGTGAAAATCACTTTTATTTTTCCAGTAACTCCTTAATCACTCTTGCTTCATTATGCAATTCATCTTTGGCTGCATATAACAATGTTACAGGACCTTTTTTTAAATATTCTTTTATCCTGTGTATCTGTTCCTTATTTGCTTTTAATTCTGTTCTGTATTTTTCAATAAAACCTTCCCATTTTTTCGGATCATGATGAAACCATTTTCTGAGTTCATGACTAGGGGCAATGTCTTTTAACCAGGCATCTATATGTGCTTTATCTTTAGTCATCCCTCTTGGCCAAAGTCGGTCAACTAATATCCGGATACCATCGGCCTTATCGGGCAATTCATAGATTCTTTTTATATTCAGATTCATGATAATGGGTTTTGCATTTTAAAGAATCATTACCAAAGAAAATTTTGAGAAGGGTATCAATAAATTGAAGCACCTTTTTCTCAAAGTTAAAAAGAAAATAAGGTAACCTATGAAATGGTAAAATGCTAACTTTTGAAGAATGATCTTTCAATAAGAAGACAAAAAAAAATCACAGGGTTGTGATTTTTCAGAGGTCCCGAGCGGATTCGAACCGCTGTACGAGCTTTTGCAGAGCTCTGCCTAGCCACTCGGCCACAGGACCTTAAACTTTTCAGGAAGCGCAAAAGTAAGGCAATAGCCGGAAATTTAAAATTCTAATTCTACTTTTAAAATTCTAATTCTACTTTATTCCACCTGTTTTAACTTACCAATTTTTAAAAGGATGTAATTTTGTAGGATCCGGAAGAAAGACATTATCCATACTATAAACGCCATTCACACGACATGAAGATTCCTTTCTATAAATTCCATGGTACTGCCAACGATTTTATCATGCTGGATAACAGGAAAAATGATATCCAGTTAACAAATAAACAGGTAAAGAGGTTATGTGATAGACATACAGGTATCGGTGCAGACGGGTTGATTTTGATCTCCCTGTCGCCTGATACGGATTTTGAAATGATCTATTATAATGCGGATGGAAACACGGGAAGCATGTGTGGTAATGGTGGCCGTTGCGCAATAAAGTTTGCTTCCATGTTAGGTATTAAAAACAGCACTTATCATTTTCGCGCAATGGATGGGCTGCACGAAGCCAGTATAGAAGAAAATGGCTGGGTCTTTTTGAAAATGAACGATGTGCATCATATTAAACATGTATTTCCTGATGCATATGTATTAAATACCGGTTCGCCACATTATGTGAAACAAGTTACAGACCTTCGGGATTACCCGGTTGTGAAAGAAGGAAAAGAAATAAGATACAGCGCTGAATATGCGGACAAGGGTATTAATGTAAACTTTGTTGAGGAATTGGAAAATAGCCTATTTGTGCGAACTTACGAACGCGGCGTAGAAGATGAAACCATGAGCTGTGGCACAGGCATCACCGCATCCGCATTGGTTTTCGCACATCATGAGTTTGGTTTTAATCATATTGATGTACATACTTTAGGTGGAAACCTGGCAGTTGAGTTTTACAAAAAAGGCCCTATGGATTTTGAAAATATCTGGCTTTGCGGCCCGGCTGAATGTTCTTTTATAGGGGAGTTTGATTCCGCTTCATTTTAAAAACATTTTGATATGATTTCCGCTTTTACTATCCGAGTGTATGGCATCTTGATGAATGATGAAAAAAATATTCTGGTAAGCGATGAAATCATCAGGGGTCAATTCTATACAAAATTCCCGGGTGGCGGTCTGGAATTGGGAGAAGGCACAATCCATTGCCTTATTCGCGAATTTAAAGAAGAAACAGGCCTTGATATTCAAGTTCAACGTCACCTTTATACGACTGATTTTTTTATGCAATCTGCTTTTGATGAAAGAGATCAGGTCCTATCCATTTATTATTTGGTGGATGCAGAGAACATTAACTCATTGAAAATTTCGCAAAATAAATTTGACTTTTCAAGAGAACAACTTAACGGGTTAGATCAACAGGAAAATTTTCGCTGGATACCCTGGAACCTTTTGAATATTGATTCAGTGACTTTGCCGATAGATAAAAAAGTAGTCCAAATATTAAAATCTGAAATGTAGAGCGCCTCATAACCTGAGATAAGATTAAACAAATTGCCTGCTATTACTACAAGTATATTAATTAACCTATGTTATTGAATCCCCTTAATCCATAGAGTATTTTTGCATTATTAAATACATGATTATGAAAAAATCAATTGAAAGAATAATACAAAAACCTGCAATGCCAGGTATGGTTGGAGATGGTTTTAGAGTATATAACTTTATTCCAAGAGCCAACATTACGCAAAAACGTATGAGCCCATTCCTGATGCTTGATTTTAATGCGGCTTATGATTTTGGGCCTTCAGAAACATTACGTGGCGTGGATGTCCATCCACATAAAGGTTTTGAAACAGTAACGATTGCTTATAAAGGCGCCGTTGCTCATCATGATAGCGCCGGTAATAGCGGTATTATTTATCCCGGTGATGTTCAATGGATGACAGCAGGCGCCGGTATATTGCATAAAGAATATCATGAAGAAAACTTTTCCAGAAAAGGTGGTCTGTTTGAAATGGTACAGCTTTGGATCAACCTGCCCAAAAAAGACAAAGCTGAACCGGCACATTACCAGGCGATTACTTCCAATGAAATGAAAAAAATAGATCTGGAGAATGATGGGGGAATTGTACAGGTGATTGCCGGAGAATATAATGGAAATAAAGGCCCGGCTAAAACCTATACCCCTGTGAATTTATTTGATATCAAATTAAAAGCCGGAGGTAAAGCAAATTTTTCAATTCCTGAAAATCATAATGCAGCAATTCTTTTGGTGAATGGCCCTGCTACAATCAATGAAGAGGAAGTGAAAGAACATAGTTTTGTTTTGTTTGGAAATGAAGGTGAAGATATTATCATAGAAAGCAGTCAGGATGCGGTCTTACTGGTTATGAGTGGTGAACCTATTGATGAACCCATTGCAAGTTATGGCCCCTTTGTAATGAATACACAGGAAGAAATTATGGAGGCTATCCATGAATTTCAGGCGGGTAAATTTGGAGAATTGGAATAATAATCAGTACCTTGATGGATCAGGTTTAAGTAAAGTATTTATTATGATGCAAAGAAATTTTGACCAAATACTATTAAGCAAAAATCCAACCTTACAACATTTGGAATTACCGGTGGATCATCATATTGCTTATATTGAATATCAATTGAAAGATAACATGCTCACCCTTGTTCATACAGAAGTTCCAGAAGCGCTGCGTGGACAGGGTGTGGGTTCTGCTATTATTTCAAAAGCTCTTGAGTATGCTCAAACACATCAATTAAAAATAAAACCCGAATGTTCATTTGTAATAGCTTATATACAACGTCATCCGGAATGGCTTCCCTACACCCAATGAAAGATTCACGAATTAATTTGATTGTATTTTTTTAATCAATTGATTCACCTGCCTCTTGAAATTTGAAGCGTCTTTTTTAAAGGATAGTATAAATTCATTATCATCTAAAGTGCCTAATACGCTATTCATTTCTTCTTCATTGAAATAGGTCATTTTCCGGAATGGATTGGTATAATCTTTTTCTCTTGATGCATAAACATTGACAGCAATCCATTTCCTCGTCAAAATGGCTTCTTGTAATAATTGGATCGCTTCCTGTTTTGTAATAAAATTTATTTTTTGCCCCATCAGCATGTGCAAAACCGCCAGGCCATGTTTCATTTTATCAGACACATACGCTTTCCCGGCCTTTTGATAATATTGATGCAAGGATCCCCACGAATGAATCTTTCCGGAAGTTATTTTTTGAAGCAATTGATCTAATTTAATTTTAGGAATCAGTTGACCACCCATGTTTTCCCACTCTTGTATAGCAGCATGAGGCAACCTGATCCCTTTTGGCGATGCGGTAAAATCCAAGCTATTCATTTGAATATATTCTATGAATTGCAAAATGGCATAATAACGGATCATTTTAATAAAAACATGGTATGACTTTCTTGTTTTGAGCAACACTGTTTTTCGTTTTGAATTTTCAAAACCCTCAACGCAAATTTCTAATTGATCTATTTCTTCATCATTCTTTTCCAGGAGATCATACCCCTTTTTAATATTTTCTTCTTTTGTCATTTGCTGCACAGCATGGTGTTTATGCCAGGCATTGCCCACCGCATGTGCCATAATTGGTAAAGAGTGGATCAATTCATTCACGGTATCAGGTGCGAGATACTCAAATTCAAGATTTTGTATTTTATCTACCCTGTGATCCCTGGTTTTATATTTTCGAACATTCCTTTCCAATGCATAAAAGTTATATAAAAACCAATATCCCGGTAAAATTTGCAAACAGTTTTTTGCTTCATCCTGGCTAACAAGAGAGAAAGGAATTTGAATGTCTAATTCATAATTATAACTGCCTTTTCCTAGCATGGTAAAAGATGCAAATCGTGAATTATGTTTTGTATTTACACAAAGCCCCGGCCAAAATCCACGTCCAGCAATCATTTCACCATCTGCACTTCTCGAATTGTGATTGGATCCCAAAGTAGCTCCCGCCGGGATATTGCTTTGTCCCATGACCAATGAAGCACATAAAAATGAATTATTATGATGTTGTTCATGCAAAGGAAAAATCAATGAATTTAAAACTTCACAACACGAAATTGTTGCATTATTACCAAGATATGAATTGATTAGCCTGGCGCCATATTTCAGTTGGGAATGGGAAGCCATAATAAAACGAACGGCCTTTACACCATAAAATACCCGGCAGCCTTCATGAATAATTCCATTAACCAATTCGCAACCTTCACCGATTTGAGATTTCCCTGAAGCACCTGAATGAATCGTAAGGTTTTTTAATTTATTGGCGCCTTTGATATATGCATCATCACCAATTTTTACATCTTTTATTATACTTGAATTCTTGATAATTGTCCGATCGCCAATTTCGCCATACTCACCATGTGCAGCACTAAACAGAGAGGAGGTAAACTGTTTAAATTTATCCATCAAAACCTCATTATTCCGATAACGGCTCCATAAATAGGCATCTCCAGCCAACATACCACTAAAGGGCAATATGCTTCGCCTTCCATTTTCATTCCATATCTCTAATTCAATTCGCGCGCTTTCTTTTTCTCCTTCTTTTAAAATGCCGTTACCAAATTTGGCATGATGTGTCGTTGCCAGTTCCTGTACATTGACAATGATGGTTTCATTGCCTATGATATAATGAGACAAGTAATGCACATTATCAATAGCCACATTATTTCCAAAATCGCAATTGATGATGGTGGAATGATATAAACCCACGGAATACTGCATATCACTGAATTGTAAACAAGCCGGTGATAAACTTCCAATTCGTATTAAACCATAAAACCTGCAATTTTGAATCAGCGTAGGATCAAAGTAAGTACCTACCAAGAAGTTGCTCCAATTGGTGCAGGTATTTTCATTGGCAATAAGAATATCTATTTCATGGGTGTGTAAAGTACGATATGTAAAGCCCTGCTTATTTTGTTTCATTCGAAAATCATACTCGTTCTTACCTTCAGCTAAATACTCTTTTGGGATAAAATCTTTACCCAAAGTATCATGCCGGCTTTTTTGAATATTATTTTTTTGTATCATACTCGTATAGTGATTCCATGCGAATATACCGATTTGAAAAAATGAAAGTTCTATTTCTCCATTTGTACCATGGAGTGGATATAATTTTATTTTACTGTATATTTAAAAAAAGCGATGACAATGATCATCGCTTTTTTCAAAATTTTATTTATTCTCCAGCAATCCTCTGTCTTGCAGCATGGGAAGAATGTCAGGGTCATGGCCTCTGAATGCTTTATATAATGTAGCCAGATCTTCCGTATTTCCCCTGGACAAAATCATATCTCTAAATCGCTGCCCATTTTCACGCGTAAGACCTCCATGCTCTTTGAACCATTGAAAAGCATCATCATCCAGCATTTCTGTCCACAAATAGGCATAATAACCTGCTGCATATCCATTGCTCCAAATATGTAAAAAATAACTGGAACGATAGCGTGGAGGGACTTCAGTCATTGCCAGGCCGGCATTTTTCAAAGAGGCCAGTTCAAAACTGTCCACATTTTGTAAGGGCGCATCTGCAGACAATGAATGCCATGCCATATCCAATTTGGCTGCGGCTAATAGCTCGGTTAATCTGTAACCCTGATTAAATGTGGCTGCTTTTTTTATTTTATCCACTAATACCTGGGGCATTTTTTCTCCTGTTTTGTAATGCAGGGCATAGTGGGCAAAAACCATTGAATCAAGCGCCCAATGTTCATTAAACTGTGAAGGAAATTCTACAAAATCACGCGCTGTATTTGTACCTGAGAGGCTTGGGTATTGCTGGCTGGCAAACAAGCCATGTAATGCATGTCCAAATTCATGAAACATTGTAGTCACATCATCAAAGCTTATTAATGCCGGTTGCCCTTCCGCAGGTTTTGTAAAATTGCATACATTATAAATTACCGGATGTGTGCCCATTAAATAAGACTGCTGGACTATATTATCCATCCAGGCACCGCCTGATTTATTATCTCTTTTAAAATAATCGCAATACCATAATCCTATGGCTTTATTATCTTTATCTGTTACTTCAAAAACGCGTACATCTTTTTGATAAACGGGAATATCTTTTCTTTCCTTAAAAGAGATTCCATATAATAAATTAGCTGCATAGAATACACCGTTTTGCAAAACATTATTCAACTCAAAGTAAGGCTTCACTTCATTTTCATCCAGGTCAAATTTGGCTTTGCGAACTTGTTCGGCATAAAAATTCCAGTCATAGGGTTGCAATTGAAATCCGCCCTTTTGCTGATCAATCACCGTTTGAATTTCGGCGGCTTCTTTCCTGGCTTTGGCAGTTGCGGCCGGAGTTAGTTTGCCAAGAAAAGCATCCACTGCCCCGGGTTCTTTGGCCATTTGATCCTGTAATTTCCAGGATGCATAGTTTTTGAAACCCAATAATTTAGCCTGTTGTGCACGAATTTCAGCTATACGTGAAATGGTTTGCCTGGTGTCATTGGAATCACTCTTCTCCGCACGGTTCCAGGATGCTTCAAAAAGTTGCTGCCTTGAATTTCTGTTTGATAGTGATTGCAATGCAGGTTGTTGTGTAGTATTTTGGAGGCTTAGCATCCATTTACCTTCCATATTATTTGTTTTCGCATTGAGGGCAGCCGCTTCAATATCACCATGTGAAAGGCCGGCCAGCACAGAAGTGTCGCTAACAACCCATGCTCCTGCTTTTGCTGCAGCCAAAAGTTGATTGGTAAATTTGGCGCTTAATGAAGCTTCTTCACTATTTAATTTTTTCAGTTTTTCTTTATCAGCATCTGCAAGATTTGCTCCGGCCAGAACAAATTGTTGATATTTTACGTCCAATAATCTTTTAGATTCCGCATCTTTTTGCAAAGTATCTCTATGATCATATAATGCTTTTACCCTTGCAAATAATTTGGGATTGAGATAAATGGCATCTTCATGAGCTGCCATTTGGGGAGCTATTTCTTCAGATAATCCCTGTAAAACAGAATCTGTATTTGCACCGGTGAGCAGGTTAAAAACGCCATATACACGGCTCAATAATACACCGGTCTTTTCCATGGCCACGATGGTATTATCAAAAGTAGGTGCTTCCGGATTGTCAGCGATTTTTTGCATTTCCGCCAGTTGTTGTTTCATGCCTTCTTCAAGGGCAGGTTTAAAATCGGCATCTTTTATTTTTGAAAAATCTGGCGCTTCGAAGGGCAAAGTACTTTTCGCAAAAAATGGGTTGGCATCCGTAAATGAATCAACAGCATTTGTCTTTATTCCCGTTCCTCCATTGCAGGCGGATAATGAATACATACAGACGATTCCTAAAAAAAGGAAAGTTTTCATTTGTTTAAATTTTAGATGAGTGAAAAAATATAATTTTTAAAAGTCAGGATTATTCCCTGTATAATTTTCCGGGTTAAGTTTTTTAAGTTCTTTTTTGATGGCCGGCTTCAAATCCAGCGTATCAATAAAGTCAAATAATTTTTCTTTATTCATTTTACCTTTCCCCCTTGTCAGGTCTTTTAATACTTCATAAGCTCCCGGGAAATTTTCTCTTCTTAAAATTGTTTGAATAGCTTCAGCTAACACTACCCAATTATTTTCAAGGTCAAGCTTTATTTTCTCTTCATTCAGTAACAATTTGCCCAAACCTTTCTCAAGAGACTGAAACGCAATAAAAATATGCGCAACCGGAACACCTAAATTCCGTAGGACGGTGGAATCCGTAAGGTCGCGTTGCAAGCGGGATATCGGCAATTTGCCTGAAAGGTGTTCCAATAGGGCATTGGCAATACCCAGATTTCCTTCTGCATTTTCAAAATCAATTGGATTGACTTTATGTGGCATAGCGGAGGAACCTACTTCTCCTTTTTTTACCATTTGTTTAAAATAATCTAAACTGATATAAGACCACATATCCCGCGAAAAATCTATAAGGATTGTATTGATGCGTTTTAAACAATCTAAATGTGCTGCAAGGTGATCATAGTGGTCTATCTGAGTAGTGAATTGTAATCTTTGCAGTGTCAATTTTTTAATTACAAATTCATTGGCCAAACCAATCCAGTCTTTATGGGGGAATGCGGCATAGTGAGCATTAAAATTTCCAGTTGCACCGCCAAATTTAGCCGTATAAGGTATTTGAGAAAATAAGGTGATTTGATTTTGTAATCTTTCCACAAAGACAAAAATTTCTTTACCCAGTTTTGTGGGTGATGCCGGTTGACCATGTGTCCTGGCCAGCATGGGCACATCTTTCCATTGAACAGCCAATGCATGTATTTTAGAAATGAGGCCGGATAGCCTGGGAAAGAAAAGATCTTGCATACAATGCTTCCAGCTTAATGGAATAGCCGTATTATTGATATCCTGCGAAGTAAGTCCAAAATGAATCCATTCCTTTGAAATGCGGTCATCGGTTTTTTCCAATAATTGTTTTAGAAAATATTCAACCGCTTTAACATCATGATTTGTTGTTTTCTCAATTTCTTTGATTTTCAAAGCATCTTTCAAAGAGAAATCTTTGGCTGCATTTCTTAATAATTGTTTTGAAGTTGTTTTTAAGGAGAACATTTTTTTTTCGGAAAGGAAAATAAAATAGGCTACTTCCACATAAACCCTGTATTTAATTAATGCATATTCCGAAAAATAATTTGCCAGGCTTTCACATTGTTTTCTATAACGGCCATCTACCGGTGAAACTGCACTCAATTGATTGAATTCCATGAATAGTTCATTTCTTTGTACGCAAATTAAATCAATTGGACAGAATAAAAATAGCAGCAGTAAGTTATTTAAATACAAAACCTTTATTGTACGGCATCCATCATACCCCGGAATTAATGGAAATGATCTCTCTTTCAGAGGATTTTCCTGCAGAAATTGCCCGACAGTTAATCATGAATGAGATAGATATCGGCCTTGTGCCTGTGGCTGTAATACCGGAAATGAAAGAGTCCTATATCATTAGTGATTATTGTATTGGCGCTACCGGACAAGTAGCAAGTGTTTGCCTGTTTAGTGATTGCCCCATCCATGAAATAAAACAGGTTTTTTTCGATTATCAAAGCCGTACTTCTGTAGCATTGGCAAGAGTTTTATTTAAAAATTATTGGAAAATATCCCCTGAAATACGAAACGCCACACCTGGTTATACCCGGTATATTCAAGGTCATACAGCCGGAATCGTCATAGGAAATCGTGCGCTTCAACAAAGGTCTAAAAATGCTTATATCTACGATTTGGCGGAGTGCTGGAAGGATATGACGGGATTACCCTTTGTTTTTGCTGCCTGGGTGGCCAATAAAAAAGTTCCTGAAAGTTTTATTCCTCTTTTCAATCATGCCAATAAAAAAGGGTTGGAAAATATTCCAAAGGTTATTGCTCAAAACCCTATCTCCTATTATAACCTGGAAACATATTTTACTCAAAACATTTCCTATATCTTGGATGAAGAAAAAAAGAAAGGCCTTGAAATATTTTTCACTTTCCTATAATAAAAACCTACTGCATTTTATTTATTAAAAATGGGTTTAAGGTTTGGTTATCAATTTAGGATAAAATATTTCAATTTATTTGAGTATTTAGATCATTGTTTTTTTCTCAATAAAACAAGATAAGTTGGGAAATGATCACTAAAGCCTCCACGATAATTATTACCATCCCATGTACGCATTGGATATCCTGTGTATCTACCTCTGTTTTCAATCATGAATTGTTGATTAAAAACATATTGTTTTGAATAAAAAAAACCAGCTTGTTCATGATCCATCCAGGGAGTATTGATCAATATTTGATCAAATAAGCCCCAGCTATCCTGGTAAGCCAGTGTGCCAATGCCTTTTTTATATAACTCCATCCAAGGATTAAATAAATCACCGGGTTTCAGATCTTTGCTTTTACCTTTTGCTCCTAAAACTTTTACCAGGCTTGGGCTGATAGGATCATCATTTAAATCACCCATAAGGATAATTTTTGAACCCGGATAATTGCGTTGTATTGAATCAATGATATTTCTATTTACCAAAGCAGCAGCTGCTCTTGCGGGCGCACTTCGCACCTCGCCCCCCAACCGACTGGGCCAGTGATTGACTAATACATAGATTGTTTCGCCACATAATATACCTTTTACCATGAGAACATCTCTTGTATAGTAAGAAGATTTTACCCCTATTGGAATCTTTACGAAAAGTTTACGGCTTTCTTCCACTTTGAAATATTGCGGGTTATAGATCAATGCAACATCTATACCTCGGTGATCCCATGAATCATAATGAACATATTGATAGTGCCTTCCTGCAATTTGAGGATCATGAATGAGATCATTTAAAACCGTATCATTTTCTATTTCAGCAGTGCCCAGTAAAGCGGGTCCGTCTTTAGAGAAAGTAGTGCCCATTTGAGCAATCACCCGGGCAAGATGATTGACTTTATTCCAATAAATTTCACCCGTATAATTCTTTGCACCCGAGGGAAGAAAATCATTATCATCTACTATTGGATTATCAATAGTATCATAAAAGTTTTCCAGATTATAAAATCCTATTACTACAACCTGGTAAATATTCTTTTGTGCAGGCAAGCTTTTTTGTAAAAAAAAAGAAAGAAAAATAAAGAGGATGCATTTTTTTGCCATGTTCGTTTTAAAGGATGAATAAGATACAATCTTTTTTCTAAAGAAAGTAGTAAAATGAGTTTTAATGAATAGATATATTGTAAGTGCCAATAAAAATCTCCACCAATGTATCGGCTTTTATGGTTCATGCTCTTTTGTATTCCTCAGCAACTAGCTGCTCAGGATGATCAAGCGGATACTTCTGTGATTTCTAAAAAAGATTCTGCCTTTATCGAAAACCTGAAAGATTTAACACAAGACCGGATCCCTGTGCTATCACTGGATGATGGTGAATCGGATGATGCTGCGAATCAGGATATATCTTCTCTACTTACGGCCGGAAGGAATCCATTTTTAAATGCAGCTTCTTTTAATTTTAGTGTGGCAAGATTTAAATTACGTGGTTATGATGGTGATTTATCTTCTACCTATATGAATGGTATTCCCATGCAAAACCTGGATAATGGATCTACACCTTATAATCTCTGGAGTGGGTTGAATGACGTATTACGTAACCGGGAAATGGCTTATGGCATTCAGTATTTATCTTTCGGGTATGGGAGTATTGGTAGCATCTCAAATATAGATACCCGTGCATTAAAACAAAGGGTGCAAACCTCTTTCAGCTATGCGCTATCAAACCGAAATTACACACATCGGTGGATGTTAACCCATAGCAGCGGTATGAATAGGAAAGGATGGGCATTTTCTTTTTCAGCAAGCAGGCGCTGGGCAAATGAAGGATATGTTCCCGGTACATATTATAATGGTTGGAGTATTTATCTGGGGATAGATAAAAAATTTAATTCCAGGCAAATCCTTTCACTGGTAGCATTCTATACACCTGTTGAAAATGGCCGGCAGGGCGCTGCAACAAGTGAAATGCAAATGCTTGCTGGCACCCATTATTATAACCCCTATTGGGGATATCAAAATGGCGAAAAAAGAAATGCAAGCGTAGGTAAAACAAATATGCCCTTGTTTATTTTATCTGATGAATATAAAATCAATGAGAATACAACCCTTACCTCTGCTTTGAGTTATACTTTTGGTAAACGCGCGATATCAGGAATAGACTGGTTTAATGCGCCCGATCCAAGACCTGATTATTACAAATACCTGCCTTCTTATCAGCAGGATAGTATGCAAAGCGCATTAGTTGCACAGCGTTTTTATAACGACCCTTCTTTATGTCAAATCAATTGGCAAAGGTTCTATGATGTTAACCGCTCCAATTTTCAAACCGTGAATAATATTGATGGTATTCCGACAAATACGATTTCCGGAAATCGTTCACTTTATATTTTACAGGACAGAGTAACACAAACAAATAAATATAATTTTAGTATCACACTCAATACCCGGATGAATAACCATGCTTTTCTCACATCCGGGTTCCATTATCAATGGCAAAGGAATCATTACTACCAGGAGCTTATAGATTTACTTGGAGGGGATTTTTATATAGACCTAAATCAATTTGCGGAACAGGATTTTCCAAATGACCCTAATGCCATTCAAAATGATTTGAACCATCCAAACCGGGTGATAAAAGTAGGTGATCAATATGGCTACAATTATGCAATAACATTAAAAAAAGTATCTTCTTTTATAGAATATTTATACAAAACAAGTCATATTGATTTTTTTGGTGGCGCCGAATTTTCTCAAACAAGTTTTTATAGAACCGGATATGTACGAAATGGCTTATTTCCGGATCATTCATTTGGAAATTCAACGGTGAACTTATTCAATAATTTTTCAATTAAAACCGGTATCACGTATAAAATAAATGGCAGGAATTATTTTTATGTCAATGGTGCATATCTTACCCGGGCACCTTATTATGATAACGCCTATATCTCTCCTCGTAGTCGTGATTTTTTACAAGACAGCCTTCGCAGTGAAATAATTAAAACTATTGAATCGGGTTATATATTAAATGCACCTTCTTTAAAGATAAGGTTGGGGGTATTTTATACGAGCATACAACATGGCGTAAATGTTCTTACCTTTTATAACGATGATTACAGCAATTTTGTCAACTATGCTGTAAGGGATATCAACCGTGAAATGATGGGTATTGAATTTGGATTGGATGCAAAAATACTACGCAATATTTCATTGACAGGTGCAGCATCTGTTGGATCCTACTATTATACTTCTCGTCAAAATGCCACGATAATTTTGGACAATAGTGCAAGCATTTTAGCGAATGAAACGGTGTATAGCGAAAATTATCGCATAGCAGGAACACCTCAACAAGCTTTCAGTGCCGGTATGAGTTATCGCTCTCCTAAATATTGGTTTCTGAATTTAACAGCAAATTACTTTAATGAAATGTGGTTGGATTTTAATCCAATCAGAAGGACCTATAATGCCATTGAAGGAGTTGATCCCAAAAGTGACTTATGGAATGATATCCTGGCTCAACAAAAATTATCGCCACAATATACTTTAGACTTTTTTGGAGGTTATTCATTTCGATTAAAAAAATTTATGCATCAGCCAAAGCCTGCCTATATCGTCTTTCTCATAGGCATCAGTAACCTGCTCAATAATACAGATTTCCAATCTGGGGGTTATGAGCAACTCCGTTTTGATTTTGCAAGTCATGATGTCAATAAATTTCCGCCCAAATATTATTACGCCTATGGTTTGAATTATTTTATCAGTTTGACACTTCGCTTTTAGAAAATAAAAAATGGATTATGAAAATTCAAAAATGCCCAACTATGTTTTACGTAACCATACTCTTACTGGGGAACTTATGGATTTCCTGTAATAAGAAATTTGATGAGCCGCCTTCATTTATAGCGCCGGATATCATTAGTAACTACACCATTGCTGAATTAAAAAATCTGCACACAAATGGTATGGTAGAGTTGGTTAATGAAGATAAAGTTATCAGAGGTATCGTAGTGGCTGATGATCGAAGTGGGAATTTTTATAAATCGATTGTTATTGAAGATTCTACAGGGGGAATTTCACTCTCCCTGGATAGATATGATCTCTACACGGATTATCCCATTGGAAGAGAAATTTTTATCAAAATAAAAGGGTTATACCTGGGAGATTATAATAAATTAATTCAATTAGGTGGTGGCATAGATAATACCGGAACAGCCCCTGCACTTGCGCCCTTAGCGGCTACATTATTCGATCAATATATCATTCGCGGTTCTTATTCAAATGAAGTTTTGCCGCTTGTAGTCAGTATTTCTGATCTGAATGACAGTTACCAAAACAGGTTGATCCAAATAAAGAATTGTCAGTTTGCCACTTCAGATACTTCAAAAACATTTGCCATTGCGGGGCAAAGTTCGCCTTCTGCTGTCAATTATACTTTAAGCACCTGCGATGGATCTAAGATCATATTGCGTAACAGCAATTATGCGGATTTTGCCTCAATGAATCTGCCGAATGGCAATGGGGATATCAGCGCTATTTATACTGTATATGGCACCACTAAACAATTGTATATAAGGGATACCGCTGATACGCCCTTTTATGGATTACGATGCGATGGCACAAACGGGAATATATTATTTAGCCAGGATTTCACCGATGCCCCAATAGGGTCGAATATCAATCTCCCCGGCTGGTTGAATGTTGCTGAAACAGGCAGTGTAAAATATACTTGTGCAAATTATCAATCGAATAGTTATGCAAAAATTTCAGCCTATTTATCAGGGTATGATGTCATTAAAACCTGGATGGTAACGCCGCTCATTGACCTGGGTAACTATACCCAGAAAATATTTTCATTTACTAATGCCGATGGATATGATAATGGCGCTACCTTAAAAGTGTATTTGTCCACTGATTATAAAGGCGACGGTAAGCCCTGGGATTATACCTGGAGTTTATTACCAGCAACAATTTCACATGGACATACGAGTAGTTATGGAAGTTTTATTTCTTCGGGAGATATGGATATCAGTGCTTATTCGAAAATTTATATTGCGTTCGTCTATGAAGGAGCCGATGGCGCCGGAATAAAGAGAACTACGACATTCCAGATTGATGATATTAAAATAACCGGAAATTAAATCAACACTCACTAAGGCTGATGGGGATATTAATAGCCAGCCCACCTTCAGAGGTCTCTTTATATTTTGTATTCATATCCAGGGCTGTTTGCCACATGGTAGCAATCACTTTATCCAGGCTAACTTTAGCATAATCGGGTAAACTTTGCAATGCAAGTTGAGATGCTGTAATGGCTTTGATAGCGCCCATAGTATTTCGTTCTATACAGGGAACCTGTACCAGCCCTCCAATAGGATCGCAGGTCATACCAAGATGATGTTCCATAGCAATCTCAGCAGCCATCATAGCTTGTTTTTGCGAGCCTCCAAGACTTTCCGTTAAGGCTGCTGCAGCCATTGCTGAAGAAACGCCGATTTCTGCCTGGCAACCACCCATTGCAGCTGATATGGTTGCCCCCTTTTTAAAGATACTTCCAATTTCTGCGGCGGTCAATAAAAAATGAATAATCTTCTGCTCATCCTGAACATCACAGAAAATAATATAATATAATAGTACGGCAGGTATCACTCCGGCAGCGCCATTTGTGGGTGATGTAACCACCCTGCCAAAGGAAGCATTTTCTTCATTGACGGCTAATGCAAAACAGCTTACCCAATCGAGAATATATTTAAATTGAGTACCTCCGGATTTAATTACCTGGATCCATTCTTCGATGGAATGATAATTTTTTCCTTCCGTATATTTTTTATTGAGGTCAAATGCGCGCCTTCTTACATGAAGCCCACCGGGTAATTCTCCCTGATTATGACATCCGCGATAAATGCAATGGAGCATGGTGTGCCAAATATTCAATACCCCTTTTTTTGTCTCCGCTTCCGGACGCCACTCATTTTCATTTTCCAAAACTATCTCATGAATACACATGCCTGTTTTTATACAATACCTCAAAAGATCATTCGCATCATTAATAGGAAAGGGTAATGAAATAGTTTCTTTACCTATGGAAGTTTCATTCTCCTGTACAACAAATCCACCCCCGATAGAATAATACGTCTCGCTTATCTTTTCGCCTGAAAGCATCGTTGCATGGATGGTCAAAGCATTCGGATGAAACGGGAGTGATTCAGTAAATAAAAATTGAATATCTGTTTGCGGATCAAAAGTAATTTCATGCTTAGAATCCAGTAGCATTTTTTTGGAAGAGTCTATGGCATTGATTTTTGGCGTAATACTATCCACCGGTACCGTCACCGGATCTTCTCCTGATAATCCCATCATCACAGCAATATCGGTGCCATGCCCTTTCCCGGTTTTTGCCAGGGAACCATATAATAAGACCTGTACATGAGAAATATCACCAAATTTATTCTCTTCAACCAGTTTATGAATAAAGCGCATAGCAGCTCTCCAGGGACCCAATGTATGAGAACTTGAAGGACCAACGCCTATTTTAAACATATCAAAAACCGAAATGGATTCATGTGGCATAACTATACAAAATTAAGTACAAAAAGAATATCTAAAGTATCTTGATTGTTGTTCCTTATGAAAACTTTATTTAGAAAAACTTGTCAGAGTTACTTTTTTGGTATTATTTTATTTTTTTTAAAACCCATTTTACATGCACGGCATGAAGATTGATATATCCCTCAAAAAAAATAATATGAAAAAGACCTTATTTGCCTTCTTGTTTCTTGGAGCAGGCGTACTCACTATAACCAGTTGTAATAAAAATAATACGGAGATCAACCCTCCTCCGGTAAATATTGCAGACTACATTGCAGGGAATCCTGATTTTTCGATGATGGAATCTGCATTGGTACGTTCAGGCCTGGCAACACAAATTGAAAATGCAACGGATATTACCTTTTTATTACCGGATAACGCAGCCTTGCAAAATGCGGGAATAGATCAGAATTATCTCAATAACCTTTCTACGGATGATCTCACTCAATTCGTGTTGTATCATGAAATTGATAAAAAAATATCTTCAGTAGATTTCCCAATCAGCGATACAATAAGCACAGTATCCAATCTTCATATATTTTCAAGTATGAATGATAATGGAATTTTTATCAATGGGATCTTATTAAAGCAAACCGATATACAAGCCACAAATGGTCTGGTACATTTATTGACTAAAGCGCTGGTTCCTCCTGAAACTACTTTATATAATATCATTGCCGCTAACCCGGATTTAACCTTAATGAAAGCTGCGATTGATAAAGCAGGCCTTGCCTCTACTTTACAAAATGGTGGAAAATATACGGTCTTTGCGCCTACAAATACAGCCTTTAATAATGCCGGGTATATGACTGTTACCGACATCAATAATGCAGATGCTGCTGTAATAACAAAAATTGTAAAAGATCAAATCCTGCCTACGGAATTTTTCAATTCGGATTTTATTGCAGGTATTACATTAAAAAATTTGCAGGGTGATGACCTCTTAGTAAATGCAGTACCACCATCTCTTAGCCTGGTAGGATCTGCTCAGCCTCCTTCCACGATCACTACATTTGATATTTTAGGGACAAATGGCGTAGAACAGGTAATAGACCGCGTCATATTGCCCTAAACCTATTCCTGATATTGCCCATGGCGGTTTTGTTTTTAAACATAGCCGCCATTTTTTTGAAGCCTATTTTTGATAATTTTGAAAAATGAATTACAGGAAGCCTCTTTTTTTAAGCATCTTATCTTTTTCATTTCTTTTCATAAATTCATGCAAGAAAAATGATAACAGTAATATTATCCCTGCTAACATTAAATGTATAAATGTATCCCCCGATGCTCCTGAAATAAGTTTTATGGATAATAACAATTCTCTTACAGAAAACGTACCTTTCGATGCAGCCTCTGAATATATACCGGTAGCCCCGGTTACTTCAAAACTCGGCATTGCAGGGAATGCGACCCCCGATATTTTAAACACAGTTTTTACTACATTAAATCCCGGCACTTATTTTTCTCTTTTTGCAATTGATTCATTTTCAAAAATAAGTATGGCCATGGTTACAGATAATTTTGTTACTCCTCCTTCTGATTCTTCCCTCATACGATTTTTTCATTTTAGCCCAAATGCGTCTTATATTAATGCAATACTGGAAAATCCGCTGGATACATTTTATTTAGGCACTCATCTTTTCAATGATCAAAATACCTATTCTACTTATATGGCATTTAAAGAAATTCCTGCCGGGGAATACAATTTACTCATGCAAACTGCTGATAGTTTAAGCATTTCCACACCCTTTATTTTTTCTGGAGGAAAAGTATATACACTTTATGCTAAGGGTTTTTACCAGGGAACCGGCAACACGGCATTGAGTGCATCCATGATTGTTCATAATGAATAAATAGCTTTCTGTTTTTTATTTTTGAAACATAAAAATGAGCACCAATCCGACCTAAAACTTAATTCGTATTTTTGCCTTTCTTTAAATGAAAATACTTATGCATTTATCCTCTTTATTAAACAGGTTTAATGAGCCGGAAACTTTAAAAATGGCCAAACTCGGTCGTGAATTACGTGCCTCTGGTATTGATATCATAGACCTGAGTCTTGGTGAACCGGATTTTGATACGCCCGAATATATTCAACAATCAGCCATTGAAGCAATACAAAATAACTGGAGTCATTATCCTCCTGTGGCCGGTTATCCCGATTTACGCGAAGCCATTTGTCAAAAATTCAAAAGAGATAATCAGTTAGATTATAAACAAGAAAATATTATTGTATCCACAGGCGCTAAACAAAGCCTGGCAAATGCAGTCCTTGCAACCGTTGATGAAAACGATGAAGTGATTATTCCAACACCTTACTGGGTGACATATTCTGAGTTGGTAAAATTTGCTCGCGGAAAAGTTGTTGAGCTCCCTACCACCGTAAAAACGCAGTTTAAAATAACAGCTGAAATGTTGGAAAATGCGATTACACCGGCTACAAAATTATTTATGTTTTCATCACCATGTAATCCATCAGGCGCTGTATATACAAAAGAAGAATTGGCGGCATTGGTTAAAATTTTTGAGAAATACCCGGATATCTGGATTATATCTGATGAAATATATGAGTATATCAATTTTGTCGGTAAGCACGAAAGCATCGCTCAGTTTGATTCTATTAAAGATCGGGTAATGGTCATTAATGGTTTGAGTAAAGGATATGCTATGACAGGCTGGAGGCTTGGTTATATGGCAGGGAATACAACAATTGTTAAAGCTTGTGAGAAAATCCAGGGGCAATTTACCAGTGGCGCTAATTCTATTACTCAACGGGCAGCAATTACTGCATTATCCAGAAAAGACCACTCATTAGAAAATATGCAGGATCAATTTGCCAAGCGCAGGAGAAGAGTGATGGAACTGGCAGCTGAAATACCCGGATTCATTACATTTGAGCCACAAGGAGCTTTTTATATTTTTCCGGATGTTACGGCATATTTTGGAAAAACATCGGGCGATTTTCAGGTAAATAATTCAAACGCACTTTCTTTATACCTGTTACATCAGGCGCATGTATCTTCCGTCATGGGAGATGCGTTTGGCGAGCCCAATTGTATTCGTTTTTCGTTTGCCAATAGCATGGAAAATATTGAAAAAGGTTTTTCACAGATCAAAAACGCATTGAGTAAATTACAGTAATGCATTTGCATGCTTATTTCAAAAAATGATCTCGCACACCGCTTTCCAGGCATTTGAAAATCGTTTACTGAAAATGTATAAACATCGCGGTAAACTGGCCCGCAGGCAGGGTATTTCCTGCTTTCGGGTGTATGACCGCGACTTAAATGATTTTTTGTTTTCCATAGACTGGTATGAAGGGCATGTGTATCTATCTGTCTATGCAAAAAAATACGAAACAATAGATGAAGCCTTCTTACAAGACTGCATTCGTATTATTTCAAATGTTTTCCAGGTTCCTCATGAAAAAATATTTTTGAGAGAAAGGAAAAAGATGGATCATATTCAGGAGCAATATGAAAAATTAAATTTTGAAAATACTTTTTTCCCTGTACATGAAAATGGTTTACAATTCCTCGTTAATCTCACGGATTATCTTGATACCGGGCTTTTCTTAGACCATCGTATTACAAGGAAAATGGTGATGGCGCAATCGGAAGGAAAAAGAGTCTTAAACTTGTTTGCTTATACAGGCGCATTCTCTGTATATGCAGCTGCAGGAAATGCCGAAAGTGTGACTACCGTTGATCTTTCGAATACTTATTTAAATTGGGCTAAAAATAATTTTCAATTAAATCAATTCTCAATGCAAGAGAAGTTCAGTTTTATCAAAGCAGATGTTATTCACTATTTATCTTCACTT
The DNA here is from genome assembly GCA_018268015.1 of Bacteroidota bacterium. Classification (GTDB taxonomy): domain Bacteria; phylum Bacteroidota; class Bacteroidia; order Chitinophagales; family Chitinophagaceae; genus JAFDXJ01. The sequence continues at coordinate 88,219 of JAFDXJ010000010.1, forward strand.
CCACCAAAGAGTTTTGATCTGATCATCATGGACCCTCCTACCTTCAGCAATAGTAAGGCAATGAAAGGTTTTTTAGATGTACGGGAAGGGCATGTATCCCTCATTAATGACGCACTAAATGCCTTGGATCAAAATGGCCTGTTATATTTCAGCACCAATTCAAGCAGGTTCAGGCTTCTACAGGAAGCCATTCATTCTGAAAAAATAGAAGATATTACCAAACAAACAACCCCTTTTGATTTTGAAGGAAAATTGAAGAGATGGTGTTTTAGAATTGGCAAATAATCAATTCCACATAATAGTCTAAATCATTTTATTTAAAAATCAGGGATCTCAAATTTATTACTGATGAATGATCACTTGATAAAATATAAATTGAATTCTTCTTTGAATGTGTTTCCGTATTGCGGTATTTATTTTCTTTAAATGTTCGACCACTTAAACGAAAAGTAGTTTTATTTTTAGCATAAAAACAAAATAAGGTAGTTTTTACAAAACCATTATTCAAAGTTAATGTGATTTTGTACCCATCAATAATGTAACGGCCGGCCGCAGCGCTTTCAGAATAAGCAACATTATGACTGTCATTTATGTCCAGTACTTTTTTATTTACAAACCATCCATCCTGAGTAAAGCTCATGGTGCTATAACTTAAAGATCCTACTGATCCGCCAAGCAGGAGGTTGCCACCGCCAGAAAAGGATTCGAATACCCCATGCAGTTTTTCATTGTTCCCTGCCATAAAAGCTTCCTGGCCAGGCCATGTTTTTTCAGCCGTTTTGCCATCATGCAATAGAATAGCAAGATTATTTCCATTCCGTTTATAAGTTCCCAAAATGCCTTCTACCTGAATTTTATTCACTGATATTTTATTAGGACTAAATGCCATAGCAATAAATGAAAAAAAGAAAAATATTTTTGAGATTAAAGATTGTCGTATAAGGATCGTAGAATTGAACATCCTATAAACCTCTTTGATCATTTAACTTAATAAAAAACTATGCCGGCTATGGTAAAGCAGGCTGTTTTAATATTTAAAAAATGATTTGAGATAAATTATTTGATCCAAACTAAATATAAAGTATATACCATAAATTCATAACCAAAATCGCTATCGGAAACACACGAAATAAGCTCCATTCGCCCTTCTATTTTTTATTGATGAATAAATTTTTCAAAAAAAACAAAAAATATTTTGCGAAACCAAATAGTTGCATTTATATTTGCAACTGATTAGTTTCATATTTGAAAATTACAGGATCATGAGAAGAGATATTTTCCAGGCAATAGCAGACCCCACAAGGCGGGCCATCATTGCCCTGATAGCCTTACAGGCAATGACGCCAAACGCCATTGCCGAAAATTTTAATACATCGCGGCAGGCCGTGTCAAAACATCTGCGGATACTTACAGAATGTGAGCTTGTAAAACAAGAACAGCAAGGCAGGGAAATTTATTATTCACTTGAAATTCAAAAAATGAAAGAGATAGATAAATGGTTGGAACAATACAGAAAAATTTGGGAAACCCGGTTCAACCAATTGGACAAAGTATTATTAAAAATGAAAAAACAAAAAAAATGAGCAACAACTTATTATTCAATTTCACAGTTGACAAAGCAACAAAAATGGTTTACATAACCAGGGAATTTGATGCCAGCCAGGATTTAGTTTGGGATGCTTTTACCAAAGCAGAATTGATCGACCAATGGATTGCGCCAAAGCCCATGACAGCCAAAACAAAATACCAGGACTTTAAAGTGGGAGGCAAAAGATTTTATGCAATGATTGGCCCTGATGGGCAGGAGCATTGGGCAATTCAAACCTACACTTCCATAACGCCCAAAACGAATTTCAAAATGCATAATGCATTTGCAGATAAAGATGAAAACCCGGAACCTTATGGTTCTGAATGGGATCATACATTCAGTGAACAAAACGGCACAACAAAAGTGAATATTAGTATATATAATGAATCGCTTGAAAGGTTGGAACGGGTATTGGAAGGATTTACACAGGGAATGAAAATGTCTTTGGCAAACCTCGAAAACCTGTTGGCAGCATTATCAAAAAAATGATTTTAATAAGATTCAAATGGTAGTTATGAAAAATTTATTCAAATCAATACTAATAGTTACAATTATGGTTGCAGCATCTTCATCAAACGCGCAGCAAGTAAAGCCTTCCAGCAGCGGCTATGCACCAGTCAATGGTATTAAAGTTTATTATGAAGTATATGGCGAAGGCAGGCCCATCGTTTTACTGCATGGCGCTTTTTATACTATTGAATTGAATTGGGCGCAATTAATTCCTGAATTATCAAAAACAAGAAAAGTAATCGCCATTGAATTTCAGGGACACGGGCACTCACCCTATTCAGACAGAAAATTAGATATTGTTACCCTGGCAAAAGATGTGGAAGGAGTAATGGATTACTTAAAAATTGACAGCGCCGATGTAGCAGGTTATAGCATGGGCGGCTCGGTTGCCTATCAGTTTGCTGTGCAAAGTCCTAAGCGTTTAAGAAAATTAGTGATCATTTCTTCTACTTATAAAACCAATGGTTGGCTACCCGAAGTAAATAATGCGTTCAAAGATTTCAAGCCTGAATTTTTTGATAACACACCACTACAAACAGCATACGATGCAGTGGCACCTGATAAAACAAAATGGAGCAAGTTTTTAGAGCAGATGTTTGCTTTCGCCAAAGAGCCGTTCAATGTTGGTGACGCTAATATTTCAAAAATTTCTGCGCCTGTATTGATCATATCTGGTGACAATGACGGAACGAATAAAATCGAATTGATAAAAACATATCAATTGCTGGGAGGGGGTATAGCTGCAGACATGGCACCAATGCCAAAATCGCAATTAGCCATTGTTCCTTCACAAGGGCATGTTAGCCTGATGATGCAAACAACAACCATCTTGAATTATCTGAACGATTTTTTAAAATAACGCTAATTATAGTTTATATGAGTAACGTAAAAGAACAGATCAAAGAATATATCGCCAGCCAGTCTGAACTTAAAGCCAGTGAAATGCAAGAGATACATCAACACATACTTAAACTGTTACCGGGATGTAAGCTTTGGTTCCTCGATGGTAAAGATGAAAAAGGCAAAATTGTTTCTAACCCCAATATCGGCTACGGTTCTTATACCATAAAATATGCCGATGGTACAACAAAGGAATTTTATCAAATTGGATTAAGTGCCAATACAACGGGCATCTCTGTTTATATCATGGGTTTAAAAGATAAAACATATTTATCTCAAACCTTTGGAAAAAAAATAGGCAAAGCAACTGTGACCGGTTATTGCATAAAATTTAAAATGATAAAAGACATAGACCTTGCTATATTGAATGAAGCAATACAATATGGAGTTAAGGCTTCTCAATAATGAAATAAACTTTTGAAATAAAAAATCAATCATCACAATTAAAATTAAAAATCATGGCAACAATTAATCCTTACATTCACTTCAACGGAAATGCCGAAGAAGCATTTACATTTTACAAATCGGTATTCGGTGGCGAATTTGCCATGGTAATGCGTTTCAAAGACCTGCCCGGCGATCATAGTCACCCCATACCGGCATCAGAGGAAAATAAAATTATGCATATCGCATTACCCATTGGCAAGCAAAGCGTATTAATGGCAAGTGATACGCCGGAATTTATGGGAAAGCATAGCGAAAATGAAACCCGGAGTAAGATTTCCATTAGTGCAGAAAGCAAAGAAGAAGCCGATAAATTATTCAACGGGCTTTCTACCGGTGGAAGTGTTGAAATGCCTATTGGTGACAGCCCCTGGGGCTCCTACTTTGGAATGTTCAGAGATAAATTTGGTATTGAATGGATGGTGGATTTCGACTCCAGATATAACGGGCAAATTAAATAATCAGTGAAAGATTGAAATGGGTCCAAAGATGTGTTTGCAATAACCATATAGGATTAGGTAGAATGAGCGCAAAACAGATTTGCAAGGCTTGCGGCTTGGACCTCATAAAAAAAGCGTTAAGAAAATTTGAATGGCAGCCGTTTAGAAATAAAATTAATGCTGAAAAAGCTGAATATTGCAGGGGGCTGGTAAGTCGCACTATAGCCCGGGTATGATCTATCGTCTGAACTAATTTTATTTTAGGCGGACATGCAAATTTTTAGCTTTTTTTATGCAGCCTTGATTTTTTTGTTACTTTTTGTATCAAGACAAAAAGTAAATAAAGAAAAACCTAATAGGAATAAACGTTTGCTATCAAAATACCTAATTCTATAACCATAAATTATTTGAAAAATTATTAATTGCAAAAAAAATAAAATCATGATAATTGATAGTGGCTATACTCCGGTAAATGGCATTAAAGTTTATTACGAAGTATATGGTGAGGGCGAGCCTATAATATTATTGCACGGCGCTTTTTATACTATTGAATTAAATTGGACGCAATTAATTCCTGAATTATCAAAAACAAGAAAAGTAATCGCCATTGAATTTCAGGGACACGGGCACTCACCCTATTCAGACAGAAAATTAGATATTGTTGCCCTGGCAAAAGATGTGGAAGGAGTAATGGATTACTTAAAAATTGACAGCGCCGATGTGACAGGTTATAGCATGGGCGGCTCGGTTGCCTATCAGTTTGCCGTGCAAAGCCCTAAGCGTTTAAGAAAATTAGTGATCATTTCTTCTACTTATAAAACCAATGGTTGGCTACCCGAAGTAAATAATGCGTTCAAAGATTTCAAGCCTGAATTTTTTGATAACACAGCACTACAAACAGCATACGATGCAGTGGCACCTGATAAAACAAAATGGAGAAAGTTTTTAGAGCAGATGTTTGCTCTCGCCAAAGAGCCGTTCAATGTTGGTGACGCTAATATTTCAAAAATTTCTGCGCCTGTATTGATCATATCTGGTGACAATGACGGAACGGATAAAATCGAATTGATAAAAACATATCAATTGCTGGGAGGGGGTATAGCTGCAGACATGGCGCCAATGCCAGAATCTCAGCTTGCTATTGTTCCTTCACAAGGGCATGTTAGCCTGATGATGCAAACAGAAACCATTCTAACTTATATGAATAATTTTTTAGACTAAGGCGCCACCTGAGAATAACTTCAGGAAAAAACTGCACCGCCAAAATCGTTTTATGAAAATAGAAATCGAAATCAAAAAATATATCGCCAGCCAACCTGAACCTAAAGCCAGTGAAATGCAAACATTGCATCAGCACCTATTAAAACTAATGCCGGGATGTAAACTTTGGTTCCTCGATGGTAAAGATGAAAAAGGTAAAATTGTTTCTAACCCCAATATCGGCTACGGTTCTTATACCGTAAATTATGCCGATGAAACAACAAAGGAATTTTATCAAATTGGTTTGAGTGCCAATACAACGGGCATCTCTGTTTATATCATGGGCTTAAAAGATAAAACATACTTAACGAAAACCTATGGCAAAAAAATAGGCAAAGCAACTGTGACTGGTTATTGCATTAAATTTAAAACGATAAAAGATATAGACCTTGCTATATTGAATGAAGCCATACAATATGGAGTAAAGGCTTCTCAATAAAAAATAAGCTTTTAAAATAAGAAATCAATCATCACCATCACAATCAAAAAATTGTGCACTAATTAACCCTTTCATTCATCTCAAAGGAACCGCCGTAGAAGTATTTGGTCTGACTTCAATTTAAGAGTACAGCAACTATTTTCCACATTTTTGTAAAAAATTTTGCGTAGTTAGATAACTACACATATATTTGTAGCCAAATAGCTACACAATGAATTTACGAAGAGACGTTTTCCAGGCCATTGCCGACCCCACAAGAAGAGCCATACTGCTGTTGGTGGCTTCGCAGGCAATGACCGCAGGCGCAATTGCCGCAAACTTTGATACGGCAAGGCCTACGGTTTCCAAACACCTGCAAATACTTACTGAATGTGACCTGCTGACTCAGGAGCAAAGCGGCAGGGAAATTTTTTACCACTTTAATGCAACAACCATGAAAGAAGTAGCTGAATTTATTGAACCTTTTAGAAAAATGTGGGACGACCGCTTTAACAAATTAGAGTCAGTAATGAAAAAATACAAATCAAAAAAATAAAATAAGATGGAAAAGAAAACAAAAATCGAAGCTGAAGAAGGCAAGCAGGAATTGTTTATTACCCGTGAATTTTACTTGCCGGTGGAATTACTATTTAAAGCGCACACGGAGCCTGAAATTATTGAACAATGGATGTCGCACCAGCTTGGAGATAGTAAAGTGGTAAAACAGGAAAATAGAAAATACGGTGCCTGGCAATTAGAAACCATTGATGCAAAAGGAAATAAAATATTCGGCTCAGGAGGTGTTATACTGGAGTTTGAGCCAGTTAAAAAAATTACCAGAACCTTTGAAATGGAAAATGCGCCATTTCCGGTACAATTAGAGTTTATGGAATTTGAAAAACTAACGGATGATACCAGTAAACTCACTATGCAGATGATTTTTAAATCTGTAGCAGTAAGAGACCAATTATTGAAAATGCCATTTTCGCAAGGCATTAACCTGGCACACAATCGCCTGCAGGAAATAGTGAGTAAACTAAAATAAAAAACAACATGTCAAAAAGAAATAAAATCATTTACTGGATTGCAACCATCTGGCTTGCTTTAGGTATGGTGGCCACCGGGGCAGGGCAATTATTTAAAATAAAAAATGGGCAAGGCGGCGCAGATATGATTTCTCATTTGGGCTATCCACAGTATTTGCTAATGCTATTGGGTGTTTGGAAATTATTGGGAGCTATTGCTATTCTTATTCCCAAATATCCTTTGCTAAAAGAATGGGCCTATGCAGGATTTTTCTTCATTATGTCAGGAGCTATCGTTTCGCATATTGCTGTAAAAGATTCTTTTGTAGAAATATTACCGGGTACATTTCTATTAATCCTTACTTTGATATCCTGGTACTTCAGGCCTGCAAACAGAAAGATTATTTCTACAGCATAAATTAAAAATGATGAATCCAAAAATTGTTTTGCTCAGAGTGGATTGTGATTCGATAATTCACATTATTGTGTCGCTTCTAATTGCAGGTTTAGCAATAACTTTATGATAGTTACGCCCTCCGTCAATATTGGTTAATTTTTAATTTTTAAAAACTAAAAGAAATGAAAAATATAATTATTGCAGAAGGAGTGGTACACCAGGTGCCTGATGATATAAAAGCCGTTTTACTTTCTCAGCCTGCGTTGCTAGAAAAATGGAACAAACTTACGCCGCTGGCACGCAACGAATGGATTTGCTGGACAACCATTGTAAAACAGGAAGACACCAGGAAAGAACATATTATACGCCTGAGCGAAGAAATATTAGAAGGCAAGAAACGCCCTTGTTGTTGGCCCGGTTGCCCGCATCGCAGAAACTCTGCTAAAAAGTGGTTTAAAAATATGAATTTTGAAAACAGCTAAACAGGAGAATAATTTTATAGCGTAGTTGTCAATAATTTTAGTTGATAAAAATTTAATCTTAAAAATATGACTAAGCAATTTACTGAGACATTTTTTGCACCCGAACTGCATATTCCAAATGGTACATACAATATTGATTTTTATACCAGGTTTGGGGCAAGAGAACATTTTTGTTTTCGCAACGATGATAATAGTATTCATGTGGCAGAGTTGGATATAGATGGGGCTATTTTTCACCTGCACGAAACGATGCAATGGTTGGATGCGCTGGAACCTGTAAGTGCAAAAGGTGTAACAACGGTTATTGGTTTATTTGTGAACGATGTACAAGAAGTGTTTAATCGTGGTGTTTCCGCGGGAGCAACAGAAGTCAGTCCTGTTACTGACCACGACTATGGTTACCGGCAGGGAATATTTAAAGATCCATTTGGGCATTATTGGCAAATACAGAAAAAATTGAACGATTAATCACACAAATTATAATCAATATGAAAAACTTTGAAGAAACAGTACATGCGTTTTACAGCATATTAAGCCAACATCAGTTTATGGAGGCGGTAGCTACTTTTTACGATGAAAACATTATATCAACAGACAATAATAATGAACCCGTAAAAGGGCTGGAAAACCTTCGCCAGGGAGTAGAAAAATTTATGAACAACACAACAATTGAAAAAATTCAGTTGCTTTCAACTGTTATTGATAGTAATCTCTCCGCAGTTCATTGGCATTATATTTTCACTCACAAAACATTTGGAAAATTAGACTATAAACAGTTGTCTGTACAGCGTTGAAAAGATGGGAAAATTATTCAGGAAAATCATTTTTATAATCTATAAACATAAAAAGCTACATGAACAAAAACATCATTTGCTGGTTTGAAATATATGTGAAAGATATTCACCGTGCCAGAGAGTTTTACTCAACCGTGTTAAACGAAAAAATTAATGAGGTGGTAGAAACCCCCGTATTGAAAATGGCATCCTTTGCCACCGGCAAAGACAATAGTATAGTTAGCGGCACATTAATTGAAATGCAGGGTACCAAAACTGGCGATGAAAAAGCAGTGAACACTATTATTTATTTCCCAACGGAGGATTGCACAGCAAGCGAACAAAATGTGATTGCAGCCGGAGGCAGGGTTTTGAAATCAAAATTCCCGGTGGATGCCCCGGGTTATTGCAGTTTGTGCAGTGACACAGAGGGAAACCCTATTGGTTTTTTTCAGTTGGGTGAATAGTAGTTAACTTCAATTTTAATTATAGTGAATATGGATTTTGAGTATTATTTAAACAAGTTTAATAAAGCAGCAGATGCAATTCACAAAAAGGAGTTAAGCAGGAAGCATTTGGAAAAAGATGTAGGTGTTGTTTTAGATTCTGTTTTCTTGAAATTGTATAAACCCGCCTGGACAAATGATTTAAACAATCCCCTGAATGCTGAAGCAAGAATATTTTTTTCTATTTGGATAAATGATAAAACTATAGAGGAAGGTAAGCTGTATTATAATATACATGCTTTCAAACTCAGGAAATTAAAAGGCCACGCCATTGCAAGTAAAAAATTTGCTGAAAGGTTTAGAGAACAGTTTAAATATTTTCAAAGCAATTGGAAAAATGTAAGCATAAGTTTTGGCCCCTTAACATTGATGGAAGGATGGATAGAACTGGATGAAAATAATATTGAAAAAAATGTGTTATCCCTTGCTAATAATTTTTTAGAAATTGATTTCTTAATAGATAATGTGCTTAAAACTTTTGAGAAATAGATTTGTGCAGCAAAATCTCACAGCACAAATTTGAGTTTATATTTATGAATGCTTTAAACAATGGAAAAGCAAATAGAAGTAACCCGCATGTTCAACGCACCTGTTGAAAAGGTTTGGAAATTATGGACTGACCCTGAGTTGGTAAAGCGCTGGTGGGGTCCGAAGCACTATACTTCACCGGTAGCAAAACTCGATTTTCGCATTGGCGGCAAATCTATTGTAAGTATGCTGGCGCCAGTAGAAATGGGCGGGCAGGAGCATTACTCCGTATGGGAGTATGTCAAAATTATTCCGCTCCAAATGATAGAATACATACATAGTTTATCAGATGAATCAGGAAATAAAATTGACCCAACAACAGTAGGTATGCCTGCCGATTTTCCACGTGATGTACGAACCGTAGTATCTTTCAAAAAATCAGGAGAAGAAAAAACGGAGATGACCATTACTGAATATGCAGACTTTGGTTCCATCAGTCATTTTGCAAAAATTGGTTTGGAACAAGTGATTGATAAAATGGTTTGTATATTTATGTTTTCGTAAAGCAATAACCATAAATAAAACACTACAAAATTTTAGCAGACTACATGCTGGAAACAAACAAAAAATATGAACACTCTCAGGATGGCAAGCCGCAAATAAAGATTGTCTCAAACAACAATCCTTATCCTACTGCAGATATTCAGCAAAAACTATTGCATCCACGTAGGTTGACTTCTTATTTTATCGTTTTAATTGACAGCGGTTCTGTTTCTTACAAATTGGACTTGCAAGACATTACTATTACTGACGGGCAGTTGCTTTTTGCAATGCCAAATCAAATTTTTGAACCACCTGCTACAATAGACAATCTTAAATATTTTAAGGTGTTATTTGATGAAAATACATTGTCTTTGCTACCGCAACGCTTTCCGTTTTTAGTTAATCCTTTAAATACACAAACCATAAATTTTGACGATGCTACAAGAGAAAGGATAAGAAAGGTTTTTGAAATTTTAAATCAAATACTTCATATAGACAAACACTCAACCGACACGGAAATAATATTAGCCTACCTGAATTTGTTATTGTCGGAATTGAACAGTGCCTATTTTAAAAATGAAACGGCTGACATTGTAAATACGAATTTATCAAAGTTTGTTGAGTTCAAATTAATTGTAGAAACACATCTTACAGAACATCCATCCATTAATACAATTGCAGAAAAATTGGCTTTAAGTACCAACACTTTGTACCGGCTTGTGAAAGAACATTCAGGTACATCGCCAAAAGATTTTCTTACCAATCGTTTGATGTTAGAAGCCCAACGTAAACTACGCTATTCTAATATTTCCATAAAACAAGTGGCGTATGAGTTGGGTTTTAATGACCCTGACTATTTTTCAAGACTGTTCAAAAAAAGCACAGGGAAAAGTGTAAGTGAATTTTTAACCCTGCAAGATTCATCAAGACAATAAATTGATTTGTCCATCTGCACTGCTTTAAGGCTATCTACTTTTGCTTCATCAATTTAAATTAATAAAAATGAAATCAGCATTAGTAACAGGAGCAAACAAAAGCATCGGTTTTGAAGTGTCAAAACAGCTTGCACAAAAAGGAATTTATGTATATCTCGGTAGCCGAAATTTGGAAAATGGGAAAGCAGCCGTTGACAAATTAAAATCGGAAGGAATAGATAATGTAGAAGCCATACAACTTGACATAACAAATGATGAATCAGTAAAACAAGCCCGTGAAACGTTAGGTAATAAAACGAAATCGTTGGACATTCTTATCAACAATGCAGGTATTTACGGAGGCTACCCGCAGTCTGCATTTGACGCAACTATTGAGCAGTTCAAAGCAGCTTATGATGCTAACGTATTTGGTGTGGTAAGAATTACACAAGCATTTATTGATTTATTGAAAAATTCTTCCGCACCTCGTATCGTAAACGTTAGTTCAAGTCAAGGCTCTATTACTTTACACAGTGACCCTTCCTACAAATATTACGACTATAAAGGTGTGGTTTATCTTACCTCAAAATCTGCCTTGAATATGTACACCGTTGTTTTGGCATACGAACTAAAAGATACTAACTTTAAAGTAAATGCAGTATGCCCTGGTTATACCAAGACAGATTTTAACGGGCATAGAGGAACAGGGACTTTAGAAGATGCTGGAAAGCGAATTGTAAAATATGCTTTAATTGACAAAAGCGGACCAACAGGGAAATTTTTTAGTGAAGAAAATAATCCCGAAACAGGTGAAATTCCCTGGTAGCAAATAAAAATCTTTGTAATAAAATGACAACCGAACAATATCCCAACAGTTATTTATATAAAAGAATTGTTCAGGCAATGACAATACTGATTAAAAAAGGGACTTTCGGCCCTGCAGTTTTTACTTGCAATGACCTAATGGCTACTTATGAAGAAATGAAATTAAAAGCTGTAGTTTTTAAAAAGCCGCCAACAAAAGAATTTTATGGATACGAAGCTTTATTTATAGATGATTCAGGGAATTGGTTTTCTCTTGGGCAATTAAATTCTTAGAAAATGAAATCAATATTTGATAAAGATGTTAGAGATGAATTGATATTTAGAATTAATTCATTGAATGAAAACAGCGTAGCCCAATGGGGCAAAATGAATGTTGCTCAAATGATGAAACATTGTACCCAATGGGATGAAATGGCACTGGGAAAAAAGAAATATAAGCAGTCATTGCTGGGCAAAATAGTAGGTAAGTATGCTTTAAAAAACATGATGAAAGAAGAACCGATGAAGAAGAATTTGCCCACTGTGCCTTCTTTTAAAATAACCGGTGATATTGATTTTGCTAAAGAAAAAAAGAAATGGCTTAACCTGATTGATGAATACCAGCATTTTTCAAACGATGGTTTCATCCATCCTTTTTTTGGAGTAATGACTAAAGAAAATACAGGGCAGATGATATTTAAACATATTGATCATCATTTGCGTCAGTTTGGTGCGTAACTTTCATCTTAAAATAATACATTAATATGCCAAACAAAGTACCAATTCAGAAATACTTTGAAAACATCAAAATAAAAACAGGAAAAACGCCAGGCGATTTTAAAAAATTAGCCATTGCTAAAGGATATTTTGAAAAAGGCATGATGAAAGCAACCATAAAACCAGCCGAAGTAATTGCTTGGTTAAAGGAGGATTTTGATTTAGGTTATGGGCATTCATTAGCTATATATCATGCTTTAAAAGGCGATCTTGAGTAAGACAATAAAAAGAAATCAACATTCAACTACGTCCAAAATACTATGCTGTACTAAGTATTTATCAGTTTAATAAATCAGTCAACCTTCAAATTCTTGCTTTCTTTTCTTTGATATACAAATCAAGGATTAATGTGCATAATTTTGTTATTGCCGCATTTTTGAGGTAGTAATTATCAATGAAAGAAGTACTGAAAAATATAGTTACAGCGCACAAGGATTTTGTGTTTCGTTCTGATTTATATGAAATAAAATTTATGAATCATGACGATAGCTCAGAAATTATTAAAGGGTGGAATGAAAATTTTTGTGTAACCTATGTTCACAGCGGCAATTTATTATTTGATTTATTTCGGCACAATTATAATTTGCATACCGGCTGCATTTTGTTGGATAAACCGCAATGCGATTTCAAAATACTGCCTACAATTGGGCAATGCACTATTATAAGGTTTAACGCACAGTTTTATCAAACCATTTTGCAAAATGCAAAAGATAAAAATGTGTTTTTTCTGACCAATAACAATTTGTTATCGTTATCATTGAAAAGCAATCCCGCTCTTGATTACCTGCATTATCAAATTTTTGAAAACAGGCATACTGTTCATCAGTTAGAAATGGATGTTTTGGTTATAGAATTTTTGAATCGTGTATTTGAAATCATTAGTAACAACCCCAATCAAATCAATTATATTAATGATGCTGTAAAAAAATATCAGCTTCCTGTGGTGGAGATGGCAAAAGAATATATGTACAGGCATTTAACTGAAGATATTTCGCTAAACCAGGTTGCCACACATGCTTGTATTAGCCCCTTTCATTTCAGCAGGATATTTAAGCAGCTTACATCTTATTCTCCCAATCAGTATTTATTAAATATGCGGATGGCAAATAGCAAATTTTTATTAAAGAATACAGAATTGTCAATTGGTGAGGTAGCACATCTTTCCGGTTTTAAAACACCTGAATATTTTGCTACTTCATTTAAACAAAAATTTGATAAAAATCCGAGTGACTATCGTAAAGCATTCCTGGTAAAATAATTGTCTTAAACATAAATACTCAACGGTTATCTAACCTTAAAAGATAAATAAATGAAACGTATTGCAAGCATTGACATCATGCGTGGCATTGTAATGATCATTATGGCATTAGATCATGTTCGGGACATGATGCATACAACATCCATCACACAGCAACCAACAGATTTAGCCACCACCACTACTGCCTTATTTTTCACTCGGTGGATTACGCACCTCTGTGCACCAACATTCGTTTTTCTCTCGGGGACTTCTGCTTTCCTGTCAATGAAAAAAACAAATGACATTGCATCCACAAGAAAATTTTTATTAACGAGAGGGCTTTGGCTTATTGTTGTAGAGTTTACGCTGGTAAACTTCGGGCTATGGTTCGATATACATTTCAATGTTTTTTTGTTTGACGTAATTGCAACCATCGGTTGTGGATTTATAGTATTGGGTTTATTGATAAAAGCAAATATTAAAACAATTGCCATTATAGGGCTGGCAATTATTTTTCTGCACAACTTAGCACCATTGGTACCCGGCGCAGAAACATCACTATTCAAAAGAGTACTGATGCCCTTCTTTGCGCCAGGCACTTTTCCCTTTGGTAGTGGAAAAATATTCGTCATGGGTTATCCACCCATTCCCTGGTTGGGCATTATGCTGGTGGGCTTTGCCTCAGGCAGGTTATTTGAGATGGATGAAATGAAAAGAAAAAATCTTCTTGTAAAATTTGGTTTTTCAGCTATTGCATTATTTATTTTAATCAGGGCTGTAAATATTTATGGTGATTCGTTTGCATGGGCACATCAAAAAACAGCATGGTTTACTTTTTTATCTTTTATAAATGTTACCAAATACCCACCATCTTTAGATTTTGTTTTACTGTTTTTAGGTTTTATGTTTTTGATTTTGGCAGCAATAGAAGGCATTCAAAACAGGTTTACCAAAATTACCTGCGTGTATGGCAAAGTGCCTCTGTTTTATTTTATTGTCCATTTTTATTTCATCCATCTACTCGTATTCGCAATGATATTTATGCAAGGGTTTGCTGTTTCCGATATGATATTTGGTTTCAATTTCGGGAGGCCCAAAAGCGGCTCGGGTATTGAGCTTTGGGCAGTATATCTTGTATGGGTAGCTGTGGTAATAATTATGTACCCTCTTTGCAAAAAATATGGTAACTATAAAATGAAGCATAGAGAAAAAAAGTGGCTACGATATTTGTAATACGAAAATTTAATTAAAAATTTACTGGTAGTTTGAAACTTGTTAATGATTATTATCAAACAATTTGAATTTTATAAAGGCAGGCAATGAATGTTTTAAAATTATGGAATCTATTACACAAACATGTCAGTCGGAAAGGCTCTTGATAGAACCACTGTCTAAAAAAGATGCCCGTTTTATTTTTGATTTGGTAAATACAGAAGCATGGTTGCGGTTTATCGGGAATAGAAATGTAAATTCCTTAGAAGATGCAAGCAATTACATTACTAAAATACAATCCAATCCTAATGTTACTTATTGGACGGTGAGCCTTAAGGAAGATAAAACCAAAATAGGCATCATCACATACATAAAGCGGGATTATTTAGAAACCCCTGATATTGGTTTTGCTTTTCTGCCTGCATATTCCAACATGGGCTATGCTTATGAAGCTTCACAAGCGGTTATAAAAAACATGATAAATGATTATACCCAACTAGAAGCAGTAACCATTCCTGAAAACCATTCTTCAATAAAATTGCTGAAGAAACTAGGTTTTTATTTTGAAAAAGAAATCGTTATTGACAATACATTACTGCACATTTATAAAATTGATAATGAAAAGAAATTGATTAACATTTTGATAAAAACATTTTATAATGTTTTTACCAGAACCAATAATAAGCAGCCCAACACTGAATTATTGCGACAAATTTGCATCCCCGAAGGCATCATTATTTCCAAATCCGGTGAAGTGCATCATACTTATAATATAGAAACCTTTATTACATCAAGGCAAAAAATATTGACTGATGGTACCTTAACCCAATTTGAAGAACATGAAACTTTTGAAACAACTACTATCAACAAAAACATTTCCCAGCGCTATTCTCATTACGAAAAGAGTGGCATATTGGAGGGAAAGTATTTTGAACAAAAAGGGAACAAACTTTTTCAATTTATAAAAACTTTTACAGGATGGAAAATAAGTACAGTATTGTGGGAAGATGAGAAAAGACAGGAATAATCACTTAATGTATAAAAAATGAAAAACGAATTAATCTCAACCATTAAAGTAGATAAACCAATACAGGATGTTTGTCAACATTGGATAAACCCTGAATCTATTAAAGTGTGGAATGTACCTTTTGATACCTGGCATTGTCCAATGGTAGAAAATGATGTAAAAAACGGAGGCGCTTTCAATTTTCGTATGGAAAATGCAAGCACAAAGGAAGGTTTTAATTACACCGGAGTTTACGAGCACATTATTCCCTTTGAGAGTATTGTAAGCAAAGGTGATGATGGAAGAAAAAATAAAGTAGCATTTCAGGCATTAGGTAATGCTACAATCATTTGCGAAACCTTTGAACCGGATACTGAAACTGCAATAGAAATGCAACAAAAGTTTACAGATGCTATCTTACTCAATTTTAAAAAATTTATGGAAAGGTTATAATTCATTTTGAAGAACATCTCCCTATAACCTTTGTCATAAAAAAAGTTTTGTAAATTGAAAAATATTGTCGCCATATTAGTCTTTCTGCTAACAAATTATTTTGCCAAAGCCCAGGTGGAAACAGCATTTCAACCTTTAAGCATCGGGATGACTACCCAAATACATTCCACATTGTTAAATGAATGACGCAGGATAAATATTTACCATCCGGATGACTAACAGGTAAATGATACCATACAATACCCGGAAATATATGTTTGGGATGGTGGAATAAAAGAGGATATCCTAAATTATGGCGGCTCCGCAGCTTACATTTCATTTTTGCAACAAGAACTGCAACCCTTTATCATCAGCCCAAGTCTTTTGTGTGGCAATATTCAACTATTGCAAAGAAATCCTCAATTAAAGTTTGAGTTGATAGATGTATTAATTAGAACCAATCGCTTAACTCTTTATTATTCCAACGCTTCTGCAAATCAAAAATCGGATGAAATAATTCACTTCAATAAAAATTTTCAAGTAGATGAAGAAGTAATAAATTATTCTGAATAAATGAATTACAACTTGCATCACAAATTGTGTAGCATTTTCTTCTTTTTATAAAATATTTTTTGCTAACTTATATCCAAAAATATTTTTAACATGAGTGCTTCATTAGACAAATCAAAAGGCCCCGGCATATATATACCACCACCGTTATTTTATGTGCTGACTTTTATTATTGCACTTCAGATACAAAAAAAAGTACCTATTTCAGATATGCTTTTTCATACCACCATCATGAAGTTATTGGGCGTGATATTCATTTTGGGATCTTTGTTCTTCTTAATTAGAAGTTTACGTCAGTTCTTTATTACCAAAAATACAGTTGTGCTCATTAAACCGGCATCATCGCTGCAAACCACCGGGGTATATGCCATCACCCGCAACCCCATGTATTTGGGTCTAGGCATTTTATATGTAGGGATAACGGGCTTGATTGGGAATTGGTGGAATCTTATTCTTTTCCCATTCCTCATGCTCATTATCCAAGAGTATATTATTAAAAGGGAAGAAAGATATTTAGAAGCCGCATTTGGACAAGAGTATATACAGTATAAAAGTAAAACGAGACGGTGGCTGTAATTACAGTATCATCAAATGAATTCCACTGAAATATAATAGAAGATCTTTACTAAAATCATTTTAGATATAGATTGACTTGCTACGAATTTGCACCCCGTCAACATGTCTTTCCACAGAATTTTAAAAAATTAACAAAAGGCCATCTTTGATACTCCTGATAGATTTAAAATCCATTTTAATTTTTATATTTACTGCTTTGCAATCGCTGTGAAAAATGAAGATTTCAAAAATGCGCTAACCGAAAGTTCGAATAAGTCTTGCTTAGCCAAAAGTTTATGAATTGCTTCTATTTCAATAAAGAATTATAAAAATTGATATGACTGATTTTTTTAAACACTTAATGCATGAATTTGAATTACCATTAAGTAATCCCGTATTGATTTTTTCACTCATTTTATTTATCATTCTTCTTTCTCCGATATTACTGAGAAGATTAAATATCCCAGGAATCATTGGATTAATAATAGCCGGTGTAATAATTGGCCCTTATGGATTCAATATTCTGGAGAAAAACTCTGCCGTAAATCTCTTTTCCACCATTGGGATTCTTTACATTATGTTTATTGCGGGGCTGGAACTTGATATGAATGAATTCAAAGCCAATCGCAATAAAAGTTTATTGTTCGGTTTTTTCACCTTCATCATTCCACTGGGGATCGGCTTTCCTGTTTGTTATTACTTGCTCAGGTTTGATTTCAATGCAAGCTTTTTAACGGCTAGTATGTTCGCTACGCATACATTAGTGGCTTATCCGATTGTCAGTAAATTAGGCGTCTCTAAAAACCAGGCAGTAGCCATAACAGTTGGTGGAACCATCTTAACCGATGCGGCAGTATTGATTATTCTTGCGGTCATCATGAATAATAGTTTAGGAAAATTAAATTCAGCATTCTGGATACAGTTAGGCATTTCATTGACTATTTTTTCCGTGATTATGTTTTTATTCATTCCAAGAATTGCAAAATGGTTTTTTAAAAAACTCGAAAGTGAAAAGCATTCACATTACATTTTCGTTTTATCCATCGTCTTTTTAGCGGCTTTTTTGGCTGAGCTTGCAGGAGTAGAGCCAATCATAGGAGCATTTGTCGCGGGCTTAGCTTTAAACAGACTGATTCCCCATTCATCCGCATTGATGAATCGTATTGAATTTATCGGGAATTCTTTATTCATCCCATTTTTTCTCATCAGTGTGGGAATGTTAGTGAATGTAAGAGTCATTTTAAACGGGCCTACAGCGTTGATCGTTGCAGGAACTCTTACCATTGTAGCATTATTCGGTAAATGGTTAGCTGCCTTCTTTACGCAAATCATTTTTAAATATTCAAAAGCACAACGTCAGTTGATTTTTGGTCTTAGTGGCGCTCATGCCGCTGCTACATTGGCGGTTGTCTTAGTAGGTTATCAGGCAAATATATTGGATGAGAATATCCTGAATGGCACCATTATACTCATATTAATTACTTGTATTGTGGCTTCTTTTGCTACAGAAAAAGCAGCTAAAAAAATTATTGTAGAATCAGAAACAAATACGGATAGTTTACTAAAATTAAATGGAGCGAATAGTGAACATATTCTATTACCTATTGCGAATATTGCTAACCTGGAAAAACTGCTGGAGTTAGCAATTTTAATGAAAGATAAAAAATCAGCAAACCCCGTATCTATTCTGTCCGTTGTTTCGAATAATATAGAAGCAGAAACAAATATTCTCAAAGCAAGAAACAAGTTAGAAGAATTTGTAAAACAAGCCTCTGCTACCGAAACGAAAGTAAATATCATTACCACTATTGATTTTAATGCGGCTAGCGGTTTAGCGCGTATAAGCAGGGAAATCATGGCGGATATCATCATTCTTAGCTGGCCACAGAAGCCAAATTTTATTAATAGATTGTTTGGGGAAAGAATGGAAAATATATTAAGCAATA
This sequence comes from Bacteroidota bacterium, assembly GCA_018268015.1. GTDB lineage: Bacteria > Bacteroidota > Bacteroidia > Chitinophagales > Chitinophagaceae > JAFDXJ01. The sequence continues at coordinate 107,426 of JAFDXJ010000010.1, forward strand.
CCAGCAAATCCATTTTTATTTGCCACTTTGAAAAACCCTTAATCTTACTCAAAAGGATCGTGATAGTTGTACCTCCTTTAGCAGAACACGAGTATGGTTTTAATATATGGTTCACTAAACTGGTGAAGTTGGCCCAGGAACTAACTATTTCCATTCTGTTTTTTTGTAATGATGTAACCGGGAATTCATTGAAAAAAACTTACACCAAAGAAAAAATGACTGCATCCATGACCATCAAATCATTTTCCGACTGGGAAGATTTTTTCGTGCTTTCAAAACATATCAATGAGGATGATTTGTTTGTATTGATTTCCGCGCGGAGAGGTGATACATCGTATTTCAGCGCCCTGGAAAACCTACCTTTCAAATTGGAAAAATATTTTCGCACTAATAGCCGGTTTGTCATTTACCCACAACAATATACAGATAATTTAAGCTTTGAAAAATATGAAGATATTTCTACAGAGCCTATCAATAAAGGGATTGAAGCAGTGCAGAAGATAAGTAAAGGGATCGGCTCCTTTTTTAAAAGATAAAATTCTAAAAGCATTTTTATAATCTAAAATATGATTACCAATACACTCAAAGAATTGTTCAAGAAAAATTTGGAGCAATTAAAAAATGAAATTGAATTGTACCATCACGAAGCCAATCTTTGGCGTGTTGATGGTCAGATAAAAAATTCTGCAGGAAATTTATGCCTGCATCTTATGGGCAATTTAAAAGCCTATATAGGTGTCGGCCTGGCAAAGACAAATTATATTCGTCAAAGGGACCTGGAGTTTAGTTTAAAAAATATCCCGGGCAAAGATCTTTGCACACAAATTGATGAAACAATACAGATCATTGAGGATGGATTAAATAACCTTACATCAGACCAACTCCAGGAAACTTTCCCAATTAAAATATGGGAGAAACCCACAAGTATTGAAAACACCTTAGTCCTCTTAGCCACCCATTTAAATTATCATCTTGGACAAATTAACTATCACAGGCGTATCATAGATGATGAAAATAAATAATCAGTCTGGCACAATTTCTTCAAATCGCAAATGAAATACCCCTGTATTTTTCCGGAATGATCATTGGTTGAATAGGTTTTATTCATATCTTATTCTCTTTTTAAAAGTGGAAATAATGAAACATTTCAATTTACAATTAAAGTGATTTGGTATAATATATTCATGTGATATTCCCATGGCATCTCCTGGTTTTGCATAAATGTTTTCCTGAATGATTCTAAATACAACATTCATCCAAATCCATTTTAAAGAATGACATTACGATTACTTTTAGGAGATATGGGTATTTTACCTTTGTATTTTTCTGTAACTTAAAGTCAAGAAAAATTGAAGATGAGTAACAAAACAATCAATACCCACCAGGGCCACTGGATCTTAGCAAGAATGGGCAAAAAAGTTTTACGTCCGGGAGGCAAGGAATTAACACAGAAACTGATTCATAATTTGAATATTAATGCACAGGATGATGTAGTGGAATTTGCGCCCGGATTAGGTTTTACCGCATCCATTACATTAAAATCCAGACCAAGATCTTATACAGGAATAGAATTGAATGAAGAAGCGGCCGCTCTTCTTCGTCGAACAATTAATGGTCCTCAGGGTAAAATTATCATCGGTAATGCCGCTGATTCTACACTACCGGGGAATACTTTTAGCAAAGTGTATGGAGAAGCGATGCTCACCATGCAACCTGATTACAGGAAATCAGAAATCATCCAAGAAGCATACCGGATCCTGAAGAAAGGCGGCTTATACGGTATCCATGAGCTTGGATTGCAACCTGATCATATTTCAGAATCTCATAAATCTGAAATACAAAGGGAACTGGCACAATCCATTAAAGTGAATGCCCGGCCTTTAACTCAAAGCGAGTGGAGTAACTTATTGGAAAAGGAAGGATTTAAAATTATTAAAACAGAAATAAATCCAATGCACTTATTAAAGACAAAAAGAATAATTGATGATGAAGGGTTTTACAGGTATTTGAAAATCATGTTTAATATTATGACTCATCCACAAGAAAGGAAAAGTATTTTAGCCATGAAAAATGTATTTAAAAAATATCAAAATCATTTAAACGCCATATCCATTATAGCTGAAAAAATTGAATGAACCTCTTAATGTCAGGCAATTCACAGATCTGAAAAAGGTATAAGAATCTAATTTTTAAAATAGCATAGATCATGCAACTACATTATTCCAATACCTTTTCAAATAATAAAATTGGCCATTAATCATTATTAACTGATTAAACATCATAAAAAGATAAAACCAGGAATCAGGATGACCCCGGTTTTATCAACATGTACACTTCATCATTGTTATGAAACCTTCTTTAAATGGATTCGTTTTAATTTTAAATCATTTGTCTCAATCGTTTACGCATCCCTATTCATTTTTGATTAATATCAATTTACTATTTTACTACCAGCATCATTATTGCATGACTACACGGTAAGATTCTCTTTGATTATCCAAAGTAAAAACAATTGTATAAACCCCTGCCGGCAAATTGCCTATGTGAAAATGCCCGTTATTTAACCCTGAGACCGCATTGGCATTATCTTCTTTCATCAATTTACCTAAATTATTATATAACTGAATATGTAACGATCCGTCTTTATCAGCATTAAACTGGAACATTAGGTGGCCTGGTGCACTCACCGGATTAGGGCTCAGTTGTGTAATTAATTTATTGATGGCTGTATTATTCACAAATTTTTCAATAGAAGATAATGAGGTCTTTCCATCCTTATCAACAATCTGAAGCTGATAATATATATATTTATAAGTTGAGCCATAATTATTATCCGTAACCTGGTAGTTTTGCGGTGTTGTAGAATTACCTGCCGCTTTTACCCGGGCTATTTCACTGAATGAAAAACCATCTACACTTTTAAGCACATTAAAATGATCCGTATTTATTTCAGTGGTGGTTGTCCAGGCGATTAATGCGGTGCCGGCCGGTTTGTATGAGGCAATATTGAATGCACTTAAAACTACAGGCAATGACCCGGTAGCAGTAATGACACCGGCCATATTGGGAGAATGAAAGGTGCACCAATAATTATAGGTACCGGGAACTTCTATCGTATAACTGAAACTCGTCGATCCTGCATTGATAAAATTATCCCAGCTTGCTGCCCCGGGGGGCACACTGGTAGAAGTGGTCGTGTGGGAGCCATCTTCCCATACCCACTTAACCACATCGCCTACGGCGACGGTAATATTGGCCGGGGTAAATTGAAAATTCGCGACCTTAATTTCCCACTCTTTGGCTTGCACAGATATAGCAAGCGTAGTCATAGCTATTAACAAAGAAAAGTGTTTGAATTTCATAATTTCTGATTTTAACTAAATAAGAACCGCCCATTTAAGACAGAGGTTGCCTTGGAAAAAAATATTTTTTTTACCCTGAAAAGCAACCATTTCATGATAAAAAAAGTTTACACTATATTAGTGTTACATTTCATCATTATTGCCTGAGGTTTATCACATATTAAAAGGGTGCATGGAAAATGACAGCCATGCTCAGAAATTGTTCTATGAACGATATTTAAACTTTGCCTTAAAGATTTCCTTTAGATATGTTCATTCTTTTGAAAATGCAAAAAATGCAGCAAATGACGCTTTTGTAAAAATATTTTGCCATATTCATAAGTTTGAAATCAGGGATATGGAAAAATTGGAAACGATGTTACTAGGCTGGATTAAAAAAATCGTGATCAATACCTCCATCGATTACATGAGTAAAGAAAATAGGAATCCCCAACTGTGTGAATTGCCTGCTACCATTTGGGATAAACCAGGCAGTGTGGAAAGCGGCGAAAATAAATTGCTTTATCAAGAATTATTATTATTAGTACGTAAACTCAGCCCCGGCTACAGAGCTGTATTCAATCTCTATGTTATTGATGGCTTTTCCCATGCAGAAATTGCAGATATACTTGGAATTTCCATTGGCACCTCAAAAAGTAATCTTGCTAAAGCAAGGGCATTCTTACAACAATACTTAATTAAAGATAAAACCGGCTATGCATTATGCAAAACATAGGGAATGACGATATGGATAATTTGTTCAAAAAAGCTGCTGATCATTGCGATTTAAATGAGCAACTGGCAGCCGATTGGGACAATGTGCATGCTGCTATACAAAAAGCATATCTTGCAGAGGATTTCCCTGACAAGAAAAAGAAACGCAGACGCTTTTTGTTTTTATGGTGGTTCATCATTCCCCTCACTGCTTTTTTTATTGCTTATCAATGGATTGTTTTTAAACCTCAACCGGATTTACAAAAACAAGAAACTCATTCATTGGAAGAAAATAACAAAACCAATGAAGCACTTCAGAACAATCCGGATTCAAACATACAATCAGCCCAACTACCGGGTGAGTTTTTGAATCAGCCACAAAAGCTACCTGCACAGGGAATGCAGACGGGAGCTCTTCAAAATCAAAAGGATGCATACAACTCATTTTCAAAGGGGCAATCCAATGTAGATTTTTCAAAAAATGGGATTCAAAAAAACCTCAATGATCCTATAGCCCTATCACCGATTCAAAATGGGAATAAACAAAACATAGACAAGATCATTCAATATGATACAACTACAGCTGGTTTAAATAAGCTGAATGAAAATAAAAATTTATCTGTTACCAATACCAGCAAAGGGAATTTCATTCCGAATGAAAAAGAGAATGAATCCTCACCCCCATCCATGATGAAGGATGAAAACAAAATGGATCAAAAAACAAAAAAAACAAAGAATAAAAAAACCGCTCAATCATTTTGGAGCATAGGGCTCACCGCAAATGCCGATTTGAGTTTTATAAAAAATCAACAGGTATCGAGACTGGGATTGGGAGGAGGTCTGCTAGCCGGCTATCATTTTTCAAATGGTCTTGGCATACAAACAGGAATCCTGTTTGATAAGAAAAACTATTACACAAGCGGACAATTTTTTGACACCAAAAAAATTGAACTATTCCAATCAGAAGGGACCACGCTGAATTTTGCGAATGGCTATTGCAAAATGTGGGAGATACCGATAAATATCAGTTATGATATTCAAACAGGTAAAAAAACAAGCCTATTAATCACAGCAGGAGTATCATCCTATATCATGCAAAATGAATTTTATAATTTGAATTATAATCTTAACAGGTATGACTATGATAGTGCATACAATTTTCCGCATTCTTCCAAAGATTTTTTTGCAGCAGTCAACCTTGGAGCCGGAGTCAATTTTCAGGCAAATAAAAATACAGCGATCCAGCTTCAGCCCTATTTCAAAGTACCCATAAAAGGGATAGGCATTGGGAACCTTTCCATAAAAAGCGCTGGATTGAATATTACTTTGATGAAACAATTTCATTGATAAGAAGCCGTAAGATCTACTTGCTAATAAGAATCTGTTTTTTATCTTGCATTTGTGCTTATCAAAAAAATAACTTTATCACAATTCAGGAATTATTCCTTTCAATCATTTGATTTCTCCGAAAAGATTGTTTGCATCTGTGGGCCGAATGGCAGTGGGAAAACAAACCTGCTGGATGCCATTCACTTTCTTTGTTTCACAAAAAGTTATTTTTCAAAACCGGAAAACACGAATGCCACGATTGGCTTACAAGGGTTCCGCCTGGATGGAGTAATGGAGAATACGCATGGCCTGCATAATATTACTTGTATTTACCGGGAAAATGGCCGCAAAGAATTTTTAGTAAATGATGAGCCCTGTAAAAAATTTTCCCATCATATTGGAAAATTTCCTGCCGTCTTTATAGCACCCGATGATGCCTTCATCTTATCCGGCCTTCCTGAGAACAGGCGGGCTTTGATAGACAGTATCATTTCTCAAACGGACTCTGTGTATTTAAATAAATTGATCGAATACAGAAAAGTGCTCGACCAGAGAAACAGTTTTCTTAAAAATGCTTTTATAAATCATTATTCTGATAAAGATCTTTTGGATTCTTATGATCAACAATTGTGCAGGCTCAATAATTTGATTTTTGAAAAAAGAAATCTTTTTTTAAAAAATTTCTTACCCATGGTCATACAAGAATATCGTCAGATAGCCGGCGATTCAGACAAAGTAACTATAGCCTATTTGAGTCAGTTGCAGGGAAAAAATATTGAGGAATTATTGCGCCAAAACCTCGACAGGGATATGTATTTACAACGAACAGGAATGGGCATCCACAAAGATGATCTAGAAATAAAAATGAATGATATGCTTTTCAAGAATACTGCATCACAGGGGCAAAGGAAAAGTTTATTATTTGCACTCAAACTGGCTGCATTTGAGATCATCAGGGCAAAAAAGAATTTTCCACCACTACTCTTACTGGATGATGTTTTTGAGAAATTGGATGAAAACCGAATTCAAGGTTTATTGAAAAAAGTTTGTTTAGAAAATGATGGGCAGGTATTCATTACAGATACCCATGCTGATCGTTTGCAACATGCGTGTAATGCCTTGCAGGTACCTTTCCAATTGATCACTTTATAATATTTTATTTTTCTTCTAATTTAATATCTACGGTTCGCAACTCCAACATATTCATAGAAGTGGGATAAAATCCGGTGATATTCGGCTGTACCAAATGAATCACTTCATCATAAAAGATAGGTACAACCGGGGCGTCATCAATGACCATCTGGTCCATTTGCCGATACAAAGTATAACGAATGGAGTCATTGGTTTCAATTAATGCCTTTTCATATAAAGCATCAAATAAAGGATTACGATATCTTGTATAATTAGGAGGTGATGGGTTTTTGCTATAATACTGGGCCATATAATTCTCTGCATCAGGATAATCCGCAATCCAGCTTGCACGGAAAAACAAGGCCTGTTGTTGAGCCGTTTGTTGCAGTAGCAAACTTTTCTGGATGACTTCAACCTGTACTTTTAAACCAATCTGTTCAATAGCATGTGCCGCAAAACTGGCTATATCTGCATAAGTAGAAATCGTGAGCAATTTTATTTCAGGAACATTTTTAAAATCTATCCCAGCTGATTTTAATAAAGCGCGCGCCTTGTCCGGATTATAGGTATATCCTTTAACATGCTCTGCATTTCCCGAAGGCAGTCCATAAGGTACCATCCCACGTTCTGCAGGATAACCAATAGAATTACGCAAATACATCATTAATTGTGGTTTGTTGATGGCATAATTGATTGCCTGCCGGACTGCTTTTATTTTTAAAGGTGAATTTTTAACTAACGGATTAGTGGTATCTACCAAAATGCCAAAATATTCAGTATTTAAATAAGGATGTTTTTGCAAAATGATTCTGCCCCTCCACTGTTCCCTTAATTCGCCATTTCGGGTGAGGATCTCATCTTTAAAAGAAGGATCAATATCATTCATAAAACTGAGCCGGCCTTGCCTGAATTCTAAAAACTCGGTCGCCTTGTTATCGAAAAAAGAAATCTTTACCGCATCTAAATAAGGTAATCGTTTTCCCAGAGAATCTTTTTCCCAGTAATGATCATTTTTTTCGAAAATCATAACCTGCCCTTCTTGCCAGTATTGCAGCCTGAAAGGGCCGGTACCACAAGGATGGCTGCGAAAATCAGCGCCATATTTCAACACAGATTCCGGTGCTACAATACTGCAATATTGCATACTTAAAATTCCAAGAATGGGTTGAAAGGGGCGGATTAGTTTTAACTGAAAAGTGGAATCATTTAAAGCAATAAAACCATTTTTTGCAATGCGATCATTGAATATCCAGGCTCCACTACTCGCAGTTTTAGGATCTATTATCCGCTGAAAACTAAACACAATATCTTTTGCTACGAGTTTACGGCCTTTTCCCCCCGGAAAAACGGCATCGTCATTGAAATATACATCCGTCCTTAAATGAAAGGTATAAATAGTATGGTCCTCATTTATTTCCCAGCTTTTTGCCAGCGAAGGATGTATTACTAAATTACTATCCACTTCCAAAAGCGTATTGTACAACTGGTGTATTGCCCACATAATGGATTGGCTTTTGGCATAGGCCGGATCCAGGCTGCTAATGCCACTGGTTTCATTATAATAAAAAACTTTTTTACCGGGAGGAACATCTCTTGTACAGGCATTCAACATACCCGAACACAATAAGAAAAGGCCGATTCGTATAAGTACTTTCCCTTTTATATATTTTTTATTATACATTCAAACCCGAATATCCTAATTTTATTGCATCCAACAGGTCTTTATCATTTTTCACCTTCGAAATGATAGACACAGGATATGGATACTTAAAAATTAATTCATGAAAATATGAGAAAATTTAATAGCCTACTCTTCCTTTCCTTCATGCTGCCATTTTTTTTATATGCACAGGAATCAAAAAAATTTACATATGCAGATACCCTGCGCGGCTCAGTAACTCCGGAACGCGCCTGGTGGGATGTGAAAAAATATGATATTTCTGTTCAACCAGATTATGACACAAAAACGATCCAGGCTTCTGTTACGATTACTTATAAAGTGATCGAGAATGGTACCATCCCCATGCAAATAGATTTGCAAAACCCGATGATCATTGATAGTGTTTTTTCACAAAATCAAAGATTGTCTTTTCAAAATAATCCTGCCGATAAAAATGTTTGGTACATACAAACCGGGAAACAAACAAAAGGGGAAAATAGCATCACGCTCTTTTATCATGGAAAGCCACGGGAATCAAAACGCCCTCCATGGGATGGTGGTTGGATATGGACAAAAGATTCTTTAGGCCGGCCCTGGATGACTGTTGCCTGTCAGGGTCTCGGCGCAAGCGTTTGGTATCCATGTAAAGATTACCAGGGAGATGAACCGGATAATGGAGCCATACTACGCATAACCGTACCAGATACTTTAGTTGCAGTAGGAAATGGCAGATTAAAAAATACTATTAAGAGAAATGGCCTGAGCACTTATATATGGGAAGTGGTTAACCCTATCAACAATTATAATATTGTTCCTTATATTGGAAAATATGTTCATTGGGAAGATACTATACAAGGCCTGAAAGGCAGGCTGGATCTACAATACTGGGCGCTTGATTATGATGAAGCACGAGCTCGCACACAATTCCTGCAAAGCAAAACCATGTTGCATTGTTTTGAGTATTGGTTTGGCCCCTATCCTTTTTATGAAGACAGTTATAAACTGGTAGAAGCACCTCATCTGGGCATGGAACACCAGAGTGCGGTGGCTTATGGCAATCATTTTAAAAATGGTTATTTAGGCCGCGACCTTTCAGGCACAGGATGGGGTTTAAAATGGGATTTTATCATTGTTCATGAAAGTGGGCATGAATGGTTTGCCAATAATATAACAAGCAAAGACATTGCAGATATGTGGATCCATGAAGGCTTCACCAATTATAGCGAATGCCTTTATACCGAATGTTTATTTGGAAAGGAAGCCGGGAATGAATATGTGTATGGCACCAGGAAAAATATTCAAAATGATAAACCGATAATTGGAAAGTATGGCGTTAATAATGAAGGTAGTGGAGATATGTACTATAAATCCGGGAATATGCTTCAGGCTATTCGCCATGTAATCAATAATGATGAATTATTCCGTAGCATTTTAACAGGATTGAATAAAACTTTTTATCATCAAACGGTTACGACAGCCCAGGTGGAAAATTATATCAATAAAAAATCAGGAATAAATTTCAGTAAAGTCTTTGATCAATATTTAAGGACTATACAAATCCCCCAGTTCCATTTTTATTTTGACAAAGATCAAAAGCATCTTGTTTACCGATGGGAGCATTGTGTTCCGGGATTTGATATGCCACTGGTTTTTACCAATGATAATAAATTACAGGTGCTCACCCTTCACCCGACCGAAAAATGGCAAACGCTTATTTTAAAAGGTGATCAGGCTGATTTTTTTACCGGCTCTTATATTGATAAAAATTATTATGTACAGATCAATAATGAAAATCCAAACAATTAATTTCGCTTTTAAATAGATTCATGTCCGGCATACGCAAACAAGCCATCATTTCATCCATACTGGTCTATATTGGCGTATTGTTTGGCGCAATAAATAATTACTTCTTTGTAAAAGACGGTTCATTCCTGCCACAGCAATATGGGCTTACCCGGATATTCAGTGATGTAGGACAAAACTTTTTTATTTTTGCCAGCCTGGGCGCCATACCTGTATTATACAAATTTTTTCCTTATTATCAGGATAACCTCGAAGAGCATGAAAACGATCTATTTGGCCGTACTTTATTGATGTCTTTCCTGGGCTGCATTTTAGTAGGGGTAGCGGGTTATTTCTTAGAACCCTTGTTTATACAAAAATTTTCAAACCGCTCTCCCCTATTTGTGCAATACTATTTCTGGGTTTTTCCTTTTGCATTTGGTTTATTGTTTTTTTCTTTACTGGAAGGATATGCCTGGGCTTTACAAAAAACTATCCTATCCAATTTTTTAAGAGAAACCGTCTTACGAATATTAACGACAGTCATTATTTTATTATACTATTTTAAATTAATAGACTTTCGAACATTCATGGTTTACTTTTCTTTTTTATACCTCGTTATTGCTTTTATACTCCTGTTCTATCTGGTAAAGACAGGCCATTTAAAATTTCAATTTAAAAAAAGCCGGGTTACCAAAAAGTTTTACAGGAAAATGTTTACCATGCAAAGCCTGGTTTTTGGTGGCATCATTATAACAACCATCGGTAGTACCATTGACGGATTAATTATTGCCAGTTTATTAGGATTGGAACCTACCGGGATTTATACCCTTGCATTATACGTGGCCAATCTGATACAAATCCCGCAGCGAAGCATGCAATCTATTGCTACAGGAGTATTGGTGCGCATGTGGAAAGATAAAAATTATGCTGAAATACTGAGAATCTATCAGCGTTCCAGTATCAACATGTTATTAATTTCCATTTTCATATTTGGAAATATCTGGCTGAATGTGCATGATGGATTAAATCTTGTAAATATCCAGGATACGTATGCCTCGGGAATTGGCCTATTATTGATATTTGGAATCATCAGAATCATTGATGCAGGCACCGGCGTGAATGCTCAGGTGATTGGTGCATCCAATTATTGGCGTTTTGAATTTCTTAGCGGGGTCATTATGCTGGCCATACGAATCCCACTCAGTTACCTCTTTGTAAAAAGTTATGGTATTATAGGAACTGCATACAGCGATCTTATATCACTTACGATTTATAATTTTATTCGTTTTGAATTCTTGCGAAGAAAATTTAATATGCAACCATTTAGTTTGAAAACAATTTATACCATTCTTTGTGGTTTTGCAGCTTATTTTATAGCATATTTCATCTTAAGAAACTTTCATAATTGGCCGGCACTCTTTTTACGCAGTCTGACATTCTCGGCTATCCTGGGTGTTTGTGTTTTTCTTTTCCGACTATCGCCGGATGCTTTACAACTTGTAGAAGTGGCAAAAAACAGGTTGCGAAAATATAAAAATTAGTTTTGGATAAACCGTCCTGCACCCCGATAACGGTCTTTCCAGTATGTATCATTGAGGTCACTGATCATCACGCCCTGACTGGTAGAAGCATGAACAAACTTGTTATTAGCTAAATACATGCCGACATGTGAGATACCACGTCGCGTAGTATGAAAAAATACCAGGTCGCCTTCCTGCAATGAATCCTTTCCTTTTACAATTTTACAATTATCATATTGAGCCTGAGCGGTACGGGGAATGTCAACTCCATAGACATCTTCCATAATAGTTTGAGTCAGTGCGCTGCAATCAATACAGGATTGGGTAGTGCCCCCCATACAATATTTTGTGCCCCACCAAATGTCCACTTCATGCAATAAAGGAAGAGAAGGCAAGCCGGAAGCATCCACATTCAGCATGGATGCATATTTCATTTGCAGTGTATTGGCGAGTGTCATATCTCCTCCATCCTGGTCCATTACAATATTCGCTTTTTTCTTATCCTTCTCCGGTGTCATTGTGATTGTTCCACGTCTTGAATCCGGCGTTACATTGATATCATCAATAAAAACAGGAGAAGAGGCTTTTCCGGAATTGTTTGTACTTGTATTTTTCGTTGAGAGACTTTGAAATGATTTACACGATGTAAAAAATGCACTTATTGAAATACAAATAAATATGTAAAATTTTTTTTTCATACAACCGCTGCAAGATAAACGGTATTCTAGAATGAACCAATATGTAAGAGAAATTATTTTTAACATACATCCTCTTGCTTCGTGGAAAACTGACGGCCATAAAACGATTCTTTTTCCCGAAATTTGTAATCAATCATTTTCCAGTTTTCTTTATTGACCCAATCAAATTATGCCCCGTTTTTCTCATTTACATGTACATACACAGTACTCCCTATTAGATGGTGCTGCTTCTATTGAAAGCCTTTATGCCAAAGCATCACAGGATAATATGGAAGCCATTGCCATAACCGATCATGGAAATATGTTTGGCGTATTTGAATTTGTGAAGCAAGCCTGGAAAAAAACAAAAATAGTTGGCAAAAATGAGGACGGTACGGATAAACATGAGCCCATGATCAAGCCTATTACCGGTTGTGAATTTTATGTAGTTGAAGACAGGCACCGAAAAAATTTTACCAAAGAACAAAAAGATCAGCGCTATCACCAGGTACTTCTGGCAAAAAATAAAAAAGGATATCAAAACCTGATCAAACTTACCTCGCTCGGTTTCATAGAAGGTATGTACAGCAAATATCCCCGTATTGATAAAGAACTTATTTTGAAATATCATGAAGGTCTTATTGCCACGACCTGTTGCATTGGAGCTCATGTTCCTCAAACGATTTTAAACCAGGGAGAAGAAGCCGCTGAAAAAGAATTTAAATGGTGGCTGGATATTTTCGGAGAGGATTATTTTATAGAACTACAAAGACATCAATTAAAAGATCAGGATATCATCAATGAATCCCTTTTACGATTTGCAAAAAAATACAATGTACCGGTCATCGCTACAAATGACAGCCACTATACAAATATTGAAGATGCGAATGCACACGATATTTTACTTTGCTTAAACACCGGCGAAAAGCAGGCAACACCCGGCTTGGATGATTTTGTGAATGATGAGCAACAGGTAAAAAACAGGCGCTTTAAATTTCCCAACAATCAATTCTATTTTAAAACTCAGGATGAAATGCAAAAACTTTTTGCAGATATCCCCGAGGCATTGGATAATACTTCACTTGTTGCAAGTAAAATAGAACCTTTGAATTTGATGTCGGAAATTGCATTGCCTGAATTCCCCGTACCCGGGGAGTTTTCCATCGGCAGGGATAAAGGCCTCGCACAATGGGAATACCTGAAACATCTTACTTATGAAGGTGCTAAAAAAAGGTATGGAGAATTAAGTACAGTCGTTCAGGAAAGAATAGAGTCGGAATTGTTTACCATTAAAACCATGGGATTTGCCGGATACTTTTTAATTGTTTCCGATTTCATTCGGGCGGGACGCGATATGGGCGTTTTTATTGGCCCGGGCCGGGGATCTGCAGCCGGCAGCGTGGTGGCATTTTGTGTCGGCATCACCAATATTGACCCCATCAAATACCAGTTATTATTCGAACGTTTTCTTAATCCCGACCGGATGAGTATGCCGGATATTGATACAGATTTCGACGATGTAGGCAGACAAAAAGTGATTGACTATGTAGTGGAAAAATATGGTAAAAGTCAGGTAGCACAAATCATTACCTATGGCACAATGGCTGCCAAAATGAGTATCAAAGATGTGGCGCGCGTCATGGACCTCCCCTTGTCTGAAAGCAATGCACTGGCTAAATTAGTTCCTGAAAAACCGGGCACCCATTTAGGTCGTGTATTGAAAGCGCCAATGACTACCAAGGAAGAAAAAGATCATGAAAAATCATTGCAATCCAAAGAAAATTTTTCTCCGGAGGAGATGGAAGCAATTAAAAAACTTCGACAGATTTACCAGGGAAATGATTTACGCGCGGATGTATTAAAAGAAGCAGAAAGACTGGAAGGATCTGTGCGCAATACCGGTTTACATGCAGCGGGGATCATCATTGCGCCCCGCGATCTTACGGAGATAATTCCCGTGGCCACATCAAAGGATTCAAATTTATGGGTTACACAAATTGAAGGAAGTACGATTGAGGAAGCCGGCGTTTTAAAAATGGATTTTCTCGGCTTAAAAACATTATCCATTTTAAAAACAACTTTGGAACTCATTAAACAAAATTTCAATGGCAAAGAAATCAATTTAGATGAACTGCCCCTGGATGATGCGAAAACATTTGAAATATTTCAACGCGGAGAAACGAATGGCATTTTCCAATTTGAAAGCCGTGGTATGGTGAAATATTTACGTGAGTTAAAGCCGGATAAATTTTCACATCTCATAGCCATGAACGCCTTATTCAGGCCCGGGCCGTTGGCCTATATTCCTAAATTTATTGCCCGAAAAAACGGACAGGAAGAAGTATCCTATGATTTACCGGCTATGCAGGAAGTGCTCGAAGATACTTACGGTATCACAGTGTACCAGGAACAGGTGATGATACTCAGCCAACTGCTTGCAGGATTTACAAAAGGTCAAGCTGATAAATTGCGCAAGGCAATGGGGAAAAAAGACCGTAAAACCCTGGATGCTTTAAAAAGTTATTTTATGGCGGGTGGCGAAAAATTATCCCATCCCAAAAAAATACTTGAAAAAATATGGACAGACTGGGAAGCATTTGCAGAATATGCATTTAATAAATCACACTCTACCTGTTATGCAATTGTCGCATATCAAACGGCCTGGCTCAAAGCACATTACCCACATGAATACATGTCTGCCGTTTTGAATCATGCCGGCAGTATTGAAAAAATCACAGGTTTTATGGAGGAATGTAAAAGAATGGGTCTTAATGTTCTTGGCCCTGATGTGAATGAATCTATAAAAGGTTTTTCTCCCAATAAAAAAGGCGAAATACGATTTGGCCTGGCAGGCTTGAAAGGCGTTGGTGATGCAGCCATTGACAGTATTGTGGAAGAAAGAAATGCGCATGGCCCATATAAAGATATTTTTGATTTTATTAAAAGAATCAATCAGCGATCAGTTAATAAAAAATCCCTGGAGAGCCTGGTATATGCCGGCGCTTTTGATTGCTTTCCTGAAATGCATCGCGCACAGTTTTTTTTCACCCCTCCAAATGATAATAAAACAGGATTGGAAAAGGTCATCCAATTTGGGAATCAATATCAAAATAATATGATTCAAACCAGTAATACCCTCTTTGGTGATGAAATATTGATGGATATTCCCACTCCCCGCCTTCCTCAATGTCCACCCTGGTCACTGACAGAACTATTGGATTTTGAAAAAGAAATAACCGGTATGTTTATGAGTGGCCATCCGCTCGATCATTATAAATTTGAATTAGCACATTACCAGATTACTTCATTGAACGAATTCAATGAAATAAATGCATCCACTACATTAATCACATCAACCGGCAATAAAACCTTCCGGCTTGCAGGCCTCGTTACCACAGCACAACACCGGGTGACAAAAACCGGGAAAAATTTCGGCTCAATGACCATTGAAGATTTTCATGATAAAACGGAAATCATGCTTTGGAGTGATGATTATGTACGCTTTCAAAACTATCTGGAAAAAGGAAAATGTATTTTGGTATCCGGATTCTTCAAACAACGGTATAATCAGGAACACTTTGAATTTAAAGTGACCGAAATTCGTCTCCTGGAAACAATTAAAACAAGCCTTACCCGGCAATTGCAGTTGTCCATACCCGCACAGGCAGTAACAGAAGAAGTCATACTTTTCCTGGAAACAAACATGAAAAAAAACCCCGGAAAAAGTGCTCTCCGCCTTCGGGTATATGATGAAACGGACAACCTGGATGTTGCCATCAGTACGTTTAATCAGGGCATCATGATGAATGAAGACCTAACTGATTTTCTTTCCAATTCACCGGACATTGATG
Source organism: Bacteroidota bacterium (assembly GCA_018268015.1). Lineage (GTDB taxonomy): Bacteria > Bacteroidota > Bacteroidia > Chitinophagales > Chitinophagaceae > JAFDXJ01. Next base: position 123,434 of record JAFDXJ010000010.1, read on the forward strand.
TTCAAGTGGAATTGGTAAGCTCATAAATTTGTTTTAATATTATGCTTATCAAACCCCTTAAAAAATGCTGAATCTCAACTTTCATCCTTTTCCCATTTTAGAAAGCGAACGACTTGTTTTGCGTAAAATGATTCTTACGGATGCGCCACAATTATTTGAATTGCGTTCCGCAGAAAAAACCATGAGATTTATTGATAAAGAAAAAATCGCTTCGGTACATGTTGCCCAAACCATGATACAAAATATGGATGCTCAGATGCATCAGAACCTGGCGATCACCTGGGGAATTAGTTTACCTCGATCGCCATATATTATTGGCACCATTGGTTTTTGGAGAATTGAAGCAGAACACCATCGAGCCGAAATCGGTTATATGTTGCATCCTGATTTTTGGAATAAAGGATACATCACTGAAGCTTTGCATTTGGTTATTGATTATGGGTTTTCAATAATGAAACTGCATAGCATCGAAGCCAGAATCAATCCACAAAATCTTGCATCTCGCAGAGTGCTTGAGAAACAAGGGTTTCAACAGGAAGGGTTTTTCAAAGAGAATTATTATTTTAATGGAAACTTTTTAGACACTGCTGTATTTTCATTACTACAGTCATCCCGTGTATCAGTAAAAGACACTGCCATGAATAAGTAATGAGAAACCCTGAAACGGACATTTATTCTTTATCTCATTTCAACTTGATAAAAAATACACATTGCTTTTTCATTTTTTTCATTATTTATATACAGACAACTCGCATTCAATTAAGATGACAGATTCATATTATCTGGATTAAAAATGATTCATCTTGTTGTTTTTAAAAATGGTATTTATTTCAAATACCCCAAATACTCATCTGCAGCATTAAAATGACTTTTAACACAATGATCCCTGCATCATATATTTAAGAAAAATCAAGGGTTAAAAGTATACCGTTCAGGCTTAAACATCCTGTAAAGAATTATCTTTGCCAATATTTGAAAGTATCATAATAATTTAATTCAAAATTCTTATATAATGTCTAAAAAAAGAAAACCGGAAAGTCAAATGATGTCTTACGGCTATAAGCCGGAATTATCAGAAGGCTCGGTTAAGTGCCCTATTTTTCAAACCTCCACTTTCGTTTTTAAAACGGCCGAAGAAGGGAAATCATTCTTTGAAGTTGCCTATGGCTTAAGAGAAAAAAATGTAGGCGAAGAAACCGGTTTAATCTATAGCCGACTCAATAACCCGGACCTGGAGATTCTTGAAAACCGGCTTACCCTTTGGGATGAATCAGAAGCCTGCGCTGTTTTCGAAAGTGGTATGTCAGCAATCACAACTGTATTGCTCGAATTCCTGAAACCGGGTGACCTGTTGCTTTTCAGTAATCCCATTTATGGAGGAAGCGACCATTTCATCAATAAAATACTCCCCAAATTCAACATCCATACCGCATCTTTCAAGGTAGGGCAATCTATAGAAGAAATTATTGAAATTGTAAATGCTACCGGGAAAGCAGATCGTTTGTCCTTGGTATATATTGAAACACCGGCCAACCCTACCAATGATCTCATAGATATTGAAGGCAGCAAAAAAGTAGCACAACATTTTTCTACGAAAGACAAAGAAGTATATCTCGCAGTAGATAATACGTATATGGGGCCTGTATGGCAGCATCCTTTAAAAAATGGAGCTGATCTGGTTTTATATTCTGCCACAAAATATATTGGTGGGCATAGTGATGTGATTGCAGGCGCTTGCCTCGGCTCCAATGAACTTATTCAACGTGTGAAAACATTAAGGACCTTTTTAGGGAATATGGCCAGCCCAAATACCGGGTGGTTATTGATGCGTAGCCTGGAGACGCTCAAACTAAGAATGGATAAACATGCCTCCAATGCCACACTCATCGCCGCTTTTTTAAACAAGCACCCTAAAATTGAAAAAGTTTATTACCCGGGAAATTTAAAAGAAAGTGATGGCGAACAATATGCTATTAAATTAAGACAATGCCTCTCTGATGGCGGGATGATTTCTTTTGATATTAAAGGAACTGAAAAAGAAGCCTTTACTTTTTTAAATAACCTTCATTTGATTAAACTGGCCGTTAGCCTTGGTAGTACAGAAAGCCTCGCTCAACACCCTGATACAATGACACATGCCGATGTTGATCCGGTATCAAAAAAAGAATTTAGTATCACGGAAAAAATGATCCGCTTGTCTGTAGGAGTTGAAAATGCAGAAGATATCATAGAAGATATCAGGCAGGCGCTGGAAAAATGCTAAGATTTATTTTATGCATTTCCCCATCCTCCAACGTTACTAACGCTCAATCCCCATGTATCGGGGTTGGCATGCTTAAAGTCATTTTCATATCGTTCGGGAATATTGGTTAAGAATTCCCCGGGCTGGAAGGAAGGAAAAATGACTTCATAGGTATGCATTGTCTGAAAACTAATCCGCCTGTAAATGTGTGATCGGGTGATGCTTTCTTTATTCTCAAGACCTGAAGCGCCAAGTAATTCCACGAAACTATGCACGGTCTTTTTATGAAAATTGGCAACCCTTGTTTTTTTATCATCCACTACAAGCCCCACCGTAAGTCGTGGATCTTGTGTAGCAACGCCAACAGGACATTTATTGGTATTACACAATAATGCCTGAATACAACCTACTGCCAGCATCATGGCTCTTGCAGAAAAACAGGCATCTGCACCTAATGCAATGGCCCGGATTATATGAAAGCCCGTAAAGACTTTCCCTGAAGCAATGATTTTAATATGCTTACGAATATCAAGGCCTGTAAGGATATTATGTACAAAAGCCAAACCATCCAGTAAAGGTGCTCCAACATAATTTGAAAATTCCTGAGGAGCAGCACCCGTACCTCCTTCTGCGCCATCTACTGTGATAAAATCAGGAAAAGTATTCATCTCAATCATCGCCTGACAAATGGAAATGAATTCACATTTATATCCTATACACAATTTAAAACCAACCGGCTTACCACCGGATAATTCACGGAGTTGTTTAATAAACTGTACCAATCCTCTGGGTGTATCAAATGCTTTGTGAAAAGGAGGTGAAGCCACCAATGTATGTGGTTCTATATGCCGGATAGCAGCAATTTCCGGGGTATTTTTTACAGCAGGTAAAATGCCGCCATGGCCGGGTTTTGCTCCTTGCGAAATTTTTATTTCAATCATTTTCACCTGAGGCATTTGAGATTTCTCCCGAAATAAATCCGGGTTGAAATTACCATCAGCTGTTCTGCAACCAAAGTATCCTGTTCCAATCTGCCATATCAGATCACCTTCATGTTTCAAGTGAAATGGGCTTATTCCTCCCTCACCTGTATTATGTGCAAAGCCACCGATTTTTGCTCCTGCATTCATCGCTTCTACAGCGTTAGCACTCAAAGAACCATAACTCATTGCACTGATATTATATATACTGCATGAATAAGGTTGCAGGCAATCTTTATTTCCTATAAACACGCGTGGATCCTGATCCAAAGTATTAAAATCTTTGGGAGCCATAGAATGACAAACCCATTCATAACCTTCTGTATATACATCCAACTGTGTACCAAAAGGCATCGTATCATTGTCTTGTTTGGCACGTTGATAAACGGTATTCCGATCAATTCGATTTATAGGGCGACCATCAATGTCTGACTCAATAAAATACTGATATATTTTAGGGCGTAATTCTTCCATGAGATAACGCAGTCTTCCAATAACAGGATAGATGCGCATCACCGCATGTTTTTTTTGCGTCATATCATAATAACCCAGAATCGTTAATCCTAAAGTGATCGCCAGAAGCACATACCAATTGGAGCTCAGGAATAATGATAATCCGAGAAAAAGCAGGATGAGCAAGGTGGAGATGATGATAAATTTTTTTCTCATGTTATTTTTGCAAAATTACTTTGGTGAATGATGTTTATTAAATAGGCGCATTTAGCATTTAGCATTCAATATACAAATGTAAAATATTCATGATTACATCAAAATAAAGACTTAATAAATATTGACTTCTCTTTCTAGTTCTACATGAAATTTTTGATATACGGAATCTATGATTTTTTGCGAAAGAGCAAAGATTTCACGGCCATGGGCACGACCATAATTGACTAAAACCAGCGCCTGTTTTTCATGGCAGCCGGCATCCCCTTCCCGATAACCTTTCCAACCGCAACTTTCTATAAGCCAGGCTGCAGAAAGCTTTACTGCATCCTGGAAAGGGAAGGAAATGAGATGTGGAAATTGCTGCTTCAATGCCTCCCATTGGACAGGAGTGATGATTGGATTTTTGAAAAAACTGCCGGCATTTCCAATGACTGCCGGATCGGGCAATTTTGATTGCCTGATCTGAATCACTGCTTGCGAAATGTTTTGAATACTTAACTCCGTAACACCCATTCTTTGCAATTCTGCTTCTATATTGCCATATTGTGTATGAAAAACAGGTTGCTTCTGTAACCTATAATTGACTTTTAAAATGATATAGTCTTCTTTAAATTGATGTTTAAAAATACTATCCCGGTAACCAAAAGCACATGCTTCTTTCTTCAGTTCAACTACTTTTTTATCTTTTTTATGGTAAGCCTCTAAGGAATAAAAAACATCTTTTATTTCTACACCATAAGCCCCAATATTCTGAATGGGGGAAGCGCCTACATTGCCCGGGATCAAACTTAAATTTTCAATACCCGCATATTGATGTGCAATACAATGGAGTACAAATTTATGCCATACCTCTCCTGCCGCAGCGCTTACAATGTAGCTGTTTTCATCCTCCGAAATACATGAAATCCCTTTCAAAGCATTCTTCAAAACAATGCCATCATAATTTTTAGTGAATAGCATATTGCTGCCACCTCCTAAAATCAAACTATTTTTCTCATGTTTAAATAGATCACTATCCACGATCTCCTCCAGTTCTTCTAATGATTCAAAGGAAGCAAAATATTTTGCACGGGCATCTATGCCAAATGTGTTGAAGTTTCTCAATGAAATATTTTCTTGTATCTGCATTTCATTTTTTTTTAAACCGGGTCCACATCCGGTTGAATGGTGAGTGAAGCAAATCTTTTATAGGAGAATAATATTGCCGCCTGCTGTAATATTTCTTTTTTACATTGGTCTATCAGTGCGAGGTCTTTGGGCAGTTTTAATAAAATTTCCCATAAATATTTATTCCTGATTCGGGGGATGATCGCTTCTGCCGGTCCCTGAATATAGGAAGCATAATTTTTCTGTAAGCCAATAACCATACGGGCTGCCGCTTCTGATGCTATTTCATTTTTAATATGCTTAATAACAATTTTGATCATCCTGGTGAATGGCGGATAATGAAATTCTTTTCTGGTGGCCATTTCAAATGCATAAAATTTTTCATCATCATGTTTTAATACAAAACCTATGACCGGGTGTTGAATATTGCTAACCTGAATCATCACTTTTCCTTGCCCATTTTTCCTCCCCGCACGACCGCTTACTTGTTGCATCATTTGAAAGGCCCGTTCATTCACCCGGAAATCTGCAAAGTTCAGAAGGCTGTCTGCATCCAGGATACCGACCAATTGTACATTTTCAAAATCAAGCCCTTTGACTACCATTTGTGTGCCTACTAAAATATCAATTTTTTTTTGTTCAAATAATCGGATCAGGTTATCATGGTCATACTTACCTTTTACGCTGTCATAATCCATACGAGCAATATGCACACCGGGAAAGGACTCTGCAAGGACTTCTTCTATTTTTTCCGTACCAAAGTTTTTCTTTAAAAACGAATGACTGCCACAGGCTCCACAGGTATAGATTACCGGGTAGATTTTTCCGCAATAGTGGCAACACAATTGATTTTTGGATTTATGAAAGGTAAGTGTAACGGAGCAGTCTGTACATTGTGGAATCCATCCACATGAACCGCAAATAAAGTAGGGTGAATATCCACGTCGGTTTTGAAATACAATGGCCTGCTTTTTTTCTTCTATAACTTCAGCCAGAGCCGCCTTGAGTTGTGGGGAAATAATGACTTTACCTTTTTCTTTTTGAATAATTTTTTTTACATCAATAATTTCAATGGCCGGCATATTCACTTTGCCATAGCGTTCAGACAAAATCACTTTGCCATACTTTCCATTGTTTGCATTGAACATGCTCTCCATTGATGGAGTCGCACTTCCCAGTAAAACTTTTGCCTGGCATCTGGAAGCTAAATAAATGGCGGCATCACGTGCATGATATCGAGGGGCCGGCTCCTGCTGTTTGTAAGAGGCATCATGCTCTTCATCCACTATGACCATCGCAAGATTTTGAAACGGAAGAAATAAGGCTGACCTGGCTCCCACAATAATTGATGCCTGCCCGCTTTTTACACGGTTCCATATTTCCACCCTTTCCTGCGGATTAAACTTTGAATGATAAACAATGATATGACCTCCAAAACTTTTTTGTAAACGTCGAATCAATTGTGAAGTCAGTGCGATCTCCGGCAACATATACAAAATTTGTTTTCCCTGCTTTATAAAGGACTCCATTAATTGGGTGTATATCTCCGTTTTGCCACTGGAGGTTACACCATGCAATAAACAAACTTCTTTTTCAGCAAGAGCTTTATTGATTTCATCGAACGCCTGTTTCTGTGCATCAGTCAAAGTAAAATCCAAATGAATGTGCGGTGGAAGCATGCGGATCCTGTCCACATTTGTTTTTACAGGAATCAAAATATTCTTATCAATCAATGCCTTTAACTGTGCCGCGCTGGCATTGGACTTTTTTAGTAAAGCAGATTGTGCTACTTCACTGGAGTCCTTGGAGAGATGCAAAAAAGATAAGAGTAATGCTAATTGCTTGGGCGCTTTGCTCCATTCATTTAATAAAATTTCCAGTTTTTTTTCATCATGAAATGAAGGATGCAACCGGATATTTATCGTTGTTTTAGGTTTATATTTTTCTTTTAAGTTCTCACGAATAAAACAAATTTCTTTCTCCACCACTTTTTTAACTATAGGAAACACATGAGGCTTATCCAGTATCTGTTGCACTTCAGCCAGGCGTATTTCTTTTTTAATTTCTAATGCTTCATATAGAACGAACTCATCGTTACTCAATTCGGAGGCATCGCCTTCATATTGTTCATTGAATTGGAGAATACTTTCGCCAGATAATTTTAAATTAGCGGGAATGGCTGCCTGCATGATTTCGCCTTCACTGCACATATAATAATGTCCCATCCATTTCCAAAATGCAAGTTGCTCAGGAAAAACAACCGGATCCTCATCTAAAATATTCAGTACCGGCTTGGGAGAAAAATTTACCGGCGCTTTATCAGAAATATCCTTGATGATTCCGGCATATCTTTTATTTCTTAGAGAAACTTCTACTCTTACTCCGGGTAAAGCCATAGCACTAAATTCCTGTGGAATGCGCCAGGTATAATTCATAGGTAATGCCAATGGAATAATTACTTCAGCAAACAAATTGTCTTTGTCCAAGGAGGAAATGGTTTGATTTGCAGAAATTTTTTTTTCTATATCATCACTATGATCATATTGTATGGACACAATGCGAATATAAAAAGGAATATGTTTGAAAAGATTGAATTAATGGTATTTCAAAAGCGCTTTTTCCATATTACTATAGGCCAGGGCTTTTAAAGCAGGCAGGTCTTTCAGGTTTAATCCTTCAACAGGAATCTCTTTTAAAAAAATTGTCCTGCAAACCCCGGGTGTTAATTCAAAGAAACCTCTGTAATGCATTCTTTTGATGGTGTCTGGAAAAATCATTGGTAGAATAGGTGTTTGTGTTTCTATGGCAATTCGAAATGCTCCATCAAAAAAACTCTTGAGGGGTTTACCGGTTTCATTAAAGGTACCTTCAGGGAAAAGAAAAATGGAAATACCCTGGTCTATGGCAGCTGTTAAGGCACGTACACTCTTAGCTCTTTTCTCTGCACTACTCCTGTCAACTAATATTGCAGCTGTTCTATAAATCCAGCCAAAGACCGGCCAATGAATCATCTCTTTTTTTCCTAATGCCCGAATAGGTTGCCTAATAGAACGCACCAGCGCCGGTATATCCATATAAGAGATATGATTGGCAATAAAAATATATTGCTTCTTTTTATGAAGTGGCGCTTCATAAATTTCTTTATGACGAATACCTACAAAGAAATACCATGTAAATGCCCAAAATGTACAAATGCGATAAATAAAATTCCCTCCCTGGATCTTTCCAAACAATAATGAAAGAAACACAAAAGGCAATACAAAGAACATGATAAGGCAAAACATAATCAAAGCATATACACAATAGATGAGTTGAACAATACGAAGTAATGCCTTCATTATAGATTTGATTGTGCTATATAAATTAACTCCCTATACTTTGTATAATATCATATTTAGTGATAATATGGTAAGCGCCGGTTTCATCTTTGGCAAGTACTGCTCCATTTTCCCTGTTAATCAATTTACCTAATTTTTCTACTGGCGTAGAAAAATCTACAAGAGGATAAGGTGGTTCCATGATATTTCTAACAGGCTCTTTCGGCAGGTTACTGTTTTCAAATATTTTTTGAAAAAGGCCACTCTCACTAATACTTCCGGCTATTTGGTCATGATCCATCACCGGTATATTTTCTATATCATATTTTTTCATCAATTCTACTGCTTCAGATACCGGAGCATCTGTATTAATGGTAATCAATCTTTTTTGCCCGCGTGCAGAAACCACATCTTTAAAAGTTTTTACATCCAGGAATCCGCGTTCCATCATCCATTGATCATTATAAATTTTGCCCACATACCTGCTTCCATGATCATGTAATACACATACGACCACATCATCTTTTTTCAAAGAACCGGATAATTGCATCAGGCCCTGTAAGCAACTCCCCGCGCTGTATCCACAAAACAAGCCCTCCTCTTTTGCAAGCCGTCTGGCCATGATGGCGCCATTTTTATCACTCACCTGTTCAAAATAATCTATGACGGACATATCATAATTATCCGGAACAAAGTCCTCTCCAAAGCCTTCTGAAATGTAGGGATGCACTTCATTCATATCTATTTCTCCGGTACGGAAATACTTTGTGAGTAATGACCCTTCCACATCAATAGCCCATATTTTTATAGCCGGATTTTTTTCTTTTAAATACATTGCGATACCCGTTACGGTACCTCCTGTTCCTGCCGTGCATACTAAATGTGTTATCTTTCCTTCGGTTTGCTCCCATATTTCCGGGCCGGTAGTTTCATAATGTGCCAGTCGGTTGGCAAGATTATTATATTGATCAAAATGGAAGCTGTTGGGTATTTCGCTTGACAGGCGTTTAGCTACAGAATAATAGCTGGCCGGGTCTTCGGGTTCTACATTTGTCGGGCATACAATGACTTCAGCGCCAACGGCCTTCAGGATATCTATTTTTTCTTTACTTTGTTTATCCGTTGTAGCAAAAATACATTTATAGCCTTTTACGATTGCAGCCAATGCCAGGCCCATGCCCGTATTCCCGGATGTACACTCAATGATGGTACCTCCCGGTTTTAATTTACCTTCCTGCTCAGCTACTTCCACCATTTTCAATGCCATCCGGTCTTTGATAGAATTGCCCGGGTTAAAGTAATCCACTTTGGCAAGCACGGTGCAGGGCAGGTGTTTCGTTATTTTATGAAGTTTAATTAATGGTGTATTTCCAATCGTTTCCAGAATATTGTTCAGCCACATATTTTTGATTTTGGGCAAATGTACTATTTCTGAAGGAGATGGAATCCCGCACTGCAAGGAGAGGAACAGTTACAAAGTGATCCTGGAGAAGAAATTACTTTAAAGTATATCGAATCCCAATTCCACCCCAGCCTCCCTCGAAATAATTATATCCCACAAAATTAAATGAGGGTTGCCAGTCGAGGCTGATATTAATTGGAGCACCTGTAAATTTATAATCAAGGCCTAATACGCCATCAATACCAATAGCGATTCCACCATCATTGCCGGGATGATTATCTTTCCAATTTGAACTCCAACCACCTATATGTGCACCGGGGCCGGCATACCATTTCAATCCATTCACACCATTAATATCTCCATGAAATTCATATAAACCGGTTACACGAAACCCATCACTCCAAAAATATCCCAGGCCCTCGATGGCTTTATCATTGGCGATAAAATGTTTGACAGATAATGCCCCGGGGTAAAATTTTAACCCTATAGCCGTTTGATAATCACTTCCTGTATTTTGTGCATTTACACTGGTTATAAAAAATGCACAGGCAAAAAATAAAAACATCTTTTTTATCATCACTTCAATTTTTAAAAATCATTAAAAGGTAAAACGAGCTGCTATACCACCGGATGCCGGAGCAAAAGAGGCATCCCCAATGAGGGTAATAGCCGGTTGCCAGTCTAAACTAAAATTCAAAGGCAAATCCGGCATCTTATAATCAAGGCCGATTATTCCATCAATTCCTATATCCACATTACTACCATATGATTTTCCATATTGATCTTTCCAAAAACCTATATGTGCCCCCGGGCCTACAAACCAGGATAGAGTGGGAATTTGGGGAAAAGAATAAAAATTAAATTCATATAGACCACTTACGCGAAAGCCTTTATTCCAAATCGTTGCCTGGAATTCCAGATTTTTTGTATCTGCTACAAATTTTTTATAGGTTACGGAAAAACCTCCCGGGAATTTTACGCCTATAGCCTTATTATAAGGCGCCTGAGCATAAGAAAGTGTATAAAAGGTAATAAAAATAAAACACAGAAATGCTTTCATGATATATCCATTCATTTAATTATGCAATGAAACGGATAATGTCTTTTTGTGTTTCAAATTTCTTGTTAAAGGTTTTTTATATTTTGCAAAAAAGAGGGAACAAAATGCAGGTCAAATATTTTTTATTTCAGTAACCAATTTTTGTAAGACCGCTTTGGCATCTCCGAATAACATGGAAGTTTTTGGTTGAAAAAATAATTCATTTTCAATTCCGGCATAGCCGGGCTTCATACTTCTTTTATTCACGATAACCATTTTGGCTTCTTCAACTTCTAATACAGGCATACCATAGATTGGCGAAGCCGGATCATTTTTAGCAGCCGGATTAACCACATCATTGGCTCCTAAGACCAATACCACATCTGCTGTTTTAAATTCTTCATTAGCCTGCTCCATTTCCAGCAATTTATCATAATCCACATCTGCTTCTGCTAATAAGACATTCATATGTCCCGGCATTCTTCCTGCAACAGGATGAATAGCATACAAAACAGTAACATCTTTTTCTTCCAATGTTTTTTCCAATTCATGGCACACATGCTGTGCTTGTGCCACGGCAAGACCATACCCGGGTACAATGATGACTTTCCTGGCATAACTCATGGCAATGGCCGCATCATACAAAGAAATTTCTTTATAGGTTCCTCCTGTTGTTCCTTTTGCAGATACGGCGGCATTTGTACTGCCTCCGAATGAACCTATCAATACATTTAATAAAGACCTGTTCATGGCTTTACACATTAGAATAGTCAGTAAAGTACCAGCGGCGCCTACCAGGATACCACCCGTAAGCATTACTTTATTGTCATATAAAAATCCTCCGCATGCAGCCGCTACGCCGGTAAATGAATTGAGTAAAGAGATTACAACAGGCATATCTGCACCGCCGATGGGAAATACAAACATGACACCATATAAAATGGCTCCTGCAAAAACTAGATAAAATAAAAACGCATTCCCCGGTGTAATTTGAAAAACTAAATAAATGGCTAAGAGCAGGATGAATGCAAATAAAACAAGATTGAAAATATGCTGGCCTTTAAAAGAAAAATCTTTGATGCTTCCATTTAATTTTCCCCAGGCAATCATACTTCCGGCAAAAGATACGGAGCCAATAATCAGACCGGCAAAAATAATAGGCAGGTTTTCTATGTGGCCATTTTCCATTGCGTGCTGAAATTCCACAATAGAAATTAATGCAGCGCATGCGCCCCCCATACCATTAAACATGCTAACCATTTCCGGCATGGCTGTCATCTTCACTTTCTTAGCAGCAAGCGTACCAATGATACTGCCAATAATAAGCCCGGAAAAAATCCAGCCATAATTATGTAGCCTTTCACCGGTATTATCTTTATACAAAAACAAGGTGGCCAGGATAGCAATGGCCATTCCTGCAGCCGCTACAAGATTGCCTCTACGAGCAGTAGCAGGATTTGATAACATTTTTAGTCCAATAATAAAACTTATCGAACCGAGGATATAGCTAATAGTGAGTAAAGAATCGGCCATGTTTTACTTTTATAAAAAATTATTTCTTTTTACTTTTAAACATCTCTAGCATGCGGTCTGTAACCACAAATCCTCCCACAACATTTAATGTACCCAGAATCACTGCAATAAATCCCAGGATCAGGGCAAGGTAGTTATCCGGATCAGCTTCACCCATCACAATGATTGCACCTATAATTACTACACCATGAATGGCATTGGCGCCACTCATCAGAGGGGTATGCAATACGGAGGGTACCCTGCCAATAATTTCAATACCCAGAAATATCATGAGAATGACTATATAAATATATTCCTGGTGAAGGTGAATCCAGGTAAGAAAATTTTCCATAATAAATAATCTATTAAATATGAAGTATTATGATTTCAACATGCGTTCATTGACTACTTTACCATTACAGGTAATGCAGGCACCTTTCACTATGTCATCTTCAAAATTTAAAGTCAATTCTCCATCTTTTGATAGGATCAATTGCAAAAAATTTAAAATATTTTTCCCATATAATTTGCTTGCATCTGCCGGTAAAGTAGAAGCTAAATTACTATTGCCTACAATCGTAATATTTTTATAAACAACAGATTCATCATTTTTCGTTTGCAAAGTATTACCTCCGGTCGCTGCAGCAAGATCTATAATGACCGAACCGGGTTTCATTTTTTCAAGCGTTTCATCCGTAATAAGCAATGGTGCTTTTTTACCGGGTATTTGAGCCGTTGTAATGATGATATCCGCTTTCTGGGCAGCCTGTGATATACGCTCCTGTTGCTTTTGTTTATATTCTTCTGATTGTTCAACAGCATAACCGCCCGCTTTTGTAGCATCAGCAGCACCTTCCACTTCTACAAATTTTGCCCCAAGACTTTTCACTTCTTCCTTCACTGCAGGCCTCGTATCAAACACTTCTACAACCGCGCCTAACCTTCTTGCTGTTGCAATGGCTTGCAAGCCCGCAACACCAGCGCCCAGGATAAGTACTTTAGCAGGAGCGATACTGCCTGCAGCAGTCATTAGCATTGGGAAATAACGTGTATAGATGCTTGCCGCAAGTACTACCGCTTTATATCCGGCAATATTGGCCTGGCTACTAAGGATGTCCATTGTTTGTGCACGGGTAGTTCGTGGAAGCATATCCTGACTGAAGCAGGTAATATGCGTATCGGCTAAAAATTGCATGTCCTCTTTATGAACTAATGGTTGATACATGCCAATGATCACACAATTACTTTTTAACTTGCTAACGGATTCTCTGGAAAGCGGGTGTATGGCTAATAGGATATCACTTTTTGTAAGAACTTCCTCCCTGGAACTACAAGTAATATTCTTTTCTGCATACATGGCATCTGATGCAAATGCCCGGTCACCGGCCCCATTTTCAATCATCACGGAATTCTTCTGTTGTGACAATAAGGACGCCTGTTCCGGCAGAAGAGATACCCGGTTCTCATAATTTGGTTCTTTCAATATGCCGATAATCATAGCTCGATTTTAAAGCGCGGTTGAAATTATGTTTAAAATTTAATACCCAAAAATTTAAATTCAATCTTTTAAAAAATCTATTAATAACGTACACTATAATCTGCTTTCGAAATTAATTCCTTCTTAAAAAAAGCAATGCCTACAAAAAAGAGGTCTATCGTTAAACGCACTTCCTTGCTTGCCCGGATGGCTTCCCAGGCGGCCTCCATTTCTTCACTCCAATGAATATCATCAAACACCAGAATGCTATCGGAACTTAAATGTGGCAATAACATATTGAAATACCTGATGGTGGGTTCTTTACTATGATTGCCATCTATAAATGCGAAATCAATCACCGGGTTCTTTTTTAAAACTCTTGGGAGTTCTTGATCGAAATTCCCTTCTGCCACTTCAATATTTTCAATGGATAATTTTGAAAAAGTATTTTTGGCAATAGAGGCAATTGCCGCAGAACCTTCCATGGTTATCAGTTTACCATTCGGATTTGCTTTGGCTAAATAGGAAGCCGTAATACCCAATGAGGTACCCAATTCAATGGATGTTCGCGGCTTGTAATAAGCCAAAATATGATACAATAAGCGGCTATATTTTGCCGGCTTTAATGATGTACGCGCTATACCTGAAATCTTCCTTTCCAGGCCTGTAAAAATTCTGGACCCGGCACCGAAATCTTCAATGGTAATGACCTGGTCATTGGCCATTAAACTTTTTCTTTCATTTTCAATTTCTTTAAAACATACAGGATTTTCTTTCGAATTTAAAACATGCCGAATAAAGTCATATAGAAATGGCGGATGTACACCATGGCCTTTCCCATTGGAAGCACGTAATAAATATTGAATATATTTTAAAGCAATCTTCTTTTTGGTGTACATATTAATTTTTCACAAAGCGATAAAGGGTATTTTATTTTCTTTCCCAAACCTGAAAGCTGTAATCATAAGCATGCTTATCATCTTTATGGAAGTCTTCATTCGATACTAAATGCCATTCTTCCGTGTTGATACCGGGTATAAATGCGTCGGCATCATTAAAGACTGCATGTACACGGGTAAGATAAATTGTTTGTGCCATATCGATTGTCTGTGCATATACTTTTGCACCACCCAGTATCATGAGCTCTTTATAATGATGATCCAGGGCAAGCTGAATGCCTTCATCCAAAGAATGAATCACTTCAATACCCTGTGCAGAAAAGGCAGTGTCATGCGTAAGAATAAGGTTATCCCTGCCTTTCAAGGGTTTAGACCCGATTGATTCAAATGTCTTCCTGCCCATTAATACGGGCATACCCCAGGTTGTATTTTTAAAAAATGCCAAATCATTTGGTAAATGCCAAAGCAGTTTATTCATTTTCCCAATGGCATTATTAGTGGATGCCGCTACTACAAAACTGATTTTTATTCCAGGATTCATATTCATTAATTATACGGCTACCGGCGCTTTGATGGCCGGATGATACTGATAATTTTCAAGCGTGAAATCCTCGAATTGAAAATCCTCCAGATTTTTCCTCGTGGCATTTAATTTCATGACAGGTAAATCAAATGGTTTTCGGGATAATTGTAACCGGGCCTGATCTAAATGATTCTTATATAAATGAACATCACCAAAACTATGAATGAACTCTCCTGCCTGCAGGTTACACA
Organism: Bacteroidota bacterium; assembly: GCA_018268015.1. Taxonomy (GTDB): domain Bacteria; phylum Bacteroidota; class Bacteroidia; order Chitinophagales; family Chitinophagaceae; genus JAFDXJ01. Next base: position 138,852 of record JAFDXJ010000010.1, read on the forward strand.
CCTGTGCCATCATTAATGAAAGTAATGCATAAGAGGCAATATTAAATGGCACCCCCAGAAATACATCTGCACTGCGTTGGTATAGCTGGCAACTCAATTTGCCATCAACCACATAAAACTGAAACATGACATGGCAAGGCATTAAAGCCATCTTAGGTAAATCAGCCACATTCCATGCACTTACAATAATCCTCCGGCTATCAGGATTGTTTTTGATAAGTGAAACTGCTTCTGCAATCTGATCAATCATGACGCCACCGGTGCCTTCCCATGAACGCCATTGTTTGCCATAGACCGGACCCAGATCACCCTTTTCATCTGCCCATTCATCCCAGATACTTACACCATGTTCGTTTAAATATTGAATATTTGTTTCACCTTTTAAAAACCATAATAATTCATATATAATACTTTTTAAATGAAGTTTTTTTGTAGTCACTAAAGGGAATCCTTTTTGTAGATCAAATCGCATTTGATATCCAAAACAACTGATCGTACCTGTGCCGGTACGGTCTTCTTTTGAATGGCCTTGAAGTAAAATATGATTTAATAAATCGAGATATTGCTGCATGCGCGCAATTTAATGCATTCAATTTGTAAAAAAGCAGGAGTTTACGGATGTGGGAAAACTGTGAATTGGATAGCGAGACTATTGCTGCGTTTTCCTTCTTTTTAATTCAACTTCTATCAGCGCAAGTTCCCTACCTGTTTGCCCACTTACACTGGTGTTTTCCTGTGCTCTGCGCATGAGATAAGGGATGACATCATTGATGGGCCCAAAGGGCAGATATTTACTTGCCGAAAATCCTTCCTTTGCCAGGTTAAATGTAATATTATCACTCATGCCATATAATTGAGAGAAATGTATATGTGGGTGGTCAAATGAAATATTCATTTCTTCCATTTTCTTTGCGGCCAGCATATTGCTCTCTTCATTGTGTGAGCCGATAAGAACAGAAATTCTATCTAAGTGATCCAGGCAGAAACGCACTGCCTCATTATAATCTTTGTCGGTTGCTTCTTTATCAGGTTGTATAGGTGAGGGATAGCCGTTTTGTATAGCACGAGCCCGTTCTTTTTCCATGTATGCACCGCGAACCAACTTTTCACCCAGTATAAAACCTTGTTGGATTGCAATTTCATGACTCATTTTCAAGAATTGTAAACGGTCATGTCTGTATAGCTGTATGGTATTAAAAATGACGGCTTTTTGTTTATTAAAAATTTGCATCATTTCCATAGTCAGCCTGTCCACAGGATCCTGAATCCATGATTCTTCAGCATCAATCAAGACGCTGATATTATGAGCTGCTGCTGTTTCACAAATACTATATAAACGATTCCTCACCCGATCCCATTCCGCATCTTGAATTTCATGGTTATGCACACCACTTCGTAAGCGTGGCGCTTCATTCAGCGCTTCCATTAATCCAAATCTTGCAAGGCCCGTTAATTTAATACTCATGAAAGGAATATTCTTTTGAGAAGCTGCATATTGAATTACCTTTTTAAATACTTCCGTGGCTTTATCAAAATTTTCTTCTCCTTCTTTCCCCTCAACCCCATAATCCAATATAACCTGTACATGATATTCTTCGAGTTTCTTAGCCACAGTGGAAGTAGCTTCCAGCGTTTCTCCACCCACAAATTGCTTGAAAATAGTTTTGCGAATGATGCCATGCACAGGCAAGCCAATCTTTAAAATGACCGGGGTGAGTTTTGTAGCCATAGAAACAAACCAGGAAAAATGCATTGTTTTAAAGAGAAAGCGGGCAGTCTTGAGATCTTTATCAGATTTATAAGCAAAGGCAGTTTTAGTATCATCAAAGGATAAATTCATAAAATATACTTTCTTATTGCGAATATCGGAATAGAAAGCCTAAGTAAAAAATTCAATATTCAAAAATTCGGCATAAAACAAAAAAATGAGATAATGACTTATAATGGTATTGAAATGTTTTGTCATTTTTCAAATTCCATGTATTCAATCTTTTTAAAATGTTTTTTGGATGGTTCACTAAGAGCACACTTGAAATATTTAAAAGGATTTTAAAATCATCATTTTAAAAAATAAGATATTTTTCCCTTCTTTCATTCGGCTTCATGCCTTCAATGTTGAAATTCCTGACTACCTCACCGGGAGTCAAACAGGTTATGCGGTAAGAGCGTAAGTATCGCATCCTATAAAATTGTTCCCTGTAAAGGAATAACTATATTTCTTTATGTATTACTTTTAGCTTGTAAATTACATTGGAATCTAAGTTTACTTACAGGATGTATAATTTATATGATACAAGCTGAAGATTTTTATAAACTCCAATTGCAAACAGGAACCATTATCGAAGTGAAAGCCTTTCCCCGCGCTCATATACCTGCATTCCAATTGTTGATTGATTTTGGAAAAGATGGTATCAAAAAGTCTTCAGCAAGAATAACAGAAAAATATACAATGGAACAATTATTATTTAAAAAAATTATTGCCGTAACCAATCTTCCTGTCAAACAAATTGGGAATTTTTTCAGCGAATGCCTTGTACTTGGCGCTCCAAGCGCAAGTGGGGAGATAAATTTACTAACGGTTTGTAATGAAATAAAGGATGGCGCTTTTGTAAATTAACATGGAGAATATTTATTATACATATTATGAAAGCCCGATTGGACTTTTAAAAATTGGAGGAACTGATCATTATATCACTGAATTAAGTTTCGTTGACAACCCGGACCAGGTCATACATGGGGAGCCGGGTCTGAGTGACATTATTCACCAATGTACGGAAGAACTGATTGAATTTTTTAATTGTAAACGCACCACTTTTGACCTCCCTGTCATGCAGGACGGTACTGCATTTCAGCAAAAAGTATGGGGTGAACTGCTTAATATACCATTTGGAAAAACCATCAGCTATTTGGATTTAGCAAAACGACTTGGAGATCCCAAAGTAATTCGTGCGGCTGCATCAACAAATGGTAAAAATAATATTGCCATTATTGTTCCTTGTCACAGGGTCATTGGGAGTGATAAAAGCCTGGTAGGCTATTCGGGCGGCCTTTGGCGAAAAAAGTGGCTATTACAGCATGAATTCCGTATTGTCCATGGTATTCAAACCTTATTTTAAGAATGCGCTAATTGCCTTTTGTACATCTGAATCGTATTTTGAAAACCAAAATATAAGGCATCACAAATGAGTGCATGACCTATAGATACTTCTTTAAGCTGTGGAATCATTTTGGAGAAGAATGCCAGGTTCAAAAGATCCAGATCATGGCCAGCATTCAATGCTAAACCCAATGAATCAGCCATTTTTGCTGCTTCCAAATATACTGCAATGGCTTGATCAGGCCCATTTACAAAATTCTTTGCAAAGGATTCAGTGTACAATTCCACTCGATCAGTACCCGTATCCGCAGCGGCCTTAATCATGGAGATATCCGGGTCAATAAAAATACTTGTTCGAATTCCGGCAGCCTTAAAGGTAGATACCATTTCTTTAAGATAGTTCTTATGAAGATTCGTATCCCAGCCATGATTACTGGTTAATTGATTTGTTGAATCCGGAACTAAGGTTACCTGGTGCGGTTTTATTTCCAGCACAAGATCAATGAATTTCTGTTCCCGGCAATTTCCTTCAATATTTAATTCAGTATAAATAACTTTTCTAATAGCATGTACATCATCATATCGGATATGCCTTTCATCCGGGCGAGGATGTAAAGTAATGCCATCTGCACCAAAGTTTTGTGCATCAATGGCCGCCTTTACCACATCAGGATTGTTTCCGCCACGGCTGTTGCGCAGGGTTGCAAATTTATTGAGATTCACACTTAGTTTTGTGATCATAGAATTTATTTATGGAGGAGCATTTGTGCTATCAAACCAACCATGATTGAAGATGCAAAACTCATCAATGTGCCAATAAGAATATATTCTGATTCTTTTCTTACCTGGTTCCCCTTTGAGTCACTATAACGTAAAATGGATTTTGCTGCAATCAAAAAACCGATCCCTTCATAATGCCCTGTTATGACAAATGTAAAGACCAATATTCTTTCAAAAATACCTATCCATTTACCGGCTTCTCCAAGGCTTACAGATGACCGGCTTAAATCTGTGTCTAATTGTTCGCGCCATTTTGCTGTAGCATAGCCAAGTAAAAAAGAAAGTGGATAAATAATGATAATGTATCCCGCTCCGATAATCCAGGCGCTCTTGTTCGATAATATAGCAGTGAACTCATTTTTCAACAAACTTTCGGGTTGATAGAAAACCATCCAAAGAACAACCAGTACCAGTATATGTAATACCTGATCTATGATAAAATAAAGACCGGAATTTTTTCTATTTAATTTCCATAAATCAATACAATAATGTGTAATGAATACAATGAAGGGTATTAGCCAAATAGATTTATCCGGGGAAAAGATATAAATCAGGCCGGCATGTAATAAACAATGTAAATACAATATCCATGATTTTTCTTTCAGACGTCGTTTATTCAAGACCATTTTCTTCGTTTGAAAAACGAAGTCGCCTAATAAGTGTGCAAATAACCACTGATAAAAAACAATCATGTGATAAATATATTAAATGACTACCAAAGTCTTCTCAAAACGTTTTAAAATACTCATAAAAACGGGTGTTCCTGCAGCTTGTAACCTTTGATGTACGGAAGGTTGTGATATTTTTAACCTGACTGCAATATCTTCCTGTTTTATATTTTGCAAATAAAGATACAAAGCCTGCGCCTGTGCTTCGCTGAGTCTTTGCAACAAAAAATTCAATGATTCATTATGTACCTGCCATTCTTCATTAAAAAGCATTGCTTCTGCGCTTATCCCTATGAGGCGGCCATTTTGTTTTAGCTGGTCCACCATAGGCCCTGATTGTCGGAATGCAGTTCCATCGGAAGTAATGATGTCTTTCCCCTGGAAACTAATATCCCCTATTCCCAGTGCAAGTCGAATATGGTATTCATGAGAAATAAGAAGACATTGCAATTGCAAAGCAATGCTAAGTGCCCACATCTTATTTTTTGTTAGTATTCCCTGCAAACTATCTCCCCGGTATTGCTGCCATTGAAAATCCGGAAATTGCTTTTGAACATTATCACATAAGTTCTCAATTAGTGTACGCAATTTCTTTTTCCTGCTAATAGATAATCCGGTAGATGAAACTACATCCCCGGTAATCACTACAGCAGCAACCGATTTTTTTCCCATAATTCCTGTTTTTACAAATATAATGCTGTAATACTATATACAGCAAATATAGTGCTATAATACTATAAACATCTATTATAGTATTGCAGCACTATATAAAGAAAATGGATAAAATTTGCCTGTAGCCATGATGTGCTTATTTAATTTGAACCTATCTTTATTTAAATAAGAAGTCATGCAACTGAATTATTCTACCATAGATATACCATTTAAACATCCATTTACTATTTCAGGGGGAAGAAGTAAGACCAATCAGAGATCCTTAGTGGTTGGGTTGACGCTGGGAACATTCACCGGTTATGGGGAAGCACCAGAGATAAGTTACTATCCTATATCCATTGAGCAAATGATTCAGGATTTGGAGAACAGGAAAGGCTTTGTAGAAAAATTTGCTTTGATTGACCCTGCCCGTTACTGGCATTACCTGCACCACCTCTACCCGGAAAACCCATTCCTTGTATGTGCACTGGATATGGCTGCATGGGATTTATTTGGGCAAATGAAAGGGATGCCCCTGTATCAAATTTGGAATACAAAATGGGAGAAGACACCTCCTACAGATTTCACCATTGGGCTTGCACCCATTGAAGACATGATACGAAAAATGAAAGAAATGCCCTGGCCGGTATATAAAATAAAACTCGGCCATGAGAATGACCTGGAAATAATCACGGCATTACGCAAAGAAACAGACGCCCTTATTCGTGTAGATGTTAATGGCGGATGGACGCTGAAGGAAGCCCGTGACAAGATTCCACGGTTAAAAGCCTTAGGCGTAGAGTTTATAGAACAGCCCCTCCCAAAAGACGCCTGGAAAGAAATGAAATTATTATATGCAGAATCTTCACTCCCATTATATGCGGATGAAAGTTGTGTGACAGAAGATGACGTACAAAAATGTGAAGGGCATTTTCATGGCATCAATATTAAACTCACAAAATGCAGTGGCATCACACCGGCATTGCGTATGATAAAACAGGCTCAAAAGCTTAACCTGAAAGTGATGATGGGCAGCATGAATGAATCGGTGATCGGCTCTGTTGCCGTGGCACATTTTTTACCTCAGGTACATGCAGCAGATATTGATGGCCCATTACTACAGGAAAGTGAAAATGCAAAGGGTATACGTTATGAGTATGGACGTGTTCATCTGTCCAATCATCCGGGCTTAGGTGTGCTGATTAATCCAAAAGTTTTTCAATAAATTCAACAGGATTTATTTATTGCGCACATAAACATGTGTTACATTTTTCTTTCCTGTATTTCTTTCATCTATTTCAAACCTGTTGAGGCTTTTAATAAATGGCGCTAATTTTTTAAAGCCATAATTTCGTGGGTCAAAATCAGGTTGTTTTTTCAACACCAGATTACCTACTTCACCCAGGAATGCCCACCCATCTTCATCGGCAATGTCATTAATGCTATCTGCAATTAATTTAATCAGTGAGTTATTGACACTCCGAAGGGTTCCTTTTTTAGAGTTTGTTTTGTCACTTAACCCCGGCTTGTTTTTGGAGGTTTTATTTACGGGTTCATCGTCATCAGCCTGAGATAAGATTTCTATGTAAATAAATTTATCGCAGGCTGAAATAAAAGCATTGGGTGTTTTCTTCTCTCCCATGCCAATAACTTTCATACCGGCTTCCCGCAACCGGGCGGCTAATCGTGTAAAATCACTATCACTGGATACTATGCAAAAGCCATCAACCCGGCCGGTATATAAAATATCCATAGCATCTATGATCATAGATGAATCTGTAGCATTTTTCCCGGTGGTGTAACTATATTGATGTATAGGTGTAATGGAATGTTCCAATAGTACTTTTTTCCATCCGGATACAGTTGGTTTTGTCCAGTCAGCATAAATTCTTTTAAATGTGGGTGTACCATATTTTGCAATCTCTTCCAGCATTTCCTTTATATGCGCATAAGGTACATTATCGGCATCTATCAAAACAGCAAGCCTTAAATCATGTCTCACAAAATCCTCCATAGTAATTATTTTAAATGTTTATGTACAAATGTATATCTAAGACCTGTAAAAGTTTATTCCAATGTCTCCCCATCACAAAAAAACCGGGTGTTTGGCCCGGTTTTGAATAGAAATTTTATAAATTATGCCATTGCCTCATCTGTAAGATGGACTTTGGTCATTTGCAGGTAATGATTTTGTAATTGATGTACAAAATGAATATCCGGATGATGCCTGAAATCCTCTCTATACCAGATATCCAGTTGACTAAAATCGCCTCCTTGGGGTACGACAATTCGAAAAGATCCTTTCATGTATTTGATACTACCATCCGGCAAAATTTCTTTTTTAAAATTCAATTCCATTAATTGTGACTCATCCAGTGGTATGCCCAATAATTGGTCTTCCTCATACCAAAATTCCTGCACCTCTGTTTCTACACATGCTTGTTTTTCATCCGGATTGATACGCTTTACAGCTCCGGGGCGTTTCACTCCTTCAAAATCTGTAATGACATAATCGCCTTGCTTTAATTCATGAATTGGAATCATAATAATTTAAATTTTCGATGAATAATGTTTGCCAAATTAATACATTATTGTTTTTCACAAAAAAATTATTCTGCCCAACTCATTACATAATTGGGGTTTTCAATTTCCAGGGCTACTTCTGTCAACTGCAAAGGATGAAAAGTATCTACCATTACAGCCAATTCATTTGTTTCCTTAGCGCCAATACTTTTTTCCACCGCGCCGGGCTGAGGACCATGTGGAATGCCGCCGGGATGCAAGGTGATCATTCCTCTTGTAACATGCTTACGACTCATAAAATCTCCATCCACATAATACAAAAGTTCATCACTGTCTATATTGCTATGATTATATGGCGCCGGGATGCCTTGTGGATGATAATCATATAATCGTGGTACAAAACTGCATACGACAAAATTATGTGCTTCGAATGTTTGATGAACCGGTGGCGGCTGATGAACTCTGCCGGTAATAGGTTCAAAATCATGTATGCTGAAAATAAATGGATAACAACATCCATCCCAACCCACTACATCAAAAGGGTGGTAACCATAATGAATATGATACATGCGCCCTTTCTTCTTGGTTTTTACGGTGAAATCACCCTGCTCATCAATAGCCTTCAAATTCTGTGGAGGTCGGATATCTCTTTCGCAATAAGGTGAATGTTCCAGCAATTGCCCTTCATGACTCATGTATCTTTTAGGGAAACGAATAGGGCTAAAACTTTCCACGATAAACAACCGGTTTTTTTCATTATCAAAATGAATTTGATAAATGGTCCCTCGTGGAATCAGGATATAATCACCATAAGCAAAAGGCAATTCACCATATTGTGTTAACACTTTTCCCGTACCCTCATGCACAAAGATCATTTCATCCGCATCCGCATTTTTATAAAAATAATCCTCCATACTTTTCCTCGGCGCAGCCAGCACAACATGGCAATCATTATTGACCAATATTGGTTTTCGGCTATCCAGGAAATCCTCTTCCGGTTTGATATTAAAACCTTCAAAGCTGCGATGTTTCAGCATTTTTTCTTCAGCAATTTTTGGCATCACGTCATAAGGTTCCTCCGTTTTGATGATATGAGTAGGAGCATGATGATGATATAATAATGAATAATCGCTACTGAAACCCTCCGTACTAAATAACTGTTCAGCATACAATGATCCATCTTTACGACGATATTGTACATGGCGTTTATGCGGGATTTCTCCCATTCTATAATAATGTGGCATAAAATATTTTTTTTAAAAATGAAATAAATAGATGTGGCAGGCTCAATCCGGTTTTAAATTCATACTCCCTGTTCGCTGTTCAACAGGAAAACATATTTCCATTTTCTTTTATCAATCCAATAAATAAAATTTCTTTTAAACAGCATCTTCAAAAATAATTAAAATTTATGCTTGAGGCTTAAAATTATTCATAAAAAAATTCAGGTTCAACAGGTTGCTTACTTTTACCTTTATTTCACACAACTTAAGTATTGATAATATCAAAAAGATCGGATTACTTTCAGACACCCATGGGTTTTTAGATGGAGCCGTTTTTCATCATTTCAGTACATGTGATGAAATATGGCATGCCGGCGATTTCGGATCAATCGAAATTGTAGAAAAATTAAAAGCCTTCAAACCACTTCGGGGAATTTATGGAAATATAGATGGAAAGGAAATCCGTACTTTATTTCCTTTACAAAATATTTTTGCTATAGAAGAAATAAAAGTTTTTATGCAGCACATCGGTGGTTATCCGGGTAGATATGCCCTCGGTGTACGGGAAATCATCATCAAAGAAAAACCCACGCTCTTTATTAGTGGGCATTCGCATATTTTAAAAATTATTTATGACGATAAATTAAATTGCCTTCATATCAACCCGGGTGCTGCCGGAAAACAAGGCTGGCAAAAGGTTAGAACCCTTGTCAGGTTTGACCTGGATGGCAAAGAGATAAAAAACTGCAATGTAATTGAGTTAGGTAAAAAATAAAATTTCTTACGCGGTCATTCCCGGAAACAAAGGAGCATTCCAGGGAATGGCGGCCAGAATGATCACCAATGCCAATAAAAAATAAATAAATGCACCGCGAAACTTCGCATCATCCGGAATCGTTTTCTTAGCCAGCCCTCTCCCCTTTGTTATCAGGGCAATGGCAATAATCATGGCTATGGGATGAAACAACCATTGAAACCGGTAAGCAGGAATACTCATGAAAGACTGCCCTTCGGGGAGTGTAGTATGGACAATGCCAAGATCACCCCACACCAGTAAATATACACCTACCAGTAAAGTAACATGTGCAAAAATCATGGTGAAGAGCCATAATTTTCCATCCGCTTTTGTAAAGGCTTTTTTAGATTGCCAGGAAGAATAACTCTTCACAATAGAAATCAACAATAGAATTAATATGATCCATCGTAGAAAATTATGGAGATGTAACATGCCTGTACTCATAACATTTCATTTTGTCAAAACTAAAGTATTGGTGATAATTAAAAAACATTTTCTTAATTCACCCAATCTGCCATGAACATATTGGTATCATGTCCACCACCATTGTTCCTGTTTGAAGAGAAAAGAATTTTTTTCCCGTCATAGCTAAACATGGGGAATGCATCAAAGCCTTTATCATGACTGATTTTTTGAATATCGGTACCATCCAGGTTCATCAAATACATATTAAAAGGGAATCCTCGTGCATATTCATGATTACTACAAAAAATAATATGCTTACTGTCCGGAGTAAAGTTGGGAGCCCAATTGGCTTTCCCTAAATGAGTGATTTGCCTAGCATCTGATCCATCGGCATTGGCTATAAAGACTTCCATTTGAGTGGGCATCACCATGCCTTCAGCCAATAGATCTTTATATTCTTTAATTTCATCGGCAGTTTTTGGCCGGCTGGCACGCCATACAATTTTTTTCCCATCCGGGCTAAACCATGCTCCTCCGTCATAACCCAAATCAGAGGTGATACGCTTTACTTTTTTTGTTTTTAAATCCATTAAATATAAATCTAAATCGCCATCACGCATTGAAGTAAAAATCATTGTTTTTCCATCAGGAGAGATCGTCCCTTCTGCATCATAGCCCGGTGTTGCAGTAAGCCTTTGTATATTTTTCCCATCTACATCAGCCATAAAAATGTCATAGGACTCATAAACAGGCCATATATATTTATTACCATATTTATTTCTGTCCGGTACCGGCGGGCAACTATCGCCGCCTAAATAAGTGGATGCATATATGATATGTTTACCATCTTTTGTAAAATAGCCACAAGTAGTACGGCCCAGACCATTACTCACCATATTATACGTAAAAGGCTGGCCAGGTGCAGGCACATTACCAACAAACATATGATCGCATTCGATACCTTCAGCAGGGTTTTTATGCTGAAAGATGATCTTTTTATCATCATAACTCCAGTAGGCCTCTGCATTGTCCCCTCCAAAAGTTAATTGTCGTACATTGCTAAAGTGTTTTTCATCATTATACCTCAGGCTGTCAGAGGTAGATTGGGCTATAGCAGCATGCTGCCCCATCATCATAGCAAGAAAAAAAGCACACGGGGCCATTTTACTTTTTAGATTAGAAAAAACACTTTTATTTTTCATGATTTAAAAACTTTGAGTTGAATGATGTTTTTATTAAATTTTTTGCAAAAATAGAAATATCCATGTGGATCAATTGTCAGAATAAAGTCATATTCCACTTGTTGATTTACATTTGCTCCATGAAAAAAAGTTTTTTGTTCTTCTCATTCATGACGGTCCTTTTTTTTTCTTGCAAAAATGACAAAAAAAATAACCCAACTGATACCGTATCAGAAATTGTAAAAGAAAAATTTTCACCGGAAGTTTCCCAATTGCAACGATTACTTTTATCAAAGCCTGACAGCACGGGTCTCAGATTAAAATTGGCCATGTTATTGGATAGCATTGGCCAGCCAAAAGAGGCGATCTTACAAGTGGATACTCTTTTAAGAAAGGATAGCTTGAATTATGGGTTATGGTTTACCCATGGTCAATTAGCTGAAGATATACCGGATACGGCAATGGCCATAAAAAGTTATCAAAAGGCTATTTCAATTTACAATTCTCCGGACGCTTTATTGTCTTTAGCCAATATTTATGCAGAGCAAAAGAATAATGAAAGCCTGATTATATGCCAACGATTATCAGAGATGTCATTAGGCCGGGAATATGATGCGCATTGCAATTTTATTACCGGTATATATTATGCCCGTACCGGTAACAAAGCCAAAGCACTGCAATACTTCAACAGTTGTATTGCAAATAATTATACCTATATGGAAGCTTATATAGAAAAGGGCTTAATATATTTTGATCAAAAAGATTATCGAAATGCTCTGTCGGTTTTCCAATTTGCTTCTACGGTCAATTCGATGGACCCGGACCCCTATTACTGGATGGGCCGCTGCTATGAGTTGATGAATCAGAAAGATAGCGCTTTATTAAAATTTCAACAATCGTATAGCCTTGACCGTTCAGACCCTCAGGTAAAAGCCGCTGTGGTAAGAATGGGTGGAAAAGATTAAAAGGCCGATTGAATATTTTTTGATTCGAAGATTTATTTTTACACAAATAAAAAAATATGGCCATCCTCGCACCATCATTCCTGGCTTCTGATTTCCTGCACCTGGAAAAGACTTGTAAAATGATTGATGAAAGTACGGCTGATTGGTGTCATCTCGATGTCATGGATGGCCGCTTTGTGCCAAATATCAGTTTTGGCATACCTATTATTGAACATATTCGAAGAGCCACAAAGAAAATTTGTGATGTTCATTTAATGATTCTTGATCCGGGGGATTATGCTTCCGCTTTTCAAAAAGCCGGAGCAGATATTTTATCCATCCATCTGGAGGCATGCCCTAATCTTCATCGCAATATTCAACAAATTAAAGAACTGGGAATGAAAGCCAGTGTAGCTATTAATCCTCACACACCGGTATCTATGCTGCAAGATGTATTGGGAGATATTGATATGGTTTGTATGATGAGTGTTAACCCCGGCTTTGGAGGTCAAAAGTTTATCCCGCATACTTTAGAAAAAGTCAAGGAATTACGCCGCATAATTGATGAGAAAAATTACCCGGTCATTATTGAAGTAGATGGAGGTGTGACCCTGGAAAATGCACCTTCTATACTTGCCGCCGGCGCGGATGCACTTGTCGCAGGAAGTAGCATTTTTAATACAAAAGACCCGCTTGCTACTATTACGGCTTTTAAAAATTTATAAAGATTACGTGTTGTATAGCTTTAATATCTCATTGAAAAAATATTTCGAAGGGAATTGACAGGAAAATATTAAACGTAATGAGGTTAAAAACATTTCCCAAAAAATATTGAAATGCAACAACAACTATATAACTAATTCCGGCAACTCCGGATAATTGCATGGTCTCATCGGATCCGTTTCTTCACGGAAATTTTTTGCAACGGTATAGGCTTCCATGATAGAACTATCTAACTGGTAAACGGCTAATTCTCTGATTCGATTTTCATCCAGAGTATCACTAATCCATTCTGCGGCAAGCGGCTCCGGCAAAATAACCGGCATCCTCTTTTTACTGTTATGTATTTTTTCCATAATTGAATTGGCTGCTGTAGTAACTATGGCAAAAGAATCAACCATTTCACCAGAGTCTTTATCTGTCCAGCTTTGCCAGATACCCGCCATAAAAAAACAGGATGTGTCTTTTATTTTAATGTGATACGGATATTTAAGTGAAGTCTTTAGCGGTAATCCTTTTTTTCCTAAAGGATAAACATGCCTCCATTCATAAAACCCGGATGATAATACAAGGCATCTTCTCATTAATGCTGCCTGCCGAAACATTTTTTTCACCTGAAGAATTTCTTCACCAATGGCATTGAGAATAATGAGTGGCGGTTTGAATTTTCCATTATCCATTTTATAGCCATCACGCATTTTCTTTACCTCAGCACGATTCTTCAGATAGGGAGGAATAAACCCCCATTCCATCATTTTGATTTCCCAGGAAAGATTTCCGGCAGCAACGATTACGGGCCATTGCGGGTAATCAAAGCCGCTTTGCACAGGACAGAATAAATCTGTTTGCAATACCTTTTGACCAAGGTTCTTTAATTGAATAATTTCATTCGCCTTAATTTTAATGGCATTGTAATAACACATAAAACATTTGTGGTTAATGGTTTATTAACCACAAATGTAGAATTCACAAATTAAAAATTGAATGCAAGTCTTACAAATAGACGCGTACCATTGCCACCCATTTGCACAGAATCCCAGGGGCCACCGGTTTCATTATTAAATGCCCAGTATTTTGCATTGGCTACTGCACCCAGGCTTGGATGAATATTAAAAATATTATCCGCGCCAAAATACAAGGTGAAGGATTTATTGAATTGATAACTACTAAAAAGATCAATAATTACTTTCTCATGATAGGGATATACATCCGGAACATATTTGTTGGGATTGTTATCTGTAGGAACCATAGGATCAATCCCTAAGCCATCTTCCCCATATCCTAATAAAGTTACAGAACCAAAATAAGTAAACCTGCTGCCAATAGAAAATTTATTGACAGTATATTCCAAGCTCAAAGCAGCTTTTGTCTCCGGAGCAGAAGCTAACAGAAATGCCTGTTCCCGGTCACTGTAAAAAGTCTCCTGATGGTCTTTGGTATCATTTAGTTTGGCAGGCACATTAATTTTATCAATATTCATATTTTGAAAATTAGCTGTTAGTAATCCCCTAAATGATTGTTTTCCCCAATGTGTATTATAGTCAGCGACAAAATCTATTCCTTTATTAGTTGTATTAACTGCATTGGCAAAAAATTGAGCATAACTCACATTTAATTGCTGCATAGCCGCAATGAGTGCCGGATCTAGGGTTGCATCAGATGCATCAAACTGACCACTTAATACGACCCTGTTCTTAATATTTACAATATATCCATCAATAGTAATATTGAAGCCAGGCATTGGTGTAATAGCTATACCTATACTCCCCGTTAGTGATTTTTCCTGAACCAGGTCCGGAATACCGGCGGCTTTAGTAATCGGGCTATAATTAGGAGCAATTTTAACCTCATAAAGTTGTTGACCTTGAACCGTTGTGAATGTAGAACTGAAATTAATTTGTTGCATTGAAGGCGCTCTGAAGCCTGTGGTAAATGAACCTCGTAAATTAATGAAGTCGGTGAGTTTATATCTGGATGAGATTTTGTAGTTGCTTGTAAAACCAAAATCACTATAATTTTCAGCTCGGATTGCAGCCCCTATTAACAACCTTTTACTGGCATCTAATTCCATATCAACATATCCGGCAAAATTGTTTCTGTTTGCTTTCACAGCATCAGATGGTTGATATCCGGGAAATCCTTGGGAACCAGATGCTTTCGCAGGATCATAATTTTTATATGAGGCTTCTTCACCGGCATATAATTGATATTGTTCAAACCGGAATTCAGCACCTGCAGCAAAGTTGAAACCTGATGCAACGTGCGGTATTTCCTTACTAAAATTCAAGTTGGCTGTATTTTGTAAGAAGTTGAATCCGCCATCATCAAAGTGATTTTGATTCGGCCCGAGAGATGCATTAAATGTCTTATCCCCATAAAAATGAAAATCATTTCTCCCAATTACGTTACTAAAATCCCAGTTCCATCCCCCTACAGTTTTTCCTCTTATTCCTGCGGCTAAAGACATATCTGAAACATGTGTTTGAATATGTGGATTAAAGTAATAAGTACCATCATCAGCCAACATAGTAATCCCGGGAACAAAAATCAAATTTCCATTAGCATCTGTTGGAGTTCTTTTCCAACCATTGTCATCCGGATCAGTAGAAAAATTTCTGGTAAATGCATACGCATCAGAAAACTTATAATTATATCCTCCAAATGCATAAAAAGTAGTTGTTCTTTTTTCATTTAATGGCAATTCCATATTCAGCATGCCGCCGCCTTCCTGCAGGGATCCATCTCCAAAAGCGCGACGAACATAATTGATAGGTAATGAATATTCTATATTCGGAGTAATTTTATTATTCAATACTTGTCTGAAAGTTTTTTGGTTTGCCAGCAAATCTGCACTTAAATTAATAAACCCATTTCTTTTACCGACCTTAAAACCATAATTCAATCCTATGGTTCCGGCATTTCCATCCACTTTCCCCTGGTAAGGATATTGGCCAGTTTGCTTAACATCCCAAGTATTAAAACGGGTATCATAATATCCTGAATAACCAATATCCCCGGTTAATTTACCAGTGGACTTTTTTAAAATAATATTGATTACACCGGCAATGGCATCAGATCCGTATTGTGCAGATGCTCCATCGCGTAAAATTTCAATTCGGTCAATTGACGAAACGGGAATCGCATTTAAATCTGTTCCAGAATTTCCTCTGCCTCTTGTCCCAAAAACGGCCACAAAGGCGGTTTGATACCTTCTTTTTCCATTAATCAATACAAGCGTCTGATCAGTTCCCAGGCCTCTTAATGAGGCGAGATCAGCATGATCAGCTCCATCACTTCCGCTTTGTTTATTATAATTAAATGATGGAGCTGCATAGTTTAAAATTGAAGTTAAGTCCATCCTGGCGGTAGGCAATGATGCCTGATTAATATTTATTACATCAATTGGTACTGGTGTTTGTGTATTGATTCTGCCGGGCCTCCTGGTTCCTACCATAACCACCTGCCCAAGTTCCTGTATCGATGGTACAAGTTGAATATTCAATGAAGTAAGGCCATTTGCATAAACGGCTTGTGGGGAATAACCAATAAAACTGATCCACAGTTTATCTGTTGAATTTGCAGAGATACTAAAGGCACCTTCTTTATTCGTTGTGATGCCTACCCCACTCACTGTATTTTGAATTGAAACGCCTTCCATCGCCGTACCGGTGGAAGCATCCGTTACTTTTCCTGAAATAGTTTGTTGTGCGTAGGAGTTTGTATAAAGTATTGCACTTATACAAAGTAATTGTATTAGTTTTCTCATAAAAATTTAGTTTATAAAGCAATTTAAAATGAAATTATGAATCTTTCATCTTTATTTGCATTTAAATTTTGCGTGTCTTTTCAAAAAAAAGTTGCTTTTTTATAACCCCAAAAATCAAGACTTTTTTTCAAACATTTTATCTATATAATCTTTGCGAAATTCAAGGAATACCGGAGTGCCGGAGGGTGTAAAACCCGGGGTATCACATTCAAATAAAGATTGAATCAAAACCAGCATTTCTTTTTGGGTAAGAGTATCTCCGGTTTTGACAGCATGTTGGCGGGCGAGGCTTCGGATGAGTTTTTCCCTGGCATTTAATTCTACAGAAGCCTGAGCATGTTTAAATTGATCCAATAAGATTTCTAAAATGTTTTTATCATTATTTACAGGAATATCGGCAGGTGTCCCCTGGATGAGGTAAGCATGCTTTCCGAATTGTTCTATCTGGTATCCCAATTCCTGGAGGTCGGGTAATAGGGTCTCCAGTAAAAGCGCATCATCCGGGGTAAGATGTATGGTTTGCGGAAACAAACTTTGTTGTATTGCAGCTTTTTTTTCTTTTGAAAAAGAAGTAAATTTTTCATAAAGGATTCTTTCATGAGCCAGTTGCTGATTCACCAGGATAAATCCATTTTCCCTAACAGCCAGTATATACGCCTGGTGTAACTGTATGAAAGGAATTTCTGTTAAAATTTTTTTCCCTTCCTGCTGCAAGGGTAATATTTGTTGAGGTGTTTGTGGTGAAGTTGCAGGAATATAGAAGTCCTTCCAGTTTTTTAAGTTATTGTCCGGAGGAATGAAATGTGCCTGGTTTTTTTTAGTAAAATCCTGGTATATACCTGAAGAAGCTGCTTGTTGTTGTTTTTCAATATTAAAGGGTTTATTGACTGCATCCAGTTGTTGAATATCTGCATTCAAAGAAAAATCCAGTGAAGGAGAAATGCTGAATTGAGCCAGTGCATGTTTGATGGCAGCTTGAACAAAAGCATACATTATTTTTTCATCCTCAAATTTAATTTCCTGTTTTGTAGGATGCACATTGATATCTACAATGGAAGGATCAAGATCAATATATAAAACGTATAATGGGAAGCTATCTTTGGAAATCATATCCTGGTATGCACTCATGACGGCATGATTCAGGTAAGGACTTTTAATAAAGCGGTTGTTGACAAAAAGATATTGATCGCCACGTGTCTTCTTTGCAGAATCAGGCTTTCCGGCAAAGCCATAAATATTCATATAATCCGTTTCTTCTTTTACCGTTACCAGTTTAGAAGAATAGTGATTACCAAGCAGTTGTATTATGCGTTGTTTATGCGATCCGGGGTCTAAATGAAAAACTTCCTGGCCATTCTGTACAAGTGAAAAAAATATTTTAGGAAATGCCATAGCCACTCGTATAAATTCTTCTATGATATGGCGCATTTCCGCAGCATTACTTTTCAAAAAATTTCGTCTGGCCGGCACATTAAAAAATAAATTTTTCATGCTGATATTAGTGCCATCCGGAGCTGCACAAGGTTCTTGCCTGGTAACCACGCTGTTTTCAATATGTAACAATACACCCAACTTATCTTCTCCCCTTTTTGTTTTCAATTCCACCTGTGCCACGGCAGCAATGGATGCAAGCGCTTCCCCACGAAAACCCATAGTTCGAATATGAAACAGGTCATCAATATTCTTAATCTTGCTTGTAGCGTGCCGCTCAAAACTAAGCCGGGCATCCGTTTCACTCATTCCTTTACCATTATCAATGACCTGCACAAGAGATTTCCCTGCATCTGCAACAATGAGTTGAATATGTGTGGCATCTGCATCCACCGCATTTTCCAATAATTCTTTCACGGCACTTGCCGGCCGCTGGATAACTTCTCCGGCAGCAATTTGATTAGCTATATTATCCGGCAATAATTCAATGATATCTGGCACAACCTTATTTTATTCGGCTAAAAATACGTATAAAATTTTCGCGGAGACTAAAAACCTTAACTCCTGTTTACTGAATAGACCACAAAAAAAGAAGCTGACTCAAAGCCAGCTTCTTTTTTTATTTTCTAAAAATATTACTCTTTAATAAACTTCGAATTATAGGATTCATCACCGTCTGCTTCTGTAATTTTTACAAAGTACATGCCTTTATTAAAACGTTGTACATTGATGATCGTATTGCTTTGAGTGATTTTCTGTGAAACCATTATTTTACCGTTGATATCATAAATGGTAAGCATATCAGATGGAGCAAATTTCGGGATATGTAACGTAATGATATCATGAACCGGGTTTGGATAAGCTTTCATGTCCATAGATACTTCAGCATTTGTTTGTACAAATTTTGAAGCGCTACCCAGTCCTACATTTAAAGTATAACATTGTGAGCTACTGGCTCCATTATAAGGATTTACTTTTACATAGTAATTTCCAGGAGTAACAGATGTATTGATCCCTTCTGCCAGTGTACCTCGATTCCTGGATCTTGCAATAATCGTTTTTGAACTGTTATATAAAAGTAGATCAAAGTCAGCTGCCAGGTTGTCTAACGTAATATTAATGGTGCCTCCATTCGTAATATTGAAAGAATACATGTCTTTATCAGTCCCGGTTTGAATGGTACCATCAATATCTGTGTCAAAAGGTATAGCTACTGAAGTATTAAAATTTTTATGTACGGTCACATCATAAATACCCGGGCACTGTGCGCCATTATTCGTAATAGTAAAGTTGGTATTTGAAATATCGAAGAAAATATTTCCCACAGCTTCAACTTTGATACGGCAATTGGAAGAAGCCGTATTCGGGATCGTTACACTTTGAGAACCATCATTAGGTGTACTTGATGCCAACACTGTTGGGAAAGTAAGTCCTCCATCTGTACTAAGCGATATTTTTACATTACTGCAACTAACTGCCCCTGTATTTGTATTGGCAACATCCCAGGTAATAGTCTGATTAGAATTTCCTGCCCATGAAACATTCGTATTTGGCTGAGTAACTACAAAGGGTCCTGAAGTATTCGTAACGGTAACTATTGCATCATCACTATTATTATTGCCAGCGCCGGCATGGTTATCTCTAACTGTAAAACGGAAATTCAAAGTCCTGTTCACAGAAGGTAAAACCTCCCACTTATTGGTATTGGTACCATTCAGGATAGAAGACAAAGCAGGGAAAGTTCTCACAGTGGATGTGGTGGGATTATAGGAACGGAATACCGGGCCATTTGTAACTGTAGAATTGGGATATTTATTAGAAGATCCCTGAACAAATTTATCAATTTGTTCCCAGCAATAACTCAATACATCGCCTCCATCCGCATCTGAGCCGGAGCCTGTTAGTGCAAATGGTGTGCTTTTAGGAATTGTATAGTTTGCACCTGCATTAGCAGTCGGTGTAGCATCTCCCGTATTGGTTACTACCCCACATGCGCCTACGCCAGACTTTGTATAATCTGTGATTTGCTGAATACTGATTGCATTGAAATAAGGGTCGCTGTGTGGTTGCAAATCAGTTGCTCCGGTAATTCCTGCATAACCCATAATAGTAGAACCACTACCCGGCTCCACCTGGGCAATTGTACCTTCATAATTAAAATCAAAAGTATGATTTGCTCCGTATTGATGTCCCATTTCATGTGTCCAATAATCGACTACAAGTGGATCTCCGGTTACATCAGTATGTGCACTAAAACCACTACCCTTACTACCTGTTTTACAAACACATGCAATACAACCTGCATTCCCATTATTAGAATTCGATGAATTTACATGTGCTATTAAATGTCCAATATCATAATTGGCATTTCCAATCACATTATCACATGTTTGCTGTGTTTTGTTGTTCCATGAATTGACACCTGTCCATGGGTCAGTGGATGGGTCTAAATAAATCAAATCAGTTTCATTGGTTACAAACTGCATGGTAATCCCAAAATCTGTTTCATAAATTCCATTTGCCCTTACGAGGTCTGTTGTCAGATCGGCTAATACAATGGCTTTTTTCTGTGCATCCGTTCCACCTGCACCATTTAATGAAGCTACAGAAAACTCACCTGTAACGCAAAGTGCCAACCTGTAAGTACGCAATTTGCTGTCATCAGCATTTTTATTTGTAACTGCATTTCCCTGGAATGGTTGATTTATGGCTGCTTCCATACTGCAATCAAATACCGATTTTTCTTTGGATAAATGATCCCGGTCAAATACAATATAATATTTATTATCCCGGTCAACAGGATTGATGTAAATCGTTTTACGATCTGGTGAAATTACCATAGCATGAAATCCTAATGGGGTCATATCAAAACGTATAACAGATCCGGGATGCGTGATTCCCTGTCCGCTATAGGCGCGGATATCCGGATATTTGGCTTGTAATTCCGGGGACATCACGGATGCCTCTACTACACGAAATGATTCCAGGGAACCATCTGAAACAGGAATCGTAATGATAAAACCTGATTTCGATGGGCTTGTAGTTTTATTCGAAGGTGCCTGACGTAGCATTGACGCCATGGTACTTTCATCTAAAGCATAAGCCAGGTATGCTTCAGGTTGATAATTTTTGGCAAAAACATTTTTACCGGACTGTGTAAGCGCAGATTCGCTTACTGGCCGCCATAGTGATGATTTATTTTGTGCTTTTGCAGAAAAAAAAGCGCCACTAATGATTGCTGTGAATAGCAAAATTCTTTTCATAAAAATTGTTGAGTTTGTTATTTGAATGGTTTTTGAATGGAAAGCCGCGCAAATATTTCTAAATAATCCAAGATTACCATCAATATTAAAAAAAAAGTTTAAAATTTAATTCAGCCATAAATCACTTCAATGAACTACATGGAATATTTTGTTTGGAAAAAAATTGATCCCCTAATTTAACCCTGCACACCGTCCGTCATTACGGTCTTATCAATTTTATTTACTAAGCCCTGTAACACTTTTCCGGGTCCTACTTCTGTGAAATGATCCGCGCCATCCTGAATCATATTGGAGATTGTTTGTGACCAGCGAACTGCAGCAGTTAATTGGTTTTCCAGATTTTGCCTTATGATGGAGGGGTCGGTTACAGGTAAAGCATTGACGTTTTGATAGATTGGACAAAGCGGTGTTTTGAAATGGGTCTCATGAATAGCCTTAGAAAGTTCTACCTGGGCAGGTGCCATACAAGGCGAATGAAAACCACCACCCACCTGCAGGATCAAAGCTCTTTTGGCTCCCGCTGCTTTCATCTTCTCACAGGCAATTTCAATCCCTTTTAAAGATCCGCTGATCACAAGCTGCCCGGGACAATTATAATTGGCAGGGACCACAATTTCTCCTGTTTCATTTTGGATTGCTAAACAAATTTCTTCAACCTTTTTTTCATCTAATGCCAACACAGCCGCCATCGTAGAAGGATTCTGTTCGCAAGCCTTTTGCATTGCGCTAGCACGCAGGCTCACTAATTTTAAAGCATCTTCAAAAGTGAGACAGCCGTTGGCGACTAAAGCCGAAAACTCTCCGAGCGAATGGCCTGCAACCATGGCTGGATGCGGGTTCTCTATAGAATTCCAGGCTGCAATGGAGTGTAAAAAAACTGCAGGTTGTGTAACATCCGTTTGTTTTAGCTCTTCTTCCGTACCGGCAAACATGATATCCGTGATTCGAAAACCAAGTAACTCATTTGCCTGCTCAAATAAAGCTTTCGCTTTATCATGGCTATCATAAAGGTTTTTACCCATACCCGGAAATTGGGAAGCCTGTCCAGGAAATATGTATGCGTGTTGATTCATATAGATATTTTTTGCAAAATAAGAAATTGCAGGAACTTCATTAAATATTGAATATTTTTGAAAGGATATTCATTATTTTATCTGAAGTGCCTAAAATCTTCTTTGCAATTTTTCTCAATCATTAATTTAATTAGCATGACCCGTTATTTTATACTTTTTATTTTCCTTGGAGTATCTCATTTATTATCTGCACAAGAG
The DNA here is from genome assembly GCA_018268015.1 of Bacteroidota bacterium. Lineage (GTDB taxonomy): Bacteria > Bacteroidota > Bacteroidia > Chitinophagales > Chitinophagaceae > JAFDXJ01. Next base: position 161,571 of record JAFDXJ010000010.1, read on the forward strand.
CCGGTTCGAATAATCCCCGTTCCGGTAAGTCTTTCAACTACAGATGGATATTTTACAATAGATAAAAATTCCTCTTTAGAATTTGATAAGAAAAATATAGATCTATCTCATGCCGCTAATTTTTTCAATTCCTATATTCAGCAAATTTCGGGTGAATCATTACCAATCAATACCAATTCAAACAATCACGTCATAAAACTTGAAATAAAAAAGACTGCAGAGATTGGTGATGAAGGTTATCTCCTCCGTGTTTCGCCTGAGCAAATTAATATCACTGCCAATACAAAAGCCGGTATTGTATATGGCATGCAAACCCTTTTTCAAACCCTTCCACCAATTCGTACCAATGCTGCTTTGAGGATTCCCTGTATGGACATCAAGGATTACCCGCAATTTAAATGGCGTGGTATGCACCTTGACGTTTGTAGGCATTTTTTTTCCGTAGAAATGGTGAAAGAATATATAGACCTGATGGCGGCTTATAAATTTAATACCTTTCACTGGCACTTGACGGACGATCAGGGATGGAGAATAGAAATTAAGAAATATCCAAAGCTTACTTCCATTGGCTCTTGGAGAGCAGACAGAACAGGTATTCCCTGGGATGCCTGCCAGCCAACTCAACCCGGAGAAGCCACTTCTTATGGTGGATATTATACACAACAACAAATAAGAGATATTGTTGCATATGCCGCCGATAGAAATATTACCATTGTACCTGAAATTGAAATGCCCGGCCATTCGGCTGCTGCTATTTCAGCGTACCCTTGGTTATCCTGCACACAACAACCTCAATTAACTATTACAGGCGGTATATATCCAGCCAACATTCAATCCAGTATGTGCCCATCAAATGATAGTGTTTATACATTTTTGGAAAATGTATTATCAGAGGTCATGCAATTATTTCCTTCTAAATATATTCATATCGGTGGTGATGAAGTGGATAAAACGCCATGGAAAAATGATCCGCGTTGCCAGGCATTTATGAAAAAAATGGGTTTTACAAAAGAAGATCAATTACAGAGTTATTTAATTCAAAGAATTGAGAAGTTTTTAATAGCACATCACAGGAAATTAGTTGGCTGGGACGAAATACTGGAAGGAGGCCTGGCCCCTGAAGCTACCGTCATGAGCTGGAGAGGTGAAAGTGGTGGCATACAGGCCGCAAAAATGAAACATGATGTCGTGATGACACCGGGCAAACCTTTATATTTCGATCACTACCAGGCAGGACCCGAAGGTGAACCTACGGCAATAGGCGGATTTAATACCCTTAAAATGGTTTATCAATATTCCCCCATACCTAAAGAATTAGGGCCTGAATATGCAAAATATGTTTTAGGCGCCCAGGCTAATTTATGGACTGAATTTATTCCTACTGTGCAGCAAGTGGAATACATGGTATTACCTCGTATGCTGGCATTATCAGAAGTTTTATGGTCTCCTGAGAAGAATAAAGATTTTAATGATTTTTATCAGCGCTTACAACCACAGTTTAAAATGTTTGGAGAAAAAGGCTTCAATTTTTCCCCGGGAAATTACACAGTCTCCATCAAACCATTTTCTCAAAACGGAAAGTTATTTGTACAACTTTCTTCAGATATCCCGGGGGCATCCATTTTTTATTCTACAGATCTTTCGGACCCGGGTATTGAAAGTACGCATTATACAAACCCAATTTCAATAGATTCATCTGTAACCATTAAAGCGGTAACGGTAATTAATGATCAGGTTATGGGGACAAAAGCGGCAGAACAAAGATTTGTAATAGATTTAGCCGTTGGCAAAAATGTAACTTATGCTAACCCGGTGAGCAAATATTATATAGCAGATGGCCCTAATACCCTTACCGATGGAATCCGGGGATCATTTGTGGTAGGAAAATACTGGCACGGATTTGATGGAAACGATTTAGTAGCTACCATTGATTTAGGTGATACAGCCACCATTCAACAAATAACACTGGGTTGCTTACAAAAATATAACGACTGGATTTTTTTGCCTCAATTTGTGACGTATGAAATATCTGAGGATGGTATTCATTATACACAAATAGGTTGGGAAAAAAATACTATCTCCCCTGAGGATCAGCGTCCACTTCGCAAAGATTTTACCGCCCGATTTCCTGCGCAAAAAGCCAGGTATATCCGTGTGATGGCGAAGAATATTGGTACCTGCCCTAAAGGCCATCCGGGTGAAGGGAAATCTGCCTGGTTATTTGCAGATGAAATTGTAGTTGATTAAATATTTTAAAAAAATCTGGCATGAATAATAAATTTCGATTACTGATTTTATGGATCACTTGTTTCCAGTTTTTTTCAGGATCAGCTCAGGAAACGAATAACTATAAAGCCAAACTTGCTCCCACCCCACCTATGGGATGGATGACATGGAATTTTTTTGGCACAAATATCAATGAAAAAATGATTCATGAAATGGCCGATGCAATGGTTCATAGCGGTATGGTAAAAGCCGGGTATAACCATATTATGATAGATGATGGCTGGCAGGGTGGACGTGATAATAAAAATAATATGATCCCGGACCCTGAAAAATTTCCTTCAGGCATTAAAGCGTTGGCAGATTATTTACATGCAAAAGGGATTTTACTAGGCATCTATTCAGATGCGGCGCAACTCACCTGTGCCGGTTATACAGCAAGTTTGGGCTTTGAAGATCAGGATGCAAAAACTTTTGCTTCATGGGGTGTGGATTATTTAAAATATGATTATTGCCATGCCCCTGAAGATTCTTTTACAGCCAAAATCAGGTATAAAAAAATGGCAGATGCATTAAGGAAAAGTGGGCGGGATATTGTTTTTAGCATTTGTGAATGGGGTGGCAGGCAACCGTGGTTTTGGGCCGCTGAAGCCGGAGGGCAATTGTGGAGAACAACAGATGACATTCGCGATTCCTGGAAAAGCCTGATGTATAACATGGAAATTAATGCAGACCTGGATCGTTATTCGAGCCCTGGTCATTGGAATGATCCGGATATGCTGATTGTAGGCCTGGATGGGAATAAAGGCCCATCCGGTGATCTTGGAGGAAAAGGATGTTCTGCAATCGAATATCAAAGCGCTATGAGTTTATGGTGTATTATGGCTTCTCCATTAATTGCGACCCATGATGTGCGTAATATGAGTGACGATACAAAACGGATTTTATTAAACCCTGAAGCCATAGCCATTGACCAAGATGTATTAGGACTGCAAGGCAGCAGAAAAATAAACACAAAAACATGGAATGTCTTTGTGAAACCGCTGGCTAATGGTGACTACGCAATAGCTATTTTAAACAAGAGTAATGAATCGCAAGAAGCCGATTTGAATTTCAAAGATTTAGGGCTTGAAGGAAATTTTGTTGCCAGAGATATTTGGCAGTATAAAGATTTAGCAGAAAAATCTACATTTCATGCACTTGTTTTATCTCATGAAACAAAACTGTTGAGGTTAAGAAAAGCTCCGTAACGATAAGCTCCGTTTTTTCAGAAGTCTCTCAAGCATCCCTCTTTTTTATAAGAGTTAGATGTCCTTTATTAAACGACATTTACATTAAATAATAAAAATGCGCACATGAAATATGTATTGATCTTCATGTGCGCATTTTCACAAATTTCCCTCTTACCAATTGAATTGCCCTAAAGTTATTTTTTAGGAAGAAAAATATACCTGTAACCTCTTTTAGTTTATAAACGTACAAATTCAACCCTCCTGTTATTTGCTTTGCCTGCTGCGGAGTCGTTATCAGATATGGGCTTAGTATCACCAAACCCTTTGGTTGTAAGGCGAGAAGCATCAATACCCATTTTAACCAATTGCGTTTTCACAGCATCAGCACGCTGCTGAGACAGGGTTAGATTATGAGCAGCTTCCCCGGTATTATCTGTATGTCCATCAATTTCAAATTTCAAATCTGGGTTACTCTTTAAGACACCAACAATCATATTTAATGTTCCCATACTTTCAGGTTTAATATCCGATTTATCTACATCAAAAGTAATTCCATGTGTAACAATTTTAGATTCAGTAAATTTTTTACCTATCAAATTCATATTTCCTCCTGATGCTGCACGAACATTCGCAATGATTATAGGTGTATTTTGATCGCCCATACCAGCAAAACCAAAAGAAACCGGCGCTACTTTAAAATCAGGTATTACTAAGATCCGGTACTGATCTATATAACATTTCCCCTGGCCATTCTTATAGATGAACGCACAGTGATGCCATTTGTTACGAAAGGTTGCGGCATCTTCATTTGGATAAGATGCACTAAAATCAGCCGGTAAATCAAATGTAGAAACAACACCACTGGTATTATATATTATATAACCTTCAGTCATATAATCACCATCCGTGCTCTTGTAAGAGAAGGATATACCGGGTCCATAACCATCATTGGCAAAATAATCAAATTCGATCGTAAATGTATTACCCAGATAGGATGATGTTTTCATTCTTGGATACACATGACAATAATTTCCCTGTGTGAATAGAAAGGAAGGAACTCCACCTACTTTATTAATCACCGCCTGCCCCGCACTCAAAGTCCAATGTGCAGGAAATTCCCCGTCCAAATCCTCACTGAAGTCATCCGCAAATAAAATAGTGTCACCGGGTACAAAATCATAATTCTGATAGGACTGAATAGTTGGTGTATCTTTTCCGTTTGATGAAATACTATTTAAAGAATTATTGTCCGTTTGGTTGACTGTCGTATTCGTGGCATTACCTGCATCATTCACGACCTGGTCTGTAGTGGCATTCTTGATTTTATCTTTTATTTTTTTTATTAGCTGGGCATGTACATGGAGACATCCGAAACCGGTACAAAACATCAGGGCAATCAAAAACTTTTTCATGATACAATTTTCACCAAAGATGATAAACTATAAATGAAAAGTCAATCGTATAAATGGCTGATTTTTAGGTTGAAAATAGGATGGTCAATTTAGCCTTGTACCTACTAATTTCATAAATTCACTGCGGGTTGTGTGTTTTTCAAATTCACCATAAAATGCCGAAGTGGTGGTCAAAGAATTTTGTTTTTGTACTCCTCGCATCATCATACATAAATGTTTAGCTTCAATGACAACAGCCACTCCCAGTGGATTGAGCGACTCTTTTATGGCATCCAGGATTTGCGTTGTAAGCCTTTCCTGAACTTGTAAACGATGAGAAAATGCATCGACAACCCGGGCTAATTTACTTAAACCCGTTATCCAGCCATTTGGGATATAGGCAATATGAGCCTTACCGAAAAATGGCAACATATGGTGCTCACACATACTGTAAAGTTCTATGTCTTTTACAAGAACCATTTCACTAATGTCTTCATGAAATTTCGCAGAATTCAAAATTGCAATGGCATCGGTTTGATAACCCTGGGTACAGAACTGCATCGCTTTTGCCATCCTTTCGGGTGTTTTCAACAAACCTTCTCGGTGAGGGTCTTCTCCTAGCAATGCTATTACATCTCTGAATTTTCCCTGTAAATTAAGGGTAGTAGATTCATCGTAAATTTCCTGTTTTTGATATCCCATATTATGAATTAAAAAATTATGCCGGGTATTCTACAAAATTCCTTTCCGTTTCATAAAGCCTGATGGCCAGAGCAATATCCTCTTGAATATGGCCTCTTAAAATCTGATAAATAACTTTTGCAATATTTTCTGCCGTGGGATTAAGGTTTTTAAACTCTTTTACATCAAGGTTTAGATTTTTATGATCCAGCTTCTCTAAAACTTCCTTTTTAATTAATGTACTCAGGTTTTTCATATCCATCAAATAACCTGTTTCTTTATCCGGGTAGCCAACCAATTTGACGATAAGCTCATAATTATGCCCATGATAATTAGGATTATTACATTTACCAAATACCTGCCCGTTTTTTTCTTCGGACCAATGAGGGTTGTGCAGCCTGTGTGCTGCATTAAAATGCTCTTTACGAAAAACCGCTACTTTTTCATCCATGCGTGCAAGTTAATTATTTAAAACCTTTAATGGAGGATTCCTATTCTCCATAATATTCAACGCAGATCCTTGGCGTTTCATATATTTTAACACAATGCAATGTAATATGATCCGGGAGCTGAGGTTGCAATTGTTCCCAAATGGCTATCGCTAAATTCTCTGTACTACACATTTTATTTTTTAAAAAAGGCACATCCTGGTTTAAGTTTTTATGATCCAAAGGCTCTATGACATATTGCAGGATCAAGGCTTTTAATTTCTTTACATCTATCAAAAAACCCGTAGCTTCTTCAACTTCTCCTTTCACCGTAACATATAAATCAAAGTTATGGCCATGCCAGTTTTCATTGGCACAGGCTCCAAAAACAGCTTCATTTTGTTCGTGGCTCCATTGTGGATTATACAACTTATGCGCAGCATTGAAATGTTCTAACCTCGTCAGGTAAACCATAAATAAAAACAATAATTGTCGCAAAGTTAAGAGATATTATCAGGCTTAAAAAAAGTACCTGGCACACAAGAAATAGAGTCTAAATTTTGGTGACCACCTTGTTGAAAATAAACCGACCTTTGTACAAATGAATGTACTGATCACTGCAGCAACCGGTACTGAATGGCAGGAAGCTTTTCATACAATCACAGCACATCACCCATGGGAAAATCAAATAAAGTTTCATATTTCCGGTATAGGGATTCCAGCCACAATGTTTTCCATAGCTGAAGCCATAGAGCATCAAAATCCTGATTTGATCATCCAGGCAGGCATAGCGGGTTCTTTTTTTATGCCTGACAAGAATCATCAAACTTATGTTGTAAGCCAGGAAATTTTTGCCGATGTGGGTGTGGAAGAAAATGGCCTTTGGATGGATTTATTTGATATGGGTTTTTTACAAAGAAATGATTTCCCTTATATAGATAAAATGCTTATAAATCCATGGATCGGAAAGTATAATTTACTCCATTTACAGGAAGTAAAAGCGCTTACCGTTAATGAAATGACCACTCGAATAGAAAGGAAAGATCAATTGATTAGAAAATATGATCCTTTCCTGGAATCTATGGAAGGAGCTGCTTTACATTATATATGTCTGAAGAAATCAATCCCATTCATGCAATTGCGTACGATCAGCAATAGCGTTGGTGAGCGGGATAAAAATAAGTGGCAAATGAAAGATGCCATTCATCAATTAAATGATACATTAATAAAATACCTGGAAAAATTAATGGATTCATAATTGTATTAAAATTGTAAGCACCATACATGAAACTTTCACTTCATTTTTCTCCATGCCCAAATGATACCTTTATTTTTGATGCATTGGTGAATCACAAGATAGATACCCTGGATTTTGAATTCAATACCCTATTGGAAGATGTGCAAACATTGAATGAGCAGGCAATACAAAACATCCCGGATATATGTAAAATCAGTTATGGGGTTTTGCCGCTCATTTGGCAAAATTATATTTTACTCAATAGCGGTGGGGCTTTGGGCAAAGGAGCAGGCCCCTTACTTGTTGCCAGCCAGTTTTTTCCGATTGAAGAAATACATCATAAAAAAATTGCCATTCCCGGAGAAAATACAACAGCTCATTTATTGTTTTCATATCTCTTTCCCTTAGTTAAAAATAAAGTTTTCGTCCCTTTCAATCTCATTGAAGAAATGGTACTGGATGTATCTGTTGATGCGGGTGTGATCATTCATGAAAACCGTTTTACCTATGCGGATAGAGGATTAATCAAATTAAGGGATCTTGGTGAATCCTGGGATGAAAAAACCGGATTACCGATACCTCTGGGTGGAATTGTTGTCCGTCGCAGCTTACCGCTAAATGTAAAAATGGAATTGAACAAGCTCATTCTTGACAGTATTCATTATGCATACCTTCATCATGCAACAAACCTATCTGATTTTGTAACTACACATGCTCAGGAGATGGACGAAATAGTGATGCGGAAACATATAGAACTTTATGTAAATCATTTCTCCAAAAATGTGGGTGCTGAGGGTAAAAAAGCAGTAGAAAAATTAATGAAAACCTATCAGCATCTTCACCCGGAAATTCAGCAACCGCCAATGAATGCGGACAATCTTTTCATTTCATAAGAATGATGCATTTATGATATGGGGTTGAAATCTTTCCAGAGTTGATGTGAAAATGCATTTTTAAAATGATTCTTTCCAATTTGCTTCACCCATCTTACATGAAAAATACTATTGGTAAGAAACACTTCCGTTGCCAGCTCAAGGTCTGAAGGCTCAATAGCAGTTTCCTCGACAGGTATGCCGCATTCATGCATTTTTCCCAAAAAATATTTTCGCATTACCCCCGCTATACAACCTTCTGCCAAAGACGGGGTCACTACCCTCCCTTCTTTTAAGAGAAAGACATTTGCAATTGTCGCATCTGCTATCCTATTAAAATTATTCAATAGAATGGCATCATCCAGGTGATTTTTTTTTGCCCAAAAAGCCGCCATTAGATAGGGAAGGAAATTATTACTCTTAATAGGAGAAAACTGGTCAGCCGTTTTTTTGGCATCCTGATAGATGCCGCACACCAACCCTTTTTTATGCCATGCATCCTGCTCCAATGGCGATGTTTCAATAAGCACATTTGCTAGTAGATTCTCGGGATCAAATAAACTTCCATTGCCACGAAACAGAGTAATGCGTATACGCACATTTCCGGAATGTTTATTTTTAGCTATGAGTTTTTGAATATGGCTGATTAAAAAGTCCTTATGGAGAAAGGATGGTTTTTTAAAATACATCTTTTCAAGAGAAGAAAATAATCTTTCAAAATGTAAGTCGCCTAAAACGATTTCACCTTTTGCAAATTTCATGGTTTCAAAGAATCCGTCACCATACCTGAAAGAACGGTTAAATGGTGATATCATCAGTGACTCCGACAAATAAAATTTTTCATTCAATAAGATATATTTACCCGCTTTCATTGGCTAAATATAAATAAATAGTCGTATGTACAAGGTTTATGTTTCTTAACTTGCATGTATGCAAATAGCTGAAGTCATCCAACTATTGGAAAAAGAAACTCCCTTGTATTTACAGGAAAAATACGATAATGCCGGTTTGATTATCGGCAATAAAAACACTCCATGCACAGGAATACTCTGTACGCTCGATGCCACGGAAGAGGTGATTGCAGAAGCTATTGAAATGGGCTGCAATCTCATTGTGGCCCATCACCCTATTCTCTTTAATGCCTTAAAAAAAATCACAGGGAATGACTATGTCGAAAGAGCCATTATCCTGGCTATCAAAAATGATATTTCCTTGTATGCCATTCATACAAACCTGGATCATAAATTGGATGGTGTAAATGCAAAAATTGCAGAAAAATTAGAACTAAAAGATCTTCGGGTGCTGACACCGAAATCGGGCCTTTTGCAGAAATTATATACCTACGTTCCTCTTTCACATAAAGAAAAAATTCTGGAGGCTTTATTTGCTGCCGGAGGTGGATTGATCAGTGATTATAGTGAATGTAGTTTTTCGGCAGAAGGTAAAGGCACTTTTAAAGCCGGTGAAAATTCAAAGCCTTTTCTGGGTGAAATTGGGAAAAGAGCAGAGGTAGATGAGGCAAAAGTTGAAATCATCTTTCCTTCATGGTTGCAACAAACTATGATAGACACCTTGAAAAAAAGCCATCCATATGAGGAAGTGGCGTATGAAGTGATCCGCCTGGAAAACACAAGCAACCAATGGGGAGCAGGAATACTGGGATTATTACCCGAGCCAATGGATGAACAACATCTGCTTCAAAAAATCAAAGATCTATTGGGTTTACGCATGATTAAACATACAAAATTTTTGCAAAAATCCATCCATAAGGTGGCTCTATGTGGAGGCGCCGGAAGTTTCTTAATAAAAGATGCCATCGCAGCCGGAGCTGATTTTTTCCTCACATCAGACATTAAATACCATGAATTTTTTGATGCAGATGGTAAAATAGTGGTTGCCGATGCAGGGCATTGGGAAACCGAACAATTTACAATTGACTTATTGTTTGAATTTTTGCAGAAGAAATTCCCTAACTTTGCCGTCCTTAAAACAAAAGTGCGCACAAACCCGGTTTTTTATGATATATAAACGGGTCCTGGCAGAAAATTTTAAAAACATATTATGGCAGCCGTAAAAGAATATTCAGTAGAAGAAAAATTGGCTTCACTGGTTAAATTACAAAAGATTGACAGCAAACTGGATAAAATCAAAATTCTCAAAGGTGAATTGCCGATGGAAGTCAATGACCTGGAAGATGAAATGCAAGGATTAAACAGCAGAAAAACCAGGATTGAAGAAGAAATCAATGGTATCAGTGAATTCATTGAGCAGCGAAAAGAAACCATCAAAGAAGCAACTGCACTGATTGCAAAATATGAAAAGCAACATGAAAATGTAAAAAACAGCAGAGAATTTGAAGCCATCAATAAAGAAATTGAATTACAACAACTGGAAATATTACATGCTGAAAAGAATATCAAGGATGTAAATATGGAGCTTGTTGAAAAAGTAACGGAATTGGAAAATGCGAAAAAGTTATTGACAGCAAAAGAAACTGTTTTAAACGGCAAGAAAAGCGAGTTAGATAAAATTATTGTGGAAACAGAAAAAGAAGAAACCCAATATAAAAAATTAAGTGAAACGGCCCGTGCAGCCACAGATGATCGGTTGCTTTTCTCCTATGACCGCATTCGCAACAGCTACCGAAATGGCCTCGCCGTAGTACCTGTGGAAAGAGATGCCTGTGGAGGTTGTTATAATGCTATACCACCTCAAAAGCAAAGCGAAATTCGTCAGCGAAAAAAAGTGATTATCTGCGAAAACTGTGGACGCATTTTAGTTGATGATGAATTAAATACGGATACTGAAGTAAAATAATTTTTGTTAAATGCATTGCAATTAAATGAAAAAGGGATGCCGAAATGCATCCTTTTTTTATTTTCGAAAAACCATGAAAATGATTCCAAGGACATTGATCGGATATATACATGCCTGTCATCAATTTTTATTTAAAAAAATCCAGGTACAATTTACGATATTCCTGCTACTATGTTTATCCTTTACCTTTTCTCACACTGCGGCACAACCCGTATATGATTTTAATACCACCTGCCAACAAGCTTATAAGGAAATAACCAGCCTGAGATTAGATGCCGGTATGGCACTCCTCAACCGGGAAAGGCAACAAAATCCGGAAAACCTCATCCCTGATTTATTAGAAAGTTATGTAGATTTCTTTACCTTATTTTTTAATGAAGATCCTGCGGAATATGAAACCAGGATGCCAAAGTTCTCCGAACGCCTCAGCCGCCTGGAAAAAGGCCCTGAAAATTCCCCATTTTTTTTATACAGCCGGGCCATTGTGTATATGCAAAAAGCATCTGTAGAAATTAAATTTTCCAAAACCTGGTCAGCTGGCTGGGATTTCAGAAAAGCATTTGGCCTGATAAAAGATAATAGAAAAAAATTCCCTTCATTTACTCCCAATAATATGGTGTATGCACCTATGCTGGTGGTCGCGGGCACGATTCCCGATGGCTATAAATGGCTGGCAAGTTTATTTGGCATTAAGGGTAATATCCAGGAAGGCATGAAGCTTATGAATAATTTTTTAAATAGCCGTGATTCATTAGCAAACCTTTTCTTCAATGAAGCCAGTTTTTATTATTGCTATATCTTATTTTATATCCAAAATGAACAGGATAAAGTCTTTACTTATATAAATCAAAGAAACCTTGATTTAATAAATAATCATCTACTGGCATATATGGCCGCGAATCTTGCCATAAATGCTAAGAAAACGGATTATGCAGAAAGTGTGATAAAAAACAGGAACCCGTCTTCAGCCTATTTAAAAACACCAATATGGGATTTTGAAATGGGCTATATCCAACTGCATCAATTGAAATCACAGGAAGCAGCCACCTCATTTCAACAATTTCTGGATGAATTCAAAGGGAAATTTTATGTAAAAGATTGCTATGAAAAATTGAGTTGGTGTTACTATTTAATGGGTAATATGACGACGGCAAATAATACCCGCCTGCTTGTGCTCAATCACGGAAACACCATGACTGACGCGGACAAACAGGCAAATAAGGATGCTAAATCCGGTATTTGGCCTAATATGACTTTATTAAAAGCGCGCATCTTAAGCGATGGAGGTTATCATAAAGAAGCCTTGAAATTATTAGCCGGGAAAAGTGCCCTTGATTTCAGCAGACCGGAAGATAAATTAGAATTTGCTTATAGAGTTGGCCGTATCTATGATGACTTGGGCCGAAGCAATGAAGCATTACAAATGTATTTATTGGCCATGGATCTGGGCAAAGGCCGTACGGAGTATTTTGCAGCGCGGGCAGCTTTACAGATTGGGTTGATATATGAGGCAGATGGACAAAAAACGAAAGCCATCGAATTTTTCAATAAATGTATTAGTATGAAAGATCATGAATATAAAGATTCCCTGGACCAAAAAGCGAAAGCCGGAATTGAAAGATGTACTAGTTAATTCCTAATACGGAGAAGGAATGTTGTTATGGGGCATATTTTTTGTAAAACGTATAAGTCAACTACTTCAACTTAAATGAAGTTTGCATTTTCCTTACACACCATGTTTATAAATGATGCTTATTGTTACTAAAGTATGTAATCATTTAAGAAGCATCACATTGCTAAACATAATACCGCAAAAAGCATTTTAGGATAGATTCCTTTTATCAAAAAATTCCGGGAATAAGTTTTACCTTGAAATAATCAGGTTTTAAAAGGTTTTAGAAGCATGAGTTTTTGGACACACATGTTTCCTAACTAAGGAGCGCTTCCGGATAAAAATAAACGCTGTGGAATGAAAAGAATTATTGCCATAGGTGATATACATGGTTGCAAAAAAACATTGGATAAAATGCTTTTTCAGCAATTGCAAATTACCAAAGAAGATGTCATTTATCTTCTGGGTGATTTGATCGACCGTGGGCCGGATAGTAGAGGCGTTATAGATACAATCCTCACTTTAGAAAAAGAAGGTTTTACTATTCTTACAGTACTTGGTAATCATGAAGAAATGATGCTGCAATCTGTTCTGGATGCAACTTCTCATCAAATATGGATAAGAAATGGCGGGGCTGAAACGTTGAAAAGTTTTGAAAGTAGTGATTTCACAGAGCTTCCCATGGAATACAAATTATTTTTTTACCGGGCCAAATTTTTTATAGAGACTGATACAAACATATTTGTTCATGCCGGTTTAAACTTTACTAATGAAAATTTATTTGAAGATCAGGATGCCATGTTATGGGTTCGAAATTATCATGATTATCAGCCCGCCCTGAAGAATAAAATATTAGTTCATGGCCATACACCTTTGCCATTGAGATTTATTAAAAATCAACGCGGAAATTGTATCAATATAGACGGTGGTTGTGTTTTTACAAATTGGCCAACGCTTGGCAATCTTGTTGCAGTGATTTTACCAGATAGAGAATATATTTTTGTTCCGAATGTGGAAAAATAAGAAAAAGTTGATCTTTTCATCAGGCCATTATTTCATTCATAAATTACGAAATGAAAAATTCTTTTTTCAATTTACTCAAAAGATGCTACGGAACCCTATTATTTGCAAAATTTTAAAATGATACTGTTTGAATGTAATATAAATTGCAAATATGGTTCGACGCTTTGTAATTATTATTCTGATTTTTATGGGTTGCCTGGTGGCACTTCGTGCATATACTTCCTATCTTCCGGATTATGGTCTTGAAAAATGGTGGAAGGTACTCATCATAGAAATTCCCATTCATAAGAACATTCACCTTATTTCAGAACGGGATGCTCATGAAAATGCAAACAAGTTTTTATTCTTAGATGCTCGTACATGGAACGAATATTTAATAAGCCATATTTCGCATGCTCAATTTACGGGCATTAAAAATTTCGATATTTCCGAAATGAGCAAAGTGCCCAAAGAGACACCTATTATTGTTTATAGTTCTATTGGAATAAGAAGCGATGAACTGGCTCTAAAGTTGAATCATGCAGGATATACCAATGTACAGAATCTTTATGGAGGCATTTTTGAATGGCTCAACTCAGGTTATACCATTGTCAATAAACAAAATACACCAACCAAAAATATTCATGGAGGTTCTCACCTTTTATTCTTCTGGAAACTGAAAGGAAATCGTTTTTATTGACATCCGAAATGAATCATTTCATCAGCAGATCAATGATGACTTATTTTGATTCATGACTCTCCAGTCTGCATAGGCTTATCTTCAAAACACAAAACTTTAAAATAATTTGCTCTTTTTTTAGGTTTTGAAACTACATTCGTATCATAACAAACATTTCAACTTTTATGGATGTACATCATCATCCGGATTTAAAACATGAAAAGAAAAAAATCAAAGAATACCTGCTTGAATTCCTGATGATTTTTTTAGCTGTAACCATGGGTTTTTTTGCAGAGAGCATTCGGGAGTCCTTAAATGATCATGCTTCTGAAAAAGAATATATTCACCATCTTAAGGAGAACCTGGTAAGCGATACGGTTAATTTAAATTTATGGATACCGGCTCTTTACCAGCGAATTAATGATTTTGATACTTTGATTAAATTATTGGAAATACCCGGCAATACAAACCGGGGGAGCGAGATGTATTATTTGGCCAGACTATCCACCCGCATAGGAACTTATGTATCTAATGATAATACCATTATGGAGTTAAAAAACTCTGGCAATTTCCGTTTAATTCGTAAACAAAATATTATAGATGAATTACTCGAATACGAAAAAATTAAAGAAAGTTATGAAGGATTATACAGCATGCAGTTAAGAGAAAATGATTTAACCTATCCATTAATTGGTAATCTTTTTGATTCAAAAGTTTTTGATCAAATGCTCACTATTTCGGATACCAGTTATTTTAATGAAAGTGATTTTGCCGTCGGTTCTAAAAGCTATACGCAAGCGCCAAAAGGAAATCCCCAATTGCGCAATCATGATGCTGATAAAATCAATTTATTAATTTATTATTTACATCAACGAAAATCGAGTTTTAATGCAGAAATACTCGTGATGAAAAAGCAGAAGCAAAAGGTAAATGAAATCATAGATTTATTGAATAAGGAGTACAATCTTAAGAATCAATAGGTTTTCATTATTATTAAGATCGATTTTCCGGGTTTCCATTTCATGCAACAACATATACAAAAATCAATATCACGAAATAGCCGTAATACCATGCTGGCTGGCTTTCTGGGCTGGACCCTGGATGCCTTTGATTTTTTCATTTTGACATTTGTACTAACAACAATAGCGGGTGAATTTAATAAATCCATTCCCGAAATGGCACTTACTATAACTGCCAGTTTAGCCATGCGACCGGTGGGTGCAATAATCTTTGGATTGATGGCTGATAAATATGGCCGGAAAGGCCCCTTAATGATCAGTATTATTTTCTTTTCTGTTATAGAATTCTTTTCCGGCCTGGCTCCCAACTATACCATCTTTTTCATTTTAAGGTTACTATATGGAATTGGTATGGGCGGCGAATGGGGCGTGGGCGCATCCTTAGTGATGGAAACAGTTCCTGTCAAAAGAAGAGGGTTTTTATCGGGTTTATTACAAGAAGGCTATGCTTTTGGTTTTTTACTGGCTGCGGCTGTTTATTATATTGTATTTCCCAATTACGGTTGGCGGGCAATGTTTTTTATCGGGGGCCTTCCGGCTCTTCTAACTTTATATATCCGTTCCAGGGTACAGGAATCAAAAGCATGGAAGGAAACTAAAGCAGCCAATTGGAAAGAATATGGATTAGAGATTAAGAAGCATTGGAAATTATTTTTGTACCTCGTATTACTGATGTCCATGATGAATTTCATATCTCATGGAACACAGGATTTATATCCTACTTTTTTACAAAAACAACGTGGTTATAGTCCACAGGAAACTTCTGTCATTACAATTATAGCTATGACAGGGGCCATTTTAGGCGGATTACTTTTTGGTTTTTTATCAGATCACTGGGGAAGGAAAAAAATGATGGCCTTAGCCGTTTTTCTTGCATTATTATTTATCCCTGTATGGGTGTACGAAGGTGGAGATGTCATCATCGCAATAGGCGCTTTTGGTATGCAGTTCATGGTACAGGGTTCCTGGGGAATCATCCCGGCACATATTAATGAATTATCACCGGGTAAATTACGTGGTTTTTTCCCGGGATTCGCCTACCAGCTTGGCGTGCTGATTGCATCAGGAATTGTTTATGCAGAAGCACTCCTGGCTGAACATCTCAGTTATGCTGCATCTATGGAAATACTTGCAGGAACGGTTCTTTTAATAGGAATTGCAGTCATCTTATCCGGCCCGGAAGCAAAAGGTGCCACCTTTAGAAATGGTGATTGAAACCTCTTATAAACCCGATATCATTTAATGCCTTATTTTTTTCTCCATCTTTTCGGAAGATAATAAATCAAATACATAATGGCTGAAATATTCAATAAAGAATTTCCCATTAAAAAATAACTTCTATTGGTAAATGTAGTTGTTGGATCAAATAAAAAAATCCTGCAAAAATTTGCAGGATTAAAGTTTTTAATTAAAGATGACAATTAATAACGGTTATAGCTGTTGCCTTCGCCACGATTACGATTGTAGCCACCGCGGTCGCGGTTAAATCCGCCACCACCGCTACGTCCGCCGCCGAAAGTCTTTTTCTTGTAACCGCCTTCACCTTCCTGACGAGGTGCAGATTCGTTTACAACAATTTTGCGGCCACTTACTTCAGTTTCGTTTAATTCACTGATGGCTTTGCGAGCTGCATCGTCATCACCCATTTCAACAAAACCAAATCCTTTGCTTCGGTTGTTATTAAATTTATCTGTAACAATTTTTGCTGAGGCAACTTCGCCATAAGGTGCAAATAAATTGTGCAGATCATCACTGGTCATTCCCCAGTTCAAATTTCCAACGTAAATGTTCATTTTTTTAAAAAAATTATGTGATTAATAGCCAATAAAAACAGCAACCAAAACCCGAAATCATTTACGTTTTACGATATAACGTTTCTGGAAATATGGAACAACTGTCAACTTGGACACGCAAAGGTAATGAACTTTACAATTCAAATCGTATTTTTTATTCCTTTTTATAAATCAGCTTATCAAACCCATATAAATATGAATTTTTAACCTCCATTTATTACTTTTGCGGCTCAAAAAAAAATTATGGCTAATACATCTGATATCTCCAGAGGAATGATACTAAAATTTGATGATAATCTCTATTCTGTAGTAGAATTCGGTGAAAATAAAACAGCTCGTGCAGCAGCAAAAGTTTGGGCAAAACTCAAAGGAGTGGACAATAAACGATCCATTGAAAAAACCTGGAATAGTGGTGAAACCATATACCCCGTACGAGTGGAAAAGAAAGAATTTCAGTTTCTGTATAAAGATGAAAGTGGATTTAACCTCATGAATAATGAAACTTTTGAGCAAATTACCCTTGGTGATGAAATGATAGATGCCCCTCAATTTCTCAAAGAAGGCAACCCTGTTTTTGTTTTCGTGAATACGGAGACTGAATTGCCCATTGGGGCAGAATTGCCGGAAAAAGTAGAAATGCTCGTAACTTATTGTGAACCGGGCTTAAAAGGCGATACTGCAACAAGGGCATTAAAGCCGGCAACCATTGAAACCGGCGCCACCGTAAATGTGCCCCTGTTTGTTAATGATGGGGAACTTATTCGTATCAACACTAAAAATGGAGAATATATTGAAAGAGTTAAATAAGATAGCCCTTCCCGAACTCTTTTAAATTCTTTGAAAATCATTATTTTTACTGCTTTTTTATAAAAAATAACTACTTTGCCATTCCTTTTGGTTAAAAACCGGGCAAAATTATTAAAATTAAAATCTCAACTTATGGACTTTAAGCAAATTCAGGAATTGGTAAAACTGGTTAATAAAAGTAATATTGGCGAGCTCAGTATAGAGGAAAATGAATTTAAAATTACCATTAAACAAAAAAAGGAAAAAACAGAGACCATTTATGCCTCAATGCCTGCACAGCAAGCTATGCTTCCTATGCAATCAAGCCCGGCTCAACAATCAGTTATATCCAGCAACGAGCCGATTAAAGAGGCTAAACCTGCAACCGATCTCCTGACCATTAAAAGTCCCATGATAGGAACCTTTTATAGAAAATCATCTCCCGATAAACCTTCTTTTGTGGAAGTGGGTGATGAAATATCTGTTGGTAAAGTTGTTTGTATTATTGAAGCCATGAAGTTATTCAATGAAATTGAAAGTGAGGTGAGTGGACGAATCGTAAAAATTATTGCGGAAGATTCCAGCCCGGTTGAATTTGATCAACCATTATTTCTTGTAGAACCCCTTTAGTAAAATGCCTCATTGAATAAAATTCCTTTCAATGATCACGGTATTTTCCAATCAAAAAAGTTACTATGTTTAAAAAAGTTCTTATAGCCAATCGCGGCGAAATTGCTCTACGTGTCATCCGCACTTGCAGAGAAATGGGTATTCAAACCATTGCGGTATATTCTACAGCAGATAAAGATAGCCTTCACGTAAAATTTGCCGATGAAGCGGTATGTATTGGCCGGCCACAAAGTGCAGACTCTTATCTGAATATACAACATATTATGGCTGCTGCAGAAATCACCAATGCTGATGCCATTCATCCGGGATATGGATTCCTTGCGGAAAATGCAAAGTTTTCTCAGATATGCCAGGAACACGGGATCAAATTCATAGGCCCTACACCGGCCATGATTCATGGTATGGGCGATAAAATAACGGCTAAAGAAACTATGATCAAAGCAGGGGTGCCTGTTGTACCAGGTAGTGGTGGTTTATTGAAGAGTGTAGAAGAAGCAAAATTATTAGCCAAAGAAAAAGTAGGATACCCTGTTATCCTGAAAGCCACTGCCGGTGGAGGTGGTAAAGGTATGCGGATCGTATGGGATGAATCCGAAATGGAAAAAGCGTATGAAACCGCAAAAATGGAAGCCGCAGCTTCTTTTAAGAATGATGGAATCTACATGGAAAAATATGTGGAAGAACCCCATCATATAGAAATTCAAATCGCAGGAGACCAATATGGAAATGTATGCCATTTAAGCGAAAGAGATTGCTCTATTCAGAGGAGGCATCAGAAACTGGTGGAAGAGTCTCCTTCTCCTTTTATGACTCCTGAATTACGTGAAAAAATGGGTGCTGCCGCCATTAAAGCTGCCGCTGCCATTAATTATGAGAGTGTAGGAACCGTAGAATTCCTTGTTGACAAAAACAGGGATTTTTATTTTATGGAAATGAATACCCGCATACAGGTGGAACATTGCGTAACAGAAGAAGTCATCAACTTTGACCTCATCAAAGAGCAAATTAAAATTGCCATGGGCGAAAAAATTTCAGGCCAAAATTATTTCCCTGAAATGCATGCTATTGAATGCCGTATCAATGCAGAAGACCCATATAACGATTTTCGCCCCTCCCCTGGGAAAATTACAGAATTAAATACCCCCGGCGGTCATGGCGTAAGAGTGGATAGTCATGTTTATGCCGGATATGTTATCCCACCTTATTATGATTCCATGATTAGTAAACTTATCGCTATCGCCCGCACTCGCGAAGAAGCTATACATACTATGTACCGGGCTTTAAGTGAGTATGTTATTGAAGGAGTTAAAACCACTATCCCTTTTCATTTACAGCTCATGCAAAATGAAGACTTTATCAATGGAAATTTTACTACAAAATTCCTGGAGACTTTTAAAATGAAATAAACACGCAAAGAGTGTGTGCCATTTTGAAACAAATGTTCAATTTAGAATATCTGAACATTTGAAATAGAAATGACTACAATTGATTTTCTCACCAATAGAATCAAATAGATTTGATTTTCTGACATTTCATTCTACAAAAAGGGTCAATCTTTTCATAATATACATATGCCATAACTTAACCCTTCCCTCTCCTTTGGCAAATACGGCCTTCTAAATTTTTTTTCTTTTATAATATACACAAAAAAAGTTACCAAACAAGGGGATTTTTCACATTCATTAAAAAAAAAATAAAAACATATTTGTATAGATTTTTTAACCATTTAAAACAAAACTCTATGAAACGTTTTACAACAATCATGTTGGTTATTGCCACATTGGTAATTGCCCAACCAAACAAGTCTTATGCGCAACTAACTGGCAAAACTTATTGCCCTACCAATTTTATGCGTATATGTTTTACGGATGCTTTTGGGTATACATATGCCTTCGGAAACATTGATTTAACCGACTGTAATATGTTATATGCAACGGGAGTTGCAAGGAATATTACCAGTTACAATTGGGACGCTTCCTTATCTGTTGATTTTAGCGGTGGTGGTCATACCGGCAATGTAGAATTACATGTGGTGAATCCAAATATGGACGGATGTACCGGCGGGTATGTAGATTCCTTTATATATGTAGGCACCATGACTATTAATAATTCAGGTGGTGTTCGTACTTATACCGGTAGCGGAACATGGACAAACTATTGTGGTGGCTCTGTTTTCGCCACAGGAACATGGACTGCATCCGGACCTTGTGGTGCAGGTGGAGGCTTCCAACCACAAATAAATAATGGCGCTAAACAACCAGCCAGAACTTCTACTGATAATTTCCAATTGAAAATTTCTCCAAACCCGGTTAAAAACTATACCAATATTTCATATAATCTTTCTAAAACATCTAATGTAAATATTACTGTTTACAATATGATGAATCAACCGGTAAAAGTATTGGTGAATGAAAATCAAAGTAATGGTGCACATACCGCAAATTGGACAGGCCAAACTAATAGCGGCAGTAAAGCGCCAAACGGTATTTACAAAGTCGTTGCCACAATCAATGGGCAGGTTTATAGTGAAAATATCCAGGTGTTACAATAATTCAATTTGAATTGAAAAAAGCCACTGAAATCCGGTGGCTTTTTTTTGTTTCTTCTAAAAATATCTTTCCTCCAGAATATTCATGTGATGTATTAAATGTCCTATGATAATATAAGACAAGGCATTTACAGAAATATCATTACCAGCGGCATTTCCTTTTCTTTTTAATTCCTCTTCATCAAGAGATAATAAAAATAAATCGGTGGATTTTCTGAGAGCAGTGAATTCTTCTTTGATTTGATCAAGGCTTTGGTTAATGGTCTTAGCTGTGGCTGCAAAAGCATTTTCATCCATACTGGGCAAGGGGTTTGATTGTAGTCTTGCAAAACAGAGAGCACGATATACAAACACCCTTTCCGTATCTATTAAATGTTGCAAAACTTCTTTTACGGTCCACTTACCTTCTGCATAGGCAAATGCAGCTTTTTGTTCAGGTATGGTTTGAAAATAAGCGTTGAGTTTATCTGAATAGTTTTCGATTATTTCTTTAATGGATTGGCCTTCAGCCAGTTCAATATATTTGAAAAAATATACCGCGGCCTCCCCTGTAATAGGTCTTGTCATTATGAACTTATTTATTTTCCTTTTTGTCCTGTAAACTTAGGATTATTTAAATTTTCAGGTTTTAATGTAGATGCTATTTTCAAAGCATTATATGCATTCACTTCACCGCCTGAAACTGAAAGGTCCAGCATATTTACTTCTTTATCTGTTCCGGGTATGGTTATCATACCTTCCAATGCAGTGCCAGGCACAACGGATTTTTCCAAAGCATAAATCACTTGCTTCGCGGAAAGATAAGGATAGTAGGCACGAATTAATGCAGCAATACCACTCACTACAGGGGCTGCCATACTTGTTCCACTGAGATTACCGTATTTATTGCCTCCGGGTAAAGTAGAATAAATATTAACACCCGGCGCAAAAACATCCACACTTTTGGCTCCATAATTACTAAAATCGGCTATGGTATTACCATCTGCAATTCGAGGATCTCCACAGGCGCCAACTGTAATAAAGTTGGAAACTTTCAAATGATCTGAAAGCATGATAGGGCTGGGAAAATTAGGTACAGAATCTACATCTTCATTATCATTTCCTGCTGCATGTACTAATAAAACATCTCTGGATTCAGCATAACGAACAGCGCTATCAACCCAGGGTTTTTCCGGAGAAAACTTCTTTCCAAAACTCATGCTTATCACTTTTGCACCATTGTTTACTGCATAGATAATAGCCAATGCAACATCTTTATCATACTCATCTCCATCAGGCACAGTACGCACAACCATGATTTTTACCTCAGGTATACCGGCAATGCCATCAATCCCCAAACCATTTCCTCTTTGTGCAGCAATAATGCCACTGCAATGTGTACCATGTCTTGGATCAGGACCCATAATATCATTATTCCCATAAAAGCGATCATTAAAATTGTTGTAATCATCTTTGATGGTTAAGGCCCGATAATCCGGAGGTGGCGCAAGTTTTGCATTTAAAGCATCCTGTTTGCTTTTCGTATATTCTTCCAGGTCGCTCATTAATGAAATATTGGTACTTTCCGGATCAAAACCCATTTGTTTAAAAACAGTCAGGTAAACATTTTTTGCTTTTTTAGCTTCATCTGTGGCAGGAATAAAGTTTTCCAAATCATCTATATTAAATTCTTCCTTTTGCATATCACTGCGTAAAATGGTATCATTTTTTTTCAACACGGTAATTACATTGTCGAGCATGGTCACTTCGATTTGTTCTTTTGGGTCAATAGCCATTTCTTTTTCCGATTCCTTCCATTCGGTGTAATGCCACTTATCCATTGTTGACAAAGAATTTGTGTCAATATTTTTCCCTTCAAATAGATTTTTAAAACGATAATAAACACGCGCATTCTCACCACCACCTGTGACTAGGTTAGTCCCATTTTTATTGCCCAGAAAGTTCCAACCATGAATATCATCTACATATCCGTTCTTATCATCATCTATCCCGTTTCCGGGAATCTCATAGTGATTGGTCCATAACATATTTTTTAAATCTTCCTGAGTCGTATCAATACCTGAATCCAATACAGCAACAATTACAGAAGCCGGTTGCTTATTTTTCAGGAATTCATACGCTTGTTTCAGGCTGATACCATTGAGCGTATCTTCCATTCGGTCAGCCTGATACCACATTTTTAATTTGTTTGTTTCTTGTGCCTGTGCAAATGTGGCTACCCATAAAATGGAGCATAAAAAGATTGGCTTTAACTTATTCGTTGAGATCATATAAAAAATTAATGTTATTGTAATTTAAATTTAAAATCCAAAACTGATACCCTGAGCCAATGGCAATTCTGTGCCCCAGTTAATCGTATTTGTTTGTCTGCGCATGTATGCTTTCCAGGAATCAGATCCGCTTTCACGACCACCTCCTGTTTCTTTTTCACCACCAAAAGCGCCTCCTATTTCTGCGCCACTTGTTCCAATATTTACATTCGCTATACCACAATCACTACCATTATGAGAAAGGAATTTTTCAACTTCAATCATATTGGTCGTAAAGATGGATGAAGACAATCCCTGTGGTACTGCATTTTGCATTTTGATAGCCTCTTCAATTGTCTCGTATTTCATGATATATAAGACCGGTGCAAATGTCTCTTGTTGCACAATTTCCATATCATTGGTTACCTCTAAAATACATGGAGTCACATAACAATTACTTTCATAACCCGTTCCGGAAAGCACCTTTCCTTCCACCAAAATTTTAGCACCTTCTGATTTGGCTTTTTCGATGGCATTGGTAAAGTCTGCTACGGCTTTTGTATCAATTAATGGACCCACATGATTGGTGGCATCTAAAGGATTACCAATTTTCAATTGAGCATAAGCATTTTTCAATATTGTTTTTGTTTTTTCATAAACAGATTCATGGATAATGAGCCTTCGTGTGGAAGTACATCTTTGTCCGGCTGTACCTACCGCTCCAAATACAGCGCCGATTAATACCATATTTAAATCTGCATTTTGTGAAACAATGATTGCATTATTGCCTCCTAATTCTAAAATGGAGCGGCCAAATCTTTGTGCGACAGCTACAGATACTTTCCTGCCGATATGTGTTGACCCTGTGAAAGAAACAAGCGGTATATCAGGGTCTGCCGTCATTAAATCACCAGCTGCATTGCCAATGATAAGGCTGCTAACTCCTTCGGGCACATTATTTCTTTTGAAGACATCAGAAATAATTTTCTGGCAAGCTACTGCACATAAAGGAACTTTTGAAGAAGGTTTCCAAACAGTTACATCACCGCAAACCCATGCTATAGCAGCATTCCAGCTCCATACAGCTACCGGGAAATTAAATGCAGAGATAATTCCAACAACACCTACAGGATGCCATTGTTCATACATACGGTGTTTAGGCCTTTCACTATGCATGGTCAGGCCATATAATTGACGGCTTTGTCCGACTGCAAAATCACAGATATCTATCATTTCCTGTACTTCGCCCAATCCTTCCTGCAAACTCTTTCCCATTTCAAAACTCACCAGCCTTCCCAGGGCTTCTTTATTTTCTCGTAAGGCTTCGCCCACCTGGCGAACAATTTCACCACGCCGGGGAGCCGGCCAATTGCGCCATTCTTCAAATGCAGCCTGCGCCTTCTGCATAATATTATTGTAATCATTTGAATCTCCTGAAAAAACAGATGCTATTAATTTTCCATCTACAGGAGAAAAAGATTCCAGTTTTTTACCATTTCCTTTCATCCATTCTGTACCTGTAGAAACACCATCATTCTCAGTATGAATGCCCAATTCTTTTAAAAAATCCATAATATATATTTTTGAGGTGCAAATATCGTGGATTTTACACACATCAATGTTTAAGGCTTTGTGAAGATGAGAAAATAATTAGAAGAGCAAGTTTAGTATTGCTCATTTTCATTGGGGAAATCCTGGTTTTTCACATCAGTAATAAATTGTTGTACTGCCTTCGTTGCCTGCTCATGAAGATTCAAATATTGCCTGAGGAATCTCGGTTTAAATTCTACATTGATACCCAGCATATCATGCATCACCAATACCTGGCCATCACAATATTTACCGGCGCCAATACCTATAGTAGGAATGTCCAGGCTTTCAGACACATCTTTTGCCAGTTGTGCGGGAATTTTTTCCAATACAATAGAGAAGCATCCTGCTTCTTCCAGGAGTTTAGCATCTTCGCGTAATTTTTTTGCTTCATCCTCTCCTTTTGCACGGACATTATAAGTGCCAAATTTGTAGATACTTTGAGGAGTTAATCCCAGGTGTCCCATAACCGGGATGCCGGCAGATACAATTTTCCTGACGCTTTCTATCACTTCTACCCCCCCTTCCAGTTTGACTGCATGAGCACCTGTTTCTTTCATAATCCGAATGGAAGATGCAAGTGCTATTTGTGAATTGGATTGATAGGAGCCGAATGGGAGATCCACTACGACGAGACATCTTTTCACCCCCCGTATAACGGATGAGGCATGATAGATCATCTGGTCCAGGGTGATCGGCAAAGTGGTTTCATGCCCGGCCATCACATTACTTGCACTATCGCCTACTAAAAGAATATCTATACCTGCATCATCAAAAATTCCGGCAAAAGAAAAATCATAAGCAGTCAACATAGAAATTTTTGTACCTGCTTTTTTCATTTTCAACAAAGTCAGCGTAGTAATTTTTTTGATTTCTTTATTAACAGACATAGTCATTATTTTAATAAACAAAAATAGTGAAATGTAGCGCCATTTTCATAATACAAACAGGTTTAGTTCCTTATTTTTCCGCTCTTTGTATTTCCTCAAACAATTTTTGAATCATCCCATCAGCCAAGCCTATTCTGGGAACAAAGATTTCTTCAATATTCGCCCAGGTCATTACCAGGCTGTATATCTGCAAAGCGGGGACAATAACATCCGCCCGGTCCGCTTTTAATGAGTATAAACGCATTCTGTCGGGCAGGTTTATTCGAGATAATTCATGGTAATAATCTTTCACCAGTTGAATTGATAATGGTTTATTCTCTTTCGTTTTACTCATCGAAAATATTTTATTAATATTTCCACCCGAACCAATAGCAATTAATGGCCATTTACTTTTCGTATTGCATTGAATATGTTCCTTCATTTCATCCCAGGTATTTTCTTTTACTTGTTTTTTTAAAAGTCGTATAGTACCAATATTAAAAGATTCTTTGTATTGCAGTTTCCCATCGCTAAAAAAGGTAAGTTCCGTACTACCACCGCCAACGTCAATATATAAATAGGCGTTGCCTTTTTCCATTTTTTCCGCTATGTGATTATCACATATATAAGAGGCTTCTTTATCGCCACTAATCACTTCAATATCCAATCCACATTCCAATTTAATCTTGCGTAAAATGTCTTTCCTATTTGCTGCATCACGCATCGCACTGGTTGCACAGGCTTTATAATAGGACACTTCATACACTTTCATTAATAACTTAAATGCTTTCATGGTTGTTCTCAGTAAGCGCGATTTCTCTTTTCTTATTTCACCAAATTCAAACACATCAAAACCCAGACGCAATGGTACGCGTACTAAGGAAAGTTTGGTAAACAGTGGCTCTTTCCCCGAATTGCTTATTACTTCTACAATGAGCAGTCGGGCTGCATTACTTCCTATATCAATTGCGGCTAACTTCAAATACTATTTATTTTAAATTATCAGATTTAGACAAAAATACAATAGGCTCTAATCAAATAGCTAACTTATCCCTGAAATTTGCTTTAGCATGGGTTGATCAGAATAAGAAATTTTATAATTTGGGTAATGAATATATTGTATGATAACATAGTCATCTATACTATCGAAGTATATGAGGATTCTTTTGTTCCCAATTGTTGCATGACAACTTTTAAAAAACGATGATATACTTAAATGTTTATTTTTGAATCTCTTTTTTCTTGCACCAGATAATTTTTGTTTCCTATTTCAAAAATAAAAAAGCCATGTAAAGAAAAATCATATTATACTCATGCGTTATCCTCATATTCCTGATGTTCTTCAGGTTTATATTGAGCCTTTAAGTCTGCTAATTTCTTTTTGCCATAAGCGATTTTAGTAATAAGCACATATAAAACGGGCACAACAAATATAGCTAAAGATGTCGCTGCAATCATACCGCCACATACAGTCCATCCTATGGTTTTTCGCGACTCAGATGCTGCACCGGTTGCAAAGGCTAATGGTAAAACGCCAAGAATAAATGCAAATGATGTCATCAGGATAGGCCTCAGGCGCAATTGCACTGCATCAATAGTGGCTTTAATAAGTTCTACACCACTATCCACACGTTCCTTTGCAAACTCCACAATTAAAATGGCATTTTTTGCAGACAGTCCAATGAGTGTAATCAAACCAATTTGGGCATAAATATTATTGGTCAGATTAGGTAAAAAAGTCAGCGCTACGATAGAGCCCAAAGCACCAATTGGCACTGCAAATAAAACAGCGAATGGCACTGACCAACTTTCATATAAAGCGGTGAGGAAAAGAAAAACAAATACTATAGAGATCATGAAAATCATATTTGTTTTATTGCCCGCTTTTAATTCTTCAGCGCTCATTCCGGAAAATTCGTAACCATAACCTTCAGGTAAATACTTTGCCGCAGTTTCTTTTAATGCTTCCAATGCCTGCCCGCTACTATAACCTTGTTTTGCTGTACCATTTACTTCAATTGAACGATATATATTATAATGAGAAATCAAACTGGGGCTTTCAATTAATTCTGTGGTGATGAGAGAACTCAGTGGAATCATATTGCCCATACTGTTGCGAATATAATATTTGCCGATTTCTGCCAGGGAGGAGCGATACGTACTGTCAGCCTGGCTTACTACCCTAAAGTTTCTTCCATAAAGCGTGAAATCATTGATATAACTACTCCCCAAATAAGTGGATAAGGTCGAATAAATATCCGATAGATTTACTCCAAGCTGTTTTGCTTTTTCCCGGTCAACATTAATTTTATAACTGGGTGTATTGGCTGTGAAAAAAGTATATGCGCTACCAATTTCAGGTCTTTTATTAATTTCTCCAATAAATCTTTTGGCTACTTCTGTAAATTCTTCAATATTATCTGTACTGGTTGTTTGTTGCAGTTCAAATGAAAATCCCGATGTACGGCCCAATCCCGGTACGGCAGGTGGCATGATGGCTAAAACTTTCGCACCTTTAATGCCTCCTGTTTTCTTCATAATTTCAGCAACCACACTTTGAGCATTATGCTCATCACCTTCTCTCTCATCCCATGGTTTCAACATCACAAACATGGTTCCCACATTGGGTTTATTGGAAGAGCTAATAATATTAAATCCGGCCAAACCTCCCACCACGCTTATTTCCGGGATCGTTAACAAGGTGTCTGAAATCTGATTGAGCATTTCAATACTCCGAGTGGTGGATGATGCTTCGGGCATTTCATAAGTAACATAAAGTCGGCCTTCATCTTCTGTAGGTATAAACCCTGTAGGTTTTGACTTAAATAAAAAGAATAATCCTACAAACATCACCACAAGCATCACAATTACATAAGATGATTTTTTGATCCATAATGATACGCCTCTTGAATAGGATGCATTTACTTTTCCAAAACCATTATTAAATGCTCTGAAAAATTTTTCCAGCCAACTTCTTTTTGCCTTTTCATCTTTTGAATGTTTCAACATTAAAGTACAAAGAGCCGGAGTAAGTGATAAGGCCACAAAGGCAGAAATAATCACAGATACAGCAATTGTAATAGCAAATTGCTGATATAATTTTCCTACAATTCCCGGAATAAATCCAACCGGGATAAATACTGAAGCTAATATCAGCGCAATTGCAATTACCGGAGCAGAAATTTCTTTCATCGCTTTTCTTGTGGCCTCTGCAGGAGATAAATTATAGCGATCTATGTGATGTTGAACGGCTTCTACCACAATAATTGCATCATCTACCACAATGCCTATAGCTAATACAAAAGCAAATAAAGTAAGTGTATTAATCGTAAACCCAAATGGTATAAAAAAAATAAAAGTACCAATCAATGAAACAGGAATGGCCAATACAGGAATTAATGTTGCACGCCAATTTTGTAAAAAAAGATACACAACAAATACGACCAATATCAAAGCTTCCAGCAATGTAACCACCACTTCATGTATGGATGTTTTCACCACGGATACTGTTTCCGATGGTATCAGATAATCGAAGTCATTGGGGAAGGTTTTTTTCAATTCTTCCAAAGTTTTGGTGATGCCAGAATATGTTTCAATGGCATTGGCATCCGGTGCCTGGTAAACAAGCATAAAAGATGCCGGCTTGCCATTTACCAAAGAGTTATGTGAATAGGAAAATTGCCCGAGGTCAACTCTTGCAACATCTTTCAGGTAAATGATATTCCCTGTTTGCGGATTCGACTTAATAATGATATTTTTAAACTGATCTACTGTATTAAGTCTGCTGTTTGTTAATACACTATACTCAAATGCCTGGTTGCCTGGTTGTGGTGTACCTCCTAATGTTCCGGCAGAGATCTGGAGGTTTTGATCATTAATAGCTGCCGTTATATCTGAAGGGGATAATCCTAATGATGCAAGTTTTTCAGGATCTAGCCAAATGCGCATACTAAAATCATTTCCGAAAGCATTAATATCACCCACTCCCTTAACACGTTTCAGCGCATTTTGTATATAAATATTTACATAGTTATCTATGAATTTAATATCATGAGATCCTTTAGGAGAATAAAAAGCCAGTACGGCAATAAAACTGGGATTACGTTTTCTTACAGTTACCCCTAATCTTCTTACGACATCCGGTAAGCTGGATACAGCAACACTTACGCGGTTTTGGACATCTAAAGCTGCAATGTCCACATTTGTCCCTACTTCAAAAGTAGCCGTAATAGAACTTTGCCCACTGGCCGAACTGTTCCCTGTAATATAAGACATACCGGGACTACCATTAATTTGGGTTTCAAGTGGTGTAGTGGTAGTTTCTTCTACGGTTTGCGCATCGGCTCCAATAAAGTTTGCAGAAACAGAAACTGTTGGAGGTGAAATATCCGGGTATTGAGCCACAGGCAAATTGGTCATGGAAATAATGCCTACCAAAACAATTACGATGGAAATTACAATGGCTGTTACCGGACGCTTAATAAATGTTTCTGCGATCATGTTATCTTCTTGTTATTACTATTTTTATAAGCCCGTTTCAATTTCTCTCTTATTTTGGAATAAATGGAAATGCCTTATTTCTCAAAATTTTTGAATACCCCCATACTACTTTATCCTTTTATTCAAATGGCATGAATTGTGAAAACTATTAAGGAGTTTTCACAACTGATCCTTCATGCAAATTTTGAATACCCTGTACGACAATTTGCTGTCCTTCCTTCAAGCCATCTTTAATAATCAACTGATTACCTACCTGTGCTTCAATGTCCACTTTTTGTTGATGGACTTTTGAACTATCCCCTAAAAGATATACATACATTTCGCCCAGTTGCTCTATAACAGCAATGTTTGGTATGACCAGCGCATTTTTCGATGAGATATTTTTTACTCGCACGGTTGTATTCATGCCGGGTTTCAACATTTCCTTATCATTGCTAAAAGATAATCGCACTTTGATTGTCCCTGTTTGTGGATCAACAGCTCTATCAATAAAGTTGATTTTCCCCGGATAAGGATAATCTTGATCGCCAAATGAAATCAAAAAAGTAGAATCCGACAAGTTGTTTTTATTCTGCTGTAATTGTACAAACCGATAGATATTTTTTTGATCAATGGTGAAATCTACTACGATAGGATTATTTGTAGAAACGGTATTTAATAGAGTTTGCCCGGCTACGACGGCTGTTCCTTTTTTTACCTGCGAGATCCCTATTGTTCCATTGAATGGTGCATAGATATTTGCAAATTGAACATTGGAACGTAAGCTGGCCACATTGGCTTTCGCAGCCGCTACTTGTTTTTGTGTAGCATTCAGAGCGGCATTTGCATAATCCACCTGTTGTTGAGCAATGGCATCATGTTTTGCAAGTTCATTATATCTGTCTGCATCTTTTTGGGCTTTAACCAGGTTGGCTTCCTGTACCTGCAAATTAGCCAATGCCTGATCATAATTTGCCTTATAAATTTGTGCATCAATCGTGTATAAAAGTTGCCCTTTATTAACTTGTTGTCCATCATGAAAATATATCCCTGTAATATAACCACTGACTTGTGAAGATAGGTTGACCTGCTCCAAAGCATTAATCATTCCGGGGAATTGATCATAATAAATCGTATTTGCGGATGCAACAGTTGCCAGGGTCACAGGAACAGGAGCTGGCCCGGTTTGAGCCGGTTGTTTTTTCTCTGCGCAAGAGTAAAATAATAAGGCAGTGAAGGGAATAATGATCAAATATGTATTCTTCAAATAAGTCATTTTGTATAAAATTTAATAAGTGATATTTCCTAAAGATTTCTCGACATCTACTTTGCTGGACAATAACTGATATAATGCGTTGTAATAATTAATTTGTGCTTCACGTAAATCGGACTCCGCTGTAATTACGTCCAGGTAAGCCTTCACGCCTAACCTGTATTGGAGCCGGATCACATCATATACACTATTGGCTAAAAGCAGATTTTCTTTCAGGCTATAAAAAAAATACAAATTACTTTTATAAGTTGCAAGAGCATCCTGGTATTCTGACTGGATGATATTCTCCTGGTTGCGAATATGATTATCTACCAGGTTTACCTGAAATTCAGCCTCTTTAATTTGTTGCACTCGTTTACCTCCCTGAAAAATAGGTAAGGATAAAGTGATACCGGCATAAGAATTAGGGAAATGATTACTGTATAATTTTGAGAAATCATCATTCAAGAAATTCAAATTATAACTTCCAAATGCAGATATATCAGGCAAATAACTCCATTTATAATACTGGAGATTGTATTGTTGCAATTTCTTCTGTGTTTCTAATTGTTGAATTTCTATACGATTCCTATAATTCACATTTTGTAAAGTATCGAGATATATCTCATTTTCAATTTTTGAAGTGTCATATTGCAAATCTAAATTTTCCAGATGCGGATATCCCATCAATGCTTTTAAAGAAGCATCATTTGAAACTAATGCCGCTTCGCTTGATTTTTTTTGAGCAATAGCATTATTCAAAGCAATGCTTGCGCGCTGGTAGTCCGTTTTATCTACTATACCGGCCTGGTATTGATAATAAGCATCTTTATAACTTTGATTAATCCGGATAATATCCTGTTCAATAACGGCGAGTTGTTGTTTGTTTAATAATAAATTATAGAATGCTTTACTCACGGAAACTGCCAGGTTTATTCTTTGGCTTTTAGTATTTTCAGATGATGAAAGCCTCACATCATCAGCGCTTCTTGAAGCCAATAAAACATCTTTACTAAAAATATTTTGTGTTACACCCAAATTCAATCCGGAAGTATTATACGTGCCGGCCCTGGTATAATTGCCATTAAAATTAGATGTAGGTAACTGGAAATTGTGTTGAAGATTATAGGAAAAATTAATTTGCGGATACCAATCTGCCAGTTTCCCTTTGATTATTGATTCGGTGATATTTTCATTGATATGAGCATTTTGTAATTCCGGATTATGCACCATTGCATATGATATACAATTTTCCAAAGTAGCATTTGACAATGTAGAATCATTTTTTTGCTGTTGAGCTATTACTATGTATGGAGAAATGATCAGGAAACATATCACTTTTATGATATATAATGAAGCATTCCTTAATATTGATGGATCAATCATTTTCATTACTTAATTACACATTTTATTCATGCTAAAACTTGCTTTCATTTAATATGAAACCTGCTGTAGTACTTTTATATTAAGATATGCAAAGTAAATATAAAACTCAACTCTTTTTTAATTTTTTACATGAACAAAAAAATCACTAACATCGTTTAAAGCTGAAACAAATTGGTGATTTCATCAAACTCAAATGGACGTAATCCTCACTCTCAATTCTTTGTCTTTGACTTTTGCTAAAAAAGTTGAGTAAAGGGAAAACGGTCTTATGAAAATTATGCCTGTCACAATGGAATCCACCGCGATATACAAAATTCAACTTCATAAATTAGTCATTATACTTAATATAAAATAAGTTCAGCATTGATTGAATCAGGTATGGAGTTTTCAATACTTGCAAGGTTTTGTTTGAAAAAAAATATTAAGATAACGTTTAACCGCGCTGACACTGATTAATAAATAAAAGAGTTGATTATATGCAGGTTACTTTCCTATACAAATTGTTAAGCTAAAATGTAAAGCCCTATCAATAAAGGGTTTCAGAGGTTGCGTATTTATTTGGGCAACAACTGGGCAACAAAACCCACTAAAACAAGTGCAAGTACAGCACAAAGAAAAGAAAAAATGTTGTTTAGTGTAGAGTGTGTTTGTCCTTATCATAAGCAATAAGCGAAGATAAGTTTTTACACTATCTTAATTGACTAACAACTGCTTCCAATTGTAAGCCCATATACTGGCAGAACTCTTCAACGGTAACAACTTGGTGTTGCTGCTTGTTGAAGTACTCTTTAATCCTCTTAATAAGGTATCTACCATATCTGTCGCTTTTGCCTGTGATTATCTGAATGTCTTTCGGATAAATACACAGTCTATTCATTTTTAAAATACTCTTTTCATACTCTATCCATACATTAGGTATAAAGTAAACATTGCAAAGATAATATGTTTTTGTGAGTGTTAAAAGTGTGTTTGTTGGAATAATGTGGCAATAACGGAAATGTCGGAAGTGGTTATTTGTAGAGCCTTATAAAGCATTATAGTTTTGTATCGTGATGAAGAAAATAATTGTATCGGTTTTGTTTTTAACGGCTTTTACAGCCGCTTTTTCGCAAGAAGAAGCAAGGGTGATGAAAGTTAAAGATGGCGATACATACGTTCTTAAAACGACTGCAAAGGAGCATACAATAAGGTTATTAAATGTTGATGCTCCCGAACTAAATCAACACTGGGGTTTTAACTCTTGGCTCAATGTAAAAGCCTTGATACTTGGTAAGGTGGTAAAGTTTGAAGTATTGAAAACTGATGTGTATGGTAGAGAATTGGCAATGGTATATGTGGATGGGCAAAGACTGGATGAAATACTTATTGCAAATGGTTGGGCTTGGCACTACATCAATTTTGATACTGATGCAAGGCTTGAAGATTTGATGCGTAAAGCATCAAGTGAAAGAAAAGGACTTTGGGAATGTGGGGCTGAAAAAGTTTGTCCGCCCTGGCTATTCAGAAAGTATAATGCAAGAAACAGATACAGGTATTGTAAAGGCTGTATCGCAACAAAAAAGTAATTACTAACAATTTAAATAAATAACAAAATGGCAAGATTAAAAGGCTTACTAAAAATAGAAGGTACATTGGATAACCTTACCTTCTACAAAACACAGGATGGACATCTTGTGAAAACAAAAAGTGGTGTATCTGGTGACAGAATAGCCAATGATCCTAACTTTCAGCGTACCCGTGAAAACGGTAGCGAATTTGGAAGCTCTGCAAGTGCTGGAAAATTACTCCGCAATGCTGTTCGTAATTTGATGATGAACGCAAGTGACAACCGTGTTACCAGTCGTTTAACGCAAATAATGACACAGATTAAAAACTACGATGCCACTTCTCCAAGAGGTGAAAGAAATGTAGGTGTCGGAATTGCGGACCCGATGGCAAAAGCCTTGTTGAAAGGCTTTGACTTCAATGATAGTGCAACTTTGGGTAGTGTAATATTTGCACCGTTCACTGTAAACACTGGTACTGGTGATATTGCTTTCCCTGCATTCACTCCTATCAATGATATTTACTACCCTACTGGAGCAACTCACGTTAGTTTTAAATCTGCGTTTGCTGATGTAGACTTTGTTAATGAAGTGAGTGCAATTGAATACAGCCCTGTGCAAAATTTGGCAATTGATGGCACTAACACACCGTTCAATTTAATTCCTGCTGCTGTTCCAGCCGGTGCAGGTACAAAACTTTATTTCTTGACGATTGAATTTTTCCAAGAAGTAAACGGTATTCAATACTCGTTAAAAAATGGTGCTTACAACGTGTTAAACATTGTTGAAATAGCCTAATAGCTTTCTTTCTTATCGGTTAAATAGAAGCCCTGCCCTCGTGGTGGGGCTTCTTGTTTTAAAGCAATAGCAAAGCCCTAAAAGGGCAATGCTGAAAGCTCACGAACACCTGATGGATAACACCAAACGAAACAACCACAAGGAAGCTGATAAACCTTGATGCCAAAAACTGGCTGATGGGCTAACCGAGACCTGCGGATGTAACGCTGATAAGCAAAAGGTGAAAGCTGCAAGTGCTGATGGAGAACCTGCGGAGTAAAAGGACAAATGCCTAACTGGCTGCCTGCTGAAATACGTGGATGATTTTGCATAATGAAATAATTTATATGCTTCTCACAGCAAGGGGGATAAAAAAACCAAAAGGAAACGGAATAAATGATAGCCTTGTGCGGTGGGTCTGTGTTTATGCCGTAGTCTTTTGGTTTTTTTAGTGTTGGCTTTGTGCGTCTGCCCCCTTTGCTATTTTTGCATATAAATTTTTTATGGTGCAAAAGCATTTCCCCAGGTTATGGCAGCCAATACGGCTACCTTTTAAAGTGCCTGTACATCATTGCTTTTTTTACATCGGCTAAGAGTGCCAATGTTTCGTACATCTGTTTTTCTTTTCGTTCTATCAGCTTTACTTTATGGACATCTTGCACAAAGGCATATTTATCTTTGCTGACTGCTTCGGCTTGTGCCTTAATGGTGCTTTTAAAATCACTAATGCGGATAAATGGAATAACTGAACCAGTAAGGAATTGATGAAAATGCTTTGCTTTCCATAAGCCGAAAGAAAGAGTTTTGTAAAAATCCATATCATCTGAATTTTTGCAAGCAATTACAAAGCAATTGGGGCAAGGCTTTTCAAGTGGTTTGCCACTATTTAAACCTTTGCATAAAATGTAAACATCAAAATCGCTTGTTTGATTTTTTGGATTGAATGTGTGAATTTTTGGACTGTGCATAATACTTGCTTTAAAGTTTGTATCTGCTTTTGCCCTTGCCTGTGCTGTGCTTCGCTTACGCTCCGCAACACATATATAATTTGACAAAGAAAAAAAACAGAAAAAAAAAGAAAGCATTCTGATAGGTGGCGTGGCTAAAAAACCAAAAGGAAACGGAATAAGTCCCGAAGGGTGAAAGGCAAATACCAATAAAAAATAAAAGATTATTTGCCTTTCATTATGCCGTAGTCTTTTGGTTTTTTTATCAGCGTGGGCTTGTGTGAGCCACCTAATTTTGCTGCACTTTTTATTTTTATTTTTTTATCCTCTTTTCAAAACTGTATTCAGGATTTCAATAAAAATTC
>JAFDXJ010000011.1 GCA_018268015.1 Bacteroidota bacterium
ACTTTATTTATGTCTGTTCGTAAAGCTATACCAGAAAAAGAGGGAGTTTACTTTATAACTTTTACCTGCAAAGATTGGATCCCTTTATTCAAAATCTGTAATGCCTATGATGCGGTTTATAAGTGGTTTGATATATTAAAATAATCGTGTCATTAAATAATCGGCTATTCCATTATACCACATCATATACATGCAGTAATTGCATTTTGTAATACAGGCAAAGGGAAGAGGTTAGTGGAACTGCCTGAACCATATCTGCATAGTTCAGCAAAGTTTTATCTTACAGGTGAGCAAGGTATTTATCCTGTCATTAAATTTATGGAATTTAGGGATATTGACTTAACAAAAGGTATTATGGAAAAGAACCGCAATGTCCCTTAGCCTATGCTGCAAAAAGCTATGCAAGGAGACATTGCGGAAAATAAACAGGCGGCTTCATTGTTGGTGCTGCGCACCCAACGAAGCCTTAGTTGTAATATGCGGTTTTTCTTTTCAGTCGTTCGTCTGTGCGTTTTTTTCTTGCTTTGCTTTATATTTTTCTCTTGCTTTAACTTTCCAAGGCGCATCAATTTCCCAATCGCCTGCCATAATGCAACCGAACGGCATAATTTCGTCAAGAACTTCGCCAAGTCCAAATTCTTGCATTTGTCGTTTTACCATTTCAGCGTTTTTGTATGCACTTGGTAGTTCGGAAATGTCAATATGATTAGAGAAAAATCTAACATCTAAGCCTTGCGTTTCTTCGTAAAATAATTGTTCAATCGTTTTATGTGCGTTATTCTTTTTGTGCCGTCCACGACTAATATTCCGTCCTGCTCCGTGTGGTGCAAAACCTAAATTATTTGCAGTTGTGTTGCCTTTTACAATTAAAACCGGTTCGCTCATATTTAATGGAATTAGTCGCAAACCTTCTTTGCTGTCTGGCACAAATTTGTCATCCAATGGTGTTGCTCCTTTTGCGTGATAAAACAAATCATTTTCCTTAAATACAAAATTATGTTCATTCCAAAATCTGTCGAAAGGGTCAATGTTTAGCTTTTGAGTTGTTGCGTTGTGAATAGTCGTGTGGTTCAATTTTGTCCACTCTCTAACCAACTGCAATGCTTCCCAATATGTTTTGCCTTCGTCTGTGTCGTAAGGTATCCAAGCATTTTTTTCTGCTGTCTTTGGCGAAATTTCTTTTCTAAAGTATTCGGCTATTTTCATTCCTTGTGTATAAAGGTTTGCACCAAAACCACGGCTACCGTGATGTGTAACCATCATTGTTTCGCCTGTCTTTTTAGAAATACCAACAAAAAGAAAATGGTTTCCATCTCCTTGTGTCGCCAAGTGTGCTTTAGCAAAACTTAAACTACGTTCAGAATTTAAAAATTTGTTCTGCAATATTTTCTCTTCAAAATCTTTTGGCAGAACAGAAAACTCTTCTCGTCCGCCACCACCAAAATGTGTAACGGAATGAGCCATATCTAAAACCACTTTTGGAGATAACATTCCGAAGTTTGTCATCATTACTGAGCAACAAATGTCTGCACTGTGCATTGATGGATGAATTGCGTTTTTTGCAATTACAACACCGCCAACTGGGATTTGTCCTTCTCCTGTCGGACAAGCATCAGGCATAACTGCACCGCCTACCAAAGTCGGAGTTTTCATAAGGTCTTGCATAGTGTCAAGAACCATTTTTACATTGTCCGCTTCTTCATCTGTTTCTGCTCTTATGTTTTTATAAAAGTCAACAGGCTCAGAATGTGGGTCAATATATTTAGGACGAACCGACTCAATATAGTCCTTCAAGCTGTCACCACTTATCTGATTTTGATTAGCATAGTCAATAATATCTTTGAACCATTTGCTTGGTTTAAAGCCTAAGTCTATTATGTCTTTCCCTGTTATCATTATGTCATCTGTTAGTTGTCGTAGGTTAAGGTCTGCCAAAATCGCATATAACGGACAGGGCTTTATGTAGGTTGGGAATTAGAATTCCTTCTGCCGGAACCGCTGCCCAGGTTTTTTGATAAAGATAAATAATTAGAACTATAGCTGGGCTATATTCGTCAAGCCCCTAACCGCAGCACAGCAGAATTACCGCTGCCGGTTGCTCCAATGTCGAGCCCCACTATTTGCAATACCCATGTTGAACTAAACCTACGGTAGCCTTCAGCAACTATCCGTAAATTTAGCATTCAATAAAAACTATTTATTATGGCAACTAAAAAAAATCAGCGGAAGCATTAAGGTATAATAAGTACCTCAACCGTGCCTGCCGTGAAGTTACGGGATATTCAACACAGTTTGAATACACAAAGTTCTCAAGCCTGGGCAACACCTTTATTTAATAAATGCCCCTGCTGTAAAACCGGAACGATGATTACCATAGAAGTGTTTGGCAAGCGCGGCCCTCCGGAGAAATATCTTACGGAAAACAAATTTATTCCTGTGAATTGAATTTGCGGGTAAGGGATTTTATATGCCTGTATAAGAAAAAGAAAAGCATAACCTCTGAAAAACTGCCTTTCTAAAAAAGCAAGCAAATCTGTTTGCTGAAAAAACCCATCCTCCTCTTACGATATCTCCATATTATCCGGTTCCGTTCAACAGGCGGCTTCATTGTTGGTGCTGCGCACCCAACGAAGCCTTAGTTGTTGTCTGTAGTTTTCATTTTTTGTTTTGTATTTGATAAAATGTTATAGTGGAATTTTTAAAGTAAGTGTAGGCTGCATTTTCAAAACAAGGATATTTTGTTGAGGCAAAAAAATATTCTGATTGCTAATTGCTACTAAAGCAGCCTTTTTCTTGTTCCCATGAGCAGAAATGAAAAAGGGAATACTGCCAGCCATAGCACCTAAACCAGTTCCTATTAATATATTCGGTAAAGTATTATTATAGTGATTGTCTTGCAAAGGAACTCCACCAATTGAACCTGTAAATTGTACTTTATACGTCACGCCTCCTATAATTATCATTCCAATACCTCCTCCTAATAGTATCCATCCGATAGTTTTTTGATTTTTATTTTTTTTCAAATAATAGTCCTTAGAATAAATAGAACTTGTCGGTACTTGGCTAAATACATTTGTAACAATTACGAAAAGTGCTAAGAAAAAAATTATCGTTTTCATGTTGTAAAATTTTTGCCTACTCTTTCAATATGCAGTTTTCGGCTACGCTGGGCTTGTCAAATAGAATATTATGTTTGAAGTATTTGCTTTGGGTTTTGCAGTTAAACGCTGGTTAAATCGAATTGCACACAACGGCCACGCATTGGCGAAGGCAGGATATTCAATGCTCCTTTCGCACGGTACGTCAGCCGAATGAAAAACTAAAGTACAGAATTTGTACAAAAGCCGAGCAAAGAATTTTCAGCCGGAACCACAGCCCAATAACGAACCAAATGCTGATGAAATGTACTTCTGCCCTGCTTTTGCCAATGCGATGTTGAACTAAACCTACGGTAGCCTTCCGCAGCTATCCGTAAATTTAGCATTCAATAAAAACTATTTATTATGGCAACTAAAAAAAATCAGCGGAAGCATTAAGGTATAATAAGTACCTCAACCGTG
>JAFDXJ010000012.1 GCA_018268015.1 Bacteroidota bacterium
GCGTTCGACCTTCCACCTTCGCGCCTCCTGACCTTCATCACGGAAACCTCCATGACTCAGCCTCGGGCCCTTACTCCGAATGATCGACGGTTCCTCCATTCGCTGAAGGAGGCTTTGCAGGAGCCGCACCGCGGCTCCGATGCGATGCCGCCCAAGGCTGTCTATCTGAGCATCAACCGTTCCCAGGGATGGTACTCCCGTGCGTTGGACCCCGAGGACACCGAGATCATCCCCGATGTGATCGACCTTCGCAGGATCCAGGCGATCACCGGGGACCGCCGCCCGCTCGACATCCAGGCGGCGTGGTGGGGTGAGGGATTCCGCGTGGTGGCGGAAGAGCGCCCCGTGAAGGAATCGGCGACGCAGCTTCTCGCGGAGACCGCGAGCGTGGATGCGCCGGTGCTGGCCGAGCTGATCCAGGCGGCGGCGGACGGGAAGCTGAGCCGCGAAGAGGCGGCGCTGATCCTGCCCGATGCTCAGAAGCGCCTGGAGCAGGCTCAGCGGCTCTACGACGCCGCGCTGCGCCTGGCCGGGCCCGTGCCTCTCCAGGTGGCTCGATGACGGGACTGCTCCTCTTCCTCCTTGGCGGCCTCCTCACGGCCCTGGTCCTCACCTGGTGGGGCCGGGTCACCAAGGGCCAGCCCATGGCCGCGGACCTTGTGGTCCTGGTGGTGATCCTCTGGGTCTTCATCTGGATCCTGGCGGCCCTTGATTGTTTCGATGACGCCGTGACCGCTCTTCCCGAAGGCGAGGACGCCCATGGCTGAGGTGGTGAAGCTCGTGAACGCGCGCCGGCGCGGACGGCCCAGGAATCCCGAGGCGGACCCCGCGCTCCTCGATGTGTTGTCCCGGCCCCAGGCGCTGGCCTTGGCTCGGAAGAAAGGCCACGGCCTCGGGCGTGAGCGCCTGAACCTCGCCATCGCCACGGGCGAGCTCGAAGCGCTCCAGGACCGGCGCCTGGACCGCTGGGGGAACCCGCTCCTCAAGCTCAAGCGCAAGACCTTCGAGGCGTGGCTGATGGCCACCCTCACACCCTTCCACCCGGCCGCCCTGCCTGGCGCCCCTTCCAACGGAAAGGGCCCGCTGACACGGGCCCAGTGACTCAGGAGATCGCATGACCGATCCCAGCCCCCAGTCTACCTCACTCGAAGCCTCGGTCCAGGACCGCATGGCCCACATGGGCATGGCCAACGACCTGGAGCACATCACGCTCTCGCGGCCCGAGGCGACCCACTTCTTCGCGGCTCGGGCGCTGCGATCCGCCCTGGCGCGAGTCCAAGCGCTGGATCTTGAGGGTGGTTCTCCGGAAGCCTGGGAGCAGGCGGCCATGGCGCTGGGCGAGGCCCAGGCCCTGGTGGGCGGGGTCCAGAGCGGGGCGGTGAGCTGATGGACTTCAGCTGGCCACTCCTCGCCTCCCTGGCGCTGAACGGCGTCTTCGTCCTCTGGCTCCTCCTCAAGGGGCCGGAGAGCGGGGACCGCTACCAGCTGCAATGCGAACTGACCCGCGCTCACCGGGAGGCAGTGGCAGAGGACGAGCGTCACCGCCTGGGGCTTTCGGCGGATCGCGCCATCGGCCGCAGCCGGTGGGATGAGTCCTTCCAGGCCGCCTGGAGGGCTCGCGTCCTCGACTGGCAGGCCGAGGCGGAGCGCCAGGGCCTCCAGTGGCTCGTGCCCATGAAGAAGGAGGCGTGATGCGCAGCCTTGCCGAGATCCAGAAGGCCATCGCCGCCCACAAGGAGGGCCGCCCTGAGCCGCCCGGCGGCTGGGTGTCGAGGCTGGACTCCAAGGACTACACCGCCTATATGAAGCGGCTGGACGCCTGGCGGGACGGCCTCTCGCACCTGGAGATGGAGCTGGCCATCGCCGAGCGGGCCCGGGTGGTGGTCTTCATCACGCCGCCTGTTCCGGCGCCGCCGCCCGAGATCGAGGCCCCGCGGGAGCGCCGCAAGCCGACGCCGCCTTCGCCCAAGGAAGTCCAGGTGCTCCTCAGCGACATGGAGCGCCGCGAGAAGCTCCTCACCGCCTCGTACCGCGTGGGCGACCGGGACGCCTACTTGCAGATCCGCAACCTCCGGTCAGGGATCAACATGCGCCGCGAGCGCCTCGGCCTTCCGTGTCTCCAATTCCAGCCGCTGCCCCGTGGGCAGGCTGGCCGTCGCCCACGCCAAACCCAAAGGAACAGCACATGAAGGATATATCCATCACGGTCCACCACACCAGCAGGATCAAGGCCACGCTGATCGCGCTGCGCCTCATCGCGGCCATGACCCAGGGCGAGCTCAACCGCGCCCAAGGATCGGCGGCATGAGCCTCTCTT
Organism: Bacteroidota bacterium; assembly: GCA_018268015.1. Classification (GTDB taxonomy): domain Bacteria; phylum Bacteroidota; class Bacteroidia; order Chitinophagales; family Chitinophagaceae; genus JAFDXJ01. The sequence continues at coordinate 2,318 of JAFDXJ010000012.1, forward strand.
TAAAGGATATTGCCGCCCATGGCCATGTACGCCGCTGGCACACCGCCCGGGTCCGCCGCGAGCAGACGCTCGGGGAGCATGTGGGCCTGGTGGCCATGATCGCGCTGGAGCTTCTTAGGGCCGCCAGTTCGGTAGAAGGATGGAGTTGTGCGTCGCTGATTGAGGCTGCGCTCTTCCACGATGCGCCCGAGACCGAGTTCGGGGATACCCCCTCACCCGCCAAGAGCTTCTTCCTGAACAAGCTTGGTCTCCCTGTAGATCGTGCGACCGAAGAGGCCTTCTGGGGTGCCAGAGGACAAAGTGGAGGTCCGCTGTCATCTCTTCGCCCATCACTCCAGGACATCCTCCGCCACGCCGACCTTCTGGAGGCCTGGCTCTTCTACCGCCAGGAGGGCCTCGACCCCCAGAAGATGGCCGCGATCCAGGCGGATCTTGATGCAGCCCACGAGCGTCTCAGCCCCGCCCTCAAGGCGGCCAGCCTCGCCATGGTGAACCGCTACCTGCGGGAGGTGGCATGATGGACCTCGAAGACCTGCTTCTTCGACTCAACACCTTCGGGAAGCCATCCCTTCACCGCATGGACAAGGGCTGGTGGTGCTCCATTGATATGTTCGTCTCGGCCAAAGGGACGGACTTCAAGATCAAGTCCGAATGGGACTGCGCCACGCCGACACTCGCGGTTCAGCAATGCCTTCAGCGCGTGGCTGAAACGGTCGGAAGCGTGAAGGCCATGCCGACCCTTTCGGTGGCGCCATGAGCCGCGGCGCCCACACCAAGGCCGAGCAGGAGCACCTGACCAAAGTCGCCTGCCTGGGCTGCATCTGCTGCCGCATGGACGGGCGCGGGACGGTGCCCTGCCAGATCCACCACATCCGCGAGGGCTACGGGATCGCCCAAAGGGCCACCCACTTCGAGGTTCTGCCCCTGTGTGAAGGACACCACCAGGGCCTCAGGGCCCCGGCCGATCCCACCAAGATCGCCTTCCACCGCAACCGCGAAGCCTGGGTGGCCCGGTATGGCACCGAGCGGGCGCTGGTGGACCACATCAACCAGACCATCAAGGGCCTGGACGAATCCAACCCGGGCTGGTGGGAGTTCGCTCTTGAGCTGCAGGAGGGCGCATGAGCGGCCCGATGTCCCTCTTCGATCCCCAGGCGGGCCAGGAGGCCAAGGGCGCAGGTCAGGCCCTGGTCACCAAGAACCACCCGGTGGATACCCAGGCTTGCCTGGATGCCCTGGTGGAGGTCGCCCGGACCCATGCGTCTTTCACCGCCGACCATGTTCACGAGGAGCTGGTGCGCCGCGGCGTGCGCCGCCTGGAGGAGCCCAACACCTACGGGGCCGTCTTCTCCCTGGCCGTCACCGAGGGCTACATCACCCGCGGCGGCCGGGTCCAGCCCAGCAACCGCAAGGCGGCCAAGGGCCGGAACCTCCTCGTCTGGGACTCGATGCTCTTCGGACGGGGGGCGGCATGAAGCGCCATCCCTGGACCTCCGAGCAGGACGCCATCCTGGCCGCACGCTACCCCGACGAGCGCGGCAAGGACCTGGCGGAGGCCCTGGCGCCGCACACGCTCACTTCAATCTTCCAGCGGGCCAAGAAGCTGGGCCTGAAGAAGAGCGAGGCGTTCAAGCAATCGGACCTCTCCGGCCGCCAGCAGCCCGGAAAGGTCAATCCCGCCATGCAGGCCACCCAGTTCAAGCCGGGCTCTCAGCCCTTCAACAAGGGCCTCAAGCGCCCCGAGGGCTGGGCACCGGGTCGGATGCGAGAGACGCAGTTCAAGAAGGGCGAGCGCACTGGCATCGCTGTGGACCTCTACAAGCCCATCGGCTCCCTGCGGATCACCGTGGACGGCTACCTCCAGCAGAAGGTGAACGACGATTTCCCCACCCAGTACCGCTGGACGGGAGTTCACAGGCTCGTCTGGGAGGAGGCCAACGGCCCCGTTCCCAAGGGGCATGTGGTGGTCTTCAAGCCGGGCACCCACACCACTGACATCGGCAAGATCACGCTGGACCGCCTGGAGCTCATCACCCGCGCCGAGCTGATGCGCCGAAACAGCTACCACACCCGCTACCCGAAGGAGCTGGGCCTCGTGATCCAGATGAAGGGCCAGCTCACCCGTCGGATCCGCCGCATCGAGAAGGAGGCAGGCCATGAAGAACAAGCTTGAGGATGTGCGCAACCACCTCGTGCAGGCCATGGAGGCGCTGAACCAGGAAGACGCGACCCCAGAGGAGATCCAGCGCTCCATTGGCCGCGCGAAGGCCATGAGCAATGTGGCGAACTCCTTCATCCAGTCCGTGAAGGTGGAAATCGACGCCATCAAGCTCGCGGATGAGGCCGGGCTGCTGCCGTCCTCCGTCGCCCAGCCCGTGAAGATGGTCGAGGCCACCCCGGCGCTCGGATCGCGGAGGGCCTCGTGAAGCACGAGGACCGCGACATCCTCTACACCACCGCCGTGCGGGCCTACTTCCAGGGCGCGAGCCTCGCCGAATTCGAGCGTGAGGCTCGGGTGATCTTCCTCCAGGCCTCGCTGGACCTCAACGGCGGCAACCAATCTCAGGCGGCTCGCATGATCGGAACTCACCGCAACATCTTCGCGCGCACCAAACGGAGGGCTGGATGACGCTTTGGGAAGCTCAAATCCAGACCATTCCCCCCGCCGCAGACTGGCTGCGGCGGATGGGTGAAGTCACCAAACGCGAGATACTCACCACCTGGTGGACGCACCTCAACCAGGCGTTCCGGGGTGTGCCTCGTGCCCGGGCCAAGCGGGTGCTGGAAGTGATCTTCATCCAGGAACATGTGGAGTCCGTGGAAGACCTTAGGGCCCGCGCCCACGCCTGCATCGTCCACCCCATGCTTCCCCAGGCGGAGGTGTGCCACCGGTACAGCAAGGGTCGCAGGACCGGCGGCGCGTTCCTCGCGCGTCACCCCGGGCTGGGGCTTCTCGCCGCCGAAACGCCCGAGTGGCTGGACCTCCGTGTGAAGGGCATCTTCGGCTCCGCCGAGGATCTGACCCTCATCCGCCTGGAGGAAGCGCCCGCCAACCCCCTTGACGACCAGGTGGAGCTCCTCGAGGCGCTGACGAACACCCGTCGCGCGCTCCATGTACTCTGTGGGGCCTTCAGTGGGCCTGATGGCCACATTGACCACCACTACGCGCAGGAGGCCGCCAAGACGCTCCTGGCGCGCCCCGAACCGCGCCTTTACCAGCTTTGGAAGCAGGGCCTGCTGGTCATGGACACGCCTGCGAGCTTGGCGGGTGATCTGGACATGGTGGCCGTGGTGAAAACAGAGGTGATCTCATGATCCGCGCGCTGCGCCCGTGGCTCCGGCTCTCCTGGACGGGCCTCAAGAACATCGTCCACCCCAAGCCCTGGGACGACCCGAAGCGGCCGTCCTGGGCGCGGGAGATGTGGCGGCAGGCGAAGGGAGGGCGGTGATGGTCGCGGCACTTGACATCGGGTTTGTGGAGGGTAGCCTCTTCGGTGGAGTTAGAACCTCTTCACAGGCCATCCGGCATCGCCGGGAGGCGCAGGAAATAAGGCGCGGCGAAAGCCAGCGCACGAATAACTGGACCAGCGCCTGTGCTGGGTTCTACCTCCCGGTTCCTGGCCGATCCAGGTTGCAAGCCCGGTTAGAACCCGGTTCACAGGAGGCCGTCATGGCCAAGACTCCCCCACGGGGGGCTGCTGGGCGGAAGCCCCAGGGCCCTCGCCGGCACACCTTCACGATCGCTTTGAGCGCTGAGGTTCGACGAGAACTCAGGTGCCGAATGTGGACGCTGCGAAGGCAGCTCGGCGACCCGGCTATCTCCATGGACCATGCACTCCACTCGCTCCTTGAAGAAGGCGCCGAGGAGCGTCGTGAGGCCATGCGAGCCCAGCTTTTAAATCTGCGGGGACGGCAATGACACGATGGATCGAGACAACCCTTTCCCTGGATGATGACGCTCAAATCACCCTTTTCGAGGCGGAGGTTTGCATTGGGCGCGCCGATGCTGACATTCCAGGTTCGGCTTGGTTTCGGCCCCGAACCGAAGAAGACGCACTGGCAATGGCTCGCGCCCTGAGCATCGCCGCCAAGCGGCTGCGTGCCATCTCTAAGGAATTGCCCTGATGGCCGCGCCATGGTTCAAACTCTATCCAGCCGACTACCTTTTGGATGCGAAGGTGGACGCGCTACCCCTGGAAGCCCAAGGAATTCTCATCCGCCTCTGGTGCCTCTGCGCCCGCGATGGTTCGATCCCGCGAGATGTTGCGGTGCTCGCCAGGCGCAGCGGCGTGGCTGTATCTGTCCTACGAAAGCACTGGCCCATCCTCCTTGCCTTCTTCGAAGAACGAGGGGAGGAGTCGCTCGTTTCGCCACGCCTGGAGTTCGAGATTTTGAGGTACTCGGAGAAAGTGGAGCGCCTTCACTTGAGGGCCGTGAAAGCTGGGAAGGCAAGCGCAGCTAAACGCCAACTAGCACCATCCAGGAACGACTCAACACAAGTTGAACTTGTGTTGAGTCGTGGGATGCAACAGGAAGTTCAACTTAAGCCAACGGAAGCAGAAGCAGAAGCAGAAATAACTTACCCCCCTCCGGGGACCCCTTGCGGGGAAGCGCCTCCGGCGCGGAGGGGAACTCGGAGGGGCGAAGCGGGGAAGCTCTGGCCCACGGGATGGGGCGAGGCGGCGGAGACGGAGCTGCAGAGCCTCCTGGCGGAATACCCCAAGAAGCGCCCGGACGGGACGCGAATGAGCAACGGCAGCCCCAAGGAGCTGCGCCGCCTGTGGCTGGGCATCCTGCAGGCCAACCCCCAGGTGACGCCACGGCTGCTGAAGCTCTGCGCCTACGAGCACCTGGAGAGCGAGCACAGCCCCGGCGTCCGCGTGGAACAGACGGGCTTCGTGCAGCTCCTGAGCACGGTCTTCGGGCCCAAGAAAGCCAGCTGGGAGAGCTACCTCGAAGGCGCCATGGCGCGCCAGCGGGCCCAAGACTCAGGCCTGAACCCTGAGCCGATCCCGCTCATGCGCTTGCAGGAGGCCGCCCATGGCTGACTGGATTCCGAAGCGCCTGCCCGAGGACACCGAGGCCGAGCGGAGCCTCCTGGCAACCTGTTCCGGCCCTGGGATGGAGGCGCGTGCCAAGACGATCATCCGCGGGCTCTCGGATGCTGACTTCGTGGCACCGCAGCACAAGGCGCTCTTCGCGGCTCTTTACTCGCTGCTGGAGGACGCCCTGGAGGTGAACGCGCTCACGCTGAAGGACAGGCTCGAGCAGCGCGGCCAGTTGGGCAGCGTGGGTGGTTTCACGGGCCTCACGGAGCTCCTGGCGGCTGAGGAGGTGGGTCGCCCGGAGGTGCTAGCGGACCTGCTGAAACGCAAGCGACAGAGCCGCGAGCTGGTGAAGCTCGGGGCGAGGCTCATTCGCGAGGCTACGGAAGGGGTCGCCGAACTCCCGGCCATCATCACCGAGGGCATGGAGGAGCTCGGGCGGATTGCCCGCCACGGCCGCCCGGCGGAAGTCACTAGCTGGGGCGAAGCGCTGGAGATGGCGAGCAACCTTGAGGCGTTCCGCGATGGCGCGCTTGAGCGAGGGGGCTACTGGGGCATCGCGGAGCTTGATGAGCTGGCGCCGATCCCGGCCGGCCAGGTCACTTTCGTCGCTGCGCGACCTGGCGTCGGGAAGACGGCGTTGATGACCCAGATCGCGGTTCAGAGCGCCATCCTGGGCCGGAAGCCGTTCATCGTGCAGTTGGAGCTACCCAAGAAGACCGCCTTGGCCAGAATCGCCTCGTACTTGACGCGCACTTCCACCCGCGTCCTGAAGGACGGCAGCTACGGGCCGCAAGTGGCGCAGACGCTCCGGAATTTCGGCGAAGAGCTTCTTGCCGGGCGCTTGATCTCGCCCCGACAGGGCACTCCCTGGCACCAGATCGAGCCCACGCTGGTGGAATCCATCGAGCGGGACGGCACCGATCTGGTGCTCATCGACTACTTCTCGCTCATTGGGCGACCGGCCACGGCCAAGGGCTCCAACGAGGCCTACGCCTTCGCCCGGGTCTCAGAGCAGATCACCGCCTTCGCCAAGGAGCACCAGGGTGTGGGTGTGGTGTTGCTGGGCCAGTTGAAACAGGACGCTGCCGAGCGCGAGCCCAAGGATGGCGATGTGGCGGACTCCGACCGGCCCGCCCGCGACGCCGCGGTGAGCCTATTCCTCTGGCGCGATGCCAACGAGCAGATCAGGGCCGTCCTGCGGAAGAACCGGGACGGGGCCTTGGGTTGGAAGCGCACCCTGGCCTTTGAGGGCTGGAGCCAGCGGTTCACGGTTCAGGAACAGGAAACCGCCGAACCACCACGGAGGCGCGGATGAGGCGCACCGCAGCCATCCCCGGTGGACTCTTCCGGCGCACGCGCCGCGAGCTGCTGCACGCTGGGTTGCGAGGCTGGAAGCCCACCAAGGGCACCTCGTCGAAGCGGTGGCAGCACTGGGAGCGGCCCGAAGATGTCCCAGCCCACATCCGCCAAGCAGTGCGCATCGCTGTGGCTTCGACACCCATCTCATCAGTGGATGACCGTCTGAGGAATGCTGCCGAGAAGCTGGCCCAGGAATTCGTGGAGGCCTTCGGATCCAAACTCCGCGTGGTGATGGTGGCTGAGGCAGTGCGCCAGGTTGAACCGGGAATTCCATCCCTGGCCATTTTCCAGGCCTGTGGATTGGAGCTTGGGATGGCACTCACCACTAGCAGGAACCAATACTACCGGGCTGTGGCGCTGAAAACGAAAGGAGGGCCCGATGGACATCAAGATCACACCGCCTGACATCTCACCCCTCATCGCCAAGCTGGATGATGCCGGTCAGCGGCAGGTGCCGTTCGCGCTGGCATTGAGTCTCACCAAGACGGCCCAGGATGCACGGGACACGATCCAGAAGACCATGAGCGGCCTGTTTCAAGGCGGCGCAGTGAAAGCCACGCTGGACAGCGTGCAGGTCCAGCCGGCGATGAAGCAGGCCCAGCGCGTCGTGGCCAAGGTCTTCATCCAGTACGAGGGCGGCCGTGGGACTGCACCCGTCGCGTGGCTGGCGCCCGAGGTGGAGGGCGGCGACCGCATCGGTATCAAAGGGTTCGATCAGCGCCTACAGTCCGCAGGCATCCTACCCAGTGGGATGCAGACCGTGCTGGCCCGGGATGCGCCCAAGGATGCCTATGGGAACCTCACGGGCGGCGGACCGGCCTACCTCAGCATCCTTTCGCAGGTGGGTGCGTCCACCTCCAGCCGCGCGCCCGGGCGCGGCAAGGGGCGTCTGGCTGCCAAGCGCGACCCGGCCGTGCGGATCTTCGCCGGCAAGGGCAAGGACGGCGTGCTGGGCATCTGGCAGACCATCAGCCACGACCAGGCGAAGCTGCTCTTCCTGTTCGTGAAGAAGACTCCGCACTACCAACGCAGGCTGCCCTTCGACGAGATCGTGCAGACCGTCTTCGACCGCCGCTTCACCATCCACTTCGAGGAGTCCATGGCATACGCACTTAAAACGGCGCGGCCCTTATGACGGTATATGGCGCGGGTCCTTCTGTGGGTATACGCTCGGGGGTGTATTCCAGCCCGACCATCGCAGCGTGTAGACCAATCAAAATCAAGACTTACGCATCTGACATGTGCGACATATCGAAGTTGAGATAAGGCCATATGGATATTCATAACCTCACACAGGTAGAGCTGCTGGAGATTCTCAGGATCTCCAGGCAGACCGCCGTTGTGATGGCCAGCGAGGATCCGCCGCTGCCTTCTCGCAAGGACGGTAAGTACCGCCTCTACGATTTGTCAGAAGTGGTCCCCTGGATGGTGGACCGGGCCGTCAGGAAGGCCGGGGTCCAGGTGAAGAAGAAGGTCGAGAAGTCCGATGTGCCGGACTACGACATCAGCGAGGCCAGGAAGATGGCCGCCGATGCCGAGCTGGCCGAACTCAAGGTGGCCCGCGAGCGCGGCGAGCTGCTCCACCTGACGGACTACGAGCGGGCCTGGGCGGATCGGATCCAGCGCCATTCCCAGGGCATGGCCTCCATCAAGGCGCGTGTGGCCTCGCGGCTGGGGCCAGAGGCGGCCGCGGTCATCGATGAGGAGATCGGCAAGGTGCTGGGCAGCATGGACCAGGTGAAGCTGGATCAGCCCGTATGACCTTCGCCACCGCCCCCGAAGCCATGGACCGCCTCCGCGAGATCGAGCTGCGCCTGGATGGGTTGTGGGCGCTCCCGAAGGCGCTTTCGGTGTCCGAATGGGGCACCGCGAATCTGGAGCTCACCACCGGCAACCGGAAAGGCCCTTGGACGCCCGACCCCTACCAGGTCGAGATCATGGACGCCGCCGCCGATTCCGCGGTGCGCCGCGTCACCTGGATGAAGCCAGCTCAGGTGGGGTGGACACTCCTCTGCCAGGTTGTCGTGGGCCACGCCGTGCAGCACAACGGCCTCCCCGTCCTCTGGGTCATGCCCAGCGCCGAGACCGCCGCCAAGTTCGCCAAGGACCGCCTGGAGCCGCTCATCCAAGCCTGCCCCGCGTTGAACACCATCCTCGTGCGGCCGACCGCCAAAAACACCGGCAGCACCACACGGCACAAGGTCTTCCGCAACGGCGGCAGCATCCTCCTGGCCTCCGCCGGGAACCCCCGCGAGCTCCGCTCCTTCCAGTCCGCGCTGATGGTCTTCGATGAACGCAGCGCCTGGAAAGTGGACCTGCACGGGGAAGGCAATCCCGCCCGCCTGGCGGAGGCCCGGGGCAAGACCTACCCCGACCTCAAGATCTTTGAGGGCTCAACCCCCGGCGCCCTCCCCGCCGGTCTGGATCCCACCGAGCAGAGCTTCCTCAAGGGCTCCCAAGGTCGCTGGGAAGTCCCGTGCCCCCACTGCAACTTCGAGCAGCGCCTCATCTGGTCCAGCCCTGGTCCTGGCGGTGAGCGGCGCTACCACCTCGTATTCGAGCGCACAGGTAAGAACGCCCGTGAGGTCGTCCCCGGCTCCGCGGCCTACGCCTGCGCAGCGTGTGGGACACGCATAGAGCAGACCTGGCGCTGGAAGATGGCCCAGGCGGGCAAGTGGGCCCACGAGTTCCCGCTGCGCACCGCCCATCGCAGCTTCCACATGACAGCCCTGTCCTCCGTGGCCGGTGACAACTGGGACTTGCTGGCCCAGCAGTGGCTCGATGCGCAGGATGACCCCTTCGAGCTAAAGACCTTCATCACCCTGAACCTCGGCGAAGCCTGGGAAGACCGCGGCGATGGCGGCGTGGATGTGAACGCCCTCCGCGCCCGCGCCGACCGCGAGCAGCGGGACCGCGGCGTGATCCCCAACGGCGTGGGCTTCCTCACCTGTTTCGTGGATGTGCAGGGGCAGGCTTCGGGGAACTACCTCTTCGCCACAGTCGTGGGCTGGGGTGCCGATGGAGAGAGCTGGCTCGTGGACTGGACCATCATCCCTGGCGATGTGGGCGAGCCGTCGCTCTGGGCGGACCTGGATCGCTGGCTCCTCGAGGAGCGCAAGCATGAGATCTCGGGCCGCGCCATGAAGGTGGCGATCACGCTGGTGGATTCCGGCTCAGGTTCGCACTCGGATGCCGTCTACAGCTATGTCCAGCCGCGGCAGGGTGCGGCGCGAAGGGTCTTCGCGGCTCGCGGCGTGCCCATGCTCGACCGTCCGGGCCTCGCCAAGGAATCCGTCACAAAGAAGAGCCGGGTGCGCCTGTGGCTGCACAGCAATCCAGCCTGGAAGCAGCGCCTCTTCGGCCAGCTCCAGCGCCCGAACCCCGGCCCTGGCTACATGCACCTGGCGCACTGGGCCACGGATGAATTCCTGGAGCAGCTCACGGCGGAGGCTTTCGTGCCCATCGCCGACCCCAAGACCAAGCGCGTGAAGGGCGAGTGGAAGCAGCTGCGGGCCCGCAACGAGGCATGGGACTGTTGGGGGGGCTGCCTTGTGGGCGCGTGGATTCTTCAGAACCTCCTGGCGCCCGCGGTCTACCGAGATGCCAGGAAGCTCGCCGAAGAGGCCGCGAAGCCCCTCGAAGACAGCAAGCCCGAGCCGAAGGTGATCCAGCCTCCGCCCAACCGTGGCCCCAGAGGCGGTGGCATGGGCGGTTTGGGTGGCGGCATGGGTGGGTTCGGTGGTGGCGGGATCGGGCGCGGCGCCTGGTAGCGCGAGACGGTAGACAGCAAAAGGCCCCGGATCTCCGGGGCCTTTCCCTTCCCACGATTCGGAGTCTGCCCTAGTTCATCCGCCCTCCTTGGACCTTGGAGCCCCCAAGGTGGGGCGTAGCTCCGGCCTAAAGCTATACCGAAACATCGAGACAGCTTGGAACTGCTCCACCTTGGACCTTGGGTTCGAGGGTCCAAGTGGCCGACATCCTGTACGGCGAACCGCAAACGATCACCGCTGGAGATCGCGTCCAGTGGAAGCTCGCGCTTGCTGATTTCGCGCCTGCGGATGGATGGACGCTGCACTATGTCCTCCTCGCCACGGGCCTAAACCCCATCACCATCGTGGGTTCGGCCAGTGGCACGGATCACCTGGTGGACATCGCGGCCGCGACCACGGCTGGATGGGTGGCCGGCGGCTACAACTGGACCTCGTATGTGGTCAACGGCTCTGACCGACGGACGATCGGCTCCGGCTTCGTCACCATCGCGCCTGACCCCACCACGCAGACCATCTCCTATGACCCGCGCACCCTTGCACAGAAGATCCTCGCCCAGATCCAGACCGCGCTGGCCCAGGAGCTGAGCAACCCGCTCTCCGAGTACCGCATCGGCGACCGCACCGTGAAGCGCGATCCGGGCACCAAGGATGAGCTCCTGCGCATGGAGGCGATCTTCAAGGCGCGGGTGGCGCGTGAGCAGGGCACGGGCGGCCGCATCGTCAGCATCCCCATCACCTTCCTGCCCAATTACGGCGTGAGCCCCGACCCGGGAGGCACCCTTGGGTAGCCTCCTCCAGCGCGTCTCCGCCGCATTCTCGGCCCTCCGTGGCGCCTCGGCGCCCGCCAAGCGGGACTACCTCGGCGCGCGCCTGGGCCGCGGCCTGACCTTCATCACCGGCCTCCAGCGCCAGGACCAGCAGATCCGCAAGGACATCATGCAGCTCCGGGCGCACGCGAGGCACCTGGACCAGAACAACCCCTACATGCGGGCCTTCCTGCGGATCATGGAGACGCAGGTGGTAGGGCCGAAGGGCTTCACGCTCCAGAGCCGCTTGCGGACCAAGGCCGGCGCGAGCTTCGAGCCCTACAACACGAACATGGAGAACGCCTTCGCCCGCTGGGCGCAGCGGGGCACTTGCACGGTGGACGGGAAGAACTCCTTCCTCGCCGCGTCCCGCATGGTCTCGCGCTCGCTGGCGCTGGATGGCGAGGTCTTCATCCGCGAAGTCGTTGGCGCGGACAACGCCTTTGGCTACGGACTCCAGTTCATCGATCCCGACCTGCTGGACCACACCTTCAACCGCGAGCCGTCGCAGGGATACAACGCCATCGTCATGGGCGTGGAGCTGGACCGCTTCGGCAAGCCCGTGGCCTACCACTTCACCGACACCTCCGTGGCGTGGCGGCAGAGCTACCCCTGGGGCGGCTCCAAGATCCGTATCCCGGCCTCTGAGATCATCCACATCTTCGATCCCGAGCGGTGCAACCAGACCCGCGGCGTCCCCCACGCCGCGCCGGTCATGTACCTCATGGCTATGCTCGGTTCGACCTGGGAGTCGGAGGTCGCCGCGGCACGCTACGAGGCTGAGCGCGTGGCCGTGCTCCAGAGCAAGACCGGCGAGCTCACGGATGGGACCGCCGTTGATCCGCGTTCCGCCATGGCGCAGCTCAACGGCATCCAGTCCAGCGCGATCCATGTGGAGGCGCTGCCTCCCGGTGTGGAGATGGTGCCCCTCCAGATGAATCACCCCAACGGGGCGATGCCGGAGTTCAGCAAGGCGATGCTCAAGGGCCTCGCCACCGGCCTGGGCGTCTCGTACTCGGCGTTCACCGGGGATCTGTCGGATTCGACCTACTCCGGCGGCCGCCAGGGGCTGCTCATCGAGCGGGACAACCACCGCAAGCTCCAGGGCCTGCTCATCGAAGCCTTCTGTGAGCGCGTCTTCCGAGGCTGGATTCGTGCCGCCTGGATGTCGAACGCCATCCAGCTTCCGCCCGGCGTCACGCTGGACCAGGCGAGCGCCCATCGCTGGAGCCCCCGCGGCTGGGACTGGGTGGACCCGCTCAAGGACGCCCAGGCCGATGTGCTCGCGATCAACAACGGCCTCGCCACGCGCACCGAGATCCTCGCCGAGCGTGGCGTGGATTTCGAGGATGTGGTGCGCGAGCTATCCGCCGAGCAGAAGGCGCTGAAAGCCGCTGGCATCTGGCTCGCCCCTGTAGGTGGCGCCGTGACGGTGATGAAGGAAGAGCCGGATGCCGGTGCTTCCCCTGATGGGGTCAATGACACCTCCGCCAAGAAGGGAGCGAAGAGCTATGCCGCTTGATGTCCGCAAACTCCGCGAACAGATCTTCTTCCGCGACTTCCGCTTCCAGCGGAGCGCGGTGGATGCCGAGACCCGCACGGTCGAGTTGGCGCTCTCCAGCGAGACGCCCGTGGAGCGCTACTACGGCACCGAGATCCTCGACCACAGCAAGGGGTCGGTGGATCTTTCCCGCATGCAGGACGGCGCGCCGCTGCTCTGCGACCACGACCCCTCCGACATCGTGGGCGTGATCGAGAGCGCCCAGGTGGATGCGGACCGCGTGCTCCGCGTGAAGGCCCGCTTCGGTAAGAGCGCCCGGGCCGAAGAGGTCTTCCAGGATGTGCTCGACGGCATCCGCTCCAAGGTCTCGATCGGCTACCAGGTGAACGCCTGGGAGACCACCAAAGGCGAGAAGGGCGGATCCGACACCTTCCGCATGACGAACTGGACGCCCATGGAGGGCTCCATCGTCGCCATCCCCGCGGACGCCACTGTTGGCGTCGGGCGGGGCTTCACCCCCCCGGCCGTTCCGGCCGTCACCCCCCAGGAGGACCGCATGAGCGGCGAAAACACCACCCCTGTGGCCCCGACTCCCACGCCGGCGGCCCCCAACCACAACATCGAGGAGCTCCGCTCCGCAGCGGTCGTCGAGGCCCTGGAGGTCACCAGCCAGGCGGACGCCATGGGCTTCGGCAAAGAGGCCCGGGACTTCCTCAGCCAGGGCCTCAAGCCCGCCGACGCCCGCGTGAAGATCATGGGCCTCATGGTCGAGAAGGCCCGCGCCGGCGCGCTGCGCCCCGCGCCTCTGGACTCCAAGATCCAGGAGAAGTTCTCCATCGCCCGGGCCATCATGCTCTCGGCGACGGGCCAGCGCGGGTTCGAGACCGAGGTCTCCGACGACATCGCCAAGAAGCTGAACCGCCAGACCAGCGGCATCTTTGTGCCCACCGGCCTCCAGCTCCAGGGTCGCGCCGCGCTGGACGCCCACACGACCAACGCCGCCAAGGAACTGGTGAATGTCGAACCCCTGACCTTCATCGACATCCTGCGCAACCGCACGATGGTCCTGGCCCTGGGCGCCACCTTCCTGCCTGGTCTCGTGGGCACCGTGCCCTTCGTCCGGCAATCCACCGCCGGCACGGCCACCTGGACGGGTGACAACCCGGGCTCGGGCACCGCGGCCAGCAACCCCAACACCAGCCTCTTCAACATGACGCCGAAACAACTCATGGCGCTGCGCAGCTACTCCAAGATGCTGCTCACCCAGACCTCGGGTGTCGCGGACACCTTCGTTGTGAACGACCTGGTGAAGGCCCACAGCCTGGCCCTCGACCTGGCCGCCATCAACGGCTCCGGCGCCAGCAACCAGCCGCTGGGTATCCTCGGCACTTCCGGCATCGGCTCGGTGGTGGGCGGCGCCAACGGCCTGGCCCCGACCCACGCCCACATGGTGGGCCTGGAAACCGCAGTCGCCACCGCCAACGCCGACATGGGCGCGCTGGCCTACCTGACCAACGCCAAGATCCGCGGTGAGCTGAAGCTCACGGCCTCCCTGGGCAACACGGCGAACATCCCCGTGTGGACCAAGGACGGCGTGAACGGCTACCGCGCCGAAGCCTCGAACCAGGTGCCCGCCAACCTCACCAAGGGCACCAGCTCCGGCGTCTGCTCCGCCATCCTCTTCGGCAACTGGAACGACCTGCTCATCGGCGAGTGGGGCGCGCTGGACATCATCACGGACCCCTACTCCCTCGCGGACCAGGGCCTCATCCGGGTGGTCTCCACGCAGCTGGCGGATGTGAATGTCCGCCACCCCGAGAGCTTCGCCGCCATGGTTGACGCGCTCTAAGTCTGATTTGAACCGCCGGGGGGCGCCGTGCCCCCCGGCTTCCCGAGGTCCTCATGCCCAAGATCCGCCTCATCCACCCCACGGGCGTCTCTGGCCAGCACCACCCCGCAGGCCACGAGCTGGAGATCGGTTCGGAGGTCTCGCCCAGCGATGCACGCTACCTGGTGGGCATCGGCAAGGCGGCGCACATCCACGACACGCCCCAGCCCGGCGAGACCCGCCACGCCGATCCGGTTCCCGAGACCCGCGAGCCCGCGAAAGGCGGGAAGCGGTGAGCAACGCCATGTTCGCCTCCGACCTCGCACTGATCCTCCGGGACGGCGCGGGGATGGCTTCGCCCATGACATCCGGTGCCGTCACGGCGACCGGGATTCTCGGCGTGGCGTCGGAGACCTTCACCACTCAGTCCCAGCTCTCCGTGATCCAGGGTGAAACCTGGACCGCGATCTACGCGCCAGCGGATTTCGCGGCTGCGCCCATCGTCAACGGCGGCGTCATCTCCTTCGGCGCGGATCGTTTCATGGTCCGCCACATTGACAACATGGCCGATGGTCTCCACGCCAAGGCCTACATGGAGAAGCTGCCGTGAGCGCCACCGCGGACTCCCTCTCAGATGCCCTGGTCGCCGCCCTGGCCGCCAAGGCGCCCGTGGGCTGCACGGTCACCGACCACAAGGTGCTCCCCATCAGCCCTGATCAGATCCCGGCCGCTGGCTACCTCTGCGTATGGCTCTTCGACGATCAACCCAAGGCGGATGGCTACACCGATTCCACGCTCCGCCATGAGCGCGTTGCGACCTTCAAGGTCTGCATCCGTACGAAGGGCGATCCAACCGACACGGGGTGGAACATCCTCCACGCCACCCGCGCCCTCCGCGCCGTGGTGGCCCAGGCCGTAGTGGCGGACGAGAGCTTCGGCAACCTCGCCCTCGGCTCCCGCGTCATGGGGTGGAGGCCGCAGGCCGTGGAAACCACGCTCTCAATCGGTGCGGCGGAAGTGGACATCGCCCTCGACTACTACTTCGACCCGGAGGTCGCATGATCCGCGTCTTGTCCACCGAATGCACCTACCACCTCCCGGCCGGGTGCCATCCGTCCATCACCGAGCACACCACCCTGACCGCCGGTCATCCCGTGGACCTCACGAACGAACAGGCCGCCTACGCCCTCACGCTTCCCGGCGTGATGGCCCAGGGTGCGAGCTCCGAACCCGAACCCGAACCCCAAGAACTCCACATCTCCGACATCCCGGCGGCCGAGCCGCCCGCACCTGAGGAGGACTGACCCATGTCCCTCGCCACCATCAACGCCCCCTTCGAGCGGACCGGCCGTGGTCAGCTCTACCTCGCCGCCTATCCTTCGGCGGATCCCGGCGCCACCACCAGCCTGGTCGATGAAGTCGAGGGCTTCTTCGGCATCTTCTACACCGATGGCCTGGAGCGCAAGACGCTCAAGGCCGGTGTGAAGCCCTGGGCGAACATCGATTCCAACGGCCTCAAGGTCAAGGTCAAGCAGAATGTGGTCGAGTACAACCCTAACGCAGGCTCCAAGCACCCGGTGGCCATCGAGGATACCGCCGTGTCCGCAGAGATCACTTTCGCGGATGTGGACCCGGCCCACCTCGCCGACGCCATGAGCCTTTCGGCCGCCGAACTGCTGGCCCAGGCCGCCGCTGTCGGGAAGGCCGGGCGCGCGGTCGCCATCCTGGGGGGTCAGACCAACCTCAACAAGTATGTGGCGATGTACCGCATGCCCAGCATCCTGACCCCGGGCGAGTACGATCACTACCTCTTCCCGCGCATCACCTTCAATGTGGACGCGGAGTTCGACCTGTCCAAGGCCAAGGTCCTCACCTGCAAGCTGATGATGGCCGCCCAGCCCGACCTCTACATCATCAACGCGGATGGGTTCGGCGAGATGGCCTTCGCCGACATCGCCAACGCGCCGGCGACCTGAGGTTCCGGATGAATCTCAAGCTCATCCACTTCGAACACGCTCTCCCGCCCATGGCGGAGATGGGCCTGGAGCACATCATCGCCCCCGTGCTCCGGGCCCTCGCGGGCGGCAACATCTCGGGCGCCCTCATCACCCTGGAAGAGGAGGCGCTGGCCAAGGTATTCAAGGCCCTGGCCAGCGGCGCCGACTCCCGCGCCGCCCGGCGGCTCTTGGCGGTCGTGAAGGCCTCTGCTGATGAGCTCCTGGCCTGGGAGGACGATGCTGCCAAGGAGGCCGAGGCTGTGAAGAAGGCCGCGCTCCTCGACGCCAAAGAGGTGCAGGAGGCGCTCTCCGGTTTTTTCGGCTCGTTGGGCCTCTCCCTCAAGCCTTCCCAGGACTCTTCCGTCCCGCCGAAGGAGGAGAGCGCCCCGGTGGACCCGGCGACCTCTGGATCCTCAGAACCCTTCTCGCCCCTCTCGTAGGGGGATGGAGGGAGGCGGCCCGTCTGCCGCTCGCCGGGGCCCTCCGCATCGCGGAGAACCACCTTGGCGAGCGCAAGGCGCAGGCCTTCCGCCATGCCGAAACGGTCTGGGCCTCCCTGAAAACCGCCTATGACATCGACCCCCCGCAGTACCCGGAGTGAACGATGGCCGACCAGAAGATCCAGGTTGAAGTCTCGGGCGACAGCTCGGGTCTCCTGGGCGCGCTATCGAAGGGGCTGGAAGGTCTCAAGGGCTTTGCGGAGGGCGTGAAGGGCCAGATGGAGAAGGCCGCCGAGGGAAGCGGCAAATTCCAGGGCTCTATCGGCCAGCTCGAAGGCAAGGTGAAGAGCCTGCGCGAAGAGCTGGTGAAGCTCAAGCAGGCCGAGATGACGGGCGGCCCGGATGGCGCCCTCTCAGCCCAGATTAAGTCCACCAGCATTGCCCTCAGCAATGCCCAGCGGGACCTGCAGCTTTTCAAGACACACTCCACCGCCGCGGCCGAGGAGGGCAACAAACTCAAGGCCGCCATCGATGGCATCAGTTCGGTCTCGCCCGGGGCAGGGTCTGCGCTGTCAGGATTCGCGGGCGGGCCTGTGGCCATGGTCACCGCAGGCATTCTCGCGGCGGTTGGAGCGGCCATCGTCCTGAGCGCCAAACTGGTTGAGATCACCGCGCACACGGCGGAGCAGGCGGACGAGGCCGGCAAGGCATCGCAGAAGATTGGCATGAGCACCCATGCCTTCACGCAGTTGAGCTACGCCGCCAAGCTGGCCGATGTGGATGCCGCTGGGCTTGAAAAAGGCCTTGGGAAGCTCGCCCAGAACATGCAGACCACGCTGTGGACGCCGACTTCCAATGCGGCGCGGTCCTTCGACCAGCTGGGCATCAGCATCGCGGATGCAAAAGGGGAACTTCTCCCTGTCGAAGATGTGCTCGACCAGGTGGCCGAAAAGTTCCACGACATGCAGGACGGTCCGGTGAAGACCGCTGCCGCCATGAACATCTTCGGTAAGGCCGGCAAAGACCTTATTCCTCTACTGAATCAAGGCAAAACAGCCATCGCGGCGATGAAGCTGGAGGCGGACCAGCTCGGCGTCACCTTCACAGAGCAGGACGCCAAGGCGGCAGAGGAGTTCAACGATAATTCCAAGCGTCTCGACTTCGCACTTCAAGGCGTGAAGAACACCATCGGGAAAGACTTGCTGCCCGTTCTGGTCGAGTTCGCCGAGAACGCCATTGAATTTGCGAAGGATGTGCTGCCCTCCATCATCACTGGCGTCCACTTCGTCACAACGGCTTTCTACGCTTTTCAAGAGGTCGCCGACACGGTTTTCGACACCATCATCACGGATGCGAAAAACGCCTGGGCAGCGATTTCCGGTCTCGCCGTCGCGTCAGCGCAAGCACAAAGTGGCAATCTCATCGCCGCGAAGAACACCATGTCTTCGACCTTTGATGAGATTCAAAAGAACACCCAGGAGCACAACGAATTCTTGGCGATTGACGCTCAATACACCGCCGAGAAAATAGCTGCTGTCTGGACGAAGACGCCTGATGAACCCGACCATCGGAAGCCAGGGTCACAGGGCGAGGATGGTGGGAAAGGCGACGCTGCGCCAAACGCTCCAATGTACGCGCTCTGGACCAAGACAGAGCAAGAGACCATGGACAAGCTCGCGGCGATCCGGGCCAAGGGCTTTGATGAGCTCCGCAAGCTCACAGAGGTCTACAACCAGGGCGAGGCTGCGAGCCGTGTGCAGCAGATCGGCTTCCAGGAGAAGGCTGCTGAAGAGGCGCTGAAGCGCGGGGACATCTCCAACGCCGAATACATCCGCCGGATGCAGGCCTTCGAAGATGAGAAGTACCAGATTCAGCTGAAGGCGCTCCAGGACGAGGCGGCGGTGGACGGCCTCGATGCCATCAAGAAGCAGGAGATCTGGAACAAGATCGAGCTGCTCGCGCAGGCGCACCAGAACACCATGAGGGTGATCGGCGAGCACACGGTTCAGCAGACGGCCCAGAACACCAAGACCCTGGACACGGTGGTGAAGACGCTCCAGACCGGGTTCGGCTCGGCCTTCGCCAACATCCTCACGCGCGCCCAGACCTTCTCGCAGGCCATGGGCAACTTCTTCAGGAGCATGGCCACCACCGTGCTCAACGCCCTTGGGCAGATGATCGCCAGGACGCTGATCTACAAGGCAGTCACCATCGCCGCGAACAACGGGATCATCAGCTCCGAGAACGCCAAGCGAGTCGCCACGCTCCTCGGTGTCCAGGCCGACACCGCGGCGACCGCGGCCACCAGCGCCAAGGCCTCGGCCAGCAGTGCGGCCGTGGGTCCGAATGTGGCCAACGCGGCTTCCCAGACCTTCGAGACCCATTCGGGCATCCCCATCGTCGGCGCCATCATCGCCGCGGCGCTCGTCCTCCTGATGCTCTCCACCATGGCCAAGGCGAAGGGCCGGGCGGTTGGCGGCCTGGTGGGCGAGAAGGGCCCTGAGCTCACAATGCTGGGCGAGAAGGGCCTGGAGGTCGTGGCGCCCGAGCATGATTTCAAGGACTGGGCCAAGGGCCTCGTGGGCATGGGCGCGAATCTGGGGGCCAACCTCACCTATCAGCGGGCTCAGGTGGAGGCCCTGAACCGCACCGCCGCGAGCTACGCCAACGCGCCGCTCCGGCAGGGCGGGGACTCGGGCGGTGGTGGCCAGACGGTCATCAACAACCACTACGAGGTCCACGGTCACATCCTGGATACCTCGAACCGCGGGCGGGAACAGCTCGGGCGGCTCTTCATCTCCGCCGGGCAGCGGGCGCAGGCGCAATACAGCGTCACGATCCAGCCCGGCAAAGCGCCCGGGACCTTCTGATGAGCACCTTCCGGGTGGTCCTGGTGGAGCGGTTGGGTCCCCCGGACCCGGCGTGGCCTTCGGTCTTCGGGCCTGCCGCCGGTGCGGATCCCATCGCGGCCAACGGCCTCCGGACCCTGGATCTCACCCCGTCCCTGAGCCCGCTCCAGGACTTCTCCGTGACGCTGGAGCGGGACCTCACCAAGAGCGCCTTCGGCAGTCTGAACCTCGACCTGGTGGACGCGGATGGAAGCCTCGCCGATTCCATCGGGCCTACGAGCCTGACCATGGGCACGGGGACCCGCTACTACGGGCCCTGGGTCCAGGTCTTCGAGGACTGGGGCTCGCCCACGATCTCCGCGCTGCGCTTCCTTGGCTACCTGGACGAAACCAGCATCGAGACCAGCGAGGACCAGGCCGAGACCAAGGCCACGGCGCTCCACGCCACCCAGCTCATCCGGGAGCGGTTCCTCACGGACTTCCCCGAGCTGCTGCGCCCCTACCCCCAGGTGCCCACCACGGCGACCGAGAGCTTCGCCGCCAGCAACGCGGATGACATCCTCCATGCCGCGGTGGCCACCTACACCCAGCGGGTCACCAAGGTCGCGCTGGAGACCGCGCTCTGGGCCTCGGGCCAGATCTCCTGGGTGGCCGGGGTGGAGGCCTCCAGGGATTGCCAGAAGATCGGAAGCCGGAGCGTCTGCACCTCCAGCACCGTCGCTCCGCCCCTGCCCCCCTCTCTCTCCATCATCATCGGCGCGAGCTCGTTCCTGGTGGACCACATCGAGTGGGACACGACCCTCAGCAAGGATGTGCCCTACGGTCCCGGCTCGCCGGTGGATGGCGATCTCTACGGGACCTACACCTATGGCGTGGCCCGGGTCGTCCTGCAGGGCGCGCCGGACCTCACAGGCATCCTCAGCCCCGGCACCACGGTCTCCTGGGCGGTGGCGGAGGAGACCCGGACCCACTACCTCCTGGCGGCGGACATCCCGGCCCCCACCGGCGGCAGCGATGGGCAGCGCTTCATCCCGCTCAACACCGTGGAGCAGCTCGTCCCCGGGGATGTGCTCACCTTCACCTACCAGGACACCACCAGTGGCCAGCAGCGCCTCACCAGCACGGACATGCCGCCCATCGTGGACCTGGACGGCGAGACCGGGAAGGCGTGGCTCTACCAGCCCCTGAGCCAGGCCTACACCACGACCTCCGTCTCCAAGGTGCGGCGCAACAGCCAGGACCCGGTGCTGTTCGATGGCCTGGCCTACGCGAAAGCCGTGCTGGCGCCGTTCACGCTGGACACGGCCTACTTCCAGCCCGCCGCCACGCTGGTCCCCGTTCCGTGCTGGCGCCCCTACGACGCCGCTGTGCCCCAGCTCTACGGCGCCCACAACATCCAGACCATCGCCCTGGACGGGACGCTCCAGCTCGCGCGCCGCGGCGCGGACAACGGCACGGGCGCCTTCACGGTGGCCGGCGTCTGGCAGGGCTCCTGGGACGCGGGGTGGATGTGGCAGGCGATGCCCACGGCTTCCGCCACGCACGATGTCTACGGCGATGCCTTCCAGTTCCCGGGCAGCGCCGCGCCCTTCCAGCCGCCCGTGATCTACACCGCCGGGGACCTCTCGGGCGGCGCCACGATCCCGAAGAACGGATGGCGCAATCCATGGCGAACCTGGAAGGGCCTCACGGACCAGATCCAGGACATCGAGAGCTATTGGGACGGTACCTCGATCAACTGGGGAGGCCATGCCGCGGCCAACTACATCCCCGCGAAGCTGGTCTGCTACAGCGCCAGCAGCGCGAGCCCGGGCCGATACACCCGGGCGTCTTCCGGTCCGACCTGGACCTTCGAGGCGCACACGGCGGATCGGACCCTGGGCAGCAGCACCACGCCCTCCATCACCGGCAGCCCCGCCGGCGGGAACTGGATCGCCCTCGGGATGGGGATCTACGCCGATCCCACTGTGGGCCACACGGAGGCGCTGCTCTCCCTGAGCATGAGCACCACCACGGGGCCCTGGGCGGCGGCCACGGCCACGCTCTTCAGCATCGGCGCCAGCGGAGCGCTCACCGTCCGCCAGACGCCAGCCCTCTCGGTCCCCACGGCGGGCCCCTGGGCCATCGGCGGCGGGCTGGTGGTCTGCACCTGGAACGAGACTCGCGGCGGCGCCACCTATCCGCGCACCCGGCTCTTCCTGGTGGATGGGCGGACCATGCCGCTGCAGGCGGACTTCCCCACGCTGGAGATCATCCCCGGCACGATCCAGCCGCTTCAGCTCGCGGGATCGGGCGCCAGCGCGGCCATCAGCGGCTGGTACTGCCAGGCTCTGGAGACCTTCGAGGACGCCAACTACCACATGAGCCGCCGCCTCCGGTTCCTTTGGCTGGGCCCGGACCTGGTGGCCAAGAACGGAGACGCCGAGCCGGACCCGGCCGACCCGCTGAACCCGGCGGCCAACTTCCGCCGCGGCGAGATCCTGGCGGAGAGCGTGGCGGACGGCGCCATCCTGGCGCGGATGGTGCGCACGGGCACCACCTCGGACGCCATGGCGGGGATGGCCGGCGGCCGCCTCTTCACCGTGGACCGCAAGATCACCACCACCGTTGAGCGCCTGAAGATCGGCGCGACGGCGCTCTCCGCCAGCACCATCGGCTCCGTGGTGGGCTCGGGCGACGGCCTCACCGTCATGGACTTCCTGGATGCCTTCGCAGGCTCGCAGATCGCCACGGCTCTGCCCTCGGCGGACGGCAACATGCGCCTGGTGTCCAGGGCCTCGGGCAAGCTCCAGCTCCGTGGCGGCGTGGTCCCGGGCTACAAGGTGGGCGTCCAGGACTCCGAGCGCGGCAACAAGTCCAAACTCCAGACCTGGCAGGGCTTCATCCGCCTGGTGCGCGTCACCTACGGGGACGCCCTCAGCGGCCAGAGCCTCACGGTGGACTGCCCCAGTCCCTTCGACGGGGGGAAGGTCTTCCCGCTGGATGTGTCGAACATCGTCTGGGGCGCCGCCGCGGGCCGGGCCATCGGCCAGGCCAACATCTGCTTCTTCGGGAACGCGAGCCCCGTGCTCACCGAGACCTGGGCGGACCGCACCCACGGCGACACATCGTCCATGCCCCCGGCCTTCTACGCGGAATGGCAGGTCGGGGACCTCATCACATTCACCGCGGTTTCGGACGCCGGGAGCCCGGCGACCGTCACGGCCTACAAGCTCTCGTCCATGAAGCCGGGCCTCGAAGTCCGGAGCGTGGATGTGGAGCTCCTGCAGCTCACCGCGCCTGTCTCTTCCACGCCCACCGGCTGGGTCGATCCCGGCTGGGTCGATCCCGGCTGGGTCTCATAGGAGGTTCCGTGTCCATCCTCAACTTCATCGACAATCACACCGGCCTCATCGCCTGGTTCATCGTGGGCCTGATCCTGCTGGTGCTCTACCTCCGGGGGGAGACGGCGGGCCTATTCCCCTTTCTCCGGGAGACGCTCTCGGAGCGGGACGCCAAGACCCGCCAGCCCATCGCCAGCACCAAGCGGATGACGCTCCTGGCCAGCACCTGGGTCCTCCTCTGGGGCTACATGAAACTCACGCTCGCGGTCTGCCGCTGGATCGACAAGGGCGGAGACCCCACGACCATCTATGGCATGGTCTCGCTCGGCGTGATGGGCCTCGCGGGCATCACCTACCTGGGTGGGAAGTGGCTGGCCAAGAGCCTCCCCGCCGGTCTCATCTCCGATTCCGACACCGACGCAAAGGCCTAAAGGAGACCCCATGCTGAAGCGCATCCTCTCGATCTTCCTCTTCCCGGCGCTGATCTTCGCGCAGGCGCCCACCGTCTCCGTGCCCACTCGCGGGGCGCTGACGCGGGCGCTGACCATCGCCGAAGCCGACAGCATCGGCACCACGCTCCAGCACCAGGTGAACGCCTCGGCCCGGAGCTGGGGCTACCGTGAGACCGGCAGCTCTGGGCTCATCTTCGCCTACTACGGCGGCCCCGCCTGGAACGGCACGACCTACACCAGCATCGCCGATGGCACCGTGACCCTCACGGCTAGCGCCACGAACTATGTGGAGCGCACCGTCGCGGGCGCGGTGAGCGCGAACACCAGTGCCTGGACCGCAGGTAGGTTGCCGCTTTACCTTGTGACGACGAGCGGCAGCGTAGTCACGGGGATCGTGGATCAGCGGACCGGCCTCCAGGCGCTTACCGGCGATGTGACGAGTAGCGGAAATGTGACCGCGCTCGCCACCACGCAGGCGGCGGCCCACACCTGGAGTGGCATTCAGACCATCTCGAACGCCACCGCGTCCTCCACCACGGGGACGGGCGCGCTGGTGGTCACCGGAGGCGTAGGTATTGGCGGGGCGGTCAATGCCGCATCTGCCACTGTGACGGGCCCCTCCACCTCTTGGGGTGCCACTCCTTCCGGTGGATTCAAAACGATCATGGGCACTTCCAGCGGTGCCACATGGCTGATGTACGGCACTTCCGGTGGGACCTTCAGTGCAGGAATTCAGTCCCTTGATTCGGGTGGCCAAAGCCGCTTTTGGACCAGTGCCACCAATTACGCGACCATCAGTTCAGGCAGCGGCGGCACCGTCGATCTATCGAATCTGGGCGTTGTGACTGCGGGCTCATTCTCGGGTGCGGGAACGGGCCTCACTGGAACCGCTGCCTCCCTCACGGCAGGAACCGCCACGGTGGCGAATGGGCTGAAGAGCGCCACCACCACCGTCTCGGTTTCGGGCGCAACCGCTCCCACCTCAGGGCAAGTGCTCACGGCCACGAGCGGCACCACCGCTGTGTGGCAGACGCCTTCAGGTGGGGGTGCTGGAGCGTTCAACCGCATCGTCAATGGGAGCATCTACCAGGGCCTCGGCCCATGGGTGACATCGGGGACCACCGTTCCTGTCTACAGTTCAACCACCGCTACCTCCGGGACCAGTGGTTCGGCGGCAATGATCGCTACGGGTGGCACAGTCCATGTCACCACCACAGGGTCCATCTCTCAGGCATTCTCCATCCCTGCGCCGAGTGGGGCCGTCACGCTCACCTATAAGACCGCATGCTATTACAGCGCGCCCTCCTTCAACTCCAATACCGGCAGTGTTAAGGTCTACATCTACAACGCCAGCACCGGGGCCGAGACGCTTGTGGCTACGAATTCGCTCACGGCAACAGGCTCCTCGCCCTCGTTCACTAACCAGTCCGTCACGGTCACGACCAACATCACGGGCGCGGGGGAATGGGGCGTCCGCTTCGAGCTGATGGCCGACAGCGACAACTCGGGCGGCACCGGCACGAAGACCACGACAACTCTCGTGGACGATGTGGCGCTGGTGATCTGATGTCGGCCATCATCATCGGCCTCGGCCAGACCCGGATCACCACCTACGCCACGGACGGCACCACGCCCGTGAAGCGCTTCACGCTCCAAAAGGAGGACCGCGAGGGCATTGAGCTCCGGTTCCCGAAGGAGGGGGCCACCCACAAGCTGGGCTCTGGCGCGAACCGGGCGATCAAGAGGACCTTCTTCGGCTACCGGCCTAACCTCTCCTGCAGGTGGGCGGTGGCCATCGATCCGGTTCACGCCGCGGGCGGCCAGCTCACCACCACCGTGGAGGTCTGGAGCGGCTCGGCCTGGGGCTCCGCGGCGCAGATCAACACCGCGGCAGCCCTGTCCGCCATCGATGACGCGGCCACCAAGACCCCGGTGCTCGTGGAGCCCCGCCTAGACAAGGCGTTCAGCTTCCTCGCGCAGCCGCCGGACAACCATGTCTTCGCGCTGATCGACCTCAAGGGCGTCGTGCATACCAAGCTCGACCTGCAACTGGAGGCGGAGGAGACGATCTCGGACCTCCCCGATTGGCTCAGCCTCTGACCACCGCACCCGAAGCAACCCGGGCGTCTCTCCGAGGGGTGTTTGCTCTCCGGGGTAGTGTCGGCTCTACCAAGGGCAAGGTGTCGGATCTCGCGGGATCCAGGCCCGGGCGGTGGTTCTTCTATCCCGAAACATCGGGACAGCCAGCCTCGCGCGTGCGCGTGAGGCTGATGGGCGAGGGCATGGACGAATGGCAATCTCGCCGAACGATACTCCAGCGCGCCCCGGCGCGGCCGAGGCTTGAGCCATGCAGATCACGCCGCACTTCACCTTGGAAGAGTTGGTCTTCAGCTCCACCGCCCTCCGTCACGGCTTGGACAACACGCCCGGGGAGGCTGAGGTGGCCAACCTCACCAGGCTCTGCGAGGTGCTCCTCGAGCCCGCCAGGGACCTGCTTGGCGGAGTGGCCTTCAAGGTGGATAGCGGTTTCCGTTCTCGGGAATTGAACGCCTTGGTGCATGGGGTTCCCTCCTCAGCCCATCTGGACGGCCGCGCCGCTGATGTGGTGCCCGATGGTCTTGACCTCGCCCTCTGCTTCGAGGAGCTCCGGAAGTCGGACCTGCCGTTCGACCAGATCATCTTCGAGTG
Source organism: Bacteroidota bacterium (assembly GCA_018268015.1). Taxonomy (GTDB): domain Bacteria; phylum Bacteroidota; class Bacteroidia; order Chitinophagales; family Chitinophagaceae; genus JAFDXJ01. Next base: position 28,379 of record JAFDXJ010000012.1, read on the forward strand.
CCACGCCTGGATCCACCTGGCCGTGGCTCGCGTCGGCGAGCAACCCCGGCGTGAGGCGCTCATGGCCATCAAGGACGCCGCGGGCCGGTTCAGCTATCAGAAGGTGCCCGCGTGACGCCCCTCCAGCGTCTCGGGATCATCGCCGCACTGCCTCAAGCGCTCGCAGCGCCGCGATCGCGGGCCCAGGGATTGCACGATCGCCTGCTGCCCATCGGCGCACCGTTCGCGGATCAACGCCCAGCGCGCGGGACATCGGCGTCTGCCACTGGGAGCCCCAAAGGAGGGCTCCCAGGGCGCGGAACTCGGGGACGGTCACTTCCGCTTCCACTCGCCATCCGTGGCGAGTCCAAAGGCGACAGCTGCTGTGCGGATGGCTACCGCATGACTATCGGCGCGCACGAGCATGGTGCGCCGCGTCGCGGAGTCATGGACGCTGATGCAGGTGAGGCGGCGCCCCTCATTTTCCTGCTGGGCGTGGAGGGTAGGCCACGCGGAGCAGCCGTAGACTGCATGGCTGCGGAAGGCATGAGGCATGCCTTTAGGGTGGTCGGGGGCCTCGAAGATGAGGGCGGCGCGGTAGCGGCGGCTGATGCGGTTGGCGGTCATGTGACCCTCCGTGGTGTCTGGGGATCATCCCCTCGACACCACCAGTTTAGGACCAGTGGCCCTAGCGTCAAGGGGAAATTTCAATTTATTTTTCAGGTGCCCAAGTGACGGCGCTCCAGCGGTTAGGTCTCATCGCCGCGCTGCTCGTGGCGGCTACGGGCACCGGGTGGCTGCTTGGCAACGCACATGGCGTTGCGCGGGCATCGGCGAAAGCCCAAGCGGCCCAAACCCAATCCGACCAGCACGAGGGCGCGGCGCAGACGCACGCGGCCCAGGCGGCGGAACAAGACCGGCAGGCCAGGGAACAGGCGAGCGCAGTCCAAGCGGCGGATTCCCAAGTGGAGGCCGCGAAGCGGGGGCTGGACACCGCGCTCAAGGCGCTGCCGAACAAGCCCCCCGCTTCTTTACCTCCCACAAGCCTTCGGGCGGACGGTGCGGGCAGCGCCAATTCTTCGGAAATCCTGAAGGGTTCGGCGTTGCCCAGCTATCCGGTAATTCCGGATAGCTCAGGTGTCACCGATTCCTTGATCTTGACCACTGCCGCGCTCACGCAGGCCAAGACCGTCATCGCTGACCAGGGCCAGGAGATCGCGGCGCTCAAGCTCCAGGTGAGCATCGAGCACGCCAGCGCGGTGCAGTGGAAGGCCGCCTACGAGGAGAGCCAGAAGACCCTCGCGCTCGAACACATTGCCAAGGACGCCGCGGTGCATCAAGCCGAGTCCAGCGGAGTGAGGGCGCAACTCATTCGTGGCCTCGAGGGGTTGGCGCTCGGCTATGCGGCGGGGCGATTTCAGCATTGAAAAGGCCGATTGGAGGCCGAGTATGGGGACAACCACGATGACCGATGAGCCAATCCGATCCGGTGAGTTCAACGCCGCGTTCAAGGGCGTCAAAGATGCCCTCGGCGCTCTGTCGGAGCGCATCGCAGCCCTCGAGGGACTCCAAACGGCCAATCTCCAAGCCCAGATCGCCGAAGCAAAACTGGAGGGCGCCCGCGACGCCGACCTGCGCCACATCGAGAAGCGCCTCGACAGGCTCGCCATGGGCCTGGGAGTGGTGGCAGCAGGATTCGCGGGACAGTTGCTGTGGTGGGTATTCCAAAGGGTGGCGGCGCACTGATCCCCGGGGGACTCCAGGGGGACCGCTCGAAGAATTCAGGGGTATTTACCAGCACTTACAAGCATCGAAGGTCATCGAAAATCATAGAAAATCGAGCAAAGAAAAAGGCCAGAAACCCTTGTGGTTGCTGGCCTTTGTTGTGGAGCGGGCGATGGGGATTGAACCCACGACATCAAGCTTGGGAAGCTTGATGATGGTCTTTGCAAGTGTTCCGGTGGTTTAAGATGCGGCCTCGCGTTTGGGGGCCCGGGGACCACTGGGGGACCGGAAGCCCATCATGGCGGCCACCTTGTCCTGGGCGGCCGCGGTTTCCTTCGGGCGCATGACGATGTAGCGCATGGTGGTCTCGGGGTCCTTGTGCCCGAGCATCTGCTGGATCTGGGCAAGCGCGGTTCCTGCTTCCCAGTGGCTCGTGGCAAAGGTGGCGCGGAGCCGGTGAGGATGCAGGTTCACGATGCGGAGCTGCGCGCCGGAGGCCTTCACGGGCCTGAGGGTGAATCCCTTGCGGTGGGGCCGGTGATCCTCGCCGAGCATGGCGAAGCCGGTGGCGGGGCGCTTCGCCGTCTCCCAGAGCTGCTCGAGCTCCAGGAAGAGCCACTCGGGGACTGGGATGATGCGCGTCTTGCGGTTCTTCGTGGCGCCGGGCGTGTAGACGCGGTTCCGGCGGTCCAGCCATTCCCAGCGGAAGCCCAGGGCCTCGGTCTCGCGCAGGCCCAGCCCGATCTGGAGGCGGATGGCCAGGCGCACATGGGGCTCGCGCTCGCGCTCCACCACCTGGCCGCTCCACGCGAACGCGCCGCGGTCCACCTCGCGGAGGAAGGCCTGCACCTGCTCAGGCCATTCGCGCCTGACGCCTAGCGCCTGGGCAAGTGCTCCGACCGATCTGGGAGACGGCTTTTTGGCCTCGGTCTCCCATTGGCTGATTACCACGGGCCCAGAGTCCACCAGGTGCGCCAAATCCGCCTGCTTCAGGCCTCGGAGCTTGCGGGCTTGGCGCAATCTATTGCTAAGACTAGACATAGTTTATCGCTAATTTTACCCCTTGCATTGAATAGCCAAAGGCTAGATGCTTCTCCCATCGCCCCCCTTGTCGGGATGACGGAGAGAAGGCCGGATGCCAACCATTCCTTCGAGCTTCAAAGAGGCCCACCTTCGCGGGGTCTTCCCGGTCGAAGATCGCGGCGTCTACATGGGTGCTTCCTTCGACATGGGGCCTGACCGCCTGGAGATCTTCTTCACCGTCCAGGATGCGCGTGTGCTTGCAGCGGCCTTGAAGACCTATCTCGATTTTCATGATCTGCACCTCAAGGCTCATCCGTACCTCGCCATGGAGCGTCTCGGGGAATTGGTACTCCAAGCCGTCCGCCAAGCTCCTGCGCCTGGAGGATCACCCTCTCCATCCCAGTAAGCCGCAGGTCTTCTTTCATGGCTTCGCTCTGATTTTCCACCACCACTTCCATTGTCGCCTTCAAGGAAGCCACCTCTCCCAGCAGCGTCCCAAGGATCAACAGCAATTTGTCTTCATCCACTGATCACCCCCACGAAAGCGGACTCTGACATGCAGGATACCGACACCAAGCCCGACAAGCTCTCCCGCCGCCCCTCGGCAAGGCAGATCAAGAATTGGGTCCGCGCCAAGTGCGGATCCCTCCGTGAGTTCAGCCGCCGGCAGGACGAGGATGTGCGCGAGGTGTCGCGGGTCATCCTCGGCCAGATCACGAACCAGCGGATCGCCGGGAAGGTGGCCGCCATGGTGGGCCGCGCCCCCCACGAGCTGTGGCCTTCGCGCTACGCCGAGGACGGCGGCCCGCGTTCGACCTTCCACCTTCGCGCCTCCTGACCTTCATCACGGAAACCTCCATGACTCAGCCTCGGGCCCTTACTCCGAATGATCGACGGTTCCTCCATTCGCTGAAGGAGGCTTTGCAGGAGCC
>JAFDXJ010000013.1 GCA_018268015.1 Bacteroidota bacterium
ATCACTATGATAGACAAAGGCACTTTGCAAACAGGTACCTACAGCATTCCATTGAACCTGGATAAGGCAGCAAAAGGAATGTATATTGTAAAACTTATGGTAGATAATAAAACATACAGTAAAACCATTGTGAAATAATTTCAGATTCATTCAAATTAAAAAACCTGCTCTTTTCAGAGCAGGTTTTTTAATGTTAGTCAAAAAAAGTTTACTATCATTATTCTATTTCATCCGCCTTAAGTTTACTGTAATCATCTACCAGTTTCTTTTGTAATTCATAAGGGACGGGAGCATATTCAAAAAAGTATCCATTGAATTTTGCCCTTCCCTGAGTGAGAGATCTCAAAGAAGAAGAATACCCCTCCATTTCAGCCTGAGGTACCTTAGCAATAATTTTTTGAAAATTTCTATCCGCTTCAATACCTTCAACCAAGGCCCGTCTGCCTTGCAAATCGCCCATCACTGCACCTGTCAGGTCTTCCGGGCACCACACTTCTACTTTTGAAATGGGTTCCAATAACTGAGGATCTGCCAACTGAAATGCCTGTCTGAAGGCCTGAAGGCCGGCTATTTTGAATGAAATATCATTGCTATCCACGGCATGCATCTTACCGTCGAAAACACAAACACGCACATCCCGCACAAAACTCCCGGTAAGTGGCCCATTATGCATTTTTTCCATGACTCCTTTTAAAATAGATGGAAGAAAGCGCGTGTCAATTGCGCCTCCGACTATACAATTATAAAAGACCAGTTTTCCTCCCCAGTCAAGATCATAGTTATCCCTTGCACGAACATTCAGGCCAGCAGGTTCAGGCATACCTTCATACCAGGGTTCAATTCGCATATAGACCTCACCAAATTGTCCTGCTCCACCACTTTGTTTTTTGTGTTTATAGTTTGCTTCTGCCATTTTCCTTATTGTTTCACGATAAGGAATTTTGGGCTTGGAAAATTTTACATCCACCTTATACAGGTTTTCCATTTTCCATTTGGCAACTGCCAGGTGCATATCCCCCAGGCAGTGTATAAGCATTTGTTTTAATTCCGGAGAATACTCCACTAATAAAGTAGGATCTTCATCACGCAATTGGTGAAGCGCTAAAGATAATTTTTCTTCTTCTCCTTTTTTAATGGATTCCACGGCAATAGTCATATTGGATTTCGGAAATGCTATGGGTGGCAGTTCATGGCTCTTTCCTTTTGCATGCAAAGTATTATTCACATGCGTGTTTTTCAATTTCAGCGTGGCGCCAATATCGCCTGCAACAAGTTCATTAACATTTGTCCTTTTATTTCCTTCGATCAAAAAAAGCTGGTTTAATTTTTCTGTAGTTTTGGTATTTTCATTTTCAAGCTCCATACCGGATTTAATGGTTCCCGCATAGACTTTAATAAAGGACAGTTCTCCAACATGGGATTCATTCGTCGTTTTAAATATAAAAATACAAGGAGGTTCATTGGCTTCACAGGTGATTTTCGCCCCACTTTTGGAGACTTGTGCCGGCATTTCATTTGCACTGGGGCATACATTATCAATAAAGCCCATCAACCGTCCACTTCCCATATTTCTTTCAGCAGATAAACAAAACAGGGGGAAAATATCTCTTTGAATCATTGCTTTATTCAGTCCCATTTTCATATCATCTTCATCCAGTTCTCCCTGTTCAAAATATTTCTCCATAAGGGTTTCATCATTGGCAGCTACGGCTTCTATCAATTCCCTGTGAAGGTTATCTGCCTTTTCTTTTTCACTTTCCGGGATGGGCATTTTCTCCGGCTTACCACCATCATTTTTAAAATGATACATGGTCATTCGCAAAACATCTATGATATCATGAAAATCCTTTCCCTGATCTAAGGGATATTGCACCACCGTCACTTTATTGCCAAAATGATTTTTTGCTTCCTGAACAGTCTTCTCAAAGTCGGCATGGTCATCATCCAATTTATTCACGGCAAAAATCAAAGGTGTCTTAAACTCTTCGGCATATTGCCATAAGATATCGGTAGATACTTCCACTCCTGCACTTGCATTCAATAACATGACACCTGTATCTGCCACACGCAATGCCGATACCACTTCGCCCATAAAATCATCATAACCCGGTGTATCAATAATATTGATTTTATATCCCCTCCATTTCGTGTGAAGCAAAGTTGAAAAAATAGAATTTCCTCTTTCTTGTTCTAATGGATGAAAATCACTTACGGTGGATTTCTCAGCAATACTACCCCTTCGGGTAATGAGCCCTGCTTCATAAAGCATACATTCCGCCAGGGTGGTTTTTCCACTACCGGCATGCCCCATTAATACAATACTTTTTACGTGCGAGGTATCAAACTCAGGCATATTTAAAATTTAGATGTTTTAGAAATAATAGAATCTTCTCCGGCAAACTTTTGCCGGAATAATTTGAGCAAGGCCCATCCTGTTTTCTATTTCAGTGTTCCCAGGAATGTAGCCAGGCCTTCACGTAAGCCATGTAAAGTATTTTCCAGGCTTATTAATTCCTGTCCAAGCTGATGATGGTCGGCAAAACTCAATGCTGAATAATCCTGATTGTCTTGCTGCATTCCATTACTCACCAATTTTTCATTAGCTTTCACGGATTGTTTCAGGTCATGGATATTAATAAGCTGAATGTGTAATTGATTTTGAAAATGTTCAAGTTCCGAAAGTTGTTGTGGGGAAGTGGCCTGGAGCGCTGCTCGCTCTAAATGGGATTTGAGTTGGTTGAATTCTTCACGATAAGAATGCAATTTTTCCCGCCATTGATTACATTCCTGTGAAAGCTGAGGTACATCTGACTGAACCATAGGTTTAAAAAATTTAAAGGTGATGAAAAAAGAACTATTTGCTTTTCAAATACTGAAGAAGATATTTAAAAGTACGTTGGTTTTTTGAAAATACCATGCAAAAATGAAAATTTTAAGGTAGGAAAATCAAGAAATTCGTTAATATTTTTGGGGAGTGAGACGGGGATAAGCAGGGCTTAAAAATGAAGGGATGGTTTGAAGATTTTATTAGGATAACAAAAGGTTGAAGAAACAGGTTTTTTACAGTTCCCGCTCCATTTAAGAGATGTTTGTTTTAAAGCATGCAGAAGGAAAAGTTTTAAAAAAGTGAAAACAGGTAAGCTACTGAAGACCGTTAGCTTTGTCTTGTGGCTATTGACTATTTGAGCGTTCTCAGATACTCACCATAACCGCTTTTTTCATATTCAGTGGCAAGTTCCAATAATTTTTCTTTAGTGATATAGCCCATACGGTAAGCAACTTCTTCTATGCAACCAATTTTCTGCCCCTGCCTTTTTTCAATGACTTTGACAAATTCTCCGGCTTCACTCAAAGAATCAAAAGTACCTGTATCTAACCAGGCAGTTCCCCTGTTCATGAGGCCCACCTGTAATTTTTTTCTCTGCAAATAAACTTTGTTTACATCGGTGATTTCATATTCACCTCTGGCAGAAGGCAATAAATTTTCTGCGATACTTACCACATCATTATCATAAAAATAAAGGCCCGGTACGGCATAATTGGAAGCCGGTTTTTGAGGTTTTTCCTCCAAGGATACAGCCTGGAAATTTTCATCAAAAGCCACTACACCGTAGCGTTCGGGATCTCTCACTTCGTAAGCGAAAATAGCGGCTCCTTCTACATTATTGAATGACTGAACCAATTTGCTGAAACCTGATCCGTAAAAAATATTATCGCCGAGAATCAAGGCCACTTTTTCAGCACCAATAAATTTTTTACCAATTACAAATGCCTGAGCAAGGCCATTGGGTACTTGTTGCACAGCATAAGAGAAACTGCAGCCTAAATGACTCCCATCGCCTAATAACTTTTGAAATTGCGAAGCATCTTCAGGTGTTGTAATAATTAAAATATCTTTTATACCTGCAAGCATCAGTACAGAGAGCGGATAATAAATCATAGGTTTATCATAAACCGGGATAATCTGTTTACTGATGGCTTTGGTTATAGGATATAAGCGTGTACCGGATCCACCGGCAAGAATGATTCCTTTCATATATTTCTTTCGTTATAGTTCAATATTCAAAATGCTCTTAGATCAAATTGTTTTGTAACAATTCATTCAATGAAAAATTATTTCTGTCTTTATCATTAATGATTAAATGATGCTCATTGATTTTCCAGTCAATTGCAATATCAGGATCATTATACTTCAAACCACATTCAGATTCTTTATGATAATAATTATCACATTTATAAAAGAAATCTGCATGATCAGACAATACGACAAATCCATGTGCAAAGCCTCGTGGAATAAAAAGTTGTTGTGCATTTTCGGCGCTTAATTCAACAGCGAGGTATTTTCCAAAAAAGGCAGAATCTTTTCTCAAATCCACTGCAATATCTAATACGGTTCCTTGTAAGACCCTTACCAGTTTTGCTTGTGCATGGATTCCTCTTTGAAAATGCAGGCCCCGAAGAACATTTCTCACAGAATGAGATTGATTGTCCTGCACAAAATCAATAACAAGGCCCGTTAATTTTTCAAAATCTTTTTTATTGAATGATTCAAAAAAATACCCCCGGGTATCTTCAAAAATTTGGTCCTTTATTATAAAGCAACCGGGTATGCCTGCTTCAATTATTTTCATAGATGTTAAACGCGTATTTATTAATGCCTGTTTTGATATTGCTGTTCATAATACTTTTGGTATTCACCACTGGTTACATTCTTCAGCCATGCTTCATTTTGAAGATACCAGTCAATGGTTTCACTCAAACCTTCTTCAAATGTTACGGAAGGTTCCCATCCCAGATCCTTGTTTATTTTAGTGGCATCAATAGCATAGCGGAGATCGTGTCCCGGCCTGTCTTTCACAAATTCAATTAATTTTTCGGCGCTTCCTTCGGGGCGATTTAATTTTTTATCCATCAAGCGGCATAACAGGGATACGAGATCTGCATTTTTCCATTCATTAAAACCGCCGATATTAAATGTTTGTTTTATTTTGCCCGAATGAAAAAGCATGTCAATAGCAATGGCATGATCTAAAACATAAAGCCAGTCGCGGGTATTTTCTCCCTTACCATATAAAGGCAATTTTTTTTCATTTAAAATATTATGAATAAAAAGTGGTATAAGTTTTTCCGGAAATTGATTAGGACCATAATTATTGGAACAATTGGAAATGATATAATGGAGTCCATAGGTTTCTCCATAAGCCCTCACTAAGTGGTCTGATGAGGCTTTACTGGCAGAGTATGGGGAATTGGGCGAGTATGCCGTATCTTCTGTAAAGAGTCCTGTATCTCCCAGGGTTCCATAGACTTCATCCGTAGAAATATGATAAAAGAGATGATCCTCCCAATTTCCTTTCCAAGCATTTCTCGCTGCTTCCAGTAAATTTACAGTACCCACAATATTGGTATAAATAAAATCCATGGGCGATAGAATAGACCGGTCCACATGCGATTCCGCCGCAAGATGAATGATATCTGTGATGGCATATTTTCTAAAAACGGATTGCAATGATGCGGTATCCAGGATGTTTATTTTTTCAAAAAAATAATTCGGTGCTTGATCTATATCAGACAGGTTCTCCAAATTACCTGCATAAGTCAATGCATCCAGATTAATAATTTGATAAGACGGGTATTGCTTTACAAACCGCCTTACCACATGAGAGCCAATGAAGCCGGCGCCGCCGGTTAGGAGAATATTTTTCATTTAATAAATTTATCAGATTTTATAATGCATTTTATACCAGTCAATAAATTTCTTAATCCCCACTGCAATGCTTGTGGAGGGCTGATATCCGGTATCTTCTACAATACTGTGGATATCAGCAAAAGTCTCGGGAACATCTCCCGGTTGCATCGGCAAATATTCTTTAATGGCTTCTTTGCCCAATTCTTTTTCAATGGCTGAAATAAAATCCAGTAAACGAACTGGTGCATGATTACCGATATTATAAATTTTATAAGGTGCTTTAGAGGAAGATATATCTGATTGACTATTGATCCATCCCGGATCTCCTTTTGGAATATGATTCATGACGCGGACAACCCCATCTACAATGTCATCAATAAAAGTAAAATCACGCAACATATTTCCTTCATTGAAAACCTGGATAGGCTTCCCTTCCAGGATAGAACGCGTGAAAATAAATAAAGCCATATCCGGCCTGCCCCAAGGACCATAGGCTGTAAAAAAACGCAAGCCTGTTGTGGGCAATTGAAATAAATGACTATAAGCATGAGCCATTAATTCATTACTTTTTTTCGTGGCTGCATATAATGATACCGGATGATCTACATTTTGATTCACAGAAAAAGGATTCTGATCATTCATCCCATATACACTGGAACTGCTTGCATAAACGAGATGTTCTATTTTGGCATGCCTGCAACATTCCAGTAAAACAGCAAAGCCATCAATATTACTGGTGATATAAGCCTGGGGGTTTTCCAAACTATAACGTACACCGGCCTGTGCAGCCAGATGTATAACCCGATCATATTTATTTGATTGGAAAATTTCTTCCATCCTTTTCTTATCTTCTATCAAACTACGATAGAAAATATATTTTCCATCGTCACTTTTCAGAATATTTTGAAATGTTGCCTGCTGTGGATGGGCTATTCCTGATCTTTCCAGGCGTTGCATTTTGAGTGACACATCATAATAATCATTGATGCTGTCTATACCCGTTACCTGATGCCCTTCCGACAATAATCGTTGAACAACATGGTAGCCAATAAACCCGGCAGTGCCTGTAACAAGAATATTCATTTAATTCAATTTATTAAACCTGATGCAAGCATTCATTGTATAATTCAATGACCTTTTGCACTTCTGTTTTTTTTGAGAAATGTTCCGTTGCAAATTGAATGGCCGCTGTGCCCATGTCTCTACGAAGGCTTTCATTTTCAATCAGCAAAATTAATTTTTTTGCAAACAAATCTGCATTTCCAGGTTCTATCAGAAAACCCGTTTTATCTGCAAGAAAAGTGTCACTTACTCCACCTACATCGGTAGCCACAACAGGCTTTCCACAAAATTGTGCTTCTATTAAACTCATGGGTGTGCCTTCATTATAAGATGTCAGCATCACAATATCCAGGACTTTGATGACCGTAGCAATATCCGGCGCCCATGAAGTAAAGGTCACTGACGCATTCTCTTTCATTTCTCCGGGTTTACTAAAAGATATATTTTTCTTTAACAGAATCTCCTGGACATGGCCGGCAAGAGCTCCATCACCCACTACATAAAATTTCACATGGGATGAATATTTTGCCAATACTTTCTCCGCAACTTCCACAAATAATGAAAAGTTCTTTATTTGCACAATGCGGCCAATAATACCAATATGAATATCCTTGGAATGAAATCGATACTTCTCACCAAAATCATTTTTATCTTGCTGTAAATTCCTAAAAAAATGCCTTTCATCAATTCCCAGCCTGATCATTCGCGTTTTTGATTTAGGGGCTATTGAAAATTTTCCGGCAATTTCTTCCAATTGAAGCGGGCTTATCGTGATGATACGATCTGTAATACGTCCTAAGTATTTTTCCAATAAGATGATGGATGAGGAAATAAAACGGTTATAATAGGAATGGAATAAATGGCCATGAAATGTATGAACTATACAAGGCACTCTCATGGCATGTGCGGCTAATCGTCCCAGCATCCCGGATTTAAATCCATGTGTATGGACCACCGAATAAACATTTTCCTTCAAAATACTTTTTATCCTTCGATATGCAGATATATCTTTTGATAGGGAAATACTTCTTTGCAACTGGGGCAATTTTTCCACTTTCAAACCCGGGTAAAGATCCAGTAAAAAGAGTGCTTCTTCTTCATCATTTTCTTTTTCTCCATACAATACATGCACTGAAAATTTTTCCTGCAGATACCAGGCCAATGGAATGGTATCAATAGCCTGTCCGCCAATTACAAGCCGGTTGATAATGATCAGTATGTTTGGTTTATTTTCCACTCGTATGCATATATATTACCTATTTCTCAAAAATGAGCTGCTCCCATTTATTGGAAAATCGTGACCATGTATAATTTTCTTTGATCAGTTTTGTAGCGGCGCTTCTCATGGCCATGGTATCGAAATGCTTATCATGTATAGTGTGTATGGCATTGACATATTCTACAGGCGTCTCGCAAATAATCAAGTGCTTTTTATTTTCAGCACCGACAATAGGTTGTGCACCTAACTGGGTTGTAAGGACAACACAACCAATTGCCATCGCTTCCAATATTTTATTTTGAATGCCCCCGCCCGTTTGCATCGGCGCTATCACCGCATCTGCCTGATACATGATTTGATAAGGATCCTCTACATACCCGGTAACCGTCACTCTTCCGGGATATTGATGCACAAGATCCAAAACTCTTTTTGTCGGAGAACTGCCAACAATTTGAAATTGAATATGTGATTCCAAAGGCATCACTTTTTCTGCAAACCATAATACGGCATCTATATTGGGCTGGTAGTCCATTTTGCCTAAAAATACTACAGTTGGCCGATCATTCTTATCAATAAGCAGATATGTAGAATGAAATAAATTTTCATTCACGCCATTCGGAAGCCAAACAGCATGCCCAAATGGTAAATAAAATTTTTGTTCATTAAAATTGGTAAACAAAGTAGCATCAAATTTTTCCACACATTGCTTTTCAAAACGCTTCAACCTTTTTGCTTCCACGGTGTACATCATTTTCCAGAAAACCGAAGACACTTTGAGTTTACTCCTGGAATAATTGAGGTATAAAGAATCTATAAGGTCAAGCCATTTTTTATTGGAAAAAGAAGTAGCATAAAGCGCTGTACGGACCAGGTTAGAAATAATCAGGTCATCCGATTTTATATTTGCTTTGCAATATTTTTCTACTTCTTTAAAATAATAATATTTGACCTGGATGGGATACTGGGACAAAATAGCCCTTAATGCATTAAATCGAAAACGAATTTTTGGATAAATAAATATTTTATAAGAAAATGCATTGGACTGTAAGAATTCAATCACCTCTGGTGAAGGCCGCTCATCCGTGATGATGATGATCCTGAGCCGTACAAAATGTTTTAGTACCAGGATAGAATTGTAATACCGCAAGCGATCCCCTCCAATAGGTGGATAGGGTAAACGCGTGAGTAAAAAATAACAATCTTTTTTTTCGGTCATACTAATTTACATGAAAAAATTGTTGCACTGATGCCTCCGCCCGGCAGACATAATTACTATACCAGGCATTGAGTTTTGCATTTAATTCCAACCGTTTCGGATAAGCTGCATGCTGTAGGATGATATCGGCAAAATCGTTTGCTTGATCTGCCTGTGGTATAAATTCAACCTCCTGGTAACCTCTTAATGAAAATGGTGTAGCCATTATTGGTATCCCATAAGAAGCCGCTTCAAGAATTTTAATATTGATCCCCGAACCGGTAAAAACCGGTGAAATAAAAATATCGGCAGAAAGATAAAAAGGTTCAATGGAAGCCACATCGGAATGAATGCTTACCCGGTCAAAATTTGCGCCCATAAAGGCTTTTGACGCATCTCTTCCTACAATCTTCAATTCAAAATTTTGAGGTAGCAAAGGCAAAACATTTTCTATAAACCATTTTATCCCATCCCTGTTCGGATACCAGTCCATGGCACCTACAAACAATAGTTGAATTTTATTTTCTTCTTTTACTTGGTAAGCACCGTGAGAAAAACTTGTAAATAAAAAAGGGAATGCACGATATTTCTCAGGGGAAGAGCCTGTTCGAATATTTTCTTTATTCAGATAAATGACGCGATCCATTTCTTGATGGATCTTTTTTGTAAATTGTTCCAATAGATTCGCCTGGAAATTATAAAATTTTCGGGCAAACTTATTTTTTGATGCACCTCTTTGTCTGTATATCGCAGATTCATCATTGTGTTCGATGAGGATATTTTTAGCACCAGGGAATGAAACAATATACGAAGCTGAACGAATTTGATCCCAAATAATTATTTCAGGAGAAAAATCAGAAAAATATTTATTGAGTTTTTCTTTCATCTTTCTCTTTCCGGGCCTGCGTGCAGCGAGGAATGGCATACCCAATAAACTACTTTTTAAAATAGCGTAAGGCGTATTTAGAAAACGGATTTGTTCCACTTTTAAATCTATCCGGCCAAACGATAATAGGCCGGCTTCTTCCTGATCATTGTAAGCGTCTTCATCAATAATATTGATATAACAGATCTCATTGCTTTTAGATAAAATTTTTAATAAGTTAATTGAAAATATTTTATCTCCGCCATTCATCGGGAATATATTACGAGCATTAATGATGGCTATTTTGGACATAACTTTTTAAACAGGCTAAAGCAATTCTTTTTCCGGTTTATAAAAAATATTGAGTTTTCGATAAATGATATAGAAAATTAAAATAAGTGCAAAGTCGAGAAAATAATAAGCGGAAAGATCTACTACGCTGGCTCTGAGCAAATTGATATAATAGAGGATGATGAATGACCCATAAATAATAATGAGACAGTTAACATCCTTTTTATAAAATATTTCATAGAAGTATCTCGTAATGATTCCAAACAAAATCATGACAATGATTAAAGAGGGAATACCAAACCCAGCATAAGCATCGAAAGCCGTAAAGGTGTATGTCGTTCCATCTTGTATGGGGTGTTCATGCATTACCCGGATGGTATATTCAAATTCAAAAGACGTGACTGGTTTATTGGGCCAGAAAATTCTGGGTATAAGAAAAAAGAATTGCGAGATAAAGAAAAATCCCCAGTGATAATCATGCGTATTCGATAAATATTTAACCAGGATATCAAAATTTTGCCCAGGGTTGGCATCAGCTGAAAGCGTACGTTCACCAAGATCCCAAAGATCACTAATATGAAAATTGGTAAGCCATTCCACATCGCCATTACGAAGCCTGTTCAGCATATTCAGCACAGGAAAAGCAAGGATCAGCAGGGAAACTGTGAAGTAATTGACAGCCGGTTTTTTCTCTTTGGCCCGGCAGTATAAAAAATAAGCAAAAACAAAACCCATTAAATAGCCCAGTCTGCTGGATGACAAGGCTGCCAGCGAAAATAAAATTTCAGTGAGTGTAATGAGGAAAACTTTAAAATACAAATGCTTCGTGTCCTTCAGTAATCGAAAATGATTTACCATCATCGGTATTTTGATGACATGATAAAAGAGAGTCCAAAAATTACCACCCTCTTTTACATTTTCATTTTCTACCAACAACATATTCAACAGGTAGTCCTGCAGGCTATAACCAAAAGTTTTTAATTTGAATAAAGTAATCCCAAAGGCTAATACAACAAAAATGAGTTGATACAGGATGTAATGGCTCATACTGAGCCCTTTGATTTTAAAGGAAGGCATCCATCGATGAATTTTAATATATTTAAACCCATTCAGGTAAAAGCCCAGCATCCAGGCGAGGGAGCCTGTAAAAACCAGGACACCTGTATAAATATCAAAATCATTTTCAGGCGTATTCAGGTTTACAAAAAAAATCAACAGGAAAAGAATGAATGAAAAAGAGGGATTGAAAAAATCATTCAAAAAACTTCCATACAATAATTTATTGAAATAGAGGATAAGAAAAATGGCTGCAAAAACACAGACATTAAATATAAATACATTACTGACCATCTTCTAAAATCTTAAAGATGTGGAAGTTTTAAAGTAGTGAAAAGGCCATCGTATATGGCTTTGAAATAGGCACGCCATGCACTGAATCTCCATGTTCTTAATACAAAATAGGCTGTACTACCCATGATATAACAGGCTGCCAAAAGTTTTTGAAAGAATGAAAAATATTGACGAATAAAAAATAACCGATTACGTGTATTGTAATAAATACCCAGATCAGATAAAATGCCCCCTGTAGTTATGCTTACCTTGTGAAAGAGATGAATATTTGCTGCATACCAAATTTTATATCCTGCCACACCGGCTCTGTGAACCCATTCTGCATCTTCCATATATAAAAAATATTGCTCATCCAACAATCCGGCTTCTTCAAAAGTTTTTATTGGAATATACAAAAAAGTTGTAGGCGCATAACCGGTGAAGCAACTGGTTTCAGTAGCTTTATTTTCTTCTTTTCTATCATGATAATGCACAACACCGCCTTTCCATTTAACCATATCTCCGCCGGCATACCAAATTTTATGCGTACCGAAATAATAAATTTTTGGCGCTACAATTGCCCCATTTTTCTCCGCAGACAGCCTGGCTACTTCACAAAACAAATTAGGATCATCATAAGCAATATCTGTATTGGACAAAATACAAGCAGTACAGCCATCTTCTATAGCCATTTGTATGCCCTTATTATTTGCTTTCGCTGCTCCCAGGTTTCTCGTATTTTGTACATACTTGATATCGAGCAATGGGTAACGATCTTTCATCGCCTGAACCATAGTCATCATTTCAGCAGACGGTGAATTATCAATGAGGTAAATGCCATAAACCGGACACGACTGAAGGGCAATGCTTTTAAAATAATCCTGAAGTAAATTTTCCTGCCCAAATAATACCGATATGTAACCAATTTTATCCAAAACCTTTTAATGGTAATTCATTTTATAAAGGAGGAGTATCGCTACCCTCATTTTTCGTATTAAATTGAAATAAAGCATTCTTTGTATGATAAAACTGGAGTATCGCATGAAGCCCTGCCATCATCATAAATTCTGTGATCAACAAGTTGAAAATAGAACCAAATAAACCATAGTGTGATGCCAGGAAAAAATTGATCAATACACTTAGTACGGATGTGGTAATCAGGACAAAGGTGTAGGACTTAGAAAAATTATATGCCAGCAAAGACTGGTATGCGGGTATATTTAAAGATGTAAATAATGCAGCCAGTAAAATAATCCTGATACCGTTTGTCAATGTATCTATATCTGTTTTATTAAAGTACCAGGCAATTTCCGGAGCAAAAATGAAAATACAGGTGCAGATCAAAAAGAAAGAAATAAAAAAAGGAGTAAATACTTTTTTCATAAAAAGGGAATAAGCGTGTATGGATTCCTGTGCTTTACGGCATGCTGCCGGGTATAATACCTGAGAATAAATAATGAGTAATTGCCGTACTAATTGTAAAATCTTTTCCACGATTCCATAAAGACCTACAATTCTATAGTCTGTATAAATGCCTAAAATGGCAGACCCTGCATACCCGCTGATATTTACAAAAAATCCCGAGATAAAATAATAAAAACTTTTTTTGAGATAGGCAAAGACATCTACCGGAGATACCAGCGAAAAACGAATATTAAATTTGATGTGCAATAAAATGATGGATACAATCCCCGTAAAAAGTATGGATATTCCAAACAAAGCATTCACATAGATATAATCACTTTTCTCTTTTATAAAAATAAAAATAACCAGCATATAGCTGATTTTAAAAACAACATTCACAATAGCGAATAAACGCATTTTTTCTAAACCCTGGAAGATCCATCCCGGGTTTATTGATTGCCCGATGCAAATAATAAAGGAAAGTAAAAAAAGTGTTTTATTCTCTGATAGAAATGGTGTAAGCAGGCCAGCATTCAACAATAAAAAGGTGAATAACATCAAGAAAAATTTTGTGGTAAGGATACCGGAAACAATCTTTCCCAATGCATCTTCCTGATGTTTATTTAATGCAATTTCTTTGGTTCCCGTCAGGTTAAATCCATAATCAATTAAAAGCCCGAAAATATTGATAACGGCCGCTGCAAAAGTAATTTTCCCAAAATTTATGAGGCCTAAAATATGGATCAGGTAAGGCGTCAGTACCAGTGGTAGCAACAGATTGATAGACTGAATACTACCAAGGATAAAAAAGTTTTCAGCAATAGCACTCTTTTTAACAGTATTAAAAGTGCCGGCTAATTTTGTATAAAATGACATGCTTATTTCAGGAAAACCTATTGCGGAAATTCCTTTAATCCGATGAAGCTTCTTGCTCTAATTTTTCATTTCGAAGCATATAAATAAAAGTAAGGTAGCAGATGCATAAAAACCCGGCCAGTAATCCCCCATAAATGGTTCCAAGCAGCCTGCCGGTTTTAATCACTTTCAAGGGCAGCATGGGTTCATCTATGACTTGTATCAAGGGCGTCTCACGCAATAAATTAAACTTTGATAATTCAAGATTCTTTAGCAATTCGCCATAAGCCGTAGCCAGTACAGTGATATCGGTTTGCTTTTTTTGGATGCCTACTAATGGTGATTGAAACGCGGGATTTAAGTTGGCATCTGATAATGCTGCCCTACCCTGTAATGCAGCATCATAAGCGCGTTTTACAGAGTCCGCACGCTCTTGTAAAATCTCTACCGTTTGATAAGATCTAGTTGTACTACTTGCTACATAATATGCAGTTACCCTGGTAATTAATTCTTCTGAAAAGGCTTTGGAAAAAGTTTCGCTTGGACTTATTACCGTTATCGTATAGATTAAAACTCTTTTATCGGGCCTTTCTGCTACCAATACTTTTTTAGAAATATCTTTTAGAATTAATTGTAAAACACTATCCTGAACACGGCTATATTTTTCCGGGTCCTGGTTGAGCGGAAAGGAAACTTTTTGCAAAATCGTGTCTTTGCGAAAAGATTTTTTCATCCCCGACGATTCATAGTATAAGCTCAATAAATTTTCCTGCTGATGATCTACCTGAACGGGTGTAAATAAAGCCTGCTTAACAATTTTCTGTGAAGAGATTAATGATAAAATATTATCGCCGGAAAAAACACCTCCTACGCCGCCCAGGTTGATACCAAATTGTGCTGCAATGCCCATAATACCTGTAGTAGTCGCTTTATCATCATCTGTAGAAAAACTTAGTACAGCCTGGTAATTGGGTTTTTCCAACCAGCCATACAACAACCCTAACCCGGCTCCTGAGAAACCGATAATACAGATGATCACCCACTTAGAAAAGAAAAATTGAAAAAGTTTTTTCAATCCTTCCACAGCGCCTGTGAGCGAAATTTCTTTTGGTGTGGATGGTTGTTCTGACATGATTTATCCTAAGATTTTAAACCGTAAATTTTTATTTCAAATTATTAATAACCAGAATGACCACGGATGCAAGTGAGACAATAGCTGTTGTTAAACCCACCACTTCACCGGTTGAAAGCCTTCCGCGGCTCTTATCTGCACCCGGTACAAAAATTTCATCGCCTGCATTGATCTTGGGGAAACTTTTGAAAAAAAGAAAATGCTTAACGACTCTTGCATTCCCATTTGCAGCCAATACAAAAGCTCTTCGTCGCACCGCATTCCCTGAAAAACCTCCCGCCTTATTGATATAAAATTTCATGTTTTTCCCTTCCTGGAAAGCAAATTGTGTTGGAAATAAAACTTCACCACGCACTTTTACTGCCTGATTTTTCTTTGGTACAAAAATCACATCCCCATCTTCCAAAATAAGGTCATTGCTGATGCCGGGATTTTGCAATACCTCTTCCATGTTAATACCTATTAAATCATAGGGCTTTAAAACTTCCTGATGGATGGAGTCTGTAAGGGTTGTATCGCTTAAACCCAAAAGAGCCAATTTCTCCACATTCCGGGTTTTCAAAGCCGTTAGGGTATCTATTTTATTCATCCGCTTTAATGAAGTGGCTATTGGGTCGGCTGAATATTTTAGTCCTCCTGCACGTTTCACCACATCGCTTAATTTTTCATCATTGGAATTAATGACATAAACACCCGGATACAAGACTTCTCCACTAACCGTCACAGATTTCTGAACAAAATAACCCGGGTTATTTCTGATGATAACAACATCATAGGGCTTGAGATAAAAACTATTCCCCTGGAAATCCAAATCTTTGTTAGCATCTATTTCAAAAGTTTTGGCAATTTCTGTTGAATTAGGGTCTGCATTTGTTACACGCCTTGCCACTTCGATTCTTTTTCCATTAGTGGATTCTGTAAAACCCCCAGCTTCGAATATGGCATCTTTCAAAGACATACTATCTTTAAATAAATAAATTCCCGGGTTTCTAATCTGCCCTTGTAAACTAATCGTATAGACATCCCGCATATCAAATAATGATGAAATGACTACGGAATCTTCCCTTTGCAGAAGAATATCCGGTTGAGTCTTATTTACAATGCCATTCACATCAAATGACAACATTTCCAAAGTTAAATCCGGTTTCAACCTGCGTATAATTCCTCTGCTTAAAAATGCATCTTCTTTTAGACCATCCGCTTTTTGTATTAATTCACTCAGTGTTAAATTTTGGGATAGTTCAAATTGGCCTGGCCGCATTACAGCACCGGCTATTTGTACTCTGTTTGCATATCTGTCCAAAATTTTATTTACAGAAATTGAATCTCCTCCTTTTAAAATATAGTTTGAATAGTTGTCACGAGAAACATCTACAGCAGCCATTTCCTTATCGGTCAGCCTGGTGATTTTAACAGAAGACCTATATGCAGAATCCGTAAATCCACCAGCGGCATTTAACAAATCCTGCAAATTATCGGATGGTTTTATTTCAAATATGCCTTCCCGTTTTACCTGGCCACCAATAACTACCCGACTCTCATAATATGGAATGCGAATCACATCCTGATCCATGAGCCGGACATTATCTTCCATACTTCCCTTCAATAAAAAGTCATATAAGTCTATCACCTGGAAAACCTGGTTGTTTCGGATCAATTCTATTTTTCTATAAGAACCATTGCGGGAAGGGCCACCACATAAATACAAAGCATTAAATACCGTAGCAAGAGAAGATACCGTATAAGTGCCGGGTTGCTTTGCTTCGCCAATAATTGTAACCTGTATACTGCGTATATTTCCAAGACTCACTTGCACTTTTGTACTTCCGGAAATAATGGCCTTATAAATAGTAGATGATAATTTGTTGGTGATTTTAGAACTAGCCTGATCAACAGTCAGTCCGGCAACATACACCGGTCCAACATTCGGAATATATACGGATCCTTCCGGCGTAATTTTTAATTTATAATGCGTTTCCGAAACACCATAAATATCTACATTCAATTCATCATCCGGACCTAATAAATAATTCAATGGAGTAGCTATTCGCAGATTTGGTTCAAAACCCATAGAAGAGTTCGTGAATAAATCTGAGCCAAAAATCCGTTTGTCAATTTTATTTTCCTGGGTTAATAAGGTCACCTTATTTTGTGACCTCGCCATAGTATCATTGGTCAAAGGGGCCCGGTATAATGTAGCACCGTTTTGAGTAGCTAATAGTTTATTCACCCTCTGTTGCAACTTTGCTATTTCATCAGCAGGCATGCCTTTTGAAGCAGCAATTTGCGCCGCCTGATCCATGGTCACATTGGCTGCTTGCATTTTATTATAATAGTATAATATATCTGCATCGCTTAACTGATCCACTTTTATATCCCGGAGGTCTTGCGTCATAAGTGTTTGAGCGCTTAGAGAAATATTTGCCGCCAGGAAAAGGAAAACAAGAAAAAGTATTTTTTTCATACTACTAAACGTAAATTTAAAACCAGGAGTGAACAAATAAAATCAATAATGACGAGTTGGAAAAATTTTGTATGATAAATTCCACTTAAATACATTAAAAACAAAGCTTCGCCATCTCAGTCACATATATTAAAAAAAACCGGCAACCATTTTATTCAAATTGCCGGGTTTATTTTATCTAAAAATAACTGTGTTATTAAAGGAGCAAATATAATGATTTTGCAAAGTGATAAAATGGATAAATTTTAATACCCCTACTTTCATAAGCCCGTGGATAAATAAAATTGATTTTTAGAATGTATGATTAACTTTAGGGTTCTATTAATGTCCTCTGTATGAAACAACGTTATTATTCGCTTGATGTTTTCCGTGGCGCTACCGTTGCCCTCATGATTCTGGTGAATAACCCGGGATCCTGGGAACATATTTTTGCACCTTTAGACCATGCCCCCTGGGAAGGCTGTACCCCAACTGATCTGGTCTTTCCATTTTTTCTTTTTGCCGTGGGAAATGCCATGGCCTTTGTTATGCCCCGGCTGCGGGAAGGTGGGAACAAAACCTTTTTTAAAAAAGTTATTAAAAGGACATTACTGATTTTTTTTATAGGCTTATTCTTAAACTGGAGCCCTTTTCTTATGTGGTCTCAAAATAAAATCGTTTTTAAACCCTGGGAATGGACCGGTGATGACGGCCTGTTACATGGTATCCGCACATTAGGTGTTTTACAACGGATCGCTTTATGTTATTTTTTTGCATCGCTTATTGCTTATTATTTTAAACAAAAAACAGTCATTTATATCTGCATCCTCATTTTACTTCTGTATTGGGGGTTATGTCATTTCCTGGGTACACCCGGCGATCCCTATAGCCTTAGTGGTTATTTTGGCACTGCCATTGATAAGACCATCCTCGGCGACATTCACATGTATCATGGCGAAGGAGTCGTATTTGATCCTGAAGGCTTGATGAGTACTTTGCCGGCCATAGTACAAGTATTGATCGGTTTTCTGGTGGGAAATTTTATCTTGAAAAAAGGCAAGACTTACGAAATGGTTTCCACTTTATTTGCCTGGGGAGTAGGCTTAGCCTGCTTGGGTTATTTATGGGGATTGGAATTTCCCATTGCTAAAAAAATATGGACGAGTAGCTATGTGGCCTATACTTCCGGATTGGCTTTACTCACTCTATCTGTATTTATTTTTTTACTGGAGTTTAAAAACGCGAAAGGCGCCTGGAGTAAATTCTTTGATGTATTTGGAAAAAACCCCTTATTTATTTTTGTCTTAAGTGGTTTTTTGCCCCGCTTACTCGGCATTGTACGCATCCCTCATGTGGGTGAAAATGGGGTTAGTGATTTCATTACACCTTTCGGATGGTTTTATGAGCATGTATGTAAAAATATCGCATCGGATCTGCGGATCGGGTCAGAGTTTTATGCTCTTTGCATGATCCTGTTTTTTTGGCTGATCGTATATTTTATGGATAAGAAAAAGATTTACATCAAGGTATAAAAACATACTTCCCCGCATAGCGATATGTTGAAAGTATGTTTTATTCTTTTAAAAGGAATACACCCTGTACAATTATTCAATCGTATAATTTCGTACAAACTCAACTGCTTTTATCATATCATCATGAAGCACGCGATCTTCTGTATTAAAGGAAACCTGCCGGCGAAAATCAGCATTTAATTTTTCCAAAATATCGGAACTTTTTAAAGGGCGCCTGAAGTCTAGCGCCTGGGCTGCTGTGAGCAATTCTATTCCTAATATTTTTTCCACATTTTGTATCAAGCGAAAACATTTGGTGGCTGCATTGGCTCCCATACTTACATGGTCTTCCTGGTTATTTGATGAGGGTATTGTGTCCACGCAAGCCGGCGTGCATAACTGTTTGTTTTCACTGGCCATACCTGCGGCTGTATATTGAGGTATCATAAACCCACTGTGAAGGCCCGGATTTTTTACAAGAAATGCCGGCAAAGCACGTTGGCCACTAATCAACTGATAAGTCCTACGTTCAGAAATACTTCCTATTTCACTCATGGCTATTGATAAGAAATCAATATTTAAAGCCAATGGCTGACCATGAAAATTTCCTCCACTGACAATCATGTCCTCATCAGGAAATATATTGGGATTATCTGTCACAGAATTTATTTCCGTGAGAAAGACTTTTAAAATATTTTCAAAAACATCCTTTGAAGCGCCATGCACTTGAGGTACACAGCGAAAAGAATAAGGGTCCTGCACCTGCTCTTTTTCCTGCTTCATAATTTCACTTCCTGATAAATAATTTCTCAAATTACGCGCCGTAATGAGCTGCCCCTGGTGCGGGCGAATTTTATGAATGGATTCATGCAAAGGCTGGGGAACACAATCAAATGCATCAAAAGAAAGCGCTGCAATTAAATCGGCCATTTTAAGAATTTGCTCTGCCCTGGCAAGGCAATATAAACCATAAGCGCTCATAAATTGAGTGCCATTGATCAAGGCAAGGCCTTCTTTACTTTTTAATATAACCGGCTCCCAGTTTAATTGTTTCAGAACATGAGCGGCCTCATCCGTCTTATCCTTGTATTTTACTTTACCCAAACCAATCAATGGCAGGCTCAAATGACTAAGTGGGGCTAAATCACCAGAAGCACCCAAAGAGCCCTGGGTATAAATTACAGGTAATACATTTTCATTATACATGTCCACCAGTCTTTCAACCGTACTAAGTTGTACACCACTATGTCCATAACAAAGTGATTTGATTTTAAAGAAAATCATGAGCCGGACAATTTCATCAGGCACCGGATCACCCATACCGCAAGCATGCGATTTCAATAGATTGTATTGCAAAGATTCTATCTGGTCTTTGTCTATTTCTACATTTTGTAAATAACCAAATCCTGTATTGATGCCATAAAACAAGGCGCCGGTTTCTTGAATCTTTTCATCTAAATATTTACGGCAATGATTGATTTTTTCGATGGAATTTGTAGAAACAGAAAGCGAAATGGTCGAATCAATAAATTGTTTTACCTGTTCAAAATCCAGCCAGCTTTCATCAATTGAAAATTTGTTTTCCATGAAAGAACATTTAGAATCTTAAAAATTATGGGTGAGTTTTTACTTTAAAAAGTGTGATCCGGATTGGATTCGAACCAATGACCTACTGCTTAGAAGGCAGTTGCTCTATCCAACTGAGCTACCGGACCTGTTTTTACAAAGGAGCAAAAGTAATTTTTAATTAGTTTGCAGCCAAACAAGGAATGGAATGAATGTACAAATAGAAGATGGCTGGAAAAAAGTTTTAGGTGAAGAATTTGAAAAACCGTATTTCCATCATCTTACATCATCCTTAAAATCCGAAAAGAAAGCTGGAATAACTATATTTCCACCGGGGTCACTGATTTTTAATGCTTTTAATACTACTCCATTTGATGCCATTAAAGTAGTCATCCTCGGGCAGGACCCTTATCACCGGTTTGGCCAGGCACACGGGCTTTGCTTTTCTGTTCAGGAAGGCATTCCTATTCCGCCTTCACTCATCAATATTTTTAAAGAAATAAAGCGTGATTTGGGTATTGAGCCGCCATTATCTGGGAATCTCACCGCCTGGGCCAAACAGGGCATTTTATTATTGAATGCCGTTTTAACCGTTCGTACCCATGAAGCTGCCAGTCATGCAAACCTGGGCTGGATGAACTTTACCGATGCGGTTATTCAGAAAATTTCAACAGAGAAAAAAGGAATTGTTTTTTTATTATGGGGAAAATTTGCCCAATCAAAAGAAAGCCTTATTGATGCAAAAAAACATTTTATTTTAAAAGCGGCACACCCCTCGCCATTAAGTGCTTCCAATGGATTTATAGGTTGCAAACACTTCAGCCAGGTAAATCATATTTTAACCCGTCAAGGTAAAACGCCTATTGATTGGGATTTAAAAAAAATGAATGAACAATCATGAAAATATTTAAAGAAATTTTTGCAAGGATCTGGGCGCTTTGGAGTTTGGTACTATTTATCAGTACCATGTTTATCGCCGTCATTTTTTATTTACCACTCATGCTCATGCCTTTTAAAAAAGCTGCTCAATGGCATCGGATGGTTTCAAAAATCTGGATGTTCGTTTATCTTAATCTTATTGGTTGCCCTATTCGTATTAAAGGGAAAGAACATTTTAAGGTAAATGAAAATTATATTATTGTTTGTAACCATAATAGTTTGATGGATATTCCAATTACAACGCCTTTTTTACCACAGGCCAATAAAACCATTGCAAAGAAAAGTTTTTCCAAAGTACCCATATTCGGCTGGATCTATTCCTGGGGCAGCGTTCTCGTTGACCGAAAAAATGTGGAGAGCAGGAAAAAGAGTTACGAAGCGATGAAAAAAGTACTTAAACAAAAGGTTGATATGCTCATTTTCCCGGAAGGATCCCGGAATAAAACGGAAAATCCATTGAGGCCCTTTTACGATGGTGCATTCAAACTGGCGCATGATACAGGCAAAAAAATAATCCCGGTATTATTATTCAATACCAAAAAAATACTTCCGCAAAATAAGAACTTTTATGTAATGCCTCATGAGATACGCATGGAGATTTTACCACCGGTAAATACGGATGATGTAACCTTTAATGAACTAAAAGAAAAGGTTTTTAGGATCATGTGGGACTATTTCGAAGCAAATAAATAGTGGCTAATTTTTTGCTAAAATCAATTCATTTTTCGCTTCAAATAAGAGACCTGGCCTTGTAAACTATTTACCATGCCGGCCAACTGATCTACATCCCAGCGCTGTTGTGTATTCGCTTTTGTTATCACCAAACGGGCTTTCCACACTTCCATGATATCCTGTAAATTTACCTGGTAAGGGTCAAATACAGGATTGTCACTAATGAGAGTTAGTTTATTTTTTGCGCGGTTACTTTTCATGATTCTTTTATAAACAATCCCTTCCTTTTTGGAAATGATGATATAGGTATTATTTTGTTTTACCTCATCCATATTCTCCAATCGTTCCCCGACGATTACGCTTCCGCTGGGTGTGGGAAGCATACTATCGCCAATAATCTCAAAAGCCCTGTAATTACCAGGCCCCAGCATAGGCAAAGTGAATGTGTTCAATTCATCTACAAATTCCGGATCGGCATAACCAGCCAGGTAACCGGCCGCTGCCTTCACCGGTACAAATTGTATTTCCTGGTTAGCGCCTTTTAACTTCATTTCCCGGCGCTTATCTAAGTAAGAACTGCCCCCCGGTTTAGCTGTAATATCTTTTAATAAAAGATCATCCAGGCTAAGCTTAAAAATACTGCTAAGCTGTTCCAGAACTTCCAGTCGAGGCTCCGCTCTTTCTTCTTCATAAGCTCCAATTAAGGATCTTTTGATTTTTAATTTTTGCGCAAATTCCTCCTGTGTCCATCCCCTGAGTTTTCTCAGGTAACGAAGATTTTTTCCTGCTTGACTCATCACTAATGTATTTAGCCGCAATATACTAATTATTTTAGTGATAAAAAATTTTTCTCTGCCCATTTTTCCATTTGCAATGATTGCTTTTGTAATGGAGGCGTCAAACATCTAAAAACAACATGTTATAATTTGTTTCTAATAAAGGATAAAAATTGGATGGCACTTCAAAGTTTCTATAATTGCGGAATTGACCTGATAATTTTTTTGATATCGTGTATATGCTTTATTTTAAAAATAAATGTGGATGCAAGGAAATGATAAAATAAGTTGTTCCCCAAAACTTTTATACGATACGAAATAATCACTTTATTTTCTTTCTGCTCAAAGGTCCAATTCCCATATCCTCTTAAAGGCCCGTTGATATATTCACAATGAACAGCATTTACTGAACTTTCATAAGTAACCTCCCAACCAATTTTTATAAAAAATACAGGTGCAAATTGAATGTAGTTTTTCTCAGGATCAACTACGCGTACCGGTACTGGCCACCAATTCGAGTACTCCTGTATATTGTTAAAAGCTTGTCTGATTTTCTCTATAGAAAGGCATTCCGTTTCTTTTGATACTTTAATTTCTATTGACTTCTTTTTAAACATCATTTTGCTTTTTGGACAGTTATCCGAAATGATTGTGAAATGAATTTATCAATAGATTCTTTGTATTGAAAGTCAAGCTTAAAACAGACTGAAACTACAAAAAGACCATTCGATGGAATTTGCACTAAATGCAACAACCGGTTAATGTTTTCCGAAAACGATTTCTTGTTGGTCCGGGTCTGCATTTTCTTTCATCCGTCCTTTATTTTTCCAGGTATATTTTCCACCTTCGGTATGTAAGGCGCTATCAAATTCAAGAAGTGCATCACTCCAAAAATCACCAAAATTTTGTACCAGTATTTCTGCCTCAAGTGGTGTATAGATATTATCTTTCTTTATCAAATCCAACCTAGTAATTTGATCTTCCCGGGATGAAGGAGTATAGCTGGAAATACCTGCTTTGATAAACTTTTCAAAATCGTGGGTATCTGCAAAAAAGGCTGATTTAAAGATCGGGCTTTTTTGGACTCTTGCCTTAAATACAATATTTCCATTTTTATCCGTCGTGGTGATAAAAACATATCCATTATTTTCTTCAATGCTTGTGTGCGCAATCGGAATTTCATCAGAAAGTAAAGTAGGCGCAAGAGATGCAATCGTTTTTCGATCAGTAAATCTTTCAACAATATAAACTGCATTAGACTCAGGTTTCATGGATAAATCAACAACGCCAATTCGGTATGCACATGATATGGTGTTGTATCCCATAAATGCAGGCAATGGTGCAACAACCACATGTTTTAATTTCAAAATACAAAAAGACACAACAGAATAATTATTGATGATTTGTGGTTTAAGAAATGAGCCGGGTAAATGCTTTGCTAAAACTTCCGGATTCATTTTAAAATTAAAAATATAACGCTCTTCCATTTCTGCATTCACGGTTTGAGCAATTGAATATAAACTCAAAAAACAACATAGCATCATATAAACGAGCTTCCTCATACAGATGTAAGTTTTGGCATTTCAAAAAAAGATCATGTTATTCATAAACAAACATAAATAATTATAACCTTGAAAAAAAATCAAGACCCTGCATATCATTAATTTGGAAATTCATGGGGTTTATTTGAGTAAAAAACAGAAAATGTAAACTCTGATCGAGCTTATTATTTTTTATACTCATTTTTTGTTGGAATAATAAATCTCAGTAATACAGGTTAGAAAGATACAAACGGTTGAAAAAAACCATACACCCGGAAAATGATTTTAGCATGAAGAAGGTGAAGGAATAATGTTTAATTGTTAATGGTTAATGGGGAATTTTGAATAGTTAATTGAAGCCGGGTTTTGTGACCGGCTTTTATTTTTAAAACCGGAAGTAGCATGGCATCTTTTCTTTTCAATTTGAATGAATAAGATGTATGACATAAAAATCTCACTATGTGGAACTTTTTGGATCTCTACGGACGTAGAGATAACTGGGCGGCATTCAATTACTTTTTAATGAAACTATCAAGAATATTTTTGTCTCCTTTCATGAGTTTCTCAAAATATTCTTTGTTCCCTCTTTTGAGTTTTTTCTCCCTGATAAGCATCTCAGTTTTGGTAGGAAGTTGTTCAATGTAAACAAGTTTCCATGGACGTTTCAACCTTGTAGAAAGCGTGTGTCCGAGGTTATGCTGTTCCAACCTGTTCAAAGGATTTTCAGTGGAACCTTTGTAAAAGGTACCATCTATTTGACTTTGAATAATGTAAACATAATAGGACATAAAAGACAAAGCCCCACTTCTTTGAGTGAGGCTTTGCGGATCTCTGCAACCGTAGAGAGGCTCGTACCCGTCTCTACGTCCGTAGAGA
>JAFDXJ010000014.1 GCA_018268015.1 Bacteroidota bacterium
AAATTTTATGAAATAGGCCAGTAAAAATATTTTACCGGTGGGCAATCCACAAGTAGTAAAAAATGCTCTCCAATGATTTTTATAACCACGTAGTATCAAGATTGGATTAACTTGTGAAATGAAAAGTGAAATCCATTTTTAAGATTTGACAGCTTTCTTTTCTACTTGCTTTGCAATCCAGGCATACGTCTTTTCCATACCACTTCTGAGTGATTCAGAAGGCTCCCAGTCCAGTTTTTCCCGAATCAGTTGATTATCCGAGTTTCGGCCACGTACACCGGTAGGCCCTTTGATATTTTTAATAGAAATATTTTTTCCGGAAATATCAATGACCATTTTTGCAAAGTCATTGATGGAAATCATTTCCTCAGAGCCGATATTCACGGGCCCCATAAAATCTGATTCCACCAGCCGGCGAATGCCATCAACGCATTCATCCACATACAGGAATGAGCGGGTTTGTTTACCATCGCCCCATACTTCTATCTGGCCTCCGTCCGGAGCTTCGCAAACTTTGCGGCACATGGCGGCAGGAGCTTTTTCTTTTCCTCCTTCCCAGGTACCCTGGATGCCGAAGATATTATGAAAGCGGGCTACACGCACATTGATTCCATGGTTCCTGTTATAGGCAAAATACAGCCTTTCACTAAAGAGTTTTTCCCAGCCATACTCACTGTCCGGGGCTGCGGGATATGCGGATTCCTCATTGCATTTGGGATTTTCCGGGTCTAACTGGTTATATTCCGGGTACATACAGGCAGAGGAGGAATAAAAGATTTTAGAAATGCCTTTATGGGTTGCTTCTTCCAAGACATTTAAATTAATGAGTGCACTGTTATGCATGATGGCTGCATCGTTTTCACCTGTAAAAACAAAGCCGGCTCCACCCATATCGGCAGCAAGCTGATATATTTCATCCAGATCTTCCGTAACTGCATTTTTCACTACCAGTGGGTCTCTCAGGTCGCCAAGAATAAACTCATCGGCATCCATATTACCATATTCATTTTCTTTCAGGTCTATTCCTCTTACCCAATAGCCTTCTTTTTTTAATCTATTTACCAGGTGGCCGCCTATGAATCCGCCGGCACCACATACTAATGCTTTTTTCATCTTAAGGTTGTATAATAGTGATTTGATTTATTTTTTAATGTGCGCAAAAGTACCTGAATGATTTGAAAAAATAAATTTATTTAAATCAACAGAAGAAACCATTATGATATAGGGTTATCCGCTCCGTATTTTATCATCATAACAGCTAAAGGAAAGGCCTTTAAGTATCTGGGGATAAAGATTTTAGGCTGATGCACACACCTGAAAAGCCATCCCATATAAGCTTTTACACCCCAGTCGGGGATCTTCGCCTGTGCACCGGTAAGGAAAGCAATGGCTGCTCCCGTGCAAATAATTGCCGGCCGGTAAGACAGGTTTTCTTTTAAATATAAACCGAGTTTTTCCTGCGTACCTCCACCAATATTAATCAATATATATGGAGGCTTGTCTTTTTCTATTTGAGCCAATAATTCAGGGTCTTCTACTTTTTTCTTCCCGTAGAAAGGAGCCAGGTAGGAATGGATTCTGTCTTCCTTAAAGCCTTTGGTGATAAGTAGTTCTTTATTCTTTTTTGATTCCGCTGCATTGGGGTCCACGAGGAAAATACCGGAAGCATTCTGAACAGTCCGGTCATCAACAAATGCCTGTATAAATTCTAAGCCCGAAAGCCTTTTGATTTTTTTGCGATGAGACAAATTCCAAATTAAGGACATATAACCACTATCGGGTATGATGATATCTGCATTTTTTAAGGAACGATAATAATCTGCATCTTTTTTGATATTGACTAAAGCCGGACCTGCGGGCACTACAAGGAGGCCTCCTTTTTGATTCAAGATATGGACCACCATCTGTTCTGAGCCATTAAAAAAATGAAGACCCAGGATTTGAATCCTATTTTGATTTTTCATATTGAAAACAAAAATGCACTTATTTTATTGAAAATGAAAATTTTTATAAAAGTTTAATGATCTGTTGTTCTATATCACTTTTTTCCTGTGATTGCTTTACTCTTTCTGCATCGAATGTACCTCTTATAGAAGTAAACCACGAGTCCTGAACAGGAATTTGGGTAAAATTTACCAGTCTTTTGATCTCATCCATATCATTCATGATATTTTCAAGAGAAAAGAAGGCGATTTGATTTTGATAAGCAGTTTGATAAGCTGCTTTATATTCTTCCGATTTTTTAAATACTTCACAATGGTATGCCAGTAAGCCTTTCTCTTTTACGATTGTCTCAAAATCTTTCAATTTAGGCCCAAAGGGCAAT
Organism: Bacteroidota bacterium; assembly: GCA_018268015.1. Taxonomy (GTDB): domain Bacteria; phylum Bacteroidota; class Bacteroidia; order Chitinophagales; family Chitinophagaceae; genus JAFDXJ01. Next base: position 2,327 of record JAFDXJ010000014.1, read on the forward strand.
AAATTTTTTTTCCGCAGAGAGAACATGTGCAGGGTATAGCGCATAAAATCAGGCCAATCGCCTGTAGAAAGCTGGTTATACAATTTGAAATTGCTGATGGCTCCATCCAAATCTTTAGAGCCGGTGTACACAAAATACTTTTTAAGGATAATGGAAAGTTTAAAAGAATCCTGTGTTAAAGATCTTTTATAATTGGAATGAATACATAGTACAGGGTCCCGCTGAATAAATACGATCCTGGCTTCCGGGAAGGCGGCATGTACAAGTGCCGGATGTAATGAATTATTGGGGGATTTTTCTATTAAGATTTTTTCACCGGCACGTTTAAATAATTTGGTGCGGATATTTTCAATAATCTTCGGTGAGGCATCAAATTCTTCATCATTGAAATATTTAAAATTGCCGGATTTCCATAAAGCATGGGGTTCAACCTCCATGTGCACACCGGGAAGGCTTCCCAGAATATGGCTGATAAGTGTTGTTCCCGAACGGGCCATGCCTATGATGAGAATGGGTGTCACAATACTTATTTTACGAGGGCTAATTTATCTCTATTTTTGTG
>JAFDXJ010000015.1 GCA_018268015.1 Bacteroidota bacterium
ACGGATGGGAAGATATTGGTATGCGGCGATGGAGGCGACTGGCCTACGCCATTGATTCTGGTAAGGTTAACCACAGATGGGCAGTTAGATCCTTCATTTGGCGAAAATGGCATAACAATAGTCAGTGCCGATTCAATATCAACAGCTGGTTATCAGGTTCACGTACTAACAGATGGGAAAATCCTGGTTGTTGGCATGATTTCATATTATGATAACATCCTACTCGTCCGTTTCAATAATGACAACGTCCTCGCCACCCATTTTAAAAATGTAAAGGCTGTTGAAAATAAAGAGGGCATCAGCATCAGTTGGCAAACACTGAATGAAAGCAATACCCAATCATACACCGTAGAGCGCAGCGGCAATGCGCAGGATTACCGGGATATAGCAAACATCCCTGCCAAAGGGCAAACGGAAAACAGTTACAGCTACACAGATAAAAATCCGCTCGCAGGAGATAACTATTACCGCATTCGGGAAAATGCCCGGAATGGTACGGTTAGTTACAGCCAGACACTTAAAGTAAACTTTATCCAAAGCGGAGTTCTATCCCTCTATCCCAATCCGGCCAAAAGCACCGTTACGGTCAAAGGTTTAGATAAGAACAGCGCGTCTGTTATCAAAATCATGGATATGCAGGGCAGAGAAATCAGCAGTCAGCATTTTGACAAGGTAAGTACCGCTACATTGAATATCCGCAGCTTAGCACAGGGCGCCTATTTTGTACAAATAACCCAGGGAGAAAAAGTGGTAAGGTTGAAGATGGTGAAGGAGTAATTAATAATTGTTAATGGTGAATGGTTAATTGTTAATGGTGAATTGTTAATGGTGAATGGTTAATTGAGCTTAGATGTTGGGGCCAGGCTTTTAAACAGCGTGAAAAATTCATTAATAAAGAACGCGTACTTTGATTGTGCCTTGAATATTTTTTAATAATTCCATAGCTTTTTTGGAAAGGTTTTTATTTACATCCAATACCACGTAGCCGATATTTTCATTGGTTTTTAAATATTGTCCAAGAATATTTATTTTATGAGATGCCATTTGTGTATTTACAGCGCTTAAAATTCCGGGAATGTTTTCATGAATATGCAGGATGCGATGAGCTCCTTCCATAGGTGGTAAACTGAGCGCAGGAATCGAATGGGAGCCGTTTGAAATTCCTTTTTCGAGGTAATCAAATAATTTGGCGCTTACATTTTCTCCAATATTTTTTTGGGCTTCCTGGGTGGATCCTCCTATATGAGGTGTCAAAATCACATTGGCCATACCTTGTAAAGGAGAATTAAAAACATCCCCATTTTTTTCCGGTTCATCAGGAAAAACATCTATTGCAGCGCCACTGAGATGCTCCTTCTTCAGGGCCTGAGACAATGCATCCAAATCCACCACAGATCCTCTTGAATAATTCAGCAGGATGGCGCCGGGTTTCATCTGTTTTAGTGTTTGAGCATTGATCAAATGCTTTGTAAGTCTGGTTTCCGGTACATGTAAAGTAACTATATCGGATGCTTTCAGTAACATTTTCAGGCTGCCGGCAGCGTGGGCATTCCCCAGGGGCAATTTGGTTTCTATGTCATGAAACAAAACTTTCATTCCCAGTGATTCTGCCAAAATACTTACCTGGGTACCAATATTTCCATAGCCAATAATACCCAGCGTTTTTCCTCTTAATTCAAAACAACCCCGGGCATCTTTATCCCATTTCCCCTGGTGAGCTGCAATATTCTTTGCCGGGATTTTTCTTATCAACAGGATGCACAAACCAATAATTAATTCTGCTACACTCCGCGTATTGCTATAAGGGGCATTGAAAACTGCAATACCATTTTTGGTAGCCGCATCCAGATCAACCTGATTTACTCCAATACAAAAACAACCAATGGCTTGTAATTTTTTAGCGGCTTGAATCAATTTATGATTGATCTGTGTTTTACTGCGAATACCCAGGATATGTACATCTTTAATTTCTTTCAACAGTGTTTCTTCAGGGATACTGCCGGTTAATTTTTTAATTTGTAAATAACCGTTTTTCCTGAATAAATCAACCGCCGCTTCACTTACATTTTCGAGAAAAAGGATCTTTATTTTTTCTTTAGGATAACTGGTTTCCACGACACTGTTTTTATTCATCATGCATTTCCTGTTTAAATCTTTCCTGAGTGATATTTCGAAAAGTTTTATTCTAAAAATTATTCTTTAAAACATAATATCCCCCGGATGTAGATGCGGAGGATATTTGAATAAAAAGAATAGTTCTTATTTTTTCTTTTCGTAACGTTTTTTAAACTTATCAATACGTCCTGCAGTATCTACCAGTACATTTTTACCGGTATAAAAAGGATGTGAAGTATTGGAAATTTCAATTTTCACCAATGGGTATTCATTCCCATCTTCCCAAACAAGGGTTTCTTTAGAATGCGTGGTTGAGCGGCCAAGAAATGTTACGCCATTACTCATGTCTTTGAAAATTACAAAGCGGTAATTCTCCGGGTGGATACCTTTTTTCATATTTTTTGATTTAGGCTATACGGGTTTTGCCGTATATTTTTTTTAAAATGGGCTGCGAAGATAAGTAGAATTATCACCTGTGTCAAATCTATTTCCAAAATTTTTAGCCTTGATTTAATTCTTCATATTACCAAATTGCAGGGGGATGCCCAGCTGAGCGCTTTTGCATGCGGCTATAATCGTCTGTAAATCATCAATCTTTTTACCCGTTACACGCACTTTATCATCCATAATCTGCGCTTGCACTTTATATCCGCCATCTTTGATTAGTTTGACAATCTTTTTGGCATCTTCCTGTTTTAGGCCATTTTTTACGGGAATTTCTTTTTTGAGTATTTTACCGGAGGGTAAAATTTCTTTTTCAAAATCAAAAGCAGCAGGATCTATTCCAAGCTTCATACTCCGGCTTAAAATGATATCGACAAGTTGACGCATTTGCATATCACTATCCGTTTCCAGGTTGATAATAAATGCCTTTTTATCAAGTTCAACTTTAATAGGTGAGCCTTTAAAATCATACCGGGTTAAAATTTCTTTTTTCACATTATTTACTGCATTGTCGAGTGTTTGTAAGTCAACAGTACTTTCAATATCAAATGAAGGCATAATCAATAATTAAGCTGTAAAATTACATAGAGAATTTTAGAAAAAACAACTTGCCTATGCAATGATGGAAGTTAATAGCCTGAATTTTTTAACACATGGATCATGCATTCTAAACCTGATGTGCATAAAATAAATAAGGATAATTTAAGTTCTGCAAATGAGTTGAAAATCCTGCCCAAAGGATTTTTTATAGAATGTTTGATATTATGAAGAGTATGAGTGATGATACCTGTATGGCTCATTTATTTTTTTCATACAAAGCTTTGTTGATGGAGAACTTAGGGCTCAACCAGTATAATAAGATTCCAAAAACAAAAAGAAATGTAGCAATTAATTCAGCCTGTGAAGGATGGATTCCCCAAAAAGAATATCTTGTATTTACCCGGATCAATTCGATTGAAAATCTTTCGATGCCATTGAGGATTAAATAAATGGCAAACATCCTCCCTGTATATTTTATTTTCTTACGAATACTCCAAAGAATGACAAAAATGAGTAGCGATGCAATGATTTCATATAAGGGTGTAGGAAAGACCCCCTGTGGAAGTTTGAAACAGTATTCACCCCAGGTACAGCCGGGAATAGGGATGCCCACGCTATTTACATTATGTGCATAATCAAATGACCAAAACCAGTCCGGCATCCAGGCAAAAGGTTTGGGAAAAGTGTTTACAATACCCCAGTCTCCATCACCGGCCACCTGGCAACCAATCCTGCCAAGCCCATATGCCAGTATTAATGCAGGTGCGGCTGCATCTGCAATCCTGATAAACGGTATTTTATTTTTGGAAAAATAGTACCATAAAACTAGAGTAGCCAAGATGAGGCCCCCATAAAATGTAAGCCCACTCGGGGATAACATATTGCCAATAGGATCCTGGATAAAACGATCCCAGTTTTCTAAATTATCAAAAATTTTGGCACCAATAAACCCGGCCACAGCAGAGATGATTACGATATCGCTTACACGGTCACTGGGCCATACACGGATGGTTTTATCCACCGGTTTTTCAGATTTGCTTTTATTTTTTTCACGCCATTTTAGCCAGGAAAAAAATAATCCTAATCCCAAGCCTGCAAGCCAACTTCCCTGCGAGGAAAAGATGAAACCCTGCGGATTGTCTAATGCTCCGGGTAATAAGAATACACCAATGATTTTAAATCCAAAGACAAAACCCAGGATAAAATTTAATAAAAGTTCGGCCATAGAAGCCGGTTTCCCCGTTTGTTCTATTTTTTCTATATACGTAAACTCTCCCAGCGCTTCTTTGCGTTTCAGTTCTTTACTGAAAACCCAGGCTGCTACCAGAAATGATAAAGCCACAAAAAAACCAAAGGAGTTGACTATTTTCAAAAAAGGAATATCAATATGAAAAAGGTCTTTAAATAGATAATATAAATTGGGATACATAAATTATTCTAAGCTGCAATGTTAGTCAAAAAAATAAAACTGATCCGTTTTATACATATATAGAAATTAGAAATTGCTAAAAGTGCGTACACGGTTGATTTTAAGATCGCGAAGTACTCCGGATTTTGGATTCAGGGTAATGCTAAATGATTTAAATTGGCCCACCTGAACATTAATAGCCATTTGCCAGCAATGCATATCCCTCGTGAGATAGAGGCTTACTGCCTGAATAGTTCCCGATTTAAAGTCAAAGTAAGTGCCACCACCCAATTTCCATTTAGGCGCCAGACTGATATCGCCATCTATCCTTATTGTGGAATTGATTTGTGTGGTAAAACTCCTGAGATCAGGCGCCAATGCCCGGTAAAAGTTTAATGAGTAGGACAGGTTTAATGACCAGGCATTATTAAAGTCAACAAACTCCGAAGGATTATTGCGGATATAATCCAGTTCTGCCTGTTGTTCATCTCCGGTAAGTGTTGGGTCCACAGGCAGCCGGTCATTATCGGACCGTTTATCTTTGGGTTTACTTCTTAAATTGGTGGAAATAGCAATATTACCTCCAGTGAAGCGTCCCACTTTTCCTTCCTTCCACATGAGTTGATTAATCCTTCTTCCCAGGGTATCAATTTGATAAGGGTCAATAGAGGCGTTTCCAGTAATATTTATTTTGTTCAATAAATTACTCCGCAATGAGATACTGAATGGAGACCAGTTCAGGCTGTCAGCCATAAAATTATAGCCGCCGGTAATTCCAAGACCGTCGATGAGCCGCACTTTTTTTACCCCATTATTCTCATCATTGGTAGAATCCTTATCGCGTACTTTCATTTCAAAAAGGTTATCAATGCCAAAGCTCATACCGCCAAAACGTATATCGCTGAATGATCCTACTACGCCACCGTCCAATTTGGAGAAATGATATGTATTGCCGAGGGTGTCTATTTGTACATCAGAGTAATAACGCCCTACAAGACTGGGTTTATAATTCAGGCTTATAAAAGGTTTTATTTCATGACGCAATGCCATAATATGTGCATTTTTCCCAAAATTATACGTGCCGAAAATGCGGGTATTCAGGTTGATACCAAAATTCATTTCCCGTGCCGTATAGAAACCTTTTTGAATAGACGTATCTACTTTTTTAAGTGAAGGATCCCATTCCCTGTTGATGAGTTGCCCATACCATCTTTCTTCATAAGATATGGTAGGCGCTACATTCAATGGGCCTAATGAAGGTAGTGAAAGCGTAATTGGAATGGTATGATCCGCACCCCATTGTGCTGTATCCAAAAGCCTTTTAAAATTAATCGCAGAGTCGTAAAAAGATACTTGATTCAGAAAAGTGCCATTATAAGAAATGCCCAATTTCTCATACCATTTAGGTGTACCTACGGCTTCTTTTTTCTGAAAAGGATAAATTGTGGAGGCAGAAAAATTGACCGTTGGTAAACGAACATTGATCAAGCCAAGATTATTATTCTGATCATGGTTGCCAGCAATACTCAAATTATATTTTCCCTGGTTCCAGGTTCTGTTCCAGGTAATAGAAGAACTTAATTGATTTTGATAATTTTGAAAAGCATTATTGGGAATATACTGGTTAAATTTTGTGCTGCCGGCCCGTACATTTGCCGTGAAAGATGTTCCCGGCCTGGCTTTTGGGTCAGTAGAGTGATTCCAGGTTAAGAAAAAACCATTGGATTGTGTAAATTCAGATTTCGATAAACCGGATGAGTTTAAAATTTTTGTTTTTTGAATTTGCAGGTCCAAATTCCCGCGATATCGGTAACGCTTATAATATTCGGGATTGATATCCAGATTCCATCCTCCATAAGTATAAATATTTGCCCGGGTAATGATATCCCAGTTATCATTGATTACTTTATAATATCCCAATCCCTCCAACCCTAAGCCAAAACTCTCATTGGAAGCAAATTGTGGGGCCAGGATTCCGGAATGCCGGCCACGGCTTAACGGATAAATACCAAACGGTAAACCAATGGGCATTGGCACCCCTTCAAACTCTATGAATGCCGGACCGCTCACACCAATTTTATTGTTGATAATTTTTAATTTTCGTGCGCGTATATCAAAGTGCGGCGTATCCAGGTTGCAAGTCGTGAATGTAGTCTTATAAGCATACGCTACATCTGGGCTTACTTTTTTAAATCGTTGGGCATGCACATAAATTTCACCTTCATTGTAGTACGTATTTTTGGTGAGCCCTTTTTGGGTTTTTAAGTTATAAAAAATGGTATCATTTCTTGAAGTAGTCCCATTCTGTGTAATGACCGCCTGGTTAAGCGGCCCAAGTGTCGTATCTGTACCACCAAATGCTTTGATGGTATTTGTTTTTTGATCATATTCAATGGTACCCGCTTCCAGGTTTGTTGACAGTTGTTTTACTTTTGCTTTACCATATAAAAATAATTGTTTTGTAGGCACAATTAAAACGCCTGAATCATCTGCAGAATACTCGATAGGTGCATCCAAAGAATCTTTTGAAATCAATAAAGAATCAATCTGTAAAATTGTTGTATCCTTTTGTAAGGAATCTTTTTCTACAATTTCAATGGAGTCGGGGGCATTGGTTAAAGTTGAATCTTTTATTTTGCGAGGAATTGTATCAGCCTGGTTGAGACCCGCAATTTTGGTTGAAGGAGTGGTATCATCCTCAATAAATTTATTTTCAAAATGTTGCAGTGTTGAAATGCCTGTTAATGATTTGAGAAAAATAGGAATATCTCTTGCTTTTACTGCATTGAAGTGCGTTATACAGCAAATTGCTATGGTGGTTAAACCAGAAAAAAAATATTTTGTCTTAACTTTGCCGCGGTTTAGCATACACTTAAAAACAAAAATAGGTCTTTAATCAATAAATGATTTGTAAAGAAAACTGTATAATCACTTTATACTATGCGCAATAAATTAATCATCTCATTCTCAGCACTTTTTTTTATACTTCTTTTCACATCCTCTACGCCTATTCATTCATCCAAAATATATGCACAATCAAGCATCTTAAAAACCATTGTAATTGATCCCGGTCATGGGCTTCCTGATCCCGGCGCTCAGGGCGCTTACAGTAATGAAAGTGATATCGCATTGGCAATAGCATTACAACTGGGCAAGAAAATACAGGAAGCATTACCCATGTGTAAAGTGGTTTACACCCGTACAGATAGGAATTTACCTAATGGTTTGACGGATAAAAATGCAGCCAATCGGTACCGGGCAAAATTAGCCAATGATGTACATGGTGACTTATATATTTCAATTCATGCCAATGATTATGAAACGGGGAGAAAGAAAGTCATTGATGGCTATCATACGGAAAAATATTATAGCTGGAGTGGGAAAGGGAGTAAAAGGAAAAAAGTATGGCATACAAGAAAAGTAGCAGATTATCACTATGAAAAATTACCGGGTACCATTAATGGCACGGAGACATATATATGGGCCATGAATAAAAATGATGATAAAGTAAAATTTGCCAATGACAGCAAAAGTGAGTTTGCCGGAAATGATGATTCCTCATACCAGTATGACAGCCCGGAAGCAAAGATTCTCGCCAACCTGCGTGTGCAAAAATATTTTGACAATAGTAAAAGCATAGCAGAATTCGTGCAGGAAGAAATGGGGAAAATTGGCCGTGTAAACCTCGGTGTTAAACAACGTGACTGGGAAGGTATCTGGGTTTTGCAGGCAACGGCTATGCCGAGTATTTTAGTAGAAACCGGGTTTATTTGCACACCATCTGAAGAAGCTTATCTAAACAGTGTGGCAGGGCAAAATGAAATGGCCAATTCTATTCTTAATGCCATTATACGCTATAAAGCAAAACTGGAAAATATTAATAATTCTACCTTGATCAATACGATCAATGGAAAATAACGCCGGCAGTTAGTATTCATTTTTTACTTAAAACCTTTAGCCTTCTTTGCGTGGATATTCCTTTTTATAGATCATTTTTAAAAACACCGATTTGTAATTATCATAATTTACCATTATTTTTTTGGATACATCAGTGACTAAAACCTATTTTTACACCCTGCAATTTTAAAAATTTGCAGGGTATTAACCCGGATTTATTTATGAAAATATCGAATGAAACCAAGATCGGCGCACTTACTGCAATTGCTATTGCATTTTTAATTATGGGTTTTAATTTTTTGAAAGGAAAAAATTTATTGAAAAGCGGAAATTATATTTATGCAAAATATAACAATACAAAAAAATTAGTTCCTTCCAGCCCGGTCTATATCAATGGCTTCCAGGTAGGAACGGTAAATGATATCGAAAGCGATGATGATGTACGCCATGTAACTATTTCGATCAAATTAAATGATTCTTACAATATCCCCACGAATTCTATTGCCTATATTGAAAGTTCGCTGATTGGCTCACCCAATATTATTATACTACCCGGTAATTCAACGGCTTATCTGAAGAATAATGATACCATACAAACTACGGAAAAAGGAGATTTGATTTCCCAGGTTTCAGACAAAATTGGTCCTGTAACAGATAAAGTGAACCATGCGCTTTCTTCGCTGGATACCGTTCTGCAGAATATTAATTCTATTATGGACCCCAATACAAAGGGTAACCTGAAAAGTGTAATTGATAATCTTAGCACTGCATCAGCCAGTATTGTAGTATCGGTTATAAGCCTTCAACAAATGCTGGATAAGCAAAATGGAGCTCTGGGCCAGTCATTCAATAACATGAATTCATTTACACAAAACCTTGCTCAAAATAATAACAAGATTGACTCCATCATGAGTAATCTTCAAACCACCACCGATCATCTTGCAGCATCTGATGTAGATGGCGTCATCAATAATTTGAAAGCATCCGTAGAAAAACTGGATGATATGTTAGCCAAAATAAATTCTACAGATGGAACACTTGGAAGTCTTATTCATTCAAAAGAATTATACAACAGCCTGAACAATTCTGTTATCAGCCTGAATACACTCATAGATGATTTAAGGGTGCATCCGAAACGCTATGTCAATATTTCCATTTTTGGTAAAAAAGATAAAGGCGATTATCTTGAAAAGCCATTGAATGATTCTACTCCGGCAAGCAACAAATGACAAAATCATTTTATTTAAAATATCTTTTCTTCACTTTCAGCAGCATTCTTTCGCTTGTTTCTTTTGCACAGCAACCTATTCCTTCAGATACCACGCAATCAAAAAAACTGAATATCATTCGTGCAGACAGGCTGAGCTACTTTAAAAAAGACAGTGCGCAGGAATTCCAGTCCCTGGCCGGCAATGTTCTGGTTCGGCAAAACAATACTTTATTTTACTGTGACAGTGCAGTGGTGAATACCAACACCAATGTGTTGGAATCATTTGGCCATGTACATATCAATGATCATGACAGCCTCCATATTTATGCTGATTATTTAAAATATGAAGGATCCACCAAACTGGCTACATTAAATGGGAATATTCAACTAAAGGATAACCGGGGTGTTTTGTCAACTCCGCAATTAAATTACAACCTGGATACTAAAATTGCTTCTTACTCCAATGGTGGTAAGCTGGTAAACGGGAATACCACTCTTACCAGTAAGGAAGCCATTTACTATGAAGAAACCAGGGATGTATATTTTAAAAGAGATGTGGTATTGATTAATCCCGATTATGTAATTCATACCGATACGCTTCTTTATAACACGTATTCTGAAATAACCACATTTACCGTACCCACCACCATTATCAGTGACAGTGGTCATAAAAAAATTCTCACCAGCGATGGCTATTATGATTTAAAAAATAAAAAATCTTATTTTGGGAAACGTCCTCAAATTTTCGATGGGAATACGGTACTCATTGCAGATGAAGTGGCCAATGATGATAGTGACAGTTCGGGTTTTGGAGAGGCAAATGGCAATGTCATTTTTCGTGATACGGCACAAGGCTATACCATTCTGGCGAATAATATGAAAACCAACAGGAAGGAAAGTGCAGTTCTTGCAACCGTAAAACCGGTTTTGATTTTTATCAAAGATCAGGATTCCATGGTAATTGCAGCAGATACTTTTTTTACGGCAAAACTCTCTAATCTGAGAAAAGAGCGGGTTGTGCCGGTAGTGATGGACACCTCCGGTAGGGATAGCCTATACACTCCGCCAATATTGACGGACAGTACAGATCATTATTTTGAAGCATATAGTCATGTCCGTATTTTTTCTGATTCCATGCAGGCTATTGGTGACAGCCTTTTTTATGCATTGGATGATTCTGTTATCCGGCTTTTTAAAAAACCGGTTTTATGGGCACAGGGTAATCAGGTTACGGGCGATACGGTTTATTTATTTACTAAGAATAAAAAACCAGACAGGTTATATGTTTTTAATAATGCTATGGTCATCAGTAAAATGGCGGATGAATTTTTTAACCAGGTAAAAGGCCGTACCATTAATGGTTATTTCATTAATGGCAATATGGATTATATGCGCACCCGCGGTAGTCCTGCGGAAAGCATTTATTATGCCCAGGATGATGCGGACAAATTTATTGGCGTAAATAAATCCAGTGCCGATGCCTATGACATTCATTTTGAAAATAAAAAGCCGATGCGGATATCCGGGATCAATGATTTAAAAGGGATGGTATATCCCATGAGGCAGGTGAATCATATTGCAATACGTCTCCAGGGTTTTCAATGGCTGGAAAGTCTAAGGCCAAAATCGAAATATGATTTATTTGGTGAATAATTTTGCATGACTCCTCCGGCTTTTCTTTTTCTATTAAGCGTATATTTACACTTATGGATCTAGCAATTATTGGTACGGGAAATACGGCTACAGTCCTTGGAAAATTATTTAAAGAAAAAGGCCATAGAATTATAGAAGTCAATGGACGATCTGCTTCAGATACCAATTTCCTGGCAAAGGAACTCGGTGCCAAGCCAAGTTATGATCTGAAACAACTAACACCACATGCCGAAATTTACGTAATTGCTGTTTCTGATATGGCCATTGATCATATCAGTATGGACATTCATTTTGAAGATAAAATAGTCGTACATACCGCCGGGAGTATGTCGATACAAGTGCTACATCATACTTCATGCAACTTTGGGGTACTTTACCCTTTACAAAGTATGCGTAAAGAAATTGAAGATATACCGGATATTCCTTTTCTCATAGATGGCAATAATGATTATACGAAGAATGCATTAAAATCATTTGCAAAAACGCTTTCATCAAATGTTCAACCGGCCAATGATCTTCAAAGAAAAAAGATTCACCTGGCAGCTGTTTTTGTGGCCAATTTTCCCAACTTTCTCTATGCGCTTACAGAAAATTATTGCTATAAAGAAAAAATATCTTTTGATATATTACTGCCCCTGATCCATGAAACAACGAACAGGCTTTATACTTATCCGGCATCTACAACTCAAACCGGCCCAGCAATCCGCGAAGATTTTTCAACGATTGAAAACCATCTCGATATGTTGCAACAATATCCGCTCATGAAAACGACATACCTTGCTTTTATTCAAAGCATTCTAACCTGGAAACTGGATGAAAATTTATAGCACAATTTACTTTTGGATAAAAAATTACTTTGTTTTTTTGAAAATTACTACCTTAGCGCAGATTTTAATAAACTAAATTCTTCCTGTTTTAAAAAAATTTTTCTAAAAATTTATGGAATACAATTATAACCAAACCCAGTTCTCAAAAATACTCTTTGCAGGTGTTTATGCAGGAATTATAGCCACTGTGGCCACACTAACATTCAATTTCTTTTACCGGATGTCTACTGATTATAATTCTTCTATGATTATCAATGTATCATCCCTCATTTTTGGTTCCCTGATTGTATTAGAATTTTGCGCTCTGGTTTATCTTGCCCTGACAAGCTTTATGAAAAATCCCGCTATTATTTACCTAATCATTATCATTGCCATCGGGGTATTATGCTTATTAGGTACATCCTCCGTTGTGCATGCAGATAATCTTGTAGAAAGCACCCATTTCCATGGTTTATTATTGGGCGTGATTTCCATTTTCGGTTTATGCGCTATTGCCATTCCTTATTTTATCAAACACGCTGACAAGTTTTTTTAGCAGAGCCTTTTTTTTCAAGGAATATCTTTTTAAAATAAATTCATCCTGAATTTTATAGGTTGGACTCATGCCTTAGTGATATAAGAAAACATCATTCATGGTATTATTGGTATTGTTGTTACTTTTGATATCTTTAAAATCATATTATCATGACTATGAAAATTTATACAAAGACCGGTGATAAAGGAAAGACAGCGCTTATTGGCGGAACTAAAGTTTCCAAAGGCAGTCTTCGCATTGAGGCTTACGGTAATGTGGATGAATTGAATTCCTTTGTTGGCTTTGTGATGGATCAAACGTCTGATGCAATATGCAAAGCAGATTTAAAAGAAATCCAGGATCGCCTTTTTACTATTGGAGCTGAACTTGCCTGCGATCCGGAAAAGCAACTGAAAATGAAGATCCCGGATATTTATGAATCAGATATTGAATTTCTCGAAAAACGAATGGATGAGATGGAAAAAGAATTGCCTCCTCTCAAAAATTTTATTCTACCCGGCGGGCATCCTTCCGTTTCATCAACACATATAGCCCGTTGTGTTTGTCGTCGTGCAGAAAGATCCTGTGTGCAATTACAGGATAATGAATCTTATGTAGATCCGATTATTATAAAATATTTAAACAGGCTAAGCGATTATCTTTTTATGCTGTCCAGATACACGACCCATCTTTTAGGTGTGACAGAAATACCGTGGATAGCCAGAAAATGATTTCTCTTTTACACTAATTCAAAAGCTTGAATAAAATTATCCAGTTTTTCTTCCACTTGATAAAATACGGATAATTTACGAATGACATCTTCTACTATGGCATCCGGGCAACTGGCGCCGCTCGTTATGAGAATCCGTAATGGTTTTTTATTGGGTAAATAATTTTCTGTAAAACTTTCTTCTTTACTTTTCCAGTTGCAATGATGTATCAACTCTTTAGAAATTAATTTGTCCGCTCCATTGATAAAATAAGTAGGTAATTTCTCGGCGCAAAGTTCCACGAGGTGAGATGTATTACTGCTATTATATCCACCCACAACTATTGCCAGATCAGCATCTGCCTGTAATAAACCATTCACAGAACTTTGGTTATCACTGGTTGCATAACATAAGGTATCTCGCGTATCAGCAAAATGTTTATCAATGCCGTGTACATCCAGGTTATAGTATTGCGTCATTACATTTTTTAAATATTCAGCAATAGCCTGTGTGTCTGTGGCTAATTGTGTCGTTTGATTAACTACGCCAATGCGTTGGAGATCTTTGTCTACATCAAAACCCGTTGAAAAACGCCCTTTAAATTCTTCTTCAAACTGTGACTGCCCTTTTTCTCTTCGGATGTATTGTGCCAGTAAATGAGCTTCTTTCATGTCATTGATCACTACCGTTGGGGTATGTGTGGACGCATGAGAAAATGTGGCGCGGGTTTCCTCATGCTTTGGCTTTCCATGAACGACAATGCTGTAATTTTTTCGGGCGATCTGCTCACTCCGGTTCCATACTTTTTCTACAAAAGGACAGGTCGTGTTGTATTGTTGTGTTTCTATACCCTTTGCATTCAGCATAGCTTCTATTTCCAATGTGGTTCCAAATGCAGGAATGACCACTACATCATCTGCTGTAATTTCACTAAAAGGGATAAGTTGTTTGCCATAAGTATCCTGTAAAAAAATAACTCCTTTTTCTTTTAAATGTGCATTCACCTGCGGGTTGTGAATCATTTCACTTAATAAAAAAATACGCTTCCCCGGATTTTCTTCAATTGTTTTAAATGCAATTTCAATCGCATTTTCCACGCCGTAACAAAAGCCAAAATGCCTCGCAAGAAAGATCTGTAACGATCCCAGATCAAGTATAGTAGGTGAAAAATCTTTCTTTAATTTATCTTTTGATTTACGAGCATTCTTGATAGCGCTGATCAATCCACTACGATAAACATTCGGTACATTAAACTGTTTCATAGATAAAAATTCCCCGCAAAGTTAACACTTTAAAAATGGAATCTTGCACCCTAAAACAATGCCCGGATACTTGCTCTTCCGGTATGTATCGTAGCTGAAGTACCGGGTTTACGGCCTTCATAGTCAATACTGATTTCTAAATTGTTGATGAGCCTTTTAGTAAAACCGATACTCCACAGATAATTCTTTCCGGGTAAAAGCCCATCCAACATGATATAGCTAATGGTAGTATTGGTCATACCCGTATAACTGATATTGCTTAAAGTGAATTTGCCGGTAATACTGGTATTGGAAAATGTATTGTACTTCGTTTCAAGGTTAATATTATTAAACACAGCCTTTTCACCACCGAAAACAGGGTTGTTATTTTTGAGAATATATTGATATCCTGCCTGCAAGCGAAATGCATTACCGGGAAAATACGTGATCTTCGGTTCTGCGCTTATCATTTTCAAATCATAATTCCGATTGACAAAGGAAGGTGTTGTTAAACGATTGGTTCCAAACTTTTGAACATACTCCAGCATATAGGCTTTAGCAATATTTACATACCCTTTTAATGTCCATGATGAATTTTGCAGGGTTTCAAAACCATAAGTCAATAAGGATTTATTATAATTGGTGATATTGGCAATATCAACACCCCATGAAGAGTTAACCTTATATGAAAGCGTATTACTCAAATAATAATTCAGATTTAATAAAGAAGTATCAGCCACAGGGCTTTTTAATGGATTAATAGCAGGACTGCCACTTGAAATTTGTTTTTTAAATGTTTGTAATGCTGATTGAAAATAAATCCTGGATAAGAAGGCAGATAATTTTTTGGGATGAATATATTTTGAAATCAGCTTGGGATTCAATGAAAAAGCATAATTGAATTGAGAATACCCCGATTTGACATATTGATTTGTAGGCGTATAAATCCGAACATATTTTGCCTGATCCGGGAAGAGCGCTATTTCAAACTCATTCAATTGCTGTACCCCATCATTATTATAGTCTATCCAGGCGTATTGTCCCTGACCAGCCGGGACTTCTATGTAAGAAAAATCTCTCCGTGGTTCCTGTCCGGCTCCTGTTTCGTATAAAAAATTGCCTGTAAGGAATCCTTTCCACGCAATAAAAGAATAATCTATCCGGCCCAATAAACTTTTATCATTTCGTTGAGTAGTAATCAAGGAATCAAAAACATTTAATAACCGATAAGAGATGGTGAAACGAAGCTGGCTGTTTTTATTTTTTAATAAGGCAGACTGAAAATTAAAATTATGACTACGATCTACGGGTACAAGTTCTTTGCCCAAAGGGTTTTTATCTTTTCTGGTAAAATAGGTGAATGAGAAATTATTGGCCCTTGATGCATCAGAGCGTATATAAGCTGAAATAGTTTCAAAAGCAAAGCTGTACGGTGTAACGGTATCTGCATACATGTTGCGGGTTTCATTATGTTCCATCGTCCATGATGCGCCGGCAGTAAGGCTTTTAAGCGATGTAAAAGTTTTATGTACATCAAAAAATGGGCGTAAATAATACCCTTTATCAAAAGGCGTATTACTATTCGTAATATTGAATATACCCGTTAATTGAAAGCCTTTGATATTTTGAAAAGTAGAAACAATATTTCGAATACCTCTGAAATGATCACTTCGTAAATAGCTTGAAAAACTATACTGCAGGAAATTATTTTGTACATCCGAAATTTTAACCTGTAAGGAGGGTAATTGTTCCGTAGCCGGTTGCAATAAAATGGGTAACCCCCAATCCCGGGCAAATTCTACAGGCCGTAATCTTTCAATTGGAGTAAAATTTTTATGTACCCATTCATACCCGGCTGTCGTTTCCAGGGCATAAGCTTTCTTATTTTTCAAATACAAGGAATCATTTCTTTGTATAGAGAATTTTCCGGCTAGCCCTTTATCACTGTTTTTGTCTTTTACTGAAAACGTATTAATGTCCGTGTTACTTGCTGCAAATTCTGCATACATGGTCGTTTTTTTATCTAAAAGATAGGAGGCCCCAACACTTACCAGCTGCTGCAGTTTGGGTGTCACCAGGAAAACGGCCGGCTCAAAACTTCCCTGGGGCGTGCCATCCAGCGGCTGTATCCATTGATACACTTTTCCGTTAGCCCCATTGTATATTGGAATATAATTTCCTTTTTGATAACCAACTTCAGAAAAAGACAAACTATACATTGCACTATCCGGATTTGTCGAATAAACAAAGATGGAGTCATGAATGCCATTATAAACCGTATCTCTTTTTGCATATAAAATTTTCGTTACAGAAAAGGTATCTTTCATGGAATAAGGGTAAAATGCATTCTGAATACTGTCGCCAAGATTAGCCAGGAATTGCTTTTGCGGATTATCCAGCGTCTGATTAATGGGAGCATTTTTGGCATCTTTAGTTTGATAAGCAGCAACAAAAATGTTCAATTTATTATTCAAATTCACTTGTTGCTGAACATACAACATGGTGTTTAAATAATTTCTATCTGCATATTCAAATTCAACTTGTATGCGGGTATCTTTTGTAATCAGTTGTTGGGGAGTAAAAGTTATTTCTGCAGTATTGTAATTGATTACGTATTCCTGGTCCTCGCCTCGCTGTACCTGTACCCCGTCAATATATACGCGTTCCGTGCCGGCCAGTACTATGAAAAATACCTCATTATTATTTCCCTGTAACCTGTAAGGGCCCTGGTTTCCCTCTATAGGGGTAATGATATTCCTGGCAAATTTTCCTTTTGCAATGGCTCCACTCATTAAAGTAGATGAATGATTGTTTTTTCCAAAATCAATATCCTGCTTATAAGATAATCCCTGTAATCTTTTATAAAATTGTAAAAAGTAAGACTGATCCTGACGTATATCAATATCACCCAGGCAGACTTTCCATTTTGATTTACTGAACTCAAGTAAAATTTTATCAAATTCATTTAATTGTTGCGTAGTACCATCAGGCTGAATGGGAATATTATTATCTGTAATGGCGGCGCTTAATTGAATGCTATCGCTAAGATATCCATTGAGCTGCAGATTTAATTGTGAATTAAAAACCGCATCCTGATTATTGCCAATACTCAGGTTTCTACCCAGACTACCTTTATAATCTAGCTTGCCAAAATTGAACAGGTTTTGATTGGCTGAAGTATTTTGTTCATACCTTGGGACGGCCACAAAATTATTACTGATACTATCAAAAGAATAACGTTGAGATGAAGAATACAATGAAAAGGGAAATGTCCGGTAAATAACTTCTACACTATCCTGCCGCATTTCTTTTAACCAGGTAATTGCTGAATGAGCAGCATCAAGTGTGTAAAAAGTAGAATCTATTCCCATTATACGAAAAGTATTGGGCACAATTGATAATGAATCAATTTTGTAAGCCCCTCTTGCCGGAATTTTTTTCCTATGTATATTGGAAACCTGTGCCATTGCCTGGCAAGACAGGAATATCAGGATAAAGACAAATATGTTTCTTTTGAAATTCAGGTCTTTCTGATTTTATGTAAAACAAATTTTCTAATTCATTTATTGCGGCAAACTTTCAAAAGTAAATGTACGTACAAGCATTCTTGATTCCTCCAGTTTGCTTAAAGCAGGTAATCTTTCATCAATTTATAATATGTATCCGAATACGTAGTATTATTTTCTTTGATACACATTTCGAGTTTTTCGGGTTTTAAAGATTGTTTTCTAAATTGAATGAATGCCCGAAAATAGCCATGTGCCGGGGTTTGTCTTAACCATAATTCTTTCCATGAAAACCATCCTGCTTTTTGAGCTGCCTGTAAATAAATAGCCCTATGTTCAAATGAAATCATTAAAGAAAAACTTCCTTTATCATTCAGATGTTTATCTATCACCTGAACTAAATTTATTTCATTTAATGTATGTACATGACGGGCCATATTAACCCTTTGATTTGGACTTTTTAAACTAAGATGAAAGAAAGGAGGGTTTGAAAGGATGAAATCATATTTCTCTTTCAATGGAAAATCGCATATATCCGAATGTGTTGCATTTAAGCGATCGGCCCAGGGTGATTGCAGGAAATTTTCTTTAGCCTGGAGATAAGCATCTTCATCTATTTCAATTGCATCTATTTCAGCATTTTCATAACGCTGCGCCAGCATAAGCGATAATAGGCCGGTACCCGTACCGATATCTAATACCCGGAAATGCTCTTCTGTCTTTACCGGTTCTGTCCAGGCTCCGAAAATGCTCGAGTCGGTACAAACTTTCATGGCACATAGACCCTGGTGAATTGTAAATTTTTTGAACGCGAAATAACTATTTGACATGGTAAAAATACTACCTGAACAAAGCTTGTACGGTCTCCGGGCTTTTTTGAGTAAGAAGTATATTTTTCCCGGAAGTCATTTTTTCAAGCAGGCCCTCCGGGCAATGGCGTATGGTCAATAGTTGCAATCCCTTTTCCACGGATACTTCAAAATCTTTTTCAGCAGCCAAAGCAAACACTTCAATTTTATCCCGAACATCATCGAGGCACACTTGCACATTCACAGCGCCTGTTTGAATCAAGTTTGGTTTAATTTTTAATTCTTCGAAAATAGTATATAAATGCCCCATGGGCTTTCCGCCAATAAAGGAAAGGTCTTTTGTATGTAAATGAATTAATGCCTGGTTTTGCTTCATTACAATAACGGGGGGCATCTTTTTATTTTGTTTTTTAGAAATAATCGTTCCCGGCAGGCAGGTATCTGAAAAGCATTTTACATATAAGGGAATATTTTTATTTTCTAAAGGTTTGATGGTTTTGGGATGAATGACCTGTGCTCCATAAAAAGCCATTTCAATGACTTCATTAAATGAAAGATCCGGAATAAGAACCGCCTCAGGAAATTGTTTGGGATCGGCATTCATAACCCCCGGAACATCTTTCCAGATGGTTACACTTTCCGCATCAAGAATATTTGCAAAGACAGCCGCAGTAAAATCAGAGCCTTCCCTGCCAAGTGTAGTACTTTCATTTTCGCTGGTACTTCCGATAAAGCCTTGTGTAATGACGATATTATTCGGTGTTAGTAATGGTTTTACGATAGCATTTATTTTTTCCGATGTGCCAGGCCAATCTATTGCAGCATCCCGGAAATTATTATCTGTACGCAATAAATCACGTACATCCAACCAATTATTTGCAAGGCCCATTTCACGAAAATAATAACTCATAATGCAGGTACTGAGCAGTTCTCCTACACAAACGACCTGATCATAATAGAAATCATACTCCCTGTCTGCAGAACCATGCAGTAACCATTCGATCTCCGTATAAAATTCTTTTAATTTTTCATCACATTCCAGGGCGGTGGTAACCAACAGGTATTTAGCCAATGTATTATGCTGCTTTTTAATTTTTTCAAAAAGCATGAGCGCCTCATTTTGATGGCCTGTGCAAAAAGCCTCTACGACCTTTTCCAGCGCATTGGTTGTTTTTCCCATAGCGGAAATGATGAGCAGGAGAGGCTTTTCATTTTCTTTTAAAATAGGGACTAAAGCGGAGATGCGTTCTTCATTACTGATACTTGCACCTCCGAATTTATATACTTTCATAGAAATTTTATAAAAAAGATAATTCAACAAAGATAGGGTCAGGAGCATCAAAAAATTTAATACATTTACTTATTTTGCACCAACTAAAATATTGATGTATGATCAACAGGCAAATACTAACGCTGGATGAATTTACAATTCAGCAATACCGCAAAATACCCAATGCCACCGGGGAACTAAGCAGCCTCCTTCGGGATATAGGTCTTGCAGGTAAAAGAATAAATGTAGAAGTGAATAAAGCAGGATTGGTAGATATCCTGGGTGATGAAGGCACCACCAATGTGCAGGGTGAAGATGTAAAAAAACTGGATGTGTTTTCTAATAATCAGATGGTAGGTGTTTTACAGCACGGTATCAGTTGTGCAGGCATAGGTAGTGAAGAAATGGATGATGTAGTCATTTTTAATGATGAAATAAGTAATGATAGCAAGTATGTGGTAATGTTTGACCCCTTGGATGGGAGCAGTAATATAGATACAAATGCATCAATAGGTACGATATTCGGAATTTACAGAAGGGTTACAAGTCCCGGCCAGCCGGCATCTGAAGCGGATTTTCTTCAGGCAGGCGTGAAGCAGGTTGCTGCAGGTTATATTATTTATGGCTCCAGCACCATGTTAGTTTATGCTACACGCAGGGGCGTAAATGGCTTTACCCTGGATCCATCTATTGGTGAATTCTGCCTGAGTCATCCGGATATCAAGATTCCTGATAATGGTAAAATTTATTCCGTAAATCATGGAAATTTTTTCCAGTATGAAGCACCGGTTAAAAAGTATATAGATATTTGCCAGAATAAGACCAAAGAAAACGGTGGGCCCTATACGCAGCGATATATAGGAAGCATGGTGGCTGATATGCACCGATCCCTTATCAAAGGAGGTATTTTTATGTATCCCGGAACAACAGATAAACCGGGTGGAAAATTACGCCTGATGTATGAGTGCAATCCATTTGCTTTTATAGTAGAAGTAGCAGGAGGAATGGCCAGCAATGGAAAACAACGTATTCTGGATATCGTACCAAAAAAACTGCATGATAGAACTCCTGTTTTTATTGGTAGTACAAAAATGGTGGAAGAATGCCTCAGTTATTGGAAAGAAAGTCAATGATAATATGGTATGATAATTGAATCACTAGATAAAGCCGCTCAGCGGTCTTATTTTCACTTAAAACTTAAAAAGATGAAAACTTTTTTTCTTTCCCTTCTCTTCTTAGGCGGATGCCTGCCTGCACAACAAAATGCTCAATCAAACTCACAGGTAAATTCAAACTCAAGCCAAACTGTAAATACGAATCCTGCATATACTCCAGGCAATACGCAGTTTGGAGTAATGTTCGCGGATATCAGCAGTGCTCAGGATAAACTTGAAATTTTAAAACAACTTCGTGTAAAAACGACGCGCATGACGCTGTCTATGGATACCTGGAATGGCCAAAATTCAAACCTGGAAGCATTACAAAATGCCGGGTACAAAGTATTGCTGAATGTCTATTGGAAAAAAATAAGAAATGATGACGGTACGAAAACGCCACAACCTTTCCCAACCGGAAGTGAATTGGATGTTTACCGTACTAAATTGAATGATATTTTATCGAAATATAAACCAGAAGTTTTACTCGTAGAAAATGAAGAGCTTGTATTAAAATTTCATTCAGGTGATATCAGTAATTATTTAAATATGCTTAAAGTTGCTGTGGACGTTGCGCACAGTAAAGGGGTGAAAGTATCTGATGGAGGTATCACCAATCCACAGATCAGCTTATTAGTGTACAATTACCTTCTTAATCAAAATCAGCGTGATGAGGCAAACCGATTTGCGAATTCAACCATGAATACCCGCATATTAAAATTTTCCCAAAATCAAAACATGAATTCAGATATTGGAAAGAAATTAGCACAAGCACAAGAATTAGTCGAAGGACTTAAGAATATTAATATTGATTATGTAAACCTCCACTGGTATGAACAAATGGGCACTAAAGCGAGTACATCAAATAATACAAATGCTGTTTCTACCGGGCAGTTGGGGAGGGCCGTTGACTTTTTATCAAAACTTACAGGCAAGCCGGTAATACTCGGGGAATGTGGCCAGGTGGATGCAGATGAAACGCTTACTTCTTCTATGCTCCAGGAAATAGCCAATACCGGAGTTCCTTATGCTATTTGGCTAAGCTCAAATAATGGAACTACAAAAGCATTAAATAGTGGTAATAGCCTTCTTGCTGCCGGAAATGCCTTTGTGAAATTTATGGACACTTATCAAAAATAAATGACAGGTTTACTTTGACCTAAAGAGGCTGTAATTGAATGCATTCCTGGCAAAAAATGGAAAAAGGCCATCTCATTCTTTTGAGACAGCCTTTTTCGTTTTATTCAAACGTTTACCACCAACAAAGTTTAATGCCCTACGCGCAAATACTCCTGCAATATTTTCGATTGCGGGTTTTCAAATACTTGTTCTGCGGGGCCGCTTTCAACAATTTCTCCGTAGTACATAAAAATTATATTATCTCCCAAGCGCTTTGCCTGGCGTAAGCTGTGTGTAACCAATATAATTGTGTAATCAGATTTCAATCTTAAAAATTCTTCATCAATAACTTTTGATGAAATGGGGTCTAATGCAGATGAAGGTTCATCAGCCAAAATAATTTCAGGCTCAACGGCCAAACCTCTTGCCAAGCATAATCTCTGTTGCTGGCCAATTGATAAACGTTGTGCAGATGTTTTTAAACGGTCTTTC
Source organism: Bacteroidota bacterium (assembly GCA_018268015.1). Lineage (GTDB taxonomy): Bacteria > Bacteroidota > Bacteroidia > Chitinophagales > Chitinophagaceae > JAFDXJ01. The sequence continues at coordinate 22,910 of JAFDXJ010000015.1, forward strand.
ACTTCATCCCACAACGCAACTTCTTTCAAATGTTTTTCAACTTTTGCATTTACTATTTTCTTTTTGCGAATACCTTTTAGTTTTAGGCCATAAGCAATATTATCATAAATGCTCATCGGCAACGGGTAAGGTCTTTGCAGTAATAAACCCATTTTTTGACGAATGGTTGTAATATCTCTTCCTGCATCAAAAATATCCTCACCATCAATTTTTATACTGCCGTTTATTTTTAAATCAGGATACAAATCAGTTAAACGATTCAGGCATTTTAACAGGGTAGTTTTACCACAACCGGATGGGCCGAGCAAAACAGTTATTTTATTTTTTGGAATTACAGTAGAAACATCTTTAAGAATATGCGTGCCCTTGCTGTACACATTAAGTTTATCAATCTTAACTATTGGCACATGTGCCGGAATTGATTCTACTTTTACTTCTGTTTCCTGTTTCAATTCAATTGTTGATGGCATAGTATATTTTTTAGTGGTGAATAATTATTTTCTTGGTTTAAGCAATCTGGCTGATACACTTAATACCAATACAATTAATGTTAGAATAACCGCCGCTGCATAAGCACGGTTTTGCACTTCTTCAATAGGTGAGCTTAACTGGAAGAAAATAGCTAATGGCAATGTTGCTGTAGGCTCGCTAAAGCTATGCGGAATATAATCAGTATAACCTGCGGTGAACAACACAGAAGCGGCATCGCCAATACCACGGCCAAAGGCTAACAAAATAGCTGTTGCAAAACCAGGTAAAGCTTCACGGAAAAAGACTTTATATGCAGTTTCTGTTTTTGTTGAACCCAATGCTAATGATGCTTCCTGCAAACCAATCGGAATGGTTTTTACAACTTCATCCATAGCGCGAATCATAATGGGTGTTATCATTGCAGCAACGGTTATTGTACCTGCGCCCAATGAATTTTTATAACCGAGATACATTAATAAAGTGAAACTAAAAGCACCATACACTATTGATGGAACGCCCCATAATACATCTAAAAAGAAGCGAATACCAATCAATAAACGTTGATATCTTATTAAATAAATATTCATGAATAAGGCAACCGGAAGGCTAATTATAAAAGCTAAAACAGTTGCAGATACAGCTAAATAAAATGAACCAGCTATAGCATTTAATATGCCACCATCTTTGCCAAAATAATAACCGCCTTTTGGTTCCTGGCTAATGATTTGCCATGATAAAGAAGGCACGCCTTTTTTTGCTATCGTCCATATAATCTGAACCAATGCAAACACAATTATTGCAGTGAACAGGAACGACAAGAAACGAAAGAAATTTTCTTCGTATTTTCTTCTGACTGTCATATAAGTTCGGATTTATAAATGATGTAACGGAAAATAATATTGATGATAACAATGATCACAAACAGCAATAATGCACCAAACATTAATGCTGAATCATAAGATGGAATGCTCATCATTTCACCATAGTTGTTAGCAATCAACCCAGGCAATGTATAACCTGAATCAAACATTGATTGCGGTATCTGCGGCACATTGCCAATCACCATTAATACTGCAATTGTTTCGCCCAATGCTTTTGAAAAACCTAAGCCGAATGCTGATAAAATACCAGAGGAACCTTTACGAATAAATATGTGTTTAATGGTCTCCCATTTTGTTGCACCAAGAGAAAGAGATGCTTCGCCCAACTCAACAGGTATTTGCCTGAAAACTTCCAGCAGCATATTTAATATGTATGGAATGCTCATTACAGCTAAAACAATTGCCCCGGCCAATAAACTATAACCAAGTGAATCCTGGTGAAACAATGGCGCTATCTTATCGCCCACCAACGGTACAATTACCAACAAACCCCAAACGCCATATACAACAGATGGAATACCTGCGAGAATATCAATAACAGGCCGCATGAATTTTAAAACCCATTTTGGTGCAAACTGTGTTAAGTATATGCTTGATAAAAGACAAAGCGGAATAGATATAATTAATGCCAGCACTGTTACCCAAACTGATGTAACAATAAATGGCCAAAAACCAAATTGATTATCTGAAGGAAACCAGTCTTCTGAAAAAATCAGTTCTTTTAAGGAGTGTGATTGAAGCAGCGGTAGCGATTTAAGAACAAGGCCTGAACCAATAGCCAAAGGCAATAACAGGCAAAACGAAAGACACGCTAACATCCATTTGGATGAAATGCTGTCTTTTAATTTTCGTGATAAAATCATTATTGGTGACGGTTTTAGTTTCTGAAATTTAAAAGACTATCAACTTTAGAAGTTTATTAAATGAAAGCGTGGGTTTATATAACGTATGAATAACAATCAGCTACTTTGCAAGCTTCTTCAACTGGTCTGCTATTACAGCTTTTGGAAGCGGAACATAACCTGCAACATTCACAAAAGCCTGCCCGTTACTCAACACCCATTTAAAGAAGTCTGTGATTTCTTTTCTCTGAGGTTTGCCTTTTGTAATGAAATATAAATTTCTTGCAGGAGGTGAAGGGTAATTACCATCGTTCACTGCCTTTAAAAACTGGCGAAGATTGCCGTAGAAATTTTCGTTCGGGTCAATCTGGCCATTGCCATTTACATCAATCGGCACAACTTCAATGCCCTGTAATTTCTTTCCGGTTTTAGGATCGAATACAAACAATGTATTGTTATAACCAATAGAGAATGGATCTTTTCTAATGGCATCTGCTTCACCAGGATCACCAGACACACCAACGCCTTTTAAGTTCTCTTGTTTTTTACCAAAGAAAGCTGCCCATGAATCTGCAGCACCGGCTGCATCTGCTCTTGTATAAACATTAATTCTTTTACCGCCTTTGTTTTTTGTACCTAATAAATCATCCCATGTTGTAATACTACGGTCAACAAAAATTGAATTGAACTCAGCTTTCTTAATACCACGAATTTGTATTTGTTTTAAAGCAGGGTTTCTTGAGCTGATGGTTGGAATGACAGCATCTTTACAAAGCGCCAAAGTCCATACACCTTTTGCTTTTTCAGCATCAGTTAATTCGCGCGAAAACATACCTACATCAACAGCACCGGAAAGGCAATCGGTTAAACCTTTACCAGCGCCGCCAGCCTGTATATCAAACCTGATATCGGGATGTGTTTTATTGTATTCAACAGCCCATGTTTGCATTAACGGATACAAAGCAAAAGCACCGGAAAATGAAATGGCTATTACTTTTGGTGAATTTGTATGTATTGGTGCAGGCGCTCCATTAAAATTTATACTGAATGCGAGCAAAACAATAGTAATAATTGAAAATCTTTTTTTCATAATGTATTTAATTTATTAAATCTATATAATTAGTAGGAATTAGAATTAAAAAAAATTTATAAAGTGAACTTGCCAAGTGTTGGCGTTAACTTTAAACTCACATAACCGAAATATGGTATCAATGTATTATCACCACCCTTTTTGATTATTGCCATTGATTTGCTAACTATAGCCCAGCACGCGCCTATCTCTATATCTGTAAATTTGTTTGGCTTGTAATTAAGCCGCCAGTCGTTTTCAAAACCAAGATACTTATCAGTTGCAGTGCCATTGTACACAAATTTCGATTGCGAGTAAAACAAATGATTTTCCATTCGTAACGTTACGTTATTAAACTTCATCTGGAAGAATAAATAGGGATTGATTAAACCCGCTCCATTTACATCTCTTGGAAAGGAGGTAAATAAATCCAGGTTGCCCAAAAACCTATGGCTGGTACCATATAAGGGAACAAAATTTTTATCATTTGAAGGATGAGTAGAAGAATCAGCTCCACTTAAATATTCCATACCAAGCCTTGCAGTAAATGAATTTGTAGAATATCTTATTTCTGGCTGAATATAATATGCGCCAATTTTTTTGCCTGAAGAATCTTTTCCATACTGATAATAGCCAGAAAAAGTAACATACCAGTTATAAGCTGAATACTCCAGCCTGCCACCACTTGTAAACCGTTGGTATGTTGTTGTATATTTTTCGGGAACAGAACTTTGAAAACCATCCATTACATTAATGGTAGTTAATGCCAGCTTATCTGTCATTTTCCAATTAAGATAATGAACAAAAAGATCCTTATAATTAGGAAGTATTGGCTGGTATTTAGTAGTAAATGTATTTTCACCCGACTGGTTAAAAGCTGCCAGTAATTCAGTTGTGAAATTGATATTATTATTATAAATTAACCTGATCCCATCGTGTGAATTTGCCGGTACACGCCAATCATTTTCTGAGAACAAACGTTGGTTATCATATATAACTCTTTGCCTGCCTATACGCATGGAAAATTTACTTCCGAAATGAGGTTCAGCATACGCTTCAAAAAAATACAACGGAAAGGTAGTAGAAGGTGATGCAGTAGTGCTGCTGCCGGTTTGACCTTCTTTAGGGTCTTGTTGTCCCCAAATCCTTGCATCCTGTATTGATAAAAAAACATCTAAACTTTTGCTTTTGTAGTCAAAATTTAAACGTGTGCGCTGGCTTATATCTGCAGCAGCCGAAGTATCTTTTACAGGGAGGCTGCGATAGCCATGTTTTAGCTCAGCTCGTGTTCTCATGTCTAAGCCTATAGTGAGTGTTGGTTTTTGCTCAGGCTTTCTTACAACAGTATCTGCAGCCGGTTTTTTTGTAGTATCCGGCGAAGAAGGCTGTGTTGATTGAGCCCGTACAGTTGAATAACCCTGTATCAAAATAAAAAAACAGAATAGCTTTCTAAAATTTAAAATATGCTTCATAAATAGATAAATTTCGACAAATATATAATTCCTATAGAATTAATAGATATTATGATAAAAAAAATTTTATTTTTTTTTTAAACTCTTCTTTTGTTTGGTGATTTCTTTTTTTAAATCTTCACTGCGCTTCATAATCTCTGCCAGAGTTGCCCGCTTTAGCATTTTTACTGTTTCTGAACGTACATCAGAAAACACTGAACGAATGCCGCAGGTTTCTTCTTCAATGCAATCTTCGTATCGTTCATAATATTTATAAGCCACACAGGGCAGTAATGCAAAAGGGCCATCAAACAAGCGCATTACATCTGCAATATTTATATCTTCCGGTTTTTGCTGAAAATAGTAACCACCCGTTTTTACTTTACGGCTGTTTAACATACCGGCATGACGCAATTCCAACAAGATCGCTTCTAAAAATTTCCTTGGAATATTTTCACTTTCAGCAATCTTACTTTTCTGCACAGGTTCACCATCTCTATCTCCACGGGCGAGGTAAACCAAGAGGCTGTCTCAAAAGTAAATTGGGGCAGTTTTTTTATTTTTCAGTTTTTAGCTGGTGTTTATCCACACAAATTTAGCTTGCAAAAAGATTTTTTAGTTTTTGGGTTGTCTTTCTGCACATTTTTACTGTATAAGTTCTTTGGCTTTTATTAGGTTGTCGTACTGTTTTTGCTTCTATTTATATATGGCAAAAGGAAAATCATTAACGGTAGTTTTCAAACAAAATAATCAGCATCAGGCTATGCTGTTACCGCCAGATCATTGTGGTCTGATACCTGTAAATCATCCTGTACGCATTGTGGATGCTGTGCTGGAAAAGATTGATATTACACCAGTCATCAGGCTTTATAAGCCAGGAGGTACCAGCATTTATCATCCAAGAATGTTGTTAAAAGTGCTGGTGTATGCATATGTTAACAATATTTACAGCAGTCGTAAGATTGAAGAAGCCATAGCTCAAAACATCCACTTCATGTGGCTTGCAGGTATGAGCAAGCCTGATCCTAATACCATCAATCGCTTCAGGGGCGTACGTTTACAAACTACGTTAAGACCCATTTTCAACCAGGTAGTGTTATTGTTATGCGAGAAAGGCCTTTTAAATATTAAAGATCTTTATACAGATGGCACCAAAATCGAAGCCAACGCTAACCGATACACTTTTGTTTGGGGCAAAGCCATAATAAAGAACCGTGAGCGCATTAAGGAGCAACTCAATGATCTGTGGAAGTATGCCCAATCAGTGACTGCCAGCGAGTTGAATGATACGAATCCATATGGTTTTGATAAAATAGATAGTGAAAAGGTAGCGCAAACTATTAATGCTATTAATGAAGCCATCAAGGACAAGCAGGTATGCAAAGATGTAAAGCAAAAGCTGAACTAAGCAAAACGCGAGTGGCCGGAGGCGCTTAAAAAATACGATCAGCAACAAAAGATTTTAGGCAACCAGCTCAATAGCTATAGCAAGACTGATTCGGATGCAACATTGATGCGTATGAAAGAAGATCACATGCGCAACGGCCAACTCAAACCAGCATACAATGTACAAATTAGCACCAATAAACAATAAATAGTTTCTTATTCCATACACCAGAATACGACCGATACCAATACTCTTATAGAACACCTCAGGAGCCACATCAAAAATTATAAACAGCAACCTTCAAGTATTACTGCAGATGCAGGTTACGGCTCTGAGCAGAATTATCAGTGGCTGGAAAGCAAAGGCATCACGGGTTATGTAAAACACAATCAATTTGATCGTTCGCAAAACAAAACAATCAGATCAAATGAAGCCTATAGTGTTGACAAGCTGGCTTATGATGAATACAAATATGAATATACCTGTCCATCAGGACGCCCTATGAAATATAAATACACAAAAACCAGGAAAACAAAAGCAGGCTTTGAGCAAACCCTGGATTTTTACCAAGCCACTAAATGTAATGGCTGTCCGCTAAGAGTTGAGTGCCACAGCCAGACAGGTAATCGAATAATCCAGGTAAATCACAACCTCAACAGGTTGAGAGCCCAAGCAGAGAAGCGGCTTAAATCAAAACGGGGTGTAGAAAAGCGAAAACAAAGATGCTTTGATACCGAACCAGTCTTTGCAAACATCAAGCACAACCACGGCTTTAAAAGATTTATGCTCAGAGGTATCAATAAAGTGGCTACTGAAACCGGATTATTAGCACTAGCGCACAACTTAAGAAAAAAAGTTGCTTAGGCATCGCGTTTTTTAATGAAAAAGACATCTACATAAAAAAGATATCGTTCAATTTCTATTAATTGAATGCATTCCTGGCAAAAAATGGAAAAAGGCCATCTCATTCTTTTGAGACAGCCTCTTTTTATTTCTTGTTTATTCCATTATTTTTCTATTCGCCCCGCTTTCCTGAAACCCGATTCCAAGGTGATGATTTTTTTTTAACTCATCTAAAAATTGATTTTAAGATTTCACGGCATTCAATGAATTGCTATATCAAATATCGTAATTTATGTTTGATACATATAAGTCAACCTTGCTTCAGAAAATTTCAATAGAAACATTGCCTATTTTTCGTGATGAAATTTATTTAAAAAATAGAACTGCTTTATAGTAAAATCTTATAAATCTTTTTTCCGAAAGATTCTTAAAGAAAAATAAACCGGTAAAAAAATCCAGGCAGCCAGGCCTAAGAAGGAAATGATGATACCCATAGAACTCCCGAAGAAATCACGGTATACAGCGCCGGTATATCCCATCAATGCAGAGATATCCATTTTTAATAATATTTGTATCCTCCCCAAGTCAATCGGATTGAGAAAACTGAAGACAACCATCACATTTTCTAGTGGGTAATCCTGGAATTGGAATAAGAGGAATAATACCAAAGCATCAAAAATGAGCGAGAAATACAGCCACAATAAAATTGAAAAACCAATACCTTTTGCTTTATCACGGGCTAATACGCCTGCCAGTAAAGCAATCCCTACAAAAACAATGGTAAGTGCTATTCCTGTTAAAATCATCATGATGCCGGTACTATCTGCATGATAAAAAAGAATCGGAATGCCGGCCCCCACAAAAAAAGCAATACAGAGTGATAAAGCCAACCCGTAAAACAAACTGAGCCAAATTGATTTTCGTTTGAGTGGTTGGCTTACAAGCAATTCAATAAACTCCGCACTGTTATATACATAGATCGTTGAAAAAATGATACAAATCAAAGGCACCAGGATGAGAATGATATTCAGTAAACTCAACATGCCTTTGGCTGCACTATCTTCTAGGTTGAAAATACTCAAGGATATGATCAGGAGTAATGCTGTATAGATAAGTACAATTTTATTTTGTACAATATCCACCATTACATATTTCAAAATCTTTTTCATAATATCAATTTAAACAACAGTCAGTGAATGATGATTATTGATAAAGGAAGTGATGGCCTTTGATAATTTAAGCTCCCCGGTATCTTCTATTAATGCAGTTAGTTTTTTATGAAATAATACCTGTCCTTCCTGCATATAAAAAACTTCTGTAATCAGGTCATCCAGTTCACTCAGCACATGCGATGTTATTAAAACCAGTTTTCCTTTCTCTTTTTCATCCAGGATTTTTTGTTTCAATTTTTCCGAAGACACAGGATCCAGTCCGGCTGTAGGTTCATCCAGTATAAGCACATCAGGAGAAAAAAGGAAAGCAAGACAGGCGCTAACTTTTTGTGTAGTACCTCCGGAAAGGCCGCGCATCTTTTTTTGCAGGATCTTATCCAGGCCAAAGCTATTTATCAGTTCTTCATCCAGCACAGACCGGCTACCACGCCGGATATCTTTCATCATATTTATAACATGTGCTATAGTCATATTATCAGGGTATCTTCCGATTTGTGGCATATAACCGATTTTCTCCCGGTATGCCCATTGCTGTTTTATGGGTTTTTGGTTAAAAAAAATTTCCCCGCTATCTGGTACTACCATACCTAAGAGAGATTTGATTAATGTCGTTTTTCCGCTGCCATTGGGGCCAAGCAGCGCGACACACTCTCCCTTTGAAAAAGTGACAGATACCTGATCAAGCGCTTTTAATTTCCCGAATTTCTTTGTTATGTTTTTTGTTTCAATCATAGAGGCCATGGCTTCATTTGAGGTGTATTGTCTTTTAAATTTTCAGGCGTTATACCAGGTAATACTTTCTCACTCTTATCCAGCAATGTTACGATCAAACTCCTGAAAAGCATAAGAGCCGCCGCATTACTTTCAATTATCATGGAATACATACTTACAGGATGGTAAGGCACATCACCTACACCATCTTTATTGATATCATAGCCTTCATATTTATCCCAATAATTTCCATTAAAAGTATTCAGGACCAATGAACCATTCGTTCCTATATCAAAAGTATTTCCTATAAAATTATTTTTTGTAAAATCTATATTGTCACAACTAGCCTGAATTTTGACTGCCCATCCATTATTGATAAAAATATTCTTATAGAGATTGATCCGGCTGCAGCCTTCCATGTGCAGAGCGGTGGTGTTTTTTGTAAAATGATTCCCACTGATATCACTATCCGTAATATCTTTTAATAAGATTCCATACGCTGCTGCGCCCCAGTTATCCAGGAAGAAATTATTAAACATTTTGATATGGTTGGTGTACATGACAGCCACCCCGGATTCATTTTGTTCGAAGACATTACTGATATAGGTATCATGATGAGAAAACATAAAATGGATTCCATATCGGACATTCTTATGGCTGATATTTCTCCATATCAGGGAATTGGTTACAAACTCAAAGTACAAACCATCCCGGTGGCCTGTGATGGTATTTCCAATAATATATAAACTGTCCGAGCGCCAGGCATGAATGCCATTTCCGCTCTGAACTTCATTTTTGCCGTATGCAGTGATCCGATTGTTTTTAATAAAACAATTACTGGCATGTTGAGAATATATACCAAAATTAGTGTCGTCCAGGATATTATTGGTGATGGATACACCATGGCAACTTTCAAGCATGATGCCTGCAATATCCGTTATTTCAGAGCGGCCACTATGTTGTACTTTAAACCCATCCAGGACCACATTATTGGCCTGTATGATAAAAACACCATATTTATTTTCGCCATCAATGACTGGGTAATTGATCCCTTTTAAATAAATAGTCTTACGGATGATCAATTCACGTTCTTTATAGAGACCGGGATAAACGAATATGCTATCACCATTGCCTGCCAAATCCAATGCTTGTGAAATGGAATGAAAAGCTTTATCCTTGCCAACTTCAAGCACACGGCAATTCCCGGATATATTGAAAAGCAGGGTAGCAGTAAGAAAATAAAGATAAATTTTTCTATTCATTACGGAATCATTACCAAATCATTCCAGGCAATCATCTTACCATTTAGTTGCTGCAAATCTTTTTGTAATGCTTCCGATGAGGTATAGGCTGCAGCATGCCCTCCCATGGGTGTTTGTAATTCCTTGCTATACAAAATAAAAGCTTTTTGAGCAGGAATGAAATTATGAGGTTCCAAAAAATTGATCAAGTATATTTCTTTAACATCCTTTAAAAGAATGCTGTTTTCTTTTTCAAATGCCAGCAGGCAATGCGTATCATCAAATTTATAGGCTTTCCCTTTTTGAGTAATAATTTGCCCCCCAAAACGATTATCAGAAATAGTCATTTTACAATAACTGCAGGCATCTTCTCCAATTTTAAATGGCTTTGGTTGAGAGGAACAGGATGTAAAGAAAAATAGGATGGCTATAGTAGAAGCCGCTATAGGCCTAATTGATTTATTTTTCTTTTTTTCGAAATAGGCAAAAAATAATACAATCAGGAGCAGCAATCCTACACCAATAAAGAGGAATCCCCCAATATCAGGGATGGAATAAGCCGCAAAATTTAATAATTGTTTATATCCAATCAAAGGAGGCTGATAGGACATCCCGGGAACAACGATGGCTGCGTCAGGACTTAAATTATGTCCATAATTATATTCCCATCGCCAGAAATCAAACATGGCAATAACACCAAAAGTTGTATAAAGTATAAATAAAATGAATAACCATTTCCGCTTTTTCAACAAACCAACCAGGAAACACAGCAATGCAAAGAAAACGATGATATAAGGAAGAATTGTAAATTCAAAAAAGTCTTCAGTATGCAGTGTTTTCATCCCGATATAGTGATTCAAACCATTGATAATTTCTACATTTCCACCAATTTTATTGGGATAAAGTTTCAAGACAAGGCCTTCAGGATATTGTGGTGCATTCAATTCTATTTGCCAGAGTGGAACAAATAATACTGCAATTAATAAAATACCACATATAAAAATGATTATTCTTGAAAAAATGGTTAAATGAATATGTGTATGTCGCATATTAATTGATTATTGAATTAAAAAAATATGGAAAGTATAGAAAGAGCTGATTCATTTACTTGAAAGGAAAAGTATAAAGAGGCAGGTGGTGCCTGCCTCTTTAAGTTTATCTGGAACTAATTCGTATTGGTTGAATCGGAAGGTGTGGCGTTTTTTCCCAGGCTAAATGTTAGCGGTACATTTGAACCTTTTGGAGAAACCCTTACATATCCCTGCATTTCCTGGTGCAATGCACTGCAGAAGTCTGTACAATACATGGGGAATATACCCACGCGATCGGCGGTCCATTTTAAGGTTTGTGTTTCACCAGGCATTATTAATAATTCGGCATTATTATTTCCTTTCATAGCAAAACCATGTGGCACATCCCAATCCTGTTCAAGGTTGGTTACATGGAAATATACATCATCACCAACCTGTACGCCTTCAATATTGTCCGGTGAAAAATGCGAGCGAATTGCGGTCATATAAACGTCCACTCTGTTTCCCTGCCTGGTGACTTTGGAATTTTTTTCACCTGCCGTGAAATAAGGGTGTTTATTCTCATCAATTTTAAAAATCTTTTGTGAATTTTTAGAAATGAGCTCTGCCGGGCATGCCTGAGCATAATGCGGTTCACCGATACTTGGATAATCAGCCAGTAATTTCATTTTATCGCCACTAATATCAAAGAGTTGGGCGCTTTGAGCAAGTTCAGGCCCTGTTGGCAAATACCGGTCTTTTGTAATTTTATTATAGGCGATTAAATATTTGCCATACGGCTTTTTAGTATCACCGCCGGGAATACATAAATGGCCTGGAGAATAGTAGGTAGCATGCCTGTCTAAAACCTTCAAGTCTTTGATGCTCCATTTCACTACTTCTGAGGATATAAACATGGTTGTATAAGCATTTCCTTTACCATCAAATTCTGTATGCAATGGGCCTAATCCGGGTTTTTGAACTTCCCCATATAAGGCAGCTTCATATTTAATAACCGGGATACCATCATAATCTCCATCAAATGTTTTATTCGTAATAGCCTGTTGAATTTTACTGAAAGAAAAAACAGGTATCAATGCAGCCAATTTTCCACTACCTACTATATATTCCCCAGAAGGATCTACATCACAACCATGCGGCGATTTAGGGCAAGGGATCATATATACAATATCCGGGAAATTTTTTACATCCAGTACAAGAGTTTTGGTCTCCATTGTGCTTGAAGCGGTATGAGTAGAATCGTTATATACATTATGGGCATATTGAACATTTTGAACCTGACCTTTACCCTGCTTTACATATTCTTCTGCTTTTTTCCAGTTAACGGCCATGATAAAATCTTTATCCCTTTTTGAAGCATTCACTTCAAGCAGCGTATTGGCCTGCTCAGAATTATAACAACTAAAGAAAAACCATCCGCTACTAGGCCCTTTCCCGGAGTGACTTAAATCAAAATCAACACCGGGTAATAACAATTGAAATGCAATTTTCATTTCTCCTGTTGTAGGTGCGACACTGATAAAGCTAACTGTACCTTTAAAATTTTTCTTATATGAATCAATGGGTACATCACCGTTATCAGTATCCATCGGCACGCTGAAACGTGTACCGGCAACTACATATTCCGTATTTTCTGTAATAAAAGGTGAGGAATGGTTTCCCGCACTATTGGGTATTTCCAGAATTTCTGCTGTGCGGAAAGTTTTCAAGTCAAGACGAGCGATGCGTGGTGTATTATTAGCATTGGCAAATAACCAGCGGCCATCAATTTCACCATTTGTCTGAGATAATTCAAGGTGGTGTTGGTCGTCCCATGGTACTTGTCCATGTGAAGTATTCAACATTGGTTTTGTTTCTTCACTAAAGCCATAGCCGGATTCCGGGTCTTGAGAAAAAGTAGGGATTACACGAAGCAGGCGTCCGGATGGTATGCCATATACCGATACTTGTCCGCTAAAGCCACCGGAAACAAAGTTATATAGTTCATCATATTTTCCTGGCGGTACATATACTCGAGCAGCAGCGTCTCCGGATGCTGCACTTTCGGCATTCTTTGGTTTACACCCTGTATTACCCAGCAGGATTACTGCTGCCGCAAGTGATAATAAAGGCAGGATTGTTTTTTTCATTTGAGCATTGTTTTAAATTTTTGAAAGTTTATCTTGTATCGTTTTGGGCAAAAGATTCTCTATAGGCTTCTTTTTTATTCATATTAAAAAAGCCTAAAATGATGTTACACTTATACTTTTTTTATTTTATGCCATCATTCTTACGCATAAACTCGAGTACGGCCCGTGCATCATCATCAGACAAATTCTGATTTGGCATACGTACCATACAAATTTCCAACATAGCCTGAGCCTTGGGATCTTTGTCAATCATGGCATCAGTGTTGGTGATGAAATTCAGGATCCAAGCCGGTTGATGGCGGGAAGTAACTCCTTTCCATCCTGGTCCAACTAATTTTTCGTCCGTCATTTTATGACATGATTCGCATTTGAGTTCTACGATTTTTTGTCCTTTATCCGCCATGGCTCCATCCAATGTAGCAGGAAGCACTACATCATGGAATTTACCTTCACCCCTGTTTGGGTCATAAGAGGGGTTTCCATTAGCAGTTGTTGCTTCATTAGTGTCAGCCGCTGGTTGAGGTTCAGTGACTGGTGGATTATTTTGATTACCACAAGCCCCAAGAAAAGCAGCGAATCCCAAAACGATCATCATTTTTTTCATAATACTGTTTTTAAAATTTAGACAATGCAAGATTAGCTAAGATCGGAAATTTATTTTATGATGTTTATCATAATTTGATTTTTTTTTTACTGATTTCAGTCATACAGTGATTTTCTAAAAAATATTTGCTTTGCACCCGGTTTCACCAATATTTAAATAAATTTGTTAGAATTTATGGATGAGTTTAAAACAAGACGTTGGTTACAATTGGCTCTGGTAAATTTTTGTATAGTAGCCCTGGCTGGAGTTACTTTACGTTATAAGATTAATTTTCCCCTGCCCCTCATAAACCAAAAATATTTATTGTATGCGCATTCACACTTTGCCTTTGTGGGTTGGGTAAGTACTGCGCTCATGGCTTTACTGGTTAATTATCTTGAGCGGAATGAGATTTATACGAATTACAAAAAATATAACCGTATTATTATTGTAAATTGTATTAACGCTTATGGCTTATTCCTTTCATTTTTATTTCAGGGATACAGGATCTTATCTATTAGTTTTTCTACATTGAGTATTTTCATTTCTTTCTATTTTATTTATCATTTCTGGAAAGATTTAAAACTGGTATTAGATAAATCATATGCTGTCAATTGGTTTAAGATGGCCCTCATTTTATGGGGGACTTCAGCCATAGGCGCCTTCACCCTTGCTTACCTGATGGCAACGCATAATACCAATCAGGAATATTATTTTGCTGCCATATATTTCTTTCTCCATTTTCAATATAATGGCTGGTTTTTATTTGTATGCTTTGGTCTGTTGTTTTATCATTTATACCGATCCGGTCTTGTACAGGAGGTAGCTATTAATAAAAAATTATTTTTCATCATGGCAACTACCGTTGCGCCTTCTTTTTTATTATCCATTCTTTGGTTAAAGCTTCCGGCCTATCTCCGCTATATTGCTGATATTTCCGGCATCCTTCAACTCCTGGTATTACTGTATTTTTTAAAATTAATTCCGGCTATCAAAAAATTTATTCCACATTCATTTACCAAAACAACACGCACTTTGTGGATTCTGGCAACCATCGCATTTATTATAAAAGTGATTCTGCAAATGCTTTCTATAATCCCATACTTTAGCCATTTTGCTTTTGCCTTCAGGCCCATAGTTATTGGTTATTTGCATCTTTCATTCCTATGTATTATTTCATTTTTTATTATCGGATACATTAATGAATATTTATGTACTCGGCATAGGCATGTTTCCGTCATTGGTGTAATCCTTTTTATTATTGGTGTTTTAGTACAGGAGGTCATTCTTATGGTGCAGGGCTTAGAGGTATTTCAAATGGAGCCCATACCTCTAGCTAATATTCTTTTATTTTACTGCGCTATATTGATTGCAGCCGGTATTATACGAATCACTTATAAAATGAATAAAACGGATAAATAGTTTTTTCCTGTCTCTTAAAACTTCATGAATGATTAAAATCATGTAGGTGGCTGTTCACCCTCATGAAGCATAAACTGGAAATCAGGCATTTTTGAAAAAAATAAGACCTGTCATTTCTCTTATAAATGCAATACAGGTGGCGTGAATAAAAATGAAATTAACGAAGTACTACCAGTTACAACAGGAGTTTATGTCCTGGCAACGTTGTTTGGAATTTTTTAAACAGGAAAACGCATTGCTTAAATACAGGCTAAGTGAATTGGTGGATGATATTGAAATAAACATGAATATTCAAACAGCAGAATATTTTCAGAATGAATTCCTGCATGTGGATGAAATGTTGGAAAACTTTACCAAATCATTAGCCAATTTTTCGCATATTTCTGATGAAAAAAAAGATAGTCCTTCGGTTGTTGCCTCCCATCAGTTATTACGTGAAAGAATGCATGAATTGGGAAAAAAATGGTTGAACCTTTCCCTGGAATTCAACATGAAGATGTCACCTGCTGCCAGTTCAATTGATGATATTTCGTAATTTACTTTCGTCCAGTACTTTAATATTTCCCGGCACTGCAGATATAATATTTTCATCTTTAAAATCACTCAGTGTGCGGATCAGCGATTCCGTAGTGGTCCCTACAATATGTGCCAGGTCTTCACGGGAAATACTCATTGAAAAATTTTCCTTTCCCTCTTCCTTGAACTTTGATAATAAGGTGAGAATGGCTTCTGCCACTCTTTTCCTCAGGGAATTATAGGCAAGGTTGATCAATTGATCTTCATTTTCATGGACATCATGGGCAAGTAATCGAATAAATTTTTGTGCAACGGCTTTATTTTTATACACCAGGTTTTCAAAATCCGTACGACCAATACAAGAAATTTCTGATTCTTCCAATGTTTCGGCCGATTCATGATAAACAGTATTTTCCAGCAAGGCCTGGTAACCAAAAAAATCACCGGCCGTGTATAAGCCGACTGTTAGTTCTTTACCATAATCATTCATTTTGAATATTCTCACTTTACCGGAAACAATATAAAACAAATGATAAGGTGATTTGCTCTCTTCAAAAACCAATTGCTTTTTTTTATAAGTATGTACTACATTAGAAGTAGCGAGTTCTTTTAATGTTTCTTCTCCCCGGATACTTTCAAAAAAACCATTTAATTTTTGCAGTGCCTGCACTCTTTCTGCAATTTTTGATTCCTTCCTCAACCTGCTATCAATTGCATTCATTAGTTCAACATCGGTAAAGGGCTTTGTGATATAATCATCCGCTCCCATTTCCATACCCTTTCGGAAGTCACTCCGCTCCGTTTTGGCAGTCAGAAAAATAAAAGGCGTATTTTTCAATTGCTCATTTTTTGAAAGCAGATGCAAGAGACCATAACCATCCAATACCGGCATCATGATATCACAGATGATCAGGTTGGGGTTTTGTTGCAAAGCCGTTTCATATCCTTCGCGACCATTGGATGCAGCATAAACTTCATATCCTGCGAGTGTCAGTATCTCTGCCGTATTTTCCCTGATTTCCGGGCTGTCTTCTACCAGTAATATCTTTATCATTGATTAAACTCAATTTTAATTTCAGTACCTGTTTCCAGGTTACTTTTTAATTTTAAATGACCATTCATCATTTCTACATATTTGGCTACAATATGCAGCCCCAGGCCCGTTCCCGGTATATTTGCAGCATTTTTAGCCCGGAAAAAAAGCTCAAATATATGTCGTTGATCTTGTTTAGAAATACCCATACCTTCATCGGAGATACTAAAAATAATTTTTTTACCGGAGACAACTGAAAGAATCGTAATGGTTTTCTCTTCAGGTGAAAATTTGGCGGCATTAGATATCAGGTTAATGAGAATATTTTTAAATAATACATCATCCAGTTCAACCATTTCACTTCCGGTATGTGTATAATGAATCTGCTGACCATGCTTCAATATGTCATTCATTTCATTCACCTGCTGGATGATCATTTCATGAATATTAAATGAGGTAAAATTGGCTTTAATTTTTCCTTCTTCAATCTTTCCAAGAGATAAAAATTCATTCAGAATATTATTCAAATTCGTCACAGCCGATTTTATTCTTTGTACATGTTTGTCACGATTGGGCTGCTCTTCGGTCAATTTATATTTTGAAAGCAGTGATGCAGAAGACAGTATGGTGCTTAAAGGTGTCCTGAATTCATGCGATGCCATGGATACAAATGCACTTTTTAATTCATTCAAATCTTTTTCTTTGTTTAAGGCATGATACAATTCGTCTTTTGATAACTCCAGTTTTCTTAAGGCTTCCTGCAATTTCAAAGTGCGTTCATGCACTTTCTTTTCCAGTTCATCATTTTGTGCCTCCATTTTTTTATTCATCTCTGCTAAGGCAAGACGTTGCTGCAATAATTTTTTCTCCGTTTCTCTCCTCAAACTGATATCACTGATAAAAGCTATGGAAAACACACCATCTTCATTCGTGAAACTGCTGAGGCTTATTTCAAGAGGAATCTCCTGGCCTTCTTTTTTTAAACCAAATAATTCACGCCCTCTGCCCATTGGCCTGGTTGCAGGATGTGCATTAAATTTCTTTCTTTCTTTGACATGAGTGGAATGGAATCGCTGAGGCAATAGAAGCTCCAGTTTCTTGCCAAGAACTTCAGATCTTTCATATCCAAACATGCGTAAGGCAAAATCATTGGCCAGTTCAATATCACCTTTATCATTGATTAATAAAATACCTAAAGAGGCATTTTGAAATACAGCAGTAAATTTTTCCTGTTCTTTTATAAGGAGTTTTTCCATTTAAGCGGCTCATTTGCTCCTGGCGAAGTTCCTCTAATTTTTTTAAATTGATTGAATGCAGTTTACAATTTTATTGATCTTCCGGAACATTTAATTGATACGGATAAATATGGGTAAATGATCTGACACCAAACGTGCCTCTTCTAAAGAATTAAACGACCTGTAAAAATGGAATACCCAGGACGAATCTACCTTAAATTCATCCGGCTTATAAAAAAATTGGTCAAAAGCCGAAGCCAGGCAATCTTTATTATGACAATTGATTTTTAGGGTTGTTTTCTCATCGGTCAATGCGGCTTTATATCCCATTGTTTTAAGGGGATTAAAAACGGTATGTGTTTGAGGGCAATTAAAATCTCCCATAAACAATAATTTCTTGCCGGGATATTCATTAGGGAAATATTTGAAATATTTGATTTCTTTTTCAGGTTGCATTCGTTGAGTGATCGCATGGTAATTGACGAGTGTATAGGCTTTCCCATTTATTAAAAAAGTAGCTAAGTAGGGCTCCCTATCTATTTCAAGGCTATATTTTTTTTCAAGCCAGGGCTTATCTGATAATTGTACACGATCCTTTTTCCAAAAAAAAGAATACCGTTCTCTTTTATAAGAATTGCCTGAAGTGGGTGCACTCACGATATACCGCCATTGATCTGATTTTGAGTTCAATTTTCTGTAGAGTCTGCCAACAGTCTCAACGCCTCCCTCACCGGCAACTACTTCCTGAATGGCTACAATATCACATCCCGAAATTGTTTTTGCGATAAAATCCAGTATATGGTCTGATTTTGTAAATCCAAAATCCTTTAAATTCCAGGAACAAATCACATAGGATGTATTGAAATTATTCGCCGGAATATCTCTGCCGCTTGCGTTGCCGATCTCATTACTTTGCAGCCCCAAAGTGAAAAAGAGCGAGACTAAAATTAAAAAGATTGATTTCACCGAAAGATTTTCTTTGTGCCGAAAGGCACAATTTATTCAAATGATTACAAATATATTTGCAAGGAACATCATTTTAGATGCAAATTTGTACCTATGGTTTTTAACATTAAAAAAACTGGTCTTTTATTAGCAACTTTATGTTTGCTATTTTTCTTTAGCTCCTGCAAGAATGACGATATTTCACTCTCCGGTGAGGAACAGGTATCCGTTGATGCATTTAGTAAAGCATTTCAACCTTTAAAATTACCTATGCGTATTTATGATACTAGTTTACAAAATATGGGAGATACCACCTCCATCAGTTATTCGGCTATTTCGGGTATTATCCCCGATTCCATATTTCAATCTGTAAAAAAGGATAAAATTAAATCACAAAAAATCACCTTTCATGCTATAGGAAAAATGGAAACGGCTTCAAATCAATTCTATTTGCTTACCATGAAATATGGGAAAAACACGGACCTCGTTGTTTTTGTTCTGGACAAAGAAAAAAAATTTGTGGCTTACCTGGATTTATTAAAAAAGAATCATTCCGATGAGTATGATCACAATGTATTGGTAACAAATGAACCGGCATTTATCATCAGCCGTGAAAAAAAAGGCAGGGACAACAGTATTCTGTTTAGCCGCAACAGCATGGCGTACTCAACTTCATCGCATACTTTTATTACCGTTATGAAAGACAGTAATGAAAATCCGGAAGATATGGCTGTCATAAATCCTTTAGATACTTTGCCGCAAAAAAATAAATTAAGTGGCGACTATTTAGAAAATAAAAGAAATTATATATCGCTGCGTGATGGAAAAGATGAACACAGTTACCAGTTCTTTATTCATTTTGAAAAAAATGACGGAGATTGTATAGGTGAATTAAAGGGAGTTATGAAAATGACCGATACCAGAAATGCAATTTATCAGCAAAATGGTGATGCCTGTGTTATTGATTTTCATTTTGATGGGAGAAAGGTGAGTGTAAAAGAACGTGGCAATTGTGGGAATCATCGGGGCATCAAATGTTTCTTTGATGATGAATATGTAAAAAAG
>JAFDXJ010000016.1 GCA_018268015.1 Bacteroidota bacterium
GCAATTACCCGAAGCATCCGGGTAATGCCGGTAGTCCTCGCAGAAAATGAATTTTCTTATGCCCTTTAACTTATCTGATACTTTATACAAAATAGAACGGAATAAACAATCAATACGGGAGTTTACATATTCATAGCTTTTTAAAAGGTGTTTACCCCCCCCCCCCGAAATTCCGCTGAAACGCTGTGTGGTCAATGGTTTCAGCCGTTTTAAAATCGCTCTGGGGTGCGCCTGCTTTTTCTTGTGGCAAAAGAAAAGGAAGCGAAGAAAGACCCAAAGAAAAATAGAGTAACAATTCTTTTCTCATAAGTTTAATTGAGTGGTGAAGAATAGGATTTGCTATTTCAAATATAAAACATATTGGGGAGAAAATAGATGCATAGTTTTTTTGCATTTAAGAATTACATAATCCCTTCATCCGCAAAACTAAAATGGCCTTCATCGCTTACGATAATATGGTCAATGATGTAAATATCGAGATGACGGGCTGCCTCTGATAATTTTTTTGTAAGATCTTCATCAGCCTGGCTGGGACGCAAATTCCCACTGGGGTGGTTGTGGCAAAGAATCAGGTTTACTGCATCATATTCCAGTGCTTTTTTAAAGATGATGCGTGGATCCACTACTGTTCCGGTAATACCCCCTTCACTGACTATTTCAAAATGATTGATTTTATTGGCCCTGTTTAAAAATAATACGGCAAAGACTTCCTGTTTTTTATATTGCAATCGTGATTTTAGATAAGCCGCCACATCCGTACTTTTTGTAATGCGGTTGATCTTTTTTTCATGCATATCTCTCCGAAGGCCGAGTTCCAATGCGGCAGCAATAGCAATTGCTTTTGCGGGACCAATCCCTTTAATTTTTAAGCATAAAATTTCCCTGACAGACATTTTACTCAATTTTCCCAAATCATTATTTACAGCATTGAGTAAGTTTCTCGATACATCCAATGCACTTTGATCCTGGGTGCCATTATTGATAAGAATAGCAATCAGCTCTGCATAACTCAGGGCTTCTTTTCCTTTTAAGAGCATTTTTTCACGAGGCCTGTCATCTTCCGACCAGTTTTTGATAGATGTAAATGCCATTTTGGAAAAATATTTTTTATAAAATACAATATCTTTTTCATTTTTTTATCTTCGCCGCTTATAAATTCAATATGGGCCCTTCAGTAAAGATTTTTTCCGGCACCGGTTCCAAAGAACTTGCCGCTAAGATTGCCAAACAATTTGGCGCTACATTGGGAAATGTAAACATTCAGAAATTCAGCGATGGTGAGTTACAGCCTGTTTTTTTGGAGAGTATCCGTGGAGACTATGTTTTTCTTGTTCAAAGCTCCTTTTCCCCTTCGGAAAACCTGATGGAGTTATTATTGATGATTGATGCGGCTAAACGGGCAAGTGCATATAAAATCATTGCAGTTATTCCCTATTATGGCTATGCCAGGCAGGACCGGAAAGATAAACCCCGCGTAGCTATTGGCGCCAAACTCATCGCGACTTTGCTGGAATCAGCGGGAGCAAACCGCGTAATTACCATGGATTTACATGCCCCGCAAATACAGGGCTTTTTTGATATCCCCGTGGATCACCTGGATAGCTCGGCCATTTTTATTCCATTTATTGAGAAATTAAACCTTGAAAACCTTACCTTTGCGGCCCCTGACGTGGGAAGTACAAACCGCGTAAGAGAAATTGCCAGTTATTTCAATGCTGAAATGGTTATTTGTGACAAGCATAGAAAAAGAGCCAATGAAATAGCGAGCATGGTAGTGATTGGGGATGTAACAGATAAGGATATTATTCTCATAGATGATATTTGCGATACCGGGAGTACACTGGCAAAAGCTGCGGCCTTGCTTCGTGAAAAAGGAGCTAAAACAATCCGGGCATTTTGTACTCATCCGGTTTTAAGTGGAAATGCTTATGAAAATATTGAGCATAGTGTCTTAGAAGAATTAGTGGTTTGCGATACAATACCACTAAAAAAAGAAAGTAAAAAAATTCGGGTGGTATCCGTAGCAGATTTATTTGCTATAGCCATACGAAATGCATACGAAAATAAAAGTATTACCAGCCTTTTTGTCCATTCACAAATGAGAGGAAAACGCTGAAAGGTTTTTTAAAACAAACACACAATGAAAACAATTACGATCGAAGGTCACCTGAGGACCGAAACCGGGAAAAGGGCCACCCGCCTACTTCGCTCTCAGGAAAATGTGCCTGGTGTAATTTATGGCGGCAAAGAAGAAGTATCATTCTATGCTCCGGCCAGTGCCTTTAAGTCACTGGTTTATACCGGCGAATTTCAATTAGCACAAGTTAATGTAGAAGGGAAAGCTTATCGCTGCATCCTCAAAGATTTACAGTTTGATCCCGTTTCTGATGCATTGAACCATGTGGATTTATTGGAATTAGTAGAAGGGAAGACTGTAAAAGCGACCCTGCCATTGAAATTTACAGGTACATCCAAAGGAGTTAAAGAAGGTGGTAAACTGGTTACCAAAATCAATTCCATTAAAGTGAAAACTTTACCGAAGGATCTAGTGGAAAATATTGAAGTAGATATTACCAATCTCGAACTCAATGGTAATATTCGCATTCAGGATATCCAGGCTAAAAATATGGAGATTCTGAATTCTCCCAGGATACCGGTAGCATCCGTAGTGATGACAAGACAATTAAAACAGGAGGAAGCGAGTGCAGCTACTTCTGCTGCTCCGGCTGCCGCAAACACGGCCGCTCCCAAAGAAGAAAAGAAGAAATAATTTTTCCTTTTTTATCGAAGAGGCGCCTGGGATTCCGGCGCCTTTTTTAATATGTATTGTATCAGGCTTTATCAAATTGGATACATTCTTTTAATTCTTTCTCTGTATAGGCCAGGTTATATTGCTTCAATACATCATCCGGCACACCATTCCATTGATTGGGTTTATTGCCGGCATACCCAATATCCTGAACGCCTATTTTGGAAGTAAAAAAACCGGTAGCCGTTAAATTACGCATACGGTTAAAAAAAGCTACTCCCTGTTCCATTTCAGGTTTTGCTTTTTTAGGATAGGCAATCATATCCACAATTTCAATTTGTTGAGCAGGAGTACATTCTTTAAAAGCGGCATTGTACTTGTTCAGGCATTCTATATCCAGCCACCTAAGCCCACCACGCAGAGGTATTTGATGTTCCGGCATATCATTTACAATAAAATCAATAAAGGCCGGAACGCCTGCTTCTGTTGCGCTTCCGCTTATTTCATCTTTTGGAATAATGATATCTGATAAAATATGAATCGTTGCCATTTCATCTTCCGTAAAAAAATGCATGGATGCCAGCTCTTTATTATAAGCGATTTCTTCTGCCATGCGGTCTGCTGAATCTGTATTTGCAGCCTCCTTTTGTGGGGCATCCTTTTTAGGCTCCGTCTTACAAGCATCCATGATAAGGCTTGCAGAAACGGTTCCGATAGCTATCGTTTTTAATGATTTTCTTCTGTCCATTTTTAATCAATTAAAGTTAAAAGATGATACCTGCTTTATATTAGTTATAATTCCTGTTTTTTCATTTGGTCAATAATGTATTCACTAGCCCGCATGGATAAAGCAAGAATAGTGAGGGTGATATTTTTATCTGCCTGTGATGTGAATTGCCCACCATCCACACAAAACACATTTTTACAATCATGCGCCTGGCTCCATTTATTTAAAGCAAAATTTTTAGGATCATTTCCCATGCGAACGGTTCCGGCTTCATGAATAATATTTCCGGGATTGCTTAATCCATAATTATTTTCCGGTCCATTGTCTCCTCCCCAGGTAATAACAGCGCCCATTTGATGCATAATTTCTTTAAAAGTTTCCTGCATGTGTTTAGCCTGTTTAATTTCATAATCACTCCAGGATGTATTGAAACGGAGAACAGGGATACCATATTTATCCACTACTTCAGGATCAATTTCACAATAACTGTCTCTTCGGGCAATGCCTTCACCCCTACCGGCCATACCTACACTTGAGCCATAAAAAAAGCGAATGTCTTCTTTCAGTGATTTTCCATAGCCGCCTGCTTCTTTAGTTTTTCCATTGACCTGAAACTTCCCGTTTAAATTTTCAATATTCATTCCCATACCATAAGCCGGCTGATCAAATCCGCCCCAATATTCAATATGATACCCGCGAGGGAAATCGAGTTTTTTATTATCCAGCCACCAGGGTGTATATACATGCATTCCACCGACACCATCTTCATTATATCTTTTCCGGTTAAAGAATTCCGGGATAACGCCACCCAATGCCATTCCTGTAGAATCATGCAAATATTTTCCGACCACATCACTTGAATTGGCCAGTCCATTGGAATGAATGGAAGACTTGGAGTTTAATAATAAACGCGCACTTTCACAGGCACTGGCGGCAAGAATAACAACCCGCCCTTCTACCTGGTATTCCTGAAGATCATCTTTATGGATATAGGAAACACCCGTTGCTTTGCCTTCTGCATTCGTCATTACTTCCCGCACCATGGCATTGGTATATAAATCCATGTTACCGGTGGCCAGTGCAGGTTTTACCAATACTGATGAAGAAGAAAAATCTCCATACACCTTACAACTACGATTGCATTGGGCGCAATAAAAACAAACGCCTCTATCATCATTTATTTTTTTTGTCAAAATAGATAAGCGAGAAGGTATGACAGGGATATTCAAACTCTGAGCTGATTTTTTGATCATCAATTCATGCAATCTCGGTTTTGGTGGAGGAAGAAAAACGCCGTCGGGGTCATTGGGCAAGCCTTCATTCGTGCCAAATACACCAATGAGCGCTTCTACCCGGTCATAAAAAGGCTTGATGTCATCATAGGAAATTGGCCAGTCTTCGCCCAATCCATCTATACTTTTTCTTTTAAAGTCGCGTGGACCAAATCGCAGGGAAATTCTTCCCCAGTGGTTTGTACGGCCTCCCACCATTCTGGCGCGCCACCATTCCCATTTAGTATTATTGGCGTGGGTATAAGGCTCCCCATCAATTTCCCATCCCCAAAAGCAGCCATCAAAATCTCCAAAGGGGCGAAATTTTGTGCTTGCTCCACGGCGCGGAGACTCCCAGGCATTCTTTAATTGTGAAGAGTTTTTTGCAGGGTCATAATCAGGCCCGGCTTCCAATAAACAAACTTTTAATCCTGCTTTCGATAAAATATAAGCGGCCATTCCTCCTCCTGCGCCTGATCCGACAATGATTGCATCATATTTCTTAGGTTGTTTTTTTATCTGAAGCTTTCCCATAATAAGGCTTTTATATTGATCAATTGAATGATGAAAATTAAGAAATAATAAATCAAAAAAAAGTTTTTAAGGAAAAAAGTTTGCAGCCAAAAAAAAGAGGTACTATTGTTTTTCTTTGGAAATTAAATTATCTTGTAATAAAACTAAATCAATAATTATGATAAGGCTTCAAGTGATAGGCAATCTGGGTAAAGATTGTACAGTAAATAATGTGAATGGAAAATCAGTTATTAACTTTACTGTGGCGCATACCGAAAAATTCAAAGATGCACAGGGTAATCAAAAAGATAAAACGATCTGGGTAGAGTGTGCTTATTGGACAGAACGGACTGCCGTTGCCCCGTATTTAAAAAAGGGAACCCAGGTATTTGCAGAAGGCACACCCGATGTACGTACATACACTTCCACTGATGGAAAACAGGGCGCTTCATTAAGACTAAATGTTTTTAGTGTACAATTATTGGGTAGTAGAAGTACAGGAAACACGGATCAGGCTTATAATGATAGCCGAAGTATGCCCGAACCATCTCCAGGCAATGCGATGGATAATGCAGAAGATGATTTACCATTTTAAAATGATTGCATCCATTTAATTTTTTCTGTAATAATCAATAGCCGGTTTTTTTCCGGCTATTGCTATTTTTAGGATAGGAAAGAAATTTATCTCCTGCTTGCAATTAATAAATTCAGATCCGTATATTTTAAACCCAAACGTTGACTGATATAAAAATTTGTGAGATAACCTTTATATAAGTAAACACTGTTCCGCAAATTAAAATTGTGCCAGACCATTTTTTCTATGCCTCCCTCATCACCTGCTTCGCGCAATAAAGGCATCAATACATTACTGATCGCCTGGCTGGCCGTTCTTGCAAAACCACTGGCTATATTGGGTACGCAATAATGAATGACACCAAATTTTTCAAAAACTGGGTTTTCATGTGTGGTCAGTTCGCTCGTTTCAAAGCATCCGCCCCGGTCAATATTCACATCCAAAATAATACTCCCCTTTCGCATGGATGATACCATTTCTTCCGTGACAACAATCGGGCATCGCCCACTTTCATTACCTAATGCACCAACGGCTACTTCACAGGTTTTTAATTGTTTTGCCAAAATTTTCGGCTCTATAACACTGGTCCAAACTCTAATTCCAAGATTATTTTGAAGCCGTTTCAACCTATAAACATTATTATCAAATACTTTTACGGAAGCGCCTAATGCAAGCGCCGTGCGAGTTGCATTTTCTCCCACCACACCAGCTCCAATGATGATCACCTTAGTCGGCGGAATACCACTGATACCTCCCAGAAGAATACCTTTACCATGATCTCTGCTACTTAAGTATTGCCCCGCAATGAGCATTACGGCAGATCCGGCAATCTCACTCATACTCCTCACAATGGGGAAAGTGCCACTGTCATCTTTAAGGTTTTCAAATGCCAGTGCATTAATCCGTTTATCTATCATTTGCTGAAGCAAATCTTTTTTTACCAAAGGCATGTGAATGGGCGAAAGAATCGTTTGTCCCGGTTTTAAAAAGGGTAAATCATCTTGAACCAAGGGTGCACTTTTAATGATATGTGAGGCTTTAAAAACGGCTTCTTTATCGGAGACCACCTGCGCCCCAGCTTCACTAAAATCACGATCGGTATATTTACTTCCTTCTCCTGCTTTGGTCTCTACGACTACTTCATGTCCATTACTCACTAAAACATTCACAGCTTCCGGTATGAGCGCAATGCGGTTTTCCTGGAAAGCCGTTTCTTTTGGAATGCCTATATGTAAATGCTCACCCTTTGATTTGATATCCAAAGTTTCTTCAAGCGTTTCAAAACTAATAGAAGAACTTACGATGGGTTTTGATTTAGATGCAGCCATGAAAAATAAATTCAGGAATTAAAGATACTTATTTTATTGCTGCAATGGTACAGAAACGAAAACGGTTAAAAAATCAATGATGGATTTTTACCGAAATCGATCGTTCATTTTCCCGAATGAATTCCAGTTTTATTTCTGCAAATGAATGAGGTAATAATCCAGGCGCTTTTTCAGGCCATTCTATAAAACAATAATTACCACTATAGATACAATCTTCCACTCCGGCTTGAACGGCCTCCTGCTCATCTTTTAATCTGTACAGATCCATGTGGCAGAGCGTTCCCGCTATAGGGCTTTGATATTCATTGATAATGGAAAAGGTAGGACTGCTCACAGGTTCCCTGACTTCTAAAAATGCACATAATGCTTTTATGATGGTGGTTTTACCCGCACCCATCTCTCCATAAAAAGCCCATACTTTTTCGCCTTTAGCAAAATTCCATATCCGGGTTGCTGCTTCCTGGATATTATTTTTATGAATAGAAATTTCCATTACGCAAACCTACTTTTAATGCTTGAAAAATATGCAACCATGTTAAAATCATTTTAGTGTTTTCAAAAGCAAATTTTCTATACGTGAAGTAATTTTGCATGAAAAGATTTTTGAAAATTTCCCGAAAAAAAATTGAAACGTGGAACAAATTAACTGGGATGTAGATGGCATGAGCTGCACCAATTGTGCATTGTCCATAGAAAAATATTTGCAGGAGAAAGGAATGGAAAATGTGAAAGTCAATTTCATTCAGCGCAAAGTGAGTTTTGATAAAAAAGAAGAGATGGCAGCCCCTGAATTAGTGAAAGGCCTGGCTGGCCTGGGCTATACAGTAATTAATAAAGAGGGTCAATTAAAACAGAAAAAAAGAAAATTCCTTTTTTTCAATAATCACTTACAACGTTTTATTTTTTGTGGCATTTTTACTTTGCCCTTACTTGCCTCCCACATGATACCTGCGTTGCATGATTCTGTTCTGATGAATCCTTATTTGCAGTTATGCCTGGCAATTCCTGTGTACTTTGTTGGAATGGATTTTTTTGGCCGTAGTGCATTCAATAGCATGCGGAGTGGTGTATTAAATATGAATGTACTGATCGCTTTAGGCGCAACTGCTGCATTTTTTTACAGTTTGTATGGCACCCTAACCGGTAAAGGCATGGACTTTATGTTCTATGAAACCGCAACCACCATACTTACGCTGGTCTTCCTGGGAAATTATATGGAAGATCGCTCTATGGAAGTTACTCAAAATGCTTTAAATAAACTGGCCAGGACACAGAAATCTATGGCAAATATGATAGCCTATGACGATCAACATAACGAAAATATTTTTCCGATAGAAAGCAGTTTGCTAAAAACAGGTGATCTTATTTTAATCAAAGAAGGAGAACCCGTACCCATGGATTCAAAAATTCTTTGGGGAGATGTGCTCGTGAATGAGTCTATTATTTCAGGAGAATCTTTACCGGTGCAAAAGAAGATGAATGATTTCCTCATAGGTGGTTCATTGATTGAGCAGGGTACGGTAAAGGCGTATGTTACTGCCACTGGAGAAGATTCTGTTTTGGGAAATATTTTAAAACTGGCGGGTAATGCTATGGCAGAAAAACCGCCTATGCAACAGTTGGCTGACAAGATCAGCGCCATTTTTATTCCTACGGTTCTATTAATTGCTTTGGCTACACTATTGGGAAATTATTTTTTTACATCCATTGGGTTTGGTAATAGTTTATTGAGAAGTATCGCGGTTTTAGTCATTGCCTGTCCCTGTGCAATGGGACTTGCTACACCGGCAGCCATTGCGGTTGGTATGGGCAGGGCAGCGCGTAATGGTATTCTTTTCAAAAATACCCGAAGCCTGGAAACTTTTAAAGACATTAAGCAAGTGGTGTTTGACAAAACCGGAACACTGACTACAGGTAAATTCAAAATTAGGCAATATCATTTTTCGCAAATCAGTGAGGAACAATTTAAAAACATTGCATACTCTTTGGAAAAATATTCCAATCACCCCATTGCAAAATGTATTGCTATGGAATGGAAAATAAATAAAGCCTTGCATTTTTCTTCCGTCAAAGAAATTAAAGGCCTGGGTATGGAGGCGCTTTCTGAAAACGGGGATACCTGGAAAATAGGCTCCTTTAAAATAGCGCCGGATGTTATCATGGATAATGACCATAATCTATACCTCCTACGCAATAATGAATTAATAGGCTGGATAGATGTAATGGACGACATAAGGCCGGAAGCCGGAACTGTCATTTCTTTTCTAAAAGAAAAAGGTATCCAGGCAATTTTATTGAGTGGTGACACCTATAAAAAATGCGAATTGGTAGCGAGCCAATTGAACATTGATACCGTGATTGCAGAACAATCGCCCCAGGAAAAATTAAACAAGATCGCTGATCTTAGCGCCAGTATGCCCACAGTAATGGTGGGAGACGGGATTAATGATGCGCCGGCATTGGCGAAAGCAACAATTGGAATATCCCTGAGTGAGGCTTCACAAATTGCCATGCAAAATGCACAGGTGGTTTTATTAAATCATGGTCTGGCAAAACTGCCCATAGCATTAGGATTGGGAAAACATACCTATCTTACAATCAAGCAAAATTTATTTTGGGCTTTTTTATATAATATCATTGCTTTACCTGTCGCTGCATTTGGTTATCTAAGCCCCACTTTTGGTGCTTTAGTGATGGGATTGAGCGATGTGGTATTAGCGATTAATTCCGTCCGGTTAAAGTGGAAAAAAGTTACCTGAAATATTTTTTGCCGATAATATTTTCCTGATGGACGAACTTCCTATTTCCATACTAAAAAAATATTGGCATTATAATACATTCAGGCATCCGCAGGAAGAAATCATTCAGGCTGTCATTCAACATCAGGATGTGCTGGCATTGATGCCGACCGGCGGTGGGAAATCCTTGTGCTACCAAGTTCCGGCAATGATTCAGGAAGGTCTTTGCCTCGTCATCACCCCCCTGGTTGCCCTCATGAAAGATCAGGTGGATCAACTGATATCAAAAAATATCCAGGCGGCATCATTGCATACGGGTATGACATTTATGGAAATCAAACAGGTATTAAACAATGTCATTCATGGAAAATATCAGTTTTTATATGTTTCACCTGAAAGGCTGTCCAGTAAATTATTCCTGGAATTTTTACCCGACCTGGATATACAACTCATAGCAGTAGATGAAGCACACTGTATATCACAATGGGGATATGATTTCCGGCCGTCTTACTTGCAAATAGGGGCATTGCGGAAGTATTTGCCCGGAATAAATTTAATTGCACTTACCGCTTCTGCCACAATGCAGGTAACAGAAGATATTGTAGAAAAATTAAATCTTGAAAATCCCGCTATTTTCCGCGCTTCATTTGAAAGGCCAAATCTTTCCTATAGCGTATTTCAAACTGAAAGTAAGATGAATAAGCTGCTGGATATTCTCAGTCATGTTCCCGGAAGTAGTATCGTATATTGCAAAACAAGGAAAACAGCTCAACAAGTCGCTGGATTATTAAAAGAAAATCATATTTCGGCAACGTATTATCATGCCGGTCTAAGTCCTGAAAATCGTGATGAAAAACAATTGGCATGGAAGTCGGGAGCATTGCGTGTCATGTGCAGTACCAACGCTTTTGGTATGGGAATAGATAAGCAAAATGTACGAACCGTAATTCACTTTGATGTACCGGATGCACTGGAAAGTTTTTACCAGGAAGCCGGGCGTGCAGGGCGTGACGGCAAAAGAGCTTATGCTGTTGTTTTGCATAATCTAAAAGATCTGGAGGGTATTTCACAATTAGCTGATTTGAAATATCCGTCCATTCCCGTCATTAAAAAAATTTACCAGTCTATTTCAGATTATTTATCGATCCCTGTTCAAAGTGGCGGTGGGGAATATTTTTCATTCCAGGTTAATGAATTTTGTCGTGTTTTCAAATATGGTGTAATGGAAACAATCAATGTATTGAAAGCATTGGAGCAGGAAGGTCATCTAACATTTAATGCATCTATTTTTTTACCCTCGCATGCCGGGTTCTTAGCCTCAAAGCAATGGTTAAATGATTTTGAAAAGTTATATCCGCACTTAGAACCTTTAATCAAGACTTTGTTGCGTACCTATGACGGCATTTTTGACACTAAGGTCCCCATCAATGAACAACAAATTGCCCGTATTTTAAAATCAGATGAAACCAAAATACGTCATGGTCTGGAAGTATTACAAACACAAGGTATCATTGATTACTCTCCGGCAAAGAACACGCCACAAATTTATTTCAACTGGGACCGTGCTTCTGCAGCTCATTTACATATCCATACAAAACGATATGCAGCCTTAAAGAAAAATTATCAAAAAAGAATTGAGGTAATGCGGGCATTTCTCATATTGAAAGATACATGCAGGAGCCGTTTTATTGCTTCCTATTTTGGTGATAAAACGCTTTCTAATTGTGGAATCTGCGACATCTGCCTGGATAAGAAAAATCCTAAATTAACCAATAAGGAATTTACGGAGATACAGGAAAAAATTTATGCCT
Organism: Bacteroidota bacterium; assembly: GCA_018268015.1. Lineage (GTDB taxonomy): Bacteria > Bacteroidota > Bacteroidia > Chitinophagales > Chitinophagaceae > JAFDXJ01. The sequence goes on from JAFDXJ010000016.1 coordinate 11,712, forward strand.
TCATTCCTGAAAAGGGCATTCCTCTAAAACACTTAATAGATCCTTTAAGTGATATGATGCAAAAGAAATATTGGATCGTTATTGATTTTTTACGTGGAGAAGGTCTTTTAACTATTGATGATGCAGGTATCATGTACCATAAAAAATCAAAGGTATGATCTGACTAAAACCATTTTTTTACTTTGCTTCTGCCACCTAATCCAAGCGCTCCCAGTAAACTTCTGGTAATAATACTGGCGGCGGTTCTCCCTACTTGTTTTACGGTGGAGTTATCAAAAAAACTGGTTTCCTTCGTTGTCGTTTTAGATGTTGTATTTTCTTTTGTTTGTTGTGCTGCTGTTTCAATTTTATCATTCAATATTTCATAAGCACTTTGGCTATCAATCTCCCGGTTATATTTGGCAACAAGCTTACTTTTTGCCACAATAGCGTCTATTTCAACATCTGAGAGGATATCCATGCGACTTTCAGGTGGCCGTATCATTGTATGTACCAATGGGGTAGGGATTCCCTTTTCATTTAAAAATGTTATAAATGCTTCGCCAATGCCCATTTGTGTAAGTAGGTCTTCCGTTTTATAATATGCTGTTTCTGGAAAATTTTGTGCTGCTTTCTTAATGGTATCCCTGTCAGCAGCGGTAAATGCCCGTAATGCATGTTGCACTTTCATCCCGAGCTGGGCGAGTATGGATGCCGGTATATCTTGTGGGTTTTGTGTACAAAAAAATACGCCAACTCCTTTTGAACGGATCAGTTTGATGATCGTTTCAATATGTTGCAATAAAACCGAAGTTGCTTCACTAAATAATAGATGTGCTTCATCAATGAACAAAACAAATTTAGGTTTGTCCTGGTCACCAACTTCAGGCATCGTAGCATATAATTCTGCCAGTAGTTGCAACATAAATGTGGAAAACAATTTTGGTTTTTCCTGCATATCTGTAACGCGCAAAATATTGACCATGCCGCGTCCGTCATCATTGATTCGAATGAGGTCATCTATCTCAAAACTGGGTTCCCCAAAAAATATGTCCGCCCCCTGCTGTTGCAGTTCCACCACTTTCCTCAAAATTGTTCCGGTAGAAGCAGCTGATACCTGACCATATTCCTTTTGCAATTCGTCTTTTCCTTCATTGCTAACATATTGCAGGACTTTGATGAAATCCGGTAAATTGAGTAATGGATATTTATGATCGTCACAGTATTTGAAAATCATAGCCACAAGACCGCTTTGGGTATCATTCAGTCCCAATATTTTACTCAATAAAATAGGGCCGAACTCACTCACAGTAGCACGAAGTCGAATTCCTTTTTCACCACTAAGCGATAAAAATTCAATAGGAAAAGCCGTAGGGTTGAAAGGTAAATTCAGTATTTTATTACGTGCTGCAATTTTATCATTCAATACACCCGGAGCGCCTATGCCACTCAGGTCTCCTTTAATATCCATCAGCAAAACAGGAATAGATGCATTGCTTAGAATTTCTGAAATGACTTGCAATGTTTTGGTTTTACCGGTACCTGTTGCGCCGGCGATAAGACCATGGCGATTCATTGTCTTTAGAGGGAGTGAGATATCTGCATCAGGCACAACACTACCATTCAGCATACCGCAACCAATCTTTACATGATCGCCTTTAAAATTATATCCGTCTTTTATTTCCTGCAGGAAGTTATCCGTGGTGGGCATATATCAATTTTTATTGAAAGGTAAATATTCCTATGAAAATAAATAATCGGATATAAAAATTTGCATTTACTTTAAATATTGAACCGGGTTAAACAGGTTGTTTTTAGAAAAGAGAATGCCTTTTTTGCCTAATAAACTTTGGATACATGAAAATAATTTACCTTGATGATACAACCTGCCATACTATGAAACTGCATGATACCTATCATTATTTATTCCTATTTTTACGCCATAAAGAAATAACATGGCGACAGAAACAGAAAAGCCCATCATTGGATTTACCTGTGGCGATTTGAATGGGATTGGCATTGAACTCATTATCAAGACGCTGGCAGATAAACGCATCCTGGATATGTGTATTCCCGTGGTTTTTGCCAGTAATAAATGCATTAATTTTTATAGGAAATCATTACCGGATATCAACTTTACTTACCAGGCTATTAAAGATTTTAAAAAATTGAATATTCGCGATGTGAATATTTTTAATTGTTGGGAGGAAGAAGTGCAAATCAATCCCGGTACGCTCAATGAAACGGGAGGAAAATATGCATATCTTTCTTTAAAACAAGCGGTTGCTTCCTTACAAGCTGGTGATTTTGCCGGGCTCGTGACGGCTCCCATTCACAAAAAGAACATTCAATCTTCTTCATTTGCTTATAGCGGTCATACCCCTTTTTTAAAGGATGCATTTCAAGTGCAAGATGTACTCATGCTCATGACTTCTCAAAACCTTCGTGTAGCGCTCGTTACGGAACATGTGCCTGTAAAAGAAATTGCCGGAAAGATCACGAAACAGCTCATCACCGGTAAACTTAGCATCTTGCATGAAAGCCTCCGAAGAGATTTTGGTATTAATAAGCCTAAAATTGCCGTACTAAGCCTGAATCCTCATGCAGGGGATGAGGGATTAATTGGTACGGAAGAAGAGAGCATCATCAAACCGGCCATAAAAGAGATGAAAGAAAAAGATATGCTGGTCGTTGGTCCATTTCCTGCAGATGCGTTTTTTGCAAGAGCCGCTTATAACTCCTTTGATGCGGTGTTGGCTATGTATCATGACCAGGGTTTAATTCCTTTTAAATCATTGGCATTAGGCAATGGGATTAATTTTTCTGCCGGTTTACCTATTGTACGTACAAGCCCCGATCACGGGACGGCATTCGATATAGCCGGACAGGGAATTGCAGATGAAAGTTCATTCCGGGCTGCTTTTTTTGAATGCATTGATTTATTGAGAAGAAGAAAATATTTTGATGAAGATCATAAAAATCCTTTGAAAAAAATGAGTTCTATGGTAACAGGGGGCGTTGCTGATGAAGTCATTCGTGAAGATTAATTTTGCCATCATTCTTTTTTTTAAATCTACTTTTTTCTGAAAAACAAGATATCCATACCGGAGTTATATAACATATACCAGACCTTCCCGTCTGTTCAAACAGATACGCGTGCACTAAAAAAAGGAGATCTTTTTTTTGCTTTAAAAGGGCCGCGATTTAATGGAAACGATTTTATTCCCATGGCACTGGAAGCGGGTGCAGCTTATGTGGTATCTGACGAAAACAAATATCAGGGAGAAAATATTTTACCGGTTTCAGACGTGCTAAACGCACTACAATTATTAGCTCATTTTCATCGCCGGAAGTTCTCCATTCCTTTTATTGCGATCACCGGTTCGAATGGAAAGACGACCACAAAAGAATTACTTCATGCTGCTTTAAGCAAAAAATTCAAAACCTATACAACAGAAGGTAATTTGAATAATCATATCGGCATCCCGCTCACTATTTTAAAAATAAAAAATGATGCGGAAATGGCAGTCATCGAAATGGGCGCAAATCATTTAAAAGAAATTGAATCGTATTGCAAAATAGCAGAGCCTACCCATGGTGTGATTACCAATTGTGGCAAAGCACATCTGGAAGGGTTTGGAAGTGAAGAAGGTGTACGCAAAGGCAAAGGAGAATTATATGACTGGCTTAGAAGTAGCGCAGGCAGCGCTTTTGTAAATAGTGATTTGCATTATTTAACTGAAATGGCGAATGGTATTCAATCTATTTTCCCTTATGGTACAAAGGAGGGAATTGTTACCGGGCAAATAAAAAGTGTAAACCCTTTCCTTGAAGTTGCTATACAAAAGTTAGAGGGTATTACTTCCATACAAACACAACTGGCAGGTAAGTATAATTTACCCAATGTATTATGCGCTGCGGCTGTGGCACATCATTTTCAAGTACCTGCTTTCATGATCAGGGAATCTATAGAGGCATATAAACCTTCGAATAGTCGCTCCCAGGTAATTCGAAAAAATAGTAATACCATTCTCTTTGATGCCTACAATGCGAACCCGGATAGCATGCTGGCTGCGATTCAAAATTTTTCGGAAATAGCAGATAGCAATAAAGTATTGCTTCTTGGGGCGATGAAAGAATTGGGGGAACAAAGTTTGGTGGAACACCAAAATTTAGTTGCAGAAATTAAAAAATATCCATGGAAAAAAGTAGTTCTGGTAGGTGGCGATTTTGCAAATATTCCTCATGATCCTTTTTTATACTTTGCTCATTCCTCCGAAGCGGGAGAATGGTTACAAAAAGAAAAAATGAGCGATACGTATTTGCTTATTAAAGGTTCCAGGGCAACCCAAATGGAAAAAGTATTAGATGGCTTAGAAATGTAAAGTGCCGCCGGCTTTTATATTATGATGAAAGAAAATATTGAGTTGTCATTGATTCCTTTTTCCAGTATCAGATTTTTGATTTTTTCTATCTTTATTAAAACTTTTTATAACGTACAGTAAACAAATGATGAAAAACCCGCGCCCACCTTATTTGCTTACGGTTCTTTCAAATAAATGCCCTCGTTGTCGTGAAGGACATCTATTTAAATCAGGAAATGCCTTTGCCTTAAAAAATAATGTATATCGTGAAATGCATGAATATTGCCCGGTCTGTGGCCAACTAATAGATTTGGAAATAGGTTTTTATTATGGCACCGGATATGTGAGCTATTTCATAACAGTGCTTATTTCTGCAATTACATTTACAATATGGTGGATATTATTCGGTATTTCCATTGCTGATAACAGGATATTTTATTGGTTGGGAATCAACTCTGTTTTATTAATCATTTTACAGCCGCCCATCATCCGATGGTCCCGTTCTCTTTGGCTGAGCTGGTTTGTTAAATATGACCCAGACTGGAAGATTCACCCTTATGTACACCCGGATGCAAAAGAATAATAGAAACTTAGTCTTTTTGATACCAATGTACTTTGCCAAACATCTTCGGATCAAAAATGGCATCATCTAAAGATACATTGGCTTTGCAATTGTGGTAATATTCTACCTGAGCAAGTTGATCATCAAAGTAAAAGCTGCATTTTTGTTCACACCATCCTCCCTCAAATGGCAGGTGATTTTCAAAAACTCCTTCCGATTTCCGGCCATCGGTATATTCAATAAATCGAAGCAGTATAAGCCTGTCCTGCTCGATCCATAGTTGATTCACTTTTTCACCTGCTTTGTTGGCTCCAATCACATAAACGGGTTTCCCCATAAAAGTATCTTCATGAAATTTTTGAAGATCATAATTCAATGCATTTAAATGTACCGTTACAGAGTCGAAAGGAATAAAGTACATACCACCTAAAAGAAATGTAAGATTATCATCATTTACCTCTTTTCTTTTTAAAGAATCATGCCTGAATATATACATAGAATCACGGTGAAAGATTACTGCATTCCCATCTTTCAAATCCCCAAAATCAATCCTGAAAAGATCAGGCAGTTTTAAGGCTTCATACCAGGTTTGTGTATCAACTAAAGTATCCCGCTTATACCGTTCTGTTGTTTGAGTGAAAGTAAAACTCTTATACCATTGGCCCGAATATTTATCGTGCATCTTTTTTAATACGGAAATGGAATCCGCATGATCACTTTGGAGCACTGCCAAGGGCATGAAAAGAAGAAACCATATTTTCATAAAATTTGATTTTGTTTTCAAAAATAAATTACCGGATCCATGCTATTTTGATTATTACATAAGCGGAAAGCCATTGCGTGCAAGTACTTACTATGCATGGTACCGCAATTGAATGATTAGTCGTTATTTTAGATGCGCGGTCAGTCGCTTTACAGAGGTATGGATGATCTTAGTTTTTAACAAATGGGGTATGGATTTCTTTTTCAGAAAGGATGTTCCGGGCTCTCATATATGTTTCAATCTTTCGGCTGCCTGGTATAAAGTTTCTTCTTTTTTGGCAAAACAAAAACGCAATACTTTGTGGTCTAAACCATCCTGGTAAAAACTACTTAAAGGGATCGTAGCCACACCAAACTCTTTTATAATTCTTTTGGCGAAGTCAAAATCATTTTCATTATTAAAATCTGCATAACTGTAACACTGGAAATAACTTCCATGTGATTCAAGTGGCTTAAAGCGAGTCTGCTTCATACAATTCATCAAATAATCCCGCTTTTGCTGCATCAAATTTGGCAATGATAAATAGGCATTTTCATTTTGCAGGTATTCCGCTAATGCATACTGAACAAAGGAATTTGTGCTAAATGCATTGTACTGGTGTACTTTTCGGAATGCTTTCATAAGCTCGCTCCCCCCGATACAATAACCCATTTTCCATCCGGTGCAATGATATGTTTTGCCAAAAGAAAAACAGGCAAAACAGCGTTCCCTTAAAGATGGATATTTTAAAACGGTTTCATGTTGCAGCCCATCATAGATTAAATGTTCATACACTTCATCGCTGATAATAATTATATCCGTCCCTTCGGTAATTTTCTGTAATTCTTCAATATCACTTTTATGCAGAACCGCGCCGGTTGGGTTTTGTGGAGAATTAATAAGTATGGCCTTTGTCTTTGGAGTTATTTTTTCTTTTACCATTTCCCAGGGAATCTGATATGTTGGATAAGAAAGTGGGATTAATATTGGTCTGGCGCCATTTATTTCGATATTGGGTATATAACTATCATAAGCGGGTTCAAAGAGGATAACTTCATCACCCGGTAATAAGATGGCCGTAAGTGCAGTATAAATGGCATACGTAGCGCCGGGCGTTATAGTTATTTGCGACACCGGATCTATATCTGCATCATATAATTTTTTTATTTTCCCGGCAATTGCTTTCGTCAATGCGGGAACGCCATTCATGTGTGCATATTGATGATGGCCATCATGCATAGCTTTTTTCACTTCATTGATCAGTTGATCATCCATTGGGAAATCCGGGAAGCCCTGGCCAAGATTGATGGCGTCATATTCATGAGCAAGCTGGCTCATTATTGTAAAAATCGTTGTGCCAACTTTCGGTAATTTATCTGGAATATTTTTCAATGTCTTGAAATTATCAATGAATATTATTCACCCCATACTTTTTTGCCTCGGGAATAAGTGGCAATGACCTTTGTTGTTAAAACATTTTTTGCATCTACCTTCATCAAATCATTTGTAAGCAAAATAAAATCTGCACTTTTCCCTTTTTCCAAACTGCCTGTTTCATTTTCCAGGAAGTCCGCTTTTGCAGCCCAAATGGTCATTCCACGTATGGCTTCTTCGCGGGTGAGTGCATTATCTGGTTGAAAGCCTCCCGCTGGAAAGCCTTTTGCATCCTGCCTGAAAACTGCTGCCAGAAAGGTTTTGAAAGGACTGATATCTTCAACCGGGAAGTCGGTTCCAAGCGCAATCCATCCATTCTGCTGTAACAATTGTTTATTTGCATACGCCGTTTTTAACCATTCCGGCCCTAATCTCTCTTCTGCCCAATACATATCACTGGTGGCATGCGTAGGCTGAACCGAAGGAATAATAGAAGCTTTACCAAACAATGCAAAATCCGCAGGATTGATCACTTGTGCATGTTCAATACGCCAACGCCGGTCATTTTTCCCCTGCAAATATTTATTATAAATTGTTAGCATGACCCTGTTGGCAGAATCACCAATAGCATGCGTACACATTTGAAATTTTGTTTTGGACAGAATTGATGCTATGGAATCAAAATGGCTGATGGGGCTCAATAAAAAACCACTCCAGCCAGGCTGATCTGCATAAGGCTGTAAGAGGCATGCACCGCGACTTCCCAATGCACCGTCAGCAAATAATTTAAATCCGGTGATAGACATCAAATCTGATTTATAAGGGCCTTTGGGCAAATAACGATCATAGTTTTCTTTATTATCACTCAATAAAATGGATAGTCTCATCAAAATCTTTCCGGCCTTTTGCAGGCTATCAATCTTATCTACAATGGGATAATTCAAACCGCAATCTGTGATCGTAGTCAGGCCTTGCTCGAAACAATTTTTTTGAGCGGCTAATAACATCGTTTCAAATTCCGTATTGGATGGAGGCGGAATAATATTACTTAATAATCCCGTTGCATTATCAACTAAAATACCGGTTAGTTGACCATTCTCTGTGATAATTTCTCCGCCATTTATTTTTTGACCGGGAACAACCCTAGCCATATCCAATGCTTTTTGATTGGCCAGGCAGGCATGTCCATCAACCCTTTCAAGGATGACCGGAATATTGGGATAGAGCTGATTTAATAATTTGTTATCAGGGAATTTTTTACCGGGAAATTTATTCTGATCCCAACCACTTCCTATCACATACGGTTTCCCGGGATGCTCTTTGGTAAAGGCTTCAAGACGTTGAATGATCTCATCAATACTTTTACTATCAAACAAGTTTACCTGGAATAATGATCCTGCATAACCTACAAAGTGGGCATGTGCATCAATGAAACCCGGAAAGATGGCTTTCCCTTTTGCATCTATCATGCTATCGGATTGATAAGACTGCAGGATGGCATTATTTGTACCAATTGCAAGAATTTTTCCATCTTTTACGGCCATCGCTTCTGCCTGGCTGAATGTACTATCCACCGTATAAATGACTGCATGATGAATGACCAGGTCGGCAGTTTGTTTGTTATTACAACTGATAAGCCATAATGTGCAACTAAAAATCAAAAGTCGAATAAACATGATGAAAATATTTAGTACAAATGTATCTTATACTTTTTATACTAAAATACATGATAACTCATGACTTGGCTATTTCTTCATGCGTATTTTTTTATAAACACGAATAGCCATTATTAAAATAAATATGAAAATAATTAAGGCAGCAAAGCCCCAGGCCAAACTGATTGCTTGTTTAACAACAACCAGCATGACTATCGCAAAGAGAAAAATGGTCGCTATTTCATTCCAAATACGCAATTGCATAGATGAATATTTATAAATTCCCCTCATTTCCTGTTTGAAAATAATATGCAGGGAAAAATGATAGAGATATAAAAACAATACAAATACAAGTTTGATTAAAAGCCATAATCCCATTTCCGTAAATATAATTTTATACCAGTCATAATCAGGATTAAATAAAAGGCTCAAACCAAGCGCCAGCGTGATGATGGCGGATGGCCAGGTAATGCCATACCACAACCTTTTCATCATCACCCTGAATTGTTTATGTAAAATTTTTTTCTCAGGTTCATTCCTTAATTCTGCTTCTGTATTGTAAATGAATAGCCTGGGCATATAAAACATTCCTGCAAACCAGGTGACTACGAAAATAATATGCAATGATTTTATGTAAGGATACATGGCGCCATTATTTAGTGAGGAGTAAGTGCTCCCTTGTTATCATTTAAATTTTCCTCTACTAAATGTTTTAAAGCATTGATCCAGGCAGGATGTGTATTCAAACAAGGAATGAGTTCATAAGAATCTCCGCCGGCTTGCAAAAAGGTTTCTTTCCCTTGCATGGCAATTTCCTCTAAGGTCTCCAGGCAGTCTGATACAAAGGCAGGACATACAACGATCAATTTCTTTACACCTTTAGAAGGCATTTCTTCAAGAGTTTTTGCTGTGTATGGTTTTAACCATTCTTCTCTTCCCAATCTGGATTGAAAAGATAATTGAGCTTTTTCTTTTGGAATATTCAATTCCTTTAAAACTAATTCTGTGGTCATCATACACTGATGCCTGTAACAAGATTGAAATGCAGGTGAAGTTTCATGGCAACAATTTTCTGTGGCCAGGCAATGGCTTTTCGTGGGGTCCGTTTTTCTTAAATGCCTCTCCGGTAAGCCATGATAACTGAACAAAATTTTATCAAAATCATTTTTCACATACGGTGCTATACTTTCACTCAGTGCATGGATGTATTCCGCATTTTGATAAAATGGTTCAACAAATTTTAATGAAAATGAAAAATTGTTTTTTTTATGAATTTCTTTTACTTGTTCCACAGCCGTTTCATAACTACTCATTGCATAATGAGGGTACATGGGTATGGCAATCACTTCCTGAAGATCCGGAGATTTTTCTTGTAGTTTTTGGAATGCTTCATGAGGATTTGGCTTCCCATAGCGCATAGAAAATTCAACCGGCATGTTGATTATTTTCTCAAGTTCCTTTTGTACATCTTCCGTAATAAAAATCAATGGAGAACCTCTCTCTGTCCATATTTTTTTATATGCTTCCGCCGACTTTGGGGCTCTGAAAGGCGCAATAATTCCTCCCACCAATAGAAGCCTGAAAATATAAGGGTAATCAATAACCCTCTTATCCATTAAAAATTCCAGCAAATATTTCCGTACATCTTTAACTTGTGTAGAAGCGGGAGAACCCAGATTCATTAATAATATACCACGTTTTATCATAAAGCGTTTTAATGATTTGCAAATGTAGCTTCCATACAATTATAAAATCTTTGATGCGTCCATTCCCAGGTCACAAAAAAGTGAATTTCATCACACATCATATAGAAATGACATTGAAATGACTTTTGCAATGTGCAATAAAAAATTACGGCTTATACCTTTGCTGTCATCAATAAATAATTATTGAGTAACTGAAAAAGCACCATGCAGATTTCTGATTTTTTTGTTGTCGGAATAAATTATAAAAAAACGGATACTATAACCAGAGGGCAATTTTCATTGTTGCCACAACATTTACCCCAGGTCTATGATAAAGCAAAAAAAGACGGGTTGGATGAGTTATTTATTTTAAGCACATGTAATCGCACTGAAGTTTATGGCATTTCTCCACATATAGAAAAAGGAGTAGAACTTTTATGTAACAATAGTTCCGGTGATTTAGAAACATTTGAAAAAGTGGGTTATCGGTATCAGGGAGAAGAAGCCATTCAGCATTTATTTAAAGTAGGTGCAGGTCTTGATTCGCAGATTTTAGGCGATTATGAAATTGTAGCACAGTTGAAGCAGGCACTGAAAAACAGTAAAGAAAATCAATGCACTCAGGCATTTTTAGATCGCTTGGGCAATTTTGTTTTACAAGCATCCAAAGCGGTAAAAAATAATACAGGATTAAGTTCCGGATCCATTTCTGTTTCTTTTTCCACCATTAAATATCTGCAACAAAATATCAACAATATCAATGAAAAAAATATTCTGCTGGTCGGCGCCGGCAAAATTGGAGAGAGTACCTGTAAAAATTTAGTTGACTATTTGCAAACAAAAAAAATTACACTTATTAACCGGAATGAATCTAAATCCTTTGTATTGTCTCAAAAGCTTGGTATTAATTATGCAACCATGGAAAATCTACCAGCTGAAATAATGCAGGCGGATATCATTATCGTGGCTACTTCTTCAGAAAAGCCGCTTATAACGGATGTACATATTACCGATGACAAAAAAAGAGTTTTTATTGATTTATCTATACCCAATAATATAGATCCGGCCATCCGAAAATTCAAAAATGTATCTCTCATTAATGTAGATGAATTATCTGTGATTACGGACGAAACGCTTCAAAACAGGGTTTCTGAGATGCCTAAAGCTTTGCAAATACTGCAAGACCACCAACATGATTTCATGGAATGGTTTTCAATGCGACAGAATGTACCCGTATTGAAAGCAGCAAAGAAAACACTGAAGCATCTTGATGAAAAATATTTCATCCCACAAGATTCATCTTCAACTGATTCCAGAGATGTATGTGTGCAAAAAGTTATTAATGCTATGGCAAAACGGATAAAACATCATGCTACTCCGGGTTGCGATTATATTCATGCCATCCATGATTTTGTAGCTATTCGCACGAATTAAATTTTTCATGAGCTTACATCCACCTATAAAAATCGGCACACGTGATAGCGAATTGGCTATATGGCAAGCCAGTGAAGTGCAAAAACTTCTAGCATTACAAGATATCCCTTCGACCTTAGTACCTATCAAAAGTGAAGGTGACCTCGATTTAAAAACACCCTTATATGCAATGGGTGTTCAGGGTGTATTCACACGAGCGCTAGATATAGCGCTCCTGAACGACAGAATTGATATGGCCGTTCATTCTATGAAAGATGTGCCTGTTCAACTTCCTCAGGGTGTTTGCCAGGCGGCGGTCTTAAAACGCGCTTCCCATAAAGATATGTTGGTTTTTAAAGAAGACTCGTCATTTTTAAAGAATCCTATTTCCATTGCAACCATTGCCACAAGCAGTTTAAGAAGAAAAGCACAATGGCTTCATCAATATCCTTATCACCGAATAGAAGTTTTAAGAGGTAATATCCATAAACGGCTGGAAAAACTGGAAAATGAAAAATGGGATGGCGCCCTGTTTGCAGCAGCAGGCTTGGATCGCTTATCAAAAAGACCTGCCCATTCGATAGAGCTGGACTGGATGCTACCCGCCCCCGCACAAGGGGCTATAATGGTTGTTTGCAAGGAGGATGATACTCTTACAAAAAGATCCTGCCAATCATTGAATGATCTATCTACTGCTAGATGCGTTAAAATAGAACGTGATTTTTTAAAAGCTTTAATGGGTGGATGCTCAGCGCCTATTAGCGCATTGGCCATTGAAGAGAATGGAAATATCCATTTTAGCGGTAATATTTTTTCTCCTGATGGAAAAGATTTTTTAGAAGTGGAAAAAAAGGCCGCTTTATCAAATGCAGGAAAGATGGGCGAAGAAGCTGCTGAAGAAATCATTTCAAAAGGTGGTTTAACCTTATTAAATCAAATAAAAAATGCCGGGAAATAGTTACAGCATTTTATGTACTTCTGAGATGGATTCTGCGAATCTTAACTTTATTCAAGAAAATATTTCTATAGATGTCATCCCATTTATTGAAAAAAGAATATGCGATCATGAGGAGATAGAAAAAAATATTCAGGACTTTTTACAAAAAGAAATTACGGCCGTTTTTACAAGCCAAACCGCCGTTTCAGCTGTTTTATCAAAAAGTAAAAACCAGCCACCCTGGAAAATTTATTGCATAGATAATGCAACTAAAAATGCAATTCTAAAATTTTTCCCTCAGGTATTCTTGCAGGGTATAGCAGCTAATGCCGGCAGCCTGGCATCAATGATCATAGCCAATGGAGAAAAAGATATTGTATTTTTTTGTGGGAATAAACGACTTAATGATTTACCAAATTCACTCGCAGCAGCAGGCATACTTTTAGAAGAATGCGTTGTATATGATACATTTATTCTGAATACAACTGTTCAAAAAAATTATGATGCAATTATCTTTTGCAGCCCATCTGCTGTAGAGGGGTTTTTTAAAAGCAATGTCATCAGAAAAAATACCACTTTATTTTCTTTAGGAAAAAAGACCAGTGAGGCTATTCAAAATTTTTCAGAGAATCTCACAATAGAGGCCTCTTATCCGGATAAAAATCAATTACTCCATCAAGCAGTTTTTTTTCTTCAACAACAAATTACCACTCCTTAATATTTTATGTCCAAAATTAAAAATGATCTAATATTAAAAGTTTTACGCGGAGAAAAAACACACCGGGCGCCGGTGTGGATGATGAGACAAGCCGGCCGTTATCTTCCGCAATACATGGATCTGAAAAATAAATATTCATTTTTTGAAAGATGTGAAACCCCTGAATTAGCTGCTACCATTACATTACAGCCGGTTGATATCTTGCAGGTAGATGCAGCAATTTTATTTTCAGATATTCTCGTAGTACCCAAAGCCATGGGCCTGGAAGTGCAAATAATAGAAAATAAAGGGCCCCTATTACCTGCACCCATTAAATCTGTTGAGGACCTGAAACGTATTACCCTTCCCGATGTTGAGGATAAGTTGCATTTTGTAATGGAGGCGATCCAATTATGTAAACAACAACTCGATGGCAGTGTGCCCCTCATTGGTTTTGCCGGAGCGCCCTGGACCATACTCTGCTATATGGTACAGGGAAAAGGTTCAAAGACTTTTGATGAAGCAAAAGCATTTTGTTATACCAACCCATCATTAGCGCATCATTTATTGCAAATGATTGCGGATACAACCATCCGCTATTTAAAAGCCCAGGCATCAGCAGGGGCCGATGTTTTACAGGTCTTTGATAGTTGGGCCGGCTTATTGTGTAAAGAAGATTTTGATACATTTTCCTATCCTTATCTATTACAAATTACTCAAGCCTTAAAAGACACCGTACCGGTGATTATTTTTGCAAAAGGTGCCTGGCAATCATTGGAGACTCTGGCCGGTAGTGGCGCTTCGGCATTAGGCATTGATTGGTGTATCACCCCGGAAACAGCAAGATCTATGGCCGGCGAAAAAATCGTATTACAAGGCAACCTTGATCCTGTCAAACTACTTTCACCAATTCCAGAAATAATCAAAGAAACGACAAAAATGCTGGCATCTTTTGGAGCACAAAAACATATTGCAAACCTGGGACATGGCATTTTACCAAATGTGCCTGTTGATCATGCACGTGCTTTTATTGATACAGTAAAAAATAATATTTATCCGAGTTTTTAAATAAAATATAAAAATGTATTTACAAAAAAGAGGAAGAATCAACAGGAAGAGCGAAGCAATCCGTTCCCTTGTGGCAGAAACCCATTTAATGCCACAGAATTTTATTGCGCCTTTATTTATTGAGGAGGGGAAAGATATAACTCATGAAATTCCTTCTATGCCTGGCTATTTCAGAAAATCGTTGGATCTGCAAATTCCGGATATACGGGCAATGTATCAATTGGGGATTAAGAGTATTTTACTTTTTGTAAAATCAGATGATGCCTTAAAAGATAATACAGGTAAAGAATCCTGGAATGATAATGGCCTGATGCAAAAAAGCATTAAAGCCATTAAGGATGCCGTGCCGGAAATATTGATCATGACGGATGTTGCACTGGATCCCTATTCTTCTTATGGTCATGATGGCATTGTCAAAAATGGTGAAATTGTAAATGATGAAACCGTGGAAGCTTTGATAAAAATGAGCCTCAGCCATGCTAAAGCAGGAGCAGATTTTGTAGCGCCCAGCGATATGATGGATGGCCGTATTGGTGCCATACGGAAAGCGCTGGAAGAAAACAGTTTTACCAATACAGGCATCATGAGTTATAGTGCAAAGTATGCTTCCTGTTTTTACGGCCCATTCCGCGATGCATTGGATAGCGCCCCGGGATTTGGTGATAAGAAAACATATCAAATGAATCCAGCCAATAGAATTGAAGCAGTACGGGAAGCCTTACTTGATGAAGAGGAAGGTGCAGATATGGTGATGGTAAAACCTGCTTTGTCTTACCTGGATATCATACGTGAAGTGAAAAATGCCGTACATATTCCTGTCAGTGCATACCAGGTAAGTGGTGAATATGCCATGATCAAAGCCGCAGCCATACATGGATGGATGGATGAAGAAAAAGCAATGATGGAGAGTTTATTATCAATAAAGAGAGCGGGCGCTAATATGATTGCTACTTATTTTGCCCAACCGGCCGCCCTTATTTTAAATAAATAAAATGACTGAAAATCTTGTCAGAAAATACAATATCCCGGGACCCAGGTATACCAGTTATCCTACCGTTCCTTATTGGGATGAAAAACATTTCTCCATAGATCTGTGGCAGCAATCGGTGAAGCGAAGTTTTGATGAAAGCAACGATACAGAAGGAATAAGTATTTATATTCATTTACCTTTTTGTGAAAGTTTATGTACATTCTGTGCCTGCCATAAAAGAATTACCAAACAACACCAGGTAGAATCTTCCTACATAGAAGCGGTTATCAAAGAATGGGAAATGTATCTCCTTTTATTTCAGAAAAAACCTAAAATAAAGGAATTACATTTAGGTGGTGGTACACCGACTTTTTTTAGTCCCGAAAATTTAAATTTATTATTACAGCATATTTTTTCCAAATCCCTTATTGCAGAAAACCCCGAATTCAGCTTTGAAGGCCATCCGAACAATACCACTTACAAACATCTGGAAACCTTGTACAAACTGGGTTTCAGAAGAGTCAGTTTTGGTGTACAGGATTATGACCTCAAAGTGCAAAAAACAATTAA
The DNA here is from genome assembly GCA_018268015.1 of Bacteroidota bacterium. Classification (GTDB taxonomy): domain Bacteria; phylum Bacteroidota; class Bacteroidia; order Chitinophagales; family Chitinophagaceae; genus JAFDXJ01. The sequence continues at coordinate 27,728 of JAFDXJ010000016.1, forward strand.
CAGATTACAGCCGTTTGAAAATGTAGCGCGTGTAACCCATTGGGCCCGGGAACTTGGTTATCGAAGTATCAGCCATGATCTGGTATTTGGTCTTCCCTTTCAAAACTGGGAAACCATGAAAGAAACCATGCACAAAACGAATTTGTTGCACCCCGACCGTATTGCTTTTTATTCCTATGCGCATGTACCCTGGATAAAGGGAGTAGGGCAACGTGGATTCGATGAAAATGATCTCCCATTGCCGGAAGTAAAAAGATCATTGTATGAAAATGGTAAATCTTTTTTAGAGGAAATCGGTTATGTAGAAATAGGTATGGATCATTTTTCATTGCCAACAGATGACTTGTTTATGTCATTAAAGCAAAAAAAATTACATCGAAATTTTATGGGTTATTCATCGTCATCAACACAACTGATGATCGGCCTTGGCATGTCCGCCATCAGCGATAGCTGGTATGCTTTTTCGCAAAATGACAAATCCGTTGAAAGCTATACGCAGCTTGTGGAAAATAATCAGCTTCCTGCAGTTCGGGGGCACTTATTAAATACGGAAGACCTGGTGATACGCAGGCATATCCTCAATCTAATGTGCCAATTATACACATCCTGGGAAGATAAAAAAATGCAGTTACCAGAAATGACTGAGATTGTACAACGATTAAAAGAAATGGAATCGGACGGGCTCATTCACCTGGAGAAAAACTGTATACAGGTAAGCGAAAAAGGAAGGCCCTTTGTAAGAAATATTGCCATGGCTTTCGATTTACGCATGATCCGGCATCAGCCCGAGACAAGGGTCTTTTCAATGACTGTTTAAACATTTTACTTTCTAAATAACATGCAACATGTACGAATATATCTCAAGTAAGGCACTTTTTGAAAGGGCGCAAAAAAGTATTCCGGGTGGGGTGAATTCCCCGGTAAGAGCTTTTAAGGGTGTTGGTGGTACACCCTTGTTTATTACCAAAGCACAAGGGGCTTATTTATACGATGCAGATCATAACAGGTATATAGATTTTATTGCATCCTGGGGTCCCATGATTCTGGGACATGCAAATAAAAAGGTTGTAAAAGCCATACAGGAACAAGCATTAAAATCTAGTTCCTATGGCGCGCCTACTTTACTGGAAATTGAAATGGCGGAACTAATGAAAAGTATGGTTCCTCATTTAGATATGGTAAGAATGGTGAATAGTGGCACAGAGGCCTGTATGAGTGCATTAAGATTGGCAAGAGGCATTACCGGAAAAAATAAATTTATCAAGTTTGATGGCTGTTATCATGGTCATGCAGATCCCTTTTTAGTAAAAGCCGGGAGTGGTATAGCTACCATGAACATACAGGATGTGCCCGGTATTCCATCACAGGCAAGTAATGATACTTTAACCTGTTCTTATAATGATTTGAATGAACTGCAAAATTTAATAGATCAATACCCTCATGAGATTGCCGCCATTATTGTAGAGCCCGTAGCCGGGAATATGGGTTGTGTATTACCTCGGGAAAATTTTTTACAAGAGTTGCGTGCTATTTGCCATAAAGAAGATATCCTGCTCATTTTCGATGAAGTGATGACCGGTTTCCGTCTTGCCCCGGGCGGTGCACAGGAAAAGTTTAAGGTTCAGGCTGATATTATTACTTATGGGAAAGTGATAGGCGGAGGGTTGCCTGTGGGTGCTTTTGCCGGCAGGAAAGAAATTATGGAGCATATTGCCCCTTTGGGGAATGTGTATCAGGCCGGTACTTTAAGCGGCAATCCATTGGCCATGTCTGCCGGGATGGCCCTTTTATCTCAATTAAAAAACGACCCCTCCATTTATAAAAGCCTCGAAGAAAAAACAACTTATCTGGTTTCCGGTTTAAAAGATGCATTTCAACATTCAGCCATTCCATTTACGATAAACCAATGTGGTTCTATGCTGAGTATTTTCTTTACCGGGTCACCTGTGCATAATTTTAAGGATGCCTCCGCGTCCGAAACACATCGTTTTTCAAATTTCTTTCATGCCATGTTGAAAAGAGGATGCTATCTACCCCCTTCTGCTTTTGAAAGTTGGTTTTTAAATGATGGCATTACTTTTGAAGATATTGATTATACGGTTCATGCCGTCCGTGAAAGCCTTGATGAAATTGGCTTATAGTCAATGACAATAAGTATTGTAACGTTTTTGGAGTAATTAGTGCCTGCTTCGTTTCTGCCGTTAGATAAATTTATTTTGGCGATAGAATGGATTGCTTGTATTTTTACCAACCCTTAAATACTTGTAAAACCGGCTATGCAAACCTCATGACAAACTAAAAGTTTATTTATGTTTCAAGTTGCTTCGGGCGCATTTATAGCATATATCGTTACTTTTTTCACCATGCCGTTTATTATTCGTATTGCCCGTGTGAACAGGATATACGATGTTCCCGATGCACGTAAAACACATGCAGATGCGATTTCTTCTTTAGGCGGTATCTCTATTTTCGTTGGGTTATCTCTGGCACTTCTACTTGTTTCGGATTTCAAAATTGATAATCAGGAATTTCAATACCATCTAGCAGCCTTTTTCATTATATTTATTATTGGTGTGATTGATGATATTTTTGTATTAAAAGCCTGGAAAAAAGTCCTGGGGCAAATGTTTGTGGCTGCCGTTATTTCTGCAAAAGCACACTTGCTCATCACGAATTTTCATGGTTTTTTAGGCGTAAATGAACTCACACAAACCGCTTCTTATGTAATAACTTTTTTTGTAATCATGCTGGTCATCAATTCCTTTAACCTGATTGATGGCGTAGATGGACTTGCCGGTTCATTGGGACTATTTTCCTGCTTAGGATTTGGTGTGTTCTTCCTGCTGAATAATTATATCTCTTATGCCATCCTGAGTTTATCTATGGCCGGTTCTTTACTTGCCTTTTTACAATTTAATTTTCCTCCGGCAAAAATTTTCATGGGAGATTCCGGTTCTATGTTGTTGGGTTTGGTTAATGCCATTCTGGTCATTAAATTTTCAGAGACAGCATCATTTACTCCTGTCTATGCCGTAAAAGCAGCACCGGCCATAGGTTTCGGCCTGCTACTCATTCCATTACTGGATGTATTAAGAGTATTTATCATTCGTCTTTCCAAGGGTAAGTCACCCTTTGCGCCGGATAGGAACCATGTACATCATTTACTATTAAATAAAGGTTTTTCGAGTAAACAAGTCACACTCATCCTTATTTTTTCAAGTATGGTATTTGCTGCTGTCCCCATTCTTTTAAACCAGGTTCTTGATATTAATTTCATCGTGCTTATTCTTATTGGTATGTTTTTCTCAGGGGTATTATTCATAACCTATTTTTTACCTATTCAGAAAGCATTACGAGCTATTCATACCGCGCCTGATGCGAATGTGAAAGTTTTAAATATGTACAGCGCCAATAAAGAGAATACCGCTTCAAATGATGAATAATCCTAAATCTTCCCGTATATTTTTCCATTGTCCTATCTTTTCTTAAATTTACGGCCAATTATTTTCTATGACAGAAGAAGTTGAAATGATTTTAGATGATACGGGTGTTCAAATGGACAAAGCGATTTCGCATTTCGAATCAGAATTAGTAAAAATACGTGCCGGGAAAGCATCACCCACCATGTTGGAAGGTATTCATGTGGATTATTATGGCGCTCCTACACCGATTGCACAGGTTGCAAATATCAATATTCTTGATGTCAGAACAATTAGTATTCAACCCTGGGAAAAAAATATGCTGCAGCCCATTGAAAAAGCAATCATGCAGGCTAATATTGGTATTACACCTCAAAATGATGGCGTGCAATTACGCTTATTCCTGCCTCCCTTAACGGAAGAAAGACGCCGGGAATTATTTAAAAAAGCCAGCAATGAAGGTGAACATTGTAAAATTGCCATCCGAAATATCCGACGCGATTCTATAGAAGAAATCAAACACCTCCAAAAAGATGGCCTGAGTATGGATTTGGCAAAGGAAGCTGAAAACAATATCCAGGAAGTAACCAACAAATATATTGCTACTGTTGATAAATTACTTGCTGCAAAGGAAAAGGAGATGATGTCTGTTTAAAAACATTTTTTCTCCTGATATATATCTACATGTTTAAAGCCAGAGCTCCAAAATAAAAGGTGGATTCAAAAGCCGCTTCAATGCTGCATGAATCGCTACTTCCATAAATCAAGAAATTATTGTCCCGGTTAAGGCACTCTTGTATTCGTCAATAAACGTTGAATTTCTTCAAAACTCTTAGCATTGATTTCATTATTTAATGCATTGTCAATATCCAGTTTTTCTGAGGTAGTTAAATGAAAACTCAAAGATGCTGAACGTTCTTTATTCGAGGGAATATATTGAAAAAGTATTTTGCTAAAGGAAAGTCCAAATGAGGAAGAAAAATAATTCAATTCATCTGACTGATGATAATCCTGCAAGCGAAACCAATTATTTTGTAATACTTCCAAAGGCTTTGTAATAAATCCAAAAATGCTACCGGGGTCATAAGGTCCATCCCAATCACCTGTTTTGGTATCACGGATTTGTATGAGTACTACCCGGCTGGTATTGGTATGCAGCCAGTCTTTAAATGTATTCATAAACCGCATCGAAATCTCCTGCCCGAAATTATCGCGCAGGCCACCATCCATCACATCCACAGCGGGTTTGGTGGGCAGCCATACATTGGGTAATACATAAGGGAATGTGGCATTCATGCGAATCGCCGTGAGCATTCTTAGGTTGAGGGGGTTTTGATTTTTAAAAAAAGATACATAATCTATCGCATCAATATCCGTAGAAATAAAGCCGGAACTATCCGAAGATGCCTGCATTAAAAAACGGGCAGGATGTGTGCCAATAAACATCTCCCGAGCATCTCCGGTAATTATGGTATTAAAAAATAAGATGGGGGCTTTACCTGTATATTCATCCTGCATAAAATCACCTAACTTTTTATTTAGTATACCTCGTGTATTGAAATTTAATTTTTCTTCAAAAGAATAACCCCGATCCCGGATATAATCATAACCATTGATATTTACTTTCTTCACTGGCCCTACCAGGTCACGCGAAACGAAAGAAGAAAAGACAGGATTCAGCAAATCTTTGGAGATGGTGGTCGCATATTTTTTATCATATAAATCTATGGAACTGTCTTTCTGTTGTGCCAAATACAATGATCGAAAATAGGTGGCCCCGATCATACCCCCCGAAGCACCCGTAATGAGAATGGTTTGCTTCATTAAATTTCCCTGAGTAAGGCTATCCAGTTTTTGCAATACTTCCATGGTAAAAGTAGCGCTGCGTGTGCCGCCACCACTAACATTAATGATAAATATAACCGGTGAATCGGATGCCTGTCTTCGTTTCCAGTTATTCAGCATCGTGATGTAGATATTCTTATCTGCCTCTAAATTTGCCTGGGATACCATACTATCCATATTTTCCAAAGAATAAGCGGGTGCTTCTTTTTTATGAGTATAATCCAGACCATACGCTTTACTGCGAGGATCAATAATATGGCTTTGGTATAAAGAGTTGAGCAAAAAATAAACCAGAAAAAGTAAGGGAAGGCTCCAATTTCCAAGGAATAATGAAACGGCGCCCGCCAGGGCAATTAATATGGAAAAAAATGCTGTAATGCTTGCTGCTGCAGGCAACTGAAAAATAGTCGTGTCCGTAAAATAGCCCATGATAAGCAGAAATATAAATGCCGTAAGGATTGCTAACACGGCAGAAAAATGATGCCTTTTAAAAATGGAATCTAAAAACCCCTGGCTATAATGCTGTACATCTCTTGGTTTTCGTAAACCTAAACGGGTCGTCAAAAACCAGTCCACCCGTATTCCATGATTGGATGTTTCCTGATTCTTTTTTCTTCTAATAGCCCGTTCATAATTTTTATGAGCCGTAGTGATGACCGTTCCCATTCTTCGGGAAATGGATTTATCAGCTCCAAAAAAATATAAAAGAGCAATTAATATAGCAACTATAATACCGCCAATAAAACCAAGGCAAAGCACCAGAATCCCTCCCGGACTAACCAGTTCCTGTGTGGAATTATAATCAATGGCATAAAAGAAATAAAAAATAAGAAAGGCCAAAGGGATCACAGAATTATTAATACAAAATTTCAGGAATGGCTGTTCTGTGGTTGCCAGGAATTGAATATGCTTTGTGTGCAAAATAAACGTAGTAATATTCCAACTCATAAAAAAAACGCCAACAGAAAATCCTACCAGTCCGGTACTGAATGCATTCACATTGCCCAAATATTCCGGAGATAAAAAAAGGGTGTGTGCACCGTAAGTATGCAAAAAATTTCCACTAATGGTGGCAAATAAAATATACCAGAAAACAAGCAAAACCTGGTATCTCCGAAAATGCAATAAGAATAATTGCACAGGAAGAGAATAATAAAATCCGGCCAGGTATTTTTTCATATCAACTAAAAAAGAAAAGATAGGACAAAATCATGAATATTTTTCTTTACCCCTCAATAAAAAAATATTGGAAGCCATACATAAAAACAAAAGCATTCCCGTCAATTGATGGCATTCGGCCATCCATTCATAAAAACCAAATTTTCCCGGCGCTATGTTATTTCCATTGATAACGGTAAGAATACCCAGGCATACCTGTAATGACACACACACCAAAAGAGACACCCTCATTACAGAAAACCATTTCCCTGCTTCCCATTTCCGGGCATTCCACCACCAAAGAAGAATAAGTATAAAAATGGTATAAGCGAGACTGCGATGAACAAATTGAATGGCAATTGGATCATGCAAAATCCGCTGAAAAAAACCGCTTCCCAAAAATCCTTGTGGTACAAAATAACCATTGATGGAAGGCCAGGTAGGCGCAGCCGTTGCTGCATGGATACCCGCCATAAAACTCCCATACACCAGTTGCACTACAATGAGCGACATTATCAGCCAACTGAATGGTAGCCATTTCTTTTTATGAATGAATTCCTGCCGGGGGATGAGTATAACCCATGCAAAAATGAGCGTATAAACAATCAATACCATAGCCGCCATAAAGTGAATAGCCAGTTTAAAATGACTTACATACAAATCATCATCATTCAGGCCGCTTTCAACCATCAGCCATCCGATAAACCCTTGTAAGCCACCGAGTATAAATAAAATGATCATGGGCCAGACCATCCATTTCGCAAAATATTTTTTATATAAAAAGAAAAGAAATGGGATAAGAAAAACCAAACCCATCAATCGGGCCCATAAGCGGTGAAACCATTCCCAGTAAAAAATAAATTTAAAATCACTCAAATTAAAATGATTGTTTAAATATTTAAATTGGGCAATCTGCTGGTATTTATCAAAAGCCTGCTGCCATTGCACTTCATTCAATGGTGGGATGAAACCCATGATCGGGTCCCATTCCGTAATGGAAAGCCCCGATCCGGTAAGCCTGGTAAGCCCTCCGAGTAATACCTGTATCACCAGCATGGCCACGCCGGTTAATAACCAATAGGCAATTATTTTATTTTTCCTGCTTATCAGATCCATAATCCTCCTTTTTTGCGCAAAGGTATTTGCATATTAATTTTAAATTTTCTTTAGGGTCTTTTATTTTTAAACCGAGCAAAAAAGAATGGATGTTAAAAAAATATTTTTCCGATAAATTCTTAGAAGCGGGATGCGATGAAGCCGGCCGGGGATGCTATGCCGGGCCGGTTTTTGCTGCGGCTGTGATACTACCCAATCAATTTTTTCACCCCTTGTTAAACGATAGCAAACAAGTCTCCGCAAAACACCGCAATGTGTTGCGCCCATTCATTGAATCCCATGCAGTAGGCTTTGCGGTAGCATCTGTGCAACCGGCAGAAATAGATGAAATCAATATATTAGAAGCATCCATAAAGGCCATGCATCTTGCACTCGATGCATTGCCTATACAACCCAACCTTTTATTAATTGATGGGAACAGGTTTCGTCCTTTCCGGGAAATACCGCATCATTGCATCATCCGCGGCGACAGTCTTTATGCCAGTATAGCAGCAGCAAGCATTTTGGCAAAAACATACCGGGATGAATATATGATCCAATTACATGAAGAATTTCCGCAATACAACTGGAAAAAAAATAAAGGCTATGGCACTCAGGAACATCGTAACAGTATTGAATTATTCGGTCTTTGCAAACATCATCGGTCGAGCTTCAATATTTCACCCAAAAAATTACCGGATCTAAAATAACCGGCACTATTTCAATATTCTTCCCATTTCCCAGCACCCATTCTCACTACTTCATACGGTTCCCTGGTGCAGTCAATGACTGTGGATGGTATGATACCTCCAATACCACCATTGACCACAATATCTACTTCATTTTTAAAAATTTCATAAATGATTTCCGGGTCCGTATAGTCTTCAACTTCTTCCCCGGGTAATGAAGTAGAGAGTAAAGGGTTTCCTACAGCTTTGATCAATGCAAGGGTTATAGGGTTTGCCGGTATGCGCAGACCAATGGTATCTCTTTTACTTTTTAAAATTTTAGGCACTTCCTTACTTGCCGGCAAAATAAAAGTGTAAGGCCCGGGTAGATGGCTTTTTAAGATTCTGTACAAAGGTGTGGAAATGCTTTTTGTATACTTACTCAAATCACTCAGGCTACTGCATACAAAACTCCCCATAGATTTAGTGGCCTGAAAATTCTTTATTCGATTGATTTTTTCAACTGCTTTGTGATGAAAAATATCACAACCAAGTCCATAAATCGTATCCGTTGGGTAAATAATGGTCCCTCCTTCAGACAAACACTCTAAAATAATAGCCAGGCTTCTTGGGTTTGGATTTTCAGGATGTAAGGAAATCAACATTTTTTGAATAATTTTGCAACACCAGGATTTGAAAATCAGGGATGGAATAAAAATAATTTTATCTCTTTACATATTCAAAAAAATAAAAGATTCGTTTAAAATTTTTCCCGCTAAATTGAAATGCTATGATCTTAAAACCGGTTGACGTGGTGGAAAATATTTCCCCGGAAGATTTTAAAAACAACTATTATAAACCGCAAATACCCGTTGTAATCAAATCCTTATCTCATAACTGGGCAGCTTATAAAAAATGGGACTGGGATTATTTAAAAGAAGTGGCAGGGAATAAAGAAGTGGGTATTTACAACAATGTAAAAAGTGATGCCTATACACCGGTGAATAAGGCAGATAGTTATACCACCTTCGGAGCCTATATAGATATGATTCGTAAAGGGCCGGCCGCATGGCGAATTTTTTTATTTAATATTTTTAACCATGCACCACAATTATCCAAAGACTTTACCTGGCCGGAACATTTAATGTCCGGCTTTGTTAAACGTGCCCCGATGTTGTTTGTGGGTGGTCAGGGATCTATCACCCACATGCATTTTGATATAGACCTCAGCCATATTATGCATACCCAATTTATGGGAAAAAAACGGGTTCTGCTTTTCCCCTATTCAGAACAATATAAATTGTATAGAAAACCATTTGAGGTTTTAAGTATTGCGGATTTCAGCCGCTATTATGATGATGCAGAAACTAAAATAAACCTGGAAGAATTCCCGGCACTGGAAAAGGCAAACGGCCTGGATGTTACACTTGAACCCGGTGATACATTGTTTATGCCCGGTGGATACTGGCATCACATGGAATACCTGGAAAGCGGTTTTGCAATGAGTCTTCGTGCATTGAATCCTTCTATTACACTAAAATTAAAAGGCCTCTGGAATATTTTAGGCATGCGCAGTATTGATACAATTATGAAAAAAACGGCTCCCATGAAGTGGTATGATTGGAAAAAGAAAAAGATTTATGCTGCAGCTCAAAAAGAAAATTGACTGAAAACGGATAAATAAAAACAGCGGTTTTTCAACCGCTGCCATAGGGAGAACCTCCCCAATCAAAAACCAAATTACGGGTACGGAGCTCAATCAACAAGTAGTTATCTGGTGATTTTTATATGCAAATTTGTTGGAAACTTTAAGTTTTAAAAAAGTGATTTTTCACCTTATCACCGTGATTTTTCGCGCAGGAAACAATAAAAGCCTGAACAATTGCATTTACAAAACCTTTTTAATGATTTAGATAAATTCTGTTGAGATTGGGATACAGAGCAGTGATTAAAAATGCCAATAGGATGGGAGAAAAAATTATGATTCCTTTTTTGCATCCAGTGTAAAACCGATTGTAGTACCGACCCCTTCGGTACTTCTCACATGAATGCCTTGTCCATGTGCTTCTATGATATGTTTACAAATCGCCAGACCAAGTCCTGTGCCGCCTAAATTGCGACTACGCCCCCGATCAGTACGATAGAATCTTTCAAATAAACGAGGCAAATGTTTCTCTGAAATACCCATGCCATTATCACTGATTTCAATTAAAACATGTTGTGTGTCTGTGGAATAAATACTCGCAATGACCTGCCCGCCGGCATTCCCGTAACGCGTAGCATTTTCCACCAGGTTGGTTAGCACCTGATAAATTTTTTCTTTATCTGCATATACCTGAATGGGTTTTTCACAACCTTTTTTTATGCTGTATGTAATACCAGAGGGGAAGCCCTTTAGCGGCATATCATCAAAAACTTCTTTGATGAGATCCTGGATAATAAAGTTTTCTTTATTCATGGTGAGCAAACCACTCTCCAGATTTGAAATCTCATCGAGGTCTCTTAGCAGGTTAACCAACCGTATTGTATTCCTGGAAGCATTTTCCAAAAATTTTTTTCTTGTGAATTCATCCTTATCCGCGCCATCTAATAAAGTATCGAGGGAACCCTGAATTGCAAAGATTGGGGTCTTAAATTCATGAGCCAGGTTTTGCAGGAATTCTTTGCGAAATACTTCATTATGTCTCAATGTTTCAATTTCTTCTCTTCGCTGAAGAGCCCATTTCTCCACATCTTCACTGACCTCATCTATAGTTTTCCGGGGCAATATATATTTGTAATAAGTCTCCGCTTTTTTACTGGCCTTTGTTTGATAAATATATTTATAAATCAGTTTGATTTTCCGATTGATAAATGATTGCATCAACGTATAAAAGATCCATGAAACCAGGATGAAATTGGCCACGCAAAAAATGACTGCTGCAACCATTTCCCCGCTGATCAAATAAACCGCAAAACCACTCAGGATGGAGATGATGAAGCCGGCAATGATCGCAAGCTGGCCGGGTGAAAGATTCTTTTTAGAAAATATCAAAATGAAAGTATTGTATGTAAAATATTATTTCTCAAATTTATACCCTACCCCCTTAACCGTTGTGATTCGATCTGTATTTAATTTCTGTCGGATTTTCCTTATATGCACATCAATTGTGCGGTCACCAACAATAATGTCATTTCCCCAGATCTTTGATAAAATTTCATTGCGAAGAAATACGCGCCCGGGATGCGAGGTCAACATATACAACAATTCAAATTCTTTTTTGGCCAATTTAATTTCTTCGCCATTTTTTTCAACCACAAAACGAATGGGATCAATGGTCATGTCATCCAAATAAAGTACCGTAGAAGCGTCTTCTTTATTCATTCTGCGAAATAATGCATTTACCCTGCTGACAAGCAATTTTGCACCAATAGGTTTACTAATATAATCATCACCTCCATATTCCAGCGCATTGATATGAGAAGTTTCATCATCTATTGCAGTTAGAAACAAGATGAGCATATCATCCAGATTCGGGTTGGTACGAATTATCTGGCACGCTTCAAGCCCGGTTTTAAAAGGCATCATAATATCCAGGATCATCATATCCGGCTTTTCTTTACGAGCAAGGTCAATGGCTTCATTTCCATCCTTTGCTAAAATCACTTCATATCCTTCCTTTGCCAAATTATATTCAATGATCTCCCGGATATCCGGTTCATCATCTGCTATAAGAATTTTTTTGGGTTTAATATCCATAAGGAATTTTTACAAAAATAATTTTTCTGCGGGCATAACGGTTAAAGCCTTTATATTATCTTATTGTTAAGTCTAATATCCATAATTTGGTTATATTTTTGCTATCAAGGTTTTGAAACAAACGCTATGAAAAAAATTACTTTACTCTTTTTATTCATCCCCCTTTGTTTTTATTCAAAAGCGCAACAGGGAAATAATCAGGATATTCCGCCCATGCGTCAATATTTTCATGAAATGATTGATGCTACTCAAAAATTAATACTGGCATCAGATGGTAATGCAGATGAACTTTTTACCCCTACACAATCAGATTCATTAAATAACCTGTTAACTAATTCCCTTATCCAGGGAGTAGATGATATTCAAACTGGTATCGAAAAAAATGATGCCCTGGATAATAACCTTAAAATTAAATTTTTGCGTGGGCTGAATGAAGCTTTAAGTATTTACCTGCGTGAATTTCGTAACAGGGAAATAAAAGCCATTGTTTTAGTAAAACTGGTTCCTGCTTTTAATGAAAACATAGGACCCCAAATACGTGGTGAATCCATTGAAATGAATATTGCCTCTTATCCCTATGATGTAGGAAATATTTTATTGAAAAGTGTGGCCTTTTCAGATAATGCGGGCATAGCTCAATGCAGGGATATCGTTTTATTGAAATATTGTAACCTGCATCCTGATAAAGCTATGAATATGCTCAGTGAAGAGCCGGATGCTCGATTTGCTGATAGTCTTATTGTAGCCATTGCCCGAAGAAGCCCTGAAAATATTTACACTTTTGCAGCAGCCTCCAATGCCCTTGCCCGAAAAATTCAAAATAATCCGGATACATTGGTTCAAATCATTGTAAAAATGTCCCAGTCAAAATCCGGGAGGCAATTTTTTCCCTTCCTGGACAATATATACAAAGGTAAAATCACTATGGGTGATATTGAAAAAGCCATGAAAGATGATGTAACCTATTATCAATTATTAGTTCAAACGGAAATAGATTATGCCGACCGTATTCGTCACAATGATACGCCCATGGCCATGAAAACACTTGCTTATAAATTACAGGATAAAGCCATAGATCCGTTTATCAATACCATCAATGGTTTGCATGAACAGCCAAATGATGTACGATTCCACATCCTCAATCCTTTAAGAGCAGAAGATCTTTATTATATGGCCGTAATGGGTGAAGAAATCATGTACACTTCCAGTTATGTAAGTGGCGTTTATCCACGTATCTGGCAAAAAATGAAAAATCCAAAGAGTGATTCCCTGATGCTGGATGTAAAATTTGACCGCTTTAAAAAATGGATAAAAATGGCGGCTAATTATAATGAGCTCGATGATTTCCTGAAAAGAATGGATAAAGGAAATGCAGAACTCATCATGAAAGCATTTGTAAATAATCTCGATAGGAAATCCGGCGCTGACAGCCTGGAAGATGCTGTAGATGTGGCCAATTCTTTCGCAAGCATATCAGACAAGGCTTTGCAACAACTCATTCTCAAACAGGTGCAGGCCAATCTTACTCATGCTACAAAAATGAATAACCGGAGAGCGATTGACATTTACAGTATTCTCAATACTTTATTTTTATCTATAGATCCTGCGAATAAAATAGATGTAGAAAAAACTTTGGGCATTCCTCCTGTTTATTTTATGCCTAATAAAGAATTGAGGGATTCATCAGGAAGAATCATTATCCAACAATTTTTTTATGGGGATAAAGACGGACAAGGTGTCTTTAATAATTTTGTAAATAGTATGCAGAATGGAAATTGGACGATGAAGTCCAATCCACAATGGGTTGCATTCTCCACGACAAAAGGTACGCCCATAACAGTATATGCCAACAGGCCATTGGATGAAAAGAAAGGCCTGGATGCAGAAGCGCAACAAGCATTGGATGATTATTTATTTGATAATGATCTCTCTCCGGTTATTGTCATTCACCGTGGCCACAGTTATTGGTTGCCCTCTACACTGGATCAAATGTCGCCCACCTCCAAAATCGTTTTATTGGGAAGTTGTGGTGCATATCAAAACCTGAATAAAATATTAGCTATCAGCCCTTCTGCTCAAATTGTTGCTTCCAAGCAGGTGGGTAGCGGTACCGTCAATTCTCCCATGATTTCCATGATGCTCGAAATCCTTAGGCAGGGTAAGGATGTTAATTGGCCGGAATTCTGGAATACTCTTGGAAAAAGACTCGGAGGTAATGCTTTGTTTGAAGATTATGTTCCCCCGCAAAAAAACCTCGGTGCATTATTTATTATGGCTTATAAGAAATTGCAGGAAAAAAATGATGAGCTGGTGAGCAATTAATGAATGGAAATTTAGTGTGCTTCCAGCCAGTTCTTCCCGTGTCCTACTTCTGCTATAACCGGCAAATCATGGGGAAGCGGAAGCGCCTTACACATATTTTCAATCACCAGTTTATTCACCAGATCCATTTCATGGAGAGGTACATCAAAAACAAGTTCATCATGAACCTGGAGGATCATCTTTGTTTTTAAATTTTCTTTTGCAAGCGCCTCATGAATTTTTATCATAGCCATTTTAATCATATCTGCGGCCGTACCCTGAATTGGTGAATTAATTGCATTACGTTCTGCAAATCCACGAACCGTAAAGTTGGATGAATTGATATCACGCAGCCAGCGTTTACGGCCCATGAGGGTTTGCACATACCCATGCTCTTTAGCAAAACGGATGGTATCTTCCATGAACCTGGTGATACCACTAAATTCTTTTTTATAGCTTTCTATAATTTCTTTGGCTTCACTGCGTGCAATACCCAGGTTGTCTGCCAACCCAAAAGCGCTTTGCCCATATATTATCCCAAAGTTTACGCTCTTGGCTTTATAGCGCATTTCTTTGGTTACTTCTTCTTCTGGGATATGAAAGACTTTGGCAGCCGTAGCCGTATGAATATCTTTTCCCATTTTAAATGCATCACACATATTTTCATCGCCACTGATGGCGGCTACAATGCGCAATTCTATTTGCGAATAATCCGCACTTAACAACACATGTTGATCATCTCGTGGAATAAAAGCTTTTCTAATTTCCTTTCCCCTTTCAGTACGAATGGGAATATTCTGCAAATTTGGATTATTGCTACTTAACCTTCCCGTTACGGCAACCGCCTGAGCAAAAGACGTATGCACACGCCCTGTTTTGTTATTGATCATGAGTGGTAAGGCATCTACATAAGTGGAGCGTAATTTGGTAAGCTCCCGAAAAGCCAAAATATCCGCCACAACCGTGCTTTTATGTGCAAGCCTCAACAGTACATCTTCTCCGGTAGCATACTGTCCTGTTTTAGTCTTCTTTGCTTTATCATCCAATTTCAATAAATCAAATAATATTTCACCGAGCTGTTTGGGAGAGGATAAATTAAACTTTACACCGCATTGTTCAAATACATTTGCTTCACTTCGCTTGGCTTCTGCTTCCAATTCCACGGAATACTTTTTGAGAAAAGGCTCATCTATTTTAATCCCTTCAAATTCCATATCCCTCAATACTTTTACCAGTGGGTTTTCCACTTCGTAAAAAACTTTTTCCACTTCTTTTTCTTTAAGTAAGGGAAGAAAAACATTTTTTAACTGCAAAGTAATATCGGCATCTTCCGCGGCATATTCCTTTATTTTTTCCATTTCCACATCACGCATATTTCCCTGGGTCTTCCCTTTACCGATCAGTTCTGTAATAGAAACCGGTTCATACTGCAAATACTGAGTGCTCAGCAAATCCATACTACGCCTGCCTTCCGGCTCGATTACATAATGTGCAAGCATGGTATCATACAATTTTCCTTTTATTTCTATATCATACCATTTCAAAACCAACAAGTCATATTTCAAATTCTGGCCAACCCATAAGATGTTTGGATCCTGGAAAATGGGTATGAATTTTTGCAAAATCTCTTGGGTCTTTTCCTGGTTGGAAGGAAGAGGAACATAATAGGCATGATGTTTTTCGTAGGAAAAACTCATTCCCACCAGTTGTGCATTGTTTGCATCAATATTTGTTGTTTCCGTATCAAAGGAAATTTCTTTTTGCAGAGATAATTCTTGCAGCAGGATATTGATTTTCTCATCACTATCTGTCAACAGGTATTGATGTTCCGTAGTGGAAATATTTTTTATTTCAGGCGAAACCAAATCATTCAAATTCAATTCTTTCTTTGCGTGAGGCGCCTGAGATTTTTCCACTATTGGTTCAGCTGTATCAAAAAGACTTGTTTGAACAGGCTGAGCTATGGTTTGAAACACATTGAACTCCTCTCCCAGTATGCGTTTCCCAAGTGATTTAAATTCTAATTCCGTAAATATTTCTATGAGTTCCGGAATGTTCCATTCCTTAAGGCGAAAATTTTCTTCATGAAATTCTACGGGCACATGGGTGATGATTGTAGCTAACTTTTTACTCATTATCGCATTTTCTCTGCCATTGCGAATTTTATCTCCAAGCGCTCCTTTGATGTGGTCGGCTTGTTCCAAAATATTTTCCAGGCTATGATATTCTTTCAACAACTTAGCGCCGGTTTTTTCTCCGATACCGGCTATGCCGGGAATATTATCCACGGAATCTCCCATCAGTGCAAGCAAATCAATTACCTGCTCCACTTTTTCTATGTTCCACTTTTCACAAATCATTTTGGCATCCAGGATTTCCGCATCCCCACCCTGATAACCCGGCTTATACATGAAAATATTTTCACGCGTTAAAAGTTGTCCATAGTCTTTATCAGGAGTTACCATAAACACTTCATACCCGGCATCTGATGCCTGGAAAGCCAAGGTGCCGATTACATCATCTGCCTCATAACCATCCAACTCAATAACAGGAATATTAAAACCAAGAATAATTTTTTTAATGTGATCTATAGATGCAAGCAGGTCTTCGGGAGTTTCCTGGCGATTGGCTTTATAGTCGGCAAAATCCGTATGTCTTTCTGTAGGAGCAAATGTGTCGAAACAAACGGCCAGGTGCGTTGGTTTTTCTTTACTGATTAAATCAAATAAAGTATTGGTAAATCCAAATTGCGCATTTGTATTGATGCCTTTAGAAGTCATTCGAGGGTTTCTAATAAGCGCATAATAGGCCCGGTAAATCAATGCGAAAGCATCTAATAAAAATAATCTTTTACTCATCTTGCTAAGATAGACAGGATATTGGTGAATAATGGAAAAATAATAGCTTATCATAAAAAAGCCGGGCACAAAACCCGGCCTCAATTAA
>JAFDXJ010000017.1 GCA_018268015.1 Bacteroidota bacterium
AAAATTAAAAATCCGGTAATGCTTTTAAAAACCTGCCGGCTGACTCACTTGCCATGCGTCTTGATTTAATGCTACAAAAATCATTTTGTTTGTTGTGTCATAAGAATTTCTGAATTGAATGATATGCAGGGTATCATTCACGGTACTATCTTGTAAAATAATAATGGAAGCCTGGCCCAACTGCGTTCTCTCTGCTTCAGAATATGTATAATATTTCTTTTTTAGTGCTTCCAGCGCAGCCTGATCTGCAGTATCATTCTGCATATAAAAAGCAGCCTGGCGAAATTCGCCTTTAAGACAGCCATCAATAAATTCACGCCCTGCATCTAAGGCATTTTCTGCATGAGGAAACGTTGGTGAATTTTCACAGGAGAAAAAGAAAAAAGTAAAAGTGATCAGTATTATTTTTTTTAAACCAGGCATTTTAAAACGTTTGATAAATAAAGATCCGGTTTTAATTGGATGGAGCGGAGGGTATGGTATCATCTACACTTTTATGATCTGCAGGTTCCTGCCCCATATGCATAATAGAATTTTTGTCAAAGGCCACTTTCCATTCATTATTTTCTTTTACCAGTGAGGCGATGACGGAATTATTATTATTTGCGGATGTAACGCGAGCCGTAGCATTATTACCATTTATTTTCACCTGGTCAACAACTATTTTAGAATTGGGTTGTGTACTGTCTTTGGAATTTTTATTAAAAGTGGCTATCATATCAATCATTTGGCCACTGGCGACTGTAGCATATTTTTTCGCTTCAGGGAAATTTTTTGAGTATAGAGCTTCAAAAAAATGTTGAGCTACTACACCTGGATCACTTTGTTTACATGCTGCAAACAGGATTCCTAAAATGGCAAAGCATATTACCGGAAAAACTTTTTTCATAACTTTTTTTAAAGAGGTGATTCAAAATTAAGCCCTTCTAATTATTTAGAAGAATAATTAAAACGGTGTATTTCCGTACAGTTTTTATTCTTAAAAATATTATCCGGGGCAAAGTAAGCGTATTGCTGGACAAAAGTGGTATCCAATAATTGATTATTTTGAAAAGCATATATTAGAGTTTTGGCAACAAACTCGCTGCAATACATTTTATTATCAGTTTTTAAATCAAAAGACATATCAAATAATAAATGATCTGCATATTTTTTTTTAATGAATTCTTTTTCTCTTGATAATGTTGTTGAGTCCATGATAAAGCGAAAGATGCCTACAGCATTGCATGAATTACCATCACAAAAGACGGGCAGCCATTCTCTTTGTAAAGTTTGATTTGGATTTGTTTCTCCACCAATAGCATGATATACAAAAAAAGAATCATTTTCTTTTAGTACGATGCCACAATGAGAATAAGTAGGATCCGTTTGACAGAATTGTTTTAAAGCCTGGCTTGTAAAGTCAATGCCAGTTCGCATGATGAGATCACCGCTTTGGATTAATTGTTGAATGGTATCTATACACAAATGACTTTTCGTGATCCTGAGTAAATCCGTGTTTGCAAGTTCATCCATTGAAGAGGATTTTGCCTTTTGTTTACAGGAAACCATTATGAACAGGCAAGCAAAGAGTATTGATGTCATGCAAAGTAAGCCCGTTGTATCAGGAATGCCTTTCACCCTCTTTGTCATATTCTTTTTCATAGGCTTTAATAATAGCCTTAACCAGCTTATGACGGACAACATCTTCTTCATCTAATTCTACATGAGCTATGCCATGAATGTTTTTTAATATACGGATTGCTTTTTCAAGACCGCTTTTTTGATTCCTGGGTAAATCAATCTGTGTAGGGTCACCGGTGATGATGGCTTTAGCATGAGGTCCAATGCGGGTCAGAAACATTTTCAATTGCAAATCATTTGCATTTTGTGCTTCATCCAAAATGATAAAGGCATGATCCAGTGTACGACCTCTCATATAAGCCAGTGGAGCAATTTCGATAATGCGTGTACTCATATAGTACCCTAATTTATCGGCAGGGATCATGTCATCCAGGGCATCATATAATGGCCGTAGGTAAGGGTCAATTTTTTCTTTTAAGTCACCCGGTAAAAAACCCAGGTTTTCACCAGCTTCCACAGCAGGTCTGGTAAGAATGATTTTTTTAACCACTTTATTTTTTAATGCGCGAACGGCTAAAGCTACGGCAGTATATGTTTTACCTGTACCAGCCGGCCCGATGGCAAATAGAATATCATTTTTTTCAGTTGCCTGAACCATTTGTTTTTGGTTAACGGTTCTGGCACGGACGGTTTTCCCATGCGGTCCAAAGACCAGCACATCTGCTGCATTATTTTCTATAAAATGATCTACCACTTCGGCATCATCACCCCCAATTATTTTCTCGAAATAATTTTCACTAAGATTGCCATTACGTTCCATATAATGGAGAATTAATTCAATCTTTTCCTTAGCTACGTTAATTTGTTCGGGTGCGCCACTGAGTTTTATTTGAGTACCACGTGAAAGGATTTTTAGTAAAGGGAATGATTTTTTCAGTACTTCCAACTTTTTATTATTTACACCAAAAAACTCAATGGGGTTTACATTTTCCAGGTTGATGATGGTTTCTGTCAAGGCTTATTATTTAAGATGTTTTAAATAGAATTCAAAAAAGGTCATTTCAAATGTAATTGAATGCATGAAAAATGATCATCAAAAACTATGCACATTTGTTAGAAAAAAATCAAAGATGTAATTGATGCATATCAAATGACAAGTTACTAATTTTAATCCATACTTATCTATATGAAAAAATTGAATGATTTTCATAAACTGTTTTTTATTGGTGTCGCTGGTTCAGGAATGAGTGCGCTAGCGCAATATGCGGCTGCTTCGGGCATAGTTACGAGTGGCAGTGACCGGTTTTTTAATAATAATGCTACTCCTGAGATTCGTGAAAAACTGATTGCTGCAGGCATTCAGTGTTATCCCCAGGATGGGAGTGGCTTATCTCAGGATACAGATGCGGTTATTGTGTCAACAGCAATCGAAGAAACTGTAAATGAAATTGTTCTTGCCCGGAAATTTGGAATACCGATAATCAAAAGATCTGCACTTTTGGCTTTGGTAGCTGAGAGTAGAAAGACGATAGCCATTGCGGGTACTTCCGGAAAAAGTACCACTACTGCCATGTTGTTTCATATTTTGTCTTCGATGGGTTATGAACCCGGAATTATCAGTGGCGCCGGTTTAATAGATCTGATGGAAAAAGGTAAAGTGGGGAATGCTTTACGGGGAAATGGTGAATGGTTAATTATAGAAGCTGATGAAAGTGATGGGTCTATCATTCAATACAAACCCCATACAGGAGTGCTTTTAAATATTGAAAAGGACCATCAGGAAATTGATCAGTTGATGGAATTGTTTTCTGTATTCAAGCAAAATGCCAGGGGGCGTTTTATAGTAAACCGTTCACATCCTTTGGCCAAATTATTTTCTGTATGTGCAGAACAGGATTTTGGTATAAATAAAGAAAGCGGTGCAGGATTTATTGCTTCGGAATTTATCCAGGATGGATTTATCTCCCATTTCAAAATAAATGATGTGCCGTTTTCTTTGCATCAGCCCGGTGAACATAATATGGAGAATGCTTTAGCTGCAACATGTGTGTCAGCACAAATAGGTATTTCATTAAATGATATTGCTACTGTTTTAAAAAATTATAAAGGCATCTATCGGAGGCACCAGGTATTAGGACAAAAAAATGGCATCTTAGTAATTGACGATTATGCCCATAACCCGGTCAAGTGTGCTGCAGCCATTCGTGCTTGTTACGGACTTGGGAAAAAGATTATTGCCTGGTTTCAGCCTCATGGGTATGGCCCAACACGTTTTTTGAAAAATGAATTCGTAGAGGAAATTAGCGACGCTTTAAGGCCACAAGATGAAATATGGATGAGTGAGATTTTTTATGCCGGAGGTTCGGCTATCAGGGATATTTCATCACTTGATTTAATTCATGCACTACAAACGAATCATAAAAATGCCTACTTTGTGGAAAACAGGAATGATTTTCTAAATGTAGTCAGACCGCATTTAGAAAAGGATTCCGTACTCATTTTGATGGGCGCTCGCGACCCTTCATTGGAAGATTTTGCTAAACATATCTTTTACGATCTTTGATACAATATTGTATCTTTTTTAGATAAATGATTTTTTCTTTAAAACATCATAATACAACAATATGAAAATAGCATTTCATGGGGCAGCCCATACAGTTACAGGTTCCAAGCATCTACTTACTTTACAAAACGGTACAAAAATCTTATTTGATTGTGGCCTTTTCCAGGGCTTGGGGAAAGATACGGATGTACTCAATGCTTCCTTTGGTTTTGAAGCGGCAGAAATAAACTATCTTCTTTTATCACACGCCCATATTGACCATTGTGGGTTGATCCCAAAACTGGTAAAAGAAGGTTTTAAAGGAAAGATATTTTGTACACCTGCCACAAAAGATTTAGCTCAAATATTATTATTGGATTCCGCAGAAATACAAAGGGATGATACAAAATTCATAAATAAAAGAAGAGCAAAAGAAAATCTTCCACCCTATGAACCCCTTTATACTGTGGATGATGTGAAAGCAGCATTTGGTCTTTTTCAGAAAGTGGAATACCATGAATGGTTTGAAATAGAAAGTGGCATAAAAGTACTTTATACGGATGCTGGCCATATCATTGGAAGCGCAGCAGTACATGTGCGTATTACAGAAAATGATGTAAGCCGTCAAATCAGTTTTAGCGGGGATGTAGGCCGGTATGGAGATGTCATTCTCAGGTCACCAGAAACCTTTGAACAGGCAGATTTTATTATCTGTGAAAGTACCTATGGAAACAGTTTACATGAAGATATCCTGGACACGCCCGGTCAACTTCTTTCCTGGATTCAAAAAACATGTGTAGAGAAAAAAGGGAAACTGATTATCCCATCATTTAGTGTAGGCCGTACCCAGGAAATTTTATATTTTTTAAATGGATTAAGCAATGAGCAAAAGTTACCTCACGTACCCTTTTTTGTAGACAGCCCATTAAGTAGTGAAGCAACCATGGTGGTCAAAAGCCATCCGGAAAATTTTAATAAAACCATCAAAAAATTACTTGAAACGGACCATGATGTATTTGATTTTCCCGGCCTTCAATTTACAAAGTCGGTTGAAGAAAGTAAAAAGATTAATGATCTGAATTCGCCCTGTGTTATTATCTCTGCAAGTGGGATGGCTGATGCGGGTCGTGTTAAGCATCATATTTTGAATAATATTCATGATCACAGAAATACGATCTTGCTTGTTGGATACTGCGAGCCCCATTCACTTGGTGGCAGGCTGATGCGGGGCGCCAAAGAAGTAAAAATATTTGGGCAAATGTATCAGGTAGAAGCAGAGGTGGGAAGCATGCGGAGTATGAGTGCGCATGGAGACTATAATGATCTGTGTCAATTCCTGGCCTGCCAAAATATGCGATCTGTAAAAACTTTATTCATCGTACATGGAGAATATGAAGTGCAACTTGATTTTCAAAGAAGCCTTTTGAAAAAAGGATTCCCGGATGTACAGGTGCCCGCTATGCATCAGGAATTTGGCCTTGGCTAAAGATAAATTTTGATTTTTTCGAAATTATTGTATATTAGTCAAGGTATAAAAGAGCCTTAGCAACTTTAATTAACACCACTATGAAACACATACCACAAAGAAAAAATAATTATTTTTTCTTCTTTACAGAAAGATTAGGAAAAGGAATACGATTATATTTCTTTTTTTTACTCATTACGTTTATTAGCTTTTCTTGTAAAAAGGATTTTTCAAATTTGGAGGGCCAACAGGATGAGACAACGAATTCTTCAACCGGTAGATTCATGAATGGCAGTTCCAAACCCAATATCATCCTGATTATTGTGGATGATATGGGATATGAAATACCCAACTATACCGGTGGTGAGTCTTATCAAACACCGGCGCTTGATTTCATGGCAAGCCGAGGCATGCAATTTACCCAGGCCTATTGCCACCCGGATGGATTTCCATCAAGAATTGCGGCACTTACGGGAAAATACAATTTCAGGAATTATATCACCTGGGGCATTTTACCACCTTCAGAAAAGACCATTGCGAACATGTTGCAGGATGCAGGATATGCGACGTGTTTTGTGGGCAAATGGCAAAATGATGGAGGCGATCAAAGAATCCATGACGCAGGATTTGATCAGTATCTGGCTTATCTTCCCTATAGTAATAATGTTGAAACCGACCTCATTCGAAGGTATAAGAATCCATTACTTTATGAAAATGGGTCTTATTTGCCGGATTCAATAACGAATAATAAATATTCAGAAGACTTCAATGTAGATTACCTGAATAATTTTATAGACAGTAATGTGACGCATCCTTTTTTTGCAATTTATTCCATGCCATTAATACAACGACCCTGGTCACCCACACCGGATGATCCGGAATTTGCAGATTGGGATCCGAATACTAGCCAGGAAGATATTAATTTTTTCCCTTCCATGGTTAAGTATATGGATAAAAAAATAGGCGAAGTATTAACTCATATACAAAGTAAAGGGCTTCGCGGAAAGACCCTGGTGATGGTAACAACAGATAATGCCACAAATGTTTTTATTCATTCCATATATAATGGCAA
>JAFDXJ010000018.1 GCA_018268015.1 Bacteroidota bacterium
AATCTGCAAATCCCGTAACTTCACGGCAGGCACGGTTGAGGTACTTATTATACCTTAATGCTTCCGCTGATTTTTTTTAGTTGCCATAATAAATAGTTTTTATTGAATGCTAAATTTACGGATAGCTGCGGAAGGCTACCGTAGGTTTAGTTCATCATGAACTGTGTAAAAAATCAATTTTTCTGCGATTTTGCAGAACAGTAATTGGGTTGATAAAGGCTCTTGTTTTTTATCACTGCAAATTCCTGTTTTAGCAATTTGTTCATTACCGCCACCAGGGCCTGTTTGCCGGTTTTTCTCTTTGCTTTTAATCGCTCATAATGTGCTTTGCAGGTAACATTTGTTTTCATGATATTAAATACTTAAAACTTCACGATACCCATCTACATAAAGCCCTGCCCAATAAAATAACCTTTAAACAGAAGTCCTTTTAAAAGGCAATTACCTTTACTTTTGCAGCCTATTCTTTTTTATGAAATATTCCCAACTCATCGGTATCATCGCTTGTATAGGAACCATCATCATTTGTTTCCTTCCCTGGAGTTATGTGGCCTCCATTCATTTACCCGTGAGCGGGATGCAGGCAACGGGAACAAATTTTGGTAAACCCGGTTTACTCCATATTATTTTTACAAGTATTGCTATCCTCTTTTTTTCTATTCCCAAAATATGGGCAAAACGTTGGAATCTCCTGATAACCGTACTGAATATGGCCTGGGCTATTAGAAATTTTATTTTGATTTCCACCTGTATGTATGGCGATTGCCCGGAGATTAAACCATCCCTTTATTTATTACAGGCATTTTCAGCCATCATTCTGGTAATGAGTTTTTTACCAAAAATGAAAGTGAAAAGTTAGGGAAAATGATTCCTTTAAATCCTTTTGTCGGGATGACTGGATTCGAACCAGCGGCCTCTTCGTCCCGAACGAAGCGCGCTACCGGGCTGCGCTACATCCCGAATATTTTGAAATTATAAAAATGCAAATTTATTTTTTAACTACATAAAAACAATGGGCTCTTCGAAAAAAGCCCATTGTCTTCAGGATCATTAGCGCTCCAAAATTTTCAGGGATTCCCTGATGATGGCCAGGCATTCTATAATCTGGTCTTCTGTAATAATCAAGGGTGGAGCAAAACGAATTTTATCACCATGAGTGGGCTTTGCCAATAAACCATTATTTTTTAATTCCACGCACAAATCCCAGGCTGCTTCCGGATTCTCATGTTTAATAACGATTGCATTTAATAAGCCCTTTCCGCGCACCAATGAAATAAAAGGTGATTCCATCGCCTCGATTCCTTTGCGTAAAATTTGACCCATTTTTTCAGCATTCTCCATCATATTTTCTTCATCCAAAACTTTCAGAGATTCGATGGCTACAGCACAGGCAAGCGGGTTTCCGCCATAGGTAGAACCATGCTCCCCGGCTTTAATATTCAACATGATATCATCATCCGCAAGAATGGCTGATACCGGCATCGTGCCACCGCTTAATGCTTTACCCAATAACAAAATATCCGGGCGTACCTCTTCATGATCACATGCAAGCATCCGGCCTGTACGGGCAAGGCCTGTTTGAATTTCATCTGCAATGAATAATACATTGTATTTCTCACACAAGCTTTTTGCTTTGCTTAAATAACCGGGATCCGGAACCACAACACCGGCTTCCCCTTGTATTGGCTCTACTAAAAATCCGGCAACATTTTTTTCCTGTAACGCTTTTTCTAAAGCAGGAAGATCATTATACGGTACAATATCAAATCCCGGCATAAATGGCCCGAAATCTTTATGTGAAAGAGGATCCGTGCTAAAAGAAATGACTGTTGAGGTCCTTCCATGAAAATTTTCTGCACATACAATGATCCTTGCCTCATTTTCATGTATCCCTTTATTCATATAACCCCAGCGACGACAGAGTTTAATCCCTGTTTCCACGGCCTCTACCCCACTATTCATGGGCAATACTTTCTCATAGCCAAAGAATGTGGTGACGAATTTTTCATACTCACCCAACAAATTACTATGAAATGCGCGTGAAGTAAGGGTAAGTATATCAGCCTGTTTTTTTAAGGCATCTATAATACGCGGATGACAATGGCCCTGGTTAATAGCGGAATATCCACTCAAAAAATCATAATATCTTTTACCATTGACATCCCATACAAATACACCGCTGCCTTTTTCCAATACCACTGGTAATGGATGGTAATTGTGTGCACCATATTTTTCTTCAAGCAGCAGATAATGTTTTTCTTCTGCAGATAATTTTTCCTGTATATCTAACATATTTTAAGTTTTAAAAATGAAATAAAAAGAGAGAGAGATTTCTTAAAGGAAATGGCGTGATCGCCCACAAAATGGATGATCGAGAAAATCAAGATTCAATAATAAAAATTCCATGAACTTAAAATGAAGCTGCAAGTTAGCACAATAAGTTGAAATTAATTGGACTTACTGGTAATCTTTAATGGAAAGTGTATAAGATATCATTTTCCCATTATCCCCTACAATCTCCACATGATATTGCATTTCATTCTCCACATCGGAAGGCTGCCTGCTCACAAAAATCATGGCCTGGTGTATGCCATCTTTGATACCGGGGTCTTCGGTATTCGTTGTATAAGCCACGCTTGAAACCTGCATAGGATCTGCTGATTTCAAGGATGTAATGGTGCTATTTTGTGCCTTGCCGGTAAAATTATTCAGGCTGTCTAATAAACTTTTCACAGACTGAAATACCAGGTTCATGGCCGGATTATCCTGATCCTTTTGTTCTGTTGTATTAATGGCCGTTTTATTTTCAACCGTATTTTCGGGCAAATTCAAATGATCTATATGATCCGGTAGATTTTTTTCTTTATCAGCTGCATGAGAATTTGAAAGTGTTCCATCCACCGGTGCCTTTTCTTTTTTCAAGGCTGTTTTTTGATCTTCGATTTTGCCTGACTTTGCAAGTACAGGTGTTTCATCATTTGTTGCAAACCATTTATTCAAAATTCCCTCATCCTGTGCAGTAATGAATGAAAGATGATTTTGTGTAGCTGTATCCGGCGAATGGCCTAAAATCTGTAAGCGTAAAAAAATGGCAAGTGTAAAAATCATCAACATGCCCGCAAATAATTTATATGATTTTTGAGGCCTTGCTAAAAAAAGTCTTTGAATACGCTTTTTCAAATCTCTCTTTTTCCCAATAGCAGCTAATGCGAGCGCCCCCCCTGTTTGTAAATTGGCTAATTTTAATAAGGCATGGGCATATAAGGCAGGCTGGTATTGGTATTGCATGACCCAGTCATCACAACTCTTTTCTCTTTCCAGGTGAATATTTTTAGAAAGAAGATGTGAAAAAGGATTAAAGAATAAAATGATTTCTACAATGGATTGCAGGATATTCCATAAATAATCTGCTCTGCGTATATGAGCCATTTCATGCAGGATGACCGCTTCTAATTGCTCCTGCGTTAAATGATTGATACTTGCCATGGGCAATAAGATCACAGGTTTCAAAAATCCAATTGTCATTGGGCTTCCGGCTAACCGGGAAATATATACATGGATCTTTCTTTTCAAATTCATCTGCCCTGCAATGCGTTGAATGAAAATACGTAAACCGGCATCTGCCTTTATCAAATGTTGATGGCGTAATTGTTGAGTGGCATGAAAAGAAATGGTCCATCGAATGATACAAAAAATAGTACCGGCAATATACACCAGAGATAAAATGCTGAAGATATTATTCCAAAGGTTTGGATTATATAAAATAGCGAAAAAAGAAGCGTCTTCGGCTAAATAAAAAGGGGCTGAACTGAGTACATTTCCTGCATGAAACAAACCCATTCCGGGGTTAAAATAATTTGAAAGAAAAGTACCTATAAAAAGAAAACCCATGAAAAACTGTCCGAGGATGGAGAGGTAATATTTTTTGGTTGAGCTACTGGTGACAACCTGTAGCATTTTTACAAATAGAAAAATACATAATCCCTGGAAAAGGCTTTGAACCATGGTTCTTCCCAATACCTGGAAAAAAATATGATGGAAAATGATTTCCATAAATTTATTTCAGGTTATTTAGAAATTCCTGAATTTCTTCCAACTCTTCCCGGGTTGTGCTTTTATGCCCCAATGCCTGCATGACCATTAAAGAAGTAGAGCCACCAAAGGCTGATGAAACCATTTTCTTCACGATCTGTGAGCGGGTTTTATCCCGGCTGATATTGGCCTCGTAAATATGCGTCTTACTGGAGTCATCCCTTTTGGCAATCCCCTTTTCATGCATGATTTGCATGAGTTTAAGAGTGGTAGTATATCCGCTGGTCTTATGTTCGCTCAGCTTTTCATGCACTTCTTTAACCGTTGCCTGGCCTCGTTCCCATAAAATATTTAAGATCTCTAATTCACTTTCTGTAGGCCTCAGTTCCCCTTTTTTATTCATGGTAAATAATTTATGAACGAAAATTACGATTGTATTCGTAAATAAAAAGGCCATTCATCTATTTTTAAAAAAACTTAACAGATTATTTCCCGGAACTATTGATTTGTTCTTTCCTCAGTTGTTTGGTCGTTTTCGTACTGCCATCTGCACTCCAACCGGGACTGTCAAAAACTATATGAAAAACCTGCTTCCAGTTTTTCGCTTTTCGCAAGTCAAGCGCCATATTACGCCATTCATGAAAGGCAACATACACCGGATTAAACGTATGTACGTTTTTGGTAAGCCCGTATTTCGGGCGGAATTTTTCTTCTTGGAAAGTGCCGAAAAATTTATCCCAAATAATCAATATTCCTGCATGGTTTTTATCAAGATAAATCAAATCGGTGCCATGATGCACACGATGATGAGATGGTGTGTTGAAAACAGATTCGAACCAGCGGGGCATTTTTCCAATACTTTCTGTATGAATCCAAAATTGATATAAGAGGCTAACGGCCTGCATCGTCATAATCATCGCCGGTTCAAATCCTACTAAAGGCATCCAACTCCAGAATAAAAAGGAACCGGTAATATTACCCGTCCATGTTTGCCGCAATGCTGCGGCTAAATTATATTTCTCAGAAGAATGATGTACTACATGGCTTGCCCAGAAAAAACGAACACTATGACTGATACGGTGAAACCAATAATAACTAAGATCATCCGCAAAAAAGATTAAAACCCAAGCCCACCAGGCATTCCAGGGAATCGTGAAAATCCGGTATTGGTAAAGAAAATAAAAGACAAACAGGATCAGTGTTTTTGTCAATATGCCGGAAAATAAATTGCCCAACCCCAGTGTAATACTGGTGGCCGTATCTTTTACCTCATATAATTCTCTTTGTGTTTTTACAGCAAAAATCACCTCCACAATAATCAGTAGGATAAAAGCCGGAATGGCATGTGTCAATAAATTGGGAAACTGTGGCATCACATTCTCTTAAATCATCAAGGCCATTGATGGAACATAAAAGTACAACTTAAATGCTTTATGATATCATGCATATCTCTAGCTAAAGCATTGTGGAAAAGCCAAGCAGTATGGAGTGATCAATCAAAATCAAGGCTTCCATTTAACCATTCACTTTCAATTTTAGCATGATACTTTTTATAAAAACGTATAGCGCCTTCATTCCAGTCTAAAACCTGCCAGGTAATCCCATTTAAGTTTCTTCTTCTTCCTTCAACCAGCAATTCATCAAACAGCAATTTGCCAATACCTTTACCCCGGGCCTTCTCCGTGACTAAAATATCTTCCAGGTACATACGCTGCCCTTTCCATGTAGAATATCGAATGTAAAACAATGCGAAGCCTACAACTACACCTTCTTCTTCTGCCACAAATGCCCACCAGACAGGGTTCTGACCAAAACCACTTTCCCTGAAATGATCCAGACTTACAGTCACTGCATCCGGAGCGCGCTCAAAATCAGCAAGCTCTTTGATTAATTCAAACATTCGAAGACAGTCATGCTCCACCGCATGCCGGATTGTAATTTGATGCATAGAGGTATTTTGACAAATGTAAAAATTTAAGTTTTCCCTTATCCGTATTTCCAAAACAATTTATTTACAAAATCATTTAAGGGTTGAAGTAAAAAGACAGATACCTTAGGTATTTTCCTTTTATCAAAGGATATCTTTTTTATGAATACCGGCTTGTACTTTTGTACCCAATATGAGTAAAGAAAAAAACTTCACGTTTGCTGATCTGAAACGCCTGTTTGTTTTTGTCCGACCCTATCGAAGCAAGTTTTATGGCAGCCTGATCATGGCCATCATTTTATCTGCCATCACGCCTGTCCGCCCCTACCTCATCCAGGTGACCATTGATAAAGCCACCCGGAACCATACTCCTGTTCCGGCTTTTTTAAAATGGATTTTTTTCAATATGGATTTGAATAATATAACTCAGTTCATAATAGCCATTACTATTTTCCAGGTTATTTTTTTGCTATTGGAAACGGCCATCCGGTTTTCCTTTACGTTTATTACTTCCTGGGTAGGCCAATCCGTGGTAAAAGATATGCGGATCACTGTTTTTAAAAAAGTATTAGGCCTGCAACTTCGACAATTTGACCGCACACCAATTGGCACCTTAACAACACGCACCATCAATGATATTGAAAGTATCAATGATGTTTTTGCAGACGGGCTTATTCCTATTATTGCCGATTTACTTTCTATCATTATTATTTTGATCGTGATGTTTGTTACCGATTGGCAGCTTACCCTCATTGCATTAGTTCCTTTTCCATTCCTGCTGTGGGCTACCTATTATTTTAAAGAAAGTGTAAACAAAAGTTATATCCGCGTACGCAATGCAGTAGCGGCCTTGAATGCTTTTGTACAGGAACATTTAACCGGTATGATGATCGTACAGGCATTTGGTGCAGAACAAAGGGAAGAAAAAAAATTCCGCTCCATCAATACCGAACACCGTAATGCTAATATCCGTTCCATTTTTGCCTATTCCATTTTCTTTCCCATTGTAGAAATAGTCCTGGCGATTTCCATGGGTTTACTCGTCTGGTGGCTGGCCGGCAAAGCCGCCAATAATCCCATTGCAAACGAAAACCTGGCCGGGAAACTGGTTGCATTTATTTTATACTTAAACCTCATCTTCCGGCCATTGCGTGTAATAGCTGATAAATTTAATGTTTTACAAATGGGTATGATTGCAGCAGAACGCGTCTTTAAAGTACTGGATAATCCGGATGAAATTCCCCCTTCCCCACCCTATGCCTTAAGCGCATTACAAATAAAAGGGGATATCAAGTTCAATCATGTTTGGTTTGCTTATACGAATGAGGATTATGTTTTAAAAAATATTCATTTTGAAGTAAAAGCCGGGGAAACAGTAGCTCTGGTAGGACATACCGGCAGTGGCAAAACATCCATCATCAGTTTATTAAACAGGATGTATCCCATTCAAAAAGGAGAAATAGATATTGATGGTAAGAATATTAATTTATATGATCTTGATTCCCTGCGTAGAAAAATTGGCGTCGTATTACAGGATGTCTTTTTATTCTCCGGTTCTATTTTAGAAAATATCACCCTCCGCAGTGAATTGATTTCCAGAGAAGATGTTATTCATGCCGCAAAGCTCATTGGGGTACATGATTTTATTATGCAATTCCCGGGGGGTTATGATTACCATGTGATGGAGCGCGGCAATACCCTAAGTATGGGGCAAAGGCAGTTGATTTCATTTATACGCGCCTTATTATATGATCCCGCTATTTTAATTCTTGATGAAGCTACTTCATCTATTGATTCGGAAAGTGAAGCCATGATTCAACAAGCCATTGAAACATTAATTTCAGGGAGAACATCTATAGTCATTGCACATCGCCTAAGTACTATTCGAAAGGCGCATAGAATTCTTGTGTTGGATAAAGGAGAGATCATTGAAAGTGGTACGCATGAAAGTCTTCTTGCACAAAAGGGGTTTTATGAAAAATTATATCACATGCAATTCGCTCATAAATAATATTTTTTGTTGAAATTCATTTCCACTTATTTTTCCTTTACTCAAAAAGGAATTATTCAAAAGATTATACATAGGAGTAATGGAGCATGGTGAATGGTGAATGGTGAATGAAAGCTGTTTTTTTTGTTACCGGCTTTTGTCATTCTATGGAACATCCTTGCGTCGCACCCATCAGGGCCTTGTACAGGGTTGGGCAGGATAAAAACATTCATGTTCTTGGAAAATTATAATACTTCTTTTCTCCTCAAAATGTTTTATATTTGAGATAGCAAATCCTATTCTTCACCACTCAATTAAACTTATGAGAAAAGAATGGTTACTCTATTTGTCTTTGGGTCTTTCTTCGCTTCCTTTTCTTTTGCCAAAAGAAAAAATAGGCGCATCCCAAAGCGATTTTAAAACGGCTGAAACCATTGACCACACAGCGTTTCAGCGGAATTTCGGGGGGGGGGGGTAAACACCTTTTAAAAAACTATGAATATTTAAACTCCCGTATTGATTGTTTATTCCGTTCTATTTTGTATAAAGTATCAGATAAGTTAAAGGGCATAAGAAAATTCATTTTCTGCGAGGACTACCGGCATTACCCGGATGCTTCGGGTAATTGC
>JAFDXJ010000019.1 GCA_018268015.1 Bacteroidota bacterium
CAAACGGAAAACAGTTACAACTACACAGATAAAAATCCGCTCGCAGGAGATAACTATTACCGCATCCGGGAAAATGCCCGGAATGGTACGGTTAGTTACAGTCAGACACTTAAAGTAAACTTTATCCAAAGCGGAGTTCTTTCCCTCTATCCCAATCCGGCCAAAAGCACGGTTACGGTGAAAGGTTTAGATAAGAACAGCGCGTCTGTTATCAAAATCATGGATATGCAGGGCAGAGAAATCAGCAGTCAGCATTTTGAAAAGGTAAGCACCGCCACATTGAATATCCGCAGCTTAGCACAGGGCGCCTATTTTATACAAATAACCCAGGGAGAGAAAGTGGTAAGGTTGAAGATGGTGAAGGAGTAATTAATAATTGTTAATTGTTAATGGTTAATGGTTAATGGGGGAATTTGAATAGTTAATTGAGGCCGGGTTTTGTGCCCGGCTTTTAGCTAATTTAATTATTTAAGTGGTGTAATTCAATATTTGTTAGTCAATAAAGCAGCCTTTTAAGGAGATTTATTTGGTTTTGCAGCCTATTTTAATAAGGCAATACACCTTAACATACATTTGAAAGATTGATTTGTAAGTTTCGGAGGCTTGATGTACCTTTGCAATCCTTTATTTTTGGGTAAGTAGCATTCGGGTAAAATCGCCCTTGTTTTTCGGTTGTTTTTTATTTAAAACAAGAAGAATTCCCTGGGATTACCCGGTCATCTTTAGAAAACGGTTAAATTAAAATATGTCATCTACAAAAATTCAAAGCAGGGTTAATTTTGGGAAAACAAAACACCTTGCAGAAACCCCTGATTTGCTGGACATCCAGTTAGGCTCTTTTAAAGAATTTTTTCAGTTAGAAACCACGCCGGATAAGAGAAATGTGGAAGGTTTATTCCGGGTATTTAAAGAAAATTTCCCTATTACGGACACCCGTAATATTTTCGTTTTAGAATTTCTTGATTATTTTATTGATCCGCCACGTTATTCCATTCCGGAATGTATGGAGCGGGGATTAACCTATGCTGTTCCATTAAAAGCCAAACTACGTTTAAGTTGTAATGATGAGGAACATGTGGATTTTCAAACCATTGTTCAGGATGTTTTCCTGGGTAATATTCCTTATATGACCCCAAGAGGAACATTTGTAATCAATGGGGCTGAGCGTGTCATCGTATCTCAATTACATCGCTCACCCGGAGTGTTTTTTGGTCAATCTACACACCCCAATGGCACTAAAATATATTCTGCCCGGGTGATTCCTTTTAAAGGCGCATGGATGGAATTTGCAACGGATATCAATAATGTGATGTATGCTTACATTGACCGTAAGAAAAAGTTTCCTGTAACGACCTTATTACGCTCCATTGGTTTCCAGACAGATAAGGATATCCTGGAATTATTTGGTATGGCCGAAGAAGTGATGGCTGATAAGAAATCATTACAAAAATTCCTTGGCAAAAAATTAGCCGCCCGTGTATTGCGTACCTGGGTTGAGGATTTTGTAGATGAAGATACCGGGGAAGTTGTTTCCATCGAAAGAAATGAAATTGTCATGGAGCGGGATACCATCCTTGATGAAGAAGCCATTGAGATCATTGCAGGGCTGGATGCGAAAAGTGTATTTATTCAAAAAGAAGATGTGGGTGGCGATTATGCAATTATTTATAATACCTTAAATAAGGATACATCCAATAGTGAACTGGAAGCGGTACAACATATTTACCGTCAGTTAAGAGGTGCCGATGCGCCTGATAATGAAACCGCCCGCGGCATTATAGACAAGTTATTCTTTAGCGAAAAAAGATATGACTTAGGAGAAGTAGGCCGCTATAAAATAAACCGTAAACTGGGTGTTACTCAAAAGTTGCAAAATAAAGTTCTTACAAAAGAAGATATCATAGAGATCATCAAATACCTTGTAAGACTGACGAATAATAAAGCGGAAATAGACGATATAGACCACCTGAGTAACAGGCGTGTTAAAACCGTGGGAGAACAATTATATGCTCAGTTTGGCGTGGGCCTGGCTAGA
The DNA here is from genome assembly GCA_018268015.1 of Bacteroidota bacterium. Taxonomy (GTDB): domain Bacteria; phylum Bacteroidota; class Bacteroidia; order Chitinophagales; family Chitinophagaceae; genus JAFDXJ01. The sequence goes on from JAFDXJ010000019.1 coordinate 2,036, forward strand.
ATGGCCCGTACCATAAGAGAAAGAATGAATGTAAGAGATAATGAAGTATTTACCCCGGTTGACCTGATTAATGCACGTACACTTTCTTCGGTGATCAATTCATTTTTTGGTACATCTCAGTTATCTCAATTTCTTGATCAGACAAACCCCTTATCTGAAATAACCCATAAACGCCGTATTTCCGCGCTCGGACCAGGTGGTTTATCCAGAGAAAGAGCAGGGTTTGAGGTAAGAGATGTTCACTACTCTCATTATGGTCGTTTATGTACCATTGAAACCCCGGAAGGGCCTAATATCGGATTAATTTCCACACTTTGTGTACATGCCCAAATCAATGAAATGGGTTTTATAGAAACACCCTACCATCGTGTGGAGAATGGAAAAGTAGATTTAAAACACCTGGAATTTTTAAGCGCTGAAGAAGAAGATCCGGCAAAAATTGCCCAAAGTAATACACCCATTGATGATAAAGGGAATTTTCTCGAAGACCGGATCGTAAGCCGTGAGACCGGTGATTTTCCTATCCTGGAAAAGAATGAAGTAGAATTTATGGACGTGGCGCCAAACCAGATTGTTGGCTTAAGTGCATCTTTAATTCCTTTCCTGGAACATGATGATGCGAACCGCGCATTGATGGGTTCCAACATGCAACGCCAGGCCGTACCCTTGATCATTCCGGAAGCTCCTATTGTAGGAACTGGCCTTGAAGGAAAAGCTGCTCGTGATGCACGTATCCAGTTGCATGCAGAAGGTGATGGCGTAGTAGAATTTGTAGATGCAAATGAAATTCATGTTCGTTATGACCGTAATGATAGCGACAGGCTCATTAGTTTTGATGAAGATCTGCAAGTATATAAACTGACTAAATTTATTAAAACAAACCAGTCAACTTGTATTATTCTCCGCCCTGCTGTAAAGAAAGGACAGAAAGTAAAAAAAGGAGATTTCCTTACGGAAGGGTATGCAACCAGAGATGGAGAACTGGCTTTAGGACGAAACTTACAGGTTGCCTTCATGCCCTGGAAAGGATACAACTTTGAAGATGCCATTGTTATCAGTGAAAGAGTGGTAAGAGAAGATTTATTTACATCCATTCATATTGATGAATATGAATTGGAAGTTCGCGATACCAAATTAGGAGAAGAAGAGTTGACACCTGACATTCCCAATGTTTCCGAAGAAGCTACAAAAGATTTAGATGAAAATGGCGTAATACGTATCGGTGCGCAGGTAAGAGAAGGGGATATCCTCATTGGTAAGATTACACCAAAAGGGGAAAGTGATCCTACTCCGGAAGAAAAATTATTACGCGCAATTTTTGGTGATAAAGCAGGTGATGCAAAAGATGCATCCTTAAAGGCGCCTAATGGCACCGAAGGGGTCGTGATTGATAAAAAGTTATTTCAACGCGCTAAAAAAGATAAATCAGGGAAAATAAAAGAAAAAGCCCTGTTGGAAAAGATTGAAAAAATCCATATCAAAAATGTTGAGGATATTAAAGAAATATTACTCAATAAATTAATCACTTTATTGGGCAATAAACCGTCAGCCGGGGTGAGCAATAACTTTGGTGAAATGATTATTGGCAAGAGCGCCAAATTCAATCTTAAGAATTTATCCACCATAGATTTTCAAAATATTAACCCGCTGGGATGGACCAATGACGCAGCAATTGATGATCAGATAAATACATTGCTTCATAATTACAGTATTAAATATAATGAGGAACTGGGCCGTTATAAAAGAGAAAAATTTAATATTTCCATTGGAGATGAATTGCCTGCAGGTGTTTTGAAACTGGCGAAAGTATATCTAGCTGTAAAAAGAAAATTGAAAGTTGGAGATAAGATGGCCGGTCGCCATGGTAATAAAGGTATTGTTGCCAAAATTGTTCGGCATGAGGATATGCCTTTTATGGAAGATGGTACACCGGTAGATATCGTTTTAAATCCATTGGGTGTACCTTCCAGGATGAACCTGGGACAGATTTATGAAACCATTTTAGGCTGGGCCGGTAAAAAAATGGATACCAAATTTGCTACCCCCATTTTTGATGGAGCTTCCGTGAGTGAAATAGCTGAATATTGCAACAAGGCCGGTATTCCGGAAATGGGTCATACCTATTTATATGATGGAGAAACCGGTGAACGCTTTCACCAAAAAGCAACCGTTGGCGTTATTTATATCATTAAACTCCATCACATGGTTGATGATAAAATGCACGCACGGTCTATCGGGCCATACAGCCTTATTACCCAGCAACCATTAGGTGGTAAAGCCCAATTTGGCGGACAACGTTTTGGCGAGATGGAGGTTTGGGCACTGGAAGCTTATGGCGCTTCCAATATATTACAAGAATTGCTGACGCTTAAATCAGATGATATTATTGGCAGAGCAAAAACTTATGAAGCTATTGTAAAAGGCGATAATATTCCAAAACCGGGTATTCCGGAATCATTCAATGTATTAGTACATGAATTGAGGGGCCTGGGTCTGGACCTGCAATTTGATTAAGATCATTCAGATAGAATTTAAAGAGGCAATTATATTGCCTCTTTTTTTATGAGTTATTCATTCCCCTTCATATAAAAATGTTTTATATTTACGAAACAACCATTTTTCAATCCATTAAAAAATTGCTGTGGAAAAGGGAATTACTTCCTCCTTCTTACCTCATTTATTTTTTTCATATTCGAAAAAGATGAAAAATATAATTAAAATACTTATCATAATTTTTTCTTTTTATGTAAAGGCGCAAACAGTCTATGCGCAGGCTGGAACATTAGATCCAACTTTCGGAAATGGGGGGCTGGTCATTTCCACTAACTTATTTTCAACAGGGAATTATTCTATTATCCAGAATGATGGGAAAATAATTGTGTCCGGCGCTGATACCGGAATATCGTTATATCGTTTTAAACCGGATGGAACATTTGATAGTAGTTTCGGAATAAATGGACATTTTTATTATAATAAATTCGGAAAATTTTATGGTCCAGAATTGAAAACATTTGCTTTACAAAGTGATGGCAAAATCGTTTGTGCTGCAAGATACTTTCCGGGTGGTCATACTAATATAGGAATTATAAGATGTAATTCCAATGGAACATTTGACTCTAGTTTCGGCAGCAATGGATTAGATTCACTGGATATAGATGTACTTAATATAGCAACCGGTCTTGTGATTCAGGAAGATGGAAAAATTGTTGTATCAGGAGATGTACAAAAAAATGAATATGATCACAAAAGAACCTTTTTGTGCAGGTTTATGCCCGATGGTGGCCTTGACCCAAGTTTCGGTGAAGGAGGGATCATAATTTCTACATATTCCAGGGCTACTTCATCTAATTCCTTAATTATAAGATCTGATGGCAAAATTGTTAGAGGCAGTACGAATGATTTATATGGTGGAAATTCTCCATATTTATTGGAGAGCTTTAATACGGATGGAAGTGTTGATCAAAGTTTTGGAATAAATGGCGTAGCAAAATATATTTTTGGTTTAGGTCAGGGAGGTGAATGGAATAATATAATGTATGCTATGGCACTTCAGCATGATGGGAAAATAGTATGTACCGGAATAAGTGGGAAAGATGAAGATATATTCATGGCACTTTGCAGGTTTAACGAAAACGGTTCTGTAGATGAAACATTTGGAGAAGATGGAGGAAATATTATAGCATATAAAGATAATGTTGATGTTTATTCGTTTGATGTAACATTACAAAACGATGGTAAAATTGTGACAATAGGGGGGACTAGTAGCTCACAGTTTAGTACACTATTATTGATTCGTTATTTGGAGAATGGTCAATTAGATGCAACATTTGGCGAAAATGGCATTAGCGCTACATTGAGTGATACAGCTACTTTATCTGGAAGTTCAGTATATTATTTAACAGATGGAAAAATTTTAATAACGGGACAGGCAAATCCTATTGGCCCAAAATCATACATCCTGCTCGCCCGTTTCAACGGCGACAACGTCCTCGCCACCCATTTTAAAAATGTAAAGGCTGTTGAAAATAAAGAGGGCATCAGCATCAGTTGGCAAACACTGAATGAAAGCAATACTCAGTCATACACCATAGAGCGCAGCGGCA
>JAFDXJ010000001.1 GCA_018268015.1 Bacteroidota bacterium
ATGCCGGTAGTCCTCGCAGAAAATGAATTTTCTTATGCCCTTTAACTTATCTGATACTTTATACAAAATAGAACGGAATAAGCAATCAATACGGGAGTTTACATATTCATAGCTTTTTAAAAGGTGTTTACCCCCCCCCCCCCCGAAATCCGCTGAAACGCTGTGTGGGCAATGGTTTCAGTCGTTTTAAAATCGCTTTGGGATGCGCCTGCTTTTTCTTGTGGCAAAAGAAAAGGAAGCGAAGAAAGACCCAAAGACAAATTGGGATGTAATTCTCTTCTCATAAGTTTAATTTAATGGTGAAGAATAGGATTTGCTAGTTCAAATATAAAACATTTTGAAGAGAAAAGAAATATTATAATTCTCCAAGAACGTGAATGTTTTTATCCTGCTCAACAATGTACAAAGCCTTGATGGGTGCGACGCAAGGATGTTCCATAGAATGGCAAAAGCCGGTAACAAAATACCGGCTTTCATAAATCATGATATAAATAGAAGTATTGTAGGGGCTTTAATAATACGGGCTTATCATCCAATAAATCAGTGGGCCTGAAACGGAAATATAAAACCAGACAGGCCAGGTAATCCGTGCCAGTTTCTTATGCCTCATGAAATCTGAAACCAGTCCGCGATAAGCAGTAAATAAAATAAACGGTAACATGACTGCGGCCAGGAGAATATGTGTTGCTAATAAAATCAAATAAAAGATTCTTTCTTTTCCCACAACAGCCATTTCTTCATTGCTCACGAATCCATCATGGTTCATATCACCAAATTTTGCTTCGCCGGCCAATAAATGATGACAGATATAAGAAATGAGAAAAAGGACAGAAAGGATCAATGCACTTATCATCAATTTTTTATGCAAGAGATATTTTTTATTTTTTACTGCAATCAATGCAGCAATTAGCAACAAAGAAACCAGGGTATTGATGAAGGCATTTATCTTGGCAAATATGTGAACATCAAAATGGAGGTTAATATTGAGATGGAAATTTCCTAATGCAGCAACTGCACAAAAAATAATGATGGAAAAAGTCCAAATAAGCCTTCCGGCTTTTTTGTCATTGCGTATTAAAATGGGTTCTGGAAGATTTTCAGGCATCCCCGGATTGCTTTTGTTTCTTTAAAATAAACCTTACTACAAAGATGACCGCAATAAGTGTAATACCAAAAAATATGGACATCTGTACCGGGTCAAATACCGGCTCTTCCGGTCCGGAAGGTTTTTCCATCATCAACAGACCAATATCTTTTGCCAGATCTCCAAAGGAGCTGGTATCGAGTCCATCATAATAAATTTGCGGACCCAGCCTTCCCCGAACTACATGATCCCGATCGAGTAAGACCAGTTTTTGAGTATGCACAAATGCGGTATCCACGCCATTCCCATCAATAAGACCTAATTTAAATTCATTGAGTGCAAGGTCATAAATCGTTTTTTTGGGTCCTGTTAAAAGCCACCAGTTATCACTATTGATTCCAAAATGATCTGCATATTTTTTTAATACAGGAACAGAATCTCTCTCCGGATCTATAGAGAAAGACAGGAATAAAACAATGGAAGAATCCACGGTTTGCATTGGGTCGCCACCTTTCATGAAAGATTGTTGCAGCCTTCGCATGTTCTTAGTAAGATCGGGGCAAATGGAAGGGCAGTGCGTAAAAAAGAAATCTGCAACAATTATTTTATTTTTAATGCTATCGAGATGAATCGTATCGCCTAACTGGTTTATTAAAGCAAAATCTTCCGTTCGATGCCATACGGTATCATAACTTAATTTGCCTTTATCATTTTTCGTAATCACGGAATCCCAGAAAAGTCGTTTAGGCATGAGCACACTTTTATCACTTGCATTTTTGACCAGGTAATATCCGGTTACAGGGATCAAAATGGCAATACAAATAGCCAGAAAAGCTTTTAATTTCATAATGTTGCGAGTTACAAAAAAAACCATTGCTATGAAGCAATGGTTTCGTTATTTAAAGAAAAATTGTAAGAATTAATCAAGGCCTGGTTTTGCTTCCTGGTGTTCTTCCGCAGGTGGAGGCATTTGTATGGTAGATTTTTCCTTATAATAAGGTTCATAACGGTTTTTCATCACATTATAATGATGCCCATCCATGATAAATGCAAGAATGAACCAGATAAATAAACACATTGGAATACCTACAGACATAATCATGGTGCGTACTTCATGTTTGAGGTGCATAAAATAGGCAATAATATAAAATGCTTTAGCCAGCATTAAAATGATAATAACCCCTTTAATAAAATAATGCAAAGTATCGACCGGCATGCCTATCATAGAAAATCCTAAAACCAGTTCTACAATTGTCAAAATAGATAGAATAATGGTTACCCTCCAAATCTCTCTTACTGCAGGGTCTTTTTGTCCCGGTTCCAAAGTCATTGTTGCTGAATGTGCCATGAAAATTATTTTTGTTTTAAAAAATTAAATCAGGTAGAAACAAGTGAAAACAAATACCCAAACAAGGTCCACAAAGTGCCAGTATAATCCGGCTTTTTCTATCATGAGGTAATGTCCTCTTTTTTCAAATTTGTCCTGCAATGTCATAATAAGCATAATGATATTGATAACTACGCCGGAAAATACATGGAAGCCATGGAAACCTGTAATGGTGAAAAAGAAATTCGTAAAATTTGTCGTTGATAAAGATCCATCCGTATTAGGAAATGGATTTCTTCCCCACCAGGCTCCTTCGCTATGCAGATGAGTCCATTCCATTGCCTGGCAACTTAAGAATGCAAGGCCACCGATAATTGTCCAGATTAAATACTTTACGACAGCCTTTTTATCCATTTTATGCCCGGCATGAACCGCTAATACCATGGTTACAGAACTAAGGATAAGGATAAAAGTCATCAGGCTCACGAACAACAAGGGGTGATTGGGTCCGAGTCCGGGGAAATCACTAAATACATAATTTGGATTCGGCCATCCATTTGTAGCAAAACGGGTGGTACCATAAGCGATGAGTAGTGCTCCAAAAGTAAATGAGTCACTCATCAAAAAATACCACATCATCAGTTTCCCGTATTCTACATTGAATGGGCTTTTGCCACCTTTCCAGGTTTGTGAAATTGCAGTTGAATTAGCCATGTGTTTAAAAAAGTTTCGTTTGCAAATTTATTGACTGCTTCTCATAATTCAGTACGAAAAAAAATTTTTTAGTTGAAAAATCTTTTGCCGCATAAATTTAGTGCATCCAATTGAAAAATATAAATAAATAAATCCAAAGTATATCCACAAAATGCCAGTACGTAGCTGCCACCTCAATTGGGATGGCGCTATAGCTTTTTGTTTTAGGACTATACGCCCTGAAAAAAATCACCAACAATGCTACCACTCCACCCAGTACATGTAAAATATGCAAGCCTGTAATGATTCCTAAAAAAGATGCAGAAGGATTACTTCCCTGCCATATTAATTGTACCCCATGATCATTCAAATATAAAAAACCAATACACTGCAAAACGGCAAATGATACACCAAGAAAAGCGGTGATGGTAATAAACATCCTATACTTTTTCATGGCACGGGCTTTAAAAGATTTTAAAGCAATTTGAATGGTCAGGCTGCTGCATAAAATCACCACGGTAGATACCCAGAAAATAGGTGGTAAAGAAAATTCCAGCCAGTTTGCCTGCCCACTACGTACAATGTACGCACTGGTAAGCCCGGCAAACATCATTACAATACTTGCCATGGAAACCCATAGAATAAATTTATGTGGATGTATTCTTGTGCTTTGTGTTTGTTTTAAGGAACTTGCCATCATACCAAAATGATTTGTCTTTTCTGCTATTTAAAAATGATAATTAATCTTATCTGCCAATAGAGCAAGATAAACGATCGGCAAATAAATGTAACTACTAAACATTACCCGCCGGGCATCTTTTACCTGCATACCCCTAAATAAGCGAATGCATTGTATAATGATAAAAATATTAGCTGCAACAACAATCCATAAACTAATACTTCCGCTTATGTGAAAATAAAAGGGCAGAATACCCACTGGTACCATCATGACTGCATACATAATGGCCTGAAGAGCCGTATATTTTGTAGGCCCTTTTTCATTGGGCAATAATTTAAATCCGGCCTTTGAATAATCTGTATGTGCTACCCAGGCAATGGCCCAGAAATGAGGGAATTGCCAAAAGAATTGTATGCCAAAAAGTGCCCAACCGGCCGCATTGAGTATGGTTAAATCTCCCATACGAATTTCTGCAAATGGATTGATGATGCCTGTTGCAGCAACCCAGCCAATAAGGCATGGTAATGCTCCAGGAATGGCTCCTACTAATACGGCCAAAGCACTTTTCTTTTTTAACGGGGTATAAATAAATGCATAAATAAACAAACTGAATGCAGATAAAAGTGCGGATTGAATATTAAAAAAATACCCCATCATAAAAACGCCGATGCTTCCGGCAATCCATGCAAAAGTAAAAGCTTCTGTGTCGCTCATCCGCCCTTCCGCAACGGGCCTTTTACCAGTTCTGCGCATCAGGGCATCCGTATCTTTTTCTACTCCCTGGTTGATTGCATTGGCACTGGCAGTAACCAATAACCCTGCAATAAAAAGTAAGACCCCCATTTGCCAGCCTCCATGAATATTCGGAGCCAGGTAATAACAAATAACACAAGTAAATACTACTGTAAAACTGAGGGTAAATTTACTCAGGAGAAAATAGTCCTTTACTTTAGAAGCAAAAGTGTAAGAAGTAGAAGTATCAATAGTACTGCTCATCATAATTATACAATCAAACCGTCCATTTTTTTAGACAAATGCCCCGAAATGTTCCAGGGCATTTTATTATTTTTTTCTCAATGTACCCTGTAATCAATGTGTTTTCTCATCAGCCCCCAATGGCACATTCTGAGGGATAAAATCAATTCCTTCTTTTCCATAATCATAAGCGCCTCTATATACTTCCGGAATTTCCCCTTCCCAGTTACCGTGACCAGCATGAATGGGTGTAGTCCACTCCAGTGTATTGGCACTCCATGGATTTAAAGTAGTTACTTTTCTTCCTTTCCATATAGAGTAGAAGAAATTCAATAAAAATAATATTTGTGCAGCAAATACAACGATTGCAGTAAAACTGATGACTTTATTCAATTCTGCAAATTGTTTAAAACTTTCCCAGTTACTATAATCATAATACCGCCTTGGCATTCCGGCTAAACCTTCATAGTGCATTGGCCAGAAGATTACATAAGCACCTATCATGGAAATCCAGAAATGGATGTAGGCCAAATTATTATTCATAAACCGGCCATACATTTTCGGGAACCAGTGATAAACCCCCGCAAACATACCAAACATAGCCGCAACCCCCATCACCAAATGAAAGTGTGCAATGATGAAATAGGTATCATGGATGTGAATATCAATGGCTGAATTACCCATCCAAATACCGGTAAGTCCTCCGGAAATAAACATACTCACAAAACCAATGGAGAATAACATCGCAGGAGTAAAACGAATATTCCCTCGCCATAATGTAGTAATCCAGTTAAATACTTTTATGGATGATGGGACTGCAATTAATAATGTGAGCAACACAAAAATGGAACCAAGGAATGGGTTCATCCCGGTTACAAACATATGATGTGCCCATACCAGGAATGAAAGAATGGCAATTGCAAACAGGGAAGCAACCATAGCGGTATAACCAAATATGGGTTTCCTGGAATTGATACTCATAATTTCAGATACAATACCCATTCCCGGTAATATCACAATGTAAACCTCAGGATGACCAAGGAACCAAAATAAATGTTGATATAAGATAGCATTTCCGCCTTCATTTGGTAAAGCGCCTACACCATTAATAAATATATCTGAAAGGTAAAAACTTGTACCAAAATTTCGGTCAAATATTAATAGGATAAATCCGGATAATAATACAGGGAAAGAAAGTACACCCAAAATCGCAGTGAAAAATAGTCCCCAAATAGTCAAAGGTAATCTCGTCATACTCATTCCCTTTGTACGCATATTCAAAATGGTAGAAATATAGTTTAACCCACCGAGTAAAGAAGATACAACAAATAAAGCCATTGCAATCAGCCATAAGTCCATTCCCTCTTTGGATCCAGGCGAAGCACTCCCCAAAGCGCTCAAAGGCGGATAGGCAGTCCAGCCACCACTAAAAGGCCCAGTTTCAACAAATAATGAAGATAACATCACAATGCTTGCACTAAAGAAAAACCAATAGCTCAGCATATTTAAAAAGGGTGAAGCCATATCGCGGGCGCCTACTTGCAATGGAATAAGAAAGTTCGCAAAAGTTCCACTCAAGCCAGCGGTCAATACAAAGAAGATCATAATGGTACCATGCATCGTTACCAACGCATAGTATGCTTCGGGATCTATATGGCCTCCTTTTGCCCATTTACCCAGGAGGGTTTCGAGGATGGGAAAGCTTGTATCCGGAAAGCCAAGTTGTAATCGGAAAAGCACGGACATCAAGCCACCTAAAACTGCCCAAACCATTCCTGTAATCAGGAATTGTTTGGAAATCATTTTATGATCCTGGCTAAAAACATATTTCGTAATAAAACTCTGGTGATGTTCATGATGGCCATCATGATGAACCGCATCGTGGGGGATCACGAGTTCCGTACCGGTATGCAAAACAGTTTCTTCATTCATAATATTTTCTTTTGTCTTACTGTTTAAAATTTATTACTCGGGCTTTGCCTTAATAATTTTTTTGATGGAGCCTGAATGACGGATGCCGTAGCTTTTGAGCTATCAGTTGCTACAGGAACAGCAGGCTTCATATTTGCCGGATCCTTGTCAGGATAAGCTGCATAATAAGCCGGTTTTTGTTTTGCCATCCATTCATCAAACTCAGGTTGAGTTACCACCATGATCACTCCTCTCATTGAATAATGCCCCTGGCCACAAATCTGGTCGCAACTGATTTCATAAGCAAAATTCGGATTACCCGTTTTCTCTATCATTTCTTTGGTAGTAAATTTAGGGGTTAACCAAAGTGTAGTCGGTGTTCCGGGAACAGCATCCATTTTGAGGCGAAACCAGGGCAGACCTACATCATGTACAACGTCCCTGGATCCAATAATGAACTTTGTAGGTTTGTTCTTCACCATATAAACCGTGCCTTGTTCCAAAATAATATCATCATGTGCTGCCGGGTCATCTGTTACATGGATAGATGCACTGTCATGCCAATTCATTCCAAGGGAATTCGTAGCATCAATCATTTTATAATATTTTTTCCCAAAAACCCCATCATTACCCGGGTAACGGAAAATCCAGTTGAATTGTTTACCAATGACTTCTATCTCCATCGCATTCTTAGGTGCTTCACCGGTAAATGCAAACCAGTTTCGCAAGCCAATAACTATTAAAATAGTCAGTACCAATGTTGGTACGATGGTCCAGATGGCTTCGAGTTTATTATTATGTGGAAAATAGAAAGCTTTCCGTTTAGGGCTTTCCTGGTATTTATATGCAAACCAGAACAGCAATATTTGAGTAATTAAGAATACAATCCCTGTAAGAATTAAAGTCACCCAAATCATGTGATCCACTTCATCCCCTTGTGTACTTGCAGATTCATGAACCATAAGGGTCTTACCATACAATGCATCATTACAATAATATACTGCAATTAATCCTGCAATAAGGAATGCAATCATGAAGAAGCCATTCACCTTATTGTTATCCTTTCTTGCTTTTTCTTCTCCTTTTAATACGGCAACATATTCACTTGCTTTTGCAATTTGAAAAATGATCAGGAAAACCAGGACGATCACAGCTATGATAAAAAAAGTTGACATAATTCAAAAAGTTATTTTCTATTAATAAAATATCGAGTTCTTTTAAAAATTTTAGGCTTGATGTATAATGCTTTCCTTCAGGTATGGATGGTATTTTGCCACCAGTGGCTTTCGTGCTAAAGCTTTTCCAACAAAATGAATCATCAAACCTATAAATAAGGCAGCTACTCCAAAATCCAACCAACCCAGTGTCAACGTGTTTTTTGATATGCTGGGCATGACCATTTGATAAAAATCTATCCAATGCCCAAAAAGAATGAGAACAGCCATAAAAGTCATCATGGTGTAATTTCTTTTTGTGGATTTTTTCATCAAGATCAATATGGGTGCTACAAAATTAATAATGAGATTAAAGAAAAATATCCCTTTATACACTCCTTGTACCCGGGGTTTGAAATAAATGGTTTCTTCAGGAATATTTGCATACCATATGAGCATATACTGGGCAAACCAAAGATAAGTCCAGAAAATAGAGAAGGCAAACATGAATTTTCCTAAATCATGTAAATGTTCCTCATTGGTATATTCCAGGTAACCTTTATTTTTTAAATAAATAACCCATAAGGCAATTAATGCACATCCCGAAACAAAAGTACTTGCGAATGTGTACCAACTATACATAGTAGAATACCAGTGTGCGTCCAGGCTCATTAACCAAAACCAGGGTGTTACAGATCCTATGGTTAAAGCAAACCATACAATAAATAATCCTGCAGTTACTGTATTCCTCCAGACAAAATGTTTTCCCTTTTCATAATCCATTGGGCTTTCATCCGCTTCAACACTTAATTTACGCATCCTTGCACCCAAAATACTCCATAACCCGATAGATAATATGGACCAAACCATAAAAAATGTTGGGTTCAAGAATCCGCTTTTACCATCCAATAACTTGTCCTTTGCTACAGCATCTTTATCTATCCAATGGTAAATACTATGCAGGTGACCTCCAAAAATTATATAAAGAAAAACTGCAAATGTAATCACACCAAAAATGGGAACCATCACAGAAATGGCTTCAGCTACCCGTTGAAAAACAAGATGCCAGCCACCCATGGCAAGCGTAACGGCGCAAACAAAAAACATGGTTGCATTACAAATGAGCATGAAATAAATACTGTTATACATTATGGTGCCCCAAAATACAGATTGCTCTTCTTCTGTTCCGGTGCCATGCATAATAAAACCAATTACGACGGATATAATGCCGATAGCGATTAGAGCCATCGCCCAGGTTTTCATCTTTGCAGGAATTTCAAATTGTTCTTTTATTGATACCATTGTAAAAAGTTTGTCTCTGAAAATTGATATTTACGGTTTTGCTGTTGTTGCTGATGCCGTGCTCGTTGTTGTGACCTTTTGTTTCGACTTTATATAATGAATTATTTCCCAACGTTGTTGTCTGGTCAATTGCGATTCGTAACTTCCCATCAGGTTCTTACCGTAGGTAATGGAATAAAACATTTGACCTTCGGGCATATCCAAAGTCGCCAGGTTTTTAGGCGCAGCTGGGAAAGGGCCTTCACCACCTTTATATAATGGCCCATTGCCATCTAATGCAACGCCATGACAGATCCCGCAATTGATCAGGTATAAGCGTTCCGCTTCTTTCATATCCTTTGCGTCCAGTGGAGGCACAGGGTTTTGAATCTGCCGGGAAGCGAAATAATTCAGTGTGTCACCCGGTTTATCTTTTGCTAGTGGGAAAGGCAAGTCTTCTCCTCTTGCTATTGTGCCTGCTACAGGCATATTATCATAAAATATTTTATCGCCCGGATGCATTGAATCCTCAGTAAATTTTGTGGAATCTCTGGCATCATACGTTTCATATGCCCTGCTATAGGCCATATCGGGCATATAAACATGGCCGGGTTCCCTTCGTATGTTATTACAGGCAGCCAGTAATAGTGCTCCGGATAAAATAGATATGCTTATTGATTTTTTCATCATAAATAATTCAGTTCGTTATGCTATATCAACTGTTGTATCCTTATATAATTGTTGCTCCTTGTTATATGTTCCAAACCACCACCCTGTTTCTGCAAATTGTTCATGAACATCCACAGCCCCCTGTGCCTCCAAAAAAGCGATGATTTCCTGTGAATTGGATTTACCGGCATCTATAACCATTGCAAACGTGTCATCTGTAGATCGTAAAACAAAATGATGTTTTTTTACAAATGGAGCCAATTGACAGAGATAACAAAAAGTCATTGTCATGCCTACTGCTGAAAATAAGACCGTTAATTCAAACGTGATGGGAATCCATGCAGGTAATGCAAAATGGGGTTTGCCTCCAATGTTTAATGGCCAGTCTTGGACTAAAATCCAGCTGATGCACCCTAGTGCAGTTGCTGTCCCGGTGATTCCATAAATGAATCCGGCAGTATGGATGCTGGTTTCACGCAGTCCCATTTCATGATCCAGTCCATGTACTGCATAAGGGGTAAAAACATCGTGAATTTTATAGCCAGCTTTTCTTACTGCTTTCACTGCAGGAAATAAAACCGACTCTTCTTTAAAGCTACCTACAACAAATTTCTTTTTTGCCATATTAATTTCTTTTCCGTTTTATTAATGAGCATATTCGCCAGCAAACTCTTCCACTTTTTGTAATTCAATACCACCTACCTGTTCTTTATAATTTTGACCACTTGTTTTCAAAACATGCTTGATTTCTGCTATCGCAATAACCGGGAAGTATTTTGAAAAGAGGAAGAAGCAGGTAAAGAATAAACCAAAGGTTCCCACATAAAAACCAATTTCAAAGATGGAAGGGCTATAATAAATTGACCAGCTACTTGGTAAATAATCCCTGAAAATGGAGGTAGCTATGATCACAAAACGCTCAAACCACATCCCTATATTTACGATAATACTCATGAAAAAAGTAACGTAAATATTTCTCCTCATTTTTCTGAACCAGAAAATTTGCGGGGAAAGAACATTACAAGTCATCATACCGTAATAGGCCCAGCCATAAGGGCTGAATAAATTAGCCCTAGTATAAAAGAAGGCATAAGCTTCATATTGGTTCTGGCTATAAAAAGCAATAAATAATTCTGTCAGATAGGCGATCCCCACAATAGAACCGGTAAGTACGATTACTTTGTTCATTGCTTCTATATGGCCTAATGTTATATAATCCTGGAGATTGAAGACTCTCCGTAGAATTAATAATAATGTCTGCACCATGGCAAACCCTGAAAAGATTGCTCCTGCCACAAAGTAGGGAGGGAAGATGGTGGTATGCCAGCCCGGTATAACGGATGTGGCAAAGTCAAAAGATACAATGGTATGTACGGATAATACCAGTGGTGTAGCAAGGCCGGCTAATACAAGTGATAAAGCCTCATGTCTTTGCCAGTGCTTGGTAGACCCTGTCCATCCAAATGAAGTAATCCCATAAAAGAATTTCCTGAATTTAGTTTTTGCTCTGTCACGGATTAATGCAAGATCCGGTAATAACCCGGTGTACCAAAACAGCAGGGAAACCGTAAAATAGGTGGATACCGCAAACACATCCCATAAAAGTGGTGAGTTGAAATTAACCCAAACCGGACCTCGAGAATTGGGGTAGGGCATGATAAAGAAAGCGAGCCATACACGCCCCATGTGCCAAATTGGAAATTGACCGGCACATATCACAGCAAAGATGGTCATGGCCTCTGCTGCCCTGTTTACACCGGTTCTCCATCCCTGCCTGAATAATAATAGGATCGCTGAGATAAGTGTACCTGCATGACCAATACCAATCCACCAAACGAAATTAGTTATATCCCATCCCCAACCCACAGTCTTATTCAAATTCCATTGACCTACACCATATACTACCTGGTCATAAATACTCCATACGCCAAATAATAATAATGCAATGGAAATGAAAAAGCCAATGTACCAAAGCCTGGAAGGCTTCACTTCAATGGGGCGGCAAATATCTTCTGATACCTGATGGTAATCTTTATCACCATCTACCAAAGGTTCCCGTATTTGTGCTTCGTACTTAAGATGCATTTGATCTGGTTATTGGTTATTCCCTACAATTTATTTATTGAAGGGGTGAAAATTTTTTTTAATGATTAATGATTATGCCTGATGTTCTTCTGTATTTCTAACCTTCACTAAATAATTTACATTTGGCATAACATGTAATTGTTCCAGGACATAAAAATTACGTTTTGTATTTTCCATTCTTTCTACCGATATTCCACTTTTACTATTATTGATATTTCCAAAAACAATTGCATTTGTTGGGCAAGATTGCTGGCATGCAGTTTTCACATCCCACTGACCATCCTCCCCGGTTAAAAGTGCACGATCAGCTCTTTTGGCTTTGAGCTTTCCATCTTGTAATCGTTGAACACAGAAACTACATTTTTCCATTACACCACGACTACGTACTGTCACATCCGGGTTCAATACCATACGGCTCAGGTCATCATTCATTACATGAACAGCAGGGTCTAAAACACCGACAATAGTTTGATCCTGATTATCCGGGAAGCTATCTGCTCCTGTATAATCAGCCCAGTTGAAACGCCTTACTTTATAAGGGCAGTTATTGGCACAATATCGTGTACCGATACACCTGTTATAAGCCATTTGATTGAGCCCTTCTGAACTATGATTGGTTGCAGAAACAGGACACACATTTTCACAAGGTGCATTATTACAATGCTGGCACATCAGTGGCTGAAAAACAACTTTAGGATTATCCATATCACCACTGTAATAGCGATCTATGCGCATCCAGTGCATATCATGAAAACGCATGACCTCACTCTTCCCTACAATAGGTACATTATTCTCCAAATGACAGGCAACTACACAAGCTCCACAACCTACACAGGAATTCAAATCAATACTCATACCCCAATGAATACCCGGTTTATCATAATACGGATACATGGTGCCCACTTTCTCATAATTTTCCAAACCACCCCAAGGTTTTAATTCTTCATCCCGTTCATTTAATATTTCATCTGGATTTGCTTTAAATTCACCCAGTGTCATTTCCTTCATCACTTCTACCCGATTACCCATTGGAGTATCTATCAGGTTATGTGTTTGAGTTAAAGCTACTTTATAGGTATTACCGGTATTGGTTACCTGAACATCACTTTGAAAATATTGAGCGCCTGAAGTATTATATAAAACAAAAGGATAAGCATTCTTACCCACACCTGCAGCGACTTTACCAATTTTATCAGTCCGTCCATAACCCAATGCTATACCGATAACATTTGAATGGGTTCCGGGAATGATAAGCGCAGGTAATTCAATGGATTGAGACCCTACTGATACCTTTAATATATGTTTTTCCGGATGTACTTCATAATCATCCGATTGACTCGTACTTGCAAGATCAATTTTCAATAAGCTTTTTGCCATCTTTGGCGAGATAATTACATAATTATCCCAGGTACATTTAGTAATGGGATCGGGCATTTCCTGTAACCAGGGATTGGTGATTCCTTTCCCCTCCCGAATACCTACTTTCTGATATAATACTAATTCTATATTTCCGCCTTTCTTAGCAGTTCCTAATGCATTGATTGATGTAGCAACAGCACCTCCATTAAATGTGGCCGATCTAAGGGTTTCTATAACCGGAGCTATGACCGCTTTAGCTGTATCCTGAATATTGGTAACCGGTGTTTTTTGAATGGTTCCACCAGGATTGATCACGCCATCTTGCAGCGCTTTATCCCAGGCCATTTCTCCGCCTAATTTACCAGTCCAGTAAGATTTTAAAAAGGAAAGGTAATCTGTATTAGCACCACTCCATTTAAGTAAACTATCCTGCCACTGCCTTGTTTTAAATAAAGGATAAATAGTAGGTTGCATTAAAGAATAATAACCGGATTTGGGTTCTGCATCACCCCAGCTTTCCAGGAAATGACTATCAGGCATTATATATTTACAAAGTTGCGCTGTTTCATCAAGTCTTGGATTTAATGAAATGGAAACCTTTACTTTTTTAATTCCACTGGCAAACTTGGCTGCATTAAATGAAGCATAAGCCGGGTTCGCTCCATGTACAATTAAAGTTCCCACCGTGCCGGCATTCATGTCATCAAGTAATTTTGCAAAATCTGCATCATTACCCAGTTTATAATTTAAGCCTGATGACCAGTCAATAGTATTACCGCCTGCTCCTATGGTTTCATTAATTGAATTAATGATCACCTGTACATTGATATCGTTACTTCCAGATACAACCAATGCTGCTCCTTTATTTGCTAATAATTCTTTTGCAGTTTTCTCAATTCCGGTTTTTAGAGTCGTATCTGTAATATTGGTAACAGCCTGACCATTCACTGCATTGTATAAAGCAATGGCTATAGCGCCGGTTTCTGATGGACGATGTAAATAACGGTCATCTGCATTGGAGCCGGTAAGACTGGCTACTGTTTCAAACTGTATATGATGGCTCATTGAAGGAGCCTTTTCATTTATTTTTTTGCCTTTGGAATATTGATTTGCAAATTCAATAGGAGAAAGCCAGGTGCCTAAGAAATCCGCGCCAATACCTACAACAGTTTTAGCTTTATCAAATCGGTAAGATGGGATCATCCTTTTTCCATAACAAAGCGCATTGGCCGATAACATACCATCATAAGAAACCGCATCCATCATAACATGACGGCTACCCGGAAATTTTGCTAAAAATTGGTTGATAATTTCTAATGATGTGGGCGAATTGATGGTACTGGTTAAAAGTACTAAAGGAGAAGCTGCACCTATTGCATTTAAAACGGATCTGTCAATGGCTTCGAGGGTCACTTCTTTTCCATCAATTAAAGGATAACGAAGACGTGCAGTATCATACAAATCAAGGACTGAACCTTGCACACGTGCCGAAGTACCTCCAAAGGTAATAGGAGAAAGTTCATTTCCTTCAATTTTGATGGGCCTGCCATCACGCACTTTGGCTAAAATGCTCACGGCCTCCCCATCTTCAACATAGGTAGTTGCATAATAATAGGCATTACCCGGGAAAATATCTTCCGGCTTATTTACAAAAGGAATTGACTTTTTTACCGGCACTTCACAACTGGCTGCAATGGCTGCTGCTGCAGTCGTAAAACCCAGGTACTTTAAAAAATCCCTGCGGGCTGTAGGGGCCTCTAAAAAATTTTTGCTATCTTCTGCTTCGAAAGGTAACATTTCCCGGAATTCATCTTTTCCGGATTTGCGGAATGCATCGGAATCATTGAGTTCTCCAAAGCTTTGCCAATATTTTTTTTGTTCCATTCTGTAAATTTAAATCAACATTGAAAGCCGGAATTCTGAAAATAAAATTTGTATATCAGAATATCCATTTAATATTTCAACAATTTTTTTAATAATGACATTTCTGACATTCAGTACCACCAATTGTTTCAACAGTTACACTATCAAGAACATGATTTTTCAAATCTTCATGATATTTCTCATACATGTTATAAAATTGGTTTCCACCATTCCCGTTTGCATCAGGGAAATTTACTTTGGTGGTACGGTGGCAACCTATACACCAACCCATACTTAAAGGAGCGAATTGTTTCACCTCATCCATTTTCTGTATTTCACCATGACAGGTCTGGCATTGAATATTTCCTACCATTGTATGTTGAGAATGGTTGAAATAAACATGATCCGGAAGATTATGTATCCGCACCCATTCTATAGGTTTTGCTTTAGAAGGATCCCAGGGCTGGCCTTCTGTATAACCGGCATACTGATATAATTTTTTAATTTGATCAGTGCCATTAATTTCATTTCCATTTGCATCATGCAAGGCTTCTCCTTTATACTCATTGATCGCCATATGACAATTCATACAAATGTTCACGGAAGGGATTGTAGCCTGTTTTCCGGCCTGTGCGCCACCATGGCAATAAAGGCAATTAATCTGGTTAATGCCGGCATGCACTTTATGAGAATAATAAATAGGCTGTACCGGTTCATAATCCTGGCTTCGTCCCAGGCCAATTGCTCCCATCACTAAATAATAACCACCTAATAAGAATAATACTAATACAGCAAATGTGATATAAACTTTATTTCTCCATACCGGTACGGGTTCCGTGGCGGGGATACCAGATTTTTCATCAGATAATTTTTTAAGATTTGCATTTACCTGCAATAAGATAAAAGCAACTATAGCCAGGATTAAAGTAAATATTCCAAAGATCAGGCTGTTATTACTTTCTGATGAAGCGGCTGTTTCCGTTCCCGGTGCCCCGGCTGCAGGAGCAGCAGCCACGGGTTTACTTCCCTCCGTTTTGATGTAGCTTAACAAAGCATCAATATCGGCAGTACTCAGGTTTGTGAATGCCGGCATACTGATATTATTATGCGATTTGAAAAGATTTACCGCATATGGAAATCCACTGGCAATCACGGATCCACTGTTATGTATCCAGGCATGTAATTTGTCTTTGTCCGGCCAGCGGTCTTCAACGCCTTTTAAATTAGGTCCCGTAAGATCCCTCTGCATTTTTGGATCATGACAAGCAGCACAATTTTGAATAAAAAGTGCTTTGCCGTCCTGGGCCTTCAGTTGGCCTGCAGTTAGTAGGGAAAAACATATTGTAGAAAGGGTTATAAATTTTCCGGCAATACTTTTTAAATGGGTCATAAAAACAGTTCAATTATAAATATTTGGAAAAATTTCCGCTGGTTAAAGGCAAAAGTATGACACCAAATTGACAAAACCCAAACGATTTAATTTTTTTTTCACAACTAAAAAATGTTATGATGCTTTGAAAATTTTCATTCATTTTTGCTGGCTGTTTTTAAAATCATTTTTTTGCTTTTGAATAAAACACCCTTATATCGTATCGCTATATTTGCTTCCGGCACAGGTAGCAATGCGGATAAAATCATCTCTTATTTTAAAAGTTCTGATTCTATATCCATTGCATTAATCGTTTCAAATAATCGGGAAGCCGGGGTTTTACACATTGCAAATAAAAACAATATTCCGACACTCATTCTGGAGAAGGAAAAATTTTTTTTAAAAGATGTTTACCTTCCTGTTTTTGAATCCTATAAAATAAATTTTATCGTGCTTGCAGGATTTCTTTGGAAAATACCTTTAAATTTAATTAAGGCTTTTCCGCAAAAAATCATTAATATTCATCCCGCTTTATTACCAGCCTACGGCGGCAAAGGAATGTACGGCATGCATGTTCATGAAGCTGTCATAGCGCACAAGGAAAAACAGAGTGGCATTACCATTCATTACGTTGATGAATTATATGACCATGGAAAAATTATTTTTCAGGAAAAATGTGCTGTGGACAAGAATGAGACACCCGCATCCCTGGCCACAAAAATCCACCGACTTGAGTACGCTCATTTTGCTCCGCAGATAGAAAAATTATTATTATTTAAATAAACATGTTTTATGTTATCCAAGAATAAAAATCTTTTACCCCTGTTCATAATGATAAGCCTTTTATCATGGGCCTGTAATAAGGAGAGTTCCAATATATCCTATGGGCAGATTCGAGGTGTTCTTAGGCTGGTTGATGACTTAAACAATCCCCAACCTTTTGCAGGCATGCAAGTGACCGCAGAAAATACCGGTATCAGTACAGTGAGTGATTCTGCCGGAAGATATATATTAAATGGTCTGCAAAACGGGAAATACAATTTAGTATATTCCAAACCCGGTTATGGAACTTACACTTTAGTTGGATTTAATAATAATGGAGATGCTTATAATAATCCATCTATCGTACCTCTGGTTACTTTAGGGAAATTTTCAACCACTACATTTTCTTCCATGACAATTAATATTCATAATGATTCAGTTATCATGCGCCCTTCCATTGACCCTGCGGGCACTCCTGATCAACCACGCGGCATTCGCTTTTTTTATGGGACTTCTTCAGATGTTTCCAGTGCGCTTTATACTGCATACAGTAAAGTCTTCCAGCTTAATAATGCGACCGGAGCACTAAAAGTCGGATTTGATTATTTTTATTCTCTGGGGTTTCATTCAGGAGATAGTATTTATATCAAAGGATATGGAGATGCCTTTTTTTCCAATGATTATGATGATCCGAATACCGGGAAACATGTATTTCCAAACCTGAATCAAACATCAGGGGCTGCCAGTTCATTTTTACTTCCTTAAATTATTTAAATTCCTGCCTGATATACTTTTCTAAAAAAAGATAGAGGTTCAATTTTCTCTCCGGCATGTTCTCTATTTCTTTTTCTAACATTTCCACTGTTAGATCTTTCATGCAATATCGCTGTATTTCGTACCAGGCTCTTTGTGCAAATAATCTATTTCCGGCAGCATGTTTTTTTTCTTTCGTTGAGGCTTTTTCTAGCTCACTTAATAAATGATCTATTCCTTTTCGTAAGAGTGCATTTGTTTTTACAATTGGAATAGGGTTTTCATTTTTTTTAAAACCCCGTGCCATTGCAGAAGACAAATTTTTAATGAAAATATCCGCACCAGGTCGATCGCATTTATTGACAACAAAAATATCTGCCACTTCCAGTAAGCCGGATTTTATAGCCTGCATAGAATCACCGGATTCCGGCACCAATACAACCACTGTTGTATCGGCAAGAGATGCAATCTCCACTTCATTCTGCCCCACGCCGACAGTCTCAATGAGGATGGCATCAAATCCTGCCACCTTCATCACTTCTGATATTGCTAACGTGCGAGGATTTAACCCGCCTAAACGACCTTTGGAAGAAAGAGAGCGAATGAAAACATTTGGGTTTGTAAACCATTCATTCATTCGGATACGATCGCCTAATAAGGCGCCCTGATGAAAAGGAGATGAGGGATCTACACATAATACGCCTACCTTTTTATTCTTTTGCAATAAACCTTCAATCAAACCATCAACCAATGTACTTTTCCCGGATCCGGGAGGGCCCGTAATCCCTATTAATTTTACATCTGTAACAGGTAATTTTTTCAACCAATCAAAATAGCCGGGCGCTTCATTTTCAACCAGGCTAATGGCACGGGCTAAAGCCTGTTGATCTCCCGAAGTAATTCGTGTAAGAAGGTTTTCAAACATGATTGCAAACCTAAAGGAAATCCTTGTTGTTTTCAAAACACAACATTTCTAATGAAAAGGAAAAAGTTTATATTGCAAACATGATGATAATCAAATAAAAAAGACATGATCAATTTTATTCCCATATTTCCGCTGAATCTTGTCGTATTTCCGGGAGAGAGAATTAACCTGCATATTTTTGAAGAAAGGTATAAGCAACTGATAAATGATATAGATCAATCAAAAAAAAAATTTGGCATTCCATGCATCCTGGATAATAAAATTGCTCAAACAGGATGCCTGATATCACTTGAACAAATTGTAAAAAAATACCCGGATGGTAAACTGGATATTACGGTTCTGGGTCAGCAAGTTTTTTCCATAATAGAAATTTTATCTGAAGTGCCGGATAAACTATACCAGGGCGCTATTGTAGCATATCCCGAAAGAATTGACCAGGGTAAATTTATTTTTAAGAATAAGGTTTTGAAAATGGTGCGTTTACTTCATGATGCACTCCATATCACAAAGTCATTTTCCAAACCGGATAAAGAACTGAATAGTTATGACCTGGCTCATGCTGCCGGGCTTTCCCTGGCAGAGGAATACGAATTACTTGAATTACCTGAAGAAAATCAACGGCTCGAATACTTAAACAGGCACCTCAAGAAAGTATTGCCTATTGTAAATGATATGGAAGCATTGAAAGAAAAAATAAAATTAAATGGCCACTTTCGTGAATTGAAAGGCTGGTAAAACTTTTTAATAAAATTAAATACAGGTCATATTCATTTATATATCCTAAACTTTTATCCGTATGAATAAATTTTTTCGGGCATTGATTGCCGGTTATGGTGCCAAAAAATTAGGTGGAGGATGTTTTAGTACTATTTTAATTTTCCTTCTTCTATATTGGGCTTTAGGTACCTGCAATGCAACCAAACCCGTACAACATACTTTTCAACAAAAACAGGCTTTAACTACTGCAGCAATTCAGCCTGCCATTGATTCAGCCGATCATTAAATAAATGAATCCCGGATCAACTAAGGGATGCGCTTTTGATTGTGAATTGAATCAAAGATTAAAATCTCTTACGCTGAGGCATAAAAAAAACCTCTTAAAAAGAGGTTGTGGTGTGGGGCGGGATCGAACCGCCGACACAAGGATTTTCAGTCCTTTGCTCTACCGACTGAGCTACCGCACCATCAAAAGTGAATGTTCTTTTTCACCAATCGGGCTGCAAATATAAGGGCCGCATTTTATTTGCAAAAATCAATTCCTGTTTTTTATTCTAACTAAAAATTAAAACATTACTAAAACTCACAATTCTTAGGTGTGCGTGCAAATGGGATCACATCACGGATATTCCCCATACCGGTCACAAATTGTACGATCCTTTCAAATCCCAGTCCGAAACCTGCATGAGGAACCGTACCAAAGCGTCGAATATCCAGGTACCATTGCATTTCAGCTGTCGGCACATTCATTTTTTCCATACGATCCAATAATTTATCAAGCCTTTCCTCTCTTTGTGATCCGCCCACAATTTCTCCAATCCCAGGCGCTAAAATATCCATGGCCGCAACCGTTTTCCCATCTGCATTCATACGCATATAAAAGGCTTTAATCCCTTCGGGATAGGCTGTAACGATTACGGGTTTTTTAAAATGTTTTTCTACCAGGTATCGTTCATGTTCACTTTGTAAATCAATACCCCACTGAACATCAAACTTAAATTTCTTCTTTTTATAATAGCTGCTTGCCTGTAATATCTCAATAGCTTCCGTATAAGTAATTCTTTCAAAAGGCTCTCTGCACACGAGTTGCAGCTTTTCCAACAAGCCCATCTCACTTCTTTTATCTACAGGCAAAGATTTTTCCTCTTCTGCAAGCCTTTCCGCAAGGAAATCGAGGTCTTCTTTATTATGATCCAATACAAATTGAATGATGGCTTTGATAAATGCTTCTGCCAGATTCATGTTATCTTCAATATCATAAAATGCCATTTCCGGCTCTATCATCCAAAATTCGGCAAGATGCCTGGTCGTATTTGAGTTTTCCGCTCTAAAGGTGGGCCCAAATGTATATACATCACCAAAAGCGGTAGCCGCCAGCTCAGCTTCTAATTGTCCGCTTACCGTAAGATGTGTGCTTTTACCAAAAAAATCTTCCCGGAAATTAATTTCGTTTTCCTCTGTTTTCGGTAATTGATCAAGCGGCAAAGTAGTTACCCTGAACATCTCACCTGCGCCTTCTGCATCACTTGCCGTAATAACAGGTGAATGCAGGTAAATAAAACCGCGCTCATGAAAAAACTGATGAATCGCAAATGCAAGGGAATGCCTGATCCGGAACACTGCGCCAAATGTGTTGGTACGGAAGCGGAGATGCGCTTTTTCACGAAGAAATTCAAGGCTGTGTTTCTTTGGCTGTAAAGGATATTTTTCCGGGTCGCTATCACCCAATATTTCAATTGAAGTTGCTTTTAATTCCAGTGCCTGTCCTTTTCCCGTACTATTTACAACTTCGCCTTTTACTTTAAGGGATGCTCCAGTAGTGATGCGTTTCAGGTCGCTCTCGGAGAGAATCCCTTCCGGCATCACAATCTGAAAATTACGCTGTGAACTGCCATCCTGGATTGCAATGAATTGATTATTGCGAAAAGTACGAACCCAACCCATGATGGTTACCTTATCGCCCGCAATGCCGTGCTGCAATATTTCCTTTATTTTTTTTCTTTGACCAAACATGTAAAAAAACTTTTAAAATAGGAGTTGTTATTTAACTTATAAATTAAACTTTTTAAGGGCTGCAAATATAAAAGTCATTTCCCAAGCCGGCCGTTTTTTCTTTTGTCAAAAAATTATTTTAAAAAGGAGTGCTTCGGACCA
Organism: Bacteroidota bacterium; assembly: GCA_018268015.1. Classification (GTDB taxonomy): domain Bacteria; phylum Bacteroidota; class Bacteroidia; order Chitinophagales; family Chitinophagaceae; genus JAFDXJ01. Next base: position 21,761 of record JAFDXJ010000001.1, read on the forward strand.
TTCCCTAAAAGATAAACAACCGAACCATTACATTTGCAACAAGTATGAAAGAGTTTTTACAACATGTTTACTGGGGGAATAGTAACCGAACGTATCTTTTGGTAACCGGAGGAATCCTATTGGGATGGTTGACTATACGTTTATTGAAAAAGTTTATTTTAAGTATTCTTAAAAAACTATCTCTACATTCAAATGGCAAGTATAAGCTCAATGATATTTTAGTTAATGTAACCAGTCGATTCATATTTCCATTCCTCTATATTACTATTGCTTATTATGGCATTGAACAGCTCAACATCACTTCTAAAGTTGATCAATATATTAGTCTTGCCTTTGCCTTTGTAACAACTTACTTTTTTATACGCATAATCATACACTTTGTATATGCAATCATTGTGCACTTCATGGAATTTAAAGGCGAACCACCTGAAAGAATTCGTCAATTATCCGGATTATTGGTCATTATCAATATCGTTATATGGAGTATCGGTTTGTTGATGCTTATAAGTAATCTGGGATATGATATTACTACAATCATTACGGGACTGGGGATTGGAGGAATTGCGATTGCCCTTGCAGCACAAAATATTTTAGGAGATGTATTCAGTTATTTTGTTATTTTCTTTGATAAACCTTTTCAAATTGGGGATAGTGTAACCATCAATGGGAAATCAGGTGAAGTGGAAAAGATAGGCATTAAAACATCCCATATTCGAAGTGTAACGGGAGAATTATTGATCATGCCGAATGCGGAAATAGTAAAATCCACTATCCAGAATTTTCAGGATATGCAACAACGAAGGATTACATTTGTCATTCGCATACCGGAAGATACAGCGCTTCTTCAACTCCGGAAAATCCCGGATATCATTCGCCAGATTATTGAAGCAACACCGAATACAACTTTTGATAGAAGCCATCTATCCGGCTTGGGTGAAACATCCATACAGTTTGAAACCGTTTATCATATCAAGACTTCATCTTACATGGATTATATGAATGCGCAGCAACATATCTATTTTGAAATTTTAAAAGAATTGAAGCAGGAAAATATTCAATTATCATTTTTAAATTTTCCAACGATACCCGTAATAACTCCAAAAAATTAATTAAAAAAAATTGCCATTTAATTTTCCATACGCTATATTTGCAGCAATATTTCACCGGAAACAAGCTGAAAAGCCCGATTTAAAACCCGCTCAGCTCGCCAGGTAATTCAATCACAATTTTTAATATAACGCTACAATTTCTTTAGCCTCTTCCATCAAGAAAATTTTTTCAATTAATACCTATCTTATTCTATGTATGACATTTTGCAATTAAACGATATGCTCCTGCCCGAGTTGCATGATATCGCAGAACAACAAAAACTCACTGATATAAAAAAATTAAACAAACAGGATCTTATTTATAAAATCCTGGACTCGCAAGCCCTTAATATGAAAGAAAACACATCTGTAAATTCCGAAAAACCAAAAAGAAAAAGAATTATAAAAGCAACTACTTCCAATACTTCCGAAGAAGCTGAGGTAATGACAGAAACAACGCCGGCAGAAAAAGCTCAGGCTTCAAGGCAAAAAACAGTAAAAAAACAAATTCATAAAAAATCAAGCCCGGAAGAAAAAACACCTTCTACGGAAGAAACAGAAGTTGATTCTGAAAACATGATGCCTGAGCTGAGTAGCAAATTACTCAGTATTTTCCATGATGATGAGCCGGTATCCCTGGATGAAAATGATCCTGAAGAAGGAAATGAATCTCTTGAAAATAAAGTAGATGAAGTTAAAACCCCTTCTTTACAAAACAAACCACCATTACCTCAAAAACAACCACAGAAAAAAGAATCTGCATTTAATATTGAGTTTGATGGTATCATCCAAGGAGAAGGCGTCCTGGAAATGATGCAGGATGGGTATGGCTTTTTACGTTCTTCTGATTACAATTACCTCAGTTCACCTGATGACATATATGTTTCCCCTTCACAAATAAAATTATTTGGTTTAAAAACCGGTGATACAGTTTTTGGTTCTGTGAGGCCTCCGAAAGAAGGTGAAAAATATTTTGCTTTATTAAAGGTGGAAAATATCAATGGTAAAAGCCCGGATGATGTTAGAGATCGTGTACCATTTGATTATCTCACCCCTCTTTTCCCACATGAAAAATTAAATTTATTTACACAACCTTCCAATTTTAGTACACGCATTATTGATCTTTTTACACCGATTGGTAAAGGACAACGTGGCTTGATTGTGGCACAGCCAAAAGTGGGAAAAACCATGCTTCTCAAAGAAGTGGCAAATGCCATTGCAAAAAATCATCCGGAGTGCTATCTCATGGTCGTACTTATTGATGAGCGTCCGGAAGAAGTAACAGATATGGAAAGAAGTGTAAAAGCAGAAGTGATTGCTTCTACATTTGATGAACCGGCGGAAAAGCATGTGCGTGTATCGCAAATTGCTTTGCAAAAAGCTAAGCGTCTGGTAGAATGCGGTCAGGATGTAGTAATCCTGCTGGACTCCATTACACGGCTTGCCAGAGCGCACAATACCGTTGCACCTGCCAGTGGAAAAGTATTAAGTGGTGGCGTTGAAGCAAATGCCATGCAGAAACCAAAACAATTTTTTGGCGCAGCCAGGAAAATTGAATTTGGCGGTTCTCTCACCATTCTTGCTACGGCTTTAATAGAGACCGGCAGTAAAATGGATGAAGTGATTTTTGAAGAATTTAAGGGAACGGGTAATATGGAATTACAGCTCGACCGCCGATTAGCCAATAAACGTATTTTCCCTGCTATTGATCTTGTAGCCTCCTCTACCCGAAGAGATGATTTATTACTGGACAAAGAAGTACTGCAACGTATGAATATTCTCCGCTTATATATCAATGATATGAATACCGAAGAAGCAATGAATGAATTATTGAAGCGCATGCGTGGCACAAAAAGTAATGAAGAATTTTTAGCCAGCATGAATGGTTAATCGCATTTTTCAATAAAAAACATATCTTATTTTCACTAAAGAATAAGCAATCGAAACCTTTATCCAGGTTCGCATTTCATAGTGTGATGAATAATGCTCAGTCCTTATACATTACCAGATATGAATCCGTTCATTTTCCGGTAAATACATTTTATCACCGGGTTGCACATGAAAAGCATCATAAAAATGTACTGAATTCATGAGTGGGCCATTAACACGCCACATGGGTGGTGAATGAGGGTTATTATTAATCCAGTAACGCAGGAATTCATCTTTCATTTTTACCCTCCATATTCTGGCAATTGAATAAAAGAAGCGCTGATCAGGGGTATAGCCATCAATTTTTGATGTATCCTGTCCTTCTTTTGTCAATTTAAATGCATCATAGGCTATGGCTACGCCGCCTATATCTGCCGTATTTTCTCCCAATGTCATGGCACCTTTTACATGCATTGTATCCAGTACGGTAAATGAATTATAAAGTTGAACGACCTGTTGTGTTTTTGCTTTGAATTTTTCATAGTCTGTTTTAGTCCACCAATTTTCTACGTTACCATATTTATCAAACTGTGCGCCTTGATCATCAAAAGCATGGGTCATTTCATGCCCGATAACCATTCCGATACCTCCATAATTTAAGGCATCATCTGCATTTTCATCAAAATAAGGTGCCTGTAAAATCCCTGCGGGAAATACAATTTCATTTGCAAATGGATTATAATAAGCTGTGACTGTGGATGCTGAAGTAAACCATTCATTCCGGTCAACCGGTTGATTTAATTTAGATAATTCATACTGATAGTTATTGGAACAAGCAGCAACCATGTTCTCAAAATATTTTCCTTTAACAATATTTAATTTACTGTAATCTTTCCATATATCGGGATAGCCAATTTTCTTTGTGATGGCAAAGAGTTTATCTTTCGCTTTCACTTTTGTACTGTCACTCATCCAATCCAGATTTTCTATTCTCGCGGCAAATGCTTTCTGCAAATTATTAACCAGTTCCAGCATGCGCTTTTTGGCCTCCTCCGAAAAATATTTTTTTACATAAATTTCACCAATCCCGTCACCCAGGAGTTGATCAACCACATTAGCCATTATTTCTCCTCTCGTTTTTTGCATATCTTGACCGGTTAAGGCTTTATTGAATTCAAAATCTGCATCTACAAAAGGCTTGCTTAATGCACTTGCATAATTACGCATACTAGAGGCTTTCAAATAAATTTGCCATTCACTTATCGGAATTGTTTTAAGTAGCGTATTCAATTTATCATAGTAAGCAGGTTGTGCTACATCTATAGAATCGGTTTTGGCGCCCAGTTCATCCAGCACTTTATTCCAATCCATATTGGGTTCACGTTTTGATAATTCAGTCACAGCCATCATATTATAATTCGCATTTACATCACGAAGTTCAATATTATTCCTATGGGCAGCAGCGAGCTGCAAATCAATGTGATAAACAATTTCAGCATCTTTTTTTGCGGTGAGTGAATCATTACCAATAAGGACAAATAAAGTGGAAAGAAAATTTTTATATGCCTGTTGAATGTTTTTACTTGCCGGGTCTGATTTAAAATAATAATCCCGCTCGGGGAGCCCTATACCAGTTTGATATAAATGTGCAATATTCAGTTTACTGTTTTTATTGCCGGGGCCTATTCCAAATGCAATTAAAGATGCATTATAATTTTTAGCTTCACTGCTGACAAATTGGAGAAGAGATGAAATATCCTGTATACCATCAATTTTTGCCAGGATGGGTTTTATAGGATTAAAACCCATTTGATTAATGGTAGCCGTGTCCATTCCGGATAAATAAAAATCACCTACCTTTTGAGCGATTGAACCGGCTGCATTAGGGGCCTTTGAAACACTATCCAGGATTCCCTGTAAACGCAACCTTTGTGGATAATTCATAAACATATAAGCTCCTACTCCGGATTGAGAGGCAGGAATCTGTGCGGTATCCTCCCATTTTTTATTTACATATAAAAAAAAGTTGTCACCGGGTTTTCGCGATGAATCTATGCCATTGATGGCAATAAAAGTTTTCTCTGAAGGATTAGAACATGCCGTGAACAATAAAGCACAAGCATAAAACAGAGTATATTTTCTCATATATTTTTTTTAAAATGAATGGAAACGATTTCAAGTTAGCATTTTTCTTTATCCTCCATAAATTATTGGATAAATGGTCGTTGGATTTTAACCCATAATTCACCCATAAAAGATCATCCATTCACTGATGAAGCATTGTATATGACCATCCGGTCAATAAATACTCTTTACTTTCAGTTTAATTTCCATCAGGTCGCCTTCCCGCATTATCACGATATTTAACCTTGCTCTGGCAGATTGTAACAAAGTTTTGTATGCCAGTATATTATTTGAAAAATTACTGCCTACACCCAATATCACATCACCTATTTTAAAACCTGCTTTTTCAGCAGGAGAGCCTTTCATAATGTCCGTAATTGTAATGGCTCCATTGATCAGATAAATTCCGAGACCGGTATAAGAATAATCAAAAGAGTCACTGAAATTCTTATTGGGTTTGATAAAAATTTCCTGTTTGGGATAGTTTAAAATGATATTAAATCGGCGTAAAATATCATTACCGATAAGACCGCCTGTCTGTGGATAAGATGTCACTTTATAGGTATCATCAAACACATATACAGGTACATCTTTAAAGCGGTAAGGTCCTACTTTTATATCCTTTATATAGGTTAAATACATGGTTTTTTTTCCTCCCAATCCTTCAGCCTGTGTTGGGTAAAATTTTCGTCTTTTTTTAAATAAAGCACTGTCTTGTACAAGGTCTTCACTTAATAACATACAAAGGCCTGCCCCGGTATCGAAATAATATTTTGTGAGGATGCGGTTATTATCTTGAATATTCACATCCAGTCTGGCCAGGGTACTGAATTGTGGTTTTAAGACATAACCTCCTTTGGGATAATCTAAAGCGCCGGGTGAATAAATATCCATCATATGCTTGTCGTAATTGATCATGACGATATAACGACGCAAAAAACTATATCCGATTATGCCATCTATTCGAATACCATAAGACGCTGTAAGGATATCATAATTATTGATATGAAAATCTAAATGTTCTACACTAAGCCCATAAAAATGCAGGGTATGGTCATAGGCAAAATCAACTTGAATATTTCCTGCAATACCTTTTACAATTTTATCACTTTTAACGCGTGGAATTTTCAATTTATCTGTTGTTGCCGAGTCCAGGGAAATACCACCGCTTCCTGTATCGAAAACAAAATGTAACGTATCATCTTTATCATCAAATTTTGCATTAACGATAATAATGCCTCCCGTCAATATTTTAAATGGAATGGAAGTAATATATTTTGCCGAAGGTGCTACAAATTCCTCCTGGGTATAAAGCGTTTTGGGTAAAAGAATGATGCCCAGAAGCATCATACAACAGAGTTTAAGAAAGGCGTTGCGCATTTGCACGGTTTCAATTCTTTTAATTTTGGGAAATTACAGGTTTGTTGTTGAAAAAACAAACCATCTATCCGTTTAAAAAACCGATCCGTATAGTATATATCAATTGGCTTATTGTAATTTTGCCTTCAATAATATCTAAGGATGGAAATTGCAACTTTATATAAAAAAGCATTGAATTTTGAGTTCCTGAGTGTTGAAGAGGGTGTTTATCTATATTCCCATGCACCACTTTCAGAGTTGATGAATATAGCTGATATACTTAGGAAAAAACAGGTACCACATGGAAAAGTGACCTGGCAAATAGACCGGAATGTTAATACGACCAATGTTTGTATTGCCAATTGTAAATTTTGCAATTTTTACCGGATACCGGGGCATCAAGATGCATATATCACAGAGATGCCGACTTATCGCAAAAAAATTGACGAGACTTTTCGTTATGGGGGTGATCAATTATTATTACAAGGCGGACATCATCCAAAACTTGGATTAGATTTTTATACAAATATATTCCGTCAAATCAAACAGGAATACCCGACATTGAAATTACATGCATTAGGGCCACCTGAAGTAGCCCATATATGCAAACTTGAAAAAATGAATCACCATGATGTACTGGTAGCCTTAAAAGATGCCGGTTTAGATTCATTACCCGGTGCAGGCGCTGAAATACTCATAGACCGGGTTCGCCGCTTAATTAGTAAAGGAAAATGTGGCGCTGATGAATGGCTTCACATCATGCATGAAGCGCATCTGCTGAATATTACTACCAGCGCCACCATGATGTTTGGCCATGTAGAGACTATAGAAGAACGTTTTATACATCTTGTACGTATTCGTGAAGTTCAATCACGTAAACCAGAGCATGCAAAAGGTTTTCTCGCTTTTATACCCTGGACATTCCAGGATGTAGATACCTTACTTGCACGTATCAGGGGAGTTCATAATCTGGTTACTTCTGAAGAATATATCCGCATGATAGCAATGAGCCGAATTATGTTGCCGAACATCAAAAATATCCAGGCCAGTTGGCTCACCGTAGGAAAAAATACCGCACAGGTTTGTTTACATGCCGGCGCGAATGATTTCGGTAGTATCATGATAGAAGAAAACGTTGTCAGCGCCGCCGGTGCACCTCATCGTTTTACCTATAAAACAATACAAGATTCTATTCGTGATGCAGGATTTGAACCTCAATTGAGAAATCAACAATATGAGTGGAGAGAAATTCCGGAAGGAATAGAAGAGCAAATTGTAAATTATTAAATAGAGGTTAGTCCGTTATGTCACGTTTTTTATTTTGAAGCAAATTTCTTCAAACTATTCTTCCTCCTATTACCAATTTGTGAAAAGCAATGATCCTTTCTTACTCTTTCAAAATTTTATTTTGTAGGCTCCTCCATCCTCCACCATTCAATACGGATTTGAAACCATGAGAATCCAAAATTCTTTTTGCAGATCCACTACGCATTCCGGATGCACAACAACAGATAATGCATTTATTTTTATCGCCTAATTTCGAAATATGTTTGCTTAGTTGATCCACCGGAATATTGATGGAATCCCGGATATGACCTGTTTCATATTCACCCCTACTCCGAACATCTAAAATAATGGCACCTTCCCGCATCAATGCTCCATAATCTGTTTTAGGGCTTATGCCCAAAATACGCTTTATTGCTTTTATCATTTGTATTTTTTTGAATATCTCTTTTAAAAAGATTGAATAGCAAAACACCCATCAGTGAACCATATAAGGTACTGTTTACCGGCCTGGATGTGATAAGGCAGGTACCAGAATTACACCCTACAAAATAATAATATAGGTAGCCCACTAATGCGCCTGCCACTAACCCGGTAATTGAAAGCCAATATTTATTAAAAAAAATCCTCATCGTTTTCTATATAAATGGTTATGCATTTGCCACCAGGGAAATTTTATTATTAAATATTTGCTGATGATTATAATTAATTTCCCAGGTAACCGGCAAAGCTTTTTTCAGCATACTGCTTACACCACATAACTTTTCCTGAGAATCCGTCACCGCACTAAGAGTAGCTTCCTTATTTTCATCTTTTCCCATGAAATCATAAATCACATGAATGGCAATATATTGAATGGGGATGCTTTTGCTTATCTCGCCTTTTACTTTGATATCAAATATATCCGGGTTTTTATTTGCCTTTCGCAAAATGGCCGCGATATCCATACCGGTACACCCTGCAAGAGCCGTTAATACAAAAGGTTTTGGAATAGGCCCATGATCTTCACCGCCTACCCGTTCAGGTGCATCCATAATAATGGTATGCCCATTTACCAAGGCATTGAATTGCATTTTCCCCATCCATTGTACATCAACTTCGTGTGTCATTTGATTACTTTTTTTCTTGAGATTGATTCATTTTTTTCTTTGTGGAAATACCCAATAAATGATACATCGGGCAAAAATTGATAAAGCTGGTCACTATAAAAACACCGGCAATAATGAGTAATATCATGGCCAACGTTCCATTAATGATATGTGTAAAATATAAAATGCCAATTAGTATTGCAGCAGATACTCTGACCATTTTATCCAGCACTCCCATATTTTTTTTCATAATCTGTTTTATTAATTGAATAAAAATGTTTCATAATTGATTTCATGTTAAGATAATCATGCTACACAAAACCATTTTCGTCTTTCGAAATTTTTCCCTGCAAACCGAAAATTCCTGTTCAAACATCCAAGATCCGTACTGTTCAAACAACCTCATTTAATCTCATTCAGTGAGGCAAAGTTCCGTTAAAGAAACACTGATTCTTGTGACTTATGTTACACTTAAAATGTAACATGCATTCTAAGAAAGCATAATTGCTTTTTGGTCAAACTTAAAAATAGGATTGTTCCTGAAAAATGATCAGCAACATATCATAAAATGATTCGTGTCAGGTGTGAAAGATAATTTGGGGAGACCTCATGATCCATTTAACGGTCTTTTTTCAAATCAAGATCATTAATAAATAAATTTATAGGCGATATATCCAAAAGCAATAGTAATCAGCGTCCTGAAAGTCATTGCCAGGACTGTCTTAAATTCATAGATACCTCCGGAAGCAATATAAAAGCCCAGTGCAATAAATGTGAGGAGCAGTATTCCACTTGCTATAAAGAGCATTTTTGAAGTCCATTTTTTGGTGAAGAAAAACCCATAAGCTGCTGCCAGATAGAGAAACGCACAAATAAAATTTGCTACTACAACAAACAAGACATAATTCCCTTCTTTTGCCCTGATTCCAAATAAATCAAAAAGAACTGATGTTGTCATAAAGAGGGATACCAACCCAAGAAATGCCAAAATATTCCGGAAATAGCGATGACGATCTTTGTTTTCATAATGATTGATTTAATGAAGTGAAGCTCTTCATTCAACAAAAATGTTTGGCAATGCCAGCGTTTTTATTTTCTAAAAAATATCTTCGGCATAATGTTCCAGGAAATAAACTTTAGTAAGTCCCCAATAATTTTTTATCCTCTCGGGTAATTCTTTATTAGTTCAAAGCGGTAGCCCTTGGCCTTTAATCCATTAATTAATTCAATTAATTTTTCTTTATTTTCTTTTTTGGCAAACATTTGATCATGGCTTAACAACACCAATTTATGCGGTGTAAAGCACCGGGAAGAATCCTGAATAGCATTTGTTATCATCCTTAACAATTGAGATACAGTTTGAATAGGTTCTCCATTGTCATAGTGTTGCCATTCTATATCCCAACCGAAAAGTGAGTATCCATTTTCCTTTAATAAGTCGGCGGCTTGTTGAGAATGAGCAGCCGGATCATTTCTCTGTTTTGATCCTACCCTCCATGTATTCCTTCCGGGTAAGCGTGCATCCTTATTTTGGAGATGAAGCAGGGCGGCGCTTTTATTAAAATCTTCCAGTACACCTTGTGGATTTTGATAAAATAAGCGATAGCGATTATTTGCATGAGAATAACTATGACTGGAGACTTGCAATAAATTATCATTATAAGCCATTAAAAAGCTATTCTGCATTTCCTTATCAGCCTGAGTATGTTTGCCCACCATAAACATCGTTGCCGGTAAGGCAAAATTATTCATCACTTCAATCACATTTTCAGTGCCTATTAATGGTCCATCATCAAATGTGAGATAAATTACATGGGCTGTATCCGGCATTGTTGGTTTTGATACAACGGAATCCACTTTTTGAATAACCGTATCTTGTATTACTGTTGAAATGGTATCTTTAGCAGGAATAGTAGGAACATTACTATGACACCCTAAAAAGCATAGATTGATTAATCCCAAGAAGAGGTTCTTCATAATCAAATAATATGACGCAAACATAACGCAAAATTAGTTTGTGAAATATAAAATCAAACAAAGCTTAACCGTTTATTCCGGCTCCTTTTTGCCTGAAATTTCTGCCGGTGCTGAAGTAAATAAATCTAAAACAATGACTTCATTCTTTCCTTTTTTAAGCCAGGGAGCCGGGCAATATAAACGTTGTTGTGGGCCTATGTTCCAATACCGGCCGAGGTTATGGCCATTGACCCATACAACCCCTTTTTGAAAATGTTGCATATCCAAGTATGTATCTCCCACATGATCCAATTCAAAATCTGCCTTGAAAAAGGTTCCATTCCGGTCTGCTAATTTGTTGGCTGACTTGAGAGATTTTATAAAGGGTTCATCCAGAGGTAATGAATAAGTTTCCCAGTTCATTAAAGTCATTCCATTTAAGGTGACCCGGTCAGTTATCCCTTTTCGATCCGTCATATCAGACCCAAAATTGATGCGCCCCATTGCTTCTACTAAGATTTCTAATACCGGGTTTTTAACATCGGATTTTGGAATATTAATTTCCCATCGTCCCCCATCCCGATAGATGGTATCAATGAATTGGTCATTCAAAAAAACAAATGCTAGATCATGCGGTTCACTAATCCTCAGCTTGCCGCTTTTATTGCCAATCAAAGTGGTCTTATATAAAATTAATCCACTTTGTTGATTAAAATATTCAATGGGTTTTGGTTGAGGTAATAAAACGGGCTTTGGCAATTCATTCCAAATACTTGTAAAAGGCTGCAATGTTATTGCCGGTATTTCTATAGTAGGAATGGCAGCCGGGATGTCGGGTAAATGCGTCCCATTATATTCCTGAATCAGGTTACGAATCATCCAATATTTTGCTGTAGGATTTCCCTGCTCATTGATGGGTGCATCATAATCATAACTGGTAATATCCGCCTGGTAGGTCTTTCCGCCACCATTGGCACCCGCCCAAAAACCAAAATTTGTACCTCCATGTATGACATAAAAATTGAATGATTTCTTATTTTTCAGTAAAAAAGTCACCTCTTTTTTAAGGTCATTCGTATCAGGTCTGGCCCACTGTTCTCCCCAATGCGTAAGCCATCCCGGATAAGTCTCACTACTGAAAGAAGGTACATTTGGATTTGCTTTTTTTGCTTCGGCAAAATCATCTTCATCACTGCCACTGTCTAATCCTATGGCAGCTCCTTCCACAGTACCTGCATCCAGCATAAAAGCTGTCGCTCCATCAGCGGTATAAAAGGGCACATTGATGCCATTATCCGTCCATAATTTTTTCAGAGTCTGCAAATAGGTTTTATCATTTCCATAGCTCCCATACTCATTTTCCACTTGTACCATCAGAATGGGCCCCCCATTTGTTACGAGAAATGGTTTTATTTCTTTGGAAATATGTTGTACATATATTTCCACCTCATGCATATATCTTGGATCCATACACCTGATTTTTATATCGGGTGTCTTTAAAAGCCAGAAAGGCAAACCTCCAAAATCCCATTCACCGCAAACATAAGGGCCGGGCCTGAAGAGTACCCACATTTTTTCTTCCTGGCAAATTTTGATAAACTCCGCAATGTTATGATTCCCATTTTTAAAATCCCATACTCCCGGTGCGGTTTCCTGGTAATTCCAAAAAACATATATGGCAATTGTATTACATCCCATCGCTTTAGCCATTTGGATCCTCTGTCGCCAATAAGCATAAGGTATCCGGGCCGGATGCATTTCACCACTGATTATTTGAAATGGTTTACCGTCTAATAAAAAATCATTAGCAGATAAACTAAACAGGTGTTTTTGTTGTGCCCGGGCAGGTAAACCTGCTAAAAAAAATAAACTGATAATGCCTATAAATTTGGTCAATCGCATGATGATGAATTTTTCTAAAGATACTTCATAATTTAATGAAATACTCTTTCAACACCGAAAAAAATCCTGATCCTATGCTTTCAATATTTAGCTGAAATGCTCATTTCTTTCCTGTAACGTTTTTTGTACTTTTGCATTTTATTTTTTTAAAACAACATCATGAATTACCGCATAGAAAAAGATACCATGGGTGAAGTGAAAGTGCCCGCCGAAGCTTATTTCGGTGCACAAACACAAAGAAGTATTGACAATTTTAAAATTGCCCGTGAGACAGACACCATGCCTAAAGAAATTATCCGGGCATTTGCTTACCTCAAAAAAGCTGCTGCAATTACGAATCAGGAAGCAGGAGTCTTATCAAAAGAAAAAGCCGATATGATTGGTAAAGTATGTGATGAAATTTTATCTGGTGAACTGGATGCCCAATTTCCTCTTGTTATTTGGCAAACAGGCTCGGGCACACAAAGTAATATGAATGTAAATGAAGTGATTGCTTATCGCGCGCATACATTATTGGGCGGCCATTTGAATGATAAAGAGAAAAAATTACATCCCAATGATGATGTGAATAAATCTCAATCATCCAATGATACTTTTCCTACTGCCATGCATATTGCGGCTTATAAAATACTGGTAGAAAAAACGATACCGGGTATTGAAAAATTACGCGATACACTGGCCGAAAAAAGTAAAAAATTTATGCATGTGGTTAAAATCGGCCGTACCCATTTTATGGATGCCACACCCCTTACACTCGGCCAGGAATTCAGCGGATATGTCTCCCAACTTGATCATGGCCTCAAAGCCATTCGAAATTCTCTACAACACTTAAGTGAACTGGCACTTGGCGGCACGGCCGTGGGAACAGGGATCAATACCCCCAAAAATTATGCGGTAAATGTGGCCAAAAATATAGCTACGCTTACCGGATTACCATTCATTACTGCCGCAAATAAATTTGAATCTTTGGCAGCACATGATGCCATCGTAGAATCTCACGGAGCCTTAAAAATGGTTGCAGTGAGTCTGATGAAAATTGCCAATGATATTCGCATGTTATCATCCGGCCCAAGAAGTGGTATAGGCGAAATCTTTATCCCTGATAATGAACCGGGATCATCTATTATGCCGGGTAAGGTAAACCCTACACAATGCGAAGCCGTGACGATGATCGCTGCACAAGTGATGGGAAATGATGTGGCCATCAGTATTGGTGGATCCAACGGACATTTTGAATTGAATGTTTTTAAGCCCATGATGATATACAACTTCCTGCATAGTGCCACACTTATAGGCGATGGCTGTATCTCCTTTAATGACAAGTGCGCCACTGGTATTGAACCCATTGAAAAAAATATCCAAAAAAATCTTGAGAACAGTTTAATGCTGGTGACTGCTCTTAACACGAAGATTGGTTATTACAAGGCTGCAGAAATTGCTCAGAAGGCGCATAAAGAGGGCACTACTTTAAAAGAAATGGCAGTTAAATTAGGCTATGTAACTCCCGAGGAATTTGATGAATGGGTCATACCAGCACAGATGGTTGGTGATTTAGAGAAATAATTAAATCTTCATTTGGCCTCTTTAATCTTCTTTTAAGTGCAATTTAATTATTAATTGTCCGTTATGGTAGAGTGAAAATCCTCATTCATGAATCAATTATTATTTAGCATAAATATGAAACGCAAATTCTTTCTTTTATCTTTATTCAGTTCTGTACTTTTATTATTTGGCCTGGGAGGTTGCCAAAAGGAGTACAGCCTGGAAAACGGGATTTTGGATTCCCCCGCAACAGGCTCCCTTACTGATTCCCTGGGATTTTGCCTGGGTGACTCGGTTTATGGAACGTACTATAATGGAATTACCCCCGGAAGTGATACCTGTTTTGTTGATATCAAAGTAAATGTTTTAACACCCGGAACCTACAGTATCAAATCAAATTTGCAAAATGGATTCCTTTTTGCGGACTCCGGTTACTTTAATTCCACCGGTATAACCACCGTAAGGCTTCGCCCATTGGGAACACCCATTATTCAGGTAGCAACAGATTTTTTGGTAACCTTTGATAGTTCCACTTGCGGTTTTACCGTTATGATCAATGATAGTACAGGTCATAGCATACCCACAGGTGGTGATCTGGACCTTGCATTATCCGATTCTGCATGGACTTTTATGCAAGGGGCATCTACTTTTGTAGGTCCTGTAGATACGGCTTTTTTAATGGATACGCTTACCTTAAAAGTATTATCTGTCAATGGTTACACTGCCGCAACCGGTGATTCCGCTTTAAATATTGGCATGTTTTTACCTGTTGGCACGATCACTCCGGGAACATATCCCACCAGCACTTCGGGGTATTTCTATTTTATAGATAATGCAAATCCTACCGTTCCGGTTTATTCAGCGGACCCCAGTACGATAGGTTTTGTTGTCACTATAAATATTCTCTCTTATGACGATGTATTGCATGTGGTTGCCGGGAATTTCTCGGGAACAGCAAGAGATGCCTCCGGTAACCCAGTAAACATAACGGGAGGTAAATTCACGGCATTAGTAGAATAAGCTTCATTAAAAATTTAAAAAAACGATGCTTAGAGGCATCGTTTTTTTATTGGAATGATGTACTTTCAATAATGACCATTTTCACAGAATATCATTCTTCCAGGCTGAGTTATATTCTTGATACGCTTTTCACGCAGGCCTATACACTTACTCATAACAAAGCGCAATATCTGGATGCTTTGGGTGAAAAATTGAATTATTCTCATCAAAAAATTTGCAAAGACGAGGTCTGGATAATCCCTCATACTTTATTGTTTGAAAAAAATATTATCCCTCAGAAATTTGAAATCTTTCAATGGAAAGATGTGCCTGCTTTTTTTAATACAGGTGGAGACATTCCATTTGATTTTCTTGCTGCATCATTTTACCTGGTATCAAGGTATGAGGAATATTTACCCTATAGGCCGGATGAATATGGCCGATTTCCACATACGGCAAGCCTGGCCTTTCAACATCGTTTTTTAAACCTGCCATTGATTGACTTTTGGATACAAGAAATTTTTCCAGAACTGCCGGGCGGAACCTTTACTTTTTTACCCACATTCGATATTGATATTGCTTTTAAATATTCCGGCAAACCTTTTTTAAAAAACCTTGCTTCCCTGTTGAAAGAATATGTTACCGGACAAAGGCCATTTTTCTCCATGCCTAAATTGACAGACCGAAAAAATGTAAAAGATCCTTTCGATCAATTTGATTTTCTGGAAGAGCTATGTCGTAAGCGCTTGTTGAATCCCGTATATTTTTTCCTTTTTGCAGAAAAAAATCGGCGCTATGACAAAAATATTCTACCCCATAAAATGGAATTGAAAAATTTAATTTTGGAAATCGCATCGAATAATAAAACCGGCATACATCCTTCCTGGCAGTCCGGCGACGATCCAACTTTATTGACCAAGGAGATTGAAAATTTAGAAAAGCTTATCGGTCAAAAAATAATCACATCAAGACAACATTATATCCGGATGACGATGCCTCTTACATATCGCATGCTCCTGGATAATGGCATTTTACAGGATTATTCTATGGGTTACGGGAGTATCAACGGTTTCCGGGCTTCCACTTCTAAATCATTTTTTTGGTATGATTTAGAAAAAGAAATCAAAACCAATTTATGCATTTTTCCTTTTTGTTATATGGATGCAAATGCCATTTTTGAACAAAAATTAAACCCTGAAGAAGCATCACAAGAATTAGATTTCTATAAAACTATAATTACAAAAACACAGGGCCAGATGATTGGTATCTGGCATAATCATTTTTTAACGGAAGAAAAAGAGTGGCAGCCCTGGAGAAAAGTTTTTGTAGATTTTATAAAAAAATCCTAAGCAATGATGATAATATTTCTACTCACAATTGAAGTCATTTATCTGTTTTAATTGAATTTTTGCTTGTGGCTGATTTCCTAAGAAATTTTTAAAAATGAATAAGTCCAATAAACACTAAGGCAATTCTTGATCCGTCAATTTTTACCGTCTTACCTTTGCCGCTTATAAAATTCACATTATGATAAAAATAGCTGTAGCAAAAGGTGATGGTATTGGCCCTGAAATTATGAGAGCGGTGTTACATATTTTCAATGAAGCCAAAGTGCCGCTGGAATATGAAATGGTGGAAATGGGTAAATGGGTTTTTGATAAAGGGTTTAATAATGGTATGACACCGGCAGCTAAGGAAACCATAGAAGACCTGGGAATTTTATTCAAAGGCCCCATGGAAACACCCAAAGGAAAGGGGGTCAAAAGTGTAAATGTGACGGCACGCAAAACATGGAACACCTATGCCAATAAACGCGTATTCCAAACCTTACATGGTGTAGATACTGTTTTTAGTAAAGCAGGTATTCCCATTGATATCACCATTGTACGTGAAAATATAGAAGATACTTATGGAGGCATTGAACACATGTTAACCCATGATGTGGCTCTGAGCAGAAGATTTATTACCCGGCCGGGAAGTTTACAGGTTATTAAATATGCTTTTGAAATGGCCAGGAAAAAAGCTGCAAAACGCATTACCTGTGGACATAAAGCCAATATCATGAAAATAACAGACGGGCTTTTCCTCGATATCTTTTATGAGGTTGCAAAAGATTATCCCGATTTAAAGGCAGATGACGTAATCGTGGATGACCTTTGTATGAAACTTGTAACACGTCCGGATATTTTTGACGTAGTAGTATTAACCAATTTACAAGGTGATATCGTTTCTGATCTCTGCGCAGGTTTAATCGGTGGGTTAGGGTTTGCTCCATCTGCAAATATTGGAGATCATATTTGCATTTTTGAAGCAGTGCATGGCACAGCGCCTGATATTGCCGGGCAAAATAAAGCTAATCCTACTGCATTATTACTCAGTGGGATTTCCATGTTAAGGCATCTCGGCCTGATGAAAGTGGCTGCCATGATTGAAAATGCATTACTCTTTACTTTAGAAAGTGGCATACATACAGGCGATTTTGGCAATAAAGAAATTCCTGCATTAGGTACCAAAGAGTTTGCAGAAGCTATTATTCACAACTTTCATCAACAACCTAAACAAGGAGCCAAACCCAACCTGGAAGACCAGCCCCCTACCCAAACAAAATTCAAACTGGAAAGAAATCCCATGCTAGAAAGTATTGAAAAGGAAAATGAAGTGATTGTAGGTGTTGATTTGTTTATTGAAAGCAATGAACAACCGGATGCGATTGCCATGAAATGCCTGAAAAATGCCGGTATGAAGTTTACTCTGGTCAATATCAGTAATAGGGGTACACAAGTGTGGCCAACCGGTTCAGTATATACAAACCTGGTAAATCAATATAATGTCCGTTTTGAAAGTATAGATCATGAACCATTAAACCAACAGGATATCATTGGCCTTTATATTAGTCTGAGTGCAAATTTTAAAATTTGTTCCAGTGAGTTACTAAATAGATGGGGTGATAAGAACGCTTATAGTATGGCTCAGGGTCAGTAATTCTTACTTATTAAATTTCTTTTCCTAAAAATCAACCTTTTTTTTGGCAGAATGAAATATTTCCCATTATCTTTACAATTCCTATTGAATTAATAGGAATTAAAAAAGTACTATGGCAGTTAAAAAAAGCAATGAAAACAGTTTAAGGGTTTTTCTCAAAGCAACCACCTGGAGAATGGTTGGTACTGCAGATACCATTTTCTTATCATGGTTATTTACCGGGCAAATTGCTTCAGCACTTAAGATTGGATTTACAGAAGTTTTTACCAAGATTTTTTTGTTTTACCTGCATGAAAAATTATTGTGGAGCCGTTTAAGATTTGGACAAACCTATTCTCCCGAGGGTGTATTAATTGCAGAAAAAAATTACAGAAGCCTGATTAAAGGTATTAGCTGGCGCTTCTTTGGAACAATAGATACGATTCTTATCGCATTATTTTGGACGGGAGATTTCAAAAAGGCTTTTGCAATCGGCGCAACAGAGATCATTACAAAAGTTTTATTGTATTGGATTCATGAGCGAGTATGGTTAAGAGTTAAATGGCAAAATCCATTGAAATTAAAGGAAGAAACTCAATGCGAAGAAGAAACTTCAAACATGCATCTGGTTAATCCTTTTGAAATAAAAGAACCTGTTTTGGAAGAAGCAAAATAGATCTATCCAATGATAATGTTGTGATTCATTTTTTTGATCCTACTTTATAGCCAGAAACTGCAAAATAGAATATAAATAAATAACAGGGTACCATGATCCAAAAAGCTTGCTGGTAGCCGATTGTTGCCCCCACATTGGCCCATATTTTGGGTAAAATTGCGCCACCTGCTATACCTACAATCAATAATGCTGAACCGGTTTTTGTAAATCGGCCCAGGCCATGGATGGCCAAAGGCCAAATGGCTGGCCAAACAAGTGCATTCGCCAATCCAAGCAAAGCAATAAACAATATAGAATAATAGCCTGCAGTAAAAATGGCTGCAATTGTAAATATAATACCTAGTATAGCTGAACTTTTTAAAGCGGTATTCTGACTAATATATTTGGGGATACAAACTATACCAATTAAATAACCTGCTAACATGCTAAGCATCGTATATGTTGTAAAATGTTTAGCCACATCTAAGGGAATGCCAATTGATTTTCCATAAACCTGGATAATATCCCCAGCCATTACTTCTACCCCTACATATAAAAATAAAGCTATAAATCCTAACCATAGATAAGGAAAACTAAAAATCGTTTTCCGGTCTTTTGCTTCACTTCCTAAGGAGTCTTCCTCTCCTTCAGCTTTCACTTCGGGAAGGCTGGAAAATTTAATAAAGATGGACAACGCTATCAATACACAAGCAATTATCACATAAGGAACGATCACCCGCGAGGCAAGTTGGTCCAGTTCTGCCGCCTTTTGTGTTGCATCCATTGTTTTGATTTTTTCAACTAAAACATCGGCGTTTTTAAGCATGATTGCTCCCATAATTAGTGGAGCTAAAGCACCTGCCAGTTTATTGCAAATACCCATGACACTGATACGTTTTGCAGCACTCTCAATGGGGCCCAGAATAGTGATATAGGGATTTGATGCAGTTTGTAATAAAGCCAAACCGGTGCCAATAACAAATAAGCCCGTCAAAAACAATCCAAATTCTCTGCTGTTTGCGGCTGGGAGAAAAATCAATGCGCCCAAGGCCATAATGATTAAACCCAGCATCATACCACTTTTGAAACCTGTTTTTTTCAATACCCAGGATGATGGGAAAGCCATCACTGCATAAGAAATATAAAAAGCAAAAGTGACCAGCACAGCTTGCGCTGTTTCCAGTTCACAAGCAATCTGCAGATACGGAATCAATGTACTGTTAAGCCAGGTGACAAATCCAAAAATGAAAAAGAGGATACCAATAATAATGACCGGTGTGGTATAATTTTTTTTCTCTGGTTGAATGGTTTGGTTCATGATATTTTTATTCATAGCGTAAATATAAGTTTAGTAAAGTGAAAGTAAAATTTATTCTATCGTTATAAAGCAATTCTGTATTCTTTTTTACAGTGCCCAACGGAACCATTTTGTAATTGCTTGAAAAAACATCCATAATTTTGATAATTTTTTTTAAAAATAACGGCTGATTCATTTTAATAAATACCTTTAAAAAAAGATATGCCTGCAATTCGTTTAGACAAGATAAGTACCCGTGCCCCAAAAGGATTAAGTAAAGACAAAACAAAAAAGAAGACAGAACAACTACTCTCAGAATTAGATGATTTGCAGAACCTGCTGTATGCGGAATCGAAACATTCCATATTAATTGTTTTACAGGCATTGGATGCTGGGGGCAAAGATGGTTTGGTACGCAATGTATTTGGAAAATTTAATCCTCAAGGAGTGCTGGTACAATCTTTCAAAGTACCTACCGCGGAAGAACTCTCTCATGATTTTCTATGGCGCATCCATAAACACACACCGGCAAAAGGTTATATACAGGTTTTTAACCGTTCTCATTATGAAGATATATTAGTCACAAGGGTACATAAATTGATTGATGATGAAACCGCCATGGAAAGAATGCAGGCAATTAATCATTTTGAAAAATTATTAGAACAGAACAATACGCATATTTTAAAATTTTATTTGCATGTGTCGCCTGAAGAACAGGAAAAAAGGTTAATGGAACGCATTAAGGACCCGCGGAAGCAATGGAAGTATAATGAAAATGATTTTACGGAAAGAAAATTATGGAAGGAATATATGGGCGCTTACCATGATGCCTTTAAACATTGCAATGATGTTCCATGGAATATTCTGCCATCTGATCAAAACTGGTATAAAGAATACCTTGCTGCTCATGCGCTGCATGCACTATTAAAAAATTTAAATATGCAATATCCAGGAATTAAAAAGTAGTTTTGACGCTTAAATCATTTTTTAACTTAAATAAACAAATCTATGAGCTTTACAAAAGAATTTAAAGAATTCGCTATCAAAGGGAATGTAATGGATCTGGCTGTTGGTGTAATCATTGGTGCAGCATTTGGTAAAATAGTTGATTCCGTTGTGAATGACCTCATCATGCCGGTGGTTGCTTCCATAATCGGCCAACCTGACTTCAGCAATCTATACCTTGTACTTAAAGGAAATGTACCCGAAGGTACACCACTTGTAGAAGCCCGAAAAGTGGCTGATGCAGCAATCTTTGCTTATGGTAATTTTATTACCGTCCTCATCAATTTCCTTATTCTTGCCTTTATCATTTTCTTAATGATAAAAGGAATGAACAATTTGAAAAGAAAAGAAGCAGCCGCTCCGGCTCCTCCTCCTGCGCCTTCATCTACAGACCAATTATTGATGGAGATTCGGGATCAGCTTAAAAAATAATGGTTTAAACAATATACTATTTTACCCGGCTTTATCTGCATGGGTAAAATAGTATATTTGCTAAAATCTTGCTGGTGGATCAAAATAGTTATCAAATAAAACTGGAACAATTCGAAGGCCCGTTCGATCTTTTATTGTTTTTTATTGAAAGAGATGAACTGGATATTTATAATATTAATATTACCAAAATCATCAATGATTTCCTGGATTATATTCATGAACAGGAAAAATTAAATATTGATCTTAGTAGTGAGTTTATCCTTTTTATTTCCACACTCATGCGGATCAAAGCCAAAATGCTCATCCCACGTAAAGAACTTGATGCCGCCGGAAATGAAATAGATCCAAGACAGGAATTGGTGGATAAAATACTTGAATACCGCAAGTTTAAAGAGGCCGCCATGAATTTGGCAACACTCGAAGACGACCGCCTGAAAATGGCTAAAAGAGGAAACCTCCAAAAAGAATTATATACAATAGGCGAAGAATCATCCGAAGGGACAGAAATCCAGAATATCACTTTGTATAAACTCATGAAAGCTTTTGACAAAGTGATGTTACGTATGCAGGAAAGAATGAATAAGCCTATTCATACAGTGGTCCAGTATAATTATACAATGGAAGAGAGCCGTGCAACAGTGACAAATATTGTTCGCTCCGAAAAAACCGTTGCTTTTGAAAAATTGTTTAGTTCCTGTGAAAATAAATTACATGCCATTTTTCTATTTCTTTCCTTACTGGAAATGGTACAACAAAAAATGATGTTCCTCTTATTGGGGCAGGGAATGAATAACTTTATCGTGGAATGGAATGAAGCATATCGTGAAACCGAAATCCAAGAAGAAAATAATTAATGCCCATTTAACGAGCACACTCTTTCAAATCTTAAGTGCTTCTCGCTTTCAACCATCATCAATTTGAAAAAATAAAATTTATAAGGCTGTTTCTTTGCTTGTTTCTATTTTATTCGCACTATCCAAATTACTTTTTTTATCGAGCATGTCATGTACTGCATCTATGATGCCTTGTGCATCAAACCCACACTCACGGTGCAATTCTTTCAAAGTACCATGTTCTATAATCCGGTCAGGGATACCCAGCATTTTCACTTCAGCCGAATAATTGTGTACTGCCATAAACTCCAGGATTGCACTACCCACTCCACCCTGGATGCAGCCATCTTCTACGGTAATAATTCTTTTAAATTTGGAAAAAACTTCATGCAATAATTTTTCATCCAAAGGTTTGGCAAACCGTAAATCATAATGAGCAGGGTTGATCCCTTCTGATTTTAATTCTTTCATGGCCGTAACCACAAAATTTCCGGGATGACCCAAAGAAAGAATGGCAATATTTTTCCCGTCTTTTCTCGGAATACCTTCCGACAATTTCCTGCCGGTACCTACGGTTATTTCTTCAAAAGGTGTTTGCCAATCTGGCATCACGCCCTCTCCTCTTGGATAACGGATGACAAAAGGATTTTTATTTGAATCCAATTGTGCTGTAAACATGAGGTTTCTCAACTCAGATTCATTCATGGGTGCACTGATCACCATATTAGGAACACAACGGAAATAGGCAATATCATAAGCTCCATGATGAGTGGGACCATCTTCACCCACTAAGCCGGCCCGATCCAAACAGAATATTACCGGTAACTTTTGTATAGCCACATCATGCAATGCCATATCATAAGCCCTTTGCATAAAAGAAGAATAAATATTGCAAAACACCTTCATACCTTGGGTAGCCAAGCCTGCACTTAAAGTAACGGCATGTTGCTCGCAAATGCCCACATCCAATGCACGATGGGGCATTTTCTCCATCATAAACTTTAAGGAAGAACCGCTTGGCATGGCCGGCGTGATCCCCATGATTTTTTCATCCGCTTCTGCTAATTCTATGATGGTTTTACCAAAAACATCCTGGTATT
This sequence comes from Bacteroidota bacterium, assembly GCA_018268015.1. Lineage (GTDB taxonomy): Bacteria > Bacteroidota > Bacteroidia > Chitinophagales > Chitinophagaceae > JAFDXJ01. The sequence goes on from JAFDXJ010000001.1 coordinate 45,255, forward strand.
TTGGAGGTTGAGGAATGGGGTTTGATTTTTTATAAATTTCACCGGTTACTTTATCAAATAATCCTGGAGCATGCCATTTCGTTTGATCTTTTTCAGCCAGCGCATAGCCTTTGCCTTTGACAGTAATAATGTGTAACAATTTAGGGCCTGGGATTTTTTTCAGATCCTTTAAAGTATCTACCAGATTCGTAATATTGTGACCGTCAATAGGGCCGAAATATCTTAATTTAAGTGCTTCAAATAAATTACTGCTTTTGCTTACCATACCCTTAGCACTAGCTTCAAATTTGCTGATCATTTCCCTGCTGAAATTCTTCCCAACCGGTAACTTGCCCAGCATCTTCCACACATCGTCTCTTACTTTATTATAAACGGGTGAAGTGCTTATATCCGTTAAATATTCTTTGAGCGCACCCACATTCGGGTCAATGCTCATACAATTATCGTTGAGGATAATAAGCAGGTCCGCATCCGAAACACCGGCATGATTCATGGCCTCAAATGATATACCTGCTGTGAGAGCGCCATCCCCTATTACAGCAATTGATTTTCTTTTTTCCTGTTTGAGTTTTGCTGCAATGGCCATACCAAGAGCTGCCGAAATAGATGTGGATGAATGTCCTACACCAAAAGTATCGTACTCGCTTTCACTCCTTTTCGGGAATCCGCTGATCCCTTTATATTTCCTGTTCGTAACAAAACGATCCATTCGCCCGGTCAATATTTTATGGCCATAAGCCTGGTGGCCTACATCCCATACCAATTGATCATAAGGCGTATTATAAATATAGTGCAATGCCACACTGAGTTCCACCACCCCCAGGCTGGCACCAAAATGTCCCCCGTGTTCACTCACAATATCAATGATATATTGCCTTAATTCATCACATAATTGAGGAAGCTGTGCACGAGTGAGTTTTTTCAAATCCTGCGGGGACTGAATTTTCTTCAAAAGTTGACCGGGAGATGTATCCATCAGGTAAGAAGTATGTTTTTAAGAAATGTAAAAATAATGGTTTTATCACCATGTTTACAGATAAAACGGGTTTTTTTGAAGAAGAGTTCCAACTGCTAAAAAAAATAATTTGCCATATAGCTTGATATATTTACCATTAATCACTTCATCTGCAGGGCATACGTTTGCACTTCCTTAACTTTACAAAAGATGAAAAATAACACTACAAAATACCTTGTATGCCAATTTTCAGGGTGGCTTTTTTATGGGCTATCATTGGTCTTTTTTGCCTTTATTTTTGATCATAAGATTTCCTCCATTTATACACAACGTCTCATTTTATCTATTGTCCTGGGGATGATCTTTACCCATTTACTCCGTTATGCACTTAAAAAACAACAACTTTTACCACCTCTTTCTGGTAATCAATGGATTACCTTCTTCATTGCGGTTATTTTAACCTGCGCTGCCTATAGCTTTATCAACAGTAGCCTTGTTGAAATATTAAAATGGTATGATCCCAAAATGAAAGCATCCATTGATCAGCGTTTTGTCTTTAATATTTTCAATGACTCTCCAATCATTTTTGTTTGGGTAAGTATTTATTATCTATGGCATTATATAGAAGCGGAAAGAAAAACAAAATTTGACCAGGTACGTTTGGAAAGCCTGGTGAAAGAATTGCAACTCAAAACCATTAAATCACATATTAACCCGCATTTTATTTTTAATGCACTCAATAGTATCCGGGCCTTGGTAGATGAAAACCCCGAAAGAGCCAGAACGGCAATCACGGAACTCAGCAATATTTTAAGAAGCAGTATGAAAGCCGACTCTCTGGAAACGGTGAGTCTGGAAAGAGAGCTCCGCATAGTCAAAGACTACTTAGAATTAGAACATATACGCTTTGAAGACCGCCTCAAAGTTGCATATTATATAGATGATGAAACGCTGGATCAGCCCATACCACCCATGATGCTGCAGACACTGGTGGAAAATGCAATTAAACACGGTATTAGCCGTGAAATGGAGGGAGGGAAAATTAAAATATTTTCAACTTTTAAAGATCATTCTTATGAAATGGCGGTGCAGAATACCGGTCATTTCGAACCTGGTAATGACACTGATGGCTTTGGTATTTCCAGTACTCAAAACCGCCTCAAATTGATATATGGCAATCAGGCATTATTTGAAATAAAAAATATTGAACCTCATTTGGTCGAAGCTAAAATCTCTATTCCCATATTAACTTAACCATTTTAAATTCATAGAATATGCCAGTGAAAGCTATTATCATTGATGATGAACGACTCGCCAGGACCGAGCTCAAAAAACTATTGAAGGAATTTTCGGACATTGAAATTATTGATGAAGCTTCTAATGCAGATGATGGCCAGGAAAAAATAGAATTACTTAACCCCGATCTTATCTTTTTAGATATACAAATGCCCGGGAAAACCGGTTTTGATTTATTACAGAATTTGGAGAGAGCACCCCGCGTGATTTTCACTACCGCCTATGATGAATATGCGTTGAAAGCATTTGAAGTGAATGCATTGGATTATTTATTAAAACCCATTGAACCACGCCGTCTGTCTGATGCTATTCAAAAATTACAATATGAAATTAGCAAAGAAAATGCAGGGATTGGAAATGCATTCAACCGCGGGCCTCTAACGGAAAATGACCAGGTCTTTGTTAAAGACGGAGAAAGATGCTGGTTTGTAAAACTTAGTGAAATAAGGCTTTTTGAAAGTGTAGGGAATTATGCAAAAGTATTTTTCGCAAACAATAAACCCCTCATTTTAAAATCATTAAATGCATTGGAAGAGAGGCTTGATGAGCGAATATTTTTTCGCGCCAACCGAAAACATATTATCAATATGCGGATGATCGAAAAAATTGAACCCTATTTTAATGGTGGGCTATTAGTAGAATTAAAAGGAGGAGAAAAAATTGAAGTAAGCCGCAGGCAAACCGTCCGCTTTAAAGAAATGATGAGCCTTTAAAATTTAAATAGCATGAAGAAATTTCTTGTATTCATCTGCTTCTGGTGCTTTTCTTTCCTTGCCAAAGCACAACTCATTGATCAAACAATCAATGAATCTGAAGTAAGCAGAATAGAAAAAACGCTCTCCTCTGACGATATGAAAGGCAGGGCGGTTTTTACGGAAGGCATTGATAAAGCAGCGGCATTTATCAGTCAGGAATTCCAGCAAACAGGACTCCAAAGATTGCCCGGACTGGATTCTTATTTACAACCATTTATTCTACTGAAACCCGAACAATTGAATGCGGTATTGGTGTTAGACAATAAAAAAATTGATTCAAAAAACCTGGTTGTAATTACTACAAAAAAAGAATTTTCGATCACTGAAAAATCCGGTTTTGAGCAGGAACAGGTCAAATCAATGGATGGTTTTTTTAAGAATGCTTCAAATGCTATTAAAGAAGGTAAGAAAAAAATTTTCTGGATTGATACATCCTTTGCAAGCTCGTTTTCCAGGTTCAGTTTTTTCAAACGCAGCTTGAATCAAAATGCAGGAGATGTTGTTTTTGTTTTATCATCTATCATCCCTAAAAGTTTTACGATTGAAGCTACCCACCGGTTTGAAGAAAAAAAATTAGCCAATGTGGTGGGCATCCTCAAAGGCAAAACAAAGCCCAATGAATATGTAATTTTTTCAGCACATTATGATCATTTAGGCATTGGTAAAGCGGTCAATGGAGATTCCATTTTTAATGGCGCCAATGATGATGCATCCGGTACCACAGCAGTCATATTACTCGCAAAATATTTCAAGGCATTACAAAATAATAACCGCACCATTATATTTGTGACCTTCACGGGTGAAGAATCCGGCGGCCTTGGTTCCGGATATTTTTCGAATCATATTCCACCGGCACAAGTGATGGCTATGTTCAATATTGAAATGATCGGCACAGATAGTAAATGGGGATTAAATGCGGCTTATATCACGGGATATGAAAAAACAAATATGGGCGAAATTTTACAGAAAAATTTATCCGGTACCGGTTTCAATTTTTATCCCGATCCTTATACAGAAGAAAATTTATTTTATCGCTCAGATAATGCAACGCTTGCCAGGCTTGGTGTTCCGGCACATACCATTTCTACTTCCAAAATGGATAATGAACCAAATTACCATAAAGTAAGTGATGAAATCAGTACTTTAAATTTGAAAAATATGGCCGCCATTATTCGGGCAATTGCAATCAGTTCCACTTCCATTATTCAGGGAATAGACACCCCTTCCAGAGTGAAAATTGAGGAGTTGAAATAGTCATTACTCCTTTTTCCGGACAATGCTAAACAACTTCTATAGACACGGAATGTATAGCATCACTCAGTTCGCGAATCAGGCTGGCATCTTTTTCAATGGCATTCCCCACCACCAGGATATCTGCTCCTGCTTTGCAATTCAGGTAGGCTTTTTCGGGATGGGTAATACCGCCACCCGTAATCAATGGAACATCTATATGGGAAGATACTTTTTGAATCATTTCTTCGGTTACCGGAGTCTTTGCCCCGCTACCTGCATCCATAAAAATCAGTTTCAACCCTAATAGTTCTCCGGCTATGGCCGTACACATGGCGATATCATTTTTATCAGCCGGTATGGGTGCCGCATTGGAAATATAGGAAACCGTAGTAGGTGCCCCGCCATCTATAACCATATAACCCGTAGGAATTACTTCCAGCCCACTGTATTTTACCAATGGGGCACTGATCACATGCTGACCTATTAATAATTCAGGATTCCTGCCGGAAATCAGGGAGAGATATAAAATAGCATCCGCATACTTACTCACCTGTGAAGGGGCCCCGGGAAACAATAAGACCGGAATATTACAGGATGATTTGATCTGGCTGATACACTCATCTACATTATTGGAAATAACCAGGCTTCCACCTACAAAAAAATAATCCACTTTGGCATCTGTGGCCAGGCGGATCAGCTTATCTGTTTTGGCAACATCCACCTTATCCGGATCTATTAATACAGAAAAAGATTTCCTACCCAATTTTTTTCTTTCCGTAATCTGCTGGTATAACTTTTGCTTCATATATAGGTTAAGGTGCTTATTACAAAAATGCAAAATAATTTTTGATTCGCAGGAATAAATTATCTTAGATATATCGCAAAAAGACCTGTTCTCAATCGTCCTTTTCAAAAAAGAATGATTTTTCGCCGCCCTTGAGAATCTAAAATGCCCATGCCAAAATCACTGAAATGTAATTTTTTCTTTAAAAACCTTTTTCTATTTCAGACCTGTAAAGCATCAATTTTATTATCCACATCTTGTGTATATTTAGATCATGGTTTTTTCAAAATAGAAAGATATTTTCGTCAACCGCTTAACAATTTGTTAACCAGGAAAATTTTACCTTTTCATATATAAAAATAACCAGAGTATGGCTTCAAAACAAAACAAAAAAGGCCTGGAATTCCGCCGTCAATTTACCTCAGAAGAAAAATCTGTTTTTGATCTTTTTGATTATGACTATCGAACAAGCATCATTCGCAATACAAATGGTGAGGTGGTTTTTGAAATGAACAATGTAGAAGTTCCTGCCGGATGGAGCCAGATAGCAACGGATATCCTTGCTCAAAAATATTTTCGTAAAGCCGGCGTACCTCAGCCGGACGGTAGCCTGGGACGTGAGACCACCATTAAGCAGGTAGCCCATAGGATGGCTAATTGCTGGCGTGTATGGGGTGAACGATATGGTTATTTTGCCACAAAAAAAGATGCCCAGGTATTTTATGATGAGTTGGTATATAGTATCCTCAATCAATCCTGCGTACCCAATAGTCCACAGTGGTTTAATACCGGTTTGCATGAAAGTTATGGCATTACCGGTAGCCCACAGGGTCATTATTATGTAGATGCCTTAGATGGAGAATTAAAAAAATCCACCAATGCCTATGAGCGCCCACAACCTCATGCCTGTTTTATATTAAGTGTAAAAGATGATCTGGTAAATGAAGGCGGTATCATGGACCTGTGGACAAGGGAAGCCCGTATTTTTAAGTATGGTTCTGGTGTGGGTACCAACTATTCACAAATCCGGGGTGAAGGTGAAAAATTAAGTGGTGGCGGCACTTCCAGCGGGTTGATGAGTTTTTTAAAAATCGGTGACCGTGCAGCCGGCGCAATTAAAAGCGGTGGCACTACACGCAGGGCCGCAAAAATGGTCTGCCTGGATCTGGATCACCCAGAAGTCATGAAATTTATCAATTGGAAAGTGGAAGAGGAGAAAAAGGTGGCCGTATTAATTGAGGGAGGTTATGACAATAGTTATGAGGGCGAAGCTTATCTCACCGTTTCCGGTCAAAATTCCAATAATTCTGTTCGCATCCCCAATTCATTCTTCAAATTATTACAGGAAAACGGGGATTGGGAACTCAAAGCGCGCACGGATGGGCGTACGATGAAAAAAATTCCTGCCCGTGAAGTTTGGGATACTATATCTTATGCAGCATGGCGCTGTGCCGATCCCGGATTACAATATGATACCACTATCAATGAATGGCATACCTGCCCCAAAGGGGGTCCTATAAATGCTTCCAATCCATGCAGTGAATACATGTTCCTGGATAATACAGCCTGTAACCTTGCTTCTGCCAATCTCATGAAATTTTTTGATAAGGAATCCAATAAATTTGATGTGGAAGGTTTTGAATTTACCTGCAGGTTATGGACCACCGTATTAGAAATTTCTGTTTTAATGGCGCAATTTCCTTCAAAAGAAGTAGCACAGCTTTCATATGATTACCGCACTTTGGGACTAGGTTTTGCAAACCTGGGAACCTTATTAATGGTAAGTGGAATACCTTATGATAGTGATAAAGCGCGGGGTATAGCCGGCGCTATTACAGCCATCATGACCGGTACTGCCTATAAAACTTCGGCTGAGATGGCTTCCTATTTAGGAGCCTTTGCAAAGTATGAAGAAAATAAAGAAGATATGTTGCGGGTCATGCGCAATCATCGTGCTGCTGCGTATGATGCCGAAGATGCCTACATTGGCCTGGAAATCAAACCACAAGGCATTAAAGCGGATGACTGCCCGGATTACCTGTTAAAGGCGGCTACAAAAGCCTGGGATGATGCGGTACAAATGGGTGAAAAATATGGTTACCGGAATGCACAAACAACCGTCATTGCCCCTACAGGCACTATAGGCCTTGTAATGGATTGTGATACCACGGGTGTGGAACCTGATTTCTCCCTGGTAAAATATAAAAAATTGAGTGGCGGTGGTTATTTCAAAATTATTAATCAGTCCGTCCCCTATGCATTAAAAAACCTGGGGTATAGCCAGGAAGAAATAAAAGCCATTGAGTTATATGCCGTTGGCTCAGGCAATTTTGAAAAGGCGCCTTTTATTAATAATGCTACTTTAAAAGAAAAAGGCTTTATAGATGAAGAAATTAGAAAATTAAATGCAGCCGCAAAATCCGCATTTGAAATTCCTTTTATATTCAATGCTTATACTTTAGGAAATGAATGTCTGGAAAGGCTTGGTTTTACCCCTGCCCAATACAATGATGCAGGCTTTGATATGCTGGAATCATTAGGATTTACCGCTGACCAGGTTGAAGCAGCCAATGATTTTATCTGTGGTACCATGACTCTAGAAGGAGCGCCTTTTTTAAAGGAATCTCATTTACCCATATTTGATTGTGCAAACCGTTGCGGAAAAAAAGGAGAACGTTTTATACATGCGCATGGCCATATCCGCATGATGGCAGCCTGCCAGCCATTTTTAAGTGGCGCTATTTCTAAGACCATCAATCTGCCCAATGAAGCCAGTATCGAAGACATTGCCGACAGTTATATCTTAAGCTGGCAATTGGGTTTAAAAGCCAATGCCCTTTATCGTGATGGCTGTAAACTATCTCAGCCACTAAGTACTAAATCAGATAAGAAAACGAAGAAAACAGAAACAGAAGAAACGCCCCGCGTAATGGAAGAAAAAGACCTGCCTGTTGCTAAACCTTCGCTGGCTGACCTTACCGTTGAGCAATTACTCGAAGAAATTACCCACCGGATGCAAAATAGCAATGACACTATTTTAAAACGCCAGTTATCCCAGATAGTGGAACGTAAAACTCTGCCATCAAAACGCCATGGGTTTACACAAAAAGCAAAAATTGGTGGCCAGGTATTATTTTTAAGAACCGGTGAATACAGTGATGGCACCTTAGGAGAAATTTTTATTGATCTTGCCAAAGAAGGCTCTACTTTACGCAGTCTCATGAACTGCTTTGCCATTGCCATATCTGTTGGTTTACAGTTTGGCGTTCCTTTGGAAGAATTTGTTGAAAAATTTGTTTTCACCAAATTTGAACCTGCCGGAATGGTGGATCATCCAAATATTAAAACCACCACTTCCCTCGTAGATTTTATTTTCCGGGCATTAGCTTATGAATATTTGGGTCGCACAGACCTCGTCCATGTATTGGATAAACCTGAAATAAGCAGTATGGGAAATGTCAAAGAAAGCATATCACTCATGGGTAAACCGGCATTAAGCGCCATGCATGTAAGCAAACCGGAAATGCAACAAAGCTTTTCGAAGAAAGCAAATGTACAGGAAGGAGAAAACCTCGATGCTATGAATACGGCTATGAAAAACATGCAAAGTGATGCTCCTGCCTGTAATGTATGTGGCCATTTGACGATTCGAAGCGGTACTTGCTATAAATGTATGAATTGTGGAAATAGCATGGGTTGCAGCTAAATCATTTATCCTTTTTTTCTAAAGGCCTGGTAGTTATAAAGAATTACCGGGCCTTTTTAATAGATGAAAAGTTGAAATCCAGATTCCCGGAATTCGATGATTCACCACATTTTCAGCCAATTTTATTATAAATTATTAAAATAAAAACAAAAATTTTCCCAACAATACAGGAATGTTTAACATTGCAAAAATTTTTCAGGCCCTATTGGCGTAAACAATCATTTTAACACAGCCTGTAATCGTTTTTTTTGCTTTAAAAACACTCATATATGAATGAAAACCCATCCCTTAAAATTCAAAGGGAAGAAGAGTTTGATATTAAAAAGGTTATTTCTAAATTTCTTGACCAGTGGAAATTATATGCCATCTGTGCAGTGATTCTCATTATCCTTGGATTTATTTTTTTGAAAGCGGTGACTCCCATGTACACAGCCAATGCCCAGGTATTAATCCAGGATGATGACAGTAAGTCGGACCCATCTTCCTTTTTAAGCTCTACAGCATTATCCGGTTTTAGTGATCTTCTGGGAGTTCAAAGTAATGTATCTAATGAATTAGGTATATTAAATACCCCGGACCTGGTGTACAAAGTCGTTCATAAAATGAACTTGAATGTCAGCTATTATGTGAATGGAATTTTACGGCCGACTGAATTGTATAGTAAAAGCCCGTTTACCGTAACATTTATCCCCAAATCAGATTCTACCCTGCTAACCACTTATTCATTTAACAGCAAAAATTTAAATTCAAATAAAAATTTTGAATTAAAAATTTCTAATGACGATATAGATCAAACGGTTAAAGGAAATTTTGAAGATACCATTCGGGTAGCTACAGGAAAATTATTCATCCATAAGACAGGGATTCCTTTTGATGAGAGCTCTTCCTATTATTTTACCACAATGAATAAAGATCAGGAGGTTGCTGTCATTCAATCGAACCTGAGTATTGCGATTCCCAGTTCTGACGCCACCATATTAAGTTTATCCTACAATTCAAATGTTCCTAAGAAAGCGGAAGATGTCTTAAACCAATTAATCCAGGAATATACATTCAGGAATTTGAATGAGAAAAATAAAATCTCTGACAGCACCATTGCATTTATAGATGGGCGAATTGAAATCGTTGGAGCCGAACTCAATTCCATTGAAGCAAACATACAGGGTTTTAAACAAAACAACCATATTGCAGATATTACGGAGCAATCCACCAAACTTATTGACAATACCAGCCAGTATATCCAGCAATTAAACCAGGTAGAAGTACAATTAAATGTTATTCAAAGTACACTCGATTATATTCGTAATGAAAATGGAAATGACCGTCCGGTACCTTCCACATTAAACAATGATCCTACTTTTCTTTCCCTGGTACAGAAATACAATAGTCTTTTAGTGGAAAAAGATGGCTTAAAATTAGCATCCACAGAAGCCAACCCGGCTATCCAGAATATTAATGCTCAAATCAGTAATCTGCGAGGTGATATTATCAAGAGTTTGGTAAGCCAAAAGAAAGCGCTGGATATCAGCAAATCAAAAATTGTGGCGCAAAATTCCCTATTAAGCAATATGATTGAAAATGTTCCTGCCCAGGAACGCCAGTATGTAGATCTTACCAGGGAGCAAAGTGTGAAGCAGGCTTTATATCTTTATTTATTACAAAAGAAAGAAGAAACCGCCATTACCAAAGCTTCCAATATTGCCAGTGCCAGTACCATCCAGGAGCCGAAAACCTCCTATTTGCCCTACTTCCCTAATAAAATTCTTGTTTTTGCAACAGTATTATTGCTCATATTAATAATCCCTACAGGTATTATTCTCCTCAAACAATTATTAAATAATCGAATCCTATCCAGGGAGGATATTACATCTAAAACAAATACAAGCATTATGGCGGAGATTGGTCATAATGAAAAGGTTGGGCTAATTTCTCTAAAAGATCAGGGGCGTTCTGCCATTGCCGAACAATTCAGGGTATTCAGAACCAATATGGATTTTGCCACCAGGCAGGAAAAATGCCCGGTAATATTAATCACTTCCTCGATGAGCGCCGAAGGGAAATCCTTTGTTACCGGTAATTTAGGGCAGATCTATGCCTATTCCGGCAAGAAAGTCTTGTTAATGGAAATGGACTTAAGGAAGCCGAAATTATCAGGAATGTTTGGGATGTCTAATGATAATGGGTTCACGAATTATATGATTGGGAAACAGCCCCTCGAAAATTTCATTAAACCTGTAAAAGGCAATGAAAATTTATATCTAATGAGTTCCGGCCCTGTTCCACCCAATCCCTCTGAGATATTATTATCCGCTCAGGTGGAAACGATGTTTGAAGAATTAAAAAATCAATTTGATATTATTATTATTGACACAGCGCCCATTGGGGCTGTCACTGACGCACTCATTTTAGCGAATCATTCAAATGTCAACTTATACATCATGCGCCAGCGTTATACTTATAAAAATAGCCTGGATATTATCACTGACCTTAGGGAAAGTGAGCGGATAAATAATTTATACATTGTAGTAAATGATGTGAAAAAAGGC
>JAFDXJ010000020.1 GCA_018268015.1 Bacteroidota bacterium
GAATGAGTATTCCAATTTTCCTTTCTTTCGTTTTCAGCGTAATTATGGAACGACGATATTTTCTTTTTTTGAAGCCAATAATTCAGCAAGCACATGACCACAAATAAACCCATATTTATCTCGGGCATCGGTACGGGTATTGGCAAAACAGTCATTGCGGCCATTGTTACGGAAGCATTGAATGGTATTTACTGGAAACCGGTACAGGCAGGCACTTCAGACGAAACGGACAGTGCATGGGTACAAAAGATGATTAGTCATCCTGAGCAAATTGCCGATGAGACATACCGATTAAAAATGCCGGCATCACCACATATTGCTGCAAGAAAACAAAAGATAGAAATAAGCCTTGATACCATCTTGACAAACTATAAAATGATTGCTGAAAAGTATCAACATCCAGTCATTATTGAAGGAGCCGGAGGGTTATTAGCGCCCTTGAACTCGGTTGCATTTAGTATAGATCTGGCAAAGAAACTAAAAGCAACTATGATTCTTGTGAGTTGCAATTACCTGGGCAGTATCAATCATTCATTAATGTCAGCGAGGATGTGCAGTTATGAAAAAATAAAAGTGGCCGGTTGGATTTTTAATAAACATTATCTTCATTATGAAAATGAAATTGCACAGTGGAGTGGATTGAATATCATTGGAAAGATACCGGATTGTAAAAAGGTTACAAGCCGCTTTATTCGGGAACAAGCAGGAAAATTGAAAAGTAAACTGATTGCCCATTTATGACCAAAAAAGAATTACGAAAAATATTTGGGGAAAAAAGAAATCAATTGACAGAAACTCAGATTTTGAAATTTGATGATCTATTATTAATACAATTTCAAAAGTTGTTTTTGCCTGATATTCAGTATGTTTTTACTTATATTCCTTTTGCATTAAGACATGAACCGGATACATCACTGACTATCAAATACCTGCAATATTTATTTCCACATATAAAAATAGCCAATCCACGAACAGATTTTGCAACGGGTGAAATGGAAGCGGTACTCATCCAGGATCATACTGTTTTTGAATTGAATAAGTATGGATTGGCTGAGCCGGAAAAAGGACTGATCATTGAGCCGGAAAAAATAGATTTGATCATCGTACCTTTATTAACTTTTGATTTGTCGGGGTTTCGGGTAGGATATGGCAAAGGGTTTTATGACCGCTTTCTTATCCGCTGTAAAAAAGAAGTTATGACTGTCGGTTTGAGTTATTTTGAGCCGATTGAAAAAATAGAAGATACCAATACATTTGATGTATCTTTAAAATATTGCATCACACCAGAAAGGGTATATGAATTTTAATGCGGTTTTTTTAAAAACTTTCCGATTTATTTTATTACCGGTTTCCATCATATATGGTCTGGTGGTGTATATCCGGAATTTTTTATTTGATAAGAAAATTTTGCGTTCGGTAAAATTTAATTTTCCCATTATCTGCGTGGGAAACTTAGTGATGGGCGGAACCGGAAAATCAACCATGGTAGAATTCCTGGTAGATCATCTGCGTCATGAATTTCAGTTGGCAACATTATCCAGGGGTTATAAAAGAAGGACAAAAGGCTATATCATGGCTTCTGAAAAGACCGGCGCATTAGAGATTGGAGATGAGCCTATGCAATTTCATATAAAATATCCCGATATTTCGGTTGCTGTTTGTGAAGACAGGCTCTTAGCTGTGCCCCAGATATTACAAGATAAACCGACTACAAATGTAATTATCCTTGATGATGCTTTTCAGCATCGTGCCATTGAGGCGGGGATGAATATATTATTGACTCAATATGGGGACTTATATATACACGACTTTTTTCTTCCAAGTGGAGATTTGCGTGATAAAAAATCTTCTGCTATAAGGGCAAATATCATAGTCGTAACGAAATGTCCGGCCGGTTTGAAGGAAGATGAAAAAAAAGCTATAGAAAAAAAGCTGCATCTAACGGAACATCAGTCTATATATTTCTCTACAATTGAATATGGTTTACCATATCATATTCTTAGCAAAGAAGAAAGGCTATTATCTAATCAGGATGAAGTTTTATTAGTATGCGGCATTGCCAATCCCGATCCTTTGAAAAAATATTTAGAAGAACACACGGCTGTCTACTACCAACAGAATTTTTCCGACCATCACATCTACAGTATTGATGATCTGAAAAACATAGCTAAAAAATTTGCTCAAATACAGTGTACGGATAAATTGATATTAACAACAGAAAAAGATGCAGTGAGGTTACATAAATTTGAAAGTACGTTATTGGATTTGCCATTTTATGTATTACCCATACGGAACCGGATCTTATTCAATGAAGAAGAAAAGTTCATTGCTACACTCCGGCATTATATTACCGGGTACCAAAATCAAGAATAAATGCCACGTAAGAAGCATAAAAAACATTCTAAAAAAGAAGCAAATATTTTTTTGCAAGGCCGCTTAGACATGACCAGGTCAGGGATTGGATACGTGGTAATTGCGGATAAATCCGGAGATGTATTGGTGCGCCAGGGCGATTTTCATCATGCATTCCATGGCGATTTGGTTAAAGTTCAAATTACGAAAATAAATGTGTTCACAGGTAAGAGGGAAGGTAAAATTTCTTCTATCCTGGAACGGAAGCAAATGGACTTTACAGGTGTGATGCAGGTGAAAAAAGGTATTGCTTTTTTTGTTCCTTCATCAGAGAAACAAAAGCAGGATTTTTTTATTCCTCCCGAAAATATGCATGGCGCTAAGGATGGCGACAGGGTGATCGCAAAATTTATTCAATGGGATAAAAAAGCACCAAGCCCGGTTGGCGAAATCACGGCTATATTAAAAGACGAGGATGCCAATGAAGTGGCCATGCAACAAATCATTATAGAAAATGGGTTTACTTTAAAATTTCCCGAGCCGGTTCTTCATGAAGCAGAGAAAATTCAACATCAAATTTCAAAGAAAGAATTCAACAAACGTAAAGATTGTCGTGAGCTACTCACTTTTACCATAGACCCAATAGATGCAAAAGATTTTGATGATGCTATTTCTCTTCACCGAAATGAAAATGGAAACCTGGAGGTTGGTGTTCATATTGCTGATGTAAGTCATTATTTACAGGAAGGCTCTGCGATGGATAAGGAGGGATATTTACGGGCAACTTCGGTATATCTGCCGGACAGGGTTATCCCGATGTTACCGGAAAAAATATCAAACGATCTTTGTTCTTTAAGACCCAATGAAGATAAACTTACTTTTTCCATCCTATTTGAAATCAATAAAAAGGCAGAGATAAAAAAAACCTGGATTGGAAAAACGATTATTCATTCGAATCACCGATTTACTTATGAAGAAGTTCAGGATATCCTTGATCAGAAAAAAGGTTTGCACGTAGATGAACTTTTGGAATTAAACACGATTGCACAATTATTGCGCAAAAACAGGTTTGATCATGGAGCCATTAATTTTTCTTCAGAAGATGTACGTTTCAAATTAGATGAACATGCAAAACCTGTAGCAGTCATCATTAAAGAGAATAAGGAAGCGCATCAGTTGATAGAAGAGTTTATGTTACTGGCAAACAGAACCGTGGCTTCATTTGTTTCAGAGATTAAGGTCAATAAAAAACCTGTACCATTTCCCTATAGAGTACATGACACGCCGGATGAACAAAAACTGTTGCCATTTGTTTCTTTTGCAAAAAAGTTTGGTTATCATTTCGATATTACCACACCGGAGAAAACTGCCCACAGTTATAATAAAATGTTGCAAGCCAGTAAAGGAAAACCGGAGCAACATGTACTGGAGCAATTAGGGATACGCACCATGGCCAAAGCCGCCTATACGACTCAGAATATTGGGCATTATGGTTTGGGCTTTCAAAATTATTGTCATTTTACTTCACCCATTCGCCGTTTCCCGGATATTTTAGTACACCGGATTATTCATTCATTGCTTGAAAAAAAACCACTGCCGGATCAGGAAATGGATGAAAAGTGCAGGCATTGCAGTGCGATGGAAAGAGCAGCAATGGAATCAGAAAGAGCAGCACATAAATACAAACAGGTAGAATTCATGCAGGAATATGTAGGAGAGGAATTTGATGCAATCATTAGTGGTGTGGCTTCTTTCGGCATCTTTGCTGAAACGACTTTGCATAAATGTGAAGGGATGATTTCCTTATCTTCTTTATTAGAATATGATGATTTTAGTATGCTTCAAAATGATTATTGTTTAGAAGGCAAATATTCCGGGAAAAAATTTCGTATTGGCGATGAAATTCATATTAGGGTCATCGCTGCGCATCTTGAAAAAAGACAACTGGATTATGAGTGGGTAGCGCCCTCAATGCCTCAGAGTAAAAAAAATAAGAAGGTTAAATTACAAGGGAAGAAAGGGAAAAAGAATAATTAATCCTAACTCCATTCATTATTACTGAAGCAATTCTTTCTGTTATTATCATTTCAAAAAAATAGTTATATACTCGCCATATCAATCACAAACCTATAACGTACATCGCCTTTCAACATCCGTTCATAAGCTTCATTGATTTCACTCATCTTGATGATTTCCACATCACTCACGATATGATGCTGAGCGCAATAATCCAGCATTTCCTGGGTTTCGGGCAGACCACCAATGAGTGATCCTGCAAGGCTTTTTCTTCCAAATATAAGGTTGCCTGCCGGGATTTGTGCAGGGGTAGGAGGCACGCCTACACAGGTCATCACGCCATTTGTTTTAAGCATTGCCAAATAAAAATTATAATCATGTGTTGCGGATACCGTGTCCAGGATAAAATCAAAATAATTTTGTACTGATTTTACTTGAGCATCATTACTTGTAAGAATAAATTGATGAGCACCTAATTCTTTAGCATCTTTTTCTTTGGATGGGGTATGGCTTAACATAGTTACTTCTGCACCCATGGCTACTGCAAATTTCACCCCCATATGTCCAAGCCCGCCAAGACCAAGAATGCCCACTTTATCACCTTTTCCTATTTTCCAATGGCGAAGAGGTGAATAAGTGGTTATACCTGCGCAAAGTAATGGTGCAACAGCTTCCAGTGGAAGTTGATCAGAAATTTTTAAAACAAATTCTTCCCTTGCAACGATTTCCTTACTATATCCGCCATAAGTCATACCAGTACCATCTTTGGCAGGATTATTATAAGTGCCTGTACAGCCTTCCAGGCAAAACTGTTCCAAACCATTCCGGCAATTTTCACACGAAAGGCAGCTATCTACAAGACAGCCAATTCCGGCAAGATCTCCTGCCCGGAATTTTGTAACCTCTTTTCCAACGGCTAATACCCGGCCTACTATTTCATGACCTGGAACAACGGGGTAGGTGGTATTTCCCCATTCATTTCTTGCCGTATGCAAATCACTATGGCATACGCCACAATATAAAATTTCGATGTGAACATCATTTGCACGAAGGCCCCGCCGGCTTATTTGAAAAGGGGCAAGAGGTTTGTCCGAGGCTTGTGCTGCATAAGCATTTATGAGTGTCATTTATTTTCTTTCAAATGTAACAGTTAATAAAAAGTGACCAAATATTTTGTAGGTTTGGCTTTGTTAAAATAATCGAATGAATTTTATAGGAATGATTCGCATTGCCTGGAATGTGTATAAAGAAATCCGTATTCAAAAAAAATATAACCAATCCTTTTTGATTCCTTACCTGGATGAACTTGAGATAAAATACCGGGGGCATTTCCCGGAAGAACAAAGACAAAAAATTTTAAATTATTACGGCATTTTTATCACCTCTTTTCTTTGTAGTAGTTATAAAAAACTTGCCGGTAAAACTCTTAGCCCGGATGAACGCAAACGGGCAACACTTTTTGGTATCCTTACTCCCGTCGGGGATGATCTTTTTGATTTAGATAAACTGGATGAAGCTTCAATACGTCAAATTACATTTCACCCGGAAACTTACGAGGCACATACTTTCTCTTCTAATGTGGCAAAAGAAATTCAAACTTTTTTACTTGAAACAGTGCCGCATCAGGAAGCCTATATTCAGGCATCTAAAAATGTATTGGATATCCAGGCGGAAACTATTAAACAAACAAATACGGAGACCAGTGAAGAAGAAACCCGGCGCATTACCTATACCAAAGGTGCCGTATCGGTTATCATTTACCATCAATGCCTGGATGAGGCTGCGGATGAACAAATGCAGGAAACATTATTTTATATTGGAAGCCTCTACCAACTGGGCAATGATATTTTTGATTTATATAAAGATGTACGAGATCATATTTTTACATTGGTAAATACCTGTGCTGATTTTACCCATTTCAAGAAGACATTCCTCGAAAGGGTAGCCCTACAAAATCAAAAAATTATGATGTTGCCTTTCCCTGAAAAAAATAAAAAAGAATTCTGTGTCATCATGAATACGATCAATGCCCGTAGTTTAGTGGCATTGGATCAATTTGAAAAGTATCAGTCAACAAAGGGTGGAAAGATTAACTGGTGGCAGGAAGACCGTAAAAGGATGATCACAGATATGGAAAAACCTGCTCATTTTTTGAAATGGTTACACTATTGTTATACATTGCCCAAAATGATTTCAACAGTTTAAACTCATGCAGAAATATTTATTTTTCATACTTTTTCTTGTGCCTGCCGCTATGGGCTTTGCGCAAAGCAAAGATTCTCTATTGATGCATGATATTATCCGGGATATTGCATCCATGCAGGTTTCAAAGGATGGAGAATTTTATGCCGGTATGTTTCCCACTTTCCGTGAATGTGGAGGTGCACCACATAATTACCAACCGGATAATAATGTATTTTTTACAGCCATTACGGCTTTTTCGTTCAGGAATATGTTGCCTTATTTAAATGAGGGAGATCAGCCAATTGCAACTCAAATTGTTCAAAACATTAAACCTGTTTACCCTTACTATAAAAATAAAAACAACGAACCATTTTACAATTTCTGGCCGACATTTTCACCCATAATGCCTCATACCTATTATTTTAAATACTTGAAAAATGTTTTTGGCCAGGGGGAAGATGCCGATGATAGCGTCATGATTTTGATGACTGATGATAGTAGTGACAGTACAGCTGAGCGTTTGAAAAAACGATTGATTGAGGCAAGTAATTTATTCAAACCTTCCCGAAAAATTATTTCTACTTATAAAAACTATCGCAATATTCCGGCTTACAGTACTTATTTGGGTTTGCGTATGACACCGGATTTTGACTTTGCTGTGCATTGCAATATTTTATATTTCATGTATCAAAAAAAATTGCTCTGGGGTAAACAGGATAGCGCCACATTATCTCTTGTTGAACAAATGGTTCACAACAGGGACTATATGAAAACTCCTGTATTTCTTTCACCTTATTATGTAAAATCTACTATTCTTATTTATCACCTGGCAAGATTAATGGGTGCTTTTCATATTCCCGAATTGGAAAAATACAAACCCCAAATCATTGCTGATGCCAAATCTTTATTACCGCAATGCACGAATATCATGGATCAAATTATTTTGCGTACCTCACTCCTGCGGTTGGGGGATGATGCACCACCATTGGATATTCCTTCTATCTCCGCATTTGAACAGAGCAATCAGCAACAATATGTTTTTTTCCAGGCCCGTGCGGCTTTTTCATACCCCGTTTTGTTGAAACAAATCTTTCTTCACTGGAGTTACATTTACTATTATTTTTATTGCCCCGCCTATAATAAAACGTTATGGCTTGAATATCTTGTTGAGAGGAATAAACGAGACCAGGTTTTGAAAATGGGAAAACAAGCTTCTGTGAGTACAGAAAAAAATGATAGCATAGGGGAATAGAAAAGTACCTGATCTTAGTTCCTGGCTTATGTAATCATAGGATCATCCAGGGGAATTGTTGCTGCCTGTTACCATGCATTATTAGATACATTGATTTTAAAACTTTGACTTTCGAAAAAATATACTTTTAACTATGAAAATGATTTAATGAATGTATAATAAAAACGCGCTTACTTTATTGAGCAAAGCTTTAGCTGTTTTATCCGATGGCTTTGATGAACTTCCGCCTTTTGAAGAAACTAAAAATTTGCAGGTTGAAAAAGTTTTGATGCTTGTGGCTGAAAAAATGAAAAACAATTTTCCTTATTTTCATCCTTACTATGCAGGGCAAATGCTCAAGCCACCTCATGAAATAGCCCGTCTGGCTTATATGCTTTCCATGTGGATTAACCCGAATAATCATGCACTGGACGGAGGCAGGGCCAGTTCACAATTAGAAAAAGAAGCTGTTAGGGAAATGGCTGGAATGATTGGGTGGAAAAGACATCTTGGGCACTTGACAAGTGGGGGTACTTTCGCTAATCTGGAAGCTCTTTGGATTGCAGGACAACTTCATCCCGGGAAAAAAATTGCTGCATCCGAACTTGCTCATTATACGCATGAACGAATTTCACAAGTTTTAAAATTACCTTTTACAAAAATTGCCTGCGATGAAAATGGGACCATGGATCTCCATAAACTCGAAAAATTATTAAAGCGTGGCACCATTGGAACGCTTGTGGTTACGATGGGTACAACCGGAATTGGCACTGTGGATCCATTGCCTGAAATCATTGCATTGCAAAAAAAATATACTTTTAGAATTCATCTGGATGCCGCTTATGGAGGGTATTTCAGGCTTGCTGATCAGTTATCTCTTTCGACCATGAGAAAATTTGCGCTGATGCAAAAAGCAGATAGTATTGTTATTGATCCTCATAAACACGGGTTGCAGCCTTATGGTTGTGGATGTATCTTATTTAAAGACACAACAGTCGGGAAATTCTATAAACATCAATCACCTTATACCTATTTCAGCAGTAAAAATTTGCATTTAGGAGAAATCTCTCTTGAGTGCTCAAGAGCCGGAGCGGCCGCAGTTAGCTTGTGGGCAACACAAAAAATATTTCCTTTATCTCGTAAAGGAGAATTTTCAAAAAGGTTAAACGATAGCCATAAGGCTGCCATGAAATTATATGAAATGATTAATGCGCATCCCGGCTTTATTGCTTTACAAAGGCCTGAACTGGATATTGTTATTTGGGCTCCTCTTGAAAAATCTTTAAGCGCTATGAGCCGCTCTTCCAAAAATATTTTTAAAAAAGCAGCAAAGAAAAATATACACCTTGCCATGCTCAACTACCCGGCAAAGCTACTTCCCAAACATTGGAAAAACATTATTTGTGATGATTCACAGGTTACCTGTTTACGTTCTTGTCTAATGAAACCCGAACATGTTGATTGGATAGATGAAATATGGCGAATGGTCGTTTCATGCTTGTAAACAAACCTCTTGAAGCACATAGTAGCAATTTTTGGAAAATAGAATTTATTGCATGTTCTAATGATCTTTTCTTATCAAATAAGCGCCTATTCTTTTTTATTTATATCAAAGAATGGATACAATGCATGAATACTTCCTTTTGGCAAATCAATGACGATGAGTCCTGAAGTGTTTGCAACCATTAAAAATTTATCTTGTAAAAAGAAGCGCTCTTTGTCGTAAGAATGATCTTCATTCTCATTTTGAGGCAATGCAACAGACCAAATAGTGTTGAGGCTATCTTTATTGATGCAAGTCAGTAGCATATCTTTATCATCTGTGGTAAATGAAGGAGATAATACAAAAAAATTGTTTTGATATAAAGTGACCGAGTCACGCATATTTTCATTCTCTTTTTGCAGATTCAGAAATTTAGGACTGATAAAATCATCTGATGACTCCTGAAATTTATTGCTAATTTTTTTCCGTGTACCTGTACTTAAATTAAAACCTTTCAAGGATGAATTTGTTTGGTAACATTTCTGATCTTTGGTTTCAATGGATTGTTTAGACGGAGCCGATTCTTGATATTTCCCGGTTTGAGGATCTATGATATATTGCCTGCCATCAGTTGCTTCAAAAAAGCCTCCTGATTTTCCCGGGGAGTTTTTGAAAAAGCGAATAACGCCCATTTTCATAGGAACAGATGGATTGATGGCGGCTAAGTCTTTAGCGCTGAAGGCCATTTTCATGGTATTTAAGTCAAATAATGCAGGTGACCAGCTTTTACTAATTTCATAACTTTGCAACCACACATGATTATTCTCTATATCAACAATAGTAAGAATTTCCGGTGATTTGATTGGTTTGTCAAGGATTTTTTTTCCACTTTTGCAATCCATCACCTGCAAATAAGTGGTTGTGGATCCAGCCCGGAAAGTAGCACCGCCACGTTGTGAATATTGGTTTACAAAAAATTCCTCCCAGGTATAGACATAATATTTTCCATCGGGGCTAAACATGCCGCTATGCCATTGTGGAGGCTGTGTGCCTATTGAAGAACAACCGCACATGAAATAAAAGCAGAGAACTGAAAGACAAAAAAGAAATACTTTGCAAAAAAGTTTCCTATTCATATAATCAGTTGTTTTAGTAAAGGGTGACAGAAAAGATAAATTAAAAATAATACATTTTACTTTTCAGAAAGCTCTAACCAAAGCAACTCTTTTTCTTCCAGGATTTGTTTAAGTTGATTAAAAGTTTCTGTAAGTTTTAAAAGTTTTTCATAATCATTCGCTGCGTCGGACATTTCTATTTCAAGCATACCTTTTTTTTCTTCCAGTCGGGTAATTTCTTTTTCAATTTTTGCAAGTTCTTTCCTTTCATTAAAATTCAATCCATTCTTTAGCGGCTTTTCAACCTTTTGATGAGTGGATTCAGTTTTATTTATTGCAATTTCATTTTTCAATTTTTCTTGATCTGCAAGCCAAATGCGGTATTGTGCATAGTTTCCCGGAAAATCCCGAACTATTCCATCCCCTTCAAAAACAAAAAGATGATCTATAAGCCTGTCCATAAAATAACGGTCATGTGATACGATGAGCAGACAGCCTTTGAATTCAAATAAGAAGTTTTCTAAAACACTTAAAGTAGGAAGGTCCAGGTCATTCGTCGGTTCATCTAATATTAAAAAATTGGGATTATTAAATAAAATGGCCAATAATTGAAGTCGTTTTTTTTCTCCACCACTAAGTGATTCAAGAAAAGTGTATTGCTTTTCCGGCGTAAATAAAAATAATTCTAAGAATTGTGCAGCACTCAGGCTTCCCCCATTTGCAAGTGGAAAACTTTCCGCAAAACTTTTTACATATTCAATCACCCGCATGTTTTCTTTTATCTCAAGGCCTTGCTGTGAAAAATTTCCAAAGACAATTGTTTCGCCAATATTTATTTTACCGCTAACAGGTTTTATTCTCTGCTGTACTATTTCCAGGAAGGTTGATTTCCCAACACCGTTTTTACCGATGATTCCGATCCGTTCACCTTTATTAAAGGTGTAATCAAACCCTTTTAAAATAACTGTTTCACCAAACTGCATGTACACTTTCTTCATTTCTATTATTTTGCCGCCAATACGGCTCATACGTGCATTGAGTTGTATCCTGTTATCTTCAATTTTTTGTTTAGCCTTTGATTCTATTTCATAGAAATTTTCTTCCCGGCTTCTGCTTTTGGTTGTTCGGGCTTTGGGTTGACGCCGCATCCATTCTAATTCCTTTCGGTAATTATTTTTTGCCTTATCAATTTGGGATGTTTCATTCTCTATTCTTGCAGCTTTCTGATAGAGATAATTTTCATAATCACCTTTATAAACAAATATTTTTTCTTTTTCCATTTCCCAAATTTCTGTGCACACGTTATCTAAAAAATACCTGTCATGCGTAACTAATAGAAGGGTCATTTTTTCTTTGTTCAAAAAATGTTCCAGCCATTCAATCATTTCTACATCAAGATGATTCGTTGGCTCATCCATTAATAGAAGGTGATGACCCGGATCAAAACCAATATTTATCAGCGTTTTGGCCAATGCTACTCTTTTACGCTGGCCTCCACTGAGGCTATTCATTTTATTTTGTAAATGATGGACTTTAAAAGTGGCCAGGATCTGGTGTACTTTGGATTCAAAATCCCATGCGCTTAATTGATCCATTTGAATAATCGCTGCAGCCATGGCATCTCCGTCATTTTGCTCTAAGGCCAGTTCATAATTTTTTATAGCCTGTAAAACCGGATTTACTTCACTTGATTTTGGATGAAAAATATTTTCTGAAATGGTTTTGTCTTCTTCAAAAGTCGGTTCTTGAGAAAGAAAAACAACCTTTACTTCTTTGTGTATTTGAATATTCCCGTCTTCAGGTGTATCCAGGCCTGCAAGAATTTTCATCAGGGTACTTTTACCAGTTCCATTCCGCGCTACCAAAGCAATTTTATTGCCTTCACTGATATGAAAAGAAATTTTATGAAATAGGGGCGTGTCGCCAAAACTTTTTGTGAGTCCCAGTGCAGATACATAATGCATCTGGCAAAGATATAACTGAATGGATGATCTTTGTCAAATGTAAATGACGGAAAATTTAGATGCACTTTAATACTTTGGAAATGGAGGAAAATGTTTTCTTATATACTTTGATAAAAAAAACATCTATTGATTTGGATGGATACTTTTCACACAGTAATATTGCAGCCCGAATACTGCCCGGATGGCGGAATTGGTAGACGCGTCAGACTCAAAATCTGGTATCAGCAATGATGTGCAGGTTCGATTCCTGTTCCGGGCACTAAGCTCCTCTTAAAAATCAAGAGGAGTTTTTTTATGTAACGAACTGATATATTTATGCATACATGATTTCACGCAGATCATGTACACGCGTGTCATCCAGGTATTCATCAAAAGTCATCAATCTGTCTATGACGCCATTGGGCGTAATTTCAATAATACGATTGGCGACCGTTTGCATAAATGTATGGTCATGCGAAGTAAGTAAAACAATACCCGGGAAAATATTACAGCCCTCATTAAAACTTTGAATACTTTCCAGGTCGAGGTGATTGGTGGGTTGATCCAGGATAATAAGGTTAGGGTTTTGAAGCATCATGCGGCTAATCATGCATCTTACTTTTTCACCACCACTCAAAACATTTGTTTTCTTCATGATATCATCTCCACTGAAAAGCATCTTGCCCAAGAAACCTCGAAGAAAAGGCTCATCCGCATCCGTTACTGTTGGAGGTACATATTGGCGTAGCCATTCAATTAAAGAAAGACCTTTTGTAAAAAAAGCATTATTTTCTACAGGCAAATAAGCCTGAGTAATGGTTGTGCCCCATTCAAATTTCCCTGATGAGGCTTTTGTATTACCTGTAATTATTTCAAAGAAACGTGTAACGGCCAGTGGATCGCGGCTGATAATCGCAATCTTATCGTCTTTATTTACTGTAAAAGATATTTTATCAAAAAGCATCCTGTCATTAGCGGCACTTTGCAGGTTTTCAATATTGAGGATCTGATTGCCCACTTCTCGAAGTGGTTGGAAAATAATGCCCGGATACTTTCTATTACTGGGTTCTATTTCTTCAATATTCAATTTCTCCAAAGCTTTCTTCCTGGAAGTGGCCTGCTTGCTTTTGGAAGCATTGGCGCTAAAGCGTGCAATAAAATCCAGTAATGCCTGGCGCTTTTCTTCAGTCTTTTTATTTTTATCAGAAATCTGCCGGGACATTAATTGTGAGGATTCATACCAGAAAGAATAGTTTCCTGTAAATATTTTAATCTTTTGTCTGTCCACATCAGCTACATGAGTACATACAGCATCCAGGAAGTGTCTGTCGTGGCTTACAACAAGTACAATATTTTCATAATCACCCAGGAAATTTTCAAGCCATCCAATGGTTTCAATATCGAGGCCATTGGTAGGCTCATCCAGTAACAGAATGTCCGGATTTCCAAAAAGAGATTGAGCTAATAATACCCTCAATTTTAAATTGGAGGGTATATCTTTCATGAGGCTTTGATGAAATTTTTCATCTACCCCCAGGTCATTCAAGAGGCTGCCTGCATTGCTTTCGGCTTCATAGCCACCCATTTCACCAAATTCACTTTCCAGTTCGCCGGCGCGCATGCCATCCTCTTCAGAGAAATCCTCTTTAGCATAAACCATCTCACGCTCCTTCATGACATTCCACATTTTCTGATGGCCCATTAATACCGTATTTAATACCAGTTCTTCATCAAAGGCAAATTGATTTTGATTCAGTACAGCCATTCTTTCACCGGGAGTAATTTCTACCGTTCCTTTATTGGGTTCTATTTCACCGCTGAGTATTTTTAGGAAAGTAGATTTCCCTGCTCCATTCGCACCAATAACGCCATAACAATTTCCTTTTGTAAAATTGATATTTACTTCATCAAACAAAACCCTTTTTCCATAAGCCAGGGTAATATTATTTGCGCGCAACATATCTTTTCAATTTTTGAGGGCGCAAAGGTATTAAAAATAAGGGAGTAAAAGCCAGATTTTACAGGGATTCTCAAATATTATGCAATGTTAGATCAACGCTTTTTTGGTGCTTTATAAAGGTAAAGCACCCGTGGTTAAATTTTCTGAGCTCTGAATATTCCCTGAAACACTTATGGGATAAGGGTTTCAGAAGGCTTGGTAAATTAGGGGAAAAAAGCTAACTTCGCTCTCAATTTTTATTTTATGAATAATGATAATATTTATGAGTTTGTGTGTTTTGAAACATTATTAGAGTTAAAAGATTTTCGCCAGCAATGGGATGAATTTGCAAAAGTATTTTTAGATAGAGGGGTGCAAAAAATTGTTTTAAATAAAAAAAGTGGCGAAAAAAACAAGTATCGGTATATCTCTAAAAAACTTTGGCCTTTAGATTCTTTTCAGGATGTATTTTCCGAAGCAAAAATTCCGGGCAGCTTTGCAGCCAGCCAGGTTAAAGTAGTTCCTACAGGAGGTTATGCATCTGTAGAATTAGGCCATGACAAAAAAAGCGGGAAAGCGGAAGTAACTGTCATGGCTTTTGTGCATGATGATATCGTTGATTTAAAAAAATTACGGGAAAGTAAATTGTTTAAAGCCATGAATATTTATGAGGCTTTTTATCAAAATAGCCAGTATAATTATATCATCGAATTTTTTACGGACAAAACGAAGCAAGATGCACTGGTAGCAGAAATTAAGAAAGAATTTATGAAGGCTGAAATCGGCATTTATGCTGAAGCTGCTACAATTTCCTAAAATTTTAACCCAACGTTTTACCATAAGGCCCTGGCAGAAGGGCTGTCTTTTAAGGAAGCAAATTGTCCTTCCCGGAATTTGTAATACGCTGTAATAGCGATCATAGCTGCATTATCCGTACAATATTGAAAATCGGGTATATAGATATTCCAGTTTTTTTCTTTTCCGGTTTTTTCTATAGCCTTCCTTAAGCCACTATTTGCACTTACTCCACCGGCAATACAAATTTCTTTGATACCGGTTAGTTCTGATGCCCGAATCAATTTTTTAATTAGAATTTCTATAATCGTATATTGAATCGAAGCACATAGATCCTGCATATTCATTTGCAAAAATTCCGGATCGTTTTTTTGGGCATCCCTTAAGAAATACATCACAGAGGTTTTTAATCCGCTAAATGAAAAATTAATTCCTTCCGGTAAGGGCCTGGCAAAAGTAAATTTCAATGGATCTCCTTCTTTGGCATATTTATCAATCAATGGCCCCCCCGGATAAGGCAAGCCGAGTAATTTTGCTGATTTGTCAAAAGCCTCACCAGCCGCATCATCCAGCGTTTCACCCAGGATTTCAAGATCTAAAGGACTATTTGCTTTTACAATTTGCGTATGGCCTCCACTGACGGTGAGGCAAAGAAAAGGAAATGAAGGTTTTTTTTCTCCAATCAGGTTTGCCAATACATGAGCCTGCATGTGGTGAACTGCAATTAAGGGCATATTCAATACCAAAGACAAGGATTTCGCAAACTGTGCCCCCACGAGTAAACTTCCCAATAATCCTGGAGCTTGTGTAAAGGCTATGGCATCCATATCATTTAATGAAAGTTGAGCCCTTTTCAATGCTTCATCTACAACAGGAACAATGTTGCGCATATGCGCCCGGCTTGCCAGTTCGGGAACAACGCCACCATATTTGGCATGCACCTCCTGGTTGGCAATTACGTTAGAAAGAATTTTTGCATCACTGCAAACTGCTGCACAGGTATCATCACAGGAAGACTCGATTGCAAGGATTGAAATCATGGTGCAAAAGTAAAAAAGAAAATGGATGGCAATTATTTACTTCTTATAGCATCTACAGGATTCATGCGGGCGGCAATAGAGGCCGGTATTACCCCGGAAATAATACCCAGAATCACACAAATGGAAAATGCAGTTAAAATTATTTTTGGTGCTATCACCATAGGGAAGGGGAGTAAACTATTTAATGCCAAAGTCAAAATCCATACAAGCGCTAATCCCATGATACCACCAATGATACAGAGAAATGCACTCTCGAGTAAAAACTCAGTTAAGATCGTTCTCTTCTTGGCTCCCAGGGCTTTTTTCAAACCAATCTGGCTGGTTCTTTCACGTACTGTCACAAACATAATATTTGCTACACCAAATGCACCGACAATCAGGCTCAGTCCCGCTATTGCCCAACCTCCCATATTGACAGTACCAAAAAAACTACCAATCGTACTACTTCCAATTGCACCTACATCATTTAATGCAAAATTGTCATCCTGGAGTGGTTTCAGTTTACGTAATTGCCGCATGACTCCTTTCAGCTCATCTACGAGCGCAGCAGAAGGAACATTTTCTTTTGCATTGACCATGATGAAGGGTTGAGTATTATTTCCATTCACATCATAAATTGACGCAAAGGCCCTATAGGAAAGGATTATACAGTCATCATAGTCAAAACCACTTAATAAACTTTTTCCTTGCTTCTCAATAACCCCGGTAATATTAATTTTTTTACCGGCAAACATCACCGATTTATCAACAGCTCTCTGAGGATTGCCAAATAATTTTTCTGCTAATTCATATCCAATAACCCCAACCGGGTTGCCTCTCGTAAATTCTGTTTCACTGAGATAACGGCCATAAGCAATTTTCACTGTTTGAATGTCCGTGAATTCTTCACTCACCCCATATATTCCGGCATTATTCACCTGGTCATCTTCATATTTTACATTGGTATTGGTTGAATTAAAATAACAAACGTGATTGGCAAGTGTACTTTTTTCTTTAATAAAATTTACTTCATCATATTTAGGGGTAGGCCGGTTGATATATTTCCACCAGGGATAATTATCGCTTCCTGCATAATCCCATTTATCTATATAAATTGTATTACTGCCAAATTGTTTGATATCATCTTCTACTTTCGACTGTAAACTGTTGACCAGGGCTAATACGCTGATTATACAAAAAATTCCAAATGCCACTCCAGTTAAAGATAAGGCACTTCTTAATTTATTATTTTTTAATTCCTGAAGCGACATCTTAAAACTATTCCAGAGAATATTGAGTAATTTCATCATAAATCAAAAGTAATCATATACCTATTTTCTTTCAGTTAATTTTATATAAACGGAAAAATTTTCACTTGAAAGTGCAGAAAGTTTTTTTCAATTATTAAATTGCAGGATCGAAATTTTATTATTTCAAAGAAAAAACTAAATGCAGTATTGTACTTTTGCTTAGTATCACATTCATCAATCAATTTTTCTTATGACCTGGAAACAAGCTTTCACTTCATCAATTGGCCGTAAATTGATTATGGCCTTAACCGGTATTTTCCTGATATTATTTTTAGTCGTGCATGTTGGGCTCAATGCGTGTATTTGGAATGCTACCGGCGAAAATTCTGATCATGGACTTATGTTCAATACTGCAGCCAATTTTATGGGAAGTATGGTGGTGATCAGGATATTGGAGATCGGACTTTTTGTCTTTATTTTTCTCCATGTTATACAGGGGATCATGTTGGTGATGTATAATAAACAAAAAAGGAATATTGGATATAGTGTACCTTATGGTAATCGTGGGAGTAAATGGTACAGTAGAAGTATGGGTTTATTGGGTACGCTGATTTTATTATTTTTAATTCTCCATTGGATCAATTTTTGGGTACCCTCGCGTTTTACTGGTGTTAATGGGGTTGATGGGCAACCACTTGAAATGGAATTAGCCGATGGGGAAAAAATTCATAATTTATTTGCTTTGATGCAAATCACTTTTCAAAATTTATGGGTCGTTATCATTTATGTGTTGGGCTGCATATCATTAGCCTATCATCTTTTGCATGGCTTTAATAGTGCGTTTCGCACACTCGGTGTACATAACCCCAAATACATGAAGTTAATTCAAAGCATTGGATACGGATTTTCTATTATCGTGCCATTCGTCTTTGCCATGATGCCAATCAGCTTTTACCTGGGTTGGGTGAGTTAAATTTCATTAAAACAGATTTTACAATCAACTTTTATACTTAAATATGTTAGACGCAAAAATACCTTCAGGGCCTTTAGCCGAAAAATGGACTTCTTATAAGGGGCATTGTAAATTAGTCAACCCGGCCAATAAACGGTCATTGGAAATCATCGTAATTGGAACGGGCCTTGCTGGTGCATCAGCAGCAGCATCACTGGGAGAATTAGGATATAAAGTGAAGTCGTTTTGCTTCCAGGACTCACCAAGAAGAGCGCATTCTATCGCAGCACAGGGTGGAATCAATGCTGCCAAAAATTATCAAAATGACGGGGATAGTGTTTACCGGTTATTTTATGATACAATCAAAGGAGGTGATTACCGATCCAGGGAAGGAAATGTATATCGTCTTGCGGAAGTGAGCGCAAATATCATAGATCAATGTGTGGCACAGGGAGTGCCGTTTGCAAGAGAATATGGCGGAATGCTTAGTAACCGTTCTTTTGGAGGTGTACAAGTACAGCGTACTTTTTACGCTGCCGGGCAAACCGGGCAACAATTATTAATAGGAGCTTATCAGGCACTTGAACGCCAGGTTGCTTTAGGAAATGTGGAAATGTACGCCCGTCATGAAATGCTTGATCTTGTAAAAATTGATGGTAAAGTAAGAGGGATCATCGCAAGGAATTTAATGACCGGTAAACTGGAAAGATATTTTGGACATGCTGTTGTTTTATGTTCCGGTGGATATGGAAATGTTTTTTATTTATCTACCAATGCCATGCATAGTAATGTTACTGCAGCCTGGAAAGCACATAAGCATGGCGCCTATTTTGCCAATCCCTGTTTTACACAAATTCATCCCACCTGTATTCCGGTAACTGGAGACCACCAATCAAAACTTACATTGATGAGTGAAAGCCTTCGGAATGATGGCCGGATATGGGTGCCTAAATCCAAGGATGATACCCGAAAAGGGAATCAAATTCCGGAAGAAGAAAGAGATTATTATCTGGAAAGAAGATACCCGGCATTCGGAAATTTAGTACCACGCGATGTCGCCAGCCGGGCAGCAAAAGAACGATGTGATGCTGGCTTTGGCGTAGGAACATCTAAACAGGCAGTATTTCTGGACTTTGCTGCAGCTATTAAAAGATATGGGAAGAAAGAAGCCGGAAAACATAAATTGCCATTGGATAATGAGGAAGAAATCATTCGTTTGGGGAAAGAGGTGATAAAAGAAAAATATGGGAACCTGTTTGATATGTATGAAAAAATTACCGGTGAAAATCCCTACCAGGTGCCTATGCGGATTTATCCTGCAGTACACTATACCATGGGTGGTCTATGGGTTGATTATGAATTGATGACGAATGTACAGGGGTTATATGCATTAGGTGAAGCAAATTATAGTGACCATGGCGCCAACCGATTAGGGGCAAGTGCCCTGATGCAGGGTTTAGCTGATGGCTACTTTGTGATCCCCTATACAATTGGTAATTATTTGGCAGATGAAATACGCAATGCACCCATTCCTACATCTCATCCTGCCTTTGAAGAAGCTGAAAAGCAAGTGAGTGACCGCATTGAAACATTGATGAATATAAAAGGAAACACATCCGTGGAGAGCTTTCATAAGAAATTGGGAAAGATCATGTGGGATAAATGTGGAATGGCTCGCAATGCCCAAGGTTTACAGGAAGCCATCCTTGAAATAAGAGCATTAAGAGAAGAATTCTGGAAAGATTTGAAAATTCCAGGAAGCATTACGGAGTTTAATCCTGAACTGGATAAAGCTGGTCGTGTAGCAGATTTTATGGAGTTGGGCGAACTCATGTGCCTTGATGCGTTGATGCGTAGTGAAAGTTGTGGAGGCCATTTCCGTGAAGAGTCTCAGACCTCAGAAGGAGAAGCCCTGCGCAATGATGCAGAATTTATGTTTGTTGCAGCCTGGGAGTATGAGAATGGAAGAGAATGGCGTATGCATAAAGAAGTACTGGAATATGAAGAAGTAAAACCCACTCAACGTTCTTATAAATAACATTTGATTTTTCACCTCATTAATATGAATGAATATGGAGCACTATACAATGAATCTTAAATTAAAAATCTGGAGACAGGCTAACAGGGATGCTAAAGGCGCATTCAGGAATTATGAAGTTTCCGGAATATCCAGTGAAATGTCTTTCCTGGAAATGATAGATGTCTTAAATGAAAAACTGATTGAAAATGGCGATGATCCTGTTGCTTTTGATCATGACTGCCGCGAGGGGATCTGTGGAATGTGTTCGATGTATATTAATGGAAGACCTCATGGTCCCTGGGAAGGTACAACTACCTGTCAATTACACATGCGTGCTTTTCATGACGGAGATACCATAGTCATTGAACCGTGGCGTGCAAATTCATTCCCGGTCATCAAAGATTTGGTTGTAGATCGTAGTGCGTTCGACCGTATCATTCAGGCAGGGGGATACATATCAGTAAATACCGGTAATGCTGTAGATGGCAATGCCATTCCTATCCCAAAAGATAAGGCGGATGCATCCTTTGCTGCAGCGGCTTGTATTGGATGTGGGGCCTGTGTGGCTGCTTGCAAAAATAGTTCAGCCATGTTGTTTTTATCTGCAAAGGTGACCCATCTTGCTCTATTGCCTCAAGGAATCCCTGAGCATGATTCAAGAGTAAAAGATATGGTAGAGCGTATGGATAAAGAAGGCTTTGGCGCTTGTTCTAATACTACTGCTTGTGAATCCGTATGTCCCAAGGAAATCAAAATGACAAATATTGCATATCTTAATAAAGAATATTTGCTGGCAACCTTGAACAACAAATAAAATACGAAGGAATCTGATTCTTACTGGAATCGGTAATACTGCCCTTTGAATGGTTTGAATAAAACATTCCTTTGATATTGTTGGAAAGTGATAGAAGCTTCATTATTGGAAACGGTCCATGTTTTAAATGCATCTTCAGGTTCGAATAACCAAAAATTATACGCCGTAAAATAGCCTTCTTGTAAAAAAGTGCGTTCCAGGTCAAAAAGCTTATATGGAAATTCTTTTGCATTCTCCGGATACCAGTTTAAAATGAATTGTGTTCTTAATGCTACCAGGCTCTCCGCTGTAATCCCGTAATTTGTAAGACCATTTAATTTTAATAAAATAGTACCAACTGCTTTTTCAAAAGCATTTGCCTTTTTTAGAAATTCTTCAAGGTAATTACCGGAATACATTTTTTTATAATCATCCAGAAGTACCTGCTTAATTTCCGTAGTACGTTGGGAAAGACTTTCAATATTGACAAAGTTTTCGCCATATAAAACGGACCAGAAATAATTCCCTGTACCGGCATAATATTGTGATGCGTAATAATAATTGCTGCTTTGTGCCGGGTCTTTCTCAATCCCTTTTTCCCATAATTTAATTGCCTCAGTTCCACGATTATCCGCATTCAACATATCACCATATTCACTGTATAAGATGCCGCTTGCAGGAAATTTTAGCAAACTTTCTTTATACATTTTTTCGCAATTTTTATAATCTGCAATGGCTTTATAGGCAAGGCCTAGTATTTGGTAACTTTGTACGTCAGCTTGAGATGAAGAAGTGATCTTTTTACCGGTCTCGATAGCGCCTGCAAAATCTCTTTTCAGGTATGATACAAACGCTTTATCTTTAAGGATATCCAGGTCATCTGGTGCCAGTGTCAGGGCTTTATTTAATACAAAAAGAGCATTTTCATAATCGCCCTGTTTCATAAAAACACGTGCCGTTTCATGCAAAGTCTGTGCATCCTGATCAGCTTGAGCAAGAGCAGAAAAACAAACCATACCTGCAAAAATGATTAAAATGAGTCTTTTCATTGATGTTCATTTATTAAATGAGTGAGTAAACCATCCCTTAATTTAGGCTCAAACCAGGTGCTTTTTGGAGGCATCACATCATGATGATCCGCAATGGAAAACAATTGATCCAAGCTTACCGGGTAAAGGCTAAAAGCTACAACCATTTCACCATTGTCTACTCTTTTTTCCAACTCAGACAAACCACGTATACCACCAACAAAATCAATGTTTTTGTTAGTTCTGGGGTCATCTATCCCCAATAAAGGAGTAAGAATATTATTTTGTAATATACTCACATCTAAAATGCTTTTTGGATCATTGGCAAAAGTGCCGGGTAGTGCTTCCAGTAAATACCATTTCCCGTTGAGGTACATGCCAAATTGATGCAGGGCATCCGGTTTTACGGCTTTCTCCTTTTCAATCACAGAAAATTTCTCCCTTACTTTTTCCAGGAATGATTTTTCTGTTAGCCCGTTTAAAGATTTTACAATTCTGTTATAGTCTATTATTTCCAATTGGTCAGACGGAAATAAAGTAGTTAAAAAATAACCGGCCCCATTCTGGCCATTTGTCCCTGTTTCTTCAAAAACTTTTGCCGCAGAAGCTGCTCTGTGATGCCCATCAGCGATATAAGTGCAGGGAACTGAATTTGAAAATAAGGCTGTGATTTTCTCAATATTTTCTGAATCATTCACGATCCATATTGTATGTTGAATGCCATCATCTGCAGTGAAATCATAGACAGGAGATTTTACAGCTGTAATTTTTTCAAAGAGGTCATCAATAGCTTTTACATTTCTATATGCAAGAAATACATTTCCTGTCTGTGCGCCGGTGGTTTGAATATGCCGGATGCGATCCAATTCTTTTTCAGGCCGGGTAAACTCATGTTTTTTGATGATACCTTTTGCATAATCATCCAGGCTGCTAATACATACTAAACCGGTTTGACTGCGGCCATTCATTTGAAGCCTATATAAATAATAACAATCTTTATTTTCATTAAATAAGATTTCTCTTTTCAAGAATGCATCCAGATTTTCTTTTGCCCGCTCATATACTTCCTTACTATGAGGATCCGTATTATCAGGCAAGTCAATTTCACTTTTGGTAATATGTAAAAAAGAATGAGGGTTTCCCTGGGCTTCAATTTTTGCTTCTGCGCTACTCAAAACATCATAAGGCCTGCTCGCGACTTGTTTCGCAAACTGAGCTTGTGGCCTTAATGCTTTGAATGGTTTTATTATGCTCATGAATCTATAATTTATCTGTGTTTTTATGAGGTATATTGTTGTGAAAATTGTTCCATTATCTTTACTAATAATTCCAGGCTTTCCATAGGAAGGGCATTATACATACTTACTCTTAATCCGCCGATACTCCGGTGCCCTTTGATTCCTATCAATCCGTTTTCGGAACAAACATCCAGAAATTTCTTCTCCAGTTTTTTGTCATCAATGGTAAATACGGCATTCATCCTGCTTCGGTCTTCCTTTTTTACAATAGGCACAAATAAGGGCAGCCTGTCCAGGGCATCATAGAAAAAATCAGCTCTTTCCAGGCTTCTTTTTTCCATTTCATCTATACCGCCTTCTTTTTTTATCCATTGTAAAGTGAGGAGGCTCACATAAATAGCAAAAACGGGGGGAGTATTTAATAATGAATCGGCAAGAATATGATTTTGATAATCTAAGATGGCCGGAACATTTTCATTTTTATTTTTCAGAAAGTCTTTCCGGATGATAACGATAGTAGTGCCGGCAATACCTGCATTTTTTTGTGCACCAGCATAGATGAGGCTACAAGCTGCAAAATCTCTTTTCCTGCTGAAAATATCACTGCTCATGTCAGCCACTAAAGGCACATTTGTTTGAGGCAGTTCTTGCCATTGCGTTCCTTCAACAGTATTATTGGATGTTATATGTAGATAAACGCTACCTGCAGGTATTTCCAGATTTTTGGGAATATAGGTAAAATTTTGATCAGCAGAAGAACAGGCTGTATTTACATTGCCAAATAATTTCGCTTCAGTAATCGCCTTCTTTCCCCAGATTCCATTTACACAATAAGCAGCATTTTTTCCAGGTGATAAAAAATTCATAGGCACCTGCATAAATTGAGTTGTAGCCCCTCCGTGTAAAAATAATACTTCAAATTGATCATCTAAGTTCAGTAATTCTTTAACCAGCAATCTTGATTCATCGATGACATTCTTAAACCACTCAGTGCGGTGGCCAATTTCCAAAATAGATAATCCGATATTATTAAAATTGTAAATAGCTTCGGCTGCTTCCAGCAAAACATCCCTCGGTAATATGGAAGGGCCGGAATTGAAGTTATGCATTTTCATCTTAAAGTCATTCTGCGCTGCAAAATAAAGCAATTGTATAAAAAGGGATTGTTAAGAAGATTCATTCGATTCGGGCAAATGCTCTGATATATCTGCCACCCCACCCGAAACGGCAAATTTCATGGCATTTGCAGAACTGATATTGGACAATGGCTTTATTTTATCCCTGGGTATGATATAGGTAATCCCGGTTAGGGCATATGATAATGGGATGTAGACAACGGTATAATCAACCAACTCAAAAACAGCAGCATCTTCCTGGGTAATAAAACCGATACGCCAAATTCCCGGGGCATCAACACTTACCAGTACAGGTTTATCAAATTTCTTTTTGTTACCCGTAAAAGCTTCCAGAAAATCTTTAATGGAGGTATATATAAATTTGATGCCGGGGGTACGCTCTAGTAAAGTATCCAAAACATCTACCATCCTGCTCACCAGGAATGAGGATGAAATACGGCCAATAATAAGGACCAATAACAAGACAACGATAAAGCCAAGCCCGGGAATTTTTTTGAGATTCCCATCTGCATCAACACCAATTACACGAGGGAAAAAGGTATGAATGATATTGGGCAATATATTATCTACGGTATTAAAAAGCCATAAAACAATATATAAAGTAATTCCTACAGGGGCAATGATGATTAGTCCCTGTAGAAAATAGTAAAAGATTTTTTTCCACGTTACAGACCCATCCGAGTCATTTTTCGCCTCATTCATTTGCAAAATTTTGGCGAATGTAATTCGAAAAAATCAATATAAAGACTTTCTGGGTACTTCCCTGTCAATGGAAAGTATTAATCCGGAAACTTTTTTAACTTGAAAAGTTTTTTTAGTTTTGAATTATTTCTTCGAAACAAAAAGATGGTTTATCCTTTCAGAAAATTACAGGGAAAATGAAATACAGGATTGAACAAAAGGCGAGTGAATTATTTATGCGTTATGGATTCAATGCGATCACAATGGATGAGATCGCCTCACATCTGGGTACAAGTAAGAAAACTATATACCAATATTTCACTAATAAAAAAGCATTGGTGAATGTGATTGTAGAAAATCAACTTAAAGTATTGCAAAATGACGTTGAAATTTTGCAGAACACCTATGACCCTGTAAATGAAGTGCTACACAATCTTGAAAGTGTGGAAATGCTTCTGAATACGATGAATCCGCATTTTTTATTTGAAATGGAGAAGAGTTACCCGGAAGCTTACAAAAAATTTCTTCAATACAAAAATGGTTTTTTCTTCAATGCTATTAAAGATAACCTGGAAAGAGGTATAGCCGGGGGAATATACCGTGAGGGTATCAATATTGAAATCCTGTCGCTATACAGAATGGAAAGCATATTTATAGCTTTTGAACAAAACATTTTCCCGGCGACAAAATTTCATTTATATAAAGTAATGGAGGAAATTGCTTTAAATTTTCTTTATGGAATTGTAACCATCAAGGGTAAAAAATTAATTGAAAATTTTATTGCCAAACAAGAAAACCTGCAACATTCATGAAACACCATTTTAGTATAACATGGATTCTCTTATTGACCCTCCTTACACGGGCTTCAGCACAGGTAGATACATTGCCTGCCATACATCATTTTTCAGTATCCGATTGTGCAGCGTATGGCGAATCAAATAATGTGCAGGTAAAAAATGCATTACTTGATTATAAAATTCAGGAACAGGTAAACAGAAATGTAAAATCTGCAGCTTATCCTCAGATCAATGGTAATATTGGGCCCACCTTTAACCCCAATGTGGCTGTTCAAAGTTTCCCCAATTTTATCGCAGCAGCAACCTATGGTGTATTAATAGATCAGGGTGTAAGGGATGGAAATGGAAACCCGATAAAAGCGCCAGCTGATTATGGGTATATTCAGGCTGCATTTGGTAGTAAATGGAATGCCAATGTGGGTCTTACCTTATCTCAAATATTATTTGATGGCCAGCTTTTTATTGCTTTGAAAGCTGAAAAAACAACACTTCTTTTTAAAACAAAAAGCCTAGAAGTTACCAAAGAAAATATCCGGGCGAATATTTATAAATTGTATTACCAGCTCGCAGCGAGTAAAACACAAGTAGCCCAGATAGATGCAAATATCACCCGAGCCGAAAAGTTATTGCACGATGTAAAGATTTTATATCAAAATGGCTTCCAGGAAAAACTGGATGTAGATAAAGCCACCGTGCAATTAAATAATCTGCAAACGGAAAAATCAAATGTTGAAAATACCATCAGCAATGGTTATTATGGCTTGAAACTATTGATGGGTATGCCTATCAGCGATTCTTTGATTTTAACCGATTCAGTAACAAGTGACTTAATTAAAAATGAATTGCTGAATGAAGGAAACTATTCTTACGAAAACCGGCCGGACTATCAACTCTTGCAAGTATCCAAAAAGTTGGGTGAATTTAATGTTAGCAGGTATAAATTATCCAGGATACCCACTTTTAGCTTGTCCGCATCCTTTATGAAATCTGCCCAGCGTAATAGTTTTGATTTTTTTTCAAAGGGAGATTGGTTTACCAGTTCTTATATAGGCATGAATATAAATATTCCACTTTTTGACGGCTTTGCAAAAGCCTCTAATATCCGGAAATCACAACTGGAATTAGAACAAACCGTTAACCAGATAGAAGGCCTCAAACAATCTATTGATAATGATGTTGCGCAGTCAAAGAATAATTACAGAAATGCAGTTGCATCAATGGATTTGCAAAAAACAAATATGCAGCTTGCCGAAAGTGTATATGAGCAAACAAAGAAAAAATATGAAATTGGAACCGGATCCACAACGGAAATTGCCAATGCTCAGGCAGATTTGAGAGTTGCCCAAAGTAATTATATCAATGCATTGTATAATGCCATCATAGCCAAAATTGATTTTGAAAAAGCAGCCGGTATTTTATAAAAAATATCTATCCAGATTAATTGAATATATATGAAAAAATTAGTGAAAACTTTCGTTATAACAGCCCTGGCTTTTTTTGTAAGTTGTAACAATTCAGATAATAATAGCCTGGCTGCTAAGAAAGCCAAAATGGAAGAATTGAAAAAGCAACAACAAAGTATCAATGCAGCCATTACCACGTTGCAGGCTGAGATTGATAAATTAGACAGCAATACACAAACTGTACAAGCCAAAATTGTCACATTGGATACACTGCGCACAGGCCTATTCAAACATTATATTGACCTCCAGGGAAATATTGAATCTCAAAATATTTCTTATGTGGCTCCTGGAAATGGTGTGGGTGGATTAGTAAAAGCAATTTATGTGAAAAAAGGAGATTATGTGAGAAAAGGTCAACTACTTCTCAGACTGGACGATGCGGTTTATAGCAGAAACCTTCAGCAATTACAAACACAGTTAAATTATGCTGAAGATTTATACCGCCGGCAGAAAAATCTTTGGGATCAACAGATCGGTACAGAATTGCAATTAAACCAGGCAAAGCTCGGTGTAGACCAGCTCAAAGATCAGATAGCCACTTTAAAAGAACAGAAAAATCAAACCAATGTTTATGCCGATGTTTCGGGGGTGGCAGACCAGGTGAATATCCGTGTGGGTGAATTGTTTACAGGTGTTGCAGGACAAACTCCACAAATAGAAATTGTCAATAATACAGATTTGAAAGTAACCACCAATGTACCCGAAAATTATTTGGATAAGGTGGGTGTAGGTAATGAAATGATTGTGAAATTACCTGATTTGAATGCCAGCTTCAATACTACGATTTCCTTGGAAGGGAAAACGATTGACCCAAATTCCAGGGCTTTTTATGTAGAAGCAAGACTGCCCGCAGATAAGAACTTACGACCGAATCAGGTTGCCGTAGTAAGCATTAAAGATTATGAATCAAAAAATGCTATTACCGTGCCCTTAAATGTGGTTCAGTCAGACCAGGCAGGAAAATTTGTGATGGTGGCTATTCAAGAGAATGGTAAAATGGTAGCTCACAAGAAACCAGTCCAAATCGGCCAAATGTATAATGGACAAATTGAAATCTTATCCGGTTTACAGACTGGTGATTTAATTATTTCTGATGGCTATCTGGGTTTATATGAAGGGCTGCCAATTACAAATATTCAATAAATCTATTCATTCAACCAGCAAATAGATTGACCTATTAATACATTATTCTATGAAGGAAAATTTCAAGGATGAATCGAATAAAAACTTTAAGCCCACTACCTGGAGTATTCATAACAGGACTTCTGTTTACCTGCTGATTTTATTCCTGAGTATTGCCGGAATTTTTCAATTTGTGACCTTGCCTAAAGAGCAGTTCCCGGATATTGTGATTCCTACTATTTTTGTTCAAACGATTTATGTAGGTAACTCACCAAAGGATATTGAAAACCTGGTAACTAAGCCCATTGAAAAACAGATAAAAGGGATTACCGGTGCAAAAATTAATAAAACTACCAGCACATCTCAACAGGATTTTTCTGCTATAACCGTGGAATTTAATACGGATGTAAGTACTGATGTCGCATTACAAAAGGTAAAAGATGCGGTTGATAAAGCAAAAACAGATCTCCCTACTGACCTCACTCAGGAGCCAAATGTGATGGAGGTAAGTTTTTCAGATCAACCAATCATGTATGTCAATGTTAGTGGGGATTATGACCTGATGCAGTTAAAAAAATATGCCGATGATTTAAAAGACAAACTTGAAGAACTTCCTGAACTGAGCAGAGTGGAATTGGTTGGCGCCCCCGAGAGAGAGTTCCAAATTAATGTGAATAATTACCTGATGCAAAGCGCCGGCGTTACATTTAATGATATTGCTACGGCTGTTGCCAATGAAAACCTGGATATTTCCGGCGGGCTTATAGATATTGGAAATATGCAGCGAAACCTGCAACTAAAAGGTCAGTTCAAAAATGTTTATGATATACAACAGATCGTTGTAAGAAATTTTACGGGCCGTCCAATTTATCTCAAAGATATTGCCACTATTAAAGACACCATTCATACCCGTGAAAGTTATGCCCGCCTGAATGGAAAAAATGTAATCACTTTAAACATTATTAAGCGGGCTGGTGAAAACCTGATTGAAACAACGGATAAAGTGAAGCAGGTGGTAGCAGAAATGCAGGTAAGTAATTTTCCTAAAGACTTAAAAACCGTGGTAACCGGGGATCAGAGCATTGCTACCAGAACTTCATTTAATGATTTGGTCAATTCGATTGTTATTGGTTTTATCCTGGTATTAATCATCCTCATGTTTTTCATGGGTGTGGTGAATGCATTTTTTGTAGCATTATCTGTACCACTCAGTATGTTTGTAGCCTTTGTGTTTTTACCGGGAGCAGATCTTATTATCGGTACACATGTTACACTCAATTTTATTGTCTTATTTGCCCTCTTATTTGGTCTGGGTATTATTGTAGATGATGCCATTGTTGTCATAGAAAACACACATCGTATTTTTATACAGGGTAAAGGAAGATACACTTCTTTAAAGTCTGCTCAAATGGCGGCGGGAGAAATATTCGTACCCGTTTTTGCCGGCACGCTTACAACACTGGCCCCATTCTTCCCTTTACTTTTTTGGCCGGGGATTATAGGTAAATTCATGGTGTATTTGCCCACGATGTTAATTTTTACTTTGACAGCATCATTGTTGGTAGCATTTGTCATGAACCCCGTATTTGCAGTGGATTTTATGAATCATTCGGAAACGGAGGGGAAAAAAGCATCACGCATTTTCAGAAACCCGGTATTTTGGGTTACCATCGTTTTAGGTATTTTTCTTGATCTGATTGGTTTTACATTCATGGGGAATCTTTTATTGTTTATTGCCATCCTCATTGTATTCAACAAGTTTATTTTAGATAAATGGATTCATGGATTTCAAAATAAAATCCTGCCTTGGATCATGAGTCACTATGAGTCTTTATTAAGATGGGCTTTAAAAGGAACCAGGCCCGTATGGTTATTGATTTCCACCTTTTTACTCCTGGTCATTTCAATTATTGGAATTGCCTCTGCTGTAAATTCCGGACGTGTGGCAGTACAATTTTTTCCAGTAGGCGATCCAAATCAGATTTATGTTTATCTAAAATTACCGGTCGGTACGAATGTTGAATATACGGATAGTATAACAAAAGTGCTGGAGCAAAAAGTGAATCATGTCCTGGGTATGGAAAATGGCAAAACAAATCCGGTTGTTGAAAGTGTTATTACCAATGTGGCCATAGG
Source organism: Bacteroidota bacterium (assembly GCA_018268015.1). GTDB lineage: Bacteria > Bacteroidota > Bacteroidia > Chitinophagales > Chitinophagaceae > JAFDXJ01. Next base: position 30,694 of record JAFDXJ010000020.1, read on the forward strand.
CGCCGGCGATCCCATGCTGGGAGACCAAAGCACGCATTCCGAACTGGGAAGAATACAAATTTCATTTGTTGAATTTGCGAAGCGTAATGGTGTAGCTACTGCACCTTATTTGGATTCAATCCGTAGAGTGATGAAAGGTATTCCTGGTGCAGAGATAACAGTTGACCAGGAACAAAATGGGCCTCCAACAGACCCACCGGTGAATATAGAAGTAGCCAGCGAGAATTTTGATGACCTCACGAAGACCGCTGTCGCTTTGAAAAATTATTTAGACTCGATACGTGTTCCGGGTGTAGAAGAATTGAAAATGGATGTAGATTTAAGTAACCCTGAAATTACCCTTAAAGTAAACCGGGAAAAAGCGCTCATTCAAGGCGTTTCCACAGGACAGATTGGCCAAGAAATCCGGACGGCATTATTTGGAAGTGAAGTTTCTAAAATTAAAGAAGGAGAAGATGAATATAAAATCCAGTTACGAAATAATGAGTTGCAAAGAAAAAGCCTGGATGAAATTCTCAATATGAATGTGGTATTCCGTGATTTCGCCAGTGGGGGGGCTATAAAAAGTGTTCCCATAAGCTCATTGGTAGATGTTGATTATACCAGTACATTAGGCAGTGTTAAGCGTAAAGACCAAAAGCGAATGATTACACTTAAAAGTAATGTTCTCAATGGTTTTACCCCTACAGCTGTAAATCAGGTTTTATTGGGATATATTAATTCTTTCCAACAAAAACCTTTGGATGTAACCATTCGCCAAACGGGAGAAGGAGAACAGCAGGCCGAAACAGCCGCATTTTTAGGCAAAGCGCTTGTCATTGCATTAATGCTGATTCTCATTATTTTGGTTATTCAATTCAATTCCATCAGTAAGCCGATAATCATTCTTACAGAAATAATTTTCAGTGTCATTGGGGTCTTATTGGGATTCACTATAGTTGGCATGGATATGTCGGTTGTGATGACGGGAATGGGTATTGTAGGACTTGCAGGAATTGTGGTTAAAAATGCTATTTTGGTAATTGAATTTGCAGATGAACTACGAAGCAGGGGCTTTAAAACACGGGAAGCCGTCATTCAAGCAGGTAAAATTCGTATCATACCTGTTTTACTTACTGCGATGGCTGCAATTTTAGCATTGATCCCATTAGGTATTGGGTTTAATATTGATTTCATATCCTTATTTGCCAACCTGAATCCTCATATCTTTTTTGGAGGAGATAATGCCGTCTTTTGGAAGCCTCTTTCATGGACAATTATTTTTGGACTGGCCTTTGCATTTTTCATGACATTGGTTATAGTGCCCAGTATGTATTTAATAGCCGAAAGGCTGAGAAGGCCTATGCGGCGCATGTTTGGAGGAAAATGGATCAGCCTGTTAGGCATTCCGCCGCTTACAATTATCTTTTTAATATGCATCATTGTCACCAGCATGAAACATAAAATAGATAAAGCAAGACGTCGTAAAAAACTGGCAGGCGAAAAGGTAAATGATGCATTTATTGGTAGCTGGTTTTAGCTATTTCAAGGTCGGTCATTCGTACCAGAAAATCATAGAAAGCTATTTCAAAGTACTCAATGATTTTAAATCTATGGGTACTCCTCTTTTATATTTTTAGTGGAGCAATAAAAGAAAGGATTAAAGAAAAGGTTGTTGCAAATTTTGCTCATTTTAGAATAAAATACATGCACCACAATTCAATGTAACACAATGCTATTTCCTGGCTATTAAAATCATTCTTGGTGAGGTAGTCGAATTAAAAGGTTCAAGCGTGTAATCCCCAAAGACGGCTTTTACTTTTAGTTGTTGCCAGGAGAGCATTTCAATAAAATCAGTGCAGGAAAATTTTCTCACTTTTTCCAGATAAGTATGTTGGAAATTATGGCTCTTATCCAGTACTTCAATTTTTTTTAAAAAATATTGAGCATCCTGCCACCTGTTGATATGAAACGTAGTGTGCCCTGTCGTTTTTACTACTGCGGGTACCAACTAAGGCTTCGTTGGGTGCGCAGCACCAACAATGAAGCCGCCTGTTGAACGGAACCGGATAATATGGAGATGTCGTAAGAGGAGGATGGGTTTTTTCAGCAAACAGATTTGCTTACTTTTTTAGAAAGGCAGTTTTTCAGAGGTTATGCTTTTCTTTTTCTTATTCAGGCATATAAAATCCCTTA
>JAFDXJ010000021.1 GCA_018268015.1 Bacteroidota bacterium
GGGTATTTTTTAATGTTTTTTTAAAAAAAGTTAGTATTTTACTAAAAATGGTTGTAATATTGTCCTCCGTAAATTTACGGCTTACCCCTCAACCTATGAATCGTAAATTTTCAATGTGTTATTCAAATGGGTAAAAAGTATTTTTTTTATTATCGTTTCTTCCTGATTTTCGGGGATTATGCTATTATTAATACCGCCTTCTTACTGACTGTATTGATTAAAAGCTACTTCTCAACCGGTGGGGTATTAGAACTGCATTTTGGCGATTTTTTATTTTTCAACTTTTCATGGCTCTTATCTACCATCGTGATGAATTTATATTCTCACGATAATCTTCAGGTGATAGAAAGAACACTCCGGCAAACCATTAAAGCCATCATCCTGCAAATAGCCATTTTTCTGGCTTACCTGTATTTAAGCAAGGAAACCGTGCCTTTGCGTATCATCCTCTATTGTTATTCATTTTTTATAGCTTTCTTTATTTTAAGCAGGATCCTTTTTACACATATTTCAGAGGTACTGATTGGAAGAGTCAATAAGAAAAAGCCGGTGGCCATTTTGGGACAAAACGATACCGGGAAAGAGTTGGCCGAGTTATTTGCCAGCAAAAAAAGTGATTATAAATTCAGAGGATTTTTTGAAGATTCTGAAAATGGAGGCACAGCGGCCGTAATGCCTTTTAAACCCATTGAAAAATGTATCCAGTTTGCGGCCAATAATCAAATTGAAGAAATATACTCGACCATATTTCCTACAGAAGAAAATTGGGAAGCATTGGCCGAATTGGCGGATAAAAAATGTGTCCGCTTAAAATTTGTTTCCAAAGATATCACCCCTTCCAGGCAAGGAATGGTAAACTATTTTAATGAATTCCCGGTTATCAGTATTCGGAAGGAACCTCTGGAAGCCAAAGTAGAGAACAGGGCCAAAAAAAGAATCTTTGATATCGTATTTAGTTTCTTCATAACCGTATTTATATTAAGTTGGCTTATTCCGATTGTGGGTATCATTATTAAATTAAATTCGAAAGGGCCGGTATTTTTTATACAAAACAGGCCAGGCAGGAATAATCAACTTTTCAAAATCATTAAGTTCCGCACTATGACGGTTACGGAATCTGACGGAGAATTTAAACAGGCCACCAAAAATGATGCTCGTATTACATCTGTGGGGCGTTTTTTGAGAAAGACCAGTTTAGATGAAATGCCCCAATTCCTGAATGTACTCTTAGGGCAAATGAGTATTGTAGGGCCGCGTCCCCACCCCGTAAAATTAAATCTCGATTACCAGGATCAAATCAATAGCTTCATGGCCAGGCATTTTGTCAAACCGGGCATTACCGGTTGGGCACAGGTAAATGGCTACCGCGGTGAAACCGAAACTGAAGAATCTATGAAAAAAAGAATTGAACATGACTTATGGTACATGGAAAACTGGAGTCTGATGTTGGATATTCGTATTGTATTTCTTACCATAGCCAATATTATTAAAGGCGAACCAACCGCTTATTAAAGTTTCATTTAAGGTAAAGTCTTGTAGTCCTGAACTTTTCACAGAGCATTATTCAATTTTTTTGAATTGTTTTTTTATTCATGTGGTGCAATAACAAATTGTTTATATCAATGTGAGAGTTTGATTAAAACATTCATTTCATTTTACAAATCATAATTGTTTTAACCAATAAAAACCTTTTGTTGATGAACGCGTCCGCTTACGCCATGTGCATTACGAAGTAAAATCCAAATCGATCAAACTCTTTATTCCATAAAAATCACTTGTAAAGCTATACCTCCTGTCATCCGGATTAATTACAAAGCAAGCCATTGCCGGATTCAAATGGACATACTGCAAAGGTTTATCAAACATCTTATGATCTTTTATCTCTTATGTTTTATTATGTTGTTTCCAAAATTGCCATGAACCTAAAATACTTTACAATATGAAATAAAATACAAGGTATCATTATAGTGGGATCAATATTTTCGGCTTATAGAGTAAATGTACAATACTACTTCTGAAAATATCATAAGTGGACACTTGCGCTTACATATAAGATTACAACCTTACGCTAAATGGGTCTTTTAAGTCGTTAGTTGGAGGCCAAACGTTGATTATTTTTCTACTTACATGAAGCTATTTTTAGATAATGTTCAACACGCCAACCGTCATGTAACCTATGACCAACGGCGAGATTGAGTCCACTATTTTTGTCTGATACGAAATTAATATTATTGCTTAAGCACATACGTGCATTAATTCTTTTCAATTCTTAATTCAATAAATTTTATTTGCCTATTTCTTAGCTAAATGACATTGTGCGGACGCTTGCACCAAAAGAGGAAAAGTAAACCCCTGAGAAGAATGAACTCGATAGCTGTTGCTGAATTAAAGAAAAAAGCAGGAGTCAAGTAGTGTTCAATCAGGTAAATTATGGTTGAGAATTATGTTTCACATTTTACATTTGACACACCAGTAGCTCATTTTTTTGCAGAAGGAATTGTACTTTTCTTTTCCGGCATTGACTGGAGGGAATGATCATATTCCATTTCCACTTCTTTAATCCATACTGCATAATCGTCGGGATAAATATGTGAACCTGTTTGAATGGCATACACCCGTGTAAAAACTGCGCCAAAATACAGTATGATTGCAGAATAATATACCCATAGCAGGATCACGATAACAGAGCCGGCTGCTCCATAGACCGAGGTCATCCGGGTATGACCCAGATAATAACTGATAAAAAATTTTCCCAGCATAAATAATAAGGCAGTAGTAAAGGCGCCTATTCTCACATTGTGCCATTTGATTTTGGCATCGGGAAGTACTTTGAATATAAGCCCAAATAAAAATGATGTAATGGCAAAACTGAGGATGACATTTGCAATATAAAATGCAATGACCTGCGCTTCTGGAAATGCCAGGGTGAACCGGCTGATAAAAGTATCCAATATACCGTTGACGATAAGAGATACCAGCAAAAGAAAGCCCAGCGTAATAATAATGGAGAAAGAAAGCAGCCTGTTGACCAGGAGCTTCAGCCAGCCCTTCCTGGGTTTGGCTTTCAACCGCCAGATAAGATTGATGGAATCCTGTATTTCTCCAAATACGCTTGTTGCCCCTATGATCAAAGTAACGAGTCCCACAACGGTAGCAATTTTATTGTCGGAGGATAAGGTGGTATTGCGGATGGTTTGCTGGATCTGCAATGCCGCATCTCTTCCCACGAAATCTGCTATCTGGCTATACACCGTTCCTTCTACGGCAGCTCTGCCATAAAAAACATCGCTTATCCACAGAACGATTATGAGCAGTCCGGGCAATGAAAAGAGCGTATAATAAGAAAGCGCAGCACTTAATTTCAATACTCTTTCGCTAAAAAAATCGGCGAAGGATTGCTTAATGATTTTCCAGGTGGTTGCAAATGATATCATTGTTGCATGTAATATAAAAATTATGCCGAAATTTTAAAGTGATAAATATAGTTAAACCGCCCTTCCTTAAATGTTTGGCACAATTTTTTTATAAAAAGATGGTGAGAGTTTACAATATATTTCCAATTAAAAGACTTTGGAATGAATTTAATTTCAAAAGCATCTGTAAAAATCAATGCCTTCATTTCCAAAGTTTGGGATGCCTTAACAACCCCGGCATAAAAAAGACATGATGGAAGCATCCGGAAAAGAAAGTAAATAACTTGGAAGAAGTGAGTTTAAAAGGAACCATTCTATTAAATAAATGAGAGCACTTTTTTTTATAATCGCTGTAATATTGATAATTATCTGGGTAATATCTTTTCTGGTTTATCATGTGGCGGGTTTTCTGATTCATATTCTTCTGGTAATTGCTGTGATATCCATTATTATGGGCATGATTAGAAAAGCGTGATTGGATGTTTGTGAAGAATAGAACTCATGAATTTTTATTGATCTGCTGTTGAAAATTATTTTTTTCAACAAATATTTTCTTTAACCTTAAAATCAAAAACAATGGGTAACTTATTGTATCTAATCGCAGTAATTCTGATAATAATATGGGCTATCTCCTTCCTTGGTGGTTATTACACAGGTGGTCTTATTCATATCTTATTAGTAATTGCCATTATTGCCATCATTCTTCGAGTGATAAGAAAGGCAGCCCAATAGAATTAAAAAAAAGATGTCAAAATTATTTTTTCACAATTAAACATTTAGCAATGGAAGACTGGAAATTAAAATTAAAAGGAAAATGGAATGAAGTAAAAGGGAAAATGAAACAGGCCTATGGCGACTTAACAGATGATGATTTGAAACATGAGGATGGAAAGGATGATGAATTTGTAGGCCGCCTACAACAGAAGCTTGGAAAAACAAAAGAGGAAGTAATTGAATGGATACAAGGACTGTAACTTTTTTTCTGAAATTCAAAAAACCTCATACTCTTAATGGTCTGAGGTTTTTTTTGAAGTACGCAACTTTGCAACAATGATAGGTTAAATTGAAAATCTTTTAGCTAGGTTTCTTTGCTAGCATTTCAGATGGATTTATTTCTTTATTCCGTTTTAGAATAAGGCGAATTGGTCGTAATTTTTTCAATAATCTATTGTTGCCATATTTCATTTAGAACACTGAGTTCTTTCGCCTTGTTTCGTGGCACACGAAACAACTTCTTTACACCTCATCAAATACTTTATACAAGTTATTTAAAAATCCTAACTCGTCAACTCTACTGGCGCAGGTGTTTTGCATAATCCCCTGTGCACTTTATTTCTGCCGGACTATTTCCGGATTTAGCATTACAAATGTTCAATTTTTAGCATGGCTTTATTAGTTTGCTAACCCAGGCACAGATGCACCAACGCTACTTTGCCTTGGCTGCATATCTGCGCTAGTGGGGTTATTGGGAAATGTCAAACAAAGCAACCTTTAAATCGTCACGGTAATAATATTTTCCGGCTTTAGTTGCTAAGCCTTTGGAGTGATGATATCCTTTATACAATTGTCCATCAAAATCCGTTATCCATTTTCGCCAATAGATATGACTCTGCAAATCAAGATATTTTGTTTTTCCTTTTTCGGGATCCCGATTTAAAAAACCAAATCCATAAGCAAGATTCAGAGAAAAATTATTATAAGTGACGCCAACTCCCAAATTAAATGTAGTATTCGGATAGTAATGAATACTCCGTGTGGCTTTATCTTTCAAAGTGAAGTCTGTATATTTTTGAGAAGTAAACATTCGCGAAGTCAAGCTCCCGGGAAATTTGATATAATATGAGGTATCATGCCAGGACTATTTTGTGCCTGTACATTTATTAAGTTAAAGAATAGAAAAATAAAAGACAGAAATATTGTTTCTGCTTTTATATCAGGCCATGAAGAATAAATCTTTACAAATTTCATAAAATCTAACCATGCCTAAACAAGTATGGGGCCAGAAACAGATTGATTAGTTTTCAAATTCTTTTCCCGGCAATCAAAATCAAAAACCTCATACTTTTAAATGTCTGTGGGCTTTTTGCGTATTTGCCTCCTTTGCAACAATGATAGTTAACGGACAGAATTTTAGATACGTTTCTTTGCTGACTTTTCGGATGGATTGTCTTTCTTACCCCGCATTTCATTATCATCAATACTATGTGATTTAATTAATGTATTTTCTCTTTTTGCTTTCTCTTTTAATCGGGCATAATATTTTTGTAAAACACAAAGTTCTTCTTCGCTAAGGTCTTCTACATCCACCAGCCTGTTACTGGAAAGGTCGCTCGCAGCCAATAGTTCATTCAATTTTAAATGTATCGCCATGGAATCTTTGTTTTGCGATTTCTGGATAAGAAATACCATAAGGAAAGTTATGATGGTGGTACCTGTATTTATAATCAGTTGCCAGGTTTCTGAATAATGAAAAAAGGGGCCGCTGATTGCCCAGGCTATGATCAGGCTAAAACTTATGATTATAGATGCTGTACTGCCTGTAGCAATAGTTGCTTTTCCGGCGAATCTCTCGAAGAAGCCTGCTTTTCTTTTATTTTGTTTCATTTCATGATTTTTTTTGTATTGAATTATTAGCTGTGTTCAACGAATAAGTACAACACTACCTATTAATTTTCAAAAATTCTTCATTAGAAGTTAAATAACCAAATTTTCTTACTGGTCTATTGTGGATTTGATGTTCTACATTTTTCACTTCAGCTTTTGATATGTTTGAGAAATCGGTCTTCTTTTGTAAGAATACCGCCGAATGCCAGCATATTTTCCCTCCGTTTATAATTCTCACTTTTAATTCCTGGATAGAAAAACGTCGCCCAATGGTAGATCAAGTCCCCCGTAGCCATTCATCCTATGGCAATATTCGCACCCTTTTTAATAAAACAAATGCGCTCCCTGAATGATTGTGGAATCGGGATTGTCAGATTTAATTGCGCTTAATGGTAATGGCTTGGCATTAAAATGTGGCGACCACGGCGCTTTCAAATCTACTACCGATAAACTGATCACAAATATAGTAACGCAAATACCCCCATATTCCGCCCACGGCCTTTTATCGGGCTTCTTTCCCCCTGTTGGAAATAAATGGAATTGAAAATAATATTAAAAGAGTTAAAACTGGGCCGAGCAACATTGCGACAGACTCGATTTTATGCGGCATCAGCGCAAACAATACGAAGAAGGGAACTATGTACCAGTCCGGTGTTGAAGAAATAGTTAATTGCGAGGGGGCTGGTTTTCCTGAAAGTGCTGGTGGGCCAAAAATAACAGCGAGACAAATGATACAAATAACTATGATTGAACTAAACATCACATCTCTCCATGCAGCATTGGGCCAAAAAGGAACGCCTTTTTCATAAATAGATGTGCATCTTTTCCCCATCTTACGGGGCAGCCGAGATGCGTGCAATTGGCAGCGAAGACAAAATTTTAAGATTACGGATACTTAACCCCTTTTACCGGCTATCCGACAAAGTTTTACCATCACTCATTGGTTATTATTTAAGTGTTGCCACTCAAACTTAACCAATCCGGGTGGTACTAACGAGCCACCCTTCTTTTATCTCCTTTTCATTATTTTAGTCGGACAATATTGACTATTTATTTCTTTACTTTTTTCAAGGATTTTTTTTCTTTTAAGGAATTCCCAGTGTTTCTTTCATACCTGTAAAAATAGTCTTCCACACAAGATTGAAAAATGATTTGTAAATTTCCCTTTTATATTCCGGTTCCTGTGTTCGTAATCCTGATTGGGCAGGATTGCTGTTTGCAATGATCAGGTTGGTAGCAAATGTCGCCAGGCCGCGTTTTTTTAAATCTTTTGATTCTTTATCTTTTTTCAAAACAGCAACTTTCAAGTTGTCATATTTCATTACAAATTTTCCATGAGCAATGGTGTCATTTCCTTTGAAATTAAATTCCAGGGAATTAATCTTTCCGGAGTTGATCTGGATGAGTGCCATGGGAATGGATACTTTATTTAATTCTATCGCGTCAAAGGCTGATACTTGCCCATTGACGACAAAATTTCCATGCTTGCTGTTTAGGGAAAATCCAAAATTACCCTTGACAGGAATAGCATTTAGAATTTTTGATTGAAAAGCAATATTTAATAAGTTATTCTTTTGAATATAAGAAGGAATGTTCGTGACGTTGGTAACGTGTAAGGTTGAATTTTGAAAACTAACAACACCAATACTATCGCTTACCACTTCATTTTCCCGGTATTCTATCAAAGCATTTTTTAAAAGAACAGAAGGGATATTAATGGGAATATTTATTTTTTGAAGTAATTGTGACGGATAATTTCCGACTTTACTCTTTTGTCTTAATGGTTTGTGGAGATCATGATAAATTTTTACAACGGTATTGTTAATATTCAGATCAGTAGCGGAAATGGTTTTATCAAGAAGGTCGTTTATATTGATATTCCGTAAAGAAATTCCTTTAAAATTAACATCGTACCTGTCTGTCTGATAATGGAAATGATTGGCAAATTGTTTTTCACCTTCAAAAGCGTCTATACTTAAGCTTTGAATATCTAATTGTCGTGAAAGCGAGTTTATCCGGGCGTTTTTTGCATTGAACGTGTATAAACCATTTTTTGATTTTATTGAAAACCTGTCTAAATCTACTTCTGCCTCCCTGGTAAAGTCCATTGGATATTGTTGCAGATCGTAAATTCTACTTGCAATAACATCCCACACCTTTATGGAAATAGTACCGGTCGCAAAATTGTTTTGTGCAAAAGGGACAAAAGACACTTTTGGAAAATTTAAATATTGTACTGACACCCCATAAACATTTACGAAGCCCATACTGTCAGCATCTGTTGAAACCTTTTTTCCGCTGGTTTTTAAATTTTCCAGTGGTAATTGATAGAAAATAATATTGTTACATTGAATAGAGTCAACTGCCAGGTTCTTATTCATAACGATCTGGTTCGATTGGACGCCGTTCAATATTAACTTGTCTGCATCCAACATCCTTATCGGAGCAGAAGTGTCGTTCTCAAACCTATTCAAAGAGATCTGATCAAATAGCAATTGTTTTTGTTTCCCAAGAAAATGAACGTTCTTAACTGATAATTGTTTACGATCATGGTTATACGAAATAAACGAATCAACTGTAAAGGCGGCCTGCTTGCAAAAAAGAATGCGGGTCGTATCAAGATTATGGGTACTATCTATCAGAACATCGTCCAGTAATAATTTACCTCCTATAAAATCAAAATTCTTATTCTTATTAAAAAAATCATACGCTGTTGCGTTAGCACCATTGATAAAAACGAATCCTACTTTAATGTAATCCAGCTTTCCTAAAATTTGTTTATAGATTGTATTGGCCTCCATTTGGATCATACTATTTTTCCTAAGTGGTTTTAAGGAATAGATAGTCAGGTCCGGATGGTCAATGATGATTGAGTCGCCCTGTAATGCATTCCCTTCCAGAGCTTTGGCTGTCTTCACTCCTGTTACAGTAATTGATTGTATGGAGGCGTCGATCAACAGGTCGGGCATTTTATCCACAGACATCGTTTTTGCGAGTGCCGTATCTGGAATTATGCGGATATTTTTAATGGAAGCATAACCAGTAACTTCATCAAATGAAAGAGAATCGTATTGAATCGTGTATAATCCGTTTGTTTGTTCTTCAACCTTTGCGGAAAGTGTTTTTTCAACTATTTTATATTTAAAACGTTGCCAGGTAAAATAACCAGTTACAATCAATAAGCAAATTCCAGCGATTATATATATGATCCATTTTTTAAGTTTATTCATATAACAGGTGGTTCTTGCTGACTACATTAAGCAAATAAGGTACCATTTTAAGTAGAATTAAAATTTTAGATTTGAAGATAATAAAGAATCAGTTGAATATTGAATCAAACAAAAATGAAGATGCTAACAAACTTGCCTGGAGCATTTCACCAGGAACTTCTTTAAATAAATGTTGAAGATAGCCGTGCTTCTCAAACATGCTTTTCATTTTCTTACGACGCTACCTAAGCAAATTTTCTAAAACGGCGTCTTTTACCAAGTCATAACAGTGTTTTTAGATTTAGATATTATTAGGAAATCCTACCGGGGTTTTCTATGCTTTACACAGATATTTAAACATGATCTGGTTTTCCCCTGCTGGCGCAAACGTGATCATCAATCCAGGTATCGTACAACACACACACGCTGTAGAAAGATAGAGTACTGCTGATAAAGGCAGAATACATTTCTGCATCCATAATAAAAAAGCATGACGGAAAAAAGTGGATGGACTCTAAAATAAATGAGGGCTCAACTTTTTATTTCAGCCAGCCTTGTAACTAATTTATACCGTTCGGGGAAGATGTACAAAAAAGGGAATAATTTCTATTATTTTGTAATGATTGGCCGTGATTTCTGGCTGCTTTTTAGCCCGTAGGCTATGATTTTTTTCTGGGCGCCTTGTTACCTTCCTTTCTTGCTTCCGATAGCCCAATAGCTATTGCTTGCTTAGGATTAGTAACTTTTTTCCCACTCTTACCACTTTTTAATTTGCCTTCGTGCATCTCATGCATTGCTTTTTCTACTTTTTTCTGAGATGCTTTTGAATACTTTGCCATAGTAATAATTTTTAGAATTAGTAATAATAAAATTGCACAAATTATCATGCCATCTTTTTGCTTGTTAAGCTCCCTAAATCCAATGCGTGTTGCGGTTCATTTTTGTTATATTCTTTCAAATGAAAATAATGCTGCATTCTGATTGTCTTTACCTAAAATTAAATCTCTATTTATTTCTGCTGCTATCTGGCTGAAAGTAATCCCGTTGCCACCAAAGCCTAAAGCAAAAAAACTATTGGGCAACGACTTATAAGGGCCAATGAAAGGAAGACCATCCTTTGTTGACCCAAAAGTTCCGGTCCATTTATATTCCTTCTTAAATGGAATTTTAGGGAATATTTTTTTAAAATCCGTTTCAAGCCTGTTAGATTTTGGATCAAGAAGTTTATCTCTTTTTTCGGGATTGTAAAATTTTTCATCGCGGCCACCAATAATAATTCGACGATCATTGGTTGTTCTAAGATAGAGATATGGATCATCAGTATTCCATATCAACACTTCTTCGGGCCATGCAAAATTATCCTCCTCATAACGCTCACTGATGATAGCATAAGTTGAATTAAGTTTAACGATTTTTTTATTGATAAAATTTACGGTTTCATAACCGGAAGCGTATATTAGATTTTTCGCTTTAATGGTTTTTTTATTTTGTGTGGTAAGGATTACTCCGTTTTTGTTGTGATGAATTTTAGTAATGTTGACACGATCAAAAACTTTAGTACCTTTTTTTAGATTGTGCTGATGCAGAGCATGTGTAAATGAATAAGCATCAGTTTGCGCTCCCAATTCAGAAAGAATGGCAGCAGGAGCATCAAACCCAAAAATGTTTTTGATACTTTTTTGTTCAAGAAGACTGACCTCAAAATTATTTTCCTTACGGATTTTATATTCTTCTTTCAGGAATGAAATGTCTTTTTTACTTGCCGCATAGTATAAACTTTTCTTATATTCAAATTCAGAAAAGCCAATTTTTTCTGCTATTGATTTTAATTTGTTAATTGCTTCTGCACAAAGTTGATAGGAGCGAACGGCTTTCTTATAGCCAATCAAGGTTTGCAGTCCCTGTGCTCAGACTGATTTGAGCAGTAACCAAATGAAAAATATGGCCTCGGTTACTTCTGTTGTTTTGCAACAAAATATTCCTAACCCATTTGGAAACAATACCAGTATCGGGTACGATATACCTGACAACCTGCACGATGCACAGCTTATGGTTTCCGATATGAGTGGCAAAGTGTTGAAGCAAATTCCTTTGCAATCCGGCAAAGGCAATATCACCATTGACGGAAGCACATTAAATGCCGGGGCATATAGCTATTCACTGCTGATAAACGGGAAAGTGGTAGCATCAAAAAAAATGATAATTGCGCGGTAGGCATAAACAATAAAATTATCTGCCTTATTATAAGGGGTGTCGAATGAGCCACCTCTTATAATAAGTTTCTAAATACAGTGGAAGTAATGGCTTTAGCACTTGGCTGGCACAATTAAAAATAGCTCTGATCCACTCGAGAAATTAAAGAACCTTTTACACAATGTCCACGTAAAAGAGGACGATCACGAACTAGCATTGCACACAGCCAATGGTATAAGCTTTATTCCGATTAATGAAATAGTACATTGCAAGGCACAGGGCAGCTATACCGCTATTCACTTAAGCAATGAAAAAACAGAAATCGCTTCAAAAGCCCTGCATGATTTTGAAGAGATACTGCCGGAAAAGCTATTTATCCGCATTCATAAATCGCATTTGGTCAACCGGAAATATATTGACGCAATAAACAAAAATGGCTCTCTTGTTTTGAAAGGAAATAAAATGCTGGAAATTTCAAGAAGGAAGTTGGCTGAAGTTATAGAAAAACTTTCCGGTAAGAAAATGAATTGATTGGTTTGCGTTGAAAAAATTGCTAAGCTAAATTGGCATTGCTATTAAAAGTAAAAATACCTCCAAAGGTTTTTTAAAAATTCATTGCCAGGCATTGAATGGATAAGTAATGACTTGTTTTTTCCACCTTATAAACACATGATTTTACTTTCAAGTGTAAGTACTGAATATTTCAATAAGTCATCATTCTCCGGTGTATAAAGGCAATTTGCTGGTGGCAACTTTTTGCAGTTTTGTTGTTCGTGTAGATAGGGTTTTTATTCCCTATAAAATAAAACTGATTATTTAGTTTCAAAATATAATGGCCATTACAACGATTTTTTATTTTTTTTTCATTCAATAAAATAAATCCCCATTTCTTACCAAATAAAAATAAATGATTCCTTAATTTTCTACTTAAAAACCCTTTACTTTACAATGCCATTTCATAATGACAAATAAAAAATACATGTCTACTTCTTGCACCGCCATCATCAAGCGATATGGGTCCCTGGTGATCCTCGCCTGCCTTATATTTCTTCGGGTAAATGCACAAAATACACCCGGACTGGAAATAACAAATCAAAATAATGAACAAAAAATCCTTTATAATGAAGACTCTTTGCTTCATACGGCATGGAAACCGGTTGTGTATACAGATACCGGGATTTATGCTTCCTGGGGAAGCTGGTTTCATCGTAAATTTTTCCAGGAACATTTATTGCAATTCAATAACAAAGATTTTAAGCTGAATGCAGATATCATTTTTGATGAATATATCGGCAATAGTAAACGCAGTATTACTACTCCGGAAATGAATACACGCGGTTTTGAAGTATCCGGAACCGTAGGTAAAAATTTTTATTTTGAAACAAATTTTTATGAAAACCAGGGCCGATTCGGTGGCTATATAGATAGTTTTATAAGGGGAAATTTTATTATACCCGGGCAGGGTGGTTTTAAAAATAAAGGGGACGGAAAAGGTTTTGACTTTGCATCCTCCGATGCAAAACTGGTTTATAAACCAGGGAAAATTTTCATGTTTGATTTGGGTTATGGAAAAAATTTTATAGGTGATGGTTACCGGTCCATTTTACTCTCAGACTGGTCTTTTAATTATCCTTATTTCAGAACAGCCATTAATCTTGGGAAATTTCAATACAATGTGATGTGGTCTCAATATATCAGTGACAGAAACAGGATCTATAATAACAAAAAAGGTTATTTTAGAAAATGGGCCCAAACCTTCTTTGTAGATTGGAAACCTATTGATCAATTGAATATCGGGCTCTTTGAATCCGTTATGTGGCCCGACCAGGATTCTTCCTATCAAAAAGATATGAGTCCCTGGATAGCCAGCCCTATCATGTTTGCACATGGCACAGAATCTCCGGATGGTGTAAAAAATAATGAAATCTATGGCGCAAATTTGAAATTACGCATTTTAAAAAGTACCCACCTTTATGGGCAATTTGCCATACAACATAATAAATACGGATCTTCATCCACAAATGAATATGCCATTCAGGGTGGTATCCGCTCTGGAAATACTTTTGGATTGCAAAATCTGAATACCTTACTTGAATTTAATATGGCTACTCCTTACATGTATGCCACGAATACTTTGAATACAAATTATGCACACAACAATCAACCGCTGGCTCATGCTCTGGGTGCCAACTTTTGGGAAGGCCTCTTTAAAGCAGATTATACCTATAAAAATTTTAGTGTAAGGCTGGAAACTTTTTATGCACAATATGGAGCGGATTCCAATGCTACGTTGAACTATGGAAATGATATTTTTAAACCGGTTTCTACAGCATCCGTTTCGGGAAATGGAGAATTATTACAAGGCCTCAAAACCAATATCCTTTTTGCTGACCTGAAACTGGCTTATATCTTAAACCCGGTTACTAATATGCGTATTGAAGCAGGCGCAACTTTCCGTAATGAAAAGAGCTCCAGCTTTATATATAAAGACCGGATTTTCTATATTGGTATCCGGATGTCTTTCAGAAAAATATCTTATGACTATTAGATCCAATACTTAAAACGAAATCAAATTACCATATCTATTCAAAGAATAAAAATGATAAAACGATTATTGATTATTTGCTGCTTTATTGCCTCGGAGAAAGCTTTTGGCCAACAGATCCCGCTGACACCGCTGGTACAGAGCCGTTACAATGACCTGACACTGATGGCAGATACTACCGTTTTCACGGGTTTCAGGTCCATCAACTGGCTGGAGATGAAACCCTATTTAAATATTGGTTCAGATATTACAGATAGTATTTTTTCCATAAATGCGAGAAATAAATCAGGCTACTTTTTTAAAAATCTCAGTACGGATAACTGGATTCAAATACCGGGTGAAAAAGGCGTTATGACCATTGATCCTTATGTGGATGCCACTTTTGGCTGGCAAAACAGAGACACCGCTAATACGATTGCACAATATGTTGGTGGATTAAGACTTCAGGGCGTATATAATGATAAACTTTCTTTTTCAATAGGTTTTTTAGCCGGTTATAGTCAGTTCCCTGCATATATTCAAAATTATATTGATTCCAATCAACAATATTTACCCAGTGTAGGTAAAGGATATCGCCAGGGTAATGGTAACTATTCTTTATCTCAAATTACCGGCAATATCACTTATCTCGCCGGGAAACACATTGTCATATCTGCAGGTTATGGGAAAAATTTTATCGGTGATGGCTACCGTAGTTTAATATTGTCTGATAATGCATCGAATGCACCCTATATTCGTCTTCAGGCCAAATACTGGAAACTCACCTATAATGTCATTTATAATAAATACCGCAATCCGCGTTATATCATTGACGGCAATATTCAGGAAAAATATAGTGTAATGCACTATCTGGGTATTAACTTTTCAAGCAAATTTCAAATGGGTTTATATGACAATGTTATTTGGTTTGCCAAAGATACGGGACTCCATCGCGGTTTTGATGTACAATACCTGAACCCGCTCATCTTCATGCGTCCTCTTGAATTTGCCATCGGCTCTCCGGATAATGCATTTATTGGCCTCACACTGAAGTATAAAATTTATAAAAAAGGATTCTTATATGGACAACTCGGCCTGGATGATTTAAATCTCACCGCCTCCCTCGATAGACATCAACAACATTATGGAAATAAATATGCTTTACAATTAGGTATCTATAATGAAGATTTGTTTAATGTAAAAAATCTTTCTTACCGTTTTGAATGGAATGGCGTAAGACCTTATACCTATGGGCACGGCTTTGATAAAACGGGCTTAAACTATACACAAAATAATCAAACACTAGCTGATCCATTCAATGCCAATTTTCATGAATTTATATCCTTGCTGCAATATCATAACAAGCGCTGGTATGGAATGTTACAAAATATCTTTACTATTCGCGGAGAAAATCCCGGTCTCCCTTATAACAATGGAGAAGATCTATGGGGCGGGGAAGATGGCGTTCCTCCTTTCGGGAGCAAAACATTACAAGGCATTAAAAATAAATATTTTTATAACCAATTATCAGTTGGCTATTTAATCAACCCCAAAAATGGTTTGAGCTTACAAGCGGATTTTATCTACCGCAGGAGAGATTCTCCAAAGATAACCAACTCAACCGCATTTGTGAATTTTGGTATAAAAACAAACTTGTATAATTTTTATCATGATTATTAAGCAGCTTTGCCATTCAATACCTATCCTATTAAATGCTGTTTTTTAATGATATAAAGATATACAAGGAATGAGTTTTAGTTTTTCATATAATAAAGGGAAAGTAATGCAAGCCCTTCGCTACCATTTTTTCTGGCAAAAAGAAATCCGAATTTTGCTCATTATCATCCTGGTATTTGACATTGCTACAGCACTCATGTATATTCTCGGCAAAATAAGGCCTGAACCTTTTTTATTGGGTTCATTTATATGGATGTTGTTTATACTCTCAGTCTGGTATATACTGCCATATTCGGTATATAAAAAAGCACCTGCATTTAAAGAAAGCTTTATTATTTATTTCCTGGAAAATAAAGTTCGGTTGGAAAATGAACATGGTGAAGCCGAATGGGGCTGGGAAAAGTTTACAAAAATGGTGGAGAGCCCTAATTTTTTTCACTTTTATTTTTCTTCAAAATCATTTTTCCTTGTACCAAAGGACCAAATGAATGATTCGCTTAAAGATAGTGTGCGATTATTATGCCGGGAAAAAATTACCTTATCTTAGAAACCCGCAATCATTTTTTCCATGGTATAATGAGGAATAGACACCTCAGTAAAGACATCTCCTTTTTTTTCATACCCTTGTTTTTGATAAAAACCAACGGCCATATCACGGGCATGCATGGTAATTTTTTTGAACCCTTTGTCGCGTGCAAGATTTTCGGCAAATCGAATAATGGTTCTGCCAATTCCTTTCCCCTGTAACCCTGACAAAACGGCCATTTGTCTTAATTGAACAGTCTCTTCATCGAGAGGGACTAACATGCAACACCCCTCCAGTTTGCCATCATCATAATATCCAATAAAAATATTATGTTGTTCATTTTGCAAATCATGCTCATTCAAACTCAGGCCTAATGGTTTTCTTAATAGTTGATACCTCAGGTCAACCATGTCCTTGTACTGTTCTGAATTATAATCTATAATATGTAAGCCCATGAGTTTATCTATACTTTAAGCATTATCCGTTTTGCAGCACTTTAAGCATTTTTCGATCCAATTGCAGCCCTTTATAATTTTCATAAACGATATCCTCTCTTTTGGAATCAATAATTCCAAAATGTCCTCTCAGGTTCCATAATGCCCAGCCCCAGTCTGCCCGTTTCCATAAGGATAACCAGGATCGCATCCATTTCAGACAAACTGCATGTGGGGTATATTTAAAACAACCCCACTCCCCTACATGGATACCCACACCCATCGCTTGCAATTTTTGCCATGGTTGAATATAATCCCTGAACAATTTATCCTTATCCCATCGAATACCATCAATCATCATGGGCCAAGATGGTACGGTCGTTGATTTAACCGCCGGACTGGTTTTATAATGAGATAACTCAGGTGGTGAATATCCCCGGGTACTTTGTGCAATATGTAAATCTTTTAATGCAAAAACAGGCCTGGTACCATATTCCAGCCCATCAGCTATAATGAGTCTATCCGGGTCTTCTGAACGAATAGCCTGTACAATTTCCGTTATCACACGGGCATAAGTATCCGGTGATATGCCAGCAGGTTCATTGATAAGGTCAAAGCTTAAATTTTCATTGGGAATGCCTTTATAACGTTGGGCAAAAAAACACCATTGCCAAATAGCAGCATCCAGCGCTTTACGATCTTGCCAAATATTCAAAGGCTCAATGAAATCCTGGCTAACGCAATACCCTTGTATGCGATGCATATTCAGTTGGATATGGACATGATACTGTTTCCCAAATGAGATGACCTCATCAATATCATCAATTCCTTTCTGATTGCTTATTTGGGGTAAATCATGTTTCATCCAGTCATCCTGCGTCATCCAGCATAGATAACTCATGGGTAGGCGCGCAAAATCAAAGCCCCATTCCTGCATCAATTCAAAATCTTTTTCCTGGAAAGCGGTACTCCATTCGGGCCTGTCTGTTGAAAATTTTTCCAGTAAATTAAAGCCCCTCCAGCGGGGTAAAAGATTGACCGGTGCTGTATTGGAAATATCCCATCCTTGGGATGAAGAAAGCGCTAAAGCACCCATGGCTAAAGAACTGTTTTTTATAAATTCTCTCCTTTGCATTGTAAGTGAAAATAAGAAATTTTATTTTGAATATTTAAAATTGATGAGTAGAAAAGTACAATATCAAAAAAAGGAAAAATTTTATTCCAAAAAAATGTTTTAAATTCATTTCAAATTAATGATTGTAGTTAATTCAAAAATTATATTTTTGCCCCATAACAAAAACATTCAATAATGTCAGACATTGCAACAAGAGTAAAAAAGATCATCGTTGACAAATTAGGTGTAGATGAAGCCGAAGTAACTACAGAAGCTTCTTTTACCAATGATTTAGGTGCAGATTCACTGGACACAGTAGAATTAATTATGGAATTTGAAAAAGAGTTTAATATTTCAATTCCGGATGAACAGGCTGAAACGATAACCACTGTGGGCCAAGCCGTTTCATACCTGGAAGAGCATGCAAAATAGACCTATACCGGGTTATCATTTTGCTGTGAAACTCGTTTTCACCAATATTTGTTTTACTTGTTAAAGCCTGGTTAGTCATAAAATGCATAAATTTAAATTATGGAATTAAACAGAGTAGTAGTAACCGGCATGGGTGCCATCACACCATTAGGTAATAATATCCCGGCTTATTGGGAGGGTTTAATTAATGGGGTTTCCGGTGCCGATTACATTACTCAGTTTGACGCCTCCAAATTTAAAACACGCTTTGCCTGTGAAATCAAGGGATTTGAACCTACCGACTTCATGGATAAAAAGGAAGCCCGGAAGGTAGATCGTTTTACACAATTATCCCTGGTTACCAGTGATGAAGCTATGAATGATGCGGGTTTGCATAAAGATAACATCAATCCGGACCGGATCGGTGTTGTATTTGGCAGTGGCATCGGAGGAATGCAATCCTTTCAGAGTGAAGTCCTGAATTTTGCTCGCGGTGATGGTACCCCACGTTTTAACCCTTTTTTCATCCCTAAGATGATTTTGGATATTGCTGCCGGACAAATCTCCATGAGGCACAATTTAAGAGGGCCAAATTTTGCTGTAGTCAGTGCATGCGCTACCAGTACCCATGCTATCATGGAAGCCTATAATCTACTAAGACTTGGCCAGGCCGATATTATTTTAACCGGCGGAACAGAAGCCGTAATTACCGAAGCTGGAATTGGTGGCTTCAATGCCATGAAAGCAATGAGCGAAAGAAATGATGATCCTAAAACAGCAAGTCGCCCTTACGATAAGGACAGAGATGGTTTTGTAATGGGTGAAGCATCAGGTATCCTGGTACTGGAGACATTGAAACATGCCCAGGAAAGAAATGCCAATATCATTTGTGAAATAGCCGGTTGCGGCGCTACAGCAGATGCTTTTCATATTACAGCCCCTCATCCTGAAGGACTGGGCGCATTGAATGTGATGAGAGCTGCATTAAAAGATGCAGGAATGGCACCGGAAGATATTGATTATATCAATACTCATGGCACATCTACTCCACTTGGTGATGTATCAGAAGAAAAAGCGATCAAGCAGGTTTTTGGAAACCATGCCTATAATCTGAATATAAGCTCAACAAAATCCATGACAGGGCACTGTCTTGGTGCTGCCGGCGCTGTTGAAGCAATTGCCTGCATAAAAAGTGTCAACACAGGCATTATACCACCTACGATTAATCATTTTACAGATGACCCGGAACTAGATCCAAAATTGAATTTCACTTTTAATAAAATTCAGCATAGAGAAGTACGTGCTGCTTTAAGTAATACTTTTGGCTTTGGCGGTCATAATGCTTGTGTCATCGTAAAAAAATTCGTTGCATAAATAGTGCGCATCCTTTCAAATTTGTTCTTTCGTTCAACAAAAAAAAACCTGGCCAGGGAATTAAAAGTCATTTTGGGTATCCGGCCGGGTAATATGACCCTTTACGAAGCTTCCCTAAATCACCGTTCCGTTAAAGAAAATGCTGATGAAAACAATGAACGCCTTGAATATTTAGGAGATGCCGTATTAGGGCTGCTCATTGCCGATTATTTATTTAAAAAATATCCCTACCGGGATGAAGGCTTCCTTACGGAGATGCGTAGTAAAATGGTCAACCGGAATCAACTGAATACTATTGCATTAAAAATGGGATTTAAAAAAATAACGTCTTATAATAAATTTGACAATGCATTAAAAAACAGCCAGATATTTGGAAATGCACTGGAAGCAGTCGTGGGAGCCATTTATCTTGATAAAGGTTATGAAAAGACCAGGGAATGGGTCTTACAAAAAATCATTACACCATTTTTATTTGTGGATGACCTGGAACAAATTGATATTAACCTAAAAAATAAACTCATTGGCTGGGCAAATAAAAATGGTAAAAGCATTTCTTTTGAAACAATTGAAGAGAAAATAGCCGGGAACAGGCGAGTCTTTACCATTGGCGCCGTGGTAGATGGTATCGTAATTGCTCAAGGTCAGGGTTTTAATAAAAAATACGCCAGCCAGGTAGCTGCACAACTCGCCATTGAAAAACTACAAATAGCCTGATTTCTTTATCAAGATGTGCTTGCATTATTTTGAGCTTTATCAAAATTTTGCAAGAGTTCTTTCAAATAAACCTTTAATTTAAGTTACTTCACTTACCTTTGCAGCCTTTAAAAAATTAAAGCGTTACCTTTAGGGTAGTATTTACATTTATGGATATTAGGAATATAGCCATCATCGCACACGTAGATCATGGGAAGACCACATTAGTGGACAAAATTTTACATGCTACAAAAGTCTTTCGGGATAACCAGGAGACCGGGGAACTGATCATGGATAGTAATGATCTAGAACGTGAAAGAGGGATTACCATTTTTAGTAAGAATGCTGCCGTTCTTTATAAAGGCATTAAAATAAACGTGATTGATACGCCCGGCCACAGTGATTTTGGTGGTGAGGTGGAACGTGTATTAAAAATGGCGGAAGGTGTTATTTTATTGGTAGATGCATTTGAAGGCCCTATGCCTCAAACTCGTTTTGTCTTACAAAAAGCACTGCAATTAAAATTGAAACCCATTGTAGTAATCAATAAAGTAGATAAACCAAATTGCCGCCCTGACGAAGTGCATGATGCGGTATTTGAGCTCTTCTTCAACCTTGATGCTACTGAAGAGCAATTGGATTTTCCTACATTTTATGGCAGTGGGAAAAATGGATGGTTCAATAGTTCACTCACTCAAACTGATAATATATTACCCTTATTAGATGGCATTCTTGAATATGTTCCGGCGCCAAATATCAAAGAGGGATCTCTGCAAATGCAAATAACATCCCTGGATTATTCTTCTTTCCTGGGCCGCATAGCTATAGGAAAAGTTAGTCGGGGAACGATTAAAGAAAATCAAACGATTGCCCTGATGCAACCGGATGGGATAAAGAAACTCCGGGTAAAAGAGTTATATGTTTTTGAAGGAATGGGTAAGAAAAAAGTAACAGAAGTAGTTGCCGGAGATTTATGTGCCGTGGTTGGTCTGGACGATTTTAATATCGGGGATACAATTGCTGATATTGAAAACCCGGAAGCATTACCCTTAATCAGTGTTGATGAACCCACCATGAGTATGCTTTTTAGCATCAATAATTCCCCTTTCTTTGGCCGTGACGGAAAATTTGTTACTTCCCGCCATCTGAGGGATCGTTTGATGAAAGAAACAGAAAAAAATCTTGCATTACGGGTGGAAGATGCGGATAATGCAGATAGTTTCATGGTATATGGCAGAGGAATTTTGCATTTAGGCATATTGGTAGAAACGATGCGCCGCGAAGGTTATGAACTCACCGTGGGTCAGCCACAGGTGCTGGTGAAATATATTGATGGAAAAAAATGTGAGCCTTATGAAAATCTGGTCGTGGATGTACCTTCAGATTTTAGCGGAAAAGTAATTGACCTCGTCACACAAAGAAAAGGCGAATTACATATTATGGAAACAAAAGGAGAGATGCAACACCTGGAATTTGAAATTCCCTCCAGAGGCCTTATAGGCCTGCGTTCCAATATGCTTACCAATACTGCCGGTGAGGCAGTAATGGCACATCGCTTCATTGAATACAAACCCTGGAAAGGGAATATCCCCGGAAGAAATAATGGAGTATTATTGTCAAAGAACCAGGAACGGACAACCGGTTATTCCATAGACAAATTACAAGATAGAGGAACTTTCTTTGTTGATCCGGGTGAAGAAGTCTATGTAGGACAAATTATTGCTGAACATATTAAACCCGGTGATTTAGTGGTGAATGCTACTGAACCTAAAAAGCTCACCAATCATCGTGCAAGCGGTAGTGATGATGCTTCACGCATTGCTCCGAAAGTCTTAATGAGTCTTGAAGAGTGTATGGAATATATCCAACAGGATGAATGTATAGAAGTCACTCCTAAAAATATCCGCTTGCGAAAAGTAGTTTTAGATGAAGAGGAACGTAAAAAAATGCAGCGCAGTTCTAAAGTGGAAGTAGCCTAATTTCATTTACACCTATAAAATTTTTCAGGTATTCCTACCCAAAATAACGGGGTAAGAATACCTGTTTTTGTTTTACAAAAAATCTCATGAAAGAATCGGTGAAAAATCACCGCAAAAATGTGAAAAATCACCTTTTTTAACCACCCCAACCGGTACTATCTTTACAATAGTAATCAAACTAACAGTTTAAACACCAGGTCGTTGTTAACTTATAAATTTTTTCTTGGGGGGTTATATGCTGACTAAAACGGCGGTTTTCTAACCGCTGTTTTTTTATGCCCGATTTTTCAATACCATAGCCAAAGCACGAATATTATATAATCAGCATGGCATCTCCGTAAGTAAAGAAATTATACTTATCCTTAATGGCCTTTTTGTATGCTTCCATTATCAAATCGTATCCGGCGAAAGCACAGGTCATAATAAGCAAACCTGTTTTGGGTAAATGAAAATTGGTAACCAGGCTATCAGCCACATTAAATTGATAGGGAGGATGAATAAATATATTTGTCCAACCTTCGCTGGGTTTCAAGAGCTTTTGAGCTGTAAAACTGGTTTCCATAGCACGCATAGTGGTCGTACCAATGGAGCAGATTCGATGATTTGTTTGTTTTGCCTTATTGACTATCGCACAGGCTGCTTCATCAATTTTATAATATTCTGCATCCATTTTATGTTTGCTGAGATCTTCCACTTCAATGGGCCTGAAAGTTCCTAAACCGGTATGTAAAGTCACTTCTGCAAAACGAATACCTTGTATTTCGCATCGCTTAATAAGTTCTTTACTAAAATGAAAACCGGCAGTTGGAGCTGCTACAGCTCCTTCATATTTAGCATATACGGTTTGGTAGCGTTCTTTATCAAGCTCATCCGGGCGCCTTTTAATATATTTAGGAAGGGGCGTTTCACCAAGAAAAGCCAATACCTGGCGAAAGCTTTCATCATCTCTTTCCCAGAGAAAACGGATTGTACGCCCACGGCTGGTTGTATTATCTATCACTTCAGCTACCAGTTCATCATTTTCTCCAAAATACAATTTATTCCCAACGCGTATTTTTCGGGCAGGATCAACGATCACATCCCAAAGTTTATTGGTACGGTTTAATTCCCTTAAGAGAAAAACTTCAATCTTCGCACCTGTTTTTTCCTTACGACCATACATTCTGGCCGGAAACACTTTGGTATTATTCACAACGAATGTATCCTTGTCATCGAAATAATCAAGGATATTGCTAAATTGTTTATTCTCTATTTTCCCTGTTTTTCTTTCAATGACCATCAGGCGGCTGTCTTCACGGCGTTTTGTAGGATTTTGTGCAATAAGGTTTAGCGGAAGATCAAAACGGAATTGTGATAATTTCATGTATTATTGATATTAAGGTAAACAGGTTACATGTTACCTGCCACCGCCTTACGGGGCGGCTGTGCCATGTAGATACTTTTATAAATAAAGCGGGCAAAGTTATGCCATGATAGGAAGTTAAAAAAATTATTCTATGTTTTGATTTCCCGGTATAAAATACTCTTTCCCGGGAATAGCCTCCAGCAGCCTCTTTGTATATTCCGTTTGAGGATTCTCATAAATATCTTTGGTAAGACCTTTTTCTATAATCCTGCCTTTATCCATAACAAGGATTCTATCACTGATATAACGAATGACAGAAAGATCATGTGAAATAAATAATGCCGTAAACTGAAAAAGTTCTTTCAGTTCATTCAATAAATTTAAAATCTGCGCCTGTACATTCATATCAAGTGCAGAAACACTTTCGTCACAAATTACAAATGTGGGGTTCAATGCCAACGCTCTCGCAATCACAATGCGTTGTCGCTGCCCACCACTGCATTCATGAGGATATCGGTAATAAAATTGTTCCTTTAGACCAGTTTTAATCAGTAACTCTACCACTCGATTTTTTATTTCCTTCCTTTTCAAGCTTGCATAATGCACTTTTAAAGGTTCAGCAATAGCATCTCCCACACGAATTCGCGGATTAAGAGAAGAATAGGGATCCTGGAAAATAACCTGAATCATCGTGCGTTGTTTCCTCATTTCCTTTGCCGATAATTGAGACAGGTCCTTTCCACGGAAAAAGATTTTGCCCTCTGTAATGGGTTGTAACTTTGCTAATGCACGTCCAAGTGTAGTTTTACCACAACCGGATTCCCCAACCAATCCAAGCGTTTCTCCCTCGAAGATGTCAAAGGAAACATCTTTGACCGCATGAACCGAAGGTGCGTGAGCTCCTAGAAATCTTTTTTCCCCCTGAAAAATCACATTCACAGATTGTAGGGAAACTAAAACCGGAGTAATTTTCTTTTCAATATGGTTAATCGAGTCTCTATCTTTTTTGAATAATTCCACCACTTTTTTTTCATAATTTGGATTATTCAGAAAATCATCAATGACAGGTAATTTATCCCCCTTGGCATATAAAGAAGGGCGGCAATACAATAAACTTTTTGTATAAGGATGTGTTGGTGATTTTAAAATTGTATCTCGTGATCCTGTTTCCACTATTTCTCCTTTATACATGACCACGATCCTGTCTGCTATTTCTGCCACAACACCTAAATCATGAGAAATAAATAATACAGCCATGCCAAATTTCTTTCGAACAGACTGAATGAGTTCTAAAATATTTTTTTGCACGATCGTATCCAATGCCGTAGTAGGTTCATCGCATACCAGAAGCGCCGGTTTGCAGCAGATGGCCATTGCAATCATTACGCGCTGTTGCTGCCCCCCACTTAATTGATGAGGATACTTTTTGAAAAGTAATTCAGGATGAGGCAAAGCGAGTTCATTCAATAAATGAATTACCTCTTCACCGGCTTTATCATCACTCCATTTCTGATGAGCTTTCATTGCTTCTACTAACTGTGCGCCACAAGTAAGAACCGGGTTTAATGAACTCATAGGTTCCTGGAAAACAATACCAATTTTATTTCCGCGTATGTTTTCAAGTACTTTAAAACTTGAATCATTCAGGGTAATGGATTGATTTTTTGTAAAGAAAATAATTTCACCACTTTGTTTTTTAGCAGGCATGGGTGGCAACAATTGCAAAATAGACAATGCCGTTACTGATTTTCCGGAACCGGATTCTCCAACAATGGCAAGTATTTCCCCTTCTTTTATTTGTAAAGATATATTACGGATTGCCGGGATATAGATATCATTTGATAAAAATGAAACAGAAAAATTTTTGATTTCCAATACATTTTTTTCAGCCATTCAAATGACATTTAAACTTTAGAAAAGATGACGATGTTTGTAAATATACAATATAGCAGCATGATTATATTTGCAGATGCTTTCTGTTCAATTTCCCGATCATCAATTTAACCTAAAAAAGGAAAATAATGCAACATTCATTTTTGATGAAGTCCGGAAAAAATGGTTGGTATTGACTCCAGAAGAATGGGTCCGTCAAAATTTTGTTCAATACCTCATCAAATCTAAAAAATACCCGTCGACTTGTATTGCATTAGAAAAATCATTTAAACTGGGAGAAATGAAAAAGAGATTTGATATCGTAGTGTATAAAAATCAGGTACCCTGGATATTAGTAGAATGTAAAAATGAAAAAATCCCATTAGATGAAAGTATTTTAAAGCAAGTCTTAATTTATCACCAAAAAATCAAGGCAAATATTTTAATCATCACAAACGGACAGCAGTCATTCGCTGTTGAATTAAAAGGTGACCTTTCCTATCAACTGCAATCTTTACCGGAGTGGTAATATCAATCACCCATAATTTTAAAAAAAACAGGTTAATTATTTGGCTTTTAGATTTTAAAAGTTAGATTTACAATCCATTTACTAAAAAATTTATTATGAAAAAATGTATTTACACTTTGAAGCACCCATTTTTTCTATTACTTGTTTCTATGCTTTGCATAAAGCAGATACATGCACAACAAGTAATCAGCAATGAATCAGTGATGAAACTGATTAGCGAAAATGCCAGTAAGCTTTTACTTTCAACCGAAGACCAGGCTAACTCAAGGATTTCTTCAGTTTACCAGGATAACCGTACCGGGTTATTAATGGTTTATTTACAACAAACCTACAAAGGAGTGGATGTATATAATTCCATTCAAACCATCGGTTTTAAAAATGGAAAAACCATAACTACATCTGGAATCCGTGTACCTAAAATGATTGCCAGGGCTAACAGTCAGAATGCAGTTCCGGGTATCAGTTCATCAGATGCTGTTCGCATAGCAGCCGCTAATGTAAATGTTCCTGTTTCTGTCAACATTGCGCCATTAAAAACCATTAATGATGGCAGAGATTTTGTTTTTGGAAAATTAGGTATCTCAGACGTAGATGTAAAAGCACGTCAGGTATGGGTATATGATGAAAATACCGAACAAGCTAAATTATCCTGGCAAGTTGAATTAAAACCCATTAATGCTTCCGATTACTGGCTCATCAATGTAGATGCATTGAAAGGTAATGTTATTGGTAAAGATAATTTGACTGTATATGATAATTGGGACAATCCTGCCAATAATACAGCTGAGAAACAAACAACTCCAAAAGTATTTAATCAATTGGAAGAGCAAAAACAAACCTTTTTTGACCAGGGAAATGGAAGTTACCGCGTAATAGCTTATCCGGCGGAAAGCCCCAACCACCCAGGTGGAGCTCCATCCCTCCAAAATAATCCATGGGAACTTTCAGGTGCAGGAAATAATGCTACTACACTTAAATGGAATTATGATGGTTCTACTCTTTTTGACAGTACAAATGGAAATAACGTTTTGGCTCAGGAAGACCGGAATGGGAATAATGGTTTTGGCAAAGGCGCTCATTCTTCTACAGCAGCCCCAGACTTAACATTTGATTATCCTCCTGATTTTAGCCAGGATCCAACAAATGCTATTAATCAACCTTTCAATATTACCAATTTATTTTATTGGAATAATATTATGCATGACTTCTCTTATCAGTATGGTTTTGATGAGCCATCTGGTAATTTTCAGAGAAATAATTTAGGTCGTGGTGGATTTGGATTTGATTTTGTATATGCAGATGCCCAGGATGGCTCTGGTAGCAACAATGCAAATTTTTCCACCCCACCGGATGGAAATTCTCCCCGTATGCAAATGTTTCTATTTAATGGTTCTCCCAAGATTGACGGAGATGCAGACAACGGTGTTATTTCTCACGAATATACACACGGTATATCTAACCGATTGACCGGTGGCCCTAATACAACAAGTTGTTTAAATAATGGAGAACAAATGGGAGAAGGCTGGAGTGATTATTTTGCATTAATGGTTACAACCAACTGGGCCACAGCTACAGTGAATGATGGTTCTTTAGCTCGCCCTATGGGTACCTATGTTTTTGGTCAACCAATAACCGGTGCCGGTATCCGCAATCATCCTTATTCAACCGATTTTGCCATTGATCCCTGGACCTATGCTATCCGTTCCAGTACCGGTGGAGAACCACACAACGTTGGTGAAATATGGACCACCGTTTTATGGGATATGACCTGGGATTTAATTCAAGCAAAAGGTATTAACAGCAATGTTTTTGATGGTAATGGTACCAACGGAAATAATATTGCTATGAATTTGGTAACAACCGGACTGAAATTACAAAAATGCAGCCCTGGTTTCGTATCCGGTCGCGATGGCATATTAAAAGCAGACACAGTTTTATATGGTGGTCAATACAGTTGCATTATTTGGGATGCTTTTGCAAAAAGAGGATTGGGAATTTATGCCAGTGAAGGAAGCACAAATACCATTAATGATGGTAATGCAGATTTCACCTCTCCAAATACTGCAACATTTACAAAACTTGTAGATAAAGATTCTGCTCAAAATGGTGAACAACTGACTTACACCTTTGAAATAAAAACCGGCTTCTGCGGAGGTATTTCTGATGAAGTCATTGTTGACACTATACCAGCCAATACCACTTATGTTAGTGGTGGAACTTATAATGCTGCAAAACGTACTGTTACATTTAATAATGTTACAGTTTTACCAAATTCAACCGGTACTTATTCATTTATCGTTTCAGTAAATTCAGGAAGTTATTTCCCGCCGGTTACACATATTGATGAGCAGGTAGTGGGTAATAGTATCCCCTCTGATTGGGTAAATACTTCTACAACCAGCACCACATGGACTGTAACCAATACAAAAAGTAATAGTTCGCCTAATTCATTTAAAGCAGCTGATGTTTCTACTTCTTCAGATGAAGAACTTACAACAGTAAATGCTTATAACCTTAATGGCACAAGCATTCTTAGTTTCTGGCACTACTACAATTGTGAATCCGGATATGATGGCGGACTGGTTGAAATTAGCATTGATGGTGGTACGACCTGGATAGATGTGGCAGATAAATTTATTATGAATGGCTATAATGGCAAAATTTCACCCAACTATGGATCATTCATTGCCGGCCGTCAAGCTTTCACTGGCAACTCTGGCAATGGTGGAGTATTTATTAATAGTCAAATAGATCTTTCTGTTTATGCAGGCAAATCAGCTAAAATCAGGTTTGTATTTGCAACTGATAATGTTGGTGGAGGAGATGGATGGTATGTAGATGATATCAAACTTACCAGTGCAGCATCTGTATATAATATCGCTTCAATTCTTGACAACTCAGGCGCTGTGAAAGCCGTTTCAGATACGGTTACATATTTAAAAGCCGGATCTTTACCAGTAACCTGGGGTAGTTTTACCGCAGAAAAACAAGGTATCACAAGCCTGTTGAAATGGAATACGTTTACTGAGATTAATGCAGACAGGTTTGATGTTGAGCGTAGTACAGATGGAAATAACTTTACCGTAATAGGTACTGTAAAAGCAACCGGAAACAGTAACCAGGTGAACAATTATACTTACACAGATTCAAAACCCATGGAAGGAACTGACTACTATCGTCTCCGTGAAGTGGATATGGATGGACAGTATAGTTACTCAGAAATAAAAAGCCTGTACTTTGGAAGTGGAGATAATGCAATCAAAATTTCTCCAAATCCGGCGAAAGATAAAATCACTGTTAGCGTACCAGGCAACTCCAAAGAGCTGAAGATAACCATTGTAAATGCACAAGGCAGACAAGTGAAAACATTCACTATGAATGGCCAATATGCACAATTACAATTGCCATCCCTTGCTGCAGGAGTATATTATGTAAGAATTACCGGTGACGGTGTATCAAACAATCAGAAACTGGTTATAGAGTAAGTATTTTTTCATGATTAGCATATAAAGCGCAGGCATTCAAAACCTGCGCTTTTTTTATTTGTATATTTGATAAAATGATTACGGGCTGCACTCAATTGCCGTTGCCGGATGTTGTAAAACAGGGCTTAGAAAAGGTATACCAAGATTTAATCCTCGTAGAATAAGGATGACTCCCATTACTCCAATAATATAAGGAGAAATTATTTTAATGTATTTTCTGAATTTAGCGGGTATCAAACCACCCACCAATGATACAGACATCATGGCCGGTAAAGTGCCGGCACCAAAAGCAGCCATAAATAAACTACTATATAAAATATGAGCAGAAGCCAATGCCCCCGCAATGGCCATATAAACCAAGCCGCAGGGTAGTAAACCATTTAATAAGCCAATCAGGAAAATTCCCCGATAGCTTTTTTTTTGATATATATTGGAAAGTTTTTGCGTAATCAGTTTATTCCAATTTTTCAGAATGCGGTTGTTCTGAAAAATATTTTGATGCATAATATGCATCAAAAAAATCAGGAGTAAAAAAATCCCAAGTGCAATTGAAAAAAATTGCTGCCATCCAAAGAATTGAAATGTCATCCCTATCCATCCTAATAGGAGACCCAACAATGCATACACTAAAATACGGCCCAGATTATACAATAAAACTCCGGCAATTTTTTTTAATCCAGTTAAATGGCTGACAGGTAGTGATAAGGCAAGTGGTCCACACATACCAATACAATGAAAGCTTCCGAGAAAGCCCAGAGCCAGAGCAGAAAGTAACACCGGTAAAATCAACACTTAGGGTTTATCAATAAAAAATTGTTCTGTTACACAATATGGCTTTCCATTCATTTTCCAGGAAGCCTTCATAATATAAATGCCTTTTATAAACTCATTTTTTGAAATATTTATTTCCGCTGTATCCTTTAACTCAAATGGAATGGCAATATCTTCTTTTTCTGAGGAAGGTCTATACATAAGAATAGTCCCATCACTTGTTTTTTCTTTACATTCCGCTGGAAAGAGTATAGTGATATAATCATTTTTTTGTTGAATAGTTACACGCTTCGAAAGAGCATTTGCATTTCTTTCCGCCATAAGTGTTTTATCAAATTGTAGTTCTGCTGCATAATAGTCTTTTTCTGACATTTCGTAAGTCACCTGAGTACTTTTATAAACCAGGAAACTCATTGCAGCAACTGAAATGATTATGGCGATAAGTATTCCGGTTCCCCAGTTCCAAATACCATAAGGTCTTTCCGGTTTTGTATTTTTTGTCATAATGAGTTATGTTAGCCTAAATGACTAATTTCCTGTCCTTTTAATTGGTCCGAGGAAAGTTGATGATAATTGATTAACATTTCCACGCTTATTATATAAGCCAACTTTTATTTTCAGTTTTCTTTCTTTGATTACAGATTTTGGGAGTATAATAAAAAAAGTTGCTGCCACTTGTTGTTCCGGCTTTATTTCTATTAGAGGGTTTCCCACAAGGCGAACAGTACCAGGTAAATTTTCCAGCCTTACTTGTAATGTATCATTTTTCAAAGTTTTATTGATCAGTTTGATATTATATAAATTAGAAATACTATCTGAGCCTTGCTCCTGATAGGTCATTCCGGAAGTGCGCATAAGTGTACCATCAACATTTTTCCGGGTAATCAATAAAGCAGTGATAGCTATAATAAGGAATACTAAAACGGTACTGTACGCTTTTAATTTTGTGGTAAAAGAAAAAGGGATTTTATTAGAAATATTATTTTCGGAGTCATACCTGATAAGTCCTTTGGGCCTATTGACTTTTTCCATTATATAATTACAGGCATCAATACAAGCCGTACAATTAATACATTCTAATTGGGTCCCATTCCTGATATCTATACCTGTCGGGCAGACATTAACGCATTGATGACAATCGATGCAGTCGCCCACATCGCCCTGATCTCCTTTCTTAAATTTTCCCCTGGGCTCTCCCCGCTGATAATCATACGCCACAACAATGCTATTCTTGTCAAGCAATACGCCTTGCAATCGGCCATAAGGACAAATATTAGTGCATACCTGCTCTCTTAAAAAAACATACACACTAAAAAAAATAAGCGTAAAAATGAGAATACTTATTAAACCGCCAATATGCATACTAACAGGTTCTGTCACTATTTTCTTTAGTTCCTCAATCCCAATAATATAAGACAAAAAAGTATTTGCTATAATAAATGAAAGCGCAAAGTAAATGGTATAGCGTAGCGTATATTTTCTTATTTTTTCTGCTTTCCAAGGCGCTTTAGATAATAATTTTTGAGTTTGCGCATTACCTAAAACAATATAATCTACGCGGCGAAAAAGCATTTCCATAAAAATGGTCTGTGGGCAAATCCATCCACAGAAAATACGTCCGAAGGCATTGGTAAAGATGACAATAAATAAAATGAACGCTAGCATCATCAGCCCAAATATGATAAAATCCTGTGGCCAGAATGCAAAACCAAATAATATAAATTTCCCTTCGGGGAAATTAAATAATAGCAAGGGCCTTCCATGAATATAGATAAATGGGGTAATAAAAAAAACCGCATAGAAAAAGATGGCTACAAATTTTCTTTTATTAAACCATTTTCCCTTGGGCTTAAAAGGGAAAATCCATTTTCTCTTGCCATCCTGCGTTACTGTTGAAAGATGGTCCCTGAAACTTTCATTCTCTATCCAGTGTAAATCAGGTTCATTATAGCCACTCATTTTTTACATTTTCTATTTTAAAGTGTCTGTCACAATATTATTTGCAGCAGAAGTATCTTTATAAATATCTCCTTGCGGTGCTTTTGGATTTGCAGGTTTAGTGCCATGAATTGAATGTATATAACTGGCAATTTGTTCAATCTTTTTTGGAGGGTAATCATCTTTCCAACTTTTCATTCCTTTTTCTGGAACACCATATTTAATTGTCTTAAAAATATCTTTTATACTTCCGCCATGTAACCAATAATCGTCTGTAAGATTCGGCCCTACGATGCCGCCTCCGTCAGCACCATGACATGCCGCACAAACAGAAGTAAAAACAGATTTTCCTTCAGCCAGATCTGTCGGATCAGATAAATAAACAGCATTATTTTCATCTACTTTACCAGCAGAAGTTTCCAAATATAATTTTTGTTTTTCTACAGCTTCCTGATTCGCAAATGCCAGCTCCTGTAATTGATTGGGAGCGCTATGAGAAACCAGATGAGTATATAAATAAATAATTGAAAATATGATGGATACTACAAAACCCCACTGCCACCAGGGAGGAGTAGGATTATCCAATTCACCAATACCGTCATAATCATGGCCAAGATTGATTTCTGCTTCAGAAAGCGGGTCTATACTTTTGGTATTCATTAGTTTTTCCAGCCACCTGAATTTATTTTTCTCTTTAACTAAAGTATCTTCTTCCACCAATTTCTCCGTTTTCAAACCTGAAAAATAATAGAACATCCGTGCTAAAAAGGTAATGATAATCAACTCAAGAATCAATCCGCTTAACAATAGATAAAAAGTTGATGCAGGCATCCCAAAAAGTATAGAAGGCCCATCAACTGCAGCTTTCACCGTTTCCGCATCATCTTGAGAGAAAGCATGCCAGGGCTGCATGCTCAATATGAATATCACAATGGGTAAAGCTTTTTCCTTGAGCTTTTTCATTCTTATTTCATTGTTTTTATAAGCAATAAAAACAACCTTACCAAGTACATAAATTACGCCGGCAAATAATAAAGCTATAGACAACATCAACCAGGCTACTACAGGTACGGTTGAAGAATCAGAAGCAACTTTTTGTTGTTCAGCGAATACCATTGTTGCTGGAAATATGGTGGCCATGAGGGCGAAAAGCAAGATGAAAAAACGCTTCATATAAAATATATAAAAGGTTGAAAAATAGAGTCAGTTTAATCTTCCAGAGGAAGGTTTTTAATTTGTCGGATCGTTTCTTTGTCTTTTGAAAAAACCAGAATGGTTGCAAGGACAAAGATGCCGACGAAAAGAATCAACGTAATAAGTGGGTAAATACCAACGCCGGTTATTCCTGTAAGATAATTGATGAATTTCATCGTTCTTTGTTTTTGTATTTTATTAATAAATATTACGGGGTTGTTTTATCCGCTTTGATATCTGTGCCCAATCGTTGCAGGTAAGCAATTAATGCAACGATCTCATCATTTGGAGCCACATCAATTTTTTCACTTGCCAGGTTTTTCTGAATTGCCGCAGCCTGTTTATCTAAATCATTATTTGCAATATTTTCATAGCCTTCTGCATAAGGAACACCTAATTTTTTCATGGCCTTAATCATATCATAGGTCTTCGTTTTATCTATTTTATCTTCGAATAACCAGGGGTAACTGGGCATTAATGATCCCGATGTCATGGAAGTAGGATCCAGCATATGATTATAATGCCAACTATTGGGATACTTTCCCCCCTCACGAGCCAGGTCGGGCCCAGTTCTCTTGGAGCCCCATTGAAATGGATGATCATAAACAAATTCGCCGGCTTTGGAATATTCTCCATACCGTGCTACTTCATCACGAAATGGGCGGATCATTTGTGAATGGCAGGTATAACAGCCTTCACGGACATAAATATTTCTTCCATATAATTCAAGGGGAGTATAAGGTTTCACACTGGATATTGTGGGGATATTTGATTTCACCAAAAAAGTAGGAATCATTTCAACCATACCTCCTATTCCAACAGCAATTAGAGAAAGGAAAACCATTTGTACAGGTCTTTTCTCTATCCAACCATGCCAGTGACCTTTAGCCTCTTTAAATTTATAATTTTCTGGTAAGGATGGTGCCTCTGCTTTTTCATTAGGAACAAGGTTTCCTGATTTTATAGTCTTATAAATATTAATGATCATTAATATTAGTCCGGAGATATACAATGAACCCCCCAATGCGCGTAAGACATACATGGGCTGTATAGAATTTACCGTTTCCATAAACTGGTATTGAAGCGTTCCTTCTTCTGTAAATTGTTTCCACATGAGGCTTTGTGTAAATGCTGCCCAGTATAACGGGATGACATAAAAAATAATTCCGAGCGTACCAATCCAGAAATGGGTATTTGCCCATTTTTGTGAATATAATTTTGTATTAAAAATTCGGGGTAGCAGCCAGTATAACATACCAAAAGCTAAAAAGCCATTCCAGCCCAGAGCTCCTACATGAACATGCGCAATAGTCCAATCTGTATAATGGCTGATTGCATTTACACTTTTCAAAGAAAGCATTGGCCCTTCAAATGTTGCCATCCCATAACAGGTAAGGGCTACTACAAAAAATTTTAAAATAGCATCATCCCTAACCCGGTCCCATGCACCACGTAAAGTCAGCAAACCATTCAACATACCTCCCCAGGATGGAGCTATCAACATGATAGAAAAAACCGTTCCCAGGCTCTGCGCCCATTCCGGTAATGCGGTATATAATAAATGGTGTGGCCCCGCCCATATATATAAAAAAATTAATGCCCAAAAATGAATAATAGACCAGCGATAAGAATATACAGGTCGATTGGCTGCTTTGGGTACAAAATAATACATCAAGCCAAG
Source organism: Bacteroidota bacterium (assembly GCA_018268015.1). Lineage (GTDB taxonomy): Bacteria > Bacteroidota > Bacteroidia > Chitinophagales > Chitinophagaceae > JAFDXJ01. The sequence goes on from JAFDXJ010000021.1 coordinate 34,967, forward strand.
AAAAGGTGTAGTGAGGAAAAAGGCGACCGCATTATGACCATACCACCATTGTACCAATGCATCTTGTACACCGGCATACCAGGAATAGCTTTTAGTAAATGAAACAGGCAATGCAATGGAATTAACAATATGCAGCATAGCCACTGCAACCCATGTACCGATATAAAACCATATAGCCACATATAAATGAGCCACTCTTCTGTGCAAAATAGTCCCCAACATATTTGCCCCAAAAACTACCCAGATAATTGTTATAGCAATATCTAATGGCCATTCTAATTCAGCATATTCTTTGCCCTGAGTGAATCCCATCCATAAACTAATGGCCCCAAATAAAATGATAGTTTGCCAACCCCAAAAATGAATTTTACTTAACTTATCAGACCACATCCTTGCTTTCAGTAAACGCTGAAGTGAATAATAAACACCACAAAAAATGGCATTCCCTACAAAAGCAAAGATGACGGCATTGGTATGTACCGGGCGCATCCTGCCGAAACTGGTTGCAGGTAAGCCTAAGTTTACATCCGGCCACGCAAGGCAAAGGGCTGCCCATAGACCAGCCAACATACCTACAAGCCCCCAAAAAAGAGTCGCATAAGCAAAGTCCTTGACAATTTTATTGTCATAATAAAATGTTTCAACCTGTAGACCCTCCCCTGGTCTCAACACAGGTTCAGATCCGGTATTATTTACATTTTGGGATGATTCGAAATTCATACTCATAAGCAGATTCGGGTTTAATTGTGTGATTGATTTTCGTTTTCTTCAAATAAAATTTTATGTGCTGGAGAATATTCATCATCATATTGCCCGTTTCTCACCGACCAAATAAAAGCAAATAAAAAAATCAAGGCTACCAATAAGCTCGCACATAATAGGACCACCATGGCACTCATATACTTTTTTTCTAGGTTCAAAAATAAAATGCTCATTAAAAAGGGATAATGACAACCATCATACTTTTTTATGAGCTAAATCATAATCGCTGATTTCTACCTTGCAAATACCATTATACTTTACCCGATAGAAAATTTCTTAGGCGCATATTTTTTGCAATCAAATTACTTAATATAAATGTAAGAAAAATAATTGTTAGTGTACTACATGGCATTAAAATAGCCGCCACCAATGCGGATAATTTCCCTTGTACGGCGAAATATATTCCGATAAAATTGTATAATAAAGAAAACCCAAAACATATTTGAATGATGAGTTTGGTATCCTTACATAATTTGATAAATAACGGTAATAAAAAAAGCCTGTCGCCTTCAAGTATGGCATCACCTGCTGGTGTAAATCTTTGTGTATTGTCCGTAATGCAAATACCTATATCACTTTGCTTTAATGCTACAGCATCATTCAAGCCATCTCCTGCCATAGCAACAACTTTACCGACGGTTTGCAGGTGTTTGATATAAGATAATTTATCCCCCGCAGATTGCCTGAACCGAATATCCGCATCCTCACCCATTGCTTTTGAAAAAAGTTCAGGTTGGTAGGGCTCATCTCCTGATAATAATGAAATTTGTGTGTTCTTTTTTAAAGCCTCGAACATTTCAATCAACTGTGGACGGAGCGTTTGTTGTAATATAAAAGTGCCTCTTTTAATTCCATCAATTTCTACGTGAATCATTGTTCCTTTCGTGTTGCTGATATTGGATTCATATTTCATGAAAATATTGGTTCCCAAAGTCACCTGATGATTTTCTACTTCACCCATTATTCCAAGACCGGGATATTCTTTAAAATTGGCCACTTTTTCCGTTTCATGAACTTGTAAAAAATCAAGAAGTGGCTTACTAAAAGTATGAAGAGTTTGTTTTGCCAGTGATGCTATTAATTTTTTTTCCAAGCCGGGTAATTCATCCCCTTGATAAGTCACTTGTATATCTTCAGGGGAGGTTAACGTTCCGGTTTTATCAAAAACGAGCGTATTTATTTTACTGAATTTTTCAATAATTGAAGCATTTCGCAGGTATAATCCATTTTTTCCTAGTAGGCGTAATATAAACCCATTGGCAAACGTAGATGTTAACAGTAAACCGCATGGGCAGGCAATAATTAATACGGCTGTAACTGCGGGCCATATTTTTCCCACATCATGATACCACCAATATATCCCGGCTGTAAAGGCAATTCCACCAACGATGAGCGTGAAGTTTCTGGCCAGTTTATGTACAAAAGAAACGTGAGTAGTTTTCTTTAATTCACTTTCCTGTACGCCCCACAGGCCGGTCAGGTAACTTTGAGCAACCTCTTTGATAACCTGTATTTCCATGATACCACCAAGTAATTTTCCGCCAGCATAAATTTTATCACCTTTTTTTATTTCCACTGCAACAGATTCTCCGGTTACGAAACTATAGTCTATCAGCGCATCTCTATTTAGCAGGATACCATCTACCGGAATTATTTCACCATTTTGTAAACGAAGGATATCGCCACATTTGATTTTATTGACCAGGGTTGAAGTTTCTATACCTTCATTAGAAAGAACCGTAGCAGCCAAAGGAAAATAATCTGTATAATCTCTCTCAAATGAAAGTTGCAAATAAGATTTATCCTGCAATATTCTCCCGGCTAGCATAAAAAATACGATACCGGTCATAGAATCAAAATAACCATTCCCTGTATTTGAGAAAACATCCATAAGGCTACGAATAAAAGTAACCAGGATGGCCAATGCCACCGGAAAATCAATATTCAAATATTTCTCCCGCAAGCCTTTCCAGGCACTGATAAAAAAAATATTGGCGCAATAAAAAAATACGGGAATAGCTAATATTACATTTAAGTATCTAAAGATATGCCCCAGGTATATTTCCTGTGACACAGTGCTTGAGAAGTATTCCGGGAAACTCAACAACATGATATTTCCAAAAGCGAAACCGGCAATTCCAATCTTATAAACCAATGAACGATTGGGCTTTTTGGGGCTGGGTGATCCTTTCATACTTAGATGAGGATCATAACCAATCCGATTCAGCGTTTCAACGACTTGGCGAAGAGAAATTACATTTTCATCAAAGATTATTCTGGCTTCTTTTTCGGCAAATTTGATATCAGTACGTAAAATGCCCGGATTTATCCGATGCAGATTTTCCAATAAATATATACAGGAGCTACAATGTATGGTGGGAATCGTAAAATAAACATGTGCCTGGCCTGCTTCCCGGTAACTGATTAATGTTTCGGCAATTTCAAAATCATCCAAAAAAGCATATTTGCCTGTATGCTTTTGAAGTCGTTGTTGTACTCCTGCATGATCATTAAGTGTATAATAGGAAGCGAGCCCATTTTCATTCAAAATCTGATATACAGATTTACATCCCGTACAGCAGAAATTTTTCCCTTCAAAAATAATATCATCCGTCAGGCAACACTCCCCGCAATGAAAACAAAACTTATGCGTTTTTTCAAGGGTAGGGTTACGTATTGATGATTTCCCGGAAGAATTTGTTTTTGCAGAAGAAATCAATGGAAAGGCTTTTAATATTCAAATTTATCAAAATTAATTGTAGCTTTTAATGCCAACTATGACGATAATCATTCATGTAAATGAAAATTATCATGAGATATCTATATTTTGCTTCCCATTAAATTGTTAATACATGCATCATTTCCTGATTATAAACTATCTTAGTTTCATCTACTTCTATTAAAAAATTAGTTTTACGATTATGAAAAAAATATTCTTGTTGGGGCTTCTGCTGATAGGCATGATTTATTCCTATGCACAAAACCCTATTTATTATTTGCTAGTTGGAACATATACAAATAAAGGCACCAGTGAAGGGATTTATGTTTATCGTTTCAATCCTAATAAAACTGAAGTGACTTTTATGAGCAAGACAAGTGATGTAGACAATCCTTCTTATCTTACGGTATCCAAAGATCAAAAGTTTGTTTATTGTGTAAATGAAAATTCCGGTGATAAGCCCGGAAGTGTAAGTTCATTTGCTTTTGATAAATCAAAAGGGGAACTTCATTTTTTAAATAAACAACCTTCAGGTGGTGATGCACCCTGTTTTATTAATATTGATGCCACCGGTAAAAATGTAATTGCTGCAAATTATATGGGCGGAAATTTTTCCATATTCAAAACAAATAGCGATGGTTCTTTAAATCCATTTACTCAATTGATTGCACACCAGGGATATGGTATCAATGTACAACGGCAGGAAATGCCTCATCCCCATGCTGCCGTTTTTTCTCCTGATGAGAAATATGTATTTGTTCCGGATTTAGGCAATGATCGTCTCTATCAGTATCATTTTAATCCTACTGATGCTACAAAACCGGTTACAGAAGCAGATCCTCCTTATTATGAAATTCCGGATGGTAGTGGACCACGCCAATTTATTTTTCATCCCAATGGAAAAAATGCTTATTTATTAAATGAATTATCTGGAGATATTATCGTTTTTGATTATGCCAATGGGAAACTAACACAAACTCAAACAATTTCATCGGATATTACCGGAGATAAAGAAGATAAAGCCAGTGCTGATATTCATATTTCCAATGATCCCAGGTTTTTATATACAACAAACCGAGGCAAGTCCAATAATATTGCATTATATAAAGTGAGTTCGGATGGCAAGCTTGCATCGAATGGGCAACAGCCCGTTGGTCAGAACCCGAGATTTTTTATGATTGATCCGAGTGGTCGTTTTTTATTAGTTGCCAACCAGGATAGTAACAATATTCAAATATTTATCATCAATAAAAATTTTGGGCTGCTTCAGGATTCGGGTGTAAAAATAGATGTACCACAACCTTCATGCCTTGTCATGATTCCTGTGAAATAAGAAAATATGCCAATAAAAAAAACGCTTTTATTTTTTCTATTTTCCGTTTTAGCCACCGGCTTTTGTATGGCTCAGCCATGCACAAATCTTGGTCAAAACCCCAGCTCAGCTTTCCCGGTTTGTGGAACAAGTGTATTTTCACAAAGCACAGTACCTCTATGCCCTGGACAGACAGTACCCGGACCATGCAATGGCGTGGGAGGTTCTACCTTAACAGATATTAACCCTTATTGGTACCGCTTTACTTGTTTCACTTCGGGTTCTCTGGGTTTTGTAATAACGCCAAATGATTTAAATGACGATTATGACTGGCAACTTTTTGATATCACAGGACGTAATCCAAATGATGTTTATACGGATGCCAGTTTGTTTGTTTCCTGTAATTGGTCAGGAAATTCCGGAACTACTGGTGCTTCGGCTGCAGGCATTGGGCTTATAAATTGTGCAGGTTATTCATATCCCACCTTCAGCAGTATGGCCAATATCACACAAGGGCATACTTATTTATTACTGATCAGCCACTTTACGAATTCTCAAAGTGGATATGGATTATCCTTTACAGGAGGTACCGCCAGCATTACAGATCCTTTACAACCGGATCTTTCCCAAGCAACTTCATCGTGTGATGGTTCAACGATTACAGTGGTTCTGAATAAGCCCATGAAATGTAGTAGCCTTGCAGGCAATGGTTCTGACTTTAGTTTATCTTCTCCATTGGCTAACATTTCATCCGCCGGTAGTAGCCAATGCGCGAGTGGTTTTGATATGGATACATTGGTATTGAATTTATCAAATCCCTTACCTCCCGGTACCTATACGCTTACCATAAAAAATGGAAGTGATGGAAATACCATTGCCGATAATTGTGATAGGGAAATACCTGCTGGAAATAATATTTCATTCACTGTATTACCTAAACAAAGCACACCACTCGATAGTATAGCTCCGCTCAGTTGTGCGCCAAAAACATTAGACCTTGTTTTTCAAAAAAATATTCGTTGCAATTCCATTGCTTCCAATGGGTCAGATTTTTTGGTTACGGGTCCCTACCCGGTTACTGTACTCAGTGCAGGAGGAAATTGTGTCAATGGATTATCTAATATTATTCATTTAAATCTTACAGCACCTATCGTTCACGCCGGCACATATACTATTGAATTAGTTACCGGCTCGGATGGAAATACTATCATTGATGAATGTGGCGAAGCGACTCCGGCAGGATCTACTATTTCATTTAGTGTAAAAGATACAGTATCCGCAGCATTCAGTTATCAAATCCTTGAAGGGTGCAGGTTTGACACCATTTTATTAAACACCTTGTATCCTGCGGGTATCGAAACATGGAATTGGAATTTCGATAATACGATTTATAGTACCCTTCCCAACCCACAAAATATTTATTCCAGTTTTGGAAATAAAAATATTCAGTTGATTGTGTCAAATGGTTTTTGTAGCGATACAACTAATCAGGATGTCTTTCTCCCACATGATTCGCTGCAAGCTGAGTTCACCGGCCCACTTGTAAATTGTCCAGGGGATCTTGTTTATTTCGTGGATAGCAGTATCGGGAAAATTATTGCATGGAACTGGACTTTTGGCAATGGCTTTACCAGTACACAGGAATATCCACTGCCACAACAATATCCGCAGTCTCAAACAGAGAAACAATATCCGGTCCAATTAATCATTACGAGTGATAAGTATTGTTATGATACGATCATTCATTTCATAAAAGTTGCGCCAAATTGTTATATAGATGTGCCTACCGCTTTTACGCCAAATAATGATGGGTTAAATGATTTCTTATATCCGTTAAATGCATATAAAGCAGCCAATCTGGAATTCAAGGTTTTTAACCGGTATGGGCAATTGATTTTTAAAACACGTGACTGGACAAGAAAATGGGATGGAAATCTGAATGGTATTCCACAACCCAGTGGTGTATATGTCTGGTATCTTCAATACACCAATACAGACACGGGAGATTTTGTGTTTAAGAAAGGTACAACTGTTTTGATCCGGTAATTTTTCAAAGCTGAAATTTTTAATTTATGCAAGTCTTTAAATCCATATTTCCTTATACACAGGAAATCATGGCGGAATACCCGCTCATGAGTAAGCAACAAATTGAACTTGCAAAAATAAATGCGGTAAATGCTTTTAAGCAATGGAAAGAAAAAACCTTCTCTGAAAGAGCATTCATTTTAAACAATGCCGCAAAAATATTATTGGAAAATAAAGCGGAATATGCATCCCTCATTACACATGAAATGGGTAAAGTTCTTCCCGAAGCAGTAGCTGAAGTAGAAAAATGTGCACTGGTTTGCAACTATTATGCAGATTATGCAGAATCATTTCTCGGCAATGAAAATGTGGATGGTGCACAAAGCAAATCTTTTATTGAATATGATCCCATTGGCGCTGTGTTTGGCATTATGCCATGGAATTATCCTTTCTGGCAGGTGTTTCGTTTTGCAGCTCCCACTTTAATGGCGGGGAATGTTGTTCTCTTAAAACATGCACCCACCGTAATGGGATGTGCTATAGCAATAGAAAATATTTTTGAAAAAGCTGGTAGCCATAAAGGTGTATTCCAGAGTTTAATAATAGACACCGATGAAGTAGAGAATGTACTTCGTGCAGATATTGTACAGGCGGTCACACTCACAGGTAGTAACAAAGCAGGAAGCTCATTTGCATCCCTTGCCGGAAAATATATCAAAAAATCTGTTTTGGAATTAGGAGGTAGTGATGCATGTATTATTTTAAAAGATGCCTCTCTTCAGGATGCAGCAAAAGTAGCCGTGCAAAGCAGGATGCAGAACGCCGGGCAAAGTTGTATTGCTGCCAAAAGGTTTATTGTAGAAAAAAATGTTCATGATGAATTTGTTCAGGAAATATTAACCCTCATTTCTTCTATAAATCAAGGCAACCCACTTCTACCAAATATTCAAATGGGGCCAATGGCACGTATTGATCTTGCAGAAAAACTGGAACAACAAATGAAACTTTCCATTCAACAGGGAGCACATCTGATCACCGGAGGCCAAAGAATAAATTGCAACTTTACACCGGGAATTTTGTTAAATGTACAAAGAGAAATGCCTGCCTTTTCAGAAGAAATATTTGGTCCCCTGGCATCCATCATCACTGTAAAAGATGCAGATGAAGCCATTACCGTTGCCAATCAATCAAGATATGGCTTAGGCGCCAGTATTTGGACGAAAGACCTGGAACTGGGCAAGTTGTATGCAAAAAGAATACAATCCGGGTCCGTATTCATTAATTCTTTAGTGAAAAGCGATCCGGCATTACCTTTTGGTGGAATAAAAGAATCCGGCTATGGGCGGGAACTGGGGAAGTGGGGTATTCATGAATTTGTAAACACCAAAACAATCGTTATAAATCATAGCTGATATTTTATAACTAATTAATCTCATTTGAAGTAGAAAATCAAATTTACATTTGCAAAAAAGTTCAATTCATGAAATTATTCCCAATTCTATTGATCTTCCTTGCATTAAATAGTTGTGCTCCGAATAATGTAAAAACAGATGATAGCCTTCAAAAGTTTTTTGACGAAAATCATGTTACCGGATGTTTTGGAATTTATAATAATGCACAAGATCAATTTACCATTTATAATCTTTCCCGCTTCAAGGATTCGACTTATCTGCCGGCTTCAACATTTAAAATTATTAATTCTCTCATAGGACTGCAAACAGGTATTATCACAAATGAAAAAATGGTTATTCCCTGGGATGGCATTACGCGGCCAATAGCCGATTGGAATAAAGACCTTACTATGGAAGAAGCCTTTAAAGTTTCTGCAGTACCTTATTACCAGGAAGTTGCCAGGCGGATAGGAAAAGATACCATGCAACACTGGCTGGATTCAATCGGGTATGCAAGACGATATGATACACCCAGGATCACCAATAATATAGATACGTTTTGGCTGGATAATAGTTTTAAAGTGACTCCTGATGAAGAAATGGGTATTGTAAAAAATCTATACTTTGATAAATTACCCTTTCAAAAAAGAGTACAGGATATTGTAAAAAAAGTGATGTTACAGGAAGAAAATGCAAACTATAAATTGAGCTATAAAACCGGGATGGGATATACAAATGGGAAATATATCGGATGGATAACGGGATGGATTGAAGAGAATCAACATCCCTATTTTTTTGTATTAAATACCGAAGGAACTTCTTCCAAAGAAGTTGCCGATACAAGAAAGACCATACTTATGGGTATATTAAAACAACTGGGTTTCCTGGAAGGAAGAAAATAACAGCAGAAAGTAAACTATTTTAATTTCAACATTTTTCCTGCAAAACCTGGCTTCATTTATGCTTTATATACAATCATCAATGATCCATTACGAACATATAGAATTTGCCTGGCTTTTTTTAATCATTCCTTTTGTTGTTTTTCTTTTTTTTAGAGATAAAGCCTATAAAGCAAGGGTTAAAAAAACTTTAGGCGACCCGCATTTCATAGACTTGCTTACAAAAAATTATTCTTCAAGGAATCACCAGCTCCGATTTATTTTTTTTATTGTCGCATGTGCACTGATTATCATAGCAGCCATCAATCCTCAATTGCCCGAGAAGTCCACGGGGGAAAAAATGTCCGGCATTGATGTGATGATCGCACTGGATGTAAGCAACAGTATGCTTAGTAATGATGTAAAACCAAGTCGCCTGGAGCGAGCAAAACAATTGGCTAATTTATTATCCCAGGAGCTTGATAATAATCGTGTAGGTCTGGTCGTATTTGCCGGGCAAGCTATATTGCAAATGCCTTTGACTCCGGATATTGTTCAGGCAAAAATGTATATTTCAAACGCATCCGTAAACGATATCCCGGTTCAGGGAACTGACTTTTCTGATGCCCTGCTTGTGAGTGATAAAGCAATGGATACCAAAGAAAAAAAGTATAAAGCGATGGTTCTGATTTCAGATGGGGAGGATCATGAAAACAATGCAGTAAACATGGCAAAAAAACTAAACGATGAAGGGGTAATTATTTATACTGTAGGCATAGGTACTGCAGCAGGGTCTCCCATTCTTGACCCGGTGACCAATAATTTTAAAACAGATGAAAATGGGGAAACTGTCATTACTAAATTAGATGCTACTTCTCTGCAACAAATAGCCCAGCTAACAAATGGGCAATATCTTCATCTTGATGATCCTGTGGCTGATGCAAATCAAATTGCTGCTGAGCTCAATAAATTAGAAAAAAAAGAATTCGTTTCAAATAATGGATATAAAATTTATTTTGCCTTATATCCATTTTTCTTGGCGCCAGCTTTAGTATTGTTGATATTTAGCTTGCTGATCCCGGAAACTAAAAAAGTGGCTTTATGAAATTATTGATGTTATTTTTTTCAGCTATTTTATTTGACTGTCCATTACAGGCTCAGCAAGCCAATGAATTGATACAGCAGGGTAATTCAGCTTATAAAAAAGCAGATTATGCAACCGCTTCAGATGCGTATAGTAAAGCATTAAAAATAGATCCTAATAACCTGGTTGGGCAGTTTAATCTGGCTAATTCTTTATACAAACAGCTTCAATTTGAAAATGCAACTACAAATTATTTAAACCTTATAAAAAGTACGCCAGATCCTTCCATCCTGTCCAAAGCCTGGTATAATTTGGGTAATAGTTTTATAAAGCAAAAAAAAATCCAGGATGCGATCAATGCTTACCGGCAAAGCCTTTTAATAAATCCTTCCGATAATGATACAAGAGAAAATCTGCAAAAAGCCATGAGTGAGAAGCAAAATCAAAACAAAAACAATCAGTCAAACAAAGAAGCGCCCAAAAATCCTAAACAGCCAAAAAATACAATCAATCAGGCGCTTGCAGAACAATTTATGCAGCAACTTCGGGATCAGGAGAAACAACTACAAAAACAACTGCAACAAAAACCTCCTTCGGAACAAAAAGGAAAAGACTGGTAATAATTGCTAATACTTCTTGTTTCCATGTCTTTTTCAACTCCATTATCTTTGCCATTCTGAAAGAATATCAATTTTATGCAACTATATGCTGAATCACTATTAAGTTATCGAAGATTAAAGACCAGACAGGTAAATGTGGGAGGTCTTATGATTGGCAGTGACAACCCAATCCGCGTGCAAACGATGACGACTACAGATACGATGAATACAGAGGCCACAGTAGCACAAACCATACGTTGTATTGAAGCCGGTGCAGAGTTGGTACGTATTACAGCTCCCAGTAAAAAAGAAGCGGAGAACCTGGCCAATATCAAAAAAGAACTCAGAAAGAGAGGCTATCAAACCCCCTTGGTGGCCGATATCCATTTTACCCCCAATGCTGCAGAAATTGCAGCACAGATCATAGAAAAAGTACGCATCAATCCGGGTAATTACATTGATAAAAAGAAATTTCAAACCATTGAATATTCGGATAAAGATTATGCCGAAGAAATAGAACGAATCAGTGAAAGGTTTTCACCCCTTGTGAAGATTTGTAAAGAACATGGAACGGCCATGCGTATCGGTACAAATCATGGATCTCTCAGCGATCGTATCATGAGCCGTTATGGTGATACACCCATGGGCATGGTAGAAAGTGCCATGGAGTTTTTACGTGTGGCACGGTATGAGCATTTTTATAATATTATATTGAGTATGAAAAGCAGTAATCCACTGGTGATGGTGCAGGCTTACCGCTTACTCATACAGCAGATGGATGCAGAATTTGGAGAAATATATCCTTTACACCTTGGTGTTACGGAAGCGGGAGATGGAGAAGATGGTCGTATTAAAAGCGCAGTGGGCATTGGTAGTTTGCTGGAAGACGGTATTGGTGATACCATCCGTGTCAGCCTTACTGAAGATCCTGAATTTGAAATTCCTGTATGTAAAAATTTAATAAACAGGTATACATCTCCTGAAAATATACCGGAGAGTTCTCCCCTGCCGCATATTGAAAAGATTCCTTATTCACCTTTTGCATATAAGCGAAGAGCTACATTTGAAGTGGCAAACATAGGCGCTAACCATGTACCCGTGGTTATTGCAGACTTTAGTAAAATAGATAAAATAAACAGAGAAACATTATTACTCGCGGGGTATAGTTATATTCCTTCAAAAGTGAGTGCAGGTAAATGGAATACATCTGATTCCTCACCGGATTATATCTTTACCGGTAGTCAGCCGGTTGAATTTGATGTACCCGGCATCTTAAAAATCATACTCCATCATGCTGCCTGGCTACTCAATAAAAAGGATCCTAAATATGTTCCTCTATTACATATCAATGAATATCTCGATGATCAATTAGAGAAATCTGCACAACAGAATTTTGTAATGATTGATTGTTATTCAGAAAACTTTGATAGTAATCTTACTCAAAAAGCTTTAGCCAAAAGCAAAACAGATCATACGGCCATTTTGTGTTTAAGCTCCACTAACAAAAACGCCATGCAAAGTGTCAGGCGAATGTTCATGGAACTACAAATACAGGATGTGAAAAACCCGGTAATATTAATTTGTGATAGTTCACATGAAACGCTTGATGAAGCTCTTATTCATTATGCCGTTGAAACGGGTGCTTTATTTTTAGAAGGATTTGGAGATGGTATTTCACTTGGATATTTATTTGACAAAGAGAAATCTGCATCGGAAATAAAATTACTCAATTCAATTTCATTCGGCATATTACAGGCCACGCGTACAAGGATTTCAAAAACAGAATATATTTCATGTCCCAGTTGTGGACGAACTTTATTTGATTTACAGGAAACAACAGCCATGATCCGGGCAAAAACCAATCACCTGAAAGGCGTTAAAATTGCTATTATGGGATGTATTGTCAATGGCCCGGGCGAAATGGCTGATGCAGATTTCGGTTATGTGGGTAGTGGGGTTGGTAAAATCACATTGTATAAAGGCAAGGAAGTGGTCAAACGCCAGATTGATGCTGCCGTGGCAGTAGATGAACTGATCAATCTTTTAAAAGAAAATAATGCATGGGTAGATGTGGAAGATGTAAAATAAGTGGATCTCATCATCCCAAAACATCACCTTTTTTCAGGCTTTTCAATAAAACAAGCAAATGAAAACAGATTTTTTAGTCATAGGATCCGGAATTGCAGGTCTTACTTATGCCATTAAAACAGCCAAAAAATATCCGGAAAAAAAAATTATTGTTATTACAAAAGCAAATGTAGAAGAGACTAATACAAAATATGCGCAGGGAGGGATTGCAGGCGTTTGGAATGACTCTGATAGTTTTGAAAAACATATTGATGATACAATCATTGCAGGAGATCACCTCAGCAATCCGGAGATTGTGGATATTGTTGTTAGGGAAGGCGTAGAAAGAATTAAAGAAATTATTGCCTATGGTGCAGATTTCGATAAGGATGAAAATGGGAATTATGCACTTGGGCGTGAAGGCGGACACAGTGAATTTCGCATTCTTCACCATAAAGATGTTACAGGGAATGAAATTGAAAGAGCACTACTTTCTCAGGCAGAAAAACACCAAAATATTGAGTTGATCAACCATTGTTTTGTCGTGGACCTGATCACACAGCATCATCTTGGTTTTTTAGTGACAAAATCCACCACAGACATTACTTGCCTGGGCATATATGCTCTTAATCTTCACACAAATCAAATAGAAAAAATCATTTCTGGTATAACTATTTTGGCGACAGGTGGTTGTGGCCAAGCATACAGAGCCACTACAAATCCACTTATTGCCACAGGGGATGGCGTAGCTATGGTATATCGTGCAAAAGGCAAAATTGAAAATATGGAATTTATTCAATTTCATCCTACTGCCTTGTATGAACCTGGAGTATCTCCTTCCTTTTTGATTACAGAGGCAGTCCGTGGTGAAGGTGCTGTCTTGAGGAATCATGCGGGCATTGCATTTATGGAGAAATATGATGAGCGCAAAGATCTTGCCCCTCGTGATATTGTTGCCAGAGCTATTGACAGTGAAATGAAGAAAGCAGGAACTGAATTTGTTTACCTGGATTGCCGTCACTTAGATAAAGAAAAATTTTTACACCATTTCCCCAATATTTATGCAAAATGTATGGATATCGGTATTGATCTTTTTAAAAATTTAATTCCGGTGGCCCCTGCAGCACATTATTCTTGTGGAGGAGTAAAAACAGATTCATGGGCACAATCTTCCATCCTTAATCTTTATGCATGTGGAGAGTGTGCCAGCACAGGTTTGCATGGAGCCAACCGGCTTGCAAGCAATAGCTTATTGGAAGCATTGGTATTTGCGCATAGAGCCTTTTTACATACGGTTCAATTGATAGATAATGATCAGCTTAATCAGCACCCTTTATATGACTCAAGTCTGGTACCGGACTGGAATGCCAGTGGAACTACAGACCCCAAAGAGATGATTCTTATAACACAAAGTATGAAAGAACTAAAACAGGTAATGAGTGATTATGTCGGTATTGTACGTACTGATGTACGGCTTCTGCGAGCAATGCATCGCCTCGATCTTTTATTTTCAGAAACGGAAGATTTGTATAAGTCCTCAACGGTATCTCCACAACTTTGTGAATTAAGAAATCTTATCACAATTGGATATTTAATAACGAAAGGCGCACAATTTAGAAAAGAAAGCCGTGGCCTTCACTTCAATACGGACCATCCAGGGAAATCTACTGTATTACAAAACATTATATTATAATTCAAGAGCCTCTTTTCATCTAAAAACAACTGCCTTTAGAGTTTTTTTATCTACGGGAATTAAGAAGTTATATTTGCCCTTAGAATTTAATGATGGCATGTATTATTTGATCAATGGTTTATTCTTTTTATTTTCATTATTGCCCTGGCGATTTCTATATTTTTTAAGTGATCTTTTTTCTTTTATTTTCATCCATATTATTCGATACAGAAGAGAGATTATACTTCATAACCTGCAAATTGCCTTCCCGGAATTGTCCGATGAAAAGCGTTGGGAAATTGCCAAGAAATTCTATAAAAATTTTGTAGACAATTTTATAGAAACCATAAAGCTCCGATTTATTTCTAAAAAAGAATTAAGTAAAAGATTTATCTATAATCATGATATTTTATTACAACCGGCAAAAGCAGGGAGGAATTTGACAATTGCGCTATGTCATTCCTTTAACTGGGAATATGCAAATCTTGGGCTTTCTGCAAACTTCCCATATACTTTTATCTGTGTTTATATGCCTATCAAAAACAAGTCACTGGAGCGTGTTTTCATAAAAATGCGTAATCATTTAGGATCAAAACTTGTGAGAGCTACTCAATTCAGAAAAGATTTTTTACCCTATCATAAACAGATCTTTGCTATTGGCCTGGTATCTGATCAAAACCCCGGTGATCCGGGTACAGCTTATTGGTTACCCTTTTTCGGAAAAATGACTCCATTTGTAAAAGGCCCGGAAAAAAATGCAATTTCTAATAATGCTTATGTTGTTTATTGCCATTTAAAAAAAGTAAAGCGGGGATATTATTCCTGTAACCTTGAAATTATCACCAAGGCTCCTAAAGAATTAGCTCCGGGTGAAATCACAAAAATGATTGTTTCAAGAATGGAAAAAACGATCCGTGAACAACCTGAAAATTATTTATGGAGCCATCGCCGGTGGAAATGGGACTTCTCAGAAGAAAAATATGGCGCTTCTAAAATATTAAGAAACTAATTGAGTATTTCTTTGTTTTTTTCCTGTTCTATTTTATCCTGTTTTTTAATTCCTGACCAGCCTTCATTTACATTCCTGATGTTATGAATACCCTGCCGTTTTAAAAGTGAACATGCAATCACACTCCTGTACCCCCCTGCACAATGGATATAAATGTTATCTGTTTCATCAATATCAGCCATCTTACCCAGGTCAGTCATATCAGAAAGAGGAAAATGAATTGCATCTTTTATATGGCCATCACCAAACTCTATGGCATTGCGTACATCAAGAACATATAATTTAGGGTCAAATTGTATATCCATGGCTAATTCATCCGGATCTATAGATATAATCATATCTACAGGCTTCCCGGCATCTTTCCAGGTTTCAAAACCACCATCTAAAAATCCTGTCATTTTATCAAAACCTACCCGGGCTAATCTGGTTACCGTTTCCAATTCTTTTCCCTGTTCTGCAACCAGCAGGATATTTTTATCAAAAGGGATTAAACTACCGGACCATTCAGCAAATCGGCCATCCAGACCTATCCCAATAGAACCTGGAATAAATCCTTCCGAAAAAAATGCGGCCGGTCTGCTATCCAGGATGATCGTTTCCTGATCTTCCATTATTTGAGCAAATTCATTGGCATCAAGAGGATGCAAACCTTTTTCGAAAATTTTTTCCAGACTGATGTACCCTTTCTTGTTCAATGTAGCATTTATGGGAAAATATAATGGCGGAGCTTGTATTCCCTCTGTTACGATTCGAATAAAGTCTTCTTTAGTACCTGCTTTCAAAGCAACATTCGATAATTTTTCATCGCCTATTGTACTGACTGTTTTATTACTGATATTCTTTCCACAACTGCTTCCCGGTCCGTGGGCAGGATATACAACAACATCGTCAGGCAAATGCATTAACTGTTGTTGAATACTATCATATAAAAGTGCAGCAAGATCATTTGTTGTTAATTCAAAGACCCCTTGAGCCAGGTCCGGCCTTCCTACTCCTCCAACAAAAAGAGTGTCTCCGGTAAATACGGCTTTGGGTTTTCCATTTTCATCCAACAATAAATAGCATGTACTTTCCATAGTATGACCCGGCGTATGTAAAACTTTTAGCATACAATTACCGAGGGAAAATGTTTCACCATGTTGAGCGGCATGAAAATCAAAAGCAGCTTCAGTTCCCGGTCCAAAAATGATGGGAGCGCCGGTAGCTTTAGACAAATCAATATGTCCGCTCACAAAGTCTGCATGAAAGTGGGTTTCAAAAATGTATTTAATAGTGGCTCTTCTTTCCTGTGCCAGTTGCAGGTATTGATCTATATCACGAAGTGGATCTATGATGGCCGCCTCGCCTTCGCACTCCAGGTAATAAGCAGCTTCACTCAGGCAACTTGTATATAATTGCTTTATAAACATTCTTTAAAAATTTGGCAAATATACAAAATGCCTGCTCAGGCTGATCAGTGGGATATTTCCACTAAATTCTTAACGAATTGATTGATGCTGTTGAGTCTTTCATAATTGATGGAATAATAAATGAATTTCCCTTCACGGTGAGTTCTTACCAGGTTAGCTTTTCTCAGAATAGCCAGGTGTTGAGAAGTGACTGATTGTTCCAGTCGAAGCTGAACATAGATTTCTGTTACAGTCATTTTCTCCTGATGGTCGAGCAACTTAATAATTTGTTGTCTTAATTTATGATTCAATGATCTTAAAATAATGGCAACTTTTTTTGTTTGCAGGAAGTCAATTTTAATTTCTCTTTGGTTGTCCTTATCCGTAAGAATCATATGATATGTATGGTTATACATTTTTTTACTTCTATTTTATGGATGTATTTAAAACAATAACCGTTATAAAGATACAACAATTCTTTTAGTGTTTATGGCCGGGGCCGGGAGTATAAAACTCTTTAACATATAAAGGTTCACTATAGGCCAAAGAAGCAAAATCTTTTTTTAGAAATGCCTGGAAGGATAAATAGGAAATCGTGTTTTCATCATAAGAAATGTTTTGAAAAATTGCCTGTGGATTCACACATACTTGCTGAAATTTTAAAGAACCGTCCCCGATACATAATATCTTATTTTTTTGAAGAAAAGTTTCCAGAAAATCTTTTTCCACCATCATAGCGCCAGGTGCAAAAATTATTTCCAACTGATGATTGTAAAGCGCTGCAAATACTTCCATTCTGCGGGCATCAATCATAGGACAAATCATGCCTATAAAATTTGAAAATTGCGGCATTCTGATAACGGAAAGTGCCATTAACTTTAATGCATCCAATAAAATAAGCGGTTTATTCAATGCATAACAAATGCCTTTTGCACTGGCCATTCCTACACGTAAACCGGTATAGCTACCCGGCCCTGCTACCACAGAAACAGCATCTAAATCCACCAGAGAATATTTTGTTTTTGAAAAAATTGCTTGTATACCTGATTGCACAAATGCCGCATGAGTTTTTTGCACATGATTATGTATTGCAGATATACATGTTTCTCCCCGACTCAAAACAATGGAAGCATTTTGCGAAGCTGTATCAATCGTTAATATCATAACCCAGGATTCAAATAAAAAGATAATGTTGTTAAGCGTTTAATGATGCCTTTAGCAATAATGAACTGGGCAAGTAACGTGGATCATTTTCACTTAATTTATTTAAAAGTGTAACGACCTGATGCAAACCAATTTTGTCTCCCCATTCAAAAGGACCAAAGGGATAATTGGTGCCCAATTTCATTGCCGTATCTATTTCCGTCTTCGTGCTTACCTGGTCATCTAATGCATACCAGGCTTCATTGATAATCATACAAATAATTCTTGCAGCAATCAATCCCGGGATATCCGGTACTTGTAAATATTTCCAGGACAATGCATTCATTATGGATGCTACTTTTTCTTTCATCTCATCATGGAAAGCGACTTCCATGATATCCCTGCAAATGAAGCCCGGCCAGGCATTCATGCGTATAAAGTTTTTGGGGAAATGTTCGAGTGTAGAGATAACAGCATTTTTAAAAACCGGAATATGAGAAGGAAATTCTTCCATATAATTATTGCTTTCGGTGAAATCAAAAACAGCATCCGGTTCTTTTGAAACATGTATGGGCTCACCAATTGCAAAAAAAATCACTTCCAATTCAGGTGCAATTCCTTTTTGCAAAAATTCTTTTTTTTGATCCTCAGATGCTCTTACAGCGATAAACATAGTAACTTTGTTTATCGCAAAAATAAGCTTGCAGATAGAAAAAACTGATGTGAAAATAAAATAATGATTATGTCAAAGAAAGTTATCAACTCAGAAAAGGCTCCGGCGCCCATTGGTCCTTATAACCAGGCTATATTAGCTAATGGTTTTTTATTTATCAGTGGCCAGATTCCCATCATCCCGGGAACAAACGAATTAGAGAAAGGGGGTATTGAAAAAGAAACCCACCGTGTGATGAAAAATCTACAAGAGGTATTATTATCTGCAGGCATGCATTTTGGTCATGTTGTAAAAACATCTATTTTTTTAAGTGATATGTCCCTTTTTACCAAAGTAAATGATGTCTATGGAGGTTATTTCAGCGGTGACCATCCGGCAAGAGAAACCATTGCCGTTAAAGGATTGCCTAAAGATGTTCAGGTAGAAATAAGTATGGTTGCCATAGAAAAGCTTTAAGTCTTATCCTTTGATATGATGTGCCCCATCGCCCGGTGAAACCATATATACAGAAGCATTCATTTTAAAATGTTCCAGGTAGCTGTTGGAAATTCTTTCTGCAACAATAGCTGCATGTTGAGATTCTATCAGGTTAATGGTACAGCCGCCAAAACCGCCGCCCATCAGCCTCGCACCTTTGACTTCCATAAATTTTGAACTTTCATTCACTAAAAAATCCAGTTCAGGGCAACTCACTTCATATAAATTTTTTAATCCCTCATGGGATGCATACATACATTTTCCAAAAGCGGTTATATCACCACTTTTTAGATAATGAGCGCCCTTTTTCGCCCTATCTATTTCTTCAATGATATATTTACACCTTTGAAAAATCTCATGATGCATCTCATTTTTTACCCTATTCAATTGATCATCAGATGCATCCCTGAAATTTAAAACTTGCGGGAATTTTTTTTGTATGATGGATAATCCTTCTTCAGCCTGCATTCTCCGCTTATTATAGCCGCCATCATTCAGGTTATGTTTTACATTCGAATTAATGAGTACAATGGAATGAGTGGTGGGGAATTCTATTTTTTCACTTTCAATATGTATGCAATCAAGAAATAATATTTTATTTTTTTCTCCAAACATGCTGGCATATTGGTCCATGATACCACACTTTACTTCAGGATAAGTATGTTCAGCCTTTTGACATAAAAAAGCGATGTTTTTTTTGGAAAGCTGCAATGAATTAAAATCATTGAGCGCTACTGCCAGCCCACATTCCAATGCTGCAGAAGAGGATAAGCCTGCACCTAAAGGTAAATCACCACCGAATACTGCATGAAAACCTTTTAAGGAATGACCTTTTTCTATAAACTGATGAATCACACCCAGTATATAATTTTTCCAACCTTTGGATTTACTGATAGAAGAAAAGTCGCCATGCACATATTCATCCATAGTGGCACTATACACGGAAAATTCATTTTCTTCAGCTTCCCCTATTGCAAACCAAAATCCCTGTGTAATAGCTGCCGGCATTACATAACCTGCATTATAATCTATATGCTCTCCTAACAAATTAATTCTTCCTGGTGCAAAATACAATTGTGCTTTCCCGGGAAATCGATCATAGTAACATTTCAGAATATCCTGACCTTTATGTGTCTTCATCATATTTTAAAATAAGAATTAATTGAAAGAATTCATTCTTTACTCTCGTAGTTCTATATGAATAAAATTGAACTCGTTACTTTTTGACAAACATTTTATCCATCATTTTCTGGTCATGACCATAAATATCTTTCCTAAAATTCAATACTCCGTTATCATCTACCCATGCAGTAAAATAAGCAATAACAACGGGAGTAGTCTGTTGTGTCTTTACCCATTTTTCTTTTGTTCCATACATGGCTGAGTCAATTTTACTAATTGACCAGGACGTATCATTTCTCAATAAGAATTCGGCTAACTTCTTTGGTTCACCTAAGCGGATGCAACCATGACTAAAACTTCTGTTTGTAGCAGTAAACAAATCCCGATTGGGTGTATCATGGAAATAAATATCATAATTATTGGGAAAAAGAAACTTCACTCGGCCAAGGGAATTATTCTCTCCTGGTAATTGACGTACTAATGGGAGGTCACCATTATTACCCACAATTTCCATATCATGGTTTTGCAAATAATTTGGATTATTCGCAATTCCGGGTACAATTTCATTTTGAACAATACTTTTAGGAACATTCCAATAAGGCGCAAACACCACGTATTGCAGGTTCCCGGAAAATATCACTGTACCACTTGTTGTTTTGCCGACAATTACGTTCATCTCAAAATCAAGTTGGCCATTATTGTAAACATACATTTTATACTCTGGAATATTGACATAGATAAAATCTCCACTCTGCTGTGTAGGTAACCAGCGCATCCGTTCCAAATTGACTAATATTTGTTTAATCCTTTGATCAATCGGTACATTTAATTCATACATCATATTTTTTCCAATGGCTCCATCCGGTGATAAGCCCATTCTAATTTGAAATTTTTTTGTTGCTGCTAATAATGATGTATCAAAAATGGGAGTAGTATCTTTTAAAGCAAGATCGCCTAATTCATATAAACGATTCTTGATTTTGGGCAATAAATAATTTTTTTCTCCTAAATGTACCGGCTTATCCGGTGTAGGTATTGAATCCCATCTTAGTTTTTTTAATTCATAATACTTATTTAAAAAAGAAATTAATTTTTTATACCCCGGGCTCACATTTTCATTGATCTCCCTTATATCATTTGTTGAGATTAAAACGGAATCCAATAAAGCAGAAAGATTTAATTTTTTCCTGGGAATATACCACCCTAATTGAGTGGCATCCACATCACTGCCATTAAATACTTTTGCGGCATACTTAAAAAATTGACCAGACATTCTCAATTCCGTTTCTAAGGTTTCCCCGGAAGATTTTTTTAAATCGGCAACCTGATGAAATTCATCATATCTCTTATACAAAGCTGCATCATATAAAGAACTATCATGTAATTCTTCTATTGTTGAATTCAATAGATTCAAAAAATTGTGTGCCTGTTCACCAAGCCCACTCGAATCAAACCAGGCATATTCATAATTTCTTTCTTTATAAAAATTAAAAAACTGTTCGGAATAAAGTTGTAAGGAAGGATTGTCTACAAGGAATTTTGCCAGTGAACTACTATCCAGGAAAAGATTATTAAAAGAAGTTAATATTGTAATGCTCGTATCTCTTTCTACAATTTTATTTTTCCCATTTCCACAGCCAATGAAAATAAAATTCAAAATAAACAGAAGAATGGGAATACGGGTAAACTTCATTTAAACTCCTTTGAAGGTTGAAACTACAACTTTTGTTTTAATTATTTAACAATGCCAATGCAACAAGTGCAGCTGTTTCAGATCTCAGGCGGTTTCTTCCTAATGAAACAGGTGTGAATCCCCTGGTTAAGGCCATTTCTATTTCTTCCGGGGTAAAATCACCTTCCGGTCCGATAAGCATTTGAATATGCCCAGAGGAGTGGTCTGCATGCAAATTTGATTTTTCAGCTTCTTCGCAATGAGCGATATATTTATAGTCAAACCCTTCTAAAAGAATTGCTTTTTCAAAAGACAGAGGTTCTTGTAAAACCGGTAACCAGCTCTGTTTACTTTGCATTAATGCGGATTTCATAATTTGTTTCATCCGATCATGCCGCACATTTTTTTTCTCTGTTCTTTTTGAAATAACCGGAATAATTTCACTGACACCAATTTCGACGGCCTTCTCCAGAAACCATTCAAAGCGGTGTATATTTTTGAGTACACAACTACAGATACTGATTTTATTTATGGGGGGTATAGTTTGATCTTTGGTATGCGTATGGAAAATCGTTTTTTTCTTATCCATCCAGGTTATTGCACCATGTAGTAAGACTCCTTTTCCATTTGTTATCACAATTTCAGAACCTGACTTTAAGCGAAGAACCTGTTGAATGTGATGACTGTTTTCCTCATTCAGTTGGATCATTTCATTGCTCAGGGAAATGTTTTCTTCGAAAAAATAGGGGGTATCCTGCATTTCCTTCCGTTTTGCTAATCTTCAAAACCATCATCAAATTCTCCACTATTCATTCGGCTGCCTTTTTGCATAAATAATTTTGAGCCACCAGTAAAATCATCAGGTGATGGAGGAGTGATACGTTTAAAATTATTTCCGGGCATAAAGCCATCATCATTCCAATCGGTGAATTTTTGAATGGATAGCATGGCGCGTAATTTTATTTCTTCCAAAGATCCGTTACGGTGTTTGGCAATTTTAATCATCGTTAAATCTTTCACATCTAAACCATCCGGGCTGCTATAGTTTTCATACATTTCATTCCGGTAAATAAACATGACAAGATCCGCATCCTGTTCGATGGCTCCTGATTCACGCAAATCACTAAGTAATGGCACTTTGCTGCTTGCTCTGCTTTCAACAGCCCGATTCAACTGGCTTAGAGCGATGATGGGTACATTTAATTCTTTTGCCAGGGCTTTCAGGTTTCTGGAAATAGTGCTTATTTCTTGTTCTCTGTTTGAGTTGCGTTCTTTTTGCCCACTCATTAATTGAAGATAATCTATAATGATCAGGCCTACTTTGTGTTTATTTACCAAGCGCCTGGCTTTGGCACGGAACTCAAAAATATTCAACGCTGCAGTATCATCAATGAAAATGGGCGCTTCAATAAGTTTTTCAATACCTTTTTTTTGCAATTGACTATACTCGTGTTCTTCTAATTTCCCTCGTGCAATTTTTTGCATGGGAATTTCACTTTCTGCAGATAATATCCTTTGGACTAATTGGGAAGCACTCATTTCCAATGAAAAGAATCCAACTCCTATTGGCCTGGTTGGGTGGAGTGCAGCATTTCTGGCCAGATTAAGTGCAAAGGCGGTTTTACCCACAGAAGGGCGAGCTGCCAGGATGATTAAATCCGTTGGCTGCCAACCAAAAGTCACTTTATCTAAACTTTTGTACCCACTGGGAACTCCTGAAATATCTTCCGTGCTATTGCGCAATTCATCTATCCGGTTAATGGCTTCTGTGAGCGCATGTCCCATGGATTTATAATCCGTTTTTAAGAAGTTGTTGGTGATATTGAAAATTTTATCTTCCGCATCATCCATCAAATCAAATACATCTGTACTATCTTCATAAGCATCGCCAATGATTTCACCGGAGATTCGGATTAATTCCCTTTGCACAAATTTTTGCAAAACAATACGGGCATGAGCTTCCAGGTTGGCTGTGGATACAACACTGTTGGTGAGCTTAGTGATAAAATAGGGTCCTCCAACATTTTCTAAATCACCGGAAGATTTTAATTCTTCTACTACGGTAAGAATATCTATGGGTATGTTTTTACTGGCCAGTGATACAAATGCTGAATAAATGCGTTGATGGGAATCTATATAAAAACATTCAGGCCTTAAGATTTCTATGACCGTATCAAAAGCATTTTTTTCGAGCATTACAGCACCTAAAATCGCTTCTTCCAAATCTTTTGCCTGGGGTGGTAATTTTCCATAAATCATCGGGTTCAGATCAATACCCGGCTTTCTTCTTGCTTTTCGGTCTTTATTCAAATTGGTAATATCCATGTATACTAGAAAACTTTTCAGATTAAGAATCTTTCCTTTTGATTATATCCATTTATAAATTTAATATGGCCAAACTGTTCTCTTCCTAAATTTAATGTAAACTTCAAAAGGGAAACGAATATAGGCGTGAAAATGATGAGGAAAAAAATAAATTTAGAAATATTTTTATTGACTATTTATGCAGGCTCTTTTTTTACTTATCCACTTATTTATCATCGTTAGTCAGTTAAATATTTATTTTTTACACAAAAAAGAAAAGTTCCTGAACGAATAGAATTATTTATCAACTTTTTTTGTGCAAAAAAAAAACCCCAATTTATAAGCGAAAGATTGGCAATTTAAAGTATGAGAACCCTCATTTGATATTGCCGTAAATTTTCATAAAATTTTTTCAATTCTTATAAAAAAATTTATCAGCAAAGGTTGTTTTTATTATTTCTCTTTGGGCTAAAAGAGCTCTATACCAATATGATGTTTCATTTATCTTTGCCACTCAAATTATATTTCCAAATATGACAATTTCGTATGAATGGCTATGCAATTATTTGCCGGAAAGACCAGACCCTGAAAAGCTCTCCAAAATCCTTACATCCATAGGCCTGGAAGTAGAACACATGGAATATCATGACGGTAGTGAAAAAAAATTGAAGGGCTTGGTTGTTGGAGAAATTAAAGAACTCACAAAACATCCTCAATCTGATCATCTTTTTATTACTAAAGTAGATGTCGGGCCGGGTAAAATGTTGACGATTGTATGTGGGGCAGCAAATACAGCGTTACATCAAAAAGTTGTGGTAGCAAAGACTGGAGTAACGATTTCACCTTTAACAAAAGATCCTTTTCAAATAAATATTGCGAAGATTCGGGGCGAAAAAAGTGAAGGCATGTTATGTGCAGAAGATGAGATTGGTATATCGCCAAACCATGAAGGCATTATCGTGCTACCTGATGATGCTGTGCCCGGGATGCCCGTGGACCCTTATTTTGATAATATACCCTCTGATACGATTTTTGAAATTGGCCTTACACCAAACCGTATGGATGCCATGAGTCATATTGGTGTTGCCAAAGATATTTGTGCCTGGATGACTTATCACAATAAAAAAAACTGGAAGGCTTCCCTGCCATATCAAAATAATTTTAAAGCGGATTCAAAAGATTCCTTTATTGAAATAGAGGTAGAAAATTTTAATTCCTGTCCTCGTTATAGTGCGATCAGTATTACAGACGTTACGGTAAAAGACTCGCCGGATTGGTTGCAACAAAGGCTGAAATCAATAGGCTTAAGTCCTATAAATAATATTGTGGATATTACCAATTTCATTTTACATGAAAGCGGGCAACCTTTACATGCATTTGATCAGGATGCTATCCTGGGTAAAAAAGTAATTATCAGGCATGCTAAAGAAGGGGAAATTTTTAAAACACTTGATGACAAAGAAAGGAATTTGAATAGAGCTGATTTACTTATCTGTCATGCCGAAGGTCCCATGTGTATAGCTGGTGTATTTGGTGGTATAGAAAGTAGTGTAAAAAAGGATACTAGAAATATATTTTTAGAAAGCGCCTTTTTCAACCCTGAAACCATACGTAAAACTTCTACCGGCCATCTCCTGAGGACAGATGCAGCCATTCATTTTGAAAAAGGTGTGGACATTTCAAATACAGTAAATGTTTTAAAAAGAGCGGCATTACTAATCCGGGAAATTGCAGGTGGTAATATTGGCCCGGTAACAGATATTTATCCCACGCCTAAAGAAAAACCTCAGATAGAATTAAAATATCAATACTTAAAAAAATTAACAGGGAAAAATTATCATCCTGAAAATGTAAAGAAAATTCTGGACAGTCTGGAATTTGATTTGCTCAAAGAAGGGGCAGATTCTTTATGGGTTTCCCCGCCGGAAAGTAAATTAGATATTTTATTGCCAGCCGATATTGTTGAAGAAGTTCTACGAATAGACGGCCTTGATGAAGTAGAGATCCCCGGTACAATTACCTTTTCTCCATCATTTGATGATAACTCTTCAACAGAAAACCTGGTAAAAAAATTATCTTCCTTTTTTGTATCACAAGGCTTTCATGAAATCATCACCAATTCACTAACCAATGCTTTGTATTTTTCTGATGATGAAATACAATCTGCTGCTCAACCTATGAATAGCTTAAGTAATGAACTAAACATTTTAAAACCTCAAATGTTGCCCACAGCACTTGAAGTTATTGCTTTCAATTTGAAACGAAAATTTGAATCCATTAAATTCTTTGAGAAAGGCAAAACATATAGTTATACACAAAATGAATACCACGAAACAGAGCATTTCTGTGCTTATATCTCTGGAATGGAATTCCGAAATGGTTGGCAGGTAAAAGAAAAACAGGCAGATTTCTACTTTACAAAAGGACTTGTGGATGCCGTTTGCAGTTTATGCGGCCTAAAAAATACAAGACTCGGCAAAGCGCAAAAGGATTCAATGGGACTTCATTTTACAATTCATTGCTGCGAATTAACACTCGGGAAAATCAGTTTATTAAATGAAAAATATTTAAAAAAATTTGAAATCAATCAGCCGGTTTATTGTATAGATTTCCTTCTGGACAAGGTATTAGATATGATATCAAATCAATCCATTACTTTTCATGAAATTCCAAAATATCCATCTGCTTCACGCGACCTGGCCGTATTAACCAATAAAAATACAACCTTTGAACAAGTGCAGGAAGCAGTATTAAAGTTGGACATAAAAATCTTACAACAGATTCATTTATTTGATGTTTTTCAAAGTGATAAACTGGGTAATGATAAAAAATCATTCGCCATCAATTTCCTCTTTATGGATACCGAAAAAACACTGACAGATTCGATTATTGATGAAAACATGCAACGCATCATCCAAACGATTGAAACCAATACCCCAAGTGAAATCAGGAAATCTTAAAAATGCTTAAATTCACCCTGAATTAATGAATTAAAATGGATTTGCATGATCAAATAAAAGTTTTCCAGGATAAGCTACAAGCTTTGGTAAAGAAATTTTTGGCCAGTCAAAAAGAGAACATCAGCCTGAAATCAGAACTGGATAAATGTAAAAAAGAATTGAAAGAAAAAGAGCGACAGGTGGAAGAACTTCAACAAAAAGTTGATATACTACACCTGAAAACGACATCTATGGATGAATCAGCCAAAAAAGAATTAAGCAAAAGAATTCAAAATTATATTGAAGATATAGAGAAATGCATTCAGTCATTAAAAAAATAAATGTGGCATGGAGGAAATGATTACCGCCAATATCTTAATTGGAGACCGCACCTACCGGCTCAAAGTAGCCTCTGTTGATGAAGGAAAATTACGAAATACCGTAAAACTAATTAATGAAAAAGTGCTTGAATATAAGACACTTTTCGCGGGGAAAGATATGCAGGATTATATCTCCATGGCCTTATTATGGTTTGCGACTGAACAAAACAAAACCGGTGAAGCGGCTATTCAAATGAAATCCGTTTCGGCAAGTTTACATAATTTACAAGCGCAAATTGAAAAAGCACTAAAATCAGATAGCTGATAATTCTGGAAAAATTAATGGATATTAAATGTGTATACCGGTGAAAAACCGCCAAAACTGCCATCTTTCAAAGTATATCTGATCATATAATAGACCGGGTTTCCTTTGGGCTGACTATCATTAAAGGCAAAGGATTGTACCAGGTTATTGGAGAGTAGGGGAATATGATAAATAGTGCAAAATGTATTGATATTTGATCCACTCATCAATTCCATTGAGGCCACATTACCGGAAACCTGTGCTGAAAAATTTAATAGCACATTGGAGTTATCCCCGGGGGCAGCGCTAAAATTTGAAATCTCAACATTACTATCCTGGAAGAAAATAGTTGTTGCTGCTCCGGAATCCGGAGCAGCAACCTCTTTTGTGCAAGAGAAACAAATTCCTGCAAGCAGGGCAAATAAGAAAATTCTTTTCACAAAAAAATTCTAAATTGAAAATTATAAGGTGGACTATAAAACGGGCATTTAGTAATAACAATAAAAATGCCAACTTGATAAAATTCATTTTCATTTAATTATCAACATTTTACAAAACATGTTTCACAAAATATGTTTCATATTGGGAAACTATAGTTTCAAAAAGGGAAAAACAATCGAATTGATTTCAATCGCTTTCTGCTATCTTCGCGAATCAAAACACATTTAAAACATTTCCCTCAATACCGCGGGATGTCGTATTTCATCATATTCAAAATCAACAAATGAACCCAATAATTATATATTTTATCATAGGCATTGTGGCTATTGCTATAGGAATTTTCCTGGGTAAAATCCTGTTTGCTAAAAACACTCAAATAAAAATAGATGAAGCAGAAAAAAATGCAAGGAAAATCATAGATGAAGCAGAAATAAGAGCGGAAACCATTAAAAAAGAAAGGATACTGGAAGCAAAGGAAAAATTTGTTCAACTTAAAGCAGACCTGGATAAAGAAACCTTTGACAGGAATAAGAAATTAAGCGAAAATGAAAACAGAATTAAGCAGAAAGAAATTTCAATCAATCAAAAAGATAATTCTATTGAAAGGCAATTGAAAGAAAATGAAGCCATTAAAGAAAATTTGAATAAACAAATTGAAGTAGTCAATAGAAAAAGAACGGAACTGGAAAAACATCAGGAGGAACATATCAGGAGACTTGAAAAAATTTCGGGTCTCAGTTCTGAAGAAGCAAAGCAACAACTGATCGAAAGCTTAAAACAGGAAGCACAAACAAGTGCTTTATCCATACAACAGGAGATTATTGAAGAAGCGAAAATCAAAGCAAATAAAGAAGCCCGGAAAATAGTCATTCAATCTATTCAAAGAACGGCAGCTGAACAAACTATAGAAAATACCGTCTCTGTTTTTAACCTGGAGTCTGATGAAATAAAAGGTCAGATTATAGGCCGCGAAGGACGAAATATCCGTGCTATAGAAGCCGCGACAGGGGTGGATCTCATTGTAGATGATACCCCCGAAGCGATATTGCTTTCCTGTTTTGATCCCCTTCGCCGTGAAATAGCCCGACTGAGTTTGCAACGCTTAGTGGCCGATGGACGGATTCACCCTGCAAGGATTGAAGAAGTGGTTGAAAAAACAAGAAAACAAATTGAAGAACAAATCATTGAAATTGGGGAAAGAACCGTAATAGACCTGGGTATTCATGGCCTGCATAAAGAATTGGTTCGGATCATTGGTAAAATGCGGTTTCGATCTTCTTATGGCCAAAATTTACTCATGCATAGCCGGGAAGTGGCCAATTTGTGCGGGCTCATGGCTTCTGAATTAGGTATTAATCCCAAACTGGCCAGAAGAGCTGGATTATTACATGATATAGGAAAAGTACCTGATGAAGAAACAGAATTAAGCCATGCACTTTTAGGAGCAAAACTGGCTGAAAAATTTGGTGAAAACCCGGCTGTTGTCAATGCCATTGGTGCCCATCATGATGAAATTGAAATGCAATATGTCATATCCCCAATTGTGCAAGCCTGTGATGCCATCAGTGGGGCGAGGCCCGGTGCCAGAAGGGAAATGATGCAACAATATATCCAACGGATTAAAGACTTGGAAACACTTGCTATATCTTATCCAGGAGTGGAAAAAGCATTCGCTATTCAAGCTGGTCGGGAATTACGGGTAATTGTAGAAGCAGATAAAGTATCCGATGCGGAAAGCGATACCATTAGTTTTGAATTGGCGCAAAAAATCCAGACGGAAATGAAATACCCGGGTCAAATAAAGGTGATCGTTATCCGTGAAAAGCGTGCAATTCATGTGGCCAGATAAATTATTTGATAAATTTCTGCATTTTCCATATTTTCTTTTACCTTTGCAATCCTTAAAAATTTGAGCCATGAATGCAGCCGTACAATTTGTACATGATCAACTGACCGGTAAAAAAGAATTCCCAAAGTTTAAAGCGGGGGATAATATTGCCGTTAGCTATAAAATTATTGAAGGTGGAAAAGAGCGAATCCAGATATTCCGTGGCGATGTTTTAAAAATACAAGGGACTGGAACAACAGCAACTTTCACAGTGAGAAAAATTTCTGACGGGGTGGGTGTCGAAAGAGTTTTCCCTTTTTTCTCCCCAAATGTAGATGCAATTATTCTCAATAAAAAAGGTAAAGTGCGTAGGTCAAAATTGTATTATCTCCGCGAAAGAAGTGGTAAAAGGGCAAGAATCAAAGAAAGAAGATTCTAAACAACTGCATTTCAAAAACTGCAGCTTTCTATTGAAAAATGAGCTTTTAAAATTTTTGTTAGAATCTGTTTTCGCTATTCTTTTCTTTATACCTTTGTTCTTCACATTATTAAATTATTATTATGGGCAACTTAGGATTTCAAGAAATATTATTAATAGCAATTGTTATACTTGTCCTTTTTGGAAGCCGCAAAATTCCCGAATTTATGCGTGGCTTGGGTAAAGGTATCCGGGAATTCAATGATGCCAAGGATAATGTAAAGAAAGAGCTCGAAGACGGAATGAAACAACAAAATACCGTTTCTCAACAGCCAACAGCTTCTTCTACTCCTGCAAGCACGACTCAGCAACCGTCATAAGAAGCCGTTTTGTTTACATTTGTTTCCATTCAGGACTATCACCTGCAGTTAGTTCATGGTCGTCAAACCTGTGTTCAGGCAGTAACCCATTATATCAGGGAAATCCAGCTTCAAAACCATTTGAATGCGTTTATTGAAACATTCAAAGATGAGGCATTAGCAAGAGCATCCGAATTGGATGCAGAAATAAAAGAAGGCAAACCCCTACGTAAACTTCATGGAGTAGTTATTGGAATAAAAGATAATATTTGCTATAAAGACCATTTCATTTCTGCCGGATCAAATATCCTACGGCATTTCAAATCGCTCTATTCGGCTACTGTTATTGAACGAATCCTTGCTGAAGGCGCAATTATTATTGGCAGGCAAAATTGTGATGAATTTGCCATGGGAAACAGAAATGAAAATCCTGTTTATGGTCCTGTCAAAAATCAGCTTGATAACACAAGAATTTCCGGGGGCTCTTCAGGAGGCTCCGCTGTAGCAGTACAAGCCAGCTTGTGCATGGCTTCCTTAGGAAGTGATACAGGAGGTTCTGTGAGACAACCTGCCGACCATTGCGGTGTGATCGGCTTTAAACCTAGTTATGGTATGATTTCCAGGCATGGACTCATTGCTTACGCTTCATCTTTTGACCAGATTGGAATCATCGCAAACAATATTGATGATATAGAAAAAATCTTCCATATTCTATCCGGGGAAGATGGTTTTGACAGTACAGTCCTTCCAAACGTGCGTACGGATTCAGCCATAGAAACTAAGCCGGTAAAATCAACTTCTAAAATTGCCTGGCTGCCGGAAACGCTGCATCATACTAGCCTGGATCCGGAAATCAAAACGGGCCTAAAAAATACACTCGAATCACTTCAAAAAGAGGGGCATCTTGTAGAAGCAGTTCCATTTCCTTTAATTGATTTTATTGTTCCCGCATATTACATTTTAACCACAGCAGAAGCCTCATCCAATTTATCCAGATATGATGGCGTACGTTATGGTTATAGAAAAGCCATGCAGACATCAGATTTATTTGACTTTTATGCAAAAAATCGAAGTGAAGGATTTGGGTGGGAAGTAAAGAAAAGAATCATGCTGGGGACTTTTGTTTTGAGTGCTGGTTATTTTGACCAATATTTTAAGAAAGCTCAACAGGTCCGTAAATTAATAATACAATTATCCGAGAAAATCTTTCAACAATATGATTTTATTCTATTACCCACTGTACCACAAGTCCCAGATCGTATAGGAACAAGTGGCGAAAGCAGCACAAGTGGCTATTTATCAGATATTTATACAGTATTTGCCAACCTGGCAGGGATTCCCGCAATTAGTTTACCCATTTATAAGCATACTTCCGGCATGGTATTTGGTATTCAGGCGATGTCATCTCAAAAAAATGATATACCTTTGCTCCGGTTTTCAGAAACACTATTGAAAAAGCATTAGGTTTAAGCATGATTTCGAGGAGAAATGCATAAAATCTGTTAGGGTCTTTAATCATTTTCTTTTTAACCCGGCAGATTCTTTTTCAACGTTAAAAACTAGAAAATGAAACAAAAGTTCTTTCAGCTTAAAAGCTTTTTTTCGATTCATACTTTTAAGTTCTCTGCAGGTCTCGCTGTAGCGATGCTTTTCACGATTTCAATTATGTCATTTACGGATGACAGCCATTACAATATGAGGATGATTTCCTCAATGAAAGACAGTACCGATTCCATCAAAAAATTTAAAAATCTACTCCCGGATGATTCCAATATTTCATCCAATATGGAGAATGTCAGGGTGGCTTTAAACCCACAAGCTGTTTCCTTTGTAAATGCCTACATCAAAAGAGAAAAAACAGACCTTACAAAAATGAAGGATTGGGCAAAGCCGTATTTTGCTCTTTATGATAAAATTCTTACTGAAAACGGCATCCCTGTACAAATGAAATATTTATCTGTTATTGAAAGCAGTCTGCAGCCCAATTTGGTTTCATGGGCAGGTGCAAAAGGCCCATGGCAATTAATGCCTGATGAAGCTAAACGATATGGTTTATTAGGTAAAAATGGAAAAGATGGACGGACAGATTTTACTCAAAGTACGATTGCTGCCTGTAAGTTAATGAATGAACTCTATGATGAATTTGGCAACTGGATGTTAGTCGTAGCAGCCTATAATGCCGGCGAAGGAGGGGTTAGAAAAGCCATTAACAAGGCCGGTAGTGATAATTTCTGGGATATCCAATATTATCTGCCGACTGAAACAAGGAATCATGTAAAAAAATTCATTGCTACCCAATATTTTTTTGAAGGAAGTGGCGGTCTTACCACCATGACCGTTTCAGAAATCAAAAATTATAAAAATACGCAGGCGTCTCTTGCTCAAACTGAAAACACAAGCCCCGATGGAATAGTATCAATTCCTGTAGAAGGAAAATACCTGGCTTCTGTCATTGCATCAAATTTAGAAATGGATTTGACAACTTTCAATAAGCTAAACCCTGCTTTCAATGGTACCATGAAGAGTGGCAAACAATATTCATTAAATTTACCTGAAGAGAAAGCAGATATTTTCCAGGCACGCAAACAAATCATTTTAAAAGAAAGCGTTGCCAATATGCTTTCAAATGCAAATCTGAGTTTGTAATATTATCTGGAACGTAACCAACTTTCCGGATTCAGGTTCACATCTTTATCATTGCTGACCATAAAGATAATCTGCCCATCACCATCATCTCCGGAAGCGGCTTTCCCTAAAAATGTACCCGCTTTTACGTTGTCACCTTTATTGACCGCAATTGCATTCATGTTACTATATGCAGTAAAATATTTCCCGTGCCGTATCACTACAGTTTGCGCATTACCCAAATCAAAAACGGCTGAGACGGTTCCCTCAGCAACTGATTTGACACTCGACCCAATAGGTAGAGAAATTTCCAGACCAGGCATATACCCTTTTAAATTTGTATTGGGTACCTGGTAGTTCCCAAAATGAACAGCGATAAATCCCTGGTCTACAGGCCAAGGCAATTTTCCTTTATTATTTTCAAAATTCAGGGATAAACTCAAGCCTTCTGTTGTAGATTCAAATGGACTATAGATCCTATTGGATTTGACTGGAGGTGTTACTGGAGTTGTAATAGTGGTTTTAGGTTTATTTACTGCCTCATCAGTGCTTGTTTTGGGATCTACTTTTGGTGGGTTTAATATTTTATTGGCTTCTTCCTGCTTCTTCCGTGCAGCTTCTTCATTTGCTAAACGTTGTTGTTCTTTTCGTTTCGCTTCAGCAATTTCTTTCCTGATTACTGATTGTAAAGCGCTTTCCAACTGCTGCCTGGTCTTTTCTTTTGATTTAATTTGAGCGGCAATATTTTTTTCCTGCCCTTTTAATTTATTTACCACCTGATCCTTCTCTTTTTTATCATCTTCTAATACCCCTAACTGCTTACTCTGATCTGTCAGGGAAGAATTCTTATCTTTTTTATTTGAACTCAATGATTGAATCCTGCTTTGAAGCAATTCCTGTGTTTTGGTAATGGTACTAACCTGTGTTTCCCGGTATTGACGGTAACTCTTCAAATAAGCAATCCGTTTTAAAGCATCATTAAAACTATTTGCTGAAAACAAGAAATTCAGATAATCATAATTACTCCTGTTTTTATAAGCAAAAACAAGGCTTTTGGCATATTGGTCCTTTAAGGTATCCAGTTCTTTTTTCAATCTGTAAATATTCAATTCATTTTGATACATGTCTTCATTCAATCTCCGGATATCCTTATTAATGTTATTAATCAACTCCTGGCGTGCATCTATCTTACGCTGCACCAGGGTCAGCTGGCTTAAAGAAATTTTCTTATTTTTTTTAATCCCGTCAAGTGTATTATTCAAGTCAGAAATTTCTTTCAGTAGTTGCTGCTGCTTTTTCTGAATTTCTTCTTTTGTATCCTGCGAAAATGCAGTTAATACAAAAGCCATGAAAAACAAGGAAAGTATATATTTATAAATCATGTAACTACTTTAAGAGAATAGGCAATCTTGTAACGAAGTGCGTAAAGTAATATTATTTTTTGGAATAATTTTTAGGAATATTAAAAGGAAATGTTTGAGGTTTATTAAAAGAGTATTGCTTGAAATTCAATTCAATTTGAATGGCACTCTTATCTTGTATTAAGATCGTTCTTTCAGTAGAAAAAGGATATCCCATAAAATCTTCGTAATGACTATACGTAAATACGGCATTTCTTGAGGAACTGTCAATTCCTTCATAGAGTATGTTCTGTAAGATGGATAAAGGATTTGACTGAACGAAAACTTTATTCTGAAAACGATGGTCCTGTAACTTCAATATAGTAAGGCCATTTTCCGGATACTCATTTGAAATCATTGAATCATTAAATATAGCGTTCCCTATCATCAAATCCTGGATTGCGAAATAGTCAATGGGAATATGAAATGTTTCTTCAATGTAACTAATAGGCCTCAGCAAAATAGTCTTATCCATATGATTCATGATCAGTAAGGTATCAGGTCGAATCATCATACGTAATCCTTCAAAGCCAAGTGGCCCGGATAATGAAACCCAGATGAGGCTATCTTTTTTAATACGTATATAAATTGTTCCTTGTGAACTTTCATCTGCAGTTTTAAAATCAAGTTTCAATTTGCCATAAAAAAAAGTATAGGGGCGAATGCCGGATCTTAACGAATCCAATAGTTCTATTCCTTTAGTGAAATGATCTATGGAATTATTTGTGATAATATTTTGAGTACTTGAATCAACTTGTGCACTTGAATCAACCTGGTTATGGGTATTTGATACTATTTTTTTACTCGTCTTACATGAAGCAAAAATTGTACATAAAACAAATAGGACAAATAGATATTTCTGCATAATTAATTCTTTCCCGTATGGCCAAAGCCTCCTTCCCCTCTGGCCGTTTCACTCATTTGTGTTGTTTCGATCCATTGAATCAATTCAACTTTTGCAAAGACTAATTGAGCAATCCGGTCCCCGGGATGTATTACTTGATTTTCAGTTGATAAATTCACAAGAATCACTTTTACTTCACCTCTGTAATCTGCATCAATTGTACCGGGACTATTGAGACAAATCAATCCATATTTCAAAGCCATGCCACTCCGAGTACGTACCTGACCTTCATAGCTCTGCGGAATTTCTAAAAATATTCCTGTTGGAATTAATACTCTTTCCATTGGTGAAATAATGATTGCTTCACTTAAATCTGCTTTTAAATCTACCCCGGAAGATCCGGAAGTGGCATATTCCGGAAGTGGATTACCGGAATGATTAATAATTTTAATTTGCAATGGAGAGGCCATAAAATTTTGCTTTTTATGAATTTCTTTTTTGACTCGGATAAAGTGTCAAAGTAAAACCAATTATAAATTTAGACTCCAGGGTGTTCGATAAATTCTTTTAACAAACTGGTTTGCATCTTCAAAATTGGTAATTTTCATTTGAGGCCCATCCCATAATAATTTGATATACCTGCCCGGGTATTCAAAATCATCCCCTTTAGGTTTTCGAATATCATAACTTCGAATGGCAAGATTACCCATTAACACACTCTCTGTGAGTGGGCCAGCTACATCAAAACGGCTGCTTAATTCATTTGCTTTTTTGCTTCCGTAACCGGCTATACATGCATCTACCCATGAGGTATAATGAGCATTTTCTCCGCCCGGTACTCTTTCAATAGTTTGTGGCGCTTTTGTTATGGCCGTTTTAGAAGTAGGCAGAAGTTGTGGATTCACGGCATAAGTGCTACACATCATCTTTCCTTTTGATCCGATAAATATCACGCCGTTACCTCCATCACCCATTTGTTCATTAGCTGCTAATTCTTCCGGTCGTTGCGGTTGAATACCTCCATCCATCCAATGGAGTTTCAATTGTTTTTTCCCAGGCATGTCAAATGTGAGAATAATATGAGATGCTATCGGCGGGCTATCCGGTGTATATGCTTTTTGCCAGGGCTGAAGATATTTTGTTGCCACACTACATTCGGCAGAAACGGGGTAGCCCAGTTCAGCAACTGCAAAGGCGGGCTGCATAATGTGACAAGCCATATCTCCCAAAGCTCCCGTACCATAGTCCCACCAACCCCGCCAGTTAAATGGCAACACATCATCGAAATAGTTTTTTTCAGGAGCCGTTCCCTGCCATAAGTCCCAGTCGAGCTCCTGAGGTATGGGACTGCTTTGATTTGGTCTTAATACTCCTTGTGGCCATACCGGTCTGTCTGTATAACAATAAACTTCCTGTAAGTCACCAATAATATCTGCTTTATACCAATCAATTAATTGCCTTACACCATCTCCACTGGCACCCTGGTTGCCCATTTGAGTAACTACTTTATAATTGTGGGCTGCTTCCGTCATCATTCGCGCTTCATAAATATCATGTGCCATGGGTTTTTGGACATATACGTGTTTCCCTCTTTGCATGGCAGCCATAGCTGCCACAGCATGTGTATGATCAGGAGTGGATACAGATACGGCATCTATGAATTTATGTTCTTTATCCAGCATTTCCCGGAAGTCTTTATAATATTTAGCCCTGGGAAATTTTTTTCTGGAATCAACCGTTTGCCGATCATCCACATCGCATAAAAATACGATTTCTGCATGTCCACCTTTATAAAAATGATTGATATCATCTCCTCCTTTTCCACCGGCGCCTATGGCCGCAATTTGCAATTTATCACTGGGAGAAATATATCCTTTGCCACCTAAAACATGTCGTGGTACAATGTATAAACCGGTTGTGATGATGCCGGCATTTTTTATAAATCTTCTTCTTGAGGCCGTCATAACCGATGATTTTTTATTTTTTTTCATAATAGGGAGCGTTCTTTAATACTAAAACTTGTAAATTATTCTTTTCCAAGAATAAAAAAAAATAAGATAAAATAAGAGAGATTCAGATTTAAAATCTTATTTTGAATGTTATACAATACATTATGCAAAATGATTTCCTGTCTGCTTTAATGAAATTACGGGAATGGTATCAAACAGGAGAATCAAGGCCCGTTTCTTTCCGACTTCATCTATTAAAACAATTTAAAAAAAATATTCTTCAAGCTCAGGATGAGATTTTTGATGCACTGAATAGGGATTTAAAAAAAAACCGGGAAGAAAGTTGGATTACAGAAATAGGGCTGGTATTGAGTGAAATAAAAAAATTTGAAAAAAACTTAAAGCGTTGGTCAAAACCAAAACAGGTAGATACCAATATCATCAATTTTCCCTCTTCCAGTTTTATTTACCGGGAACCACTTGGAGTCGTGTTCATCATTGCACCATGGAATTATCCATTTCAATTGTTAATGATGCCTTTTGTAGCAGCCATTGCTACCGGAAACGCAGTCGTTTTAAAACCCAGTGAATTTGCCCCGGCTACAGCTCTTGTGATGAAAAAAATTATTCATCAAACATTCCAGGAAAGTCAGGTACTATATATCGAAGGCGATGGCGCATCTATCATTCCTGAGATGATAAAGAATTTTCATTTTGATTTAATTTTTTATACCGGAAGTACTGTGGTGGGGAAAAAAATATATGAATTAGCAGCAACCCAATTAACGCCGGTGGTTCTTGAATTAGGCGGAAAAAGTCCTTGTATTGTTCAAAAAGATGCTCATCTCAAAGTTGCAGCGAAGAGGATTGTCATGACAAAATTTTCCAATGCCGGGCAAATGTGTGTAGCGCCGGATTATATACTGGTTGAAAATTCCATCCAGGAAATTTTATTGGAAAACATGATTTTTTATATAAAAGAATTCTTTGGAGAAAATGCTTTGGAAAATTATCATTATGGAAAAATTATTAATGAAAAACAGTTTGATCGTTTAACCTCTTTGCTATCGTCCGGAGAAATTGTTTATGGTGGCCAAACGATCAAAGAAAAATTATTTATCGCGCCTACTTTACTCAAAAATATTTCTTTAGACAGTCAAATGATGCAGGAAGAAATTTTTGGGCCCATATTGCCCGTAATTCCTTTTCATACCAAAGAAGAAGCCATGGATATCATTAAAAGAAATCCCAACCCATTAGCTTTATACGTTTTTACTTCTTCGAAAAAAGATGAAAATTTCTGGATTGAGCATATCCCTTTTGGCGGAGGTTGTATCAATAATGCTGCCTGGCACCTTACCAATGATGCTTTGCCTTTCGGAGGGCGTGGCAATAGCGGCATTTCCAGTTATCATGGCGAATTTTCTTTTGATGTATTTACACATAAAAAATCCATCTTAAAGACACCCACCTGGTTTGATCCTAAAATAAAATACCCCCCTTTCCAGGGAAAATTAAAATGGTTTAAAAAACTTCTATCCTGAAAATGCCCGGACTATTTCGCTTTCTTAGGGTAAATTAAAGATCATCTGTTTGAAACCTGCGTTTACAGATCCAAAAATAGAATACTAAATAAATAGATGCAGCAATCAGCAGGTATGTCGTGTCCGGTCTCTTTACCACCTGGTCCACTACATTTTTTAAGAAAGGAAATGGAATTAAATTATCTGTTGATTCAAGAGGTAAATAAGCGCCAATCCCGCCTGCATAGCGATTGAGTAAACCGGCTGCCATGTTTTCAATCACCACTGCATATAAAAAAAATACCCCCAATGCTATGCCGGATCTTTTAAATAAGACACCAAATAAAAGTGCAATTAAAATGTAGCTTAATGCCTGCATAAAAAAATAAAATACATATTGGCTTCCGGAAAAACTCAGGGAAGAAAATCCGCCGGAAGAAATACCAAAGCCAAAAGCGGCAAGGAACATGATCAGCGTAGATCCTAAAGCAAGAATAACCGCATCTGCTAATTTTACATAAATAAAATCCAAGCGGCTCCAGCCATCAATAATATTTTGCCGATGGGTTTTAAAAGAATACTCATTGGTGATGGATATAATCATTAATAAGCCGGGAATGAAAAGCAGAAAGCTGCTCAGGTAAGCTATTGTACCCCATACATCCGGAAAAAGAAAACGCGAAGTGCCAAGGATCATACCTGCTTCAGGCGCTTTTTTCATCGTTTCCTGTTCAATGGCAAAACCAATATAATTAATTCCAAATATACTTATCACAAATAAACCCGCCAATATCCAGAACGTGCGATAATTTTTTATTTTCAGCCATTCTATTTTTAAATTGTACAGCATCTTTAGTTTTTTGTGATTTCGAGAAATAAGGCTTCCAGGCTTTTCTTCTTTAGAATAAGATGATTCAGTAACAATCCATGATCTATACAAAAACGATTGACCTCTTCGGTATCAGCTTTCCCCGGTGGAAAGACGGCCTGTATTACATGTTCTAATCTTTTCACCTGTGATACGCCCTGAAACGTATTGAGTAAATGTTCTAATTGGTCCAGGTCTTTTGCACTAATTTCCACAATATCTTCATTGACTAATACTTCATCAGCTTTACCAGCTGTAAGCAAATTGCCATATTTTAAAATGGCTACATGGCTGCATACTTTTTCTACTTCATCCAATAAGTGACTGGCCATAATTATGGTTTTACCTTGCTTTGCAAGAGAAATAATTAGTTCCCTGATTTCTGAAATGCCAACCGGATCCAGACCATTGGTGGGTTCATCAAAAACAAGTACTTCCGGATCGCCCAGGAGGCAGGAAGCGATAGCCAATCGCTGTTTCATACCCAGTGAATAGGTACTGAATTTACTTTGCCGGCGATCATCCAGATTCACCATTTTCAATACTTTATCTATATCACCTGCTCCTTTTTGTTTGATAGCAGCAGCAATTTGCAAATTTTTTTCTCCAGATAAATAATGATAAAAATTGGGCGTTTCCAGCAAAGTACCTATACGCCTCCGCACATGACTTACAGGCAATTCACCAAACAATTCAAAAGTGCCGCTGTTTTGTCTTAAAATATTCATGATGATTCCCAGGAGTGTTGTTTTCCCACTCCCATTGGGGCCAAGAATCCCATAAACGGAACCTTGGGGAATGGAAAAACTCACATTATTTAAAGCGCAGATTTTTCCATAATATTTTGTAATCCCCTTTACGGCAAGAACATCCATACTGCATTTTTGTGAAAATTAATCATTTCTAATTTACGATAATTTATTTTTTATGCGAGTGGTATTTTATAAAATTCAAGGCATTAAAAAAGCCGGAAAATTCCGGCCTTTCTAAAAAGAAATAGATGATTAATCTTCTACAGTAACTGCATCCAGTGGACTTGCTTCTTTCCTATCCCGGTATGCTTGTATTTTTGCTTTTTGATCTGCGGTTAATACAGATGCAATTTTACTTTTCAATTCATCTTTGATATTTTTTATCCTGTCTGCCCTTTGTTGATCCGTCAATAACTGATCACTCTTTACGGCATCACGCCTGGTCTTTGCCACACTTGCATAACTTTTAATTTTTGTAACCTGGTCATCAGTCAAATTCAATTTTTCCTTAATGGCTTTCCAGTCGGGATTTTTCTGCATTTGAGTTGTTTCTGCTTTGGCGCTATCTTGAGCTTTTACCTGGTTAAAAGAACATAATCCAATTGCAATAGCACTTACTAATAATAATTTCTTCATGAAAATTGTTTTAATGTTTTATGAAATATTTTCTCAAATAGTTTTGAAAAAATCATGCCAAACTGATTTTTGAAATCATCCAAAATGTTGGAAGGCTCCTAAGATTTATCCGTATTACTTTGTTTCTCCTCCATCATTTGCTTCTTTTGTTCAGGTGTTAGTACAGACAAAATATTCTTTTTGGTTTGTTTCCTCAGTTCTTTTAATTGGGCCTGGCGATCCGTATCAGACAAACTTTTATTATTATTGATAGCATCTTCTTTTTCTTTTGAAGCCTTTTTATATTCCATCACTTTTCTCTTTTGATCCGGGGTTAAATTGGCTTTTTCAAGCATTTCCCTCAATCCGGCTTTGGATTTCGTGGTTGATTCTTTCATCATATTCTGATTGGCGGATGATGAAGCCGTATCAGTTGTTTGTGCCTGTACAAACCCTACTGTACCCATAAGAAAAGAAATGGCAATGATCATTTTTTTCATGTTTATAATTTTTTGTGTAAAGTTGGAGTAAAATTCAAGCCATAAGTTTAAAATCGTATGATAAAATTTAGCTAAATAAAAGCTCTATGAAGATAAAAGAATGCCGGAACTTTAGACCCACGTCATAAATTTCTTATTTTTAAATATGGAGAGAAAAAAATTTATCCATTTTATTGCTTTAGCAGGCGCCACTTTCCAGTTTCTACCAAAAAGATTAGATGCGAAAAATCAATTAAAAAAATCGGGCTTTTCCGATCCGGCATTTCATACTCCTCCATATTTAAAGCCGGGTAATACCATAGGCATTTCCGCAGCTGCCGGATATATCACCCAGGAAGAAATTCAACCGGCTCTCCTTGAAATCCAAAGCTGGGGGCTTCAAATTCAATGTGGAAGTACCATCGGAACACGATACTTTACTTTTGCTGCAACTGACTTAGAACGAATCAAAGATCTGCAGTCCATGCTTGATGATGAAAAATTACAGGCCATCATGTGTGCCCGTGGCGGTTATGGCCTTATCAGAATTATTGATCAACTGGATTTTACAAAATTTATACAACATCCAAAATGGCTAATTGGTTTTAGTGATGCCACCGTTCTATTAAATCATGTATTCAGTAATTTTGGAATTGCCTCTCTTCATTCAAAAATGTGTAATAGTTTCCCGGATAATCCTTCCCTTGCCGATGCAGTACAAACAGCTACCATTCAATCTATACGCAAAGCATTATTTGGTGAAAAAATAGCTTATGATATTCCCTGGAATATTCATAATAAAACGGGAATAGCGCAAGGTGTATTGATTGGAGGGAATTTTAAAACAATGGAATCTTTAAATGAAAGTCTTTCTGAAATGGATGTTGAAAATGCGCTTTTATTCCTGGAAGATACCGGAGAATATTTATATAGTATTGACAGGATGTTTTGGGGATTGAAACGATCCGGAAAATTAGCAAAACTCAAAGGGCTGATTATCGGCGGATTCAAAATAAAACCGGATGATCCGGGCGAAGCGTTTGGTAAATCAATTGAGGAAATTGTTCTGGAAAAAACAAGTGAATATCATTATCCCATTTGTTTTGATTTTCCCGTAGGGCATCAAAAAAATAATTTTGCCATCAAACATGGCGTCATTCATTCATTGGAAGTAACTTCTATAAAAGCAACATTGATTGAATCATAATGACTAAACTTCCGCCTTATTTAAAAAAACATGATACGATTGGCATTGTATGTCCCGCCGGGTCTATGCCTTTATCCAAAATAAAAAATTGCATCACCACCCTTAAATCATGGGGATATCAGGTGAAATGCGGAAATACCTTAGGCAAAAAACCCGTTTATTTTTCTGGCACGGATAAAGAAAGGCTTGAAGACTTTCAACAAATGCTGGATGATAAAAATATCCGGGCAATCCTTTGTGCCAGGGGCGGTTATGGCACGAGCCGGATAATAGATCAAATCAATTTTTCTATTTTCAAAAAAAATCCGAAATGGATTATTGGTTATAGTGATATCACTGTATTACATGCACATATTTTTAAAAATTTTCAAACAGCATCCCTTCATGCGCCTATGGCCGGAGCTTTTAATGATGATTTAAAAAATAATGAATACCTGGAATCACTGGCTAATGCATTAAAAGGAAAAATATTTTCGTATGAGTGTGACTCACATCCTTTGAACCGGCTGGGCAAAGCTGAAGGTGAACTGATAGGTGGAAACCTTTCTATTTTAGCACACCTGATTGGCTCAGCTTCTGACCTAAATATGCATGGAAAAATATTATTTTTTGAAGATGTTGATGAATATATTTACCAGGTGGACCGCATGATGGTACAGTTAAAGAGATCAAAAAAACTGGAAAACCTTGCAGGTATTTTGATTGGCGGATTTACAGGTACAAAAGATACAACCGTCCCTTTTGGAAAAACTGTTTTGGAAACTATTTATGAGCATATTAAAGAATATCATTATCCTGTTTGTTTTGATTTCCCCGTTAGTCACAGCTTTAGAAATATCACTTTAAAACATGGACAATTTCATCGGCTGGAAGTTGGCAGAAAAAAGGTCAACCTGGAAGAAATTGTTTGCACTTAAAATTATAAAATAAAAGCCGGGCACAACACCCGGCCTCAATTAACCATTCACAATTACCCATTAACAATTAATCATTACTCCTTCACCATCTTCAACCTTACTACTTTCTCTCCCTGGGTTATTTGTATAAAATAAGCGCCCTGTGCTAAGCTGCGGATATTCAGTGTGGCAGTGCTTACCTTGTCAAAATGCTGACTGCTGATTTCTCTGCCCTGCATATCCATGATTTTGATA
Source organism: Bacteroidota bacterium (assembly GCA_018268015.1). GTDB lineage: Bacteria > Bacteroidota > Bacteroidia > Chitinophagales > Chitinophagaceae > JAFDXJ01. The sequence goes on from JAFDXJ010000021.1 coordinate 79,286, forward strand.
ACAGACGCGCTGTTCTTATCTAAACCTTTGACCGTAACCGTGCTTTTGGCCGGATTGGGATAGAGGGAAAGAACTCCGCTTTGGATAAAGTTTACTTTAAGTGTCTGGCTGTAACTAACTGTGCCATTCCGGGCATTTTCCCGAATGCGGTAATAGTTATCTCCTGCGAGCGGATTTTTATCTGTGTAGTTGTAACTGTTTTCCGTTTGTCCTTTGGCAGGAATGTTTGCTATATCCCGGTAATCCTGCGCATTGCCGCTGCGCTCTATGGTGTATGACTGGGTATTGCTTTCATTCAGTGTTTGCCAACTGATGCTGATGCCCTCTTTATTTTCAACAGCCTTTACATTTTTAAAATGGGTGGCGAGGACGTTGTCGCCGTTGTAGCGGGCGAGCAGGATAATCCCATTATGAATCCAATATGTACCTATAACCAAAATTTTACCATCCTGTTGATTATGTATTTGATTAGCATCTAAATTAACTGAATCATTTCCAATACTTGAAATTCCATTTTCACCAAATGATGGATCATAATTTCCGTCCTGCGTTAATCGAATTAAAAATAATGGAGTGGGGTATTCATCACCAGTTCCACATACAAGGATTTTGCCATCCGATTGGCTTATAACACTACCAAATAACATCCAGCCAGATGTTTTTGGAGTAACTATTATACTGCCATGATTATCTCCGAATCCTATATCTAAAGCTCCATCCTCATTAAATCTGCAAAGCGCTATCGCTTCAATACCATTCTGTCCACTTATTCCTCCACATACTATTTTGCCATCCTGTTGAAGGGCAATGCCATACATTTCAGTACTCCAGGAACCACTATGCCCGAAAGTATAACTCGCCACCCCGTTCTCGCCAAAACCAGCATCCACCGTGCCATCCGGATTGAAACTTTCTAACTGGTAAGATGATCTTGCAGCATAATCATTGTACGTAATTCCTTTAATTAATTTACCATCCGGCCTTAATACGAGGCCGCTGGCTTCAATACTTACATTATAGGTTGTTACGACAATTCCCCCATTCCCAAATGTTGGATCCAGCCCACCATTAGGCATCAAACGAAGAAGAAAGCTATTAGGTCCCTCTGAAAAATTGGGCCTTGATTCGCCTGAAACCACTATTTTCCCATCAGGTTGCAAAACCAACCCGCTTTCATAATTGAATTTATCTATCTTTACCGTATCCAGGCCGTTGATCCCGAAACTACTGTCGGGTGTGCCATCGGCATTGCATCGCACAATGCCCACATAGTAATATTGATCGGGATGGTATTCTGCGGTAAATACCAACTTCCCATCCGGCTGAAGGACTATGTCTTTGGGAGTACCAATCCGGTTTTCATAACTGAAATGCGCTCCGCCCATCTCTCCAAAAGACTCGTCAAATGTGCCATCCGGGTTAAATCGCCATACTACAATATAGCTCCATGACTGGCTAACCACGACTATTTTCCCGTCAGGCTGAATCAATGAACCACCATTTGATGAAGTTTTATCATAAGTAACCAAGCCATTTACACCAAACGAGGAGTCTAAGCTGCCTGCCTGGGCATGCAGTGTTGGATGTAAGGCCAATAAAAATCCAAAAATCAATAAGGTTTTTATATAACGTATCATGGTTTAAAATTTAAAGTATAAAATAAAGTTGATAAGCATTAGGGACAATTATGATCAGCGGCTGTAGCGCAATTACCCGAAGCATCCGGGTAATGCCGGTAGTCCTCGCAGAAAATGAATTTTCTTATGCCCTTTAACTTATCTGATACTTTATACAAAATAGAACGGAATAAACAATCAATACGGGAGTTTA
>JAFDXJ010000022.1 GCA_018268015.1 Bacteroidota bacterium
TAAACACACACCAATTGAGGACACTTCGGGCTATAGAGATGTGCAGGACACCTGTGCTCGGAGGTCATGTGGATGTGTGTACAGACTGTGGTGTAGTGCACATCAGCTACAATAGTTACAGAAACAGACATTGCCCTAAATGTCAGGGGCATAAACGCGAAGAGTGGATACAAAACAGAGAGCAGGATCTATTGCCCTGCACGTATTATCATGTTGTGTTTACCTTGCCACAGGAATTAAATCCGCTTGCTTTGCACAGGCCCAAATTGGTATATGATGCCTTATTCAAAACTGTGTGGCAAACATTAAATCAGTTTGGCAAAACATCTGGGATATGTTTAGGCATGATTGCCGTGCTGCATACCTGGGGGCAAAACCTGAGCCTTCACCCGCATCTGCACTGTATTGTACCCGGTGGTGGTATAGACAAGGATGGTAAATGGCAAAAGCAAATCCGAAGTAATAAGTATTTGTTTTCGGTAAAAGCACTATCCAAAGTGTTCCGGGCTAAGTATGTGCAACAGTTGAGAGAAAGCGGTATCAATAATAAGTTCCTTTTAGATAGTTTATTTGAGCAGGATTGGGTAGTATATGCCAAACGTCCATTCGGCGGGCCAAAGCAGGTAATAGAATATTTGGGAAGATATACCCACAAAGTAGCCATCAGCAATCACCGTTTACTGGAAGTGACTGACACGGATGTTTCGTTTTCGTACAGGGATTACCGCGAAAATGGAAGACAAAAAGTAATGGAGCTGACCCACGAAGAATTTATCCGCAGGTTTGCACAGCATATATTGCCCTTGCGCTTTGTTCGCATCAGGCATTACGGTATTTTAAGCAGTACCTGGAAGCGTGGAAAATTGCAGGCACTTCAAAGCGATCTTAAAATAAAAATACCCGAAGTAAAAGCAAAGACCCTGCTACGCAAATGTCCTTGCTGTAAAACCGGAACAATGATAACCATAGAAGTGTTTGGCAAGCGGGGGCCACCTGAGAAATATCTTACGGAAAAACAACATGTGCCTGCGGTTTAAAATCGCGGGTAAGGGAATTTGTATCTTCAGGCTATCCAAATCAACAGGTGACTGTTGAAAAACCTCCTCCCTGAAAAACATGACCTTACTGGTCTGCTGAAATATCCTAAACCTCCTTCACGACATCTCCATATTATCCGGTTTCGTTCAACATGCGGCTTCATTGTTGGTGCTGCGCACCCAACGAAGCCTTAGTTGTTGGCAGAAGTGTTTTTCGGTCTATTTTATTAAGTTTCTTGTCAGTGAAAAAAAGTTTTCAAAATTATTTACGCCCGTTCCATCCTGTTTTCCTTCTCCTTTTACAAAACTTTCCCAACTTATCATTCTTACCACCACTAAGTTTTTGTCAGGATATACAACCATACAATTACCAAGAAAGCCTCGTGTTGAATAGCCTATGATATTGCCATACTCTTTTCTGCTCACCTGTAGTCCTTTAGCTAAAAGCAGCGGAACGTATTTCGTTGTCCAATTAGGTGTTGTATTTACGATTTTTGTGTTGAATATGGGAAAGTATTCCGTAGAAGTGTATGCCCCCTTGATTGCTTTGATTTTTTTTAGGATTGCTTCATCAAAACCTGCTTTTTCTAATGTTTCTATTTGCTTATCGTCAATAATTGCTTTTATGTTATCATATTCTATCCACCATAATAAGCCACATTCTGGACTAAGTTTGTTAGGTGTTCCTGTTTCGTCAAACCAATCAGCTTTTATTAATTGTTTTCCATTCCAATTACCTTTTTGAATATAAAGTTGCCCAAGTTTAGCCATATCCTTTGGCTGAACTTGAAACCCTGACATACAATGTGGGTTACCGTCATCATCTGCTTTCCAATCAAAATCGTTAATCTCCATTGGCTCAAATATTTTTTCATATAAATAATTATCAATTCTTTTTCTTGTCAATATTTTTACTATTCCCCCAAGAAGATTTACAGCCTTGTTATTGTATGAAAACTTTGTTCCTGGTTTGTCCGTTATTTCAGCCGCAAGTGCTAGGTTAACAAAATTGGGACTTGGATATATTTCAACACTTGTGCTTGGAAAATTTTGCATACCCGATGTATGGTTAAGCAAATGTCTGATAGTAATATCTTTTTTCATTCCTTGTTTCCATTCAGGATAAAATTCATAAACAGGTTGGTCAATTGAAGTCAATAATCCATCAGTTATTAATTTTCCAATTGCAAGATTTACAATTGACTTAGTTGAAGACATTGCTTCTATTTTTTTTGGTTCTTTTCCAAAATAGTATTCTCCATAAAGTTTTCCATCCTGATAAATTACAAGTCCGTCAGTTTGCGTTTTTTCAGCTATTTTAAGCAAAGTGTCAAGTGCAGCTTTGTCTATTTTGTTTTGAGAGTAGGTTTTGCCTATTAATAATGTCAAAACCACAATTAGTATAAATTTATTTTTCATTTTTTAATTAATTAGAGTGCGTCAATTAACATTTCTGCCAACGGCCACGCATTGGCGAAGGCAGGATATTCAATGTTCCTTTCGCCCGGTACGTCAGCCGAATGTAAAACTAAAGTACAGAAAATGTACAAATGATGAGTAAAGAATTTTCTGCCGGAACCACAGCCCAATAGCGAACAAAAAGCTGATGAAATGTACTTATGCCCTGCTTTTGCCAATGCGATGTTGAACTAAACCTACGGTAGCCTTCCGCAACTATCCGTAAATTTAGCATTCAATAAAAACTATTTATTATGGCAACTAAAAAAAATCAGCGGAAGCATTAAGGTATAATAAGTACCTCAA
>JAFDXJ010000023.1 GCA_018268015.1 Bacteroidota bacterium
CCGGCTTTGATTTGGTCCGCCAATGCGTTGGCGAACTCCTCGCCAGCTTGTGCAGCAAGATACTCCATCTGCTTGCGAGCGGCGTACATGAACTGGCTGTCGAAGTCCCTCGTGACAGCGTTCATCACGGCAGCATTGTTCAGCTTGTCGCGACCGCGAGCTTTGATCGCAGGGCGAAGACATTCATCGACCCACTTCTTGACTGCAGGGCCTACGTTCTGGGCGATGAAATCGCCGGCGACCGTTTTGCGGCCGTTAGTGTGGTCGATCTCGAGCTTGCCCCAGCGATCATCGAAACCCAGCATCTTGAGGGCGAGGTTGCGGCGCTCTTTGGTCAGCTCATCAACGATCTGACGTTGAATACCTTCAGCATCGAACTTCACGCCGGCGTTACCGAAGGCGGTGAAGAACTGTTCGATGAGGCCGTCGCGGAGTTCGGTGACTCGTGCGGCGATTGCTTCTTGCTCAGTAGCTGATAATGCCATGATGTGTTTCCAAGAAAAGTTTCGCGGACGAGTACTTGCCCTTCTGTCATGGCAAGCATCGCCTCCGCTTTGAGGAGATAGGTGCCAGCCCCGAGCGGGGGCACGATCCGCTCAGCTGTGAAGCGGACACGTCCGCAAGTCAGCTGCCGGGTCTGTGGGATCGAGTCCCAGTACTCGGGGCCGGCGACAACGTAGATCAGGTCAGTTGTCGAACCACGCGATAACCCGTGTGTTGTCGTTAAGGGTGATGTCGTCGTAATCAATGCAATTTCCAAGGAACTCGGCGATGGGGTCACCGCCTTGCAGCTTGGATTTTGCAGCATCAGCAATCGTCATGTCAGTGATGATTTTGCGTTTGACGAACTCGCGCAAGGTCATATGCACATGGCTATGGCCGTCGCCCCCCCAGCGTGAGATACAGCGTTGGGTCAGCGCTGAAGCATCGGGGGGCACGCCGTTGGGCTCAGGGCCGTCGCCGCGCACGCCTGCGAGTCGAGCAAAGAACCCGTAATCGCGACGGCCGAGACGACCAAGAGGGTGCACGCCGTAATCCAAGCGACGGTAGTACTCTTCAGAACTCGCTTTAATATTTGCATCGTGCAGGTAGCTCTTGTTGTACATATCGGGGCTGTACGAAGCACCTGAGTAGAACACACCAACCCAGCCGAGGCCATCGTGAGGATCACGACGCTCGATCGTGAAGTGAATGTCTGCTCCCATTTACACCTCCAAGATGATGTGCTCGCCGTACGGCGGCGTGACGTCGTGGTTGTTGATGCACCAGATGTTCGGGAAGTCCGGTTCCTGTTCAGGGAACGGACCGTAGCCGTCGGTCAGGTACGCGAACGCACGCGGCTGGATCTGGTTCTCTTCGAGCCACTTGAACGGCGGACGGAAGTCGGTGCCGCCACCGCCGTGCAGCTTGAAGTGCAGCTCGTCTTCCGGGCCGAAACGATCCACGTGGTTCACGCGGGCGTCGCAGTAGATGACGATCAGTTCCTTCGGCTTCACTTCCTTGTGGATCTCAGCGATCTCGGAACCGAACTCGGTCAGCTCCTTCTCGCCGATCGAGCCCGAGGTGTCGATCGTCACCACCATGGCACCCATGGCATCGTCGCTCGTGCGGCTCGGCAGATACAGGCCCTGCGCGATGAAGCGGCGATTGCCGCGCTTCCACGAGAAGTCGTCGTTGCACTTCTCGGTCATGAAGCGCTTCAGGATGTTCTTCCACGGGAGCACAGGTTCCAGCAGTTCCTGCATGGCGCGCTCGATGTCGGCCGGCAGATTGCCCGCTTGCTTGGCCACGTGAGCGGCCTGCGCCAGTGCTTGCTTCCACTCGGCTTCCTCATGGTTCTGCTGCGACTGGCTGGCGCCGTTGTTGGTGTTGTTCGGGCTGTCGTCGACACCGCCGTCACCACCCGGATCGTCGTTCTGACCACCGCCGTCGCCGCCACCGCCTTGCGGGTTCTGGCCACCACCGTTGTTGTCGTCCGGATCGTCCGGGAGGATGGTGTAGATGTGCTCGGCCGTCATGCCGGAGTACGCGGGGTTGATGTACTTGCCTTCAGGCAGATCGAAGCCGGCGTTCGACAGGATCGTGTTGATCGAGTAGTCGCAGGCCTTGTTCCACTTGGCCTTGTCGCGTACGCCACGACGAGTGTGGTGCAGCATGGCCGGGTGCATCACCGTGTGGGCCAGCATGCCCTGCACCTTGGACAGGGGCATTTCGGCCACAGCATCGGGGTTGTAGCGCAGCACGGTGCCGTCGGTCGACGAGAGCTTGACCGTCTTGTCTTCGACCATCTTCAGGCGCAGGGCCAGAGTGCCGAAGAACGGGTTGCCCATCACGAGGTTCGCGCGGGCCTTGATCATCTTTTGAGCAGCGTTCGACATGTAAGTCGCTCCTTGAGTTGCGGGTTCAGTTACTTGGTGGTCTTGTCGTCCACCACATCGTTCATCTGGCGGACATAAGCGCGGTGCTTGGCGAACTCTTCTTCGATGTCGTCAGGCGTCTTGATGCCGAGGCGTTCGCGGTACTTCTTGCGAGCCACACCGATCAAGATGCAGCTGATCAGGAACGAAGCGACCTTGAACGTAGCGAGGATCGGGTGGCCAGCGACGACCAACAACGACCAGACCACGATGTCGGCGATCCAGTGGTACGCGAGGTACGTGCGCGAGGCGGCCAAGCGGTTGACCATCTTGATGGACCAGAGCTTTTCGAGCGCCAGCTTGGATGCTTCGAGCTTCTCGGTCAGCTCTTTGGTCTTGGTTTCGTTGCCCTTGTAGAACTCGAGCTTGGTCTCCAAGGTCTCGATCGTCGCTTGGAGGTCAGCAGGCATGAGCGCGATCAAGAGGCCGAAGATGATGCCAAGGACCGAGATCCACCACATGAAGAACACCGACACTTCAAGAGCGTACGGGATGTGGTAGATGACGCCGGCGACGAGGGCAGCGATGAGGATGCTGTCGACTGCGACAGCGCGGGCCCACGTTTTGAGGCTGGTGGTGTACATGGTTGATCTCCGAGAAGGTAGAGAGTTGAGGTAGGTCACTTGAGAGCCCGGAAGTCATTGAGACTGAGGTTCATCACCTGCAGCTCTTCCGGATAGCCCGACTCGTGCATGAGCCAGAGGGCCATTTCCTTCAGGCCTTCGCAGACCATCATGTCGCCCCAGCCACCAGCTTTGGCGTGCTGGATCTCCGATGCGAACTGCATGGCAATGTCAGTGTTGGGATACCGCTTGTGGCGGTAGTAAGGGATGCCCAGCAGAGGGACACGGTGAACGCATTCCTCTTCCATGCACTCCTTGAGCACTTCACGCACCGTGACGGCGCGTTTGTTCTCGATCTTGGCGATCGCGTTGTGGGCCATGTTGACCACGTCGCGAGCCTTGACCGTGATGTAGGTGCCGCCGTTGGCGAGCACGGGCATGACAGGCATCATTGCTTGGTGTCCTTGTAGTTGGGGTTGATGGTGTTCAGCAGCTCGGCCACTTGGGCTCGAACACGCAGCCGATACGTTGGGTCACTGCGCAGGAGCGGAATCATTGTCCCGCCCATCTCCGTGCGCACGGCGTCACAGGTGAGATTCACCCGTTCGTCGTCAGCGATGTTGAGCCGCTCGACCAGCTCGACCGTTTCTTGGATCGACGTGACTGTGTTGTCACGGAAGACCTTCTCCGGTTCGAGTGCTTGGTACAGGGTGTACAGGCGCTCGTAGATGCGGTCGATCAGGTTCTGGCTGGCTTGGCTCAGCGTGGCCGTCAGCTCTGCCTTCGTTTGCGCCTTGATGTCTGCGATCTGTTCCTCGCTGAGTCCTTGCACACGGAAGTCGTCCACATGCGGGAAGGGCAAGAAGGTGATGCGCACACCGAACGCAGCACGAAGGGCTTGGGCCGAGGGGTATTGCGATTCGTCGAAGAGTCCCTTCTTCGTTTCGCGAGCATGCTTGAGCCAGCTCGGGTAGTTGGCCACAAGCTGTTCGACCTCGGTCTCCAAGGTCATCTTGCGCTCCAACATGCCTTGTTGGTACGAGAAGAACGCGGCCGACGAGATGATGCGCACGCTGTCGTCTTGCCATGGCAAGGTGTTGGCGTAGTGGAACGTGCGCAGTTCGGAGATGGCACGGTTCACATTGCGCATGGCAACCTTGGGCAGGAGCGTCTTGATGTAGAGGTCTTGGGAGTCAGTGGACGAGACCTCGTATTTGGTGGCCACTTCCTCGGCGACCTTGCGATCCAGCGCGCGGTTATACCATTGCGATATCGAAAGGCGCACGAGCATGGCGCGTTCTTCAAGAGCCATGATGGCCTCCAAACGTGTTGTGGTGTAGCGGATGTTCACACGCCGTTGAGCATGCGGGCTTTCATGAGGAGCATCTTGGCTTGGTCGTCGACTTCGCTGATGACCTTGGTTTCCTTCTTGGTCGGGTCGACCTTTTCAGCATGCTTCGCCTTGACCTCGTCGGACATGAAGTCCAGTGCAGTGGGCCACTTTTCGAGGACTTGGCGCAGCGTGCTGCAGGAGTCCAGCAGCTGAGCGATCGAGTCACGCAGGATGTCGCGTTCCTTGGCTATGCGGTCGTGCTCCAGCAGCACGTCGACACACGGCTGGTAGCAAGGCAGCGACGGATGAACGATGTTCTTCTCGTTGCCGCCATATCTGTAGCCGTGGAAGGACTGCGGTGCAGGAACGGACGGCTCGAACGGCACAGTGAACGCGACGTTCTTCTTGGCGCCGTCGATGCCGGTGTACTCGATGCGAACGGTCAGTGAGCTGATCTTGGGGACCCACTCCACATCGGTGTTCAGCTTCTGTGCAGCGGCGAATTCTTCGGGGGTGATGCGGCGCATGAAGACCTGCATGGCAACGTCGAGGTGCTGCAGCTCTGCGTACTTCTTTTTGATGCGCGCGTCGAAGAGTGATTCGATCTTGTGACGAACCTCCTGACGAATTTGCTCTGTTATTCTCACGGTTGCCATTGCTGATCTCCATAAAGTAAGCGACGCTTGGCGAGCGTCTTGATGGCCTTCAGATGAAGGGGATCTTCGGTGTCGATGCCGGTCTGCACATGTGCCTGAGCAGCTTCGTTCGACGGGAATTTGGCTGTGCTGCGCAGCAGGATCTCGTTGTAGGCCAGCATCCAACCCTCTTCGAAGGACATCTGGTCATCGGCGTCATTCCACGGCAAGTTCATGTAGACGTCACGATGCCAATCGGAGGTCTTGCCTTTCTGACGAAGGAATCGAACAATGTCAGACGTGCCGTTGAATGGACATTGGCCACGAACGTTGTACGCTCGGGCCACATAGCCGCCGACGATCTTCCACCCTTCTTCCTTGGCTTGCAGCTGTTGGTCGAGGGTTAGCATGTCAGATGTCCTTGCCGTGAGGTGTGAGGCCCTTCGTCTCTTGCTTCAGGCGGCGGTACAACCCGCGCTGGGAGAAGGGGGCGTTGATGCTCTGGCCATTGCGCAG
>JAFDXJ010000024.1 GCA_018268015.1 Bacteroidota bacterium
AAGCAAGCAAATCTGTTTGCTGAAAAAACCCATCCTTCTCTTACGACATCTCCATATTATCCGGTTTCGTTCAACATGCGGCTTCATTGTTGGTGCTGCGCACCCAACGAAGCCTTAGTTGTTACCTGCTGCCCTTATTGTTGATTTACAAGTAAAACATTATCCGTTTGCAGTTTTTCAATTAGCCATTTCTTTAGTTTTGTTGTATCAATTTTAGATTTCTTATCGGCTTTATACAACATAACGGTTTCTAATTTTGTGCTATCTGTTTCTGGTGCTAAAGTATGTATTCCAAAAGATACATCTTTAATTTCTGGAAAGAGAATTGTAATTTCCTTCATTAATTCCGGGTTGTCTATCTTATACACTTTCAATTCATTCTGAAGATTATTTATAATAATGTCTTTTTCCGTCAATGCCTTGGTTTTGTTGCCAAGGTCATTCATAATTTCATGTTCTATTTCCTTTGTACTTTGTTTGATGATAATTTTTGTATTATCTAGGCCATACCTTTTTAAATCCTCATTCATGGTTTCAAGTTCGGCATCATTTACTCTTTTTGATAGAAATGCTAGTTCTATTTGCTTTGGGTTTGAATTGTATTTTATGGATTTATAAATTAAGGTATAACCCTTGTTTGTAAATTCGGTAGTAATAAAATGTTCAGCTTTTTGATTAAAATTCTTTTCTTGTAATAGGTTGTAAGCTAAATAGATGCTTGGAAGTGTCATAACAAAAATAATAGTGGTGATACCGTACCTTATTTTCTTTTCATATTTAATATTGAGAAATTTTACAGGACGATAATTCAGGTATTTAATAATGATAAAGGTGGCTATGCAAATAAAAACGCAGTTAATTGTATAGAGATAAAACGCTCCTAAAAAATAGGATATTCTGCCAACGGCTAAGCCAAAACCAGCTGTACAAAGTGGTGGCATTAAAGCGGTTGCTATTGCAACACCGGGAATGGGATTTCCTTTTTCAACTCTTGTGATGGCAATTACGCCTACTAAACCTCCAAAAAAAGCAATAAGCACATCGTAAATAGTAGGTGATGTTCTTGATAAAAGTTCAGATTGAACTTCTTTAAGCGGACTGATATAGAAATACAAAAACGCAACTATTAAACTCACAATTGTTGCTATTAGAAGGTTTTTTAGAGACCTTTTTAAAAGGTCAAAGTCATAGACTGCTAATGCAAAACCAGCACCAACAATAGGTCCCATAAGTGGGGAAATAAGCATAGCACCAATTATTACTGCGGTGGAATTTACATTTAAACCAACAGATGCAATCACAATGGCACAAGCCAATATCCACAAGTTTGCACCCCGAAATGAGATGTTGGATTGAATGTTCTCCAATACTTTTTCTTTCGGTTCTTCCCCATTATGCAGGTTAATGAATTCAAATATATTCTTCTTCATCTTCTAAATAAGTCATTTTCAAATTGTTTTTTAAAAATAGGTATCCAGCCACACCGGCAATTAATGAAGAAAGCAAAATGATGAACTTAATATTGTTGATTATTACTACATCGTCAAATGCCAATAATGTGATAAAGATGGACATGGTGAAACCTATACCGGCTAATATTCCAACACCAAAAATATTTTTCCAGTTTATACCTTTCGGAAGCGTACAAATTCCAGCTTTTGTAGCAATAAAAGTCATGGCTAATATTCCTATTGGTTTGCCAACAATTAACCCAACCGCAATTCCTATGCTGTAGTTTTCTGTCAATACTTGGCTTAAATTTCCACTTACAATAATTGCCGTATTTGCCAAAGCAAATATGGGTAAAATAATAAAAGCGACCGGTTTGTGTAAGAAATGTTGTAAAATGTATGAAGTGGATTTTTTACCGCCCTCGCCAAAAGGAATTGCGAATGCCAATAAAACACCGGTAATCGTGGCGTGTACACCAGAGTGTAACATAAAATACCACATTGCTACGCCACCAATAATGTAAGGAATTAAGTTTCTTACTTTCAGTTTGCCTAAAATAAATAGCAATAGCCAGATGCCTAATGCTATAAATAAATTTACCCAAAGTAAGGTTTTTGTGTAAAAAAAAGCAATAACTAAAATAGCCCCCAAATCATCCATTACTGCAAGTGCTGTCAAAAAAACTTTTAATGAAGTGGGTACTTTGTTGTTTAAAAGTGATAGAACGCCCAGTGCAAAAGCTATGTCTGTCGCCATTGGAATGCCTGCACCAGCTTGTGTTGAAGTTCCGTAATTGAATAACAAAAAAAGAGCAGCAGGTATCAGCATCCCTCCAATTGCCCCAAAGATGGGCAATAGAGCTTCTTCTGGTTTTGAGAGTTCACCAATGTATATTTCTCGTTCCAACTCCAACCCTATGAGTAAAAAGAAAATGGTCATTAAGCCGTCATTAACCCAATGTTCGATGCTATGTCCTTGAAATTGTGTCTGCCAAAAATGGTGATAGTCTGTTCCAAAAGTTGAGTTGGCTATCAATAACGATAAAATGGTACAAACAATTAATGTTAGTCCACCTAATTTTTCGCTGTCAAAAAAGTCTTTATAAAGTTTTGTTATTCTCATATTTTTCAATCGTCCATAAAGTTTTCAATGCTGTTTGGCAGGGTTGCAGGTAACGGTCCGCGTATTGGCGATGGGCGGGATTTTTAGCACTGAGCTTGATACGAAGAACGAAAGTTGAATTTTGCACTTCCGTTGATACGAAGCC
>JAFDXJ010000025.1 GCA_018268015.1 Bacteroidota bacterium
AAAGCCGTCCCATACGGAAATAGCAAAGGCTATTGGTCCGAGTATGGAGAGGACTATCAGGAAAAACGTTCGTATGGTATCAATGACCAAAGCCGCCGCCTGAAAGAGTATTTCCAGTAGATTGCGAAACCAATCCTTTATGGCTTTCTCTATCTTGTAGGCTTGCCTGTCCATATACATTCCCGCCATTGTTCCAATGTCGGAGGGCGACCATCCCAGTTCGTCCAGTTTTTTATCAAACTCTTCGTCTGATACCATATAGGCAGTTTCGGGGTTCCTTACCATTGCCTCGTATTCCAACTGGTCTTTCTGCTGTTGCAGCTTGTTCAGGTCAAGCACCTGGTCTTCGAGTATTTGGTGGGTTCCTACTACCACAGGGCTTAATACCGCATTGATGGTTCCCAAAACGATAGTCGGAAAGAACATAATGCAAAGCCCCAAAGCGAACGGGCGCAGCAAAGGGAACATATCAATAGGTTCGGCACGGCTTAAAGCCTGCCAAACCTTTAATGCCACATAGAACAATGCTCCCAATCCCGCCAAACCCTTAGCTACTGCCGCCATATCGCCTGCAAGCGGCATCATATCATCATAAAGCGACCGCAGGAGTTCGTGAAGATTATCCCATTCCATAGTTTACCAGTATTTTTGGTTAGCAGTTCCGTAGAGTTCAAGCACTCTTTGGGCATCGTTTTTCTTTTTCGCTCTTAGGTAGCTTACAGAAATGTTCTTATTGGTGTAGTAGCGTACAAGACTGTGGTAATCCTTTACCTCTTTGTACACACGGTCAATAATATCCATACGCTCTTTGTCATTCAGCGAAAGGCTTGAAGAGGTTATAATCTGCTTCAGTTCTTTTAGCAGTTCGGTACTTTCATTAAGCAATGCCGAATAACCGTTACCGATAGCGACCAATTCCTGCGGTGTGAAATTTGGGTCGTTCATCATCTTGCCAAAATTCTGCACGTACATTTCCGAAACATCGCCTACCAACAATACCGTTTGCTGTACCTTGCGGGCATCTTTCACAAGGTTGTTGATGGCTTTCAGCTTGTCGTAGTATTCCTTGCCCTGGTCGTACACTTTCTTCACTTCGTTGAAGTTTTTTATCACATTACTCACGGTTGAAGAAGTCTGTATGATTTCGTTCGCAGAGTTGATAATCCCTGAAGCCAAATTTGCGGGGTCGGTTACAACCCACTGGGCTTTTACTGACGGTGCTACGGCGAGCATCAGTGCCGTACACACCTGATACATTACTTTTTTCATTGTTTCTGAAATTTTAAATTGTTAATGACTATTGATTTACTTTGTCCCGCCTTTGCATTGAGAGATGCTTGATGGCGAGCTCTATATTGCCGTCCAGTTCAGCAGCAAGCTGCATCACTTCCATTTTTTCGGTTTCTTCGGTCGTATAGGCGAGATATTCCTCCAAACTAACTTCGGTGGCATAGACTGCCGAGTGCGTACCACCTAAGCCAATCCAAACCTCTTTGTACAGTCGGCTTGCATCGTTATTCATATTGATGGAAAGTACCTGCCCTTTCTCTTTGTCCGTAAGCCCCAACATCGCCTGTATGTCATCGAACTTGTTCATATACTTGCGTTGGTCAAGCAGGATTTTACAGTCGGAGTTGTTGATGATGCTTTCTTTGACAATAGGCGATTGGATAATGTCATCGACCTCTTGCGTAACGACAATCGCTTCTCCAAAGAATTTGCGGACAGTCTTAAACAAATACTTGATGTATTCTGCCATTCCCTCTTTGGCAATCGCTTTCCAAGCCTCTTCAATCAGGATGAGTTTGCGAATACCTTTCAGCCTGCGCATCTTATTGATGAACACCTCCATAATGATAATCGTAACTATGGGAAAGAGGATTTTGTGGTCTTTAATCGCATCAATTTCAAACACGATAAAGCGTTTGGAAAGCAGGTCTAACTGCTTGTTGGAGTTCAGCAAATAATCATACTCGCCACCCTTGTAATAGGGTTCGAGTACGTTCAGGAAGTTGGCAATATCGAAGTCTTTTTCCCTGACCTGCTTTTCTTCCAGTACCTTGCGGTAGTCGCCTTTTACATACTCATAGAAACCGTTGAATGACGGGTACACATCTTCCGTTTTGATACGTTCGATATACCCGCTTACCGCATTGGAAAGGGCAACTTCTTCAGAACGGGTTGGCGGTTCATCATCACGTTTCCATAAGGTCAGTATCAAAGTCTTGATACTTTCCCTCTTTTCAATGTCGAACACGCCATCATCGGTATAGAAAGGGTTAAAGGCAATCGGATTGTCTTCGGTATAAGTGAAGTAAACACCGTCTTCGCCTTTGGTCTTTCCTTTGATGAGTTCGCATAAGCCCTGATAAGAGTTACCAGTATCTACCAACAATACGTGTGCGCCCTGTTCGTAATACTGCCGTACCATATGGTTTGTGAAGAACGACTTACCCGAACCCGACGGACCAAGTATGAACTTGTTCCGGTTCGTGATGATACCCCTTTTCATAGGCAGGTCGGAAATATCCAAATGGATAGGTTTTCCTGTAAGCCTGTCAGCCATCTTGATACCGAACGGCGAGGGCGAATTGTGATAGTTGGTTTCTTCCGTAAAGAAGCACAACGCAGGCTCAATAAAAGTGTAAAAACTTTCCTCACTCGGAAAATCGCCTGCATTGCCCGGCATTCCTGCCCAATACAATGTCGCTACATCCGTCGTGTTGTGCCGAGGTTTACACTCCATCAGTGCCAACGCACTACCGCAATCGTTCTTTAACTGTTTCAGTTCCGTAGGGTCTTCCGACCACGCCATAATGTTGAAGTGCGCACGGATTGAGGACAGCCCGAAGCTGTGGGCTTCGTTCAGGTACTTTTCTATCCACTCTTTGTTGATTTGGTTGGCACGGCTGTACCTTGCCAGTGAGTGCATATTCCTTGCGGACTTCTCAAACTTTTGCAGGTTATCTTCGCTGTTATCCAAAAAAATGTACTGGTTGTAAATATGGTTACAGCTTAACAGTAAACCCACAGGTGCGGCGAATGACAGACGGCAGTCACTACGGTCGGTAGATAGCTTTTCAAAACGGGTATCTGCCGATACCGTTCCGGGCAGGTCGTCCGTATCTGAAAGGGTATGCAGGCTCAATCTTTTGTTGCCGATGCGCACCTCTTCGTTTCCGAGTGCGATGTCCTGCATTGGTGTTCCTGCTCCCCTCGATAACGTGAGGTACTGCTCCAGTAATCCCTGCGTATCGTCCGTTCCGATAATGTCCTCTTCGGTCAAACGTCGCAGGCTCACAAAACCGCTATCGTTCACGATACGCTCAAACTGGGCAACCGCCTCCATAAAGCGGTGTATCGTTTCCTTGTTCCTGATTTCCTTTGGTATCAGTGTACCTTTGCAAAGCGAACTAAAGTTGCTTTGCATCCGCATTCTTTCCTTAGTAGTCTTTGTCAGAAACAGGTAGCAATAATGGTTCAGGAACGGTCGCTCGTTGAAATGACGTTGATAAGACTTCGATAAAAAACTCTGGTCTTCGATTGCCAAATCAGGTGCATAGCTTTCCTTAATGTACCAATCCTGTTTGTGAATGACCGTAAAATCAGGGAGGGTTTTAATCGCCTTGTGCCAAGCGGAGTGTATGGCTTCATATTCCGCAGAAGCAACCGTAAACAGTTCCGGCAAACGCACTTCAAAACAAGCGGTAATGTCCGCATCTTTGGATAAGATGCAGTTGTTCTCTACTGCCAACAATGGAAATTTGTTTTCCAGTGTGGTGGTCTTTGCTACATTTCTCATACGGCATTCTGTTTAGGTGTGAATTTTAAATAGCGGTTTACAGGCTTGCGGCAGATGATGTAGCGGGGATGCCTTTTATTGGCTGCAATTTTCATCAGTCCGTGTTCGCCGTACTTCCTGTTCAGCGAAAAGGTCTGCCATACAATGAGCGAAGCACCGCCTGCTCCGAGGAACAGGCAGATGTAAGAGTTTACGCCTGCCATATACAGTATCATCACGAGGATAAGCGTACCGAGCAGCCCACCTGCGAAAATGAACAGGTATTGCGCTTTTAGCCCTTTAAATTCCACCGTCCTGCCGATGCCTTTGTTGATATTGTAATTCATAAGGCAACGGATTAAAGGAAGAATGAACGCAGGATAGTAGCGGCAACAATCAAGAAGATACACGCACCAAACCACGAAGCTGCGGTCTTACTCGTGTCGGGGTCGCCGGAACTGAATTTGTTATACACCTTAACGCCCCCGATTAACCCGACTACCGCACCGATGGCGTAGATTAATTGCGTTGCGGGGTCGAAATAAGAGGTTACCATTTGAGTAGCCTCGTTGATACCTGCCGAGCCGTTTCCCTGTGCGAACGCACCAATTCCTGACAGCATTGCCACGGCTGCCAGCAAAACTTTTTTTCTCTGTTTTTCCATAATTGAAACACATTAATTTGTTACTGTTTATCCCGCACCTTGCGAGCTTTCGGGACAAATGTCTTATGGAAAAAGAGGCGTTATAAGAAAGTGGCAGTCAGAGGAAGTGTTTGGCTGTGAGTGGCTTTATAGAAAGTCTAAAACCATATTTATTAAACTATTTTGTTTAAATTTGACATATTTAGACAAGTCTTAAAAAAGCAAAATGGCATTTGGAAAACACATAAAAAGACTAAGAGAAAGTAAAGGCTTATTCTTACGGGAAGTTGGGGCTGCATTGGAACTGGATAGTGCTTTTATTAGTAAGGTCGAAAATGAAGAAAGACCATTGCCAAGAAAACATATTGAAAAGCTTGCAGACTTTTTGAATACCCCAGTTGATGGGCTATTGATTTTATGGTTTTCAGATAAAATAATTGAATTGCTACAAAATGAGCCTGTAGCCGAACAAGTTTTAAAAATATCGAGGAAAAGATTAAAAAAAGAGTAGAATAAAAACTAATCAAATACTATAACCAGTCATTATGAAGATAAAAAAAATTGAAGTTGAAAATTTTCGATTATTGAAGACTTTCTCAATAGACCTTGAAAATGAACTTTCTCTTGTTATCGGGAAAAATAATACAGGAAAGACTTCTATTTTGTCAGTTCTTGATAAATTTATAAATGAGAAAAGTAAATTTTCTTATGATGATTTCAATATTGATTTTAAAAACGAATTAGAAGGTTTAATCAAGTCGGCTGATATTCCCGACGAATTCCTACCCAAAGGCATTAAACTGAAAATTTATATTGAATATAACGATACTGATGATTTATCTAATGTTAGCAGAGTATTGATGGATTTAGACCCTGACAATAATAATATTGTTTTAGGTTTTGAGTACACTGTAATCTATGATGATTTTTTTAAAATTAAGGCTGACTATGCAGTCTTCGAAGCCAGTGAAAAGGCTAAAAATGTAAAGAAGAAAGAATATAAGCCAAGGGAACTAAAAGATTTTTTAAAGCAAAACTTAGAAGCTTATTTTAAAATTCATAAATTCTCTTTTGAGTACGATACAGCTACAAACAAGATTACTGAAACTAAGCCAATTGACCTTATTAGTGAAAATATTAATTTAAAAGACATCATCAGCTTCAAGTACATAAGTGCAAGAAGAGATGTGACAAATAAGGAAAAGGAAAACACACTCTCAAAACAAACCTCAAGTCTTTATAAAAAGAAAGAAGATAGTAGCGATAAGACCCAGGCTACAGAAGATTTCAAAGACCAGCTTTCAGAAACCGACAGTACATTAAGCGACATCTACAAAGACTTATTTAAAGATGTAATAAAAAAAGTACAGGATTTTGGAGGTGTTAAGTTGAATGATACTGATATAGCAATTATTTCAACCCTGCAACACCGAGAATTACTTGAAGGAAATACTACAGTAGTATACACTCACGATGACCATAAATTACCGGAGCATTATAACGGTTTAGGTTATATGAACCTAATAAGTATGATTTTTGAAATTGAGATTTTGGTACAGGATTTCAAAAAAGATAAAGACAAAAAGCCAGCGGATATAAATTTACTTATTATAGAAGAACCGGAAGCACATACACATCCCCAAATGCAGTATGTCTTTATAAAGAACATAAAAAAATTACTTGGAGAAGGTATCAAAAGAGATGATGGTATAAACAGACCATTACAATACATTATTACTACACATTCATCGCACATTGTTGCCGATAGTGATTTTGATGATATAAAATACTTGAAAGCAATAACAAAGAATGATGTTACTGCAAAAAATCTGAAAGATTTAAGAGCCCAATATGATGCCGACCCAAAACAATATCAATTCTTAAAACAATATCTAACAATTAGCAGAGCTGAAATCTTTTTTGCTGATAAGGCAATTCTTATTGAAGGAGATACCGAAAGAATTTTGATACCGACATTTATGAGAAAAGTTGATTTGGAAGAAGCTGCACGTTTAAAAGCAGCAGGAAACGATGATACATTCTTACCACTTCTATCACAAAATATATCAACTATCGAAGTTGGGGCATATTCACAAATCTTTGAGAAGTTTATTGATTTTTTAGGTATTAGGTCATTAATATTAACAGATATTGATGCTATAAAGGTAACAGGTCAAAATGCAAAAGGGCAAGATGAATGGGGAGCCTGTCCTGTAAATGAAGGGACTAAAACAAGCAATTCTGCGATTAATCATTTTTTGTCGGCTGTAACTTGGAATAATTTAAAAGCTTTACCAGTTGGCGATAGAACAATTGTTATTGGGAGTTCCACAATTTGTATATGTTACCAACAGGAAGAAAATACTTACCACGCACGGAGTTTTGAAGATGCTTTTATACACTTGAATAGAGCATTCGTAAAAGAAAATAAAGATACGTTCCAGGGGATAAAAAATGCTTCTGATTTTGATGATGATGCGAAAAGTCCTTATGATTTAGCAGATAAGTGTGTTAAGAAGAAAACCCATTTCGCTTTAGATATATTATATCATAGTGATGAAAAATTTAGTAATTGGAATATTCCGGCTTACATTAAAAATGGTTTGTTATGGCTGAAGGAAGATTAAATTTAGAACCGGAAGTAGTGGAGATTTTTCAGTCAATTGATGATGGCAGAAATTTTCTATTAAGCGGAGGTGCAGGAAGTGGAAAAACCTATTCTTTAGTAAATGTAATTCGACAGGCAATAGCTGAAAATCCAACGGCTAAGGTTGCTTGTATGACCTATACTAATGCAGCGGTTAAAGAAATTGAAGAAAGAGTAAACCATAAAAATCTTAATGTATCTACGATACACGATTTCTTATGGGATAGCATCAAACATTTTCAAAAAGAGCTTAAACAAGCACTTATTTCCTTAGCGAACAATGAGGAAGTAACCAGAATTTCTATTGAAGAAGTCAATCCTGTTCCGGATAATTATTATGCCGTTTTGCCTGATGGTGTACAGTACAAAGAGTTTGTTAGAATACGTGAAGGAATTATATCTCACGATGAATTACTTATAGTTGCCAACTATCTCTTTGAAAAATATCCCAAGCTTAGCAGCATCGTGAAAGATAAATATAAATTCATATTCATTGATGAATATCAGGATACAAGTAAAGTTGTGGTAGAAACATTTCTTACACATTTTAAGAAAAGCGAAAGAAAGAATATCATAGGTTTTTTTGGAGATGCTATGCAATCAATTTATGAAGATGGCATTGGTAATTTAGACGATTATAAAGGAGCTGATATAGAAAAAGTAAACGAAATTCAAAAAAAACAAAATAGAAGAAATCCCAAACTTGTTATTGATTTGGCGAACAAACTTCGTACCGATGGTATAACTCAAGAACCATCTGCCGACCCGAAAGCTCCTAATATGGCTAATGGTACCATAAAGCAAGGAACTGTTTTGTTTTTGCATTCCACTGATGGAGATGTCAATAAAGTTGAAGAATTTTTAGCAGCGAATTATGCTTGGGATTTTAATAATTCAAAGGAAACGAAGGAACTTAATCTCACTCACAATTTAATAGCAGGCAAAGCAGGTTTTAGAACCTTGATGGATATTTATGATAAAGACCACATATTAAGTTTTAGAGATAGAATTAAGAAGTATATTAAAGATAACAATGTTGCTACTGACTTTTCAGAAAATACATTTGGAGAAGTAATTGAAGCATTACAGCAAGGAAAAAGTGGCAGAGAGTTAAACGCAGTTCGTCCTACAAACACAATGCAGGTTTTTATTGATGGTAATGCGGAATTGTATAATTATGCTAAATCAATAAAATATACTGAATTTTCCAAAATATATGTTGACAAAGACCAATTACTTGATGATAAAAAGCAAGACGAAAATGATGAAAACAAGAAAGGTTCAAAAAGAGATAATCTTGTAAAACACTTATTTAAAATTCAGAATAATATTTCTCTGTATCAAAATAAAAAGTACAATGAGTTTTTAAGAGCCACAGATTATTATTTTAAAATAACAAGTATCGCAAGTAAAAAAGCCTTAAAAGAAAATATTGAAAGCCTTGTGAATGTTGGAGATAATACAATTGAACAAGTCATTAATGATGCTAACGAAAAGAGAATTTGGTTGATTGATGATAAGCTAATTGCTTTTAAAGAGAACAAAGAGTATTTGTATAATCGAGTAAAGGATGTTAAGTTTAGTGAATTTCAAAAACTATATGAATACCTTGAAGGACAAACACCATTTTCAACACAGCACAAAACCAAAGGAACAGAATTTGATAATGTTTTAGTTATTCTTGACAACGGAGGTTGGAACAATTATAATTTCGGTAATCTCTTTTTAGAAACAGGTTCAGCAACTGTATTAGACAGAACACAAAAGATATTTTATGTCTGTTGCACAAGGGCTAAAGAAAATTTAGCAGTCTTCTTTCACAATCCTGATGCAGATGTAATAGCGAAAGCCAAAGTTTGGTTTGGAGAAGAAAATGTAATTGATATTGGTTAAACTTATTCATAAGAACATTGGGGAGCTAAACAAACTCCCCAATGTCAAAATTACCCAAATCACTTTTCCGCAAGGTGGAAGAACCGTCGTCGCTTTCAGTTGAAAGCGTGCTATCCAAAAGCTCGGCAATTTTTCGGGAAGCACCCTCAATGGAATTTTCCAGTAAGCTGAATAATTCGGTTCCCTGTAATTTCTGAACTATGGCTACCGCTGTTTCCTTTTGAGCCTGTTC
>JAFDXJ010000026.1 GCA_018268015.1 Bacteroidota bacterium
ACAGGTGGCACATCTTTTTCCGACAACTTTGCTTTTAGTTCGTCCACTTGCTTACGCAATTCCATTGTTTCCGAATTGTTGTCCTGATAGAATGAACCCAGTGTGCTTTGTGCATTACGGTAACTATTCAATGCAGAATTTCCGTTTCGTCCCGATTTTCTGCCACCACCCCCAAAGCCGTTGCTTTCTTCGTCTTCTTCAGGTAAACTTTCTTCATTGTCAGCAGATGCAGTATCTTCAGTATTCCAATAATCAGAAAGCGTGGTCAGTGCATTGCGCTTTTCCTGCTCTTTGCGTTCGAGCATTTCCTGCTCATACGCCTTGCTTTTATCATCGGGCATCCCTGCTCCGGTAGCCTGCGGCACAGCATCGTTCAGCCCGATATTTTCGACTGCCTTTTTATCTTTCGACGGTTTAAATATGAGGTACATACAGCCGAGAAATACCACGCCCATCAAAAGGAATATGATTGGCTTTTTGAGCTTATCCTTATTGCTCTTTTTATTATCCGGCAGATTTGATGCTCCGTTTTGGTCTTCTCCCTCAACGAGAAAGCTGACCCTTTTTTCATTTTCTTTCATAAATCTGATTTTTTAAAATTGTTGATACACTATCCTGCAACCTTGCAGGATTTTTACTTTTAAGGACAGGGTTTTCGATATGCTCTATGACCATACCGTTACCGGACTTTGAGGTATCGTACATCACTTTGCCAATGACCGCTACGGTAAGCAGCAGATAACCCACAAAGAAGTACAGCGTATATTTATGCTGTTTGAGCAAGGGCAACGCCCGCCAACGGTCGTCCAACTTGTCAAAGTACCTGTCCATATTTGCTCTTAATTTTTTCATAGCCTTACTATTTCTGTGTTATAGCTTGAAACGCTTAGGACTTTTACCCGCCTGTTGCTTCGGTGCATCGTTGACCAGTGCGACCGCTTCCGTTAATTTGGGTGCGGACATTACGGACAGGTTTGCCAGTTCCGATTTTTTGAGCAGTTGCCCAAAGCCGTCTTTCTTGGCTACTTCCATACGGCTCAATGAGAATTTGCCATTCAGGTACTTTACCCACATACTGCATTCTACACGCGGCTTGTCATCGCCCGACCATTGCAGGTAGCCTGTCAACAGTAAGTCCTGCTTAGGCAAACTGTCTGTACCTTTTTGGCAGCTTTCAAGGTATTCGCTGATGCTGTCTTTCAGCTTTCCGGCATACACCCCCTGCGTATGGAAATACCCGTTATATCCTTTGTCGGTAAGGATTTTTGCGAACGTGCTTAAATCTGATAATGCTTCCATAAGATTGTTTTTTTAGCGTTCGATAACCTCTATATCCTTATTTTCCACGACTGCAAATTTTTCAATATTGAAGCCCTGCGGATTATTGTCGGAGCGAACGGAGTTGACGAGATAGCAGGTAGTAATCAGGTTTCGCCTGGTTACGTTGCTTGACCGGATAATAAACTGCTTGGCATAGGTGCGAACTGCATACGGGTAGGTGTCGAAGTTGCACACGACACTATCCACCTCAATGCGTTGCTGCACGTTACCCGAAATGATACGGCTGTAATAGCCCTTTTCCGATAAGTCTTTATAATAGTCGAAAGCACTTTTGTCGGCAAGGTTAAACGCCCTGTTCATATTGCTTTCAATAGCATTCTTATCAGGTGCAAGCGTAAAAAAAAGCTCGTGAAAACGTCTGACGTGTTCCCTTGCTTCTACGGGACGGTTAATACTCGCATCCTGCGACAAGGCAAGCATCAGGGATTTGCCATTATCCAGTACATAGATTTTTTGGCGTTGTTCTTCTGCAAAGCGGTAGGAACGCCATACGGCGTATCCTACCACGCTGATGCAGAGAACCGCAAACACAATGGCATATAGTCTTATCTGCCTAAAGCTGTTTTCGATATTTCTTAGCGTTTTAAATTCCATTTTTTAGAATGTTAATGTTTATTTATTCATCAGTTTACCACCGATGTTTCCAACTGTTGAACCTGCGCCTGCTCCGGCGATGTTTCCGGCTTTCATTGCTGTGGAGTTTACATTGCGGGTAAAGTTTCCTGCGCCTCCGGCTTGGATTACCCAACCTGTTACTGTCGGGATAGTGAAGTACCCGATGATGCCGATTATCATAAAAATGATGTACACGGTATTGCTCGTATCAGGTATATAGGTGGGGTCGGCAAGCCTTGCAATATCCCTTTCCAAAATGAGGGATTGTATTCTTGCCAACATTGAGCTGAACAAATCCGAAACGGGAAGCCACAGGTAAACGCTGACGTACCTCGTGAGCCATTGCGTGAGCGTGGACTGAAAGCCATCCCATACGGAAATAGCAAAGGCTATTGGTCCGAGTATGGAGAGGACTATCAGGAAAAACGTTCGTATGGTATCAATGACCAAAGCTGCCGCCTGAAAGAGTATTTCCAGTAGATTGCGAAACCAGTCCTTTATGGCTTTCTCTATCTTGTAGGCTTGCCTGTCCATATACATACCTGCCATTGTTCCAATGTCGGAGGGCGACCATCCCAGTTCGTCCAGTTTTTTATCAAACTCTTCGTCTGATACCATATAGGCGGTTTCGGGGTTCCTTACCATCGCCTCGTATTCCAACTGGTCTTTCTGCTGTTGCAGCTTGTTAAGGTCAAGTACCTGGTCTTCGAGTATTTGGTGGGTTCCAGTTACGACCGGGCTAAGTACAGCATTAATGGTTCCCAATACGATGGTCGGGAAGAACATAATACAAAGCCCTAAAGCGAACGGGCGGAGTAAAGGGAACATATCAATAGGTTCGGCACGGCTTAAAGCCTGCCAAACCTTTAATGCCACATAGAACAATGCTCCCAATCCCGCCAAACCCTTAGCGACTGCCGCCATATCGCCTGCAAGCGGCATCATATCATCATAAAGCGACCGCAGGAGTTCGTGAAGATTATCCCATTCCATTTTTACCAGTATTTTTGGTTAGCAGTTCCGTAGAGTTCAAGCACTCTTTGGGCATCGTTTTTCTTTTTCGCTCTTAGGTAGCTTACAGAAATGTTCTTGTTGGTATAGTAGCGCACAAGGCTGTGATAATCCTTTACCTCTTTGTACACACGGTCAATCACATCCATACGCTCTTTGTCATTGAGCGAAAGGCTTGAAGAGGTAATAATCTGCTTCAGTTCTTTCAGCAGTTCGGTACTTTCATTGAGCAGTGCCGAATAACCATTACCGATGGCGGTCAGTTCCTGCGGTGTGAAATTTGGGTCGTTCATCATCTTGCCAAAATTCTGCACGTACATTTCGGAAACATCGCCGACCAACAATACCGTTTGCTGCACTTTGCGGGCATCTTTCACAAGGTTGTTGATAGCTTTCAGCTTGTCGTAATATTCCTTGCCCTGGTCATAAACTTTTTTCACTTCGTTGAAGTTCTTTATCACGTTGCTTACGGTGGAAGAAGTCTGCACGATTTCGTTTGCAGAGTTGATAATCCCTGAAGCCAAATTTGCGGGGTCGGTTACAACCCACTGGGCTTTTGCTGACGGTGCTACGGCGAGCATCAGTGCCGTACACACCAGATACAATACTTTTTTCATTGTTTCTGAATTTTAAAATGTTAATGATTATTGATTTACTTTGTCCCGCCTTTGCATTGCGATATGCTTAATGGCGAGTTCTACATTACCGTCCAGTTCAGATGCGAGTTGCATCACTTCCATTTTTTCGGTTTCTTCTGTGGTATAGGCGAGGTATTCCTCCAAACTAACTTCGGTGGCATAGACTGCCGAGTGCGTACCACCTAAGCCAATCCAAACCTCTTTGTAAAGTCGGCTTGCATCGTTGTTCATATTGATGGAAAGTACCTGCCCTTTCTCTTTGTCTGTAAGCCCCAACATCGCCTGTATGTCATCAAACTTGTTCATATACTTGCGTTGGTCAAGCAGGATTTTGCAGTCGGAGTTGTTGATGATACTTTCCTTGACAATGGGCGACTGGATAATATCATCGACCTCTTGCGTTACTACAATCGCTTCTCCGAAAAATTTGCGGACGGTCTTAAACAAATACTTGATGTATTCCGCCATTCCCTCTTTGGCAATCGCTTTCCAAGCCTCCTCAATTAAGATGAGCTTGCGAATACCTTTCAATCGGCGCATCTTGTTGATGAACACCTCCATAATGATGATGGTCACAATGGGAAAGAGGATTTTGTGGTCTTTAATCGCATCAATTTCAAACACGATAAAGCGTTTGGAAAGCAGGTCTAACTGCTTGTTGGAGTTCAGCAGGTAATCGTATTCTCCACCTTTGTAATAGGGTTCGAGTACGTTCAGGAAATTGGCAATGTCAAAGTCTTTTTCCCTGACCTGCTTTTCCTCCAATACCTTGCGGTAATCACCTTTTACATACTCATAAAAACCGTTGAATGATGGGTACACATCTTCCGTTTTGATACGTTCGATATATCCGCTTACCGCATTGGACAGGGCAACTTCTTCAGAACGGGTTGGTGGCTCATCATCCCGTTTCCACAAGGTCAGTATCAAAGTCTTAATACTTTCCCTCTTTTCAATGTCAAACACGCCATCATCAGTATAAAAAGGGTTAAAGGCAATCGGGTTGTCTTCAGTATAAGTGAAGTAAACACCGTCTTCGCCTTTGGTTTTTCCTTTGATGAGTTCGCATAAGCCCTGATAAGAGTTACCCGTATCTACCAACAGTACGTGTGCGCCCTGTTCGTAATACTGCCTTACCATGTGATTTGTAAAGAATGATTTACCCGAACCTGATGGACCAAGTATGAACTTGTTCCGGTTCGTGATGATACCCCGCTTCATAGGCAAGTCGGAAATATCCAAATGGATAGGTTTTCCTGTAAGCCTGTCAGCCATCTTAATACCGAACGGAGAGGGCGAATTGTGGTAATTGGTTTCTTCTGTAAAGAAGCAAAGCGCAGGCTCAATGAATGTGTAAAAACTTTCCTCACTGGGGAAGTCGCCCGCATTGCCCGGCATTCCTGCCCAATACAATGTAGCTACGTCCGTAGTGTTGTGGCGTGGCTTACACTCCATCAATGCCAACGCACTGCCGCAATCGTTCTTTAACTGCTTCAGTTCCGCAGGGTCTTCCGACCACGCCATAATGTTGAAGTGCGCACGGATAGATGAAAGTCCGAAGCTATGGGCTTCGTTCAGGTACTTTTCTATCCACTCTTTGTTGATTTGATTGGCACGGCTGTACCTTGCCAGTGAGTGCATATTCCTTGCGGACTTCTCAAACTTTTGCAGGTTGTCTTCGCTGTTGTCCAAAAACAAATACTGGTTGTAGATATGGTTGCAGCTTAACAGCAAGCCCACAGGTGCGGCGAATGACAGGCGGCAGTCGCTACGGTCGGTAGATAACTTTTCAAAACGGGTATCTGCTGATACCGTTCCGGGCAGGTCATCCGTATCGGAAAGGGTATGCAGGCTTAACCTTTTATTGCCGATGCGTACCTCTTCGTTTCCGAGTGCGATGTCCTGCATTGATGTTCCTGCTCCCCTCGATAACGTGAGATACTGTTCCAGTAATCCCTGTGTATCTTCTGTGCCGATGATTTCATCTTCGGACAGTCGTTTCAGAGTTACAAAACCGCTATCGTTCACGATACGTTCAAACTGGGCAACCGCCTCCATAAAGCGGTGTATCGTTTCCTTATTCCTGATTTCCTTTGGTATCAGTGTGCCTTTGCAAAGCGAACTGAAGTTGCTTTGCATCCGCATTCTTTCCTTTGTGGTCTTCGTAAGGAACAAGTAGCAATAATGGTTCAGGAATGGTCGCTCGTTAAAATGACGTTGATAGGACTTTGATAAAAAGCTCTGGTCTTCTATTGCCAAATCGGGCGCATAACTTTCCTTGATGTACCAATCCTGTTTGTGAATGACCGTAAAATCAGGCAGTGTTTTAATCGCTTTGTGCCAGGCGGAGTGTATGGCTTCGTATTCCGCAGAAGCTACCGTAAACAGTTCCGGCAGGCGCACTTCAAAGCAGGCAGTAATGTCCGCATCTTTGGATAAGATGCAGTTGTTCTCTACTGCCAACAATGGAAATTTGTTTTCCAGTGTGGTGGTCTTTACTACATTTCTCATACGGTATTCTGTTTAGGCGTGAATTTTAAATAGCGGTGTACAGGCTTGCGGCAGATGATGTAGCGGGGATGCCTTTTATTGGCTGCAATTTTCATCAACCCGTGTTCGCCGTACTTCCTATTCAGCGAAAAGGTCTGCCATACGATGAGCGAAGCTCCGCCTGCTCCGAGGAACAGGCAGATGTAAGAGTTTACGCCTGCCATATACAGTATCATCACGAGGATGAGCGTACCGAGCAACCCGCCTGCGAAAATGAACAAGTATTGTGCTTTCAGCCCTTTGAACTCAACTGTCCGCCCAACGCCTTTGTTAATATTGTAACTATTCATAAGGCAAGGGATTAAAGGAAGAATGAGCGCAGGATAGTAGCGGCAACAATCAGGAAGATACACGCACCAAACCACGAAGCTGCGGTCTTGCTCGTATCAGGGTCGCCGGAACTGAATTTGTTGTACACCTTAACGCCCCCGATTAACCCGACTACCGCACCGATGGCGTAGATTAATTGCGTTGCGGGGTCGAAATAAGAGGTTACCATTTGGGTAGCCTCGTTGATGCCCGCCGAGCCGTTTCCCTGTGCGTACGCACCAATTCCTGACAGCATTGCCACGGCTGCCAGCAAAACTTTTTTTCTTTGTTTTTCCATAATTGAAACACATTAATTTGTTACTGTTTATCCCGCACTTTGCGAGCTTTCGGGACAAATGTGTTTCAGAAAATGAGGTGGTCTAACAAAGTGGCAGTCAGAGGAAGTGTTTGGCTTTGAGTGGCTTTATAACAGGTATTTGAGAAAAAAAACGCCAGACTTTTTTACGGCTTGATGTTGCGTTCCAGTAATAACTACTATGCATTTCACTCCCTCTATGTAATACAAAATAATAAGGCTTCTACCTTTTGGGAACGAACGGAAGAAAAAACAGAAGAAAGTTTGTGATTTTAGTCAAAAAGTTGTATTGCTTACAGTTTTTTTGTATATTTTTGCCCAAAATGCAAAAAACTTTGCCCGATAGAGAATTGAACAGAATCAGAATAGTGCTTGCAGAGCTTAACAAAAAGAACAAATGGCTTGCAGACAGACTTGGTAAGAATCAGGCAACTGTTTCCCAATGGTGTAATAATGCAAGACAACCATCTGTTGAAACGCTGTTTGGTATTGCTGAAGTTCTTGATGTGAATGTAAGAACGCTTTTGGTATCAACAAAAGATGATGAATAATGGCAGACGTACACTCCAGAGAGGTCAGAAGCTACAATATGAGCCGGATAAGGGGAAAAGATACCAAACCTGAACTTTTGGTAAGGAAGTTTTTGTTTGCAAATGGTTTGCGTTACAGATTGTACAATAAAAAATTACCAGGGAAAGCGGATATAATATTACCCAGATTTAAAACTGTAATTTTTGTACACGGTTGTTTCTGGCACGGACACGATAACTGTAAATATTTTGTTGTGCCTAAAACACGGACAGAATTCTGGCTGGACAAAATAGAGGGCAATAAAAAAAGAGATAAAGAAAATATTGCCCATCTGAAAAATAATGGCTGGAATGTTCTGACCGTTTATGAATGTGAACTGAGAAAAGAAAAACGGGAAATAACATTAAATAATATTTTACAAAACA
This sequence comes from Bacteroidota bacterium, assembly GCA_018268015.1. Taxonomy (GTDB): domain Bacteria; phylum Bacteroidota; class Bacteroidia; order Chitinophagales; family Chitinophagaceae; genus JAFDXJ01. The sequence goes on from JAFDXJ010000026.1 coordinate 7,737, forward strand.
TACAGAACCAGCTACAAAATTGAATTGAAGTATGGGAAAATTTAACTACATAGATTTATTCGCAGGAGCAGGCGGTCTTTCGGAGGGATTTATCCGTGCCGGATTCACCCCTATTGCTCACGTAGAAATGAATAAAGATGCCTGTGATACTATAAAGACCAGAACTGCTTATCATTGGTTAAAAGAAAATAAAAGAACAAAAACATATCACGATTATCTGAAATCAGAAACAAAATGTAAAGAGGAACTTTGGGGAAAAGTCCCTGAACATCTTATAAATTCTGTTATCAATAAAGAAATTTCCAAAGAAACGTTAGACGAGATTTTTGATAAAATTGACAACGAATTAAATGGAAGAAATGTCGATTTGATTATAGGAGGTCCGCCCTGTCAGGCATATTCTGTCGCTGGCAGAGCAAGAGACCCACACGGAATGAAAAGAGACCAAAGAAATTTCTTGTACAAATATTACGTTGAATTTTTAAAAAGATACCAACCCGATATGTTTGTATTTGAAAACGTACCAGGGATATTATCTGCAAAAAATGGCATCCATTTAGAAAATATATTCAAAGCAGTAAGAAGTGCTGGCTATGAATTAAACCTGCCTCAAAATAAGTACAAAGTACTTAACGCAAAAAACTTTGGTGTTTTGCAGGATAGGAAACGTGTAATCATCATCGGCTGGAAAAAGGAATTAGGTTTTACCTATCCAAAATTTGACGAAACAGAGCCAAATTATGAAGTTTTAAAAGATTTATTCTCTGACTTAAAACCTCTGAAAAACGGAGAGGGAACTTTAAATGCAGTCGAATATTATAAACCAACAAATGAATATTTAAAACAATCAGGTATCAGAAACGGCTTGGAGATAGTAACGCAACACATTGCCAGACCAAACAACGAAAATGATTTGGAAATCTACCGCATTGCCGTTGATGAATGGAACAACGGTAAACGTTTGAACTATGCGAAATTACCAAACCGATTAATAAAACACAATAACGTACAGTCATTCACAAACAGATTTCAGGTTGTGAATGGAAAAGGCGTTTCACATACTGTAGTTGCACACATTGCAATGGACGGTCATTATTACATCCATCCGGATAAAAAGCAAAACCGTTCGATAACCGTAAGAGAAGCCGCAAGAATACAATCTTTTCCTGATGATTATTTCTTTGAAGGAAGCCGGACAGCAGCTTTAAAACAAATCGGCAATGCAGTTCCGCCTTTGATGGCTGAAAAGATAGCCGATAAAATAAAAAGTATGCTGATTAATGGAAAAAACGATTGACTACTCACAATTTGAAACTGTTTCTGCTGTTCCCGAAGCCTCATCAATGATTGAGACATTCCGGGCAATTGGCTATAATATAGAAACTGCAGTTGCAGATGTTATTGATAATTCAATTTCTGCAAATGCCAAAAATGTTTGGGTAAATTTTGAATGGTTAGGTTCTAAAACCTGGCTTTCTATTAAAGATGATGGTTTCGGGATGAACGATTCTGAATTGATTCAGGCAATGAGACCGGGAAGTAAAAATCCATTACAGGACAGAGAAAGTAAAGATTTAGGAAGATTTGGATTAGGTTTAAAAACTGCTTCTTTTTCACAGGCAAGAAAACTAACTGTTATAAGTAAAAAATCAGATTATAATTCCGTTTACTGGACTTGGGATTTAGACTTTGTAAATCAAACAGGAAAATGGGAATTAATAAAATATCTTCCTTATGAAAAATTTGAAAAAGATTTATCTGGCTTAGTTTCAGGAACTATTGTAATTTGGAATGAAATTGACAGAGTTGTCAAAAACTTTAAACAAGACGACAACAAGGCTCTTGACAAATTTCTGTTGATTATGGAGCAAGTGAAAAAGCATTTATCAATGGTTTTTCACAAGTTTATCGAAAGTGGCAAAATCAATATTTATTTTCAAGACCAGAGAATAGAACCTTGGAATCCTTTTTTACTTGATGAATCATCAACCCAAATATTTCCAGAGGAAAGAATACAAAACGGTGTCGTCAAAATAGAAGGCTATGTCTTACCTCATAAATCTAAAATTTCGGAAGAAAAATATAAGCAAGCTGAAGGTGCAAAAGGCTGGAATGAACAGCAAGGTTTTTATATCTACCGAAACGAAAGACTATTATTAGCAGGAGATTGGTTAGGGCTTTTCAGAAAAGAAGAACATTACAAACTGACAAGAATACAGATTGAACTTCCGAACACATTGGATGCCGAATGGCAGATTGATATTAAAAAATCGGTAGCAAGACCTCCTTTGATTTTTCGTGAGCAAATTAAGGCTTACGCTATGAAAGTAAGAGCCCAAGCCGTAGAAGTTTACAGACATAAAGGTAAAAATGTAAAACCAATTCTCGGTCAAAAATTTGTGCCTCTGTGGCTTGACCATAAAAGAGGTGACAAATGGTTTTACAAAATAAACCGTGAACATCCTGTTATTGAAAAAGTAAAAGAAGAAGCCAGAAATGAACCTAATAAAGCAGTTGAAATACTTATAAAATTTATTGAAGAAACAATACCTACCAAATCAATTTTCATTAAAGAAAGTGAAGTTCCCGAATTACAAGGCAAACCCTTTGAAGGAATTGACCAGGAAATAATAAGAAATACAATGCAGGCAATGTATTCAAACCTTATAGGACAAGGGAAAACTGATGAACAGGCAAAAGCAATTATCGCAAACATAGAGCCTTTCAACAATTTTGTTCACTTTCTTGAATTTTTAAACTAAAGCAAATGGTACAACAAGTCATAAAAACAATCAGAACCTTATTGCCCTCAACTGGTTCTATAACAAAACAACAGATTGAGCAAGCTGTTGACAGTGCCTTAATGATTCCTGTATATGCGGAGATTGACAGAGATTTTCTGGTTCGTGAAGTCGAATCTTTATACAATATCAGAATGGACGACTTCCGAATCATTGAAGCAGAAGAAAGAAGAAAACCGTGGATTGGAGATGTAAAAGCAGGTATTAAATGGAATTTTTGGAACAGATACAGAGATTATTTACAAGTCGAAAAAAATTATTCTGATGTAGTTTTAAATCAGATTGATAAACTTACAGACAGAACTTTAGACGGACTTTTTAACCCAACAGAAAACATAATTGTCAGTAAACGAGGTTTAGTCGTTGGACAAGTTCAGTCGGGAAAAACATCAAACTATACAGGTTTGATTTGTAAAGCAGCAGATGCTGGATACAAATTGATTATTGTTTTGGCTGGTATCCACAATAATTTGAGAAGCCAAACGCAACTTCGCTTAGATGAAGGATTTTTAGGTTTTGACACACAACATCAAAGGGCATTTGACAAAAACGGTGTAACTATTGGAGTTGGAAAATTAGACCAGATTGGTATCGCACACTCTCTTACATCAAGTTTAGATAAAGGAGATTTTACAGCAGGTGCCGCAAATTCAATGGGAATCAATTTCAACACATCTGAACCTATAATCGCTGTTGTAAAGAAAAACTCCAAAGTATTGGAAAGACTTCATTTGTGGTTAAATGCTCAAACAGAAGACTTGCCTGATGGCAGAAAAGTTATCAGAAACAAATCGTTATTACTTATTGATGATGAAGCAGATAATGCTTCTATCAATACCAATAAAGATGATGACAGAGCTACAAGGATTAACGAACACATCAGAAATATATTAAATCTATTTGACCGTAGTGGTTATGTAGGTTATACAGCAACCCCGTTTGCTAACATTTTCATTCCAATTGTGGAAGATGATTTATTCCCAAGAGATTTTATCATCAATATTCCTGCACCAACAAATTATATTGGTCCTGAAAAAGTATTTGGCATAAAAGTTTTGGAAGATGAAGACGAATCCGAAACAGTATTACCAATTGTAAATCGTGTTGATGATTATTTGGATTTAATACCTAATGGACATAAAAAAGATACGGCTTTCCCTGATGAATTACCAGAATCGTTACGAACAGCAATCAAATGTTTTATCCTAACCTGTACTATCAGAAGATTGAGAGGTCAGGTTAACGTACATAATTCTATGCTCGTTCACGTGAGCAGATTTACAAGGTGGCAAGCGCAAATTAAAACACTAGTCGAAAATACTTTTGATTTTTATCGCAGAGGAATTGAAATGAAAATTCCGTCAGTATTGGACGAAATCCGCAAAACATTTGAGGAAGATAAAGAATATACATACGAATACAAGGGAGAAACAATTACCGAAACTTACAAAAGTTTTAAAACAGTTTCACAAGCAATTTCCGACACAATGTCTGATGTTGATACTTTGGTAAGTGTTCACAATTGGGAAGATGTTTTACCTCATTTACATAATGCTGTTGCAAAGATTGAAGTAAAAGAAATTAACGGAGGTTCAGGCGATGCGTTAAACTATTTTGACCATAAAAACGGACTTTCAGTAATTGCAATCGGAGGAGATAAACTTTCAAGAGGTTTGACTTTAGAAGGCTTATCTGTTAGTTATTACTTGCGTGCTTCAAGAATGTACGATACATTGATGCAAATGGGACGTTGGTTTGGTTACAGACCGGGATATGTTGATTTATGCAGATTATTTACAAGCCGAGAACTGAACGAATGGTTTTGCCATATTACGTTGGCTTCTGAAGAATTAAGAAGCGAATTTGATTATATGTCAGAAGTTGCTGGAAGTACACCCGAACAATACGCTTTACGTGTAAGAACGCATCCGGGTGTTTTACAAATTTCGGCTTCAAATAAAATCCGAAGAGCGGTAAATATTGATGTTTCTTGGTCAGGCAGGTTGGTTGAATCTTATCAGTTACAGAAAAATCCAGTTACAATTAATTCTAATTTGAGTGTAACAAAAAGCCTTATCAATTCACTTTCGGAATCTTTTGAAACAAGACACAATCATTTTTTATGGAGAAATGTACCTGTGGCTTTAGTAAGACCATTTTTTCAACGATTTAAAGTTTCTGAAAATCTGAAAAAAGTAGAACCGTCCAAATTATTGGATTATATTGATATTTCAGTAAAAAGTAATGAACTGACCAATTGGAGTGTAGCATTGGTAACTAAAAGCAATGCAGATTCTTCTTATGATTTCAATGCTTCAAATGGAATTAACCAGGTTGGTTGTGTAATTCGTTCTAACGACAAAAATAAGAATGATGAACACAATTTACATATCATCAAAAATCACATAATAAGACCAAAAGATGAATTTTTTGATTTAAGTAAAGAAGATTACGACAGAGCTTTGGAAAGAACAAAAGTCTATTTCAGGAATCAAAACAGTGAATACAAAAATGATTTTCCGAAAGGAGAGATTGTGAGAAATGAGTTTAGAAACCCTAAAAATCCTCTATTGCTTTTGTATTTAATTGATGCAGAGAATGCTGGAATGCCAAACGGAAGCGAACCAATAGTTGGTTTTGCGGTAAGTTTTCCGAAAAGCCAGTATAGTCATTCAGTTTCTTATGCCGTACATCAGCAGTTACTGCCATTATTCGATATTGATGACAATTTAGATGATATTGAGGATGACGAAGATTAATCAGATATGGGAAGATTTGGCGAATGATAAATCTTTCACTAAAGGTTTACTGCTTCGCAGATATTCAGGTTCGGTATTGCCCGATGTGTATGTTGCTATGCAACACCCTGAAAAATTATTGTGTATTTGTGTTTCGATAAGTGACACTATTGAAGTAAATATTTCTAATTTTTCAAACTTGCAGGAAATAGAAGTTGATTTATACCCCTCGACTACCGAAACCGGAAAGAATGTATTGATTTTTAAATTACTGAATTTTCAGCACAAAGACATTTTTACCGTTTTGTGTGAAGATTTAATTAATAGTATTGCCAGCGAAACTAATGAAAGAAAATTAGTCAAAGAAATATTAAACCGATTTGAAAAGTGGAAATCATTATTTAGCAAAATTGGATTACAAGGATTAACAGCGGAAGAACAAAGAGGTTTATACGGGGAACTTTATTTCCTAAGAAAGTTTTTACAAACGAAAAGCAATTATCTGGCAGTTATCAATACTTGGATTGGTACAGAAATGCAGGTAAGAGATTTCCAAAGTCAAAATTGGGCAGTTGAGGTCAAAACCACTCACGGAAACAATCATCAGAAAGTACACATCAGTAGTGAAAGGCAGTTAGACACGAACAATTTAGGGAGTTTATTCCTATATCATATTTCATTGGAGAGAATGCAAAATTCGGGAGAAACGCTGAATAATATTGTAGATGCTGTCAGTGATACATTACAGTCAGAAATCATTGCCCTGAATAAATTCAAAAGCAAACTTTACGAAGTAGGATATTTCGATTTACAAAGAAGCCTCTATGACGAAATCGGTTATTTTATTCGTCAGGATGTTTTCTACAAAGTAGAAAATGATTTTCCAAGAATTGAAGAAAACGACATTAGAATTGGTGTTGGAGATGTAAAATATTCGATTATCTTATCACAATGTACATCATTTACAATTGATGAAGATTTAGTTTTTAATACTACAGAACCCTAAATATGAGTACAGTTTCGGAAAATACAGAGCTTTTAAAGTTCTATCAGAATCTTGTTCAGGATATAAGAGCAACACAACTCAGTGAAGAAGACGGAGGAAATACCGAGCAGATTTTCACACAAATTGCCGTTGATTTATTAGCTTCTGCCGGAGAAACTGAAAACGTACGACTGGCTTACGATAAAAAAGGAATCGGAACTAAAAACCAACACCAGATAAATGCTTATTCTATTTCCGATAATTACGAAACACTTGACTTATTTATTACGGTTTTAAAGGGTACTGATGAACCGGTAAGAACCGCCACAACCGAAGTTGAAACAGCACAAAAAAGAATTCTGAATTTTTTCAGAAAAGGTATTTATAAAGATTATGTAAATGAAATTGAAGAATCATCAGATATTTTTCAATTAGCAAACGAACTGGCATCAAGCCAGGAACTGAGAGAAAACCTTGTAAGGGTAAACGCAATTATTCTTACAGACGGAACTTTTCCCAATGACCTGCCAAAGTCAGATTCAATCAGCAGTTTTTCTGTTTACACAAGAATTGTAGATTTGAATTATCTCTACAACATTACCGAAAAATCCCATATTCCTATTGAACTGGATTTTAAAGCTGATGGTTTTGAAATCCCTTGTATTGAATCGCCATCCGAAAACGAAGATTACAAATCGTATCTGGCGATAATGCCTGGAACTGCTTTGGCAAATATTTATGAACGCTTTGGTTCACGATTGTTAGAGCAAAATGTACGTTCGTTTTTGCAGTTTACAGGAAAAATCAATAAAGGAATCCGAACAACAATATTAAAAGAGCCTCAAATGTTTCTTGCTTTCAATAACGGAATTGCCGCAACAGCAAACCATATTGAACTCGAAAAAGACAGTCAGGGAAAAGGTCTGATAATTTCAAAAGTAAGTGATTTGCAGATTGTAAACGGAGGTCAAACAACAGCTTCTATTTATCACACCTATAAAAAAGACAAAGCAGATGTTTCCAATATCTTTGTACAGGTTAAACTTTCCGTTGTCAAAAACAAAGAAAACTTTGGAGAAATAGTATCAAGAATTGCGGAATATGCTAATACCCAAAATAAAGTTTCTGTTGCCGACCTGAGCAGTAACAGACCTTACCATATTCACTTCGAGAAACTATCGAGAACTATCGTTACACCACATTCCGAAAAGAATCCGACACAAACCAAATGGTTCTACGAGAGAGCCAGAGGACAATATAAAAATGCAAGACTGAAAGACGGTTTCACAAGAGCAAGACAAAAAGCATTTGACTTGAAACACCCAAGACATCAGATGTTTACAAAAGAGCAGTTAGCAAAATATATAAATGCTTATCAGGAAGTTTACGATGGTCGAAAATTGGTTGTAGCACCTCATTTTGTCATCAAGAATGTAAAGAACTACAATCAATTTATTTTGCACAACACGAATGCTAAAATTGAAAACAATAATATCTATTACGAAGATGCTATTGCCAAAGCCATTGTTTATAAAACCTGTGAAAAACTATATGGAGTAAAACCCAATGCAATCGGAGATTTGAGGTTTATTACAGTGCCTTATGCAATCACTTATCTTGGATTCAAAACTAATTACAAACTCGACTTATATAAAATCTGGAAAAATCAAAGTGTATCTGATGAGTTAAATACTTTCCTTTATGATTTAATGGTAAAAATGGATGATTTCCTGAAAACAAACAGTCCCGAATCATTGATTGAGATGTGGGCAAGAAAAGAAGTTTGCTGGGAAATGGTAAAACAACAGGATTTTGATTTGGATTACAATTCTATAAAAGACGAATTCATCAATGAAAAAACAGCAACCAAGAGAACATTAATTTCATCAGACGAAGCCGAGCAAAAAGAGAAAGAGGAAAACCTCGAAAAAATAAAATCCATTCCTTACGAAATTTGGAAAAAGATTGAAAATTGGGGAAGTGAAACGCAGAATCTGTCTGCTAATATGCAGAATGTTGCTTTTACAATCGCAGGTAGGGTACGAAGTAACAACAAACTTTTGGACAATGAAGTTTCAAATGGTCTGAAAATAATAGATATTGTAATTGACAAAGCACCTGAAATATTATTTGACATAGACAATCTTCCTGAAATACCCAAAATACAAGAAGAACAACAAACAGAAATAACGCTTGAACTTATTCTGAAAATCGTTCAATGGGATAAACGTAACAAACGGTTGAAAGGTTTTGAATATACATTTATGAACGAACTTGCTGAAGAACGCAAACCTTTAACTGACCGAAATAAAGCTATTGCAAAATTGAATTTAGGGAAAGTAAAAAAATACGGATTTAAGGAATAGGTCTGTTGTCAGATTGTATTTCGCGTGAGGGATAGTAGCGGCATCCTTTTGTGAGCTTTAGCGGAACAAAAGATACAGCGGATAAGCCCGACCCGCAGGGGCATGCCCTGAATAAATAAAATAGGGCTCCCTTTCACACAAACTCCCCAATGTCAAAATCACCCAAATCACTTTTCCGCAAGGTGGAAGAACCGTCGTCGCTTTCAGATGAAAGTGTGCTATCCAAAAGCTCGGCAATTTTTCGGGAAGCACCCTCAATGGAATTTTCCAGTAAGCTGAATAATTCGGTTCCCTGTAATTTCTGAACTATGGCTACCGCTGTTTCCTTTTGAGCCTGTTC
>JAFDXJ010000027.1 GCA_018268015.1 Bacteroidota bacterium
ATCATGGATATGCAGGGCAGAGAAATCAGCAGTCAGCATTTTGACCGGGTAAGCACTGCCACACTGAATATCCGCAGCTTAGCACAGGGCGCCTATTTTGTACAAATAACCCAGGGAGAGAAAGTAGTAAGGTTGAAGATGGTGAAGGAGTAATGATTAATTGTGAATGGTTAATGGTTAATGGGGGAATTTGAATAGTTAATTGAAGCCGGGTGTTGTGCCCGGCTTTTTGTATTTCTATTGATTTTCCATGCACCCATCAAGGCTTTGTACAGGGTTGAGCAGGGTAAAAAAACTATTTTCATTGAAGTTTCTTCCGGATCAATTTATGTTCATAAGCATATTTGATAAGTCCTATTACACTTCCGGTTTTTGTCTTTCTGAAAATGTTTTTTCTATGTGTTTCAACTGTTCTTTCACTGATAAATAAAGTGTCAGCAATTTCCTTATTTGACAACTCCTCTTCTATCAAACCAATAATTTCAATTTCTCTTGCTGTAAGATGAGTTTCTGCATTTTCTTTTTTTACATTTTTGAAGTTATCCAGTTCATGAATAATTTCATCGCTGAAGTAGATGCCCCCTTTTGCAATTTTGTGTAAAGCTTCAAGAAGTTCTTTTTTGCCGGTATTTTTTAGGATATACCCGGAGATGTCCGCATCACAAATCATTTGGTTGACGGTCGTTCCCTGGCCACTCATACTTAATGCCAGAATTTTTATTTGAGGAAATTTTTGTTTTACTTTTTTTGCTAACTCCTGCCCATTCATTTCAGGCATCATGATATCCGTCAGTAAAATGTCTGCAGGTATTGCAGAAAGTTTTTCAAGCATTTCCTGAGGAAGGGTAGTACATAAGACGATGGAGAAATCGGGGTCATTTTCAAGTAAAGATTTAATTCCGTCAATAACAATCTGGTGATCATCCACTATGGCTAACCTGATTTTTTGGGGATTCATTTCATTGGATTTTGGTGTAAATTAAGTATTTTCTTCTATAGGCACATAAATAGCCACTAATGTGCCATTGCCGGGCTTACTATGCCAATCTACTTTTCCTTTGAGATAGCTGATACGCCTTAAAATATTTTTTAAGCCTATCCCATTAAAATGATTTAAATCTTCTGTATGAAATCCTACGCCATTATCTTCAATAGTTGCATTGACGCCATCCTCATCTTTTAGAATGGATATATCCAATCGAGTGGCCTGCGCATGTTTTAAAACATTGTTTACGCATTCCTGGATGATCCTGTAAAGTACAGCGCTCGTATTGGCATCTATGCCTTTATCCATTCCTTCCGTATGCAATTGAATTTGAACCTCATTCCGGTAAAGACGGTCTATAAATTTATTTAAAGCTTCTGGTAAACTGCCGGCCATTAATGCATTGGGCATCATATTGTGTGAAACGGTACGAACTTCCCGGCAGCTTTCATCCACGAGGCTAACGATTTTTTCATAGTTCCTTTTTTGTTTTTCCGATTCAAAATGAATTTCACTTTCCAGAGCGGATAAATTCATTTTGGCGGCGCTCATCATTTGACCTATGCCATCATGCAAATCTCCCGCAATCCTTTTGCGTTCATTTTCTTCAGCAACAATCACTGCCTGCGTCGTTAAGGATTGTTGGGTAATGATGGCAGATTGCAACTTGGACTGTTGTTTCAAAGAATAACGCCTGTACCAGGAAAAGCCCAGGGCAGAAAGCAAAATGAGTAGCGCAATAAATCCGGTGATCCAATAATTGCGTTTGGTAATTTCCAGTTGTTGATGCAGTATTTGTTTTTCCTTTTCGGCCGTTTCATATTTTGCGGATAATTCTTCTACCTGTTTCGCAGAAGAAATTTTGTAAATAGAATCTTTCAGATCAGCAGATTTTTTAAAATATTGAAGTGCTTGCATCGGGTCATTATTTGCAGTAGCGATATCTGCCAATTCTTTGTAATTAATCATCATTAAGTCAGGATAATTTTTCGGCGCAATGAGATCAATACTTTTCAGGTAACTACTTTTTGCTTTTTCGTAATTTTTTTCGGCTAAATACATAGCGCCCAGGTCTGTATAGATCAAAGCGATACTCAAAGTATCTTTTAACTTTTCCCGAATGGCTAAAGCGGCTAAATTATTTTTTTCTGCTTCTTTGAAATTCTCCTGGATAACATAAACGCCGGCCATAAAATTCATGGCATAAGAAATGCCTAACTGGTCATTGAGCTGCTTACAAATTTCTAATGAAGATTGATAATTTTGAAGGGCGGCAGCGTAATTTTTTTCGTACTCATAAACTACGCCACTTTCATTATAAATCAATGAAATTCCCCGCTTGTCTTTAAGTCTTACAAAGAGATCCATGGCTTTATCATAAAACTGGTGCGCTCGTTCATAATTCCCTGTTTTCCGAAAAAGTTTAGCCAACCCATTATAAGTATAAGCCAGATCTGTAAATGCATTTTTCTTTTCCAGCAATTCTACGGATCGGTAATAATAACTCGCCGTGCTATCATAGATGCCTTTAAAATAAAAAGATCCCGCCAGAGTTTGATAAAATTTACCCATAGCTATACTGTCGTTTAGATGAACGGCAATGGCCAATCCTTTACGTGCATAAAGCATATTGTCATCAAAGCTGACCTGCATCGAGGCGAGCCGGTAATATGCATCCATTATTTTTTGAGGATTTTGGGAAGACTGTGTAATGGCTAAAAGGCTGTCAATAGCGGGTGGCTGAGATCGAACAGGAATTATAAAAATTAAGATGAAAATGAATAAGCAGTAGTATTTCATGTTAATTGATTCAACACATCATTCATGGAGAAGATACCTCTTTTTTGTTGCATAAACTCGGCTGCTGCCAATGCGCCAATGGCAAATCCTTTGCGGTTAAATGCATTATGCCGGATAACAATTTCATCATCTCCGGAGAAATATTTGACAATATGTATTCCTGCAATTTCATCCTCCCTTTTACTAATGATCGGTAATACTTTTTTCTCTTCGCTTTCCGCATTGACCCATTTTTCTTTATCCGGGTTTATATCAATAATCTGATTGGCAAGTGTAATAGCTGTTCCACTCGGGGAATCCTTTTTATGTACATGATGCACTTCCTCAATACTAACATTGAATTCTTTTTTGTCTTTCATGATCCCCGCAAGGAAATCATTTAATTCAAAAAAAAGATTTACCCCGATACTAAAATTGCTGGCATACAAAAATCCGCCATTTTTTTCTTTACAGGCATCCGTTACTTCCCGCCAATGATTGAGCCATCCTGTAGTGCCGGAAACAATGGGAACACCTGCATTAAAACAAGAAAGGATATTACTCACGGCAACTTTCGGATGAGAAAAATCTATACATACATCTCCACGTTGTATGTTTTCTGTGGTGAAATCATCCGGATTGCCAGAATGAATTTTCAAAACGATTTCATGCCCTTTAGTGAGGGCAATTTCTTCAATGGCTTTTCCCATTTTCCCATATCCGGCTAATATGATCTTCATCTTATCTTTTCAAAAGTAATAATAAGATTTTATTTGAAAACAGGATCGAAGAAAAAATGGAAGGCTATTTCTTAACGGGGTTTTTAAAATTTAAAACAATTCCTAATCCCATTGTTTTAAATTGTGGATTTATTTCAGGCCTGATATCCATGCTAAGGTCGTCACTTACATCAAAGTGTTTCAAATGTGCGAAAACAGTAGCGTCTGCCACATTTAAACCCCACACTATGATAAACCATAAAGTAGAATAGTCCCGGTCTTTTCGAAATTGGTTGCGATAAAATTGCAAACTCGTCGGGTTACTGATGAGGGGTTGTAATTTTGGGTCAATGGTGGGAAAAAGAGCGCTATCATTATTCACGACGATGTTATAAGCATCGCGTGTTTTTTTATACCATTTATTGTTGTAGAAATAAGTTACCGTAGGTATAGCCAGTGCACCATACACGATGGGGATCTTCCAATATTCTTTATTATAAGCTTGCCCCCATCCCGGAAGAATAGCAGAGCGCAAAGTGGCCTTACGGGGATCATGTTTTTGTAGAAAAGCTATTTTATTGGTATCGGCAACCTGGCTCGATGCTGTTTTTGGCAATAAGGCTGTATCTGTTGAAACCCTTATACTGTCCGTATCCTGAGCTCTCAGCAGTGAGCTGCTCACAAGGAAAAAGACGAATAAGCAAAATTTTTTAATCGCCATATTTAATCAATCTGTACCTGCATGAGGGTGAGGATTTTATTCAATTCTTCCAGCGAAAAATATTCGATTTGTATTTTTCCGGCGCCTTTTGAAACATTATGTTGCAAAAATACTTTTGTGGAAAAATGCGATGCCAATGTGTCTTCCAGCCTTTTATATACCGGTGACAGATTATTTTTCCCCGGAATTTTTTTTCCGGTCTTTTCTTTAGACAACTGCCGTACCAGTTCTTCCGTTTGCCTTACACTTAATTGTTTATTTTTTATTTCATTAAAAACAAATAATTGCTTATCCACTGTATCTATATTGATTAATGCACGTGCATGCCCCATACTGAGTATGCTCTGGCGAACTGCAAGTTGAATCTCTGGAGGTAATTTTAATAGTCGGAGATAGTTGGCGACGGTACTTCTTTCTTTGCCCATTCTTTCTGCAACCTGCTCCTGAGTATAATGAATTTCATCCATCATGCGCTTATAGCTGAGTGAAATTTCTATGGCATTCAGGTCTTCTCTTTGCAGGTTTTCCAACAGCGCTAATTCGAGTAGTTGAATATCATTGGCCTGTCGGATATAGGCGGGTACTTCTGTGAGACCTGCTATCTTAGCTGCTCTGAGCCTTCGTTCGCCTGCTATCAATTGAAATCTTCCTTCATTCGTTTTTGATACGGTGATCGGTTGAATAATATCATGTTGACGGATAGATGCAGCTAATTCCTTTAATGCCTGGTCATCAAAATTTTTACGTGGGTTTTTAGGATTCGCATCTATGAGTTGAATAGGAATACGGTTTGAGCTGGTGGCCGCATCCATGACGGTATTCTGCAGTTTACCTGCTGTCGTTTTCAGGTCAGCATCTATATTTTCGAGCAAAGAACGAATGCCTTTGCCCAGCATCTCTTTATTTTGTTTTAATTTGGACATGCAAAAAGAATAATGAATAATTGTTAAATAAAGATTGTCCTTTTATTCCAGGATACGCTCTTCCTGTTTCATTTTGGTAAGATTATTTTTTTGAAGTACTTCTTTTGCAAGATTCATATAATTGATAGAACCTTTACTATGTGCATCAAATAAAATAACAGGTTTACCAAAACTGGGCGCTTCACTCAACCTTGTATTTCTGTGAATAATTGTGTTAAAAACCATTTCATCAAAATGTCTGCGTACTTCACTCACCACCTGGTTACAAAGTCTGAGTCTGCCATCATACATCGTCATCAGGATTCCTTCTATTTGTAAATTTTTATTTAACCTGTTTTGTACAATTTTAATGGTATTCAATAATTTCCCCAAACCTTCCAGCGCAAAAAATTCACATTGAACCGGAACGATCACACTATCAGATGCGGTTAATGTATTCACGGTAATAAGCCCAAGAGAAGGCGATGCGTCTATGATGATAAAATCATACTCATCTCGTATGGATGCCAGGATTTGTTTGACAACGGTTTCCCTGTTTGGGAAATGAATCATTTCAATTTCTGCACCCACAAGATCTATGTGAGAAGGGATGAGATCAAGATTTGGGATTTCCGTTTTTAAAATGACATCTTTTGCAGCAACCTGGTTCACCATGCAATCGTATAAGCTGCTGGTTACATTGTGCAGGTCAAAACCTACGCCGGTTGTGCTATTTGCCTGAGGATCTGCATCTACTAATAAAGTTTTAAATTCAAGTACACCCAGGCTTGCAGCCAGGTTAATGGCTGTAGTGGTTTTACCCACACCTCCTTTTTGATTTGCCACACCAATGATTCTTGCCATATATTCAGGGACGATTTATAAAGATGATAGGTTGGTTTTTATGTCTATGGTTTCACCAATTTGAGGAAGCATTAAATGCATACCGGCCTGAGCAAATGCTTCAATAGCTTTTCCCGGATCAATGCTGATTGGCGGAAAAGTATTGTAGTGTATGCCCACAGCTTCACTGCATTGTACAAAATGACAGGCATCTATGGCATCATACACATCCATCGTGAAATTACCTCCTATTGGTAAAATGGAAAAATCCAATTTGCTCCAACGGGGAATCAACTGCATATCCATTGTTAAGGCCGTGTCTCCCGCATAATAAAAATTTCCATCCGGTGTATTAAAAACAAATCCCATCGGGTTGCCGGCATAAGTGCCATCACCCAATGAAGAGGAATGCACTGCCTGTACACCCCGAACTGTTCCAAAGTCAAAAGGTATAGGCCCTCCATGATTCATTCCATGTACATGGGTAATCCCATTTGCTTCCAGCCAATAGGAAATTTCAGCAGGAGCTACACATAAGGCATTTGTGCGTCGAGCTATTCCCAGCAGATCCGTTGTATGATCTCCATGCCCATGCGAAACAAAAATGTAATCTGCTTCTATTTTTTTTATATCAATATTTCGAGCTGCCTCATTGCCGGAAATAAAAGGATCAAACAATAGTTTTTTTCCATTTGTTTCTATTAAAAAACAGGCATGCCCATAAAAAGTGAGATGGATCATTTGAGTATCTCTTATGTGGATGAATCTGCGAAATTAATTTTTAGCCATGATTTTTCCCAAACTTATCCCTGTTCTGTGGATATATCCTTGTTAAAAAAAACTTTTAGGATGATTTGTTCAAATCCTGTACGGCATGTTGTTGCCCTATTGGTTCATCATTTGTTGTTTAATTTGCAAAAAAATAACCATGAGAAACTGGTATGGGAGTTGGGTCATCGTACTCATTATTTTATTGATTGATTTTTATGTGTACTATGTGATACGTACCGTATTTGCAGGTGATCGGAGCAGGATGACATTTACCTATATCTACTGGACTGTGTCAGTAGGCATGTTGGCTTTTATTGTATCCTTTCCGGCTATTCATTATTTTGAAGCACATATCATCCTGCGTAGTTATATTTTCGCAATCATACTGGGAATCCTTTTTGCCAAGTTGATTGGCGCTGTTTTTTTCCTTGCAGATGACATCCGACGGGGCTTTCTATGGATCATGTCGAAGACTTTTTATAAAACAGGAGTAGATTTCACTCCAACAGAAACTACGATCAGCCGTTCTGTTTTTCTTACCTGGACTGGAATAGCTATGGGTAGTGGCTTGTTTGCTTCACTTTTATACGGCTTTTCCAATAAATATGATTACCAGGTAAAAAAAGTAAAACTCACTTTTGCCAATTTGCCTCAAGCTTTTCGCGGCTTGCGTATTTTACATATCAGTGATATTCATAGTGGCAGTTTTACCAATAAAGAAGCTGTGAATAAAGGTGTGGATATGGCTTTGGCACAAAAAGCAGATATCATACTTTTTACAGGTGATCTGGTAAATGATAAAGCAATTGAAATGAAAGATTATATGGATGTCTTCAGCCGCATTACAGCACCCATGGGCGTTTACAGCACTTTGGGTAATCATGATTATGGGGATTATACAAGTTGGCCAAGTCCTGAAGCCAAGATGCAAAATCTTGAAGATTTAAAAGAAGTAGAAGCCAAACTGGGATGGAAGCTATTAATGAATGAACATGTTATCCTGGAAAAAAAGGGTGAAAAGATTGCATTAATAGGTATTGAAAACTGGAGCGCATTCGGGAGCTTTCCCAAGTATGGAAAACTCAAAGAAGCATATACCGGCACAGAAGAATATCCATTTAAAATTTTGATGAGCCATGACCCAAGCCACTGGGATGCACAGATCAGGCCTGAATTTCCGGATATAGACCTTACACTTAGTGGTCATACACATGGTATGCAATTCGGTGTGGAAAATCCTTATTTTAAATGGAGCCCCGTACAATGGTTTTATAAAGAATGGGCCGGATTGTATGAAGAAAAAAATCAGAAAATATATGTAAACAGGGGTTGGGGATTTATCGGTTATCCCGGACGTGTAGGTATATTACCTGAAATTACCTTGATTGAACTTGCCTAATTCCTCAACTTAATTCAAACTTTATACAGGGAGATAACCTGTTAATTTTTTTTGAAATAAAAAAGATAAACAATAGTCAATTAGGGTTGTCGTTTTATTGAATGGCATGAAATTAGCCATAAAATAAAAAATTACACATGAAAAAAATAGTATTGATAGCCGCCGGTTTTTTGTTTTTTCAAACAATAAGTCAGGCCCAAAGTTTTCATCTTGGTGCAAAAGCCGGAGTAAACCTCAATAAAATTGACGGGCAAGCTTTTAAAGATGGTTTTGAAGCAGGTTTTCATTTAGGAGGATTTGTAGAAATCAACCTGAGCAATACCCTGGGAATTCAACCGGAGATATTATTTAATCAGACAAATACAACGGTTGCCAGTAATGCCACAGATATTTATAACCTGGCTTTAAATGGGGAGAAAAAAACTTTGAATTATTTAAGCATTCCTATATTGTTACGCATCAACGCCGGTAAACTGCTCACCTTTAATCTTGGACCGCAGTATAGTATTTTAATGAATACGCATGAAACCATTTTGCAAAATGGTGAAGATGCTTTTAAATCCGGTGATTTGGCAGCCGTATTAGGCGCACAAGTAAACCTGGGTTCTCTAAAAGTTTATGGCAGGTATAATATAGGGCTGAATAACATTAACGATATAGATAACCAGGACAAATGGAAAAACCAGCAAATTCAATTAGGGCTTGCTTTTAGATTACTTTAAAAATTTATTTAACACTAAAAGAGCATCCGTCATAAGGATGCTTTTTTTTGCCATTCATGCCATTTTGATAAAAAAATCCAGCTTTTTTGCTTTGGCATTTTAATTGACCTGATATACCACTTTTCTTATTTGAAGAGAATTTTATTGGGCTTATGCCAATTTGACGTTACAAAGTAAATTTTATGCAGGATCAATATTTTTTGAAAATGGAAGATGAAGCGGATTTCTTAAATATCATTCCCCTTAATGAAAATGAGGAAGATCAGGATGCGAACTTGATCATTCCGGATACGATTCCTTTATTACCCTTGCGAAATACCGTTTTATTTCCGGGTGTGGTATTACCTATTACAGTAGGCCGGGACAAAAGTATCAAAGCGGTCAATGATGCCTATAAAAATCATAAGATGGTAGGCGTACTTTCTCAGAAAGATATCAACATCGAAGAGCCCGGATATCAGGATCTCTGTGATGTAGGTACTGTGGCAAAGATTGTAAAACTCATAAAAATGCCGGATGGTGGCACGACCATTATCATACAAGGTAAAAAAAGATTTCGCCTCGATAGCATCGTGGAAGAAGAACCTTTTTTCAAAGCGAAGGTGAGTATTTTGAAAGATGAAACTACACCAGGTGAAGAAGATATAGAACCCTATATCAGCAGTATCAAAGAAATTGCCGGTCAGATTATACAGCTATCTCCGCAAATGCCGACAGAGGCTTCCATTATTTTGAAAAATATTGAAAGCCATTCATTCCTTATCAATTTTGTCAGTAGTAACTTGAATTGCGGAATTGCCGAAAAACAAGATTTATTGGAGACGGATAACCTGAAATTACGCGCTGAGAAATTAGTTACCTTATTACATAAAGAATTACAGTTTGTAGAATTAAAAAATAAAGTCACTTCTAAGACACGCACGGAGATTGACAAACAACAGCGGGATTATTTTTTGCAGCAGCAATTAAAAAGTATAAAAGATGAATTAGGCGGAGATCCCAATGATCGGGAACTGGCTGAGATGAAAAAAAGAGCAGAAGAAAAAAAATGGCCTGAAGCTGCAAAGTCTTCTTTTAAATCGGGTATTGAAAAATTAGAGCGTATGCATTCCAGCACGCCTGATTATTCTCTTGTGTATAATCATTTAGACTTGATGTTGGATTTGCCGTGGGAAGAATGTAGCATTGATAATTATGATTTAAAAAGAGCAGCTACCATCCTTGATGAGGATCATTATGGCATGAAGAAAATAAAAGAGCGCATCCTGGAATATCTTGCTGTATTAAAATTAAAAGGGGATATGAAGAGCCCCATCCTGTGTTTTGTAGGTGCACCGGGAATAGGAAAAACCTCTCTGGGAAAAAGTATTGCACATGCCTTGGGCAGAAAATATGCACGGCTGAGTCTGGGTGGTTTGCATGATGAAAGTGAAATTCGCGGCCATCGCAAAACTTATATTGGTGCAATGCCGGGAAGGATCTTGCAAAATATACGCAAAGTAAAAACCTCAAACCCGGTCATCATTCTTGACGAGATAGATAAAGTGGGCAATGATTTCCGCGGCGATCCTTCATCTGCTTTATTGGAAGTATTGGACCCGGAGCAGAATAATAGTTTTTATGATAATTATTTGGAGATGGAATATGACCTGAGTAAGGTTTTATTTATTGCTACGGCCAATAATTTACAAAATATACAACCAGCTTTAAGAGATAGGCTGGAAATTATTGATCTCAGTGGTTATGCTGTGGAAGAAAAGATACAAATAGCCAAAAGACATCTTATACCCCGACAAAAAGAAGCGCATGGTCTAAGCCATACGTCTGTAAAAATAGGAGATAAGATACTCCAAAAAATTATTGAAAATTATACTCGCGAAAGTGGGGTGAGAGAGTTGGATCGCAGGCTGGCAGCGATTATGCGAAACCAGGCAAAAGAATTGGCCATGGGAAAAAAATTAGGCGGCCATCTTACCCTGGCAGGTGTGGAAAAAATTTTAGGAAAGCCTCGTTATTCCAATGAAATTTATAAAACAGCCCATCTGCCGGGTGTTGCTGTAGGCCTCGCATGGACTTATGTGGGAGGGGATATATTATTTATAGAAACCGCATTGAGTGAAGGTAAAGGAGAGTTAAAACTCACTGGTAACTTAGGCAATGTGATGAAAGAAAGCGCCACAACGGCTTATACCTATTTGCAGGTAAATGCCAGGAAATATCATATTGACTCCTCAGTTTTCAGCAAAAAAAATGTACATGTACATGTGCCGGAAGGTGCAACGCCAAAAGATGGACCCAGTGCAGGTATTACGATGTTCACTTCGCTGGCCAGCGCTTTTACAGGGAGGCAGGTAAAACCCTATATTGCCATGACGGGTGAAATTACTTTACGCGGACAGGTATTGCCCGTAGGAGGACTTAAAGAAAAAGTATTGGCTGCAAAACGTGCCGGGTTAAAAAAAATTATCCTGAGTGCTTTAAATGAAAAAGATATTTTAGAGATAAATCCTGATTTTATACAGGGTTTGGAATTCCATTATGTAAAGACCATGCAACAGGTATTAGACTTAGCTTTGGATTAGATAGAATCTTTCATTTGTGTGCATAGCCTCATGAATTATCTTTACTTCAGGTGATTCACGTTCGAATTATTTTAAGTTAATAATTCCTGTACTTAAAAGTCCCTGATGGATCAAATCATGTATTTTTGATTTTTTAAAATGGGCTGCTTCGCATGAATGCATGAAGACAATTGATCGTTACATACTAAAAAAATATTTCACCACTTTTTTCTTTGCTATTTTTCTATTTACAGTGATTGCTGTGGCGGTAGATATCAGTGAAAAGACCGATGATTTTGTAAAATCTGGACTTGGAGCCATGCAGATTATTCAGCAATATTATATTGCTTTTGTGCCCTATATCATTGCGCTTTTGTTTCCTTTATTTGTATTTATATCTGTCATATTTTTTACTTCCAAAATGGCGGGGAATAGTGAAGTGATTGCGATTATAGCCGGCGGGTCCAGTTATAACCGATTTCTCAGGCCCTATCTTATCGGGGGACTTTCATTGGGATTGCTGCTTTTATTGATGGTTAATTTTGTGATACCCAAAGCCAATGCCATTCGCACCACATTTGAATCAATTTATGTAAATCCTAATTCCTCTTATGATCCGTTATTGCCAGAAAATCATAGTATTTATTTTCGGATTGATTCATTTACTTATGCGGGAATCCGCAATTATGACACAGCTACAAAATCCGGTTCTATCTTCTTTATGAATCGCGTAAAAGGCGTACAACTTGTATATAGTCTCCGCGCAGAAAATATAAGTTGGGATACGGCCCAACAAAAATGGGTTTTGAAAAATGTATTTGAAAGAACGATCAATGGTTTGAAAGAAACCGTTCATGTGGATAGGAATAAAACAATGAATTTCAATTTTCAGCCATTTGATCTCAGCCGGGATGATTATGCAAAGGATAAGCTGGCGACACCTGCATTGACAAATTTTATTCAACTGGAAGAATTGCGTGGCTCCGAAAATGTCAATGCATTAAAAATAGAACGTTACCGCAGGCTGGCCACGCCTCTTGCCGTAGTGATACTAACATTAATCGGCGCTCTTATCGCGAGTAAAAGAGTACGTGGTGGCAGTGGCGCACATCTTGCATTAGGTTTCGTTATTGCGGCTATCTTCATTTTGATGGACCGGTTCTCTACTATATTTTCTACAAAGGGCAATCTGCCTCCAGAAATAGCCGCCTGGATACCCGACCTGGTATTTCTTGTTGTTACTTATTTCTTATACAAAAAAGCCGCTAAATAAAAATTTTTTCACGTTTCTATGAATTAGAAAAAATCTAAAACCGTGACAATCTTTTTATCTGCCTGTTTAGAAAATTTCCATATTATTTTTGATTAGCTTTTTTTTTGCAATCTACTTTTTTTACCTTTACGCCCATTACATACCGGGTTTATGGAAAAGGGTTATTTCCCCGGACTCTGCCAGAAAACTCATAAAACACTTAGTACATGGGCATATTAAAAGATCGCTTTGAAGCAAAAGCAGCCATAGAAATCAAAGAAATAAAGAAAATTCTCGCCGAACATGGTGACGATAAAATCGGGGAAGTGAAATTGTCCCAGATTTATCAAGGTATGCGCGGAATGACCGGATTGGTAACGGAGACAAGCCTCCTTGATGCACAAAAAGGCATCCGCTTTCGGGGATATACTATCCCGGAACTAAGAGAGAAGTTGCCTAAATCCCCCAAAGGATCTGAACCGCTTCCTGAAGGATTATTTTACCTGATGTTGATCGGTGAACTACCTGCTGCTGAAGATTCTGCTTATATCACCTCTATTTTTCAAAGGCGTAGTCATGTACCCAGCCATGTGTTTGAAACGATTGATGCATTGCCTATCACTGCTCATCCAATGACGATGTTTGTCACCGGTGTAATGGCTTTGCAAACAGAAAGTTACTTTACAAAGGCTTATGCTGAAGGTCTGAGTAAAAAAGATTATTGGGATCCTACTTTTGATGATGTCATTATTTTGATTGCAAGGCTTCCAAGGATTGCGGCGTATATCTATAGAAGGAAATATAAAAATAATGAACATATACAGCCAAATGGGTTACTCGATTGGGCAGGGAACCTTGCTCACATGATGGGTTTTAACGAGCATGGTTTCCGGGAGCTCATGCGTTTATATATGACGATACATGCAGATCATGAAGGTGGTAATGTTTCAGCACATACGACCCATTTAGTGGGGTCCGCTTTAAGTGATCCTTATTTGAGCTATGCTGCCGGAATGAATGGTTTGGCAGGCCCTTTACATGGACTGGCAAACCAGGAAGTCATAAAATGGGTTTTTGAAATGCAAAAAGAATTGGGCACAGATGAACCCACCAAAGAACAAATTGGAGAATATGTAAGAAAAACAATGGAATCGGGAAAAGTGGTTCCGGGCTATGGTCATGCCGTTTTACGTGAAACGGACCCGCGATTTATTGCTCAAATGGAGTTTGGCAAAAAACACATGCCTGATGATAAATTAGTCAATACGATCTGGCGCATTTATGAAACGGTGCCACCCATTTTGAAAACCATTGGTAAAATTAAAAACCCCTGGCCAAATGTGGATGCGCATAGTGGCGCTTTATTAGTGCATTATGGACTGGTGGAATATGAATTTTATACCGTTTTATTTGCCATCAGCCGATCACTGGGTGTCATGGCCAGTCTCCTTTGGGATCGCATCCTGGGCCTGCCATTAGAAAGACCCAAAAGTGTGACAACCGCCGCTGTTAAACGCTGGATTGCTGGTACTGATAAAATTTGGGGTGATTAAATATTTCATTAGTTGACCATTCATGAAGGATTTTTTAAGCATGTCATGCGTCGTTGATAACCATGGATGCTTTATACTGTTTGCTTTACTTCAAGTGATCAACAAATAATTTCTCTTTTTTTTATATTAAAGCCTGCATCATTTTCAATCGGAGAAGCTAGAACTTTTCATTGAGCAACTGAATTAACAGTGTGATGACGATTTCATAAAATGTTTGGAGACTGTATCTACACAAAGCATTTATTCATTTTGGTTATTCTTTCGGCAATTAAAAACTGCATTCTGCATGTACTTCACCTATTTTCACAGTATGTGAAAAAATTTACTTCGTTATTTGTGTAAATTGTATTTTTTTTGCATTTCAAATGAATCATACAGGCAACTCTACAAATGGCCATCCTGCCATTTTATTATTACAAGACGGTCATATTTTTCATGGACGATCTTTTGGGAAAATAGGTACTGCTACCGGGGAAATATGTTTTAATACGGGTATGACGGGTTATCAGGAGGTATTTACCGACCCCAGTTATTTCGGACAGGTGCTTATCATGAATAATGTACACACGGGTAATTACGGTGTCAGTAAAAATGATATTGAAAGCAATGGAGTAAAAATCAATGCCCTCATAGGCCGAAACCTGGAAAATAAATTCTCCCGATACCAGGCAGATGACTCACTCGAAGATTATTTGATTGAAAACAATATCGTCGCAATTGAAGGAGTGGATACCCGTTTACTGGTGACCCATATCAGGGAGAAAGGAGCTATGAATTGTATTGTTTCTTCTGAGTATACCGGTATTGAAAAGTTGAAAGAAATATTAAATACCGTACCGGATATGGCCGGGCTTTCACTGGCTGATGAAGTGAGTACTAAAGAGGTCTATGCACTTGGCTCTGAAAATGCTGAATTGAAAGTGGCCGTACTGGATTATGGGATTAAGAAAAATATATTGGATTGCCTGGTTCAGCGGGGTGTATATGTGCGTGTATTTCCTTCATATACAAGTTTTGAAGAGATTAAAAAATTTGAGCCGGATGGCTATTTTATCTCGAATGGTCCCGGAGATCCGGCAGCAATGCATGGTGCAGTTAAATTAATTAAAGAAATACTGAATGAGGGTAAACCCTTTTTTGGAATATGTCTTGGCCATCAACTCCTTGCCCTGGCCAATGATATCCCTACTTACAAAATGCATCATGGTCATCGGGGCCTGAATCATCCCGTAAAAAATATTGAAAAAGGAATTTGCGAAATCACTACTCAGAACCATGGGTTTGGCGTGGATGCAGATGCTGTGCGGAAAAATGAAAATATCATCATCACGCATATCAATCTCAATGATCAAAGCATTGAAGGGATCCGAATGAAAAATAAACCTGCATTTAGTGTGCAGTATCACCCCGAGAGTACCCCCGGCCCTTTTGATTCAAGGTATTTATTTGATGAGTTTGTAGAAATGATTGTAGCGTATAAAAAAGAAAAAAAATAATCTCTCTTTTTCCTGAAATTTTATTTTGTTGATCGTGTTTTTGTGGGTAATGATTTCTATTACCAAATAGATTTCATTATCCATATTCAGATCCTGCCACTACGATTACAATCTCTCCTTTAATTTTTTTCTCCTTAAAATATTCCTGTACTTCTTGCAGTGTACCTTGTTTATTTTCTTCAAAAAATTTACTCAATTCACGACTTATGCTGCAAGAGCGGTTTGCTCCAAAATACATTTCAAAATCTTTCAGTGTTTTTAAAAGCCTTAAAGGGCTTTCATAAAAAACCATGGTTCTTTTTTCAACAGCTAATTCTTTGAGTAAGGTTTGCCTGCCTTTTTTTACCGGCAAAAATCCTTCAAATACAAAACGATGAATGGGTAAACCACTATTGACCAATGCAGGCACAAAAGCGGTTGCTCCGGGCAATGTTTCAACACGAATATTATGTTCGATGCAGGCGCGCACTAATAAAAATGCCGGATCGCTAATTCCCGGAGTACCCGCATCAGAGAGTAAAGCAATATTTTTCCCGGCTGATAATTGGTTTATAATACCCGTCAGCGATTTATGTTCATTGTGTTGATGAAAAGGGAGAAGGGGTTTGTCCACCTGGTAATGCTGCAGCAATTTTGATGATACACGGGTATCTTCACACAAAATCAAATCAGCACTTTTCAATAAATCAATAGCACGAAGCGTGATGTCTTTTAAATTACCAATGGGAGAAGGAATAATAAAGAGCATGATTTATTTTCAGCATACTTGATTGAATCAATTCACAAGTTCTATTTCATAATATTCCATTACCGGGTTAGCAAGTAATTTTTTACATGCATCATCCGCCAGCGCTTTTGCGGCATCTGACGATGCGGCTTCAATATTCAGGGTAATATGTTTACCTACCCGTACTTCTTTAACCCCTTGTATTTGCAGGTTTTCCAATCCACTCATTACAGCTTTTCCTTGCGGATCCAATAAATCCTTCAAGGGCATTACTTTGATTTGAACATGATATATCATGAAATACTTTGTTTATAAAGCAAAGATATAATAAGGTAAGCTACAAAGGTCAGCGGCACAGCCAGCCAGCCAAAAAATATGGCCATGAGCACACCAAAAATTAAAAGGATAGCCAGGGGAATAAAGGTGCCCCTGGATTTCTTATTTATTTTTAAAGACAACATGGGTAGTTTACTGATCATGAGATATGAGATAAAAATGATCAAAATATACCAAAACCAATAATTTGTTATGAAGGGAATGACCCATTCCGTGTTACTATTATACCAGAAAAGGAGAGGGAAAGATGCAATCAATATGCCGGCTGCAGGAATGGGTAAGCCTTTGAATCCAACATGCAATGTAGTATCCAAATTATACCTTGCCAGACGAAATGCACCTGCACAGGGTAAGATAAAAGCCGGAATGAAAAATAAAAATGAAGTAGAGAGACCTCCATCTTTTTGTGCAAAGGACATTCGCAAAAATTCAAACACAATCATTGCCGGGGCTACGCCAAAACTGACAACATCAGCGAGTGAATCCAATTGTTTTCCCATATCGGATGAGGCATGCATTAACCGTGCAATAAAACCGTCGAGAAAATCAATGAGGGCAGCCATCCCAATGAATAAAGAGGCAATACAAATATTTTGAGGAATACTGAGATATTGAATGCCCGCCTCATTCACTTCCGGAGTTAAAAAATTCCCGGCATCCTGGTATAGCGGAACCAGGCCAGGCTGTACTGCATATACAATAGCGATACAGCCAAAAAATAAATTGAGTAAAGTAAAAATATTCGGAATTTGTTTCATGCAAAAAGACAAAATTGATTGAAAGAACAGCTGCAATTTAGGGCAGTTATTTGAATATTGATATGGAATGTTAGACTAATAAATCAGTGAACTGAATTTCTATTCAAGGATCATTTATATAAAAGCAAACATTGGTTTAGAACAAAGGTTGTGCTTAATGAAATATGGATAAGCAATGAGAGCCGGTTAATACGTTGAACACTTAAAAATGATGTTGATGAAAAAAAAGCAGGACTACCTGCTTTTGTATATTTTAGTTTGTTATTTGCATTGAAGTTTCAATAAAAAATATGTAACCTCTTCAACAAATTAATGTTTCATTAATGCTTCAATTTCATCCGCTTCCAAAGGAATGTTTTTCATTAAATCAATATTCCCGTTTTTGGTGAGCCAGAGATTATTTTCAATACGTACTCCCATGTGTTCTTCTTCGATATAAATACCCGGCTCTACCGTCAAAAGCATGCCGGCTTTAAGGGGCTCTGTCTTTGTGCCCAGGTCATGAACATCCAGACCCAGATGATGAGAAATTCCATGGTAAAGATATTTTCGGTAAGCGCGATTTTCCGGATCTTCATTTTTAACCTGGGATTTTCTCAGTAAGCCGATTTTTAAGAATTGCTGTGTCGCTTCCTCTCCAACTTTCTCTGTATAATCAACCAGTGTGATGCCCGGTTTTAATAGGCTTTTGGCATAATTATGTAAATGCAAACAAGCATTATAAACGGTTTTTTGCCTACGCCCAAACTTGCCGCTTACCGGTACGGTTCGAGTGAGATCAGCGGCATATCCGCCATAATTTGCGCCAAAATCCATAAGAATCAGTTCACCTTCTTTACACTCTTCATTATTAAAAACATAATGCAATGTACGGGCTCTGTCACCACTGGCAATGATGCTTCCATAGGCTTCTCCTTTGGATCGGTTTCGTAAAAATTCATGAAAAATTTCGGCCTCTATTTCATATTCCATAACACCGGGATGAATAAATTGCAATAATCGTCGAAATGTTTTTTCGGTGATATCAATAGCCTGTTGTACCACTTCTACCTCCAATTTTGTTTTGATTGCACGAAGCTCAAGCATAATTTTTGCACTGCGCTCAAAATGATGTAATGGATATTGAAGTTGCATGCGTTGCACAAAACGATAATCTCTTGTCTGGAGTGGATTTGATTTACGGTCATTTTCATTTGTGTTCAGGTAAATCGTATCTACCTGGTGTATCCATGTTTGCAAAAGCGCATCCAGGCTATCAAGCCAAACTACAGTTTGAATACCGGATATTTGCCTGCCTTCTTCGGCACGCAATCTTTTACCATCCCATTTTTCTTTCATTTCATCTGGACGCACAAGCACCAATACTTCTCGATACTTTTGATCCGGGCAATCAGGATAAAGTATGGCCATCGTATCTTCTTGTTCTATTCCACAAAGCCAGTACAGATCACTATTCTGAACGAATTTCATCTGAGCATCGCCATTTCCCGGCAATTCATCATTGCTATTAAAAATGGCAATAGCATTTTTTTGCATCTTGCCGGTAAAACGTTTGCGATTTTCTGTAAATAGCGCTGGATTGATGGGTAAATGTTTCATGTTAAAAACTTTGGATGTTCTGCAATATAAGCAAAGATTGAAAATGGGCATGATAGCCTTGTGAGATTTAATGTTATTTTGACAATGCAAAAGTTGAAGTGTATTATTAAAAGATTAAATGATGGAAATTTGCAGGAAACCTTTTTCACTATGGCTACAAAACAGGAATATATTCAAACCCTTCATCCCGATCCGGCAAAAACGAATAAGCGTATTTTGAAAAGTAAGTATGATGATATTCAGAAGAACTTATTATTGATTTTGAAAGATTCTTCACCCACTCATTCAGAATTGATGGAAGCAATTTATGATCGGGTTAAAGATCATTTTGAAGGCGGCGTACAATGGTATGGCGAAACGGTGAAGCTTGACCTGGAAGCACGCGGAATCATTGAACGCATGGGTACTAAACCGGGCAGATACAGGTTGAAGAAAAAATAAAAGTATTTTCATTTCATCAGCAAATCTTATTGTACAGGCTTTTGAATCAGCCATTCTAAAGGTTCAGTAAAGGCTCATTTAGGTTTCAATTCCCGGAACAAACAAAGATTTTTCCAAAGCGCTTCAAGAAGTGAGAAAGAATGGAGAGATTTTTTTTAATAAAAAAAGTGTAGAAACATGCCTTTTCGCATTCCTTTATGTTCACTTTGTGGCCAAATTAATTAAATCCAAATCCTGATTTGTCATCAAGATACATATATCCATCTTTTAATATAAAGCCACCGGAGACTTCATCTTCAGCCAGGTCCAGGCTGCCATCAAGATCAATATATCTGGTATGAGCGCAGGCGAATGCGGCATGAAGCGCTGCTGTAATACTCACGATACTTTCATCGTTGCAGCCCCAGAATAGTTCTATCCCGGCGGGTTTGGCGATATTGGCTATTTCAAAAGCCGCAGAAAGACCTCCACATTTCATTAGTTTGATATTGAAAATGTCGTATAACTTTTGATGCGACAGTAAAAGCGCTGCTTCCGGGTTTTTTAAGGATTCATCGGCAGCTAGTTTAATATTGAATTTTTCCCGATACTTTAAAAGTGCTTCATCCCCGGAAGGTAGTATAGGTTGTTCTATTAATTCAACGGGGTATTTTTTAGTAAGCTGAGAAAATAAAACCAGGTCATCTAAACTGTAGCCGGTATTTGCATCCACGCGAACCGTGAAGTGATTCCCGAATTTTTCATGTATTTTAATAACACGTTCTGCATCTTGTTCGGGATTTAAACCAGTTTTCACTTTTAAAACCCGAAAACCTTTTGAATAATATTCCGATGCATCTTCCATTGTTTCTTGCACATCCTTAATACCAATAGTCACTGATGTAAGCATTTTTGAATGTTGTCTGCCATAAAAATCAACCACACTAATTCCCAGGTATTGGGCAAAGGCATCATGTAATGCAATATCTATGCATGCTTGTGTGCCCGGTAAATGATTAAAATTTTTTCTAGCTTCATCAATATGTTTTAAGAAGTACCGAATGTCTTTCCCGACTAATGAAGAAACAAAAGCTGACTGAAGATTTTGAAAGGTTTGATCCGGGCTTTCGCCAACCACTTTCGGATCCGGGTTTGCAGCGCCTATACCGGTGATTCCATTTTCCAGCACCACTTTCAGGAAAACATTTTCTACACCTGAAATAGTTTCTCTTGCGATGGTATAAGGTTTTTGTAACCGGAGGTCTTTTTTAAAAACTTGTATTGACTTTATTTTCATGCTATAGATGTGGGTTTAGCTAATTTTTTAATAACAGGTAATATCTTTTCACAACTTTCGTACAATGGTAATAATATAGGTACGTTAAATTTTTGCTGGTATTCTTGTTGAAAAGCCCGGGCTTCTACGGTGCTGCAGGATTCTGTATTAAGCGCAATACCGATGACGGTACTTCCAAGTAAACGAATTAACGCTATTTCAGATTCCAAAGTTGGAATTGCTCCCCAACTCTTTTCATGTTCATAATTTATTCTCTTTGGTGCATGAACCAGGATGACCGACTTCGCATTTCCGGAAATTAGCAATTCTGCGCCACATGGCCCTGAAGGATTGCGTAAAGCAGATTGTCCCTCTAGAAAAATGATATCAGGATTGGTGGCAGCCTGGCATTGCAGTATGGCATATTCTAATTCACCTGATACAAAATCATTTAAGGTTGAATCTACAATGAATCCATATTTACCTCCTTGCAGCCACCCGGTTTGCCCGGTATAAATCATTTGTGTATTCAATCCGGCATCATTACATGCATTCATGATAAAACGCGCTGTAGTACGTTTGCCTAAGGCACAATCGGTACCTATAATCGCAATTATCGGTGTTTGTAATTGTAAAATTTTACCTGTCCAAAAGTGGAGTTCTTGAATTTTTTTCGGGATACGAATATCTAGGAGTGTGACTCCATGATCCTGAGCTAGTTTTGCTATTTCAGGTTTAGCTGACAGGTAATCATGTAAACCATTGATGATATCAAGATGGAGTTGGATGGCCTCTTTGACCTCATTGAGTAAAGTGCCCGGAAACATACCGCCAACTGTAGCTACACCTACAATGCATACGTCCGGTTTTGACTGTAAGGCGTCACGAACCGTCGCATAGATCGGAATATTGCGTGGTGTGCCATCCAGTAAAATGCCCGCATCATTCCCATGATGTTGATGATCTACCACCCCTACAATTTGATAACGGAGGCTTTCTCTGATTAAACCATGTGCTGTTTTTGCCTGATCTGTTTTGAATAATCCATGGGTGAGTAAGATCGCTCGTTGCATATTGAATTCTTATTATGAGATGTAAATATAAATTAGGATTCTAATTTTGAAATACCCGGGAAGAAAATAGCTTCATGATTTTATTTTTTTACAACCAAAAAGCAGTTTTAAAGTCTTCTCATGATCGGTTATCCTTTCCGGGTAAATGTAGGTGAATTTCAACCGGGGGAAAAAGAAGATTGGAGATCCTTCCTTATTGATTTCTTTAGCATAAAAGATGTTTTATGAATAAACATATCGTGAAATAAAATTTTGAGAAGCCAGGAGAATTTTCATTTAAAAAACTTTATGAGCATCAGTCTTTAATGTACCTTGCACCTGCTTATTTCAATTCTTTCCCTGTAATATGAAAAAGATACTTAGTAGGATAATACCGGCCTTTTTCCTTGTATTGGCCTTCCAGTTTGCATTTTCCCAGGCTTCCGATTCAACAGCTCATTGCCATGTACGCATCAGCATTTTGACCGTAGAACCGGGCCAGGAATTATATTCGATTTTTGGGCATAGCGCGATACGTATCCAGGATAGTGTATCACACTCAGACCTGGTTTATGGATGGGGGACCTTTGATTTTAATGAACCTCATTTTTATTTGAAGTTTTTAAAAGGTAATTTAAATTACTTTGTCAGCGTTGATCCTTTTAATGATTTCATGGCGGAATATAAAGTAGATCAGCGAAGTGTTTGGGAGCAGGTGCTGATCCTTAATTGTATGCAAAAAGAAGCAATTCTTAAAGCTATTGCGATAAATATGTTGCCTCAAAACCGATTCTATCAATATGATTTTTTAAAAGATAATTGTACCACACGTATACGGGATATCATTTTTGCAAATGTGCAAAATACAGAGTTGGAAGGTACCATTACATTACCGGGCGTTTCCTACAGGGATATGATACATGAATACTTAGATGAAGGGGCAAAGCCCTGGAGCAAATTGGGTATTGATATCTTATTAGGCAGCCCTACCGACAAAGAACCCGGTAACCAGTCAGCCATGTTTTTACCGGATTATCTTATGCAGGCTTTGGACGTTACTCAGGTAAATGGGCAGCCGATTACAGAAAGTGAAGAGATGATATTTCAGGCTGCACCTTGTGATTGTCTTACCTGGATGTATGCACCCTTAATGACCACTTCGGTTATTTGCGTTATCTTTCTTATTATTTCATTAATACCCATTCGCTGGGCGATTACCATGACCAAATTGATGGATTCATTTTTATTTTATATCACCGGTTTAATAGGTATCATTATCTTTTTTATGTGGTTGTTTACAGAACATACAGCTACTGCAAATAATTTTAATATTGTTTGGGCATTGCCGACGAACTTCATTTTTGCGTTTTTTATTTGGAGGCATCACAAATGGTCCCGACCTTATTTCTTAATTGTATCTATTTTGTATGCTATCCTATTGGCAACCTGGTTTTTCCTTCCCCAGGAATTAAATATTGCTTTGATACCAGTCATTTTATATATGATGTTCCGCAGTTATAAATTAGGTGGAAAAAAAATCTCTAAAGAATATAATGCTGAAGTTTATTTTTAAAGATAAAACAACGGTTTATTATTCAAAAGCAGGGAGTGGATTCCCTGTAATCTTGTTGCATGGTTTTGGGGAAGATCACCGGATCTGGAATCAATGTGCTGAAGCATTGAAAAAAAGATATTTACTTTTATTGCCGGATATACCCGGGAGCGGCAAATCATCATTATTGAATAATAATTTTTCGGATGTATCCATTGAGACTTATGCTGATGTTGTTTTTGAACTTTTAGTGCATGAGCATATCAATCAGTGTATTTTATTAGGGCATAGTATGGGTGGCTATATTACTTTGGCTTTTGCAAAAAAATATCCTCAAAAATTAGCCGGTTTTGGATTGATCAATTCTACTGCTTATGCAGATGGAAATACTCAGTTGGAGAAAAGAAAAAAAAGTATAGAAATCATTCAAGCCTATGGGCCTCATGCATTTCTTCAACAAGTTTTACCGGCTTTGTTTGCAGAAAATTTCAGGGAAACGCATAAGCCATTCATGGAAAAGTACCTGGCTGACTCAAAGTCTTTCCAAGGTGAAGCGCTCATTCAATATTACAGAGCGATGATGCAAAGGCCTGATCATACCCGTGTTTTACAAGAAAGTAAAGTGCCTGTATTGTTTGTAAGTGGCACCGACGACGCTGCCGCGCCCTTGAATGACTTATTAAAACAAATGTACATGCCGGATATTTCCTATATTCACATTTTGGAAAATGGAGGGCATAAAAGTATGTTTGAAGCACCAGAAAAACTTCATGCCTTTATCGGGGATTTTATTGAAGGGAGTATCTCAAAAGATTAAGGAAAATATCATTTCAGCATGAAAAAAATATTGCATATAGTCATACTCTTATTTTTTTCTTCACAAGCATTTGCTACGCATATATCCGGTGGGGAATTGTTTTATGAATATATGGGTGCGGGTGCTCAACCCAATACAAATCGTTATAAGATCACTATGCGCCTTTTCAGGGAATGTAATTCCAATGGCGCATCTTTGAATGGCGAGATAGTGAATATAGGTATTTATTACAATTCTAGTTCTCAACTTTATACTACTTTACAACTGATCCAACAATGGAGTGGAAATCCGCCGGTAATTCAAAATACACCGGGTTCCATACCCTGCCTGATTGGGAGTGTAAATGTTTGCTACCAGATAGGTACATTTAGTAGTACTATTGATTTGCCCAATAATAATCCGGAAGGGTTTATTTTATCATGGGTCAGGTATAGCCGCCAGGAAATGACGAATATTGATGATGATCCTGTATCAACCAGAGCAGTAGGGGCCACTTATATTACCACCATCCCCGGCACTAATGTGATGCCCAGTGGATTTGATAATTGCCCCCAGTTTGCCGTTAAGGATACCGGGATAGTTTGTGCAGGCAAACATTTTGTTTTAGATTTTAGCGCCAAAGATGCCGATGGGGATTCCCTATCTTATTCTTTCATACCATCCTATGATGGAGGAAGTAATGCTGATCCCAATCCGGCGCCCACCCAATTTTTAAGCCTGGTTCGGTTGCCTTATTTAGTGCCTTATTCTGGAATTTTTCCTTTGGGGTCCGAAGTTTATATTGATCCTAAGACCGGAACAATTAGTGGTGATGCTCCAAAAGTACCCGGGAAGTATGTGGTCAATGTGGCAGCTACAGAATGGAGAAATGGCGTCATACTTAATGTGCATCGAAAAGATTTTATTCTCACAATCGGAAATTGTGATTTTGCTGCTGCAGATCTAAAGCCATCCTATTTGACCTGTGATGGTTTTACCCTTACGTTTCAAAATGAATCCACCTCCAGTGGTATTCATACTTATTTGTGGGATTTTGGCGACCCCACTTCCCCCAATAATACCTCTACGGCGCCGGTGGCTACTCATACCTATTCTGATACCGGAACCTATACCGTGAAATTAGTCATCAATAAAGGAGAGCAATGTACAGATTCTACAATCAGTAATGCTTTAGTTTATCCCGGTTTTTTCCCTGATTTCAGCGCTTCGGGAAGTTGTGTTCTAAACCCTTATCAATTTAAAGACTTAACAACTACAAAATATGGGGTAGTAGATTCCTGGAGATGGGACTTTGGTGATTTGACTACTCTCGATGACACATCTCATATTCAAAATCCAAGTTATCCGTATTCTTCACCGGGAACCGTACATGTTCAATTAATTGTGACGAATAGCAAGGGTTGTGCAGCTACTATTGTGAAGGATGTAGTGATCAATGATTTGCCTTCTTTAACATTACCATTTCATGATACATTAATTTGTGGAAAAGACTCTATTCAACTTATTTCGAGTTCAGGTAATGCCGGGGCTGTTTTTACCTGGACACCTAATTATAATATTAATAATACGGGCATCGCTAACCCAATCGTTTTTCCATTAAATACTACGACCTATCATTTGTCAATTGAAGATAAAGGTTGCAAAAATTCGGACTCCGTTGTGGTAAATGTAATTGACTCTGTGTCATTGAATGCCGGGAAGGATACGACCATATGTTTAACCGATGGAATTCAACTACAACCACAAACAAATGGGTTGATATATAGTTGGACACCTATAACCGGGCTCGATAACCCAACTATTCTAAATCCTATAGCTACCCCACTTGTCAATACAACTTATACGCTTACATCGAATGTGGGAAAATGTTTTGCCAAAGATAATATCACAATCAATGTTGTTCCTTATCCTGTTGCGAATGCCGGGCTGGATACAGCCATTTGTTTTGGCAAAACAGTCGTATTGCATGCAAATGTGATTGCCTCTTCTTTTTCCTGGACTCCTGTGAATACTTTAGTCAATCCAAATACTTTAAACCCTACCGCCGGTCCACAAAACACTACGCAATATTATCTTACCGTGTATGATACATTAGGATGCCCAAAACCCGTCATAGATACGATTACAGTGAGGGTAACCCCTCCTGTATATACTTTTGCGGGGAATGACACAGTTATTGTAGCCATGCAACCACTTCAATTAAATGCCACTTCCGTAGGAGGAACCATTTATACATGGAACCCGACAATTGGATTAAGTAATCCGCAAATTGCAAACCCTGTTGCCACACTGCCATCTACAATTGATTCTGTACGTTATATAGTCAAAGCCTCTACGCCTGAAGGATGCGTGGGATATGATGATATACTGGTGATCGTTTTCAAAACACAACCTGATATATTTGTGCCAAGCGCTTTTACTCCTAATGGAGATGGCTTAAATGATGATATCAAACCTATTTTAATAGGCATGAAGGAGCTAAAGTATTTTCAAATATTTAATCGCTATGGTCAATTGATCTTTAGTACTAAAGAAATTGCTAAAGGTTGGGATGGTACTTTTAAAGGTGTAAAGCAGGGTAGCGGTACTTTCGTTTACCAGGCAGAAGGAATAGATTATATGGGGAATACCATTCGTAAAAAGGGAACTATTGTTTTGATCAGGTAATTTAGCACCTCAATTTTGTGATCATAAAGTATGAATAAAAGTAAAATTATTTTCATAACTGGTGCTACATCAGGATTTGGAAAAGCCATTGCAGAAAAATTTGCAGCCCATAATTTCGATTGTATCATTACCGGAAGACGGGAAGATATTTTAAAAGAAGTTGCAAAAGATTTAGAGACCAGATATGGGGTAAGGGTATTACCATTGGTATTTGATGTTTGTGACCGTGAATTGACTTTTGAAAAAATACAGCTCTTGCCTGAAGAATGGCAGCATATAGATATTCTTGTTAACAATGCCGGGCTTGCTTTAGGCCGGGAATCTTTTGAAACGGCATCCATGGAAGATTGGGATATTATGGTGGATACCAATGTTAAAGGGTTGTTGAATGTCAGCCGGGCGGTGTTGCCTTTCATGATAGAAAATAAAAGAGGCCATATCATCAATATTGGATCTACTGCGGCAAAAGAAGTGTATCCAAATGGGAATATCTATTGCGCTTCAAAACATGCCGTTGATGCCATTAGTAAGGCACAACGCATAGATTTATTACCTTATGGGATCAAGGTCACCGGAATACATCCCGGTGCTGCTGAAACAGCATTTTCTATTGTACGGTTTAAAGGAGACGTGGAGAAAGCAAAATCCGTTTATGATGGCTATGAACCATTGCATGCAGAGGATATCGCGGATGTTTGCTATTACTGCTCTACGCTTCCTGATCATGTTTGTATTAATGATTTAGTGATCACCTGTACTTCCCAGGCAAATTCTTATTTGATTAAAAAGAATGGCGTATAAATAGTAAGGTGCAACTGTTATAAGAGCATTGAAAAAATCATTACTTAGAAACGTGAGATATTAATAATCCCGCTGAACTAAAAATTCTGCCAGGTCTGTCAGGTTTTTTTTCCGGGACGATATCACTGCGGTTTCTTCAAGGTGAAAAAGGGCTGTATCCATATATTGTTGCTTCAGTTCTTTTGCCCAGGCGTCAACACCGCAATTCCTGAAAAATTGTAATACATTGGCTACTTTACTTTCCGGGTCAGTATGTAGCAAGTCTTGTAATTCTTTTTTACCCTTTTCGGTGGAATTTTCCATGGCATAAACGAGTAATGCAGTTTTCTTATTTTGCCTGATATCGCCTCCGGGTTCTTTACCAAATTTTTCCGGGTTACCAAATGCATCGAGATAATCATCCTGAATTTGAAAAGCGATCCCGAGATTACGCCCAAATTCATATAAGTGATTACAGTTACCTTCACTGGCGCCACCCAGGACTGCCCCTATTTTAATGCTGGCTGCTAATAATACAGAAGTTTTTAAAGTAATCATCTGAATATAATCTTTTAGGGAAACACGATCTTTCTTTTCGAAATCAATATCCAGTTGTTGGCCTTCACAAACTTCAATAGCTGTTTTATTAAAAATCTGTAAAATGGGTTTTAAAGTGTTTACTTTAATTTTCGATAAATATTGATATGCAGCCACCATCATCACATCGCCGGCTAGTAATGCAGTTGAAGAACTATATTTACTATGTACCGTTTGTTGGCCTCTTCGCAGAGCGGCGTCATCCATGATATCATCATGCACGAGAGTGAAATTGTGGAAGAGCTCAATTGCTGTTGCAGCATTCCAGGCATCCTCACCAATAGGTTCAAATAATTCATGGCCCATCAGGCAGATCACCGGCCTCACACGTTTTCCGCCAAGTGATAGAAAATAGTTACATGGTTCATACAAGGATTCCGGTGATATATTAAAGTGATTTTTTGAAAAACGTTCATTGAAAATCCCGGAAAGCGTATCAAATGTTTGCATGAAGAAAATTTAGCTATGACCGTAAAAATAAACAGAAGATTTAAAAGGTATAAAAAATGAAAAAGACACCATGTTATTTGCTTTTTATTTTATTGGGTATTTCAAGAATAAATTTTGTGCCTTCATCTCTTTCTGATTGAACGGTAATTTGGCCATTCAATTTTGCAATTGCTTCCCGCACAATAAATAAACCAATACCCAGGCCGGTCGCCGTACTGCTACTCCGGAAAAACATGGTGAAAATATTTTTTAAATCTTTTTCTAAAATGCCGATTCCATTATCCTCTATTTGAATAAAAGCCATTTCTTTATTTGCTTTAACATCAATATAGACCTTTTGATTTGGTTCTTCGGGTTTTTGATATTTGAGCGCATTGGAGATCAGGTTATCAAAAATCACGGAAATTCTGAATGCATCACTGATAAACTTTTCATCCTGGTTGACCGAAATATCAAACTCAATGGCGGAGTTTTGCATTTTATATAATTGCACATTGGCCTGGATGATCTTATTAAAATCAATTTCATCTCTTGTTTCTTCCACCCGAATACTTTTATAATATTCAATTATTTTTTTAATGTAGTCATCCATTTTAGCGGCACAGATACCGATCATTTCCATATAACCATTAGGATCTGTTACTGAATTTTCCATTTTAGCCAGATTCAAAACGCCCATGATAGATGCGAGTGGCGAACGCAAATCATGAGATGTACTATAAACAATCCTGTTCAATTCATCATTTGTTTTTTCCAGCTCTGTTATTTTTAATCGCAATTGTTCTCGGGTATGGTATATATCATAAGCATTCCGAATGACTAGTTCCATTTCTTTATCATCCCATGGCTTTTTAATATAATAATAAATCTCGCCTTTATTTACCGCATCCTCCAGGGCTACAATATCTGTATAACCGGTAAGTAAGATGCGCATGGGATGAGGATGAGATCGGCGTACTTTTTGAAAAAATTGCACACCTGTAAATTGAGGCATTCGTTGATCCGCCACAATCACGTGGATATGCTGTTTCTCCAGAATGGCAAGGCCTTCTGTTCCTGATGATGCGGTAAAAACTTTGAAACGTCTTCGAAACCCAGCATAAAATGAATTTTGATTATTCAATTCATCATCAATGAATAAAATATTTATTTGTTTTTCCTTTGTCAGCATAAGTCAATTTTCAGGTTAAGCTTCAGTTTGTGTATGAGGCAAAGTAATAATAAAATCCGCACCTTTGTTCATTCCTTCTGATTCTATTTCAATTTTTCCTTTATGCATTTCAATAATTTTGAAAACGATGGATAATCCCAGACCATTTCCTGAACCTACATCTTTTGTAGTAAAGAAAGGGTCAAAAATTCTACTCCGCACCTCCGGGGTGATTCCCAGCCCGGTATCTTTTATTGATATTTGTATTGTATTGTTGATGTCTTTAATACTGATGGTGATGTATTCCCTATTGTCTTTTTCTTCCTTAAACAGTATGGCCTGGATGGCATTATTCAATAAATTCATAAATACCTGGTTCAATTTTCCGGGATAGCATTCCACTTCGCCTTTAGCCTGGTAATTCTTAATGACCTGAATATATTCTGGGATACTGCTGTTCAATAAAAGGAGTGTTGAATCTATGCCTTCATATATTTTTACACTTTTCAATTCACTCTCATCCAGCCGGCTGAATGTGCGCAAGCTTCTAACAATTTCTGCAGTCCTTTCTGCGCCATCTTCAATGCCTCCAATGAGTTGATGGATCTCCTTTTTTAAGAAACCGAGATCCAACTTATGACTCTCTTCCTGAATGGAAACTAATTTCTCCTGCCATTCATCGGGTTTACTTTCGTGTAATATTTCATATCTGTTTACGATACTGAAAATATCATCCAGATCCATTTTTAATGGTTTAATATTGGCTTTTACAAAATTAATTGGATTATTTATTTCATGTGCTACACCAGCAGTAAGCTGGCCGAGAGAAGCCATTTTAGCGGATTCGACTAATTGGGCCTGTGTACTCTTCAAATCAAAGATGGCTTCTTCTAACTGAGTGTTTGATTTTTCTAACTCATTTGTTCTCTCATGTACTTTCTTCTCCAAGATGATATTTTGTTCTTTAATCAACATTTCTTTTTCCAATGAAACTTTCAATAGGTCATTTTGAGATAATTCTTTATCCTTTTGCATCGTGTTTATTCGGTCTGCCAGAGCAACGGATAACAAAATGGTTTCAATAGCAGATCCCAGATATAAGACATATGTTGTAAAATCATTACTTGGAATGACACCTAAATTTCGGAGACTAAAAATCACCAGCCCAACACAAAAAGCCACCCAGGAAATGAAAAAGAAAAATGCCGGCCTGTATCCTTTTCTGGCAATATAAACTGATGCATAAATGGAAATAGCGCTGGCAAATAAACTATTTACATTAATGATAAAATAGCTTACATTATTTAAATTAGCAAAAGAAAAAATGATAACTATTACATATAAAATAATAAATCCCTGGTAAATTTTATGTACGATTGGGGTGAATTCACGGGTACGCATTAAGTACATGGCAAAGATGATCCCAAAAATGGCCGCAAGCGAAGTAGTGAGTGGAACGGCATATAAATTAAAATCCGGATGATGATTCCACAGATATTTATAGGTAAACCCGGCCAGGGTGTATTGAGCTAACCCCAAAAGAAAAATATATAATATATAAAAAAGATAATTGCGGTCTTTTATGGAGATGTATAAAAACAAATTATAAAAAATCACTGAAAGCAATATGCCGAGATATGCTCCTAAAATGAATGAGAGCCTGTTGATGGCAGTATCTATGGCCGTATTGGAGCCTATGTAAAGACCCAACACAACGGGATGCCGGGCTTCAATGCTCACATAGTACGTGGTGGTTTCTCCCGGTTGAAGATTTAGATTAAATTTTATAGGAGCTGTAATATTTTTATCTTCTAATAAATTTTCATTTTCCGAATGAGATAACTTTTTAAAAGAATCATTGATCCATGCATAGATATTTATATTAGAGATATTGGTGTATTGCATCCAGACAGTCAGGGTAGGCTCCTGGGTGTTGTTTTGAATGGTAAAACGACCCCAGATTATACTATCTGAAACACCGAAAAAAGGAATTGATGCATGACTATCATAAAATTTTGTTGATGTAATGAATTCTTGGTTTAAAAGCATATGGCCATTAGTCCTGGTATATTGCATATACTTCCCTGTCAGCAAGGTTTTTTTTACATTATTGTAATGCATGATAGGCTGTGCATTTGCACACAGACAAAAGCACAACAATATTAATAATATAGCAGATCCTGGTATGGGCCTCATGAGTAATAAACCAGTGATTAAGAAATAAATTTACCAGATTAATGGAAATATTCTCCATGTTTTTTTAGAATATTCCCGGTAATCATTTCCAAAAAAACGAACTAAGGCTCTTTCTTCAACACGGATTCGAACGATATAACTTGCTCCCATGAAAATGAATGCAAGGGCTATGCTCCAATATGCATTCAAAAAAACGGCACAACCCACAATGGACAAAAATGCACCCAGGTAACTTGGATGGCGTATAAACCGGTATGGTCCCTTTGTAATAAGTGTTTGTTGATGTTGCAATATTACAGTGGCAGTAAAATATTTTCCCAGGGTACGTATTGCCCATACCCGAATGATGATACCTATGAAAATCATTGTGAAACCAATGATTGTTACAGTAACCCTGTTTTCAAATTCAGGGTAGGTATTTGCCCATTCAATATTGGCGCTGACAATACTGGTTGAGGCTGCTGCGAGAATCAGTAATATAGAAAATTTATCTTTTTCACTGTTTTCTTTTGTTTCTTTAATACTAAATGCAGGTTGGGTGAGCCAAATACAAAATGCAGCAACAACCAGGATTACAGTCTTATAATGGAGCAGTAATTCAGGATAAAAAAAGAATGGAAGGATATTTAAAATGAAAACGGCAAAAAGTGAAAAAAAAAATTTATTCATTATAGGATGATTTGGGAGGTGTTTTTTTCACCCAGGATAAATTCATCTTTATGGGCATTCGGGAGTAACAAATCATTTTCAACCAGCAGGTCTAAATTTTTAAATGGCGATTTTTCGTGTGTTGTCATCGTGAGATTCTGACGCATAGAAAATACTTTAGCTTTTTCTCTTGGATGGCATAAAGGTATATGTACCGCATCTTCCAAGACCACGGCAGTTGCAAGTAAATCAAATTTTGGGTAATAAAATGTACCATCTTTGCCTACTTCCTTTAATAAACGACTCCCTAACCATTTATGAAAACGTAAGGTAAATGGGGAACATAAGAAAAATAATGATTGTAAACCTATCTGTTCTAAAACAACAATTGCTGCTCTTGTAGGAAATAAACTTCCAATACCATACCCAGCTACCTCAATAGAATTCCAAAGACCACATAATTCGGCAGTACCATGTTGAGCATATCTTTTCACAACATCACAAATTTTCGGATCCATATCTTCGGTAGCAATTTCAATGGGCAACTTTGATTTCCCATCCACACAATGAATGCGCACTCCACCATATAATTTTTCACGATCAGGTGATTCAACAACGACTACAAATACAGCGGAATCCTCCATCCATGCATCCGTAGATGAGGATACTTTTTCTATTCCGTGGTTTTCTAAAACTTTGCGATGGCCATGAATAAATTTTTGACAGGATACCGGGTCATCTGTAGCACGAAATGCACGAATTCGGATATCTGAAATCATAGGACTGTTCGGGATGGATTTGAAATAAAAAATGCTGACTTAATAAGCAAATATAACAAAATGTCGTTTTTTAGAAAAATTGTTTATTTTCAATATTTAAAGCATTTTCAAAAACAATGATAACTGTCCTCTATATTGATGATGAAGCCCATAACCTGGTAGGATTCAGGGCATCTTTCCGTAGGGATTTCCACATTTTTACAGCAGAATCTGCTGAAGAAGGTAGAAAAATTCTGGAGAATGAAGACATTCATGTGATTCTTAGTGATCAACGCATGCCCAAAGTGACCGGCATAGAATTTTTTGAATCCATTATTGAAGATTTCCCTGAACCGATACGAATTTTAATTACCGGTTATACTGATATTAATGCAGTTATTGATGCTATCAATCGGGGACAGGTTTATAAATATCTTACCAAACCCTGGTATGAAAATGAAGTTAAAAATTTTATTGATAAAGCCTATGAAGTTTTCAGGCTTCGACGCGAAAATATCCTGCTGACCAATAAATTAATTGACGTGAATAAGAAACTGGAATTCCTGGCAAGACAGAGTCTTTTGTCATGATTAATGCCTCACTGTCATGTTTTTTAAATCACAAGCAAGAGAAAGAATGTGTGTAAGTCAATTTGTACCTTTTGACTTTTTGGAATTAAATTTGCACCCTGAAGCAAATATTTTAAACATTAAATCATAAACTATGGCATTAGAATTCACAGATACGAATTTCCAGTCCGATGTACTGGATAGCGAAACACTTACTGTGGTGGACTTTTGGGCTGAATGGTGCGGACCTTGTCGTGCGATTGGTCCGGTAATAGAAGAATTAGCTAAAGAATATGAAGGAAAGGTAAAAGTGGGAAAAGTAAATGTGGATCAAAATCCTAATACCAGTGTTCAATTTGGGATTACTTCCATTCCGGCAATATTATTTATTAAAGACGGAAAAGTAGTGGATAAGCAAATTGGGGCTGTACCTAAAGCCGTATTGGATAAAAAGATTAAATCGCATTTATAATCGCCCCTGGGATTTTTCAAGTGTTCGTCTAATGGGCACAAAAAGCAAGCTTTTTATGGCTTGCTTTTTTTAACTATAGCATCACTAAAAACAAAAAAACTAAAAGCTTAAACTTCCCTGGTAAAAATCCAGGATTTTGATCCGTAATTCATACTCATATTTGGCGCTGATACCATTTTGACGGGATTGGTACAGATTATTTTTGGCAATCAAATAATCTACAGAAGTGATCACCCCTTCATTAAATCTTGCTTCAGCTATCCGGAATGACTCGGCATAATCCATTTCCTGTTCATTTAATTTAAGTAGTTTTTTATAGGCAGATTCCATATTTACATAAGCCTGCTCAATATCCCTGTGTAACTGTTCCTGAATGGATTTTTCCTCAAAACTTGTTTTATCCAATTCTATTTTGGCTTGTTGTAAACGGGTTTTGGACTGTAAGCCATTTAGTATAGGAATACGCAATCCAATACTGATGGAAGAATTTAAATTGTTTTTCCACTGACTTCCATAAGATATTTTTTGATTGCTGTAATTATTTTGCGGTGCTACTACATATACTTTTGCATTATCAATTAACACATATTGATCTGTGACCACATCTGTTGTACCACTGAATATAGAACGTGATGCAATGCTTGAATAATTTGTTCCCACTCCACCATCTAAAAATAGTGATGGCAACATGGCGCCCTTTGCCGCTTTTATTTGCAGATCTGCAGCGGATTTTTTTAAAGAAGCGGATTTAATAACGGCTAATTGTTGTAAGGCTTGCTGAAAGACGATATCCACAGTGGTGCCGTATTGCTGAGGTAAATTGCTTGTGGTTATTTTTTGAAATTGTATATCGGGCGAGTAGGACATATTCAATAACTGCATTAAGGCCAATTTTGCATTGGCTAAATTATTTTCGATATTTACAACATTCAATTCATCTGATGCCCTTTGCCCTTTTAAATTAAAATAATCCGCAGGCGCAATGGCTCCCTGGTCATTGAGTATTTTTAAACGGTCCTCCTGCTTTTTGCTGACTGTTGTTTGTTCCTGTGCTGCGGCCCATTGTTCTTCCATGCTTTGTTCCTGCAGATAAGCCAGTATAACAGCTATGGTAGTATTATCCTGTTCCTGCTTTAAATCCATTTTACTGGCTTCGTAGCTCAGTTCAAATTGTTTTGCACTATTCCT
The DNA here is from genome assembly GCA_018268015.1 of Bacteroidota bacterium. GTDB lineage: Bacteria > Bacteroidota > Bacteroidia > Chitinophagales > Chitinophagaceae > JAFDXJ01. The sequence goes on from JAFDXJ010000027.1 coordinate 35,716, forward strand.
TGCGCTGTTCCCATTCCATAAGAGCAAATTTGCATTTAATCCATAATTGGCATAACCTACATTTTGATCAACATATCCATTACTAAAAGGGTCTATACTACGACCATCACTTATACCTTGATTCATTTGAAAATTGATGAAAGGCAACCTATTTCCTTTCGCCTGGCCCCAGGAAGTTTTTGCATAATCGGCCTGATACTGCGCCTCTTTAACCTGTCGGTTATTTTTTATGGCCAGACTGATACAATCTTGAAGACTCAGTGTTTTAGGCAGGCTATCCTGGCAAAATGCATAGTATCCCGAGAATATGCACCCTATCAAAAAAAATATTTTCTTCTTCATATCTATTTTCTTTTTTTATATAAAAGTTAACCAACTATTCGGCCATCCAGTAATTCAATAATCCTTGAACCGTATTCTGCATTTTTTTCTGAATGGGTCACCTGAATAATGGTAACGCCTTCCTGATTCAATTCTTTAAACAGGTTCATAATTTCAGTGCCTTGTTTCGAATTTAAATTGCCGGTTGGCTCATCGGCAAGTATTAATTTTGGATGAACGATTAATGCTCGGGCAATGCCCACCAATTGTTGCTGCCCTCCCGATAATTGATTCGGGAAAAGATCTTTTTTGCCCACTATTTGAAATCGGTCCAGTATGTCAGCCACCATTGATTTCCTTTCAGAAGATTTTATATTTTGATAAATCAATGGTGTTTCAATATTTTCATACACAGTCAGCTCATCTATCAGATGATATGCCTGGAATACAAATCCAATATGGGTCTTAAAGATTTCACTGCGTTTTTTTTCTTTGAGTGCTAATACATTTTCACCCATAAATGAATAGGATCCTTCATTGGGTGCATCCAATAATCCGATCACATGGAGTAATGTGGATTTTCCAGAACCCGATGGGCCCATGATAGAAATAAATTCGCCTTCGGCAACATTTAAACTAATATCCTTTAAAATAAATGTGCGGTTAATGCCGGTATTATACCATTTGAAAATATTTTTTAAAGCGATCATTTAATAGATTTTTTTTAATAAAAATTTTATTCCGATTTTAAACTTTTAACAGGGTTTGCCCATGCTGCCTTTACAGATTTGTAACCAACAGCCAGCCAGGCAATGACCAGAGATAAGAGCATTGCCAAAGCAAAGATCCCGATGGAAAAATGGATCCGATACACGAATTGATCCAGCCAGTGACTCATGATGTACCAGGATACAGGTATTGCAATGATAAACCCGATAAAAACCAAAATTGTAAATTCTTTTGAAAAAAGATAAATGATGTTTTGAACAGAAGCGCCCAATACTTTTCGTACGCCTATTTCTTTGGTTCGTTGTATAGCCATGAAAGATACGAGGCCATATAAGCCCAGGCAGGAAATGAGGATGGCCATAAAGGCAAAAATTTTATATAAGAGCGTAAGTTGATTATCCTGGCGATAGAAATCATTAATGCTGTCTTCAAAATAATTACTGGTAAATGCATAATTGGGAAAATAATCATTCCAGGCATTTTCAATTTCTTGCCTTGTTTTTGAAATGTTTGCAGAATTTAATTTTACAGAGGTTACGAAATACTGATCTTTTCTTTCAGCAATGGCTAAAGGTTTAATGGATTCCTTTAAAGAATTTGTTTTAAAATCTTTAACCACGCCGACAATTGTTTTCCATGGCCCATTTCCACCATATCTCATTTCTTTACCAATAATATCATCCGGATTTTTAATCAGTAATTTTCGAGCGAAAGTTTCATTCACCACCACTTCATGGATTGTATCGGATTTCCCAAATGGCCTGCCGGCAATCATTTGCAAACCAAATGTTTTGAAATAATCTTCATCCGCAAATTTTACATCTAAAGGAAAACTGGGTTCTGGTTGATGATTGAAGCCAAAATTAGTCTGCCAGTTATTTTGTGAAGATGGTACATCACTGCTAAAACTAACACTTTTAACGCCGGGAATTTGTAATAATTTTTGTTTATAAGTAGCAAACCGATCTCTCATGGTACTATCCGTATTGGAATTGATGACCAATACGGCTGCTTTATTGAAGCCCAAATCTGCATTTTTCACAAAACTCATTTGTGTGATAGCTACAATAGTGCCGATGATGAGGATTTGTGAAATTGAGAATTGTAATACCACTAATCCTCTTCTTAAGGAGATGCCCCCGACCGTAGCTGATGAGACTTTGTTTTTTAATGCAGTTACAGGAGTAAAACCCGATAAAATAAATGCCGGGTAAAAGCCTGCTAAAATCGTGATGAAAACAACTAATAAAAAGATGAAGAAAATGATCTGACCATTCAGGAATGTTACATTGCCTGATATATTTGCCAAATTTTTAATAAAAGGAAAACAAGAGGCTGCTAATCCGATTCCAAGCAAAACGGAAATGCAAACAATCAAAAAAGTCTCTCTTATAACTTGCCATAATAACTGGGAACGATTGCCGCCCAGTACTTTTCGAATGCCCATTTCTTTACTCCGGTTCACAGCTTGAGCTGTCGTTAAATTGATAAAGTTGATGCAGGCCATCACGAGAATAAACAAAGCGATCAGGGAGAGTGTCCAAAGCGTGGATTTTTCAGTGATATGATCTCCGAAGTTTTCAAAACGATTGTCAAAATGTACTTCACTTAATGGTTCCAGGAAATTCAATACTTGGTTTTTTTTATTCTCTGTATAATTTTTTTTACTAAAACTTATTAAGCCTTTATTGATTTGACTTTCACTTACATTTTGAGGCAGTAACATAAATACCTGGAAATTGCTTGTAGTAGTATGCCATGTGCTATCATAAAAATAAAGACCGTTACTTGCTTTAGCTGTTGCCATGGAGTTAACAATAGATAAGGGGAAATCTGTATTTCCGGGCGCATCCTGAATGATACCTGTTACTTTTACCAGTTGTGCATTATCCAGTAAAAGAGACTGGCCTATGGCATCTTTCCAATTACCAAAATATTTTACTGCAGTAGATTCACTGAGAGCAGTAACATTTGGGGCTTTTAAGTCTTCCGGAGATCCGGCCAACCAGTGATATTGAAATATTTGAAAGAACTCCGGATCACAAAAGAAAAAACCTTTGTCTTCAATAAATTTTTTTTGTGCGTTATTCTTCAAAAGGACGGTTACCTGACTGCCAAAAGAAGCCATGAGAGCGCCCGTTTTGACTTGTGGAAAATCGAGTTGTAATGCATCCAAAGCAGGAAAAGGAACACCCGGTGTATAGTTTATCCCATCTTCTGTTGAAGTTTGGGAAACCACATGATAAATTCTCTGATAATTGGGTTGAAATGTATCATAGCTTAATTCATATTTCACAACAGTGAAAATCAATAGGCATGAAGCTATACTGACACCCAAACCGGTAATATGTAAAAATGATAATGATTTATGCTTTACTATATTTCGGAAGGCTGTTTTGAAATAGTTTTTAAACATGTAAATTTTTTAAAGAATGAAACATACCATTTACTCAGAGCGCAATGATTTTACCGGGTTGGAAAATGCAGCCCTGATCGCCTGGAAACTCACGGTTATAAAAGTGATGATTAAGGCAGCTATGCCTGCTAGTAAAAAGGTAAGCCAGTTTATTTCAATCCTGTAGGAATAATCCTGAATCCAGTTTCTTCCCGCGAGCCAGGCAAGGGGTATGGCGATCATGATGGACACTATAACCAGTTGTAAAAAATTTTTTGAAATTAAAAAAACTATGTTCCCCATAGTAGCACCTAAAACACGACGAACACCGATCTCTTTTGTTCTTTGTAATGTGCTGAAAGCAGATAACCCAAATAATCCGAGGCATGCAAGAATGATAGCAAGAACGGCAGCAATAGAGAATAGGGTGGCGGAACGATCTTCAGATAAATACAATTTGTTATATGAATCATCCAGGAAATGGTAATTAAAGGGTCTGTCTGTAACACGTTGTTTCCAGGTTTCTTCTAATCGGCTTACAGTTCCTTTTATATCATTACCCTGAATACGTAGTATGAAATTGCGTGAAAGTTCACGCTGCAGGAATAAAACCATTGGCCCAATGGGATCATGAAGGCTACTATAATTGAAATCTTTTACAACTCCCACCACTTCACCCGTAACCCCTTTATCAATTTTTTTTCCAATAGCTTCCTGTGCGGACCATCCCAGTTTTTTAGCCAGGGTTTCATTGATCATATAAGTATTATGATAATTAGCCCCATCATTGGATGTGTCTTGCTTCGCAAAATCTGTTTCTTGAAAATCACGTCCGGCAACTAAATGCATACCCAGTGTATTAATAAAATTTAAATCAACAGGCATGGCATTTACAGATACATCATGTGTTCCTTTATCATCCTGGGCTGAAATGCCATCTCCCCATTCTACAAATTCCGGGGTATCATAAGAAGCGGTAATGCTTTCCACACCGGGTACTGCTCCAAAGGCTGTTTCCAGGCTCTTGAATTGATCCATCATTTTTCCACCTATAGGAAGCACAACAAGGTGAGATTGATCATAACCCAGGTTTTTTGACTTCATATAATTCATTTGCTGCAAAATGATCAATGTATAAATAATAAGAAATACCGATATGCAGAATTGAACAACGATCAATGATTTGCGCAACCAATTCTTTCCCCCGGTGAAAGTGAATCCTTTTTTTAAAATACCCATCACTTGTGTACCGGAAAGGATTAAGGAAGGGTATAACCCTGCGAGAAAACTGATCAAAAGGGTAATACCCAATAAAGACAATAAAGGATACGGTTGCAAAACAATAGTACTTTTAAATGCAATACCTGTTATCTGGTTGAATAAAGGAATGAAAAATATACTCAAAGCAATAGCCAGGAATGCTGCCAGAAATCCCATCAAAAAAGCTTCTGTCATGAATTGAATGAATACTTGTCTTTTTGAAGCGCCTAGCACTTTACGCATACCAATTTCTGCACTTCTTTCAGAGGATTGAGCAGTGGAAAGATTGGTATAATTTGCGCTTGCAATTAATAAAATGAGAAAGGCAATGATAGAAAATAAGTAAATGATTTTTATACTGCCATTTGGTTCAAAACCGGGAAGGTTGGAATATAAGTGTACTTTTTTTAATGGCTCTAAATGAAAATTAAGATAATCATTGCCCGTTAAACCCGCGTCAGCTTTTACATCTGTCGAATTCATGTAGTGCGTAATATCCGATTGAAGGCGGGGAATATCCTTTTCCTGGTGTAAGAGTAAATAAGTGATCCAGTTTGCAGTCCACCAAGTTTCTCCTTTTGCATGATTCCCTAAATTGGAAAATGCCGTTGCAAAATCAAATTTGATTTGAGAATTATCGGGAACATCGTTGCATATGCCGGAAATTTTATAATCTTTATCATTGCAGGTTAATGTTTTATCCAAAGCCGTAGCATAACCCATTGTTTTTACTTCAGGAAAATATTTTTCTGCCATGGATTTCGTAATCACCATTTTATCAGGAGCATCCAAAGCAGTAGCCGTATTTCCTGCAATGAAAGGGAAAGTAAAGATTTTAAAAAATAAACTATCTGCATATAAAATGTGGGGCTCATCAAACATCTTATCACCGTTCTTTACCACATTGCTTTTAATAAAAGTGCGTACATAACTTTCTATTGCCGGAAATGTACGGGTCAATTGGGGACCTGCTTTTGTGCCTGTGGTGGCCGTAGTATTTACGGTACCTGCCTGTCTGTATTCCATGGTAAGACGAACAATTCTATCCGCATTACTATTAAATGTATCATAACTCATTTCATGCCGGATATATAAGCCAATGAGCAGGCAGGCAGATAGACCTATAGCCAATCCGAAAATATTTATCCCTGTATATAATTTATTTTTCAGCAGGTTTCGGAAGGACGTTTTAAAATAATTTCTCCACATACTTCAATTATTTAATGAATAATACCAATAAGTCAGGTAGCCAACACAATGCCGTAAGTTTATGTTCTGATTTATAGTAAGTTATAAATATATACATAAGAATGGTGTACGATTTTGATACAACTTGTGTACGGTTTTGAACAGGTAAGTTGGTGAAAATGAAAAACATTTTTATGATCATCCAATGTAAATCTTCATTCAAAAATGAAAAGATTAGTTTTGCATTCTTAAATAATCATCCATTGCGTACACACACGAAAGAAACACAAGGTGGCCTTACTCCAGGTCTGGCATTACAGATTTTAAAGGAGGGCAATGCCCGCTTTATGAAAAATATCAAAGCACACCGTGATTTACTGGAGCAGGCAAATATTACCTCCACCGGTCAATTCCCTTTTGCGGCGATCCTTAGTTGTATTGATTCCCGTACTTCTGCGGAACTCATTTTTGACCAGGGCCTTGGCGATATTTTCAGTATTAGAGTTGCAGGTAATATTTTGAATGACGATATACTCGGAAGTATGGAATATTCCTGTAAATTAAGTGGCTCAAAATTAATCGTGGTCTTAGGTCATACAAAGTGTGGAGCAATCAGTGGCGCCTGTGATCGGGTTAAGTTAGGCCATATTACCGGTTTACTTGAAAAAATAGAACCTGCTATTGAAAAGGAAACAGAAACCAAAGACAACCGGAATAGTGGAAATAATGATTTTGTGAAAAATGTGACGATTAATAATGTTCAAATGGTTGTGAGAAAAATTAGGGAGCAAAGCCCTATTTTATTAGAAATGGAAAATTCAGGAGAAATAAAAATTATTGGCGGATTATATCATTTGGAAAATGGTCAGGTTACTTTTTTCGAATAAATATTGACAGATCGTTTTTTATTGATCATCCAATGAGAACTTGTTCATGACCTTTTTAAAAGGGGATTGAAACACATACTTTAGATTACCCTGTTGAATTTTGGAAATAAAAAATCCGGATGTACGTGAATTAACGTATGCCTGAATTTGATTAATTTAATAAGATCGTTCGTGGAGAATGCAGCAATGATTAAGAATCCCCACGTATGAAGTCACGTAACTTCTGCCCATGAACCAACATTTTTAGACCACTTCTTTTTAAGGATATGACAGGATTTTTTCTTGCATTATTTTCAATATCTTTTTTGTATGATGCAATAATATTTTTATAAGACAACATACCGGCCAGGCTATTTTCCTTGGAAATAACGGGAAGAATATCCAGATTTTCTTTAGCCATCATTTCAACGGCTTCTTTTAAAGTTTGGTGACTGCCGATGACGGTGTTTTTTCGTTTTATTAATGTAGAAATAGGTTTGCTTTCATCCTGGTGGCTTCCAAACAAACTGGAAGAACTAATAATTCCCAGGAAAGAATTATCAGTGCCCACGATAATAAAATAACTACTCATATAGTCCGGTTCTCTTTGCAACCATTTGCGAATTTCATCAATGGTATTTTCTTCACTCAGTACAATACCATTTTCGTTCATCACTTGTGATACATTAATGGTTTCCAAAATATCCGGTTCAAAAGAGTCCGGTGTCTTTACGCCTCGTCTTGTAATTTTTTCCGTCATGATGGTGTTTTCCATCAGGAAGAAAGAAATAAAATAGGCCGCTGAACAGGCACATAAAAGCGGAAGCAAGGCAACAGATTGCCCGGTTACTTCCAGCGCAAAAATGATCGATGTAATTAATGCGCGTGATGCACCTGCAAACATGGCTGACATACAAACCAGGGCTGCAAGTGGAATCGTAATACCAGATTGTGGAAAAAGATATAAGGTTAAAGTGGCCAGTAAAATTCCAGCTGCGCCACCTATCGTCAGTAAAGGTGCAAGAGTACCGCCCGATGTACCGCTACCTAGTGCCAGCGCCCATGAAATGAATTTTAGAAAACATAAAGATAAAACCACATTCAAGGTAAGGTTTCCTGATAAGATATTTGTGATATTCTCATATCCTACGCCTAATGTGGCCGGGTTGAGATATCCGATAAAACCTACAAATAAACCACCAATTGCCGGCCATAACATCCAGTGAATAGGCAATTTCTCAAATACATCTTCTATGAAATACACTATTTTTGTAGTAAGCACGGAAATAAATCCCATGACCACTCCTAAAATGCTATACGTAAATAAGGCTGTATTAGAAGGAGGCGCTATGATCTCCGTCATCTCAAAAACAGGGTGAGAATCAAATAAAAAATGATGGCCCGCCGCGCCGGTTATACAGGCTAAGGTTACCGGAATGATAGACCTGGGCGAAAATTCAAATAATAATAATTCGATGGCCAGAAAAATAGCTGCCAATGGACTGCCAAAGATGGCAGCCATACCGGCACATGCTCCGGATGCCAGTAAAATTTTTCTTTCATTGTTAGAAATTTTTAATAATTGCCCCATGGTTGATCCTAATGCTCCACCGGTAGCAATAATTGGCCCTTCTGCACCAAATGGTCCTCCCGTACCTATTGCAATAGCTGAGGATAAAGGTTTTAAATAGGTAATCGTAGGCTTTATTTTGCTTTGATTGGTTAAGATCTGCTCCATGGCTTCCGGAATACCATGCCCCCTGATAGCTTTCGATCCATATAAAGCCATCAGACCCACAATGAGACCGCCAATGGCCGGAATAAAAATAATCCAAATTCCTAAATTGCTTCCTATGGGTGTAACATGCTCAACAGTTGTTTTCCCATGGAAAGCAACATTCGTAATAAAATAGATCAGGTTGATTAAAAACTTTGCAATAAAACTGATACAAATGGCTATACCAATGGCAATCAATGACACAGGTATAATTCTTTTTTTATCAGGTTGGATCTTATGGGAGATATTATTTGCTTTCAATGTTGGATCCAATGATAAGGAAATTGGAATACCACCCTGGTTTATTTGCTTTTTTACCATATATGAACGAAAACTATTTTTGAGGATATTAGAAAAATCTTGAAACTTTTTTTACACTAAACTTTTACCCTGGCCACTTTGTAGATGTTTAATTTTAAACTGAAACATTTGTGCCATTTTATGAGCGCGCCATTTAGCCTCATCGGCTTTGTCTCCTTCAAAAAATTGATCAATGGTTGCCTGGAATAATTCCAGCCATCGGGTAAAATGCTTTTGCTCTATCGGTAGTGATGCATGTGGCGGAAAGGGGCTTCCGAAATAGGTATGATTTCCAAGTAGTATGGTTTCCCAAAAAGTGTACATCTTTGAAAGATGGGCGGGCCAGCGATCTTCAATCCTGTTATTGAAAATCGGGCCGATCAAATCATCCTGCCGGACTTTCCCATAAAATTCATTGACAAAAGTTTTGATATCATCTAAGTTTTCTATGTTTTTCCGACTTACTTCCACCTGCTAATTTTTTGCAAAATTAGAACGATTACCTTAGGGAGACAAAATAAATTGGAATAATGTATTCCAGAGGTTTGTAAACTTTTCAACTATATTTAATAATTTAAATTTTATTCTCAAACAAAATACCCCCCGATGATACATAAAATAATGATCCTTTCTTTTTTCTGCTGTTGCATTTTTTCTTGTAAAAAAAGCATTCTTCATGATCCTCCGGAAGACCCGGTAGAAACTGATGCCCAACGTTATTCGCCTTTATCAAATTTCAATACATCAACGGCTACTTATTTTGATAGCATATTTACCCGATATGGTGGTGGCTTTACCGGAGGCGATGTTGCTTACTCGCATGTTTTACCTGATGGCCGCTCTATCTGGCTTTTTGGAGATTCTTTTTTAGATACTGTATATCCCGACAGACATAGACCCAGAACCAGTTTCATTCATAATTTGATGGTCGTAACGGATACGTTGGGAGGTTTTACAACTTTACACGGTGGTACGATTGATGATCCTTTACCTTTTTACATTGCATCTGATCCTAATCAATTTTACTGGCCCAATTCGGCTTTCATCAATAATAATAAAACTCAATTGTATGTCATGTTGGTGCGTATTGAAGCCAATGGTGAAGGTGGAATTTTTGGTTTTGATGTAAAGGGCAATGATATTGCCGTGCTGAGTTTGCCCGATCTTAAGATAAAAAGAATTGTACCCTTCAGTGAAGGAGATTTTATTGACTGGTCATCCGCTACTCTGGAAGATGATGATGGTTATATATACATTTATGGAGTGGAATCCACAAAGAGAAATAAATTCATGCATGTTTCCAGAACAAAAGCCACAGGACCACTGAAGAATTTTGAATTTTATAATGGCACCAATTGGGTTCATGATAGTACGCAAAGTGTTCGATTGCAGGGAGGATTATCAGAACAGTTCTCGGTTTTTAAAAGCCAGGGAAAATATTATTTATTATCTGAAGGTAACCTCCTGAGCCCGGATATCTTTTTATATGATGCTGCCGGGCCTGTTGGTCCCTTTTCAAATAAAAGAAAAATATATACAGCGCCACAGGCAGGCGGTAATATAATTGCCTATAATGCAACTGCTCATACAGAATTTAACAATAATGATTCTTTACTAGTGGGATATAGTATTAATAGTACCAATATCAGGGATGTATATAAAAATGCTGATAATTACCGGCCCTATTTTTTCTGGTTGGGAAATTGGCGATAAATCTTCTTTGAAGTATGTAATTGACCTAAAGCTGCATCTTTATAACAATGATTTAGAATTCTAGAAACTACATTTGTACTGATAAATAAAATCTATGTCCAAAGATCAATTTGAACAGCAGCAATTTGAGAAACAAAAAAATATCAAAGCAGGCATTTTAACAATATCTGTTTTGAGTGCATTTTTTCTTTTATTTCTTTTAGTAAGCTGGACGATTCCACAAATCCCTCCACCATTGGCTAATGAAGGTATTGAGGTAAATCTTGGCAATAGTGAAACCGGATTTGGAGATATTCCTCCGCAAATTCCGGGTGCTCCTTCATTGGCTCAGGAAACCAATTCAAACCCTCCGCCATCTCAAAATTCTGTTGCTGAAACGCAAAAAGAAGTTGCAGAAAATAATGATAGGTCTTCACCTGCTATCAATACTTCTGCAAACCCATCCACTAAAAAGAATATGAATAACGAGAATGCGGTTTCCAATAAAAAAGCAACCGCTGTTCCGGTTAAAACACCTCCTTCTCCTCCAAAACCAAAGGCTGTATATAGTGGAGGTAGTAATAAAGATAATGGGGGCAATAATGCCGATAGTTACAATAATGTTCGTAATCAGGGTATCTCAGGTGGTACGGGTGATCAGGGAAAACCAAATGGCAATCCTAATTCAGATAATTATACGGGAAATGGGGGAAGAGGTACAGCAGGAATTAATATCAATAGTGGGCTTTCCGGTCGCAAAATCAGCAGTAGTGCACGCTTTGAAGACACCTATAAGTATGGGGGCAAAGTGATTGTGAATGTCACCGTTGATGCCAATGGTAACGTTGTAAATGTATCCATTAATCAAGGTAGCCCATTCAAAGACATCAATGAAATTGCGCTAAAAAAAGCTCGCTTGTTGAAATTTTCCAAAGGCTCTGAAACACAGAGCGGCACGGTTATCATCAAATTTGAAAACCCCAAAGGTTAGTGTGGGTGGTATGACTTACTCTGAAACTTTAGACTACATTTATTCAAAGCTTCCCATGTATAGCCGCATAGGAATCGCAGCGTATAAGAAAGACCTGGGCAATATTTCTGCATTATGCCATATCCTCGGAAACCCACAAGAGAAAATAAAGTGTGTTCATATCGCCGGCACCAATGGAAAAGGTTCGGTGAGTCACATGATTGCATCTGTATTACAATCCGGACAATATAAAACCGGGTTATACACTTCCCCGCACCTGAAAGATTTCAGAGAAAGAATAAAGATCAATGGAGCCCTATGCAGCGAGCAATTTGTTATCGACTTTATTGAGAAAATGAAACCTCATATTGAAGCGATTAAACCCTCTTTTTTCGAAATTACGGTGGCTATGGCTTTTGACTATTTTGCAAATAATCAGGTAGATATAGCCATTATTGAAACAGGGTTGGGCGGACGACTGGATAGCACAAATATTATCACGCCTATAGTATCAGTCATTACACAAATCGGGTATGATCATAAAAATATGTTAGGTGATACATTAAAAGAAATAGCCGGTGAAAAAGCAGGTATCATTAAAGAAAATATTCCTGTCATTATTGGCGAAATGAATAAAGAAACATTCCCTGTATTTGAAACTGTCGCAAGAGAAAAAAATGCGCCTTTTTATGATGCCCGGCAAAGGAGATATGTGGAGGACTGGGAAAATGATGGCCAAATTTTATCTTTAACAATCGTTGAAACGAGATCGAATAGTCATGAGCAGTATCAATTAGACTTAACAGGCATTTACCAGGTTAAAAATATTTTGCCGGTTTTAGAAGCCATTCATCAATTACAAATTGCCGGTTTCCATCTTTCACTCACACAAATAAAAAAAGGATTATCTCATGTGAAAAAAAATACCGGCCTTCATGGCAGATGGGAAAAAATTCATCATTCGCCGGATATTATTTTAGATGTTGCACATAATGAAGATGGTATTAATGCCGTGAAAGAACAATTGAGCCTTTTACATTATGACAGAGTACATATTATTTTTGGAATGGTGAATGATAAGGATACACAGGGAATACTTGCTACATTGCCTCCAAATGCGATCTATTATTTCACAAAAGCATCCATCCCGCGAGCAATGAATGAAGAAGAATTGATCAAGAGAGCATCATTATTTGGATTAAAAGGAAAAGCTTTTTCAAACATCAAAGAAGCCATGCAAAATGCTATGGCTCATGCTCATCAACAGGATCTTATCCTGGTATGTGGTAGTGTTTTCCTTGTGGCGGAAGTAAGCCCGGATTAATAGGATATCGATTTTACAAAATCTATTTTCTTCAGATAATACAATGCATAAAATATCGTGCTTAAATGCATGGATTGTACAATGCGTTTTTCTTTAACAAGTTCTTCCAATTCATCAAAACTTACTTCAAACACTTCTATTTCTTCATTACTATCCAGCTCAGGTTTTTGAATTTTTCTTCCGCCGGTTGCAATAAACATGTGCATCAGGTTATTGTTGGTAGATGGATTGGAAGAAATTTGCCCTAATAAATGTACCTGCTCAAAGGCAAAACCGGTTTCCTCCAACATTTCCCTTCGTATTGCATCTTCCATGGATGGATCTGCTTTATCAACGCATCCACCCGGCAGTTCAATACATACTTCACCTAAGGCATGTCTGTATTGACGAATCAAAATAATCTTTCCTTCTTCAGTAAGAGGTAAAGCCGTAACCCAGTCTGGGAATTCATATACATAATAAGGATCAACGATTTTACCATCCTGTCTTTCACACACATCTTTCCGTATCTTAAACCAGTCTTCCCTGAAAAGATAAGTAGAAGATCGTGTTTTCCAATTGAGATCTTGTGACATTTGAAAAATAAATTTTATGTAATGATGAAAGGAAATTTTTATCCCTTTACAAAACCATTTCAGGAACTTCTTCAGGGATTATCAAGGTACCTTTTGTTTTATTTTGAATTTCTTCGATAGTTACACCCGGTGCGCGTTCCAGCAATTTAAACCCATCATCTGTTACGGCTATTACGGCAAGATCAGTAACAATTTTTTTGACACATTTTACTCCTGTTAAGGGCAATGTGCAGGATGGCAATAATTTACTTTCACCCTTTGGATTGGTATGTTGCATCGCCACAATAATGTTTCTGGCACTGGAAACGAGGTCCATTGCACCGCCCATCCCTTTCACCATTTTTCCGGGAATTTTCCAGTTAGCGATATCACCCTTTTCACTTACTTCCATTGCGCCCAAAACCGTGAGGTCTATTTTCCCTGCGCGAATCATTCCAAAACTTTCAGCGCTATCGAAAAAAACACTACCGGGGATTTCTGTAATCGTTTCTTTTCCTGCATTGATCAGGTCTGCATCCAGGTTTTCTTCTGTAGGGTAAGGGCCCATACCAAGAATGCCATTTTCACTTTGCAGGATAACGGTGATGCCGTCCGGAATAAAATTAGCAACAAGGGTTGGAATGCCGATGCCCAGGTTGACATACATACCATCTTGCAATTCCTGTGCAATACGTTTTGCTATACCAAATTTATCTAATGCCATATTTTTAAATTAAAACGTTAAGTTGATTTTGTATAATTATGATGTTCTTTTTTTTTAATGAAACATCTCCAATACATGGGAAAAATTCATTTATGAATATTTGGGAAAAAGCATGGTTCTGCGCATTAATTATTATGAATCTGAATGGTTTTTCTCTCTATTCTTTTTTCATAATTTTTTCCCTGGAAAATGCGATGAACATAAATGCCCGGAACATGTACACAATCAGCAGGTAATTCACCGGGGGCAACCAATTCTTCTACTTCTGCAATGGTAATATCACCGGCTCTTGCCATTGATGTTGAAAAGTTTCGTGTGGCTTTACGGAAAACAAGATTTCCTAAAGAATCCCCTTTCCAGGCCTTGACAATGGCGAAATTTGCATGGAGCGCCATTTCCATTAAATACATCTTTCCATTGAATTCACGTACTTCTTTGCCTTCAGCTACTTCGGTTCCATAACCTGCCGGAGTAAAAAAAGCAGGGATGCCCATACCAGCCATCTGAATGCGTGTAGCAAGTGTACCTTGTGGTATCAAATCTACATCCAATTCACCATGCAGTAGCTGGCGTTCAAATTCTGCATTCTCGCCCACATAACTGCTCATCATTTTTTTGATTTGCTTTCTTTTTAACAAAATACCCAGACCAAAATCATCCACACCGGCATTATTGGAAATACAGGTAAGTTGCCGTACATCTTTTTCATACAATGCTGCAATGGAATTTTCAGGAATGCCACATAATCCAAATCCGCCAAACATCACCGTAGAGCCATCTTGTATATCATGAATGGCTGACATAGCATCTTTAAATACTTTGTTCATTTGTAAATTATTGATTCAGACAAATGTATTTAAAAAATTAGCAATGGACAATCTTTGTATTCGGGATAAGTTAACTTTGCCGCAAATATGAAAGCAAAGTCATTCAAAAAAGATAAGGTAAATATTATCACCCTGGGATGCAGTAAAAACCTGGTTGATAGTGAAGTGCTGAGTGGCCAGCTTCGGGCCAATAAAATCCCGGTGGCTCATGAGAATAAAAAAATCGATCATAATATCGTCATAGTCAATACCTGTGGTTTTATTGAAAAAGCAAAAGAGGAAAGTATTCAAACCATCCTGGAACAGGTCGAATTGAAAAAACAAGGCGACCTGGATAAAGTATATGTTACGGGTTGCTTGAGTGAGCGTTATAGGAAGAATCTGGAAACGGAAATCCCTGAAGTAGATGCCTGGTTTGGCACGATGGAACTCCCCTTCATTCTGCAAAAATTCAATGCAGATTATAAAAAAGAATTATTGGGTGAACGCCTACTGGCTACACCACATCATTATGCGTATTTAAAAATCAGTGAAGGCTGCAATCGAACTTGTGCTTTTTGTGCTATTCCCTTAATGAGAGGCAAACATATCAGTAAGCCCATGGAGGAAATTGTTCGTGAAGCAGAAATTTTGGTTCAGCGCGGTGTAAAGGAAATAATGCTGATAGCACAAGAGCTTACTTATTATGGATTGGATATTTATAAAAAAAGAATGCTGGCAGATTTATTGGAAAAATTAAGTGACATTCCGGGTTTAAAATGGATAAGGCTGCATTATGCCTATCCTAATAAATTTCCATTGGAAGTATTAGATGTCATGCGTGAACGGGAGAATATCTGCAATTACCTGGATATGCCATTGCAACATGCCAGTGATCGTATGTTGCAAGCTATGCAAAGACAAACTACACAAAGTGAAATAGAAAAGCTGCTCCATGCTATTCGTGAGAAAAATCCGGGTATCTGTCTGCGTACAACACTGATTGTGGGTTTCCCGGGAGAAACAAAAAAAGATGTGTCTATCCTGAAAAAATTTTTAGTGGAACAACGCTTTGATCGGGTCGGAATTTTTACCTATAGTCATGAAGAAGGCACCTCAGGATATTTATTAAAAGATAATGTGCCGGCGAAAGAAAAAGAAGCCAGGGCTCAGGAAATCATGGAAGTACAGCAGGAAATCAGTTACGAGAAAAATCAGGAAAAAATCGGGAAAATTTTTGAAGTACTGATTGATCAACAAGAAGCCGGGAGATATTTGGGCCGGACTGAATTTGATAGTGTGGAAGTGGATAATGAAGTGGTGGTAAAAAGTAAGCATTCTTTAAACCCGGGAGATTTTGTACAGGTGAAAATCACGAAAGCTTACGATTATGACCTGGAAGGGGTGGCACTACCGATTGTAAATCCTGTCCAGCTGTAAAATCGTAAAGTCCATACAATATTAAAATAGCGACTGTTTTTTGTTATCATGTAACTTAGAATTTTGATAGCATGTATATAGAAAATCAATTGTTGTTGGATGTTTCGGGTGAATTTTTAAAAGGCAATGGATGTAGACAAAAACTTTTTTAGGCAGACTTTGCATTTGTTTACCTGGAAAACCTGTTTATACATTTTTCTATGAGGAACTGAATGAATTACCGGTTTAATTATTTTAAGAGAAATTTTTTATGCAAGCCCATTGTACTCAAATCCCATATAGCCATACCGGTTCTTTTTCAAAATTAGTGATGGATTATCTGGATGGTGTTGAAGCACTTAAGCCATTTTACAAGTATGCGCCGAACCTGGATGGAATTCAGGAAGCTATGAAAGCAAGAGGAAATTTTGCATACAGAGATGACCTTGTGCGTGTTTTACACAAACAATATGATGGCCTGCCTGTATTTGAACCGGTAATGAGAAACCTTGAACTGCTGTTAAATAAAAATACATTTACCATCACCACGGCGCATCAGCCCAATATTTTTACAGGCCCTTTATATGTCATTTATAAAATATTACATGTTATTAAACTGGCGTCTGTTTTACAAGAAACATTTCCGGGTAAAAATTTTATTCCTGTTTTTTACATGGGTAGTGAAGATGCGGATCTGGATGAGTTAAATCATATAACGGTTGAGGGAAAATCTTATCAGTGGATGACTGCGCAAACCGGTGCTGTTGGACGAATGTGTATAGATGAGCCATTCCTGCAAATGATGAATGATTTGCAGGGGCAACTCGGGGTTTTACCTTTTGGGAATGAACTCATCAATTTGTTTCATAAAAGCTATCAAAAAGGAAACACGATTCAACAATCTACTTTACATTTAATCAATGAGTTGTTTGGGAAATATGGACTGGTTGTGCTTATTCCAGATAACCGGGATCTTAAAAAAATTTTTGAACCCACCATTCTCCAAGAATTAGAAACACAATTTTCACATCATGCATTGGAGCCTGTTAAAAATGAATTAGGAAAAAATTATAAGGTGCAAACTGCCGGAAGGGAATTGAACTTATTTTATTTATTGAAGGATAAAAGAGAACGCATTGAAAGAGTAGGTGAGATATTTAAAGTAAAAGCGCTTGGGCTGGAATTTTCTCAGAAAGAAATTATAGAAGAAGTGAAAAATTTCCCGGAGAGATTTAGTGGAAATGTTATACTACGCGGACCTTTCCAGGAAACTGTACTACCTAATATTGTTTTTATTGGCGGAGGAGGTGAATTGGCTTACTGGCTGGAATTGGGTAAAGTATTTGATGCAATGAAAATTTCATATCCGGTATTGGTTTTGAGAAATTCCTTTTTAATTATGGAAGAAAGGCATCAAAAAGTATGGAAGCAAATAGCTTTTAGAGCGGAAGATTTATTTTTATCCAAAGAGGAGTTAGCCAAAAATTATGTTATCAGGCTGGTAGGTGAGCATCAATTGATTGATATGGAATCGGGTATGATCAGCCAGGTATATAATAAGATTTTGGAGAAGGCCAAAAAGGCAGATGAAACTTTAGCAGGTCATGTTATCGCTTTAAAAAAGAAAAATGAAAAACTGCTCAGAGTTTTGGAAAAGAAAATGATCCGCGCTGAAAAACGAAAGCATGATGATGCAATAAAAAAAATTGAATATTTAAAATCATCATTATTTCCTCAAAATAGTTTGCAGGAAAGAGTTGAAAATTTTTCCGGATTTTATGCCCGTTATGGTAGTGCATGGATTGAGGAAATTCTTCAATGTAGTGAAGGTTTGAAGCAGTCATTTACTCTTGTGCATCAGAAAAAAAATCAATGATCATATTGATTAGGCCATTTTCCGGATGTGCTCTTTACTTTTTTTAGAACATCTGACTCCATATTTTTTTTATATGCCGTAAGAGCAAGAGAAACCTTTTCATCTGCCGTGCCAATAATTTCTGCAGCTAATATTCCTGCATTTTTAGCGGCATTTAGCGCTACCGTAGCCACCGGAACCCCATTGGGCATTTGTAATATAGACAATATGGAATCCCAGCCATCAATTGAATTTGATGATTTTACCGGTACACCTATTACGGGCAATGAAGTAATGGCCGCAACCATTCCGGGTAAATGAGCGGCACCGCCGGCTCCTGCAATGATGACTTTAATGCCACGTTCTTTTGCAGTAGAAGCAAATTCCATCATGCGTTTTGGTGTGCGATGTGCAGATACGATAGTTAACTCAAATTCAATTTCAAATTCTTTCAGGATATCCGCAGCTGGTTGCATTACCGGAAGGTCGCTGTCACTGCCCATGATGATACTGACAATCGGCTGTTGCATATATTGGTTTTATGTAAAAATACATTTTAAGTATAAGATGCTCAATTCGTTTTTACTTTAAGGGTATGTTTTATTTTATTTGCCGAATGGGCCAGGTCATTATAGTCGTTGCCCAAAATAGTTACATGCCCCATTTTTCTGCCGGGTTTGGTAATCTTTTTACCATATAAATGAACAAATACCTTTTCCATTTTCAATACTTCTGGAAGCCCTTCATAATAAGCATCTCCGGAATACCCTTCTGCACCAATAATATTTACAATCGCCGATGGAAGTATGGGCGCTGTATTTCCCAGTGGATATTGAAGCATAATGCGCCAAAGCATATCATATTGGCTGCAATAATTTGCTTCAATAGTGTGATGACCACTATTATGTACACGTGGTGCAGTCTCGTTGACAAGCACCTGGTCATTTTCATCAATAAAAAGCTCAACCGCAAAGAGGCCGGGACTTTTAAGAGATTTTATGAGTTTCTGTACGATGGCTTCAGCTTTCCATAAAATATTTTTTGAAATGTTTGCCGGGCTGAGTTGATAATCCAATAAATGTAAATGTGGATCAAAGATCATTTCTGCTGGTGGGAAGATAGTGAAATCTCCTTTGTCATCAGCCGCTATAATTAAGGCTATTTCTTTTTTGACAGCCACCTTCTTTTCTAAAACGGATGGATTGTCAAAACCTTTTTCAAAATCATTTTCATCTTCCAATATCTGTACGCCGCGGCCATCATAACCACCTTCTGCAATTTTGTGAACAGCAGGTAAGAATGAAGCGGCGGTTTGTAATGCTGCTTTATCTTTTGTGATCATAAAAGGCGATGTAGGAATTTCATGTTGCTGATAAAATTCTTTTTGGAGAATTTTATTCCTGAAAATTCGAATGGCTGATGGCTTAGGATAAACCCTTACGCCTTCCTGTTCCAATTTCTCAAGCGCGTCAATATTGACCGCTTCAATTTCAATAGTTATTACATCCAGATTTTTTCCAAACTCATATACAGTTTCAAAATCCTGAATATTTCCTTTCACAAAATGATGACATAAATGTGCAGCCGGGCAATGCTCATCATTTTCAAGAACAAATGTATCCACGGTATAATTAGCAGCTGCCTGTAATAACATCCGCCCTAATTGGCCTCCCCCCAATATCCCAGCTTTCATAAATGATTGATATTTTTTGCGAAGGTAAATTCCAGAGATCAAATACCATATTTTTTATACTGATTCATTGCTTTATGGAAAAAATGGATAAATGCATCCTTCCAATAATTCATTATATTTCCATTGTGAAAGATGCCTATATTCAAAATATGAGTGACCAGGATTTACTTCAAAAATATATTGAAGAAAAAAATAATTATTTCCTGGGAATTCTTTTAGAACGTTATACGATGCTCCTATTGGGAGTGGCGATGAAATATTTGAAAAATGAAGAAGATGCCAAAGATGCCGTACAGCAAATTTTTTTAAAGGTGTCTTTGGAATTACAAAAATATAAAGTGGATTATTTTAAAAGTTGGCTTTATATGGTTACCCGGAATTATTGCCTGATGCAATTGCGGAAAAGATCCAATGCAAGGTGGAGTATTTTACCTGATGATATCCCTATTCATGAAAATTGGAGTTCTATAAATCATTTTATGGAAAAGGAAATCTTGTTAGATCAAATGCATGACGCCATGGAGTATTTGCCGGAAGGCCAGAAAACATGTATTGCTCTTTTTTACCTGGAAAAGAAAAGTTACCAGGAAATCACTGAAATGACAGGAATGACGATCCTGCAGGTAAAAAGTAATATTCAAAATGGGAAAAGAAATTTAAAAAATTTTATTTTTAGAAAAATGGAAATTGAAAAGCATGGATAATTTGCATTCCATATTTTTTGAAGGAGAGCTTACAGAAGCTCAGTTAAGAGATTACCTGGAGGGTAAATTGAGTGGTGAAGATTTGAAAGCTGTAGAAAAAATTATTCAGGAATCCCCTTTTTCCGGCGATGCAGTGGATGGTTTAAAACAAATTGCTTCTACCAAAAAACTTGACTCATTGGTCCGGCAGTTAAATGCAAATATGCAAACACATTTATCCATTACAAAAGCCCACCGTAAGAAAAGAACCATACCCAACTTGTACTGGACTATACTGGCAATCTTGCTGATCCTGTTCATTTGTTTTCTTGGTTATTGGATTATTTCCGGGAAATTTCTGTAATTGCAGAAGCATTATTTTAGAGAATTTTCTATCATGTTCCGATACCCGTAAAATCGAAAAATGGTTCATCGTAATCAGTCTAAAAAATAATTTGTTTGTTAGTAAATCATATTTAATTTCTATTTTGTTCTTTTGTATTGATGTATGGAATAGATAATTTGTATTTCTTTGATTAAAGTTAACAGCATATTATGGCATCTAAACTGACCTCTCAGGAAGTCCTTAATTTCTTAATAATCGTTACTATTGTATTGATTTCTGCACGTTTCCTGGGTGAAATCTGCCGTAAACTCAAACAGCCTGTTGTGATCGGTGAAATCATTGCAGGCATTATTATAGGGCCTTCCGTAGTAGGCACTCTTTTTCCCAATTTCTTTCATCAGATTTTTCTTAGCCAGCCACGTGCATTCGGTGCATTTGATGGACTGGCCAATATTGGTGTGATCCTGCTGATGTTTGTTGCAGGGATAGAAGTGGACCTGAAGCAGATTGTGAAACAAGGGAAACAAGCTGCTTCCATTAGTATTTTAGGTATCTTATTTCCATTTTTACTTGGATTTATAACCATATGGTTTTTTCATGATTTTATTTTTGCAACACCCAGTAAAGACCGTTTAATACCGGCCATGTTTTTTGGTACTGCATTGTCCATAACAGCTTTATCTGTTATTGTAAAAGTATTGATGGATTTGCAGCTTATGCGTACAAAAATTGGCAGCCTTGTATTAACCGGCGCCATGGTCAATGATTTTCTTGGATGGATATTATTTTCCATTATTGTAAAAATGATGGATGTGAGTAAATCAGATGGGGACTCCATGTCCGTAATCATTGTTTTACTTTTTGCCATATTTATGGTCACCATTGGAAGATGGGTTGTAAATCAGATTTTGAGATTGTCTGTAAAATATCTCTCACCTCCGGGAGGGATCATTACGGTAGGCATTTGCCTGTGTTTTTTGGGTGCCGTTTTTACAGAAGCGTTGCATATTCGCGGCGTTTTTGGGGCATTCCTCGTAGGTATAGCAGTGGGTGATTCAAAGCACTTTTCCATGACCTCGCAAAATGTATTGGAGCATTTTATCCTGAATATTATTGCCCCATTATTTTTTGCTTCTGTTGGATTACAGATTAATTTTCTGACACACTTTGACCTAAGTGTGGTATTGATTATCATTGGAATTTCTTTTACTGCAAAATTGGTTGGTACCTGGATCGGCGCAAGGGCAAGTGGTATGACCCGGAATGAATCTAAAGCAGTGGCCTTTGGAATGAATGCGAGAGGATCGCAGGAAATTGTATTAGGTTTAGTAGCGCTTCAAACAGGTATCATTGATGAAACAATTTTTGTGGGCCTTGTGATTATGACGGTTGTGAGTATATTGGTAACCGGGCCGGCCATGAAATATTATTTTAATAAGGACATGAAATCCAAAGTCACCCAACCGGTGTAATTGAAATCCTACATAGATCCATATCATGAAAAAATGGATGATATATTCCTGCTTATCTGTGATGCTTTTATCATGCGAAAAAACAATCAAAGTAGAAGTAGAAAACCAGGCTCCTAAATTGGTGGTGAATGCAGAAATAGAAAATGGTAAACCCCCGCTTGTGTCTTTATCCACTTCATTAAATTTTTTTACAACCATCACACCTGAGGAATTATCTAACACATTTGTACACCAGGCTAAAGTCAGTATTACAGTAGATAATACAGTATATCCATTGACTGAATATTCTTTTACGGATACATCCGATTTTAAATATTATTATTATACCATTGATACAACGAATGGAAATAACCTGCTGACCGGTGAGTTTGGTAAAAGTTATTTATTGCAAATTCAAACTTTGGATGGAAGCGAGTACAGCAGTACGACCAGCATCCCTTTCCTTACAAAATTATGTGATTCATTATGGTGGGAGCCGGCTGTAAATACCGATGATACAACACTTTGCCGCATGTTTGGGAAATTTACGGATCCGCCGGGTCTTGGCAATTATGTCCGATATTTTACCCGGGAAAATGATGGACCTTTTTTGCCCGGATTAAACTCAACTGCAGATGACCAGGTCGTGGATGGAATTACTTATACTTTTCAATTTGATATGGGGTGGGATAAAAACAGTAATGAAAAACCAACAGGAGATCATTATGGGTTTGCACATCGGGGGGATACCGTTACTTTAAAGTTTTGTAATATAGATAAAGGCACATTTGATTTTTGGAATACATGGGATTTTGCTTATCAAAGTTATGGGAATCCATTTTCCTCGCCCATTCATGTTATTGGAAATATTTCTAATGGCGCATTAGGGGTTTTTAGTGGCTATGCTGCACAATATAAAAGTATCATCATTCCTCGTTAGTTAATCTATTTCAGGCCTGTTTTACAGAAAAAAATTGAGTACTTTTGCAACTCATTTTTTTCAACTACATTAAAATAATTATTTCAAAATGGATAATCAAGTTACGGAGAAAGTACATTGCCTGATTATAGGTAGTGGCCCTGCGGGATATACGGCGGCTATTTATGCTGCACGTGCCAATTTGAAACCTGTTTTATATCAAGGGATTCAACCAGGTGGCCAATTGACCATAACGACAGATGTCGAAAATTATCCCGGTTATCCGGATGGAATACAAGGACCGGAGATGATGGTACATTTTGAAAAGCAAGCAGTACGTATGGGGGCAGATATTCGTTATGGATTAGCTACCCGGGCAGAATTAAAAGGTCCTAAACATCAAATTGAAATTGATGAAGAAAAATGGATTGAGGCAGATTGTGTCATTATAGCAACCGGCGCTTCTGCAAAGTGGCTGGGCCTGGAAAGTGAACAACGACTGAATGGGCACGGCGTGAGTGCTTGTGCTGTTTGTGATGGTTTCTTTTTTAAAAATAAAGAAGTGGCCATTATTGGGGCTGGTGATACGGCATGTGAAGAAGCTTTATACTTATCCAAATTATGTACAAAAGTCCACATGATTGTTCGTAAAGATGAGCATGGAATGCGCGCCAGCAAAGTGATGCAGGACCGCGTTAAAAATACGGCAAACATCCAGATTTATTGGAATAGTATAACAAAAGAAGTATTGGGAGAAAACACCGTAGAAGGTGTAAAAATTATGGATACCCAAACAAATGTTGAAAAAATTATTCCTATCAGCGCCTTTTTTGTTGCCATTGGCCATACACCCAATAGCGAGATTTTTAAAGGATGGCTGAATATGGATGATGCGGGTTATATATTAACAACGCCGGGTACTTCCAAAACGAATATTGAAGGGGTCTTTGCTGCGGGAGATGTGCAGGATAAAACATATCGTCAGGCAGTGACAGCCGCGGGAAGTGGTTGTATGGCCGCATTGGATGCGGAAAGATATTTGAGTGAAAAATTTCCGGAATAAAAAATATTTATGCTATTTGTACATTTATCAAACCTGCACTTTTATGCTTCGCATGGGTTTTATGAAGAAGAAAAAGTAATGGGCGCTTCATTTGAAGTGAATGTAAGGGTGGGATTTCAACCGAATAAATTTCCAATACTTCATCTGACTGAAACAATTGATTATAGTGCCGTTTATGAATTGGTGAAAAAGGTTATGCAACATGCACAGCCCTTATTGGAAACGGTTGCCGGAACAATGGCTGTACAAATTTTTGAGCAATTTTCTTTAGCCGAACAAGTTCATATTCATATTGTCAAACTCAATCCTCCCATATTAGAATTTATGGGAGAATCGGGTGTTTCCTTAGATGTAAAGAGAGATGAGATCAGAAACTAAATGCTCATTCAGAATAATTTGGGGATTGTAAAAAACAGGGAAAAGACAAACCTATCTTCTATATTTATTTCTGGGTTCGGGTCTCTGCCTTTCTTCAGCCTGTTTAACAACCAAAGGTTTTTTGCCCAGGGAGATATCATTTAAATGTTCAATGGCATCTTTACCATCCTGTTCTTCTTTCATACTTACAAATCCAAATCCACGGCTTTTTCCCGTTTCTTTATCCAGGGTCACCTTTGCTGAAAGCACCGGCCCGAATTTTTCAAAAATTTCAAGTAGTTCTGCATCATCCAAATCATAAGGCAGGCCGGCAACAAATAAATTCATACAGATATTTTTGTAAATATACGGAACAAAAAGGGTATGATAACTCCAAAAAACACGTACAATTATTTTTAACATCTACACATTCCTTGTTGCGGAACTTGTGCGACAAATGATGTATAAAGTCCGGAATATAGAAAAGAATCCCTTTTTCGAGATCTTCTTTTTACAAAATCTCTTTCAGCATTTTGAGATAAAATGAAATGTTCTTTAAGGAACTATCAACCTTTCTCTGGAGATTAGTTGTATTTAAAATTTAATGGAATATTTATTTTTATCCCAATATTTCTGCCCATATCAAAAACACCCTGCCTGCCTGTAACGTTATTGATTGCAAGATATTTAAACCTGCTAAGGCTATTTTGATAAGCTATATTTCCCAGGTTTTCTCCGGTAATGTTCAGAGTAAATAAAGTTTGATTATTCTTTATAATATCAACACTTGCATGAGCGCCTATGAGCCAATATCCCGGGGTATTTGTTTCGGTATTAAAACCCGTAAATGGATTGTGTTGTTGGAAAACAAAATCGCTTTCTAATCCTATATTTAAATTCCTGATTTTTTTTCCGTCTTTAAAAAAGTTTCCACTTAAAATAGTAAATATTCTTGCTGCCGGAATGTTGGGCAAGTTTTCTGAACCTCCGACTGGCGTGGTGAATTTACCTCTCGTATAAGAAAAAACATTTTTAAAATGTAGCCAATCCAATGGATGCGGATGTAGATCCAGGCTGACTTCTGCGCCATACAGGTTAGCCGTTTCCTGATCAAATTGAAACACTTCCAATGCCTGGCCGCTTTCCGGATCAAGTATCGTGGAATCAGCGCCATTTTGGGCAAGTAGCCTTTTATAAAAGATAAAATTTTGAACATGATTATAAAATAAGCTGGCATCAAAAGATACATGTTGAGAAGTGATTTCTATTCCTGCATCTCCTTGAATGCTTACTTCAGATTTTAAATTATTATCTCCAATTTCGTAACGATTCGTTCCTTCGTGCACGCCATTACTTGATAACTCTGCAAAATTCGGCGCCCGGTAACCTCTGGCTATATTGGCTTTTAGTGCAAGAGATTTTGAAACCTCATAACTTAAACCCAGGCTCCCGGAAATATTTGAAAAATTTTTCTTCAACGCTGTAAATTTTGTTTCCCCTTCCATCACCATTCCCTTTGCATTATCATGCCTGGTATCATATCTCAATCCACCGCTTAAGCTTAACCTGTTTTTGGAATACTGAGAAAAAACGTACGCTCCTATATCAAAAAGATTGTATTCAGGGATTAATACTTCCTCGGCTAAATTTTGATTGTTTTGATACATTCCACCTACTCCGAAACTCGTTTTAAAATTTCCCGTATAAGGTAAATGCCAATTGATGTTATAGGTAATGGTTTGCAAATTAAACCAGGCATTTGGGGTGTTAATGTCTTCGGAATTTCCAAATTCTTGTCGTTGATTATGCTGATAACTTAATATAAGATCTAGATTGCTATTTCCAATTTTTAAATTGTTGTTAGACGTGATTTGAAAATGACGTATATGCTGAAAAGGAACAGTGCTAGATAATGAATTAAAATCCTGCTTTGTAGCAATAGCTTCATCTCCATTCGGCAGCATTTTTATAAATTTCCCTGTGGCGCTGTCCCGGTTTCCTTCAACAATGCCCAGATGTTCATCAAAATTGCTGATTATTAAATTTGACCGGCCCCATTGACCATTATATCCTAACATTCCTCCAAAATTGATATTTTGAAATTTTGAATTGAAAACATAGCCATCATATTTATTTTGATAATCAGCCGCTCCTTTATAACTGCCATAAGCATTCCAGCTAAATCCATTTTTACTTCCTCCTAAATTTCCATAAAAACCTCTTAAGTGATTATTCGTTTGATACTCGCTTAATAAAGTGCCACGAATAACTCCATCCGGTGTAGGAGTTTGTGAAATAATATTGATAACACCGGCTAGAGCATCACTGCCATAGATCAATGAAGCGGGGCCTTTAAGTACTTCCACCCGTTGCACAGTGTAATCGTCTATTTCAATACCATGTTCATCGCCCCACTGCTGGCCTTCCTGCCTCACACCATCATGAATCGTAAGAACTCGGTTATATCCAAGCCCACGGATGAAAGGTTTTGAAATAGCCGGCCCTGTACTAACTGCATTAACACCGGGAACGAGTTTGGTTAAAGCATCTATTACATTCGTTGAAGTTGTGTTCATAAACTCATCCTTTTTGATCACAGAAACCGGTTGAGGGTTTTGCCTGATGCGGGTTGCACTTGATACACCTGTAACAATTACGGCTGTTTGTTCAACAGCAGTCTGGTCCAGTTTAATGTCCAGTTTTAAATCTTCATGAACTGAAATAGTTTGCGCCCATTGTGCATATCCCATGTAAGAAACTTCCAGAAGGTATTTTCCTTTAGGCACTTCATGAAAGTAATAATTCCCCTGAGCATCCGTAATGGTGCTGCGTTTTAATTCATATATAAAAATGGAAGCGCCCAGTAATGCCTCCCCGGTTTTGGCATCCAACACTTTCCCGGCTATATTAAAATTTGAATTGGGTTGAAGTGCATCTTTCGATGTTTTTGCGTATGTATAATTTGAAATCAAAATGAAGAGTAACAAAGCATTCAATGAGATTATTTTTGTAATCGTGTTTTGCATGAACTGAAAATTTAATTTAGCCCTTTCAAGCCATTAAAAAAGAAAAAGGAAACAGTGAAGAGTGCGATTTAGATGGTATGAACAGACAATGGAGGTGCTCTGTCAGACGATGCGATGGCTAATGTTTCAACATTTGGTATAATGAATTCTCCATAAAAAGAGTCGAAATCAAAAACCGGGGTTGAGATACTAGGTGCATAAGTTACGAATCCGTCTTTCGCTAATTGAAAATCACAAAGCGCACAGGCGTAATTACCATGTATTGAAGAAGTATGTTGAGCTAAAGAAATTGAGGAATAAGAATAATTAGGATGTGTATGAAAAGTTTTTGCCAATTGAATAAAAGAAAAAAGCAGCAATAATATCAAAGCGCTTATTTGTTTAAAAATTGGTCTTCGGAAAAATAGCATGCGCAAAACTACAATTCAAATATTATTTGCAACAATGTTGTATTTATATTTGATGCAATTAACTTTAGTTTTGCAAATACACCCTGGAAGAGAAAACGTAATTTTTCTCATATAGATTAAAAGTCATCATCCATAGTAAAGCGAAGATGATCAATAGAAATGGATGAGTGATGTACGGATGTGTAGTGATTGTTGCTTCATTTGAAGCGCTTATGATTTAATGACCTAAATTTGCAATTTACCCTTCATGCTATTACAATCTCCATATCTTTTATATTCAGATGGCGCAGGAAATATTTTTGAAGATCTTTCCTTATATGCAGTAGGAAGAAGTGGATGGGATGCATATGAAATATCTGTAGAAGACTGGATTGAGTTACCACAAGGTGGAAATTTATATGAATTGCCCGGAAGGCGTGGTATTGGAGTGGATGTGGAAACAGGTGAAATGCGTTTATGTCAAAAAGGGTGGGCAGTGGCTGCATTTATACCTCCTGCTTATACGGGCTTATTTATTGCAGCGTATGAAACAACTGAAGATGCGCCTACACTCCCCTTATTTTGTTATACCGCTGTGGGTTGGTTTGATGAAAAAATGTATGTGCCTGCATTGCGGATAGAAAATGATATCCGCCAGGAGAGCAAAGGATATGATGAAAATAATATTCTGATGGGCATGCAATCTTTGTTGAAGGCTTATCCTCAAAACAGGTTGGTAAAGCATTTGATGAATACCTGTTGCGCAACCTATCATTGCCCTGCAGCGAAAAATTTATCATTGGGAAGATGGGAGTGCCCTGTACCTTCATCGCCAGCCTGTAATGCCAATTGTATTGGTTGTATTTCATTTCAGCCGGAAGACGAGATGATTGTTTCTAACCAGGACCGGCTTACATTCAAGCCAACGGTTGAAGAAATTGTTGAATTCACAGTACCACACTTAATCAATGCACCATTTCCTTTAATTAGTTTTGGACAGGGATGTGAAGGGGAGCCATTGCTTATGTGGGAAACCATTAGAGAGGCCATTATAGAAATACGTAAACATACCCATAATGGAAGTATTAATATCAATACAAACGGTTCAAAGCCGGATGCGGTGAAAGCTTTATGCGAAGCGGGTTTGAATAGTATCCGTGTAAGTACAAACAGTGTTCGGGAAAAAATTTATACACCTTATTACCGTCCGAATAATTATCAATTTGAAGATATTGTGGAGAGTCTGAAAATTGTCCGCGATTATGGGGGTTGGACAAGTATTAATTATTTTGTTTTTCCGGGTATTACAGATTGTGTTGATGAATATGAGGCCTTAAGGAAATTAATTAAAGAGACCGGCCTGAAAATGATCCAATGGAGAAATTTTAATATAGACCCGGACTGGTATTTAGGCCAAATGCAAATAATAGATACCGGTGAAGCAATGGGCATTAAAAATTTGATGCAGGATATTCATGAAGAATTTCCTGATTTGAAATTTGGATACTTCAACCCCTCAATAGAAAGAATTAAAGGAAATTTTGAAACGGATTTTGCGCATTAACCTGAATGCTTATAATTGATGCAGGATTCAACAATCATTATTTTAGCCAGCGCACGAAAAAAAAGTGACACGTTGCAAGTTGTTGAAAGAATATTTCATCAAAGAAATATGCATTGTATTGACTTGTTGGATCAACAAATTGCGCCTTATAATTATGAGAAAAAATACCCGGCTGAAGATAACTTCCAGGAGATTATAACACAGTGTATTACTTTTCAAAAAATAATTTTTGCGACACCGGTGTATTGGTATAGTATGAGTGGAATGCTCAAAAATTTCTTTGACCGTCTTACAGATATTGTCACCATCAATAAAGAGTTGGGGAGAAAACTGGCCGGTAAATCTATTGGTTTCATTGCAGTTGGCGCTGATCCGGAAATTCCGCCCGGATTTGAAACGCCCTTTACTTCCATTGCTCACTATTTTGATATGCAATTTATCGGGTCAATTTATTATTGCACAAAAAATGAAAGGATAAAGGATCTCAATATTCAAAAGCTCAGCGAGTTTTTAAAAAGAGTAGAGATAGGGTAATGCCTGTTATTCATTTTTATTGAAGTTTGCCTTCATTTCCTTAGGTGTATGAAGTAAACCTATATCAAATTGCATTCATTGAATGATAAAGGTTTAATTTTGCTGCGCTAAAAAAGTAAAATTTATGAGAGAGGTTTATGTTGTGGATGCTCTTCGTACTCCCATTGGGCGATTTGGTGGAAAGCTCAGTAATACAAGACCGGATGATTTGCTCGCATGGGTGATCAGAAAATTGATGGATCGTAATTCCGGTATTAAACCGGAATACATTGAAGATGTTATTGCAGGCGCTGCCAACCAGGCTGGAGAAGACAATCGAAATGTAGCGCGCATGGCTGCATTGCTGGCGTCCTTGCCTGTAACGGTAGCCGGAAATACGGTAAACAGACTTTGTGCATCGGGCTTGCAAGCAATCATGGATGCCAGCCGCGCTATCTCCTGTGGAGATGGTGATTTTTATATTGCATGCGGTGTAGAAAGTATGACACGCGCTCCTTTCGTATTATCAAAATCCGAATCTGCCTGGAGCCGCAAAACAGAAATGTTTGATACAAGCATTGGATGGAGATTTACCAACCCAAAACTGGCCGCATTGTACCCACCATTTGCCATGGGAGAAACAGCTGAAAATGTGGCGAAGAAATGGCATATCAATAGAGAAGACCAGGATGCCTTTGCACTTTCATCACAGGAAAAATATTTTGCAGCACTAGAAAGCGATAAATGGAAAGATGAAATTATTCCTGTTGAAATTCTGGAAAATAAAAAAACCATCTTGTTTGATACGGATGAACATCCCCGGAAAACATCTTTGGAAAAACTGTCATCATTGAAACCCGCATTTGTCAAAGAGGGAACGGTAACGGCAGGAAATTCCAGCGGAATCAATGATGGTGCAGCAGCCTTATTGCTTGTTAGTGAAGATAAGTTGGACTCCACCGGTACTAAACCTTTGGCCCGAATAGTCAGCAGGGCCGTAGCCGGAGTTGATCCGGCTTATATGGGGGTTGGTCCTGTGCCTGCCATTCAAAAAGCATTGGAACGTGCGCATCTTAAAAAAGAAGATATTGGACTGATTGAACTCAATGAGGCCTTTGCAGCACAAAGTATTGCCTGCATTCGTGACTTAGACCTGGATCCGGAAATCATTAATGTGAATGGGGGCGCCATTGCACTGGGTCATCCGCTGGGATGTAGTGGGGCAAGGATTTCTACAACTCTTTTACATGAAATGAAAAGAAGGAATGTTCGTTATGGTTTGGCTTCCATGTGTGTGGGAGTTGGCCAGGGCGCTGCTATTATTTTTGAAAGAGTTTCTTAAAGGCTTGAAGTGTATGAAATGATCTTCTTTTTGATGATTATTCATTCACCTTTTTTAGTGGCCACTTTCTCAAGCTCATTCATTTTAAATAATAAATTCACATTCGGATCAATGATGATTTCATCCGGGGTAAAGGGTAATGAAACCAATACATTTGACATTTTATCTTTTATAGAGAATGTTTTTATGATTTTCTTATTACCTTTTATAAAAGCAATTTGTAAGGGGAAATCAAATAAGACAGATTGCTGCTGTTCAATGTGAATGATCACTTTTTTATTTTGAAGATTGTTTTCCCAATGAATTTTCAGTTCCGGTTGCCCTGCCCTGTAAAGCCATTGTTGAAAAAAAACGGATAGATTTTGCCCTGACACTTGCTCAAAGATTTTTTTCAAATCCATGGTGCTGGCATTCCGTCCTGCATAATTCTGGTAATAGGTACTTATCCCTTTCCAAAATAAATGATCTCCTAACTTTTGTCGAAGCATGTGTAATACCCATCCTCCTTTTTGGTAACTGTTTGCATTGAGTAAATGCATTAAATTATTTTTATCAGAAGTATCTACAACCGGCGTTTGATGTTTTGTGTAAAAAGCTAATACGTCATTACGCTGTTCTTGCAGCATACTTTTTAAGGTATCGCTCCCATATTTATCCTCGAAATAAAGTTCCGTCATATAAGTAGCAAATCCTTCACTCAGCCATAAATGTGGCCAATCCATTTCCGTTGCATTATCACCAAACCATTGATGTGCTATTTCATGCGCAAATAAACTTTCAATCCCTTTGCTATTGACAGAATTCTCGAAATAAAAAATGCAACCGGCATTTTCCATACCTCCAAAAATGGTTTTGGATTGTACATTGGCTAATTTTTCAAAACCGTATGGTCCGATATGTTGGATATACCAGGATAATATATTTTTAGCAATCGCATAATGAGCAAAACCACTGTCACGGTTTTCAGGATATACCCAGGAAGATACCGGAATGCAATCTACATCACCTGTATATTGCACGGCAAATTGCGTAACACCAATAACCATAACCTTTGTAGGTAATTGGGCTGTATCTAACCAATGGGTAAATTTTTGGTTATCCGGCAAATTGATTTCTTCCAGGAGCCTGCCATTTGATACTACCTGGTAATGGCTTGGTGCTGTCACCATAAATTCAACAGTTGCTTTATCCGAAGGATGATCATTGCATGGAATCCAGTTGTGCGCACGGTTTGGCCAGTTATCCGCAAAAAAACTTCTTTGACCATACTTGGTATTACTGATGATTAAACCATCTATTGGCACACCTTCATAATTGATTTGATAGGTATTTACGATACCGGGTGAGCCTTCATCCTGAATGTAGAGATGTTGTGCATCCTGATAAAATTGTAAGGGCTTATCATTTTTTGATACATGAGTTACTTCCATGCCTTTTCCATCCTGATTTTTATGGGCAAGGTCAAATGTTATTATACTTGTTTTCCCTGTAAAACCAACTGAGATAAGCGCTTTGCCAGAAATGATATTCGTACTGTCATTTAAATTAATGGCAAATGAATAATGTTTTACATCCAGGAAGTTGGAGGGAATTTGCCCCCATAATTGGAGGCTTATAATACAAGTAATGAAGAGATACCTGATTTTCTTTGTAAATAAAATGGCTTGCATGCAACGTGTCATTTCGATTTATTCAGGTAAAAATACATTATCTGAATAATTGGTGGAATAAGGAGTTTAAGGGCAGTCAAATTTTTCCAGGGCCCATTATTGATTCCAATGTACTTCTTTGATAGTGGGGCTGTTTTGCAACTCTGTAATGCAATTGATTATTTTGGAGCTATTAGAATCCTCCAGTTTTATTTGAATAATATATTCATCTGTGGATTTATCAATAAACAATGAAGACATTTCAATTTTATCCTGGTCCAGAATCTTATCCAAAATTTCACCTAAATCCACATTTGGTTTGGTAACGACTCGAAGTGTTTTTTGTTTAAATTTCTGAGAAAATTTCACTTCAATGGATTGCAAACCCCACAATATGATCAATGCAATGATGGTTGTGGCCAATGCTGCAAAATACATACCGCCACCTGTGGCCAGTCCAATGGCTGCGACGGTCCACAAACCGGATGCAGTAGTTAGTCCGCGGATGGTTCCTTGTTTTGAAAAAAGGATTGTTCCGGCACCGATAAAACCAATGCCGCTAATAACCTGAGCTGCTATTCTTGAAGGATCTAGATCTATATGTGGTGTTCCTAAAACATCTGAAAATCCAAATGCAGATACCAACATGACCAGGGTAGAACCCACACAAACCATCATGTGAGTACGCATTCCTGCAGTCCTGTCCCTACGTTCTCTTTCAAGGCCAACCAATGCGCCAAAAACAGATGCCAGGGCTAATCTTATCAATATTTCCTGCCAGGAGGGCATAGCCATTAGTTTTAGTGAACAAATCTACTGAATATTATTTTGTGATATCCACCTGTTCTTTTAAAGAGTATTAATGGAGATATTTATCAAACCACTTACATACGATCCTCATATCAGGAATGGGATTATGCCCCGTATGTTGTGAAATAATCATTTGCGTCGGGACATTATTTTCAATCAGTTGATGATACATGTCATTGGCTTGGCGAATTGGAATTAAAGGGTCATTATCTGAATTATAAATAAGTGTGGGTGCATCATCCTTTGTAACCTGGGCAAAGGGAGAGGCTTCCTTATATTTTCCGGATAAGATAAAAACACCGGCCTTCATTTCCGGTAAACTACCCATATAGGCTGAAATGGCTGAAAGAATATAATCATTCACAATAGCCGTATCTCCCGACCGGTTGATATCTGCCAGGTTAAATGGGGCGGCAAGCGTTACAACAGCCTGTACTTTGGCGCTTACACTATCTACACTTGAATGTGTGTATGATTGATTATCATCACTTACGCCAAGCATGGATGCAAGGTTCGCGCCCGAAGAATGCCCCATTGCGCCTATATGATCAGGATCTATGTCCAATTCATTTGCATTGTATCGTACATATCTCACGGCTCTCCGGCAATCTTCAATGATTTCATTATAATGATACCTGGGTGAAAACCGGTGATTAATGACACAAACAGTATAGCCATTTTGTACAAGGGAGTGCACCCATTTACCTGTATAATTGCTGTCTAATAGGACATCCTCTTTCAACGGTGTCTGATCATAATCTAAAGAATAAGGAAAACCCCATGCACTGCCTGGAATGAAAAGGATCGCTTTATGATTTGATGTAATGGGCATATAAATATCCATTAACAATGCAGTACCTGAAACCATTCCATACACTACATTTTGCATTTTTTTGGAATAAGTTACCTGGGAAAATGAATGTACCTGAATGAACACTACTGTAATCAACAAAGTAATTATTTTTAAATGTTTCATTTCTTTAAATTGAAAAAGTTAAATAGGAGAGTGAGACAAAGTTAATCACTTGTTTTTACTATTGGTTGCTTCAGAAAAAATGAAAGGTTGCAGTTTCTAAGCACATCCATTCATAGGATCATGATAAGTAATTTATATGTGCTCCCCACCCCAAACATTTTGTCTTTGAGAAATATTGAAATGGATTTTAAAAAAGCTTACCGGAATGAATTGATTCTTTTGCTGAATGCAATTTTTAAAAATAAATAAATTAGAAGCCTTTAAATCTAAGCCATAAGACACAATCAGTTGAGTAGTGAAGATTAAAATAAAGAAGGCCGCCTGAATAAGGCGGCCTTAAGTGATCCGGCTGGGACTCGAACCCAGGACCCATACATTAAAAGTGTATTGCTCTACCAACTGAGCTACCGAATCTTTCCAAAGCCCATCCCAATTTTCATTGGAAAGAACAAATTTCTAAAAACATTTCCTGTTTTCAAAAAGAGTGCAAAAATAACTGAATTCAACTGTACTCCAAATTTTTAAAACAATATTTTTTCCTTTATCATGAATATTCAACAACAGAGTGATTAATTTTGTATATTCCCAAACAAAAAATTAGAATGGAATTTTTTAAAAATAAGGTAGCAGTTGTAACGGGTGGTTCCGAAGGAATAGGCCGCGCTATTGTCCTGGCTTTATTGCGGCAGGGCTGTAAAGTAGCTACCTGTGCCAGGAATTATGATAAATTGTATGCGCTGAAATCTTCTAACCCGGATGAACATTCTTTATTTATCTATGCTGCAGATGTAAGTAATGAAATGGACTGTGCTCATTTCTTTGAAAAAACAATTCAACAATTCGGAACGATTCATATACTGGTAAATAATGCCGGTATTTCTATGCGTGGTCTTTTTTTGGAAACCAACCTGGATACTTTTAGGAAGTTGATGGAAGTCAATTTTTGGGGCAATTTATATTGCGCCAAATTGGCTTTACCTTATATTATCAAAAATAAAGGAAGTTTAGTGGGAATTTCTTCCATTGCAGGCTTTCGTGGCCTGCCTGGACGAAGTGGTTATTCCGCATCTAAATTTGCTATCAATGGCTGGATGGAAGCCTTAAGAACAGAGTTGATGGAAACCGGTGTGAATGTCTTGACTGTATGCCCTGGATTCACAGCCAGCAATATCCGGAATGCGGCGCTTACGGAAGATGGAAAGCCTCAGGGCTCGTCTCCATTGGAAGAACAGGAATTAATGACTGCCGATGAATGTGCAGAATACATAGTCGAAGCCATTGAAAAACATAAGAGAACGTTGATCTTAACAGGTACAGGGAAACGTACCGTTATTTTAAACCGTTTCTTTCCAACACTAACGGATAAATTAACCCGGAAATACTATTTTAAAAATGGCCGCCTGGTCAAGTAAATTTATACAATCTCTTTTTAAATGGCCGGAATTCCTGTTATCACACTTTCTACAGATATTGGTACCAAAGATTACCTGGCTGGTGCTATAAAGGGTCAATTAATTGCCGTTATTCCCCAAATTATTATTGCAGATATCTCACATGAACTTTCCGGTCAAAATTATTTTCATGCTGCGTATATCTGTAAACATGCATTCCGGCATTTCCCCCAAGAGTCCATTCATATTGTCATTGTAAATTTATTTGAGAAATTGCCTCATTATCTTTTATTGGCAAAATTCAATGACCAATATATTATTTGCCCGGATAATGGTATGCTGACCATGATTACAGGCAAACAACCGGAAGAAATGGTGGCTATAGAAGTAAAGCCGGCTGGTAATTTTGGTTTATTAGCATGCACTTCAGCTATTGCGAATGCTATTCAAAAATTAAGTGATGGTATTTCTTTTGAGCAAATAGGACCATCTATTCATGAGATTGTAGAAAAATATCCTTTACGTGCTACTTATGGCTCGGATTGGCTGGATTGCCAGGTGATATTTATAGATCATTTTGAAAATGTTGTCATTAATCTCACGAAAGAAGAATTTGAAGAGCATCGTAAAGGGAGGAAATTTAAAATTGAATTGAAAAATAATGAAGTGATAGAAACCATCAGTGAAAACTATGCTTCCGTACAACCTGGAGATTCACTGGCATGGTTCAATTCTGCTGATTACCTGGAAATTGCAGTCAATAAAGGTAATGTTGCAGGCTTGTTTGGTCTCGAAACCTATTTAGGAAAAGGCAGCCACTCACAAGTGAAAATGAGTTATCATACAATCCGTATTTTCTTTGAATAGGATGCTTAAAAAGATTATTTTTCTAATTCCTGCCAGCTGACAACACCTCCTTGTAAGTTTACTAAATTTGTAAATCCCATTTGTTCTAAATATTGGCTCGCGATAACACTTCTGTTCCCTGTTCTGCAATAAAGAATAATTTCCTCCTCTTTCCAGTCTTCAATGTCATCTGTTTCCATTATTTGTATTTTTTCTAAAGGAAGCAATTTGCCACCGAGGTTAAAATTTTCATATTCATCTTCCCGGCGAACATCAAGCAATCGAAGTTCTTCACCTGCATCCAAACGGGATTTTAGCTCTGAAGCTGTGATTGTTTTCATTTTAAAATGGTTTAAAAAAATTATGGTGATTGAATGGTGGTATCTTTAACCGGGGGATTAAGGCTTATCCATATATCCATGATTTCACCGGGTCGAATTTTATTTTCCACAATAGTGCCTTCTGCGATCATGGATTTTGGTTCAGGACTTTGTTTCACAATAAAGGCCGATGCAGTATCTGTTAATGCATCCATGGCAAGAATCGCTCCCAGGGAAATATTATTGCCGCTTAATAAGGACCTTGCCTGTTCTACAGTCATACCTACCAGATCCGGAACATCCATATCGTTATTCCCAATACCATTGCCAATGACGAGATCAATAGCAGTACCCATATTTATTTTTGTTCCCGGCGCAATAGCATTACCATTTATTTTTTGTTCGCGAACCGCATTACGCGCTATATCCGGAACAAAACTGGTATCACCTAATTTTAGACCAATGCTATGTAAGTAAAGTTCTGCACTTTTAAAAGAAAATCCACGTAAGTCGGGCATGGCAACCAAGGGGGGCACGCTCCTGTTCACAGTGAGAAAAATAGTACGGTCCGCTTTTACAATGGCATCCGCTTCAGGCGACTGTCGCATGACGGAAAGTGGCGCTGCAGTATCAGTATAAATACTATCTTGTAAAACCACCTCAAATCCTTTGGATTCAAGGACCCGTTTAGCTTCCTCAAATGATTTTCCGGTAATAGAAGGCACTTGTTGATTATCATTATGATGTGTAATCAGCCCCAACGCACTGAAAAATAAAAAGATGATGAGTGCAACCAAAGCTAAAGCAACCAGAAGGTTTACGAAAAAAGATTTATGAGTCAAAGATTTAAACACGTTGCAAACTTAATTTATTTAATGGCTCTATTTTTTATTTTGTTTAGTATGCATTTCTTCAATGGTTATTTAAGAAAACTTGCTTCTATAAGTGCAGTGTAAAATTCTTTTAAGTTCCATCCCATAGCTGCTACCTGTTGCGGTATGAGGCTTGCAGCACTTTGCCCCGGAACAGTATTGATTTCCAGCATAACAGGGACGTTTTTTTTCTCATCAAAAATAAAATCAATTCTCACAATGCCTTTACAATTAAAAATGGCATAGATTTTTTTTGCTGCATCTCTTACAGCTTCAGCCATTTCTTCCGTTATTTCTGCAGGTGTTATTTCTGCACTTTCTCCTTTATATTTTGCATTAAAATCGAAAAATTCGTTTTTTGAAATGATTTCTGTAATGGGGAGCGTAATAATTTTTTCACCATTATTGAAAACACCAATTGTTAGTTCCCGCCCACTGATAAATTCTTCAACAAGCACCTGGTTGTCCTCTGCAAATGCTTTATCAATTGCAATCCCGATTTCTTCTGAATATTTCAATACTTTAGACATGCCGATACTCGAGCCTCCATTATTCGGTTTCACAAAAACAGGGAATTGCAATTTCTTGATGGCTTCATCCGGGATCGTTGATTCATGATTCAATAACATAACAGATTTGGAAACCTCAATGCCACTATATCCTGCTAATGCAATAGTATCTCTTTTATTGAAAGTGAGCGCAGAAACGGAAGCATTGCAACAGGTATAGGGAATATGAAGCATATCAAAATAGCCCTGCAATTTTCCATCTTCACCGGGTGTGCCATGAATACACATCAAAACCGTATCAAATACAATTTTTTGGTTGTTCAGGGTCAGTGAGAAATCATTTTTATCTATATTAATTTTTTCCCCTTGCTCATCAGTATAAAGCCAACCGGCCGGGGAAATATCAATAAGATAATATTGGTATTTATCTGTATCAATATGCTTTTCAATAGTTGCAGCGCTTTGATAACTAATTTCCGATTCGCGACTAAAACCACCGGTAACAAGTGCAATACATTTTTTCATGAAAAATATTTACATACAAAGAAATTAAAAAAACTCTTTTTAGGTCTGTGTAATTTTATAAAAAAAGGTGAAGGATTGAAGAATCCTGCACCTTTCATTAATGGGAAATATCACCCATCTGTATGATGTTGCCGATGAAAGCAACAAGTAATTATTGGCAAGATAATTTTTTCATTTGATAAAATCAAA
This sequence comes from Bacteroidota bacterium, assembly GCA_018268015.1. GTDB lineage: Bacteria > Bacteroidota > Bacteroidia > Chitinophagales > Chitinophagaceae > JAFDXJ01. The sequence continues at coordinate 75,329 of JAFDXJ010000027.1, forward strand.
TTTTCATTGAGCTATTTTGTTAAAGAACCCTAATCATTTATAAATGCATTCTGTCTTTTTTGGCAAGGAGTTCTTCCACGGTCTCCTGGTACATTTCATCCGGGACACAACAATCCACAGGGCACACAGCAGCACACTGCGGTTCTTCATGAAAACCCTGGCACTCTGTACATTTACTTGGTACTATAAAGTAAATATCCGTAGCAATGGGTTCAAATCTCTGTTCCGCATCTACTACGGTGCCGTCAATTAAAGTATATGGACCCTTTACGGTATTGCCATCCGTAATGGCCCATTCAACGCCGCCTTCATAAATAGCATTATTTGGGCACTCTGGCTCACATGCGCCACAGTTTATACATTCATCAGTAATTTTTATTGCCATAGTATTTTATTTTTGCAGTTAACTTTAAAAAACCTTCTTTCTTTACAAAGATAGTTAACAAGATTAAACAAAAAATATGGAATTGAAACAACGGATTTTTCTAATGGATATGCTCGGAAAATATATTTTGGAAAATGGGGAGGATCTCCGGGAAGAGTGTTCCAGGGCAGAACAACAAAATCCCTGGTTTAGTCATGACTTTATTTTTTTATCCTTAAAAAGTATCCGGGAAGCGTTTTTGCAAAAAAGTATTTTGGAGAAATGGGCAGTCTCCTATCCAATAAAAATGAAGGGCATATCAAAAAAGGTTGGACTTACTTTAGCCGGTAATATTCCTTTAGTAGGTTTTCACGATTTCTTATGTGTTTTTATAAGTGGCCATCAGGCTATCCTGAAATTATCTTCGAAAGATGAAGTATTAATGACTCATTTTATTACAAAATTAATAGAATGGGATGGAGATGTCGCTCAACAGGTTTCTATTTCAAGTGACTTGAAAAATTGCGATGCTTATATTGCAACCGGTAGTAATAATTCGGCGAGATATTTTGAATTTTATTTTCAAAAGTATCCTCATATTATCCGCAAAAACCGCACTTCGGTAGCTATTTTATATGGCCAGGAAACAGCTAGTGATTTGTCTTTTCTTGCCGACGACATGATGCTTTATTATGGAATGGGATGTCGCAATGTGTCCCACCTGTTTGTACCAAAAGATTATGATTTCCTGCCCTTGCTCAATGCATTAAAAAAGTACCATTCATTTATAGATTTTCATAAATACAAAAATAATTACGATTACCGTCTCTCCATTTTACTCATGAATCAAACACCGTTCATGGATAGCGGCGGTATTTTGTTGATTGAAAATGAATCCTTGTTTGCCCAGTTGAGTTGCATACATTACTCTTATTATCAAAATGAACAGCATTTGCACGAGACATTACAGCGTAATGATCAAATTCAGTGTATAGTTGGGTTCCATGGCTTGCCATTCGGTAAAACACAATACCCGTCCATTCAGGATTTTGCGGATGGAATAGATACGATGCAGTTTCTTTGTAATCTTTAATTTGTTAATGAGTTGAAAATAAAAATGCAAACCCGTCATCTTAATGATTACTGGAATAATTTTATGCAATAAAATCAGTTGTACGACAACCTTCGTCAATTTATTGTTAAATGCAACAGCCGTTGAACAGACAAATTATTTTGCTTCGTTTCTTTGTGATGAGAGGCACATTATTTGCCGGTCATAAACTTTTCTTATTCTAAAATATGTATTCACTATGAAATTTAAAAACGTTTTATTAATCATTCTTATCAGCAGTGCTACTGCATTCCTCAGTGTGTGGGGATATGGAAAGTATATTGGAAACAAAAGTGTAACGGTACAGCAGGAGGGAAAATTACCTGTAAATTATGCCGGTTTTTTTGATAAAAATAATTCCGGTGGTCCGGTTGATTTTACTGCTGCTGCAAGTGCAGCGACGCCTGCAGTTGTACATATTAAAACCATTATTAAAGAAAGAAAGCTAACCCAACAAGAGCAGCAAAGGAACAATCCTTTTTCTGACCTTTTCGGAGACAATGATCCCTTTTCTCAATTTTTTGGGGGGCCGCGTGTCATGCCGGAGCAGCGTGCAAGTGGCAGTGGAGTATTAATCAGCAGTGATGGGTACATCATTACAAATAATCATGTGATTGATGGTGCTGATGAAGTGACAGTCACTACTAATGAAAGAAAAACTTATAAAGGAACCGTAGTGGCAAAAGATGTAAATACGGATCTTGCCTTGGTAAAAATTAATGACAAAAACCTTCCTTTCCTTGTTTTTGGCAATAGTGATGATGTAAAGCTTGGCCAATGGGTCTTAGCGATTGGGTACCCTTTGACTTTAGATGTAACAGTAACAGCGGGCATCGTTAGTGCTAAGTCTCGTTCTATTGGAATCAATAAAGGAAGCGCTCCCATTGAGTCTTTTATTCAAACGGATGCTGCAGTAAATCCGGGTAATAGTGGTGGGCCATTAATTAATACGAATGGTGAATTGATTGGCATCAATTCTGCCATTGCTTCACCTACAGGCGCTTATGCCGGCTATTCCTATGCCATTCCGGTTAATATTGTGAAAAAAATTGCTTCTGATCTGATGAAATATGGCGTTGTTCAAAGAGCCTTTATTGGAATCGCTTATCCATCTGATAACCTTACCGATGATCAGAAAAAACAATATGGTATTAAAGATGGAGATGGCATTTTTGTAACGGATGCACCTGAAGGTGGCGCAGCACAACAGGCCGGGATCCGTAAAGGTGATTTTGTTACAAAAATTAATGGAGTTGCAGTACACAGCGGCCCTGAATTACAGGAACAAGTTGCCAATTTTAAACCGGGAGATAAAATTACCATTACATATACCCGTGATGGAAAAGAAAATACCATACCATTGACTTTGAAGAATAAAGCTGGAAATTATTCCATTGTAAAATCAAATAGTGTGTTGGATAATTTAGGCGCTGACCTGGTTACGATTGATAAACAAACAGCGAAAGAAAACAATTTGAAGGGAGGAGTACAGGTGCAAAAAATAGGGAATGGCTTAATGGCTAATTCGAGAATACAGGAAGGTTTTATTATTATCGCTGCCAATGGCCAGCCGGTTACATCTACAGAAGATTTAGCAACCATTTTATCCAATGCTCATGGTACCATTAAAATTGATGGTGTGTATCCCGGATATGGAGACACGTATACTTATCCGTTGCGAATTGATAGCGATGATAATTAATGGTAAAATAATAAAAACACCCGCTTCGGCGGGTTTTTTAATTATAAACTATTTTACTCATGAAACTTTTTAAAAATAATTCCTCACCTGTTGCATAAAGTTTTCAAATAAATCATACTTTGATAAAACGGAACTCGTCACCATGGTAAAAACCAAACCATAAATGGCGCCCCAAATATGGGCGGAATGATTGATATTCCCGCCTCCTTTTTTATTCAATAATCCGGAGATAATTAAATAAAGTGGGCCGAATATAAAACCGGGAATTGCGATAGGAATAAAGAGAATACCAATTCCCTGTGTTGGAAATAAAAAAATACCTGCAAATATCACAGCAGATACTGCGCCCGAAGCGCCAAGACTCCGGTAATAAGGATCTTCCCGATGTTGCATATATGTAGGAATAAGGCAAACGGCTAATGCACTTACATACAAAACCAGGTATAATAAAGTGCCTGTTTGAGGAAAAATTTGCTGATAAGCCTGTTCTACATATTGCCCAAACATATAAAAGGAAAACATATTAAAAAGCAAGTGCGTGAAATCTGCATGCACTAAGCCACAGGAGAAAAAGCGATACCACTGGTTTCGTGTAGCTATAGCGGGTGGGTAAAAAATCAAATCATTCGTGAGCTTTTGATTGGAAAATGCCATGAATGAAATGACTGATGTTATAATGGTGATGATTAATGTAACCGTCATCTAAGAATGTTTATTTAAGTAAAAGTAAATGATTAAATGTGATGATATTTTTCATTTTTTAAAATTGTACAGGCCCGATATAACTGTTCAGACAAAATCAGCCTTGCAAGCATGTGTGGAAAAACTAATTTAGAAAGTGACCATATAAAATCGGCTTTCTCCCGGACTGGCTCATCTACACCAAATGCACCGCCAATTATAAAGACCATCCTTTTAAAAGATGCACCGGAGGTTTTAGAGATGAGTGAAGATAACTCCACTGAACTTAATTGCTTGCCTCTTTCATCCAGTAAAACAATAAAATCACCCGGGATCATTTCTTTTAATATTCTTTTTCCTTCTTCCATTTTCAAGCTCCTGTTATCTAATGAAGATGCATTTTTTAAAGACGGGATAATTTTCCATGATGTTGGGAAATAATGTTGTAACCTGGCGGTAAACATAGTGATCCCTTCCTGAACATATGGTTCATCCGGTTTTCCTATGGTAATAAGGAACATTTTCACAAAAACGAAAATAGGCAGTTCACAAGATAATGTGGCTAAAAATTACAAAAAAAACGCCCGGTTTCCCAAGCGTTTTGCTAAAAAAGAGAAAGTCTATGAAAGTTTATTTTTTTGAGATGATCAGGAAATCTGAAGCCTGCACTTCAGATACATAACGTTTTATGCCTTCCTTGTCTGTATAATTCCTGTGAATCAGTTTCCCCTCAACCATTACTTCAAGACCTTTGACAAGATATTTTTCAGCAATGGAGGCAGTTTTGCCCCAGGCAATTACATTGTGCCATTGTGTTTCCGTCACTTTTTCACCTTTGGCATTTTTAAAACTTTCATTTGTGGCAATACTCAGACGAGCCAGTTTGCTACCTCCTTCGAGGTCTTTAATTTCCGGGGTATTTCCCAGGTTACCGATCAGTTGTACTTTGTTTCTTAAATTGTTCATGACTTTTGTTTTAAAAGTGGATAATTGTTTTTCGATTCCGGTGGCCAACCGTTGATAGAACAAAGATGCAACAGGCCAAAAGCCCGATTCGGTTTTTAATCAATTTTTCCCGATAATAAATGAATTTAAACGTTTCAAATCGGGTAATTTTTTGTATATTGATTGAATGGGAGATGATTTGAAAAACTGCCTTGCCTGTCATAAGCCATTGCGTGGCAGGTCGGATAAAAAATTTTGTGATGATTATTGCCGCAATGCTTACAATAATCAATTGCGTATAAAAGAACCTCCCGCCATCAAAAAAATTATTTTAATACTTAAAAACAACCGGAAGATTTTAGCGGACTTATTAGGTGAGGAAAACATGATTAAAAAACCAAAAGAGAAATTTCTCACACTTGGTTTTCTTTTTGACTACCATACACATATTTATAAAAATAAAAATGGAAATATTTATTTTTTCTGTTTTGAATATGGCTTCCTGCCATTGGAAAATGACTGGTTTTTAATTGTGAAAAGAAATAAATAAAGGAATCTTTTTATAGTCATAAACACCTTTTAGATAGAAAGTAAAAAATTTTCTTAAAAACTATCGGGAAGAAATCATTTATCAAATTATTCATTACTGAAAAAATTAGGAATCGTATTTTTGGCTTTTCATAAAATGAATCAAACTGAACTATGAAAACATTTTTTTTACTTTCCATCTTTTCATTTGTTATTCCTTCCGTTTATTTTACCGATATCAAACCGGTGGATGAAAATGGCTCCGTTACTTTTACCGTAAAAAATTTTGGGATTAATACCAATGGGGAATTGAAAGGCCTGAAAGGAAATATACACTGGGATGAAGCCAATATTTCCAAATCCACCATAGATGTTTCCGTGGATGTTGCAACTATCAATACGGGTATAGAAATGCGGGATAAGGATTTACAAAGTGAAGGCTATTTTAATGCAGCTAAATACCCACAGATCCAGTTTAAAAGTACTTCAATCAGCGCTTCAACAGTAACCGGTATCTTAACTATGAAAGGTATTTCCAAGAGCCTCAGTTTTCCTTATACTGTGCAAAAGGTGAATGGCGTCTATGTATTTGAAGGTAATTTCGCTATCAACCGAAAAGATTTTGGCTTAGGAGGCAGTCTTACTACCATTAGTAACAGGGTAGATGTACATTTAAAAGTAAAAGCAAAATAAGACATTCTTCGATGGAATATTTGCTTAGCAAAAATGTTCACTTATTTTTGCGCGGCATTATTTACTTATGACTATAATGGTCTCGTAGTACAATGGATAGTATAAGGGTCTCCGAAGCCCTGGATTCAGGTTCGATTCCTGACGAGACCACTCCTCAAGTTTAATGCTGCCCAAAAGCCCCCAGGTTGCTGCTGAAAATTTTCACGGCAATGGCAATCAGGATCACTCCAAAAAATTTACGAATCGCCGTCAATCCGGACTTTCCTAAAACACGTTCTATCCATTTGAGAGATTGTAAGACAAGATATACCACCAAGAGATTTATGATGATACCTGTGAAAATATAGATCTCTTCATAATTGGCTTTTAAAGACATAATTGTGGTGAGGGTGCCACTTCCGGCAATGATTGGAAATGCTATGGGAACTACACTTCCGCTTTTGGCATCCGCATCCCCTTTAAATATTTCATGCCCCAAAACCATCTCCAGTCCCAATAAAAAAATGACAATGGACCCACCCACAGCAAAAGAATGTACATCCAGCCCCAGGATATTTAAAAAATCTTCCCCTATCCATAAAAACAATAACATTAATGCCCCGGAAATCAATGTTGCCTGCAGTGTTCGTATGCCGCCCATTTTTTCTTTTAAGGCTACCAGCAATGGAACAGAGCCCACAATATCAATCACTGCAAATAGGGTGAAAGTAACTGTTAGAAGTGCATTAAATGAAAAATCCATTAAACAAAATTACAATTTAAGAGATGCATCCCGGAAGATTTTTCAAAACTGAATTCTCAACCCAATCATACAATTAAATCCAATGGTATTAAAACCACGGACAACCTGATATTTTTGATTTGTGATATTCTGAAAATCTGCAAACAGATCCATTTTCTCTTTCATGGAATAATCTACATGGGCTTGTAAAGTGTAGTAGCCATTCAATTGAATTGGCGCGCTTTGATACACCGGTTCAAATGAATGACTTGCCCATTTGATACCGGCTGACAAGCTTAATTTTTTGACTGGTGTAAAGTTGACATTAAAGTTAAATATATTTTGAGGCCTCCTGTATAAGTTAAAATACGAAGTATCTTTTCCGGTGAAATCAGATGATGTATTTATTTTCCCATCTATAAAAGTGTAATTCGCCGAAAATCCGATTTTGTTTGTGATCTTTTGTTGCCATTCAGCCTCAATGCCTTTACCGTACTGCGTTCCGCCATTCAGATATTGGCCGGCATAAGTAAACGGATCTGTAAAAAATAGGATAATATTTTTTGTTTTCATACTAAATCCGGTTAGTCTAACTGTTGTTTTATCATTGATATATTGAATGCCTCCTTCTTCACTTTGAGTTTGTTCCGGATGAAGATCTTTATTCCCATATTCACTATATAATTGATACAATGATGGTACATGATATGCTGAAGCAATATTGACAAACAGTTTCCAATGTTCATTGATATCATACGAAGGGTTAAAACTATAGGTCCCATTATAACCATAGATAGAATGATGATTGAGACGCCCACCGACTTCAAGTGTCCATTGCGGAACTGCTTTAACGATCAATGATGCATAAATGCTTTCCTGTGATGTTTTGGCGCTATCACCAAGGTTTGTTTCATAGGGGCCATAAGCGCTAACCGAAAGATAATGTTGTTTGGTAAAATTATTCCTGTAATCAATACCGGTAACTAAGTTGATATCCTTGTTGATATTAAAATCTCCATAGATTTCTGCATAATGAGAATACCCTTTATAATTGCCATCCTGATAAATACTAAAAGAAGGAACATCTGTTGAATCATCCAAATAACTGCGATGTACCAGATTGTATTCATAATGAAAACGGATCTTATTTTTCCGGAAATTATATTTCAATTCGGCTCCGGCTTCTAAATTTTTATTATTGATTGTAAAATCTTTATCGTCCGTAAAAGCGCCGGCATCTATATCTGCTTTGTAGAAATTGTACAGAGAAAACACGCGGAATGCAAGCCTTTTATTAAAATCTTTACCAATAGATAAGACAAAATTATTTTGATCATACCCATCATTATCAAAATGATTGCTTCCGGTAGAATCATTTGCTGAGCTAAAACCATCACTATGTTTGTAGCCATATCCAGCCTGGTAAATCCAGTTATGAATATTGCCTTGTAATCCGGCAACAGCATTTAATGTGCCATAAGTTCCCCCACTTAATGAGCCATAGCCTTCCAGCTTTTTGAGGTGATTCTTTTTTGTAATAAAATTAATAACACCTGCCACGGCATCACTTCCATACAAGGTAGATTGTGCACCTTTTAATATTTCTATTCTTTCAATTTGAGCCGTATTAAAATAATTAATATCAAATTCACTGCTGATGCCGGATGGATCAAATAATGGGATTCCATCAATAAGAATCAGCGTATTTCCTGAAGATGCGCCTCTCATGTAAATGGCCTGGTTTGATCCTAAATTATTTGTACTTCCATTGACAATCAATCCGGTTTGTCTGTCTAAAATCTGGCCAATGGATTGGTTGCTATATCTCCAAAGCTCTTCCCGGTTAATAACTATAATATTTTTTCCGGTTTCATGTTGCTTTTGTTCAAATTTATTGGCGGTGATAATTACTTCGTCCAATAATTTTGAACTACTGTCTTGTTGTGCTATGGTCCTCATGGAAAGTAGGCTTAACAGGAGGAATAAAAATTTTTTGTGGTTCATCTTTCGTGTTTTTTAATTGTGTTCGAATGATGAACTTTCGTAAACTGAAAGAAGTAGAAATGAAAAATTCCAGGCAGGAATGTGGAGCCAGGATTTATTTCATCTCCGGCTTTTCACCCGAAAGCTCAGCGATTAATTTTTGATTATGGCAGGTCTTCTGGCTCACGTTCTTTGCGCCTTCCCATCCTTTAAAGGGACAGTGGTTTATGCAAATACCTTTTTTAAAAGGCCGTTTTACAGCTACGGGGATAGCGCCGGAATAAACCGGACTTCCCTTTTAACCCCAAATTAGGGGACCAAAATCGTTGCAAAAGTAATGGAGCACTTTTTAAATAAAAAATCTTTATTCACCGAGCCAGGAAGCAAGTATATTTTTTTGTAAAGGACTGAGCTGATTTATTTTGCTGATGGAGAATTTTTCTTCTTGTTTATTGTCTTCAGTTGTAATTATCTGTTTATTTATTTGAAGGCCACCATAAGAAAAATATTTATCGTAATTGGGCTCTTTGGTTGTATAGACATATTCAAAAAGTTCAGTCAAAGGAATCCCGGCCGTTTCTTCACAGGTTTGTTGAAATTCTGCATCCGTAAAACCTCTTTGCTTTCCTTTATAATAGTTCCAATACAACATGCGCATCACATCATCCAATGATTTCTTATTTTCCGTTGCATTTCTAATTGCGAAATCCAACATCAGGCCTACCAGTGGTCCTTTCTCATAATAAGATATGGTTTTTCCTTTTTCCGTTCCCTGAGTTCCAAAAGGCCCATCGGCCCAGGTTGCATAACTGGATTGTTGTAATGACTGATAAAGCCTTCCGGGATTATGTTGAACTGTATTCAGGTTTCCGGAAAAATCAGCCAATAAAGTATTCAAATCTGAAAGCCCGGCTCTTTTTACAATTAAATATTCATAATAAACATTCAGGCCTTCATTTACCCAAAGTAAATTTGTTTTGCTTCCTTTGTCATAATCAAATGGCCCCAATTCAAAAGCGCGTATTCTTTTTACATTATAATTATGGAAAAATTCGTGCGCAATAAAATTCATCACCTTATTCATGGCCCCCGGTTGATCCAGTCCACTACCATCAAAACTAATGGTGGTATTATTTAAATGTTCTATACCGCCCCGGCCCGGTCCTATCCCAATAAAAGTATATTCCTTGTAAGGAATATCGCCAATGATATCCGTTGCTGCCTGCACAACTTTATGTAGATTTTGCATTAAAAGGACACTATCGAAATGGCCCATATCGTAACCTAAAAAACGATGATTGATGCCCCTTACTTTAAAGGAAGGTAACTCTGTCAAATCGCCAAATAGAATAGGGCAATCATATAAAATGTCAAAATCGGGAGCTGAAAACACATTCAATTTTCCGGCGACAGGCATTAAGCCGGTGGCCACATTTTTCCATGAAGCATTATTATCAATTGTAACAAATACCGGTTGTTGAATATGATCTTTAATATAAAGAAATGTATTCTCCGGAATAAGGTATGCGTGAGAACTATCTACATAACTATTCGCAACAAATTGCCTGCTGGTGACTATTTTATAATTGACAAAAAATGCTTTGTTTTTAATTGAGGAGATTAACCAGGTATTACCATTCACTTTTTCTACAGGAACCGATTTGTTTCCTTCAGTATGTGCAGTCAGATTTTGAACATTCTTTGCATAATCCATCAGTTGGTAATAGCCTGGCATCCAATTAGGCATTTTCAAATAAATAGAATCATGATTCCATCCACTGCAATAGAACTGTACCTGGTATGAATGTGAAGCAGGTTCAGGGAAAGAAACTGTATATTTCAAATCTAAATTTGGCTTTTGTGAAAAAGCTGTAAAAGATAGGAAGAAAAAAATTATGCTTATGTATCGCCTGAAAATTGGTATTAATACAGATTTTGTGAAATGTTTGAAATATCTTTTAGTGGGTAAATCATGGCCGGGATAGGTTGTATTCCGCATGGAAAAAAACTTTTGAGGTGATGAATTTGCTTGACTTAATAATGCAATCAGAAAAATGAAAGAAGTAAAATTACCGAAACTTCAGTTCTTTCACGAACCGCTTGTAATTTCAATAGATGATTTTCATGATTTAACATTTATTTGTAAAACCTTCAATTGCATAATCCATGGAAGCAAAAGAAAAATTATCCCGTTTTGATTTGACCATGATTGTTGTTGGCCTGGTCATTGGAATGGGGATTTTTAAGACTGCGGCAACAGCAGCAAAAGCATCCCTGGATCCAAAGATGTTTTTCCTGGCTTGGATATTGGGTGGTTTTATAGCTTTATGCGGAGCCTTAACTTATGCGGAAATTGGTTCAAGATTCCCGGTGGTGGGAGGGTATTTCAGGATATTTTCTTATGCCTATCATCCCTCCATTGCATTTTCTATTAACTGTATTATTTTGATCTCGAATGCCTCTTCATTAAGTGCAGTGGCACTTATTGGATCAGAATATATCAACCATATTTTTTTTGGTGTAAATGCTACGGCAGATACGCAGATATATATATCATTTTTTGCAATCGTATTGTTTTATGGAGTCAATTTATTGGGCTTAAAGATTAGCGCCCATACTCAAAACGTACTCATGATTATCAAAATACTCATGTTACTGGCTCTGATTAGCGCTCTATTTATTCCTTCTGCACATTATTCCGGAAAGCCTTTTACACCGGCAACTACATATCATTTTATGGATTGGATAAAGGCACTGGGAGTGACTTTGATAGCAGTCTCTTTTACTTATGGGGGATATCAGCAAACCATTAATTTCGGGAATGAAGTAAAAAGACCTGCGCAAAATATTCCCAAAGGAATCTTTGCCGGAATTGCTATCATCATTGCCTTATACTTGCTGGTGAACTTCTCATATTATAAAACTTTGGGGTTTGAAGGTTTGCAAAACAGTACGGAAATAGCTACGCTGGTTACCGAAAAAATATTTGGTGCTACCGGAGGAAAAGTTTTTTCTGTTTTATTGTTTTTATCAGTATTGGCCTACGTGAATGTGTTGTTATTAAGTAATCCAAGAGTGATGTATGCCATGAGTGAAGATGGCGTTCTGCCCGGTATTTTTAAAAAGAAATCGAAGAAAAAAGAAGTGCTGTTCATGTCATTAACGACATTCACAATCCTTTGTATCATCATCTTATTTTTTGCTAAAACATTTGACCGGATTTTAAGTTTTACCATTTTTCTGGATTGCTTTGGAATGGCAACATCTGCCGGCGCTATTTTTATGTTACGTAAAAAAACAAAGCACCTCGATGGAACAGGTATTTATAAAATGAAATTTTACCCCGTGATACCTATCTTATTTATCATCGCTTATTCTTTTGTGGGAATCAGCATTGCAATAGATAAACCCTCTACAGCACTAACAGGAATTGGTGTGCTGGCGGCTTTTATGCTCATTTATTTTCTGACGCATTCTCAAAGGGATAAAAAAAAGCCATCGTAATTTTCAGCCATTTATTTTGAACCTGTGGGTAAAACATTTTTCCCATACACTTCATTGATTACATGTGCCATTGTGCCATAGATAGCCGAGAGGCCACAGAAGATTCCTTCAAATCCCGCTATTTTTTTAATGGCTTCATTCCCTGTAAAATCACCTGCGGCCAGAAGGAAAAATAGTATTGTCAGGGTCAGGAATATGATCTGTAAAAGTGAATTCAATTTGAGGGTTGCTATAAACATAAAAAAAGTAAAGATGCCCCAGAGCAATAAATACCAGCCCATGCCGGAAGAAGATGTTTTCAAATTTGCTCCCATTGAGGTATTGGGTAATAAGATGAGTGCGACTAATGAAAGCCAGAACATCCCATAGGCTGTAAAAGCAGTGGCACCAAATGTGTTATTTTTTTTCCATTCCTGAATGCCGGCAATTACCTGGGCTAATCCCCCCATAAATATACCCATTGAAAGAATCATGCTGCTAAGTTCAATGAGCCCGGCATTATGCAGGTTAAGTAATACAGTGGTCATGCCAAATCCTAAAAGGCCCAATGGAGCCGGGTTAGCCGTTAATTCCACAAAGGAGCTTGCCTGACTGTTGTCGTTCATAAAGGATGTTTTAAGTTGAAAATTGAAAATACATCAATTTTTTTATTGGATACCGGTCGGGAAAAAAAATTTGAGAAGTAAAAAAAGGAAATTCATTGCGCTATAGTGATTTTATAAGCATGAAAAAGCAATTTGTGCCGTGCTTCCCGGAAATTATGATGAAGGCTATCATTTTAAAACATTTAGATCATCGATTCTTAAAGTTGTCTTGATGATCCCAACAAAAAAATAGATGCCGATTCCGAAGAGATGAAGAGGGCTTTTATCAAAAGATGTTAAATCAATTTCAAAAATTTTATTTTCAAATATTTTTGCAAAAAGTTTCCATGGATGAATTATCCTTTATATTGAATGAACTTGGTGAGCACCGGGACGATTATTATAGATCTATTGCGCCACCAATTATTCAGACAAGCAATTTTGCTTTTCATACAGTTGAAGAATTGCGAAAAAGTTTTGAAGACGAGTATAGCACCTGGCTTTATAGCAGGGGGAAAAACCCAACTGTTGAAATATTGAAAGAAAAACTGGCTGCCCTTGATGGCGCGGAAGATTGCCTTGTTTTTAATAGTGGCGCCGCGGCTATTTTTGCTGCTGTTTTATCTCAGGTAAAAAGTGGTGATCATATCGTAAGTGTAGAAGGCGTTTATACATGGGCCCGTAAAATGTTTGATATTATTTTGCCAAGGTTTAATGTCAGCACAACTTATATAGATGGAAGAGCATTGGAAAATTTCAGGTCAGCTACAAAAGCCAATACGGTATTATATTATTTAGAAAGTCCTAATAGCTGGAGTTTTGCATTACAGGATCTGGCTGAAGTGGCAAAATTGGCGAAAGAGAAAAACATTACTACAATATGTGACAATAGCTATTGCACACCTTTATTTCAACGGCCGATAGATTTTGGAATTGACCTGGTTTTACAGTCTGCAACAAAATATATTGGCGGGCATAGTGATACCATTGCCGGAGTACTTTGCGGGAAAAAAGAAACCATCAAAAAAATATTCAATAGTGAATACTTAAATGTGGGAAGTGGAATTCAGCCTTTTAATGCCTGGCTGTTAATTAGAGGATTAAGAACTTTAAGAACCAGACTCGATGCCTCGGCAGCTAATGTGTTGGAAGTAATCAAATACTTAAAAACAGAGCCATTGGTGGAAAAAATTATTTTTCCTTTTGATGAAAGCTTTGAACAATATGCACTTGCAAGAAAGCAAATGAAAAATGCCGGTGGGTTGTTTAGTTTTATTATTAAGGCGAAATCTGCCAATGAAATTGAATTATTTTGCAATTCGCTGCAGCATATTTTGATAGCCATAAGTTGGGGAGGCCATGAAAGCCTTATTGTGCCTGCATGCGCATCTATTCCAAATCAAAGCTTTGACAGACAAAATCCGGAACATAGAATGCTCCGTTTTTATGTGGGCCTGGAAGAACCGGCTTATATCATTCAGGATCTTCAACAAGCATTTGAAAAATTAAAGCCTGTTTAAAATACCTAATAACCTTTACTTAATCCGTTCATAACATATCCTTTTTTTAAAACATTCTGATTTATTTATTTTGATCCCGATGAAAAAAATTGCATTAATACTTTTAATCACTTTGCCTGCAAGCCTTATAGCTCAGGAAAAATGGAGCTTACGTCGTTGTGTGGAATATGCCATGCAAAATAATATTTCCGTTCAGCAGGCAGATGTACAAGCAAGGATTGCAGCTTTACAGGTAAAGCAGGCCCAGCTCAATCAATACCCTAATTTAAATTTTAATACAAACCTGAGTTTGCAATTCGGGCGGTCTATTGACCCGACCAGCAACCAGTTCACCACTTCAAAATTCTTTTCTCAGAATTATGGCATTAATGGTGGTATCCAGATATTAAATTGGGGCAAACTGAAAAATACGGTTTCTTTTTCCCGCTTTAATGCACAGGCAGCACTTGAAGATATGAAGAAAGCCGCCAATGACATTGCATTGAATGTGGCCAATTTTTATTTGCAGGTATTACTCTCAAATGAACAAATTCAAGTGAGTGAAATACAAATAAATCAGACGCAGGCGCAATATGATTTTACCAAAAAGAAAGTAGATGCCGGTGCATTGCCTGAATTGAATCTGGCTGAAATAGAATCTCAACTTGCTACCGACAGCAGCAACCTGATTACAGCCAAAGCAGCCTATACGCAAAATATTTTATCATTAAAAGGTTTATTAAATATTGATGCAGCTTTGCCATTTGATATTGAAACGCCTCCCGTTGAATCAATACCACTGGAAACATTTGGAGCGTTGCAGCCGGATGTTGTCTATCAACTGGCCATGATGAACCAGCCGGAACAAAAAGCTTTTGCATTGCGCATTCAAGGCGCTGAGACCAATATTAAAATTAATAAATCATCCATGTATCCATCTCTATCGGGATTTTATGGATTAGGCTCAGCATATAATAACCAGGCTATACGTGTCATTGGCTCACAAATGATCAATGTGCCTATTGGTAATGTGAATGTGGGCGGTACAAATTATGATGTTTACCCAAATTCACCCTATGTGGTGAATACATATGGGAAAGCGCCTTATTTCAATCAATTGAATAATAACTTTAATCAAAATATTGGCTTGACCTTATCTATCCCCATTTTTCAAAACGGAAATGCCAGAATGAATTATGAAAGAAGCAAATTGGATTTATCCAATATGCAATTGCAAAAATTACAGGCAGATCAAACTTTGAAAACAAATATTTATACAGCTTACGCCAATGCAGTTTCTTCTTTTGAAAAATATATGGTAGGCACAAAACAAGTGGAAGCTGCACAAAAGACTTATGATTTTGCACAAAAAAGATACGAAGTTGGTTTATTGACCACTTTTGAATTGTTAACTGATCAAAATAATTTATTGCTGGCAAAATTGCAACAAATGACCAGTCATTATGATTATATATTCAAGATGAAAGTTCTGGAATATTATAAAGGAGAAGGTTTAAAATTATAGCATCACCAAAGAAATCATTCATACAATGAGCAAGAGTTTAAAATGGATTATCATTATTTTATCGGCCGTTATAGTTTTGCTGATAGTATTAAAAGCAACGGGTGTATTAGGTAAAGATGAAGGCATACAAGTAACCGCAGAAAAAGCGGAAAACCGAACGATTACCGAAGTGGTAACAGCAAGTGGTAAAGTTTTCCCGGAAATAGAAGTGAAGGTAAGTCCCGATATTTCCGGTGAGATTGTAGAGCTGAATGTTCAGGAGGGAGATACAGTAAGAAAAGGACAGGTGCTTGCTAAAATATATGCTGATATTTATGAATCACAAAGACAGCAGGCGGCAGCAGTCGTTTCCCAGTCGGAAGCTCAAGTGAATAATTCCAAAGCACAGTTGGATGCCTTACAAGCCACATTAGACCAGGCGCAATCAGCCTATAACCGGCAGAAAAAATTATTGACAGAGAAGGTCATTTCTCAATCAGAGTTTGAACAGGCTGAGCAGGCATTTCTTTCTGCAAAAGCACAATTTGCAGCAGCAAAAGCCAGTATCAGTGCAAATAAAGCAAATGTTCTTAGTGCTGAAGCCAGTTTAACAAGGGCTGATAAAGATATGAGCCGGGCTACCATCACAGCGCCAATGGATGGTGTCATTAGTTTATTGGCCGTGAAAAAAGGAGAACGCGTTGCTGGAAATAGTTTCAATATCGGTACCGAAATGATGCGAATTGCAGATCTAAATAGTATTGAAGCTCAAGTGGATGTCGGAGAAAATGATATTCCAAAAGTAAAACTGGGCGATACGGCTCTTGTAGAAGTAGATGCATTTACAGGTAGAAAATTTAAAGGGATCGTATATAAAATTGCAAATCCTGTTAGTAATGCACTCTCCTCTGCAGCCAGCTCTGCAACTGTTACCAATTACCAGGTACATATCAGAATTTTACCGGATTCTTATAAAGACCTGATGGTAAAAGGACAGCCATTTCCATTCAGACCAAATATGACAGCCAGTGCGGATATTCAAACACAAACACATTTAAATGCACTCTCGGTTCCATTAAATGCGGTAACTACAAGAGATAAAAAAGCAAACAAGACGAATAATATTAACCAATCAAACACAAATAATTCCATCAATACAAATGATGACAATAATGGTAATGATGATGATATTGAAGAAGTAGTCTTTGTTGTGGGCAATGATGGTATGGTACATAAAAAACCGGTTAAAACGGATATACAGGATATCAATTATATTCAAATTTTAAGTGGCATTAAAGCAGGGGAAATGATCGTGACCGGGCCTTATGATGTATTAAGTAAGCAATTGGCAGATAGTACAAAAGTAAAGGTCGTCTCGAAAGAAACATTGTTGCAGGCTTTTAAGAAAACGGACACCAAGAATTAATGAATCAGACGAAGAGCCGGGAATCCATCTCCCGGCTCTTTTGTTTTTATACAATAAAGCGTTTCGTATGTTTGTGTAACAAAAAAGTTGAATATGAAATTTGGTGTCATCGGAAGTGGAAGTTGGGCAACAGCTCTGGCCAAGATACTGACTGACGGGAAAAATAAAATTAACTGGTGGATTCGTAATACCGATACGATCAATTATTTGCAGGAGCGTAATCACAATCCGCATTACCTCAGTAAAGCATATTTTGAAAAAGGATCTATTACACTAAGTGATAGTATTCATTTTGTTATAGAAAAGTCGGATGTATTGGTGATAGCAGTCCCTTCAGCTTATATTCAAGATGTTATGGGCGGCTTGAATAAGGATGTCTTTAAAAATAAAAAAATTATTTCGGCAGTTAAAGGCTTACTGCCTGTGAAGAACCTGTTGCTGAGCGAGTTTTTAAAGAAAGAGTTTTCATTTCCCTTAGCCGATTACTTTGCGATTTTAGGTCCCTGCCATGCAGAAGAAGTATCGGCAGAAAAACTTTCATACCTGACTTTTTCAGGAATGGATAAGAAAATGGCTGAACAACTTTCTGCTCATTTTAGAACTCCTTACATAAATACCATTATTAATGGAGATATCCGCGGAACGCAATATGCTGCGGTACTGAAAAATATCTATGCATTAGGTGCGGGTATTGCTCATGGCCTAGATTATGGAGATAATTTTTTAAGTGTATATATTGCCAATAGCGCCAATGAAATGGTACGCTTTCTGCGAAAAGCCAAAATTGAAAATCATACTACAGAAGATATTATTAATTATGCCGCATCTGTTTATTTGGGCGATTTATTGGTAACATGTTATTCTTTGTACAGTCGTAACCGCACCTTTGGTAATATGATTGGTAAAGGTTATTCCGTTAAGTCAGCACAATTGGAATTAAATATGATTGCTGAAGGGTACAATGCCAGTCGATGTGTTTTCGATATCAATAAAACAATAGCGGCAGAAACCCCCATAGCCGATAATATTTATCGTATATTATGGGAAAACCTGCCTGCAAAAGAAGGCTTTAAAATTATTGAATCAGCCCTTACCTGAGGCGTGAATGATTTCTTCCCGAAAGAGGTCTGCAGCAATTCCATCTGCAAAAAATTTTCCTTTCCGGGTTAATGTATAATGACCGGCTCTTAATTTAATATTCCCTGCTTCTATCCATTTTTTTATATCATTCAAAAACCCTGCTACATCAACATCTCCGGAATATTTATTAATTTTTTCTAAGGATATACCTGTAGAAGTTCTTAAGGAAGTCATGATCCATTCATTAAATTTTTGCGTAGCCGTTAAATATTCAATTTCAAAGAAGGGTAGGGTGTTGTTTACATTCTTTATATACAATGCATTATTTGAAATATTCCATTGCCTGCTCTCTCCATTATAAGAATGGGCTGAAGGGCCCAGTCCCAGGTATTCTTTATTAAGCCAATAACTGCTGTTATGCCTGCTTTCAAAACCCGGTTGGGCAAAATTGGATATTTCATAATGGTGGTAATTTGCAGCCCTCATTTTTTTAACCAGTTGATGAAATTGAGCGCTTTGCACGCCCTCATCCACATCCTCTTTTTTATGCTGCCGGATCATTTGATGCAAAGCTGTTTTGGGCTCAACAGTTAATGCATAGCAGGAAATATGTGGAATATTAAAGCGGATGGCATTAAGCAGGTTTTCAGCCCATTCTTTATTACTTAACCCTGGTATGCCATAGATTAAATCAATTGAAAAATTTGTGAATCCCGCATTCCGTATTAAATCAATACATTTTTCCGCTTGTATGGCAGAATGAGATCGGTTCATCCATTGCAAATGTTTTTCAAAAAATGATTGAATGCCCACACTCAGACGATTGATGCCAATTGTTTTCCATTCAGCCAATGACACCGCTGATATATCATCCGGGTTTGCTTCTAAAGTGATTTCAACACCGGGGCTTATGGAGAAATTTTTTTCAAGAGTTTCAATTATTTTACTCAAAGCATTTGTGCCTATGCAAGAAGGCGTGCCCCCGCCAAAATAGATCGTATCTACCGGGGTTGACAAATAATTTTTTCTTTCCGCCGCTTCCCTGCATATTGTAAGGATTATTTCTTCTGTGTTTTTCAGTTGAGTGGAGAAATGAAAATTACAATAAAAACATGCTTGCCTGCAAAATGGAATATGAATATAAATACCAGCCATGTGATGATACTTTTGTAAAATTGTACCCGGATAATGCCAAAAATAATTCAATATAGCAGATCCCTTATTTTAATGTTGTTCACTTGTTTTTCTGTAAAAACTTTTGGACAGAACAATCAAATATATCTACATATAACACCCGTGGATCAGGCTGCATTGCTTTTTTCAAAACAAAATAAAGATACCGTTTTTAACAGCCGGCAATTCGCATTTGAATTTATTGACAAGCTCCCCAAAAACTTACAGGCGCAGGGATATATTTCATCATCCATAGATACCTTCTATATGATACAGGATACACTCCAAATTCATTTATTCCTGGGTCAAAAATATCTTTGGGGCAACCTGAGAGCAAATGAAGATGACTGGCCGGTTTTGAACCAGGCCGGTATTTATAAAAATGATTGGATGAAAAGGCCTTTTGATCCTTTGCTGGTACAAAATGCTTATAAAAAATTATTGGATTATTATGAAAATAATGGCCATCCCTTTGCTAGAGTAACTTTAGATAGCATTACGATACATCAGCAAACCATCAGTGGTAAACTCATTCTTTCACCCGGTCGAATATATTATCTTGATACGATCCTGATAAAGGGGAATGCTAAAATTTCAAATGTCTTTTTGTGGCATTTTTTGAATCTGCAACCACACACTTTATATAACCAATCCGGGCTGGATAGGATCAATAAACGTATCCAGGAATTACCCTATATACAACAATTACAGCCATGGGAACTAAAAATGTTAAATACCGGGGCGGAATTGAATTTATATCTTGAAAATAAAAAAAGCAATCAGGTTGATGTTTTGGTTGGCCTATTACCTTCAGGAACAAACGATGGGAAATTTTTATTGACAGGAGAAGCAAATTTGGATATGAGAAACCCTTTTGGCTACGGGGAAACTTTGACCCTTAATTGGCAGCAATTGCAAAATAAATCTCCACGACTGAATATATTTTTTGCGCGACCTTATATTTTTAAATCTTCATTTGGAATTAATGGTGGTTTTCAATTGTATAAGAAAGATTCATCTTACTTAAATATTCAGGCACAATTCGGTTTTCAATACTTACTGTCATCAAAGCAATCCGGATCGGTTTATCTAAAATGGGCCAGGACCAATCTTTTAGATGTGGACACACTGTTTGTAAAAACGACGCATCAATTGCCGGATGTATCAGACCTGAGTACTGCCAGCCTTGTTTTGCAATATGATTTTAATAATACGGATTATCGTTTTAATCCGCGAAAAGGGAATGAGTTGCAATTGCAGACGGGTTTTGGGAAAAAACTCATACGCAAGAACAATACCATACTTCAGTTAAAAGATACCGGGTTTAATTTTGATCATTTATACGACACGGTTCAGTTGAATACATACCAGGCTTTTTTAAAGGCTTCAGCTACGCACTATTTTCCACTTGGGAAACAATCCACTTTCAAAACGACCATTTATGGAGGCATTTATCAGTCACCGCATTATTATTTGAACGAACTTTTTCAAATTGGCGGCTATAAGATTTTAAGAGGTTTTGATGAAGAAAGTATTTATTGCAACAGGTATGCCGTGGGTAGTTTGGAATATCGTTATCTGCTGGGTCAAAATTCAGCATTATTTGGGTTTACAGATTTTGGGTATACTTTTTTTAAAAATTCATTACTTCAATATCAGCATACGTATATTGGAATTGGTGGCGGTATAGCCTTTGAAACCAATGCAGGGATTTTTAATATCTCATATGCTATTGGAAAAAGGGATGATGTAAAACTTGATTTTAGGCAATCCAAAATACATATCGGATTTATCAGCTTATTTTGACAGATATAGCCCGCACGTATTATTTTTGCGGCTGATGCTATGCCATTTTTGAAAACTTGCCTAACCATATTATTCTTTTTCATTGCAGGAAATATTTTTTCTCAAACTGATACGGCACTCCAGCGTATGATAGAAGAGGCTAAAGTAAAAGCCGCTCAACAAAAGAATAATCCCTCTCCTGTAAAAAAGGATACGAATCTTCCTGCAAAACCCCCCAGGCCTGCGAAGAAAGACAGCTCGGTGCAGAATGCGGGCAAAGAACAAACATTGATTACACCGGTTTTAAATGACTCCCCGGAAATGGTGATTCAGGATACTTTTAAGCAAATTGCGGGAGATAGTGTAACGCTTAAATCCATGCCTTTATCACCACAGGAGACAACAAATAAAAATAACTTGATCTCCTGGAAACAAGATACGGCATTTATCAGGCTATTTACTTTACCCGGTTTACTAAAACCATCCTTAATGCCATTGCATGAGGGTGATTTCAGGAAAACCGGATCGCAGGATTATCTGCTTTACCTTTTTTTAGGGTTATTGCTTTATCTTGGAATTATCAACAGGACTTTTCAGGGTTATATCAAAAAAGTATTTCAGATATTATTTTTCAAGTCACAGAGATACAAACAATCCCGGGAAATGGCCATGCAGGATACGGTACCCTCATTATTATTAAATATTCTTTTTTTCGTGGTTGTAGGGTTATGGATCACTATTTCCATCCAGGATATATCCTTGTTCCATTTTTCTTTTGCACAAAAATTTGTTGCAGCCATAGCATTAGTGGCTATCATTTATTGTTTTAAAGCCATCATGATATTTCTGATTGGAGCCATTTTTCATAAGCAAGATGCCGCTGGCGCTTATACACAGATTGTTTTTCATGTAAACAAAGTGATGGGCATTTTCTTGTTGCCTCTTGCAATTTTGTACACTTATGGTGGTGGAAATCAAAAGGCCCTGATTCTTTCATTTTTATTTGCAATGGTTATCCTTTTAATGTTGTACAGGTATATCGTTACTTTTTTAGATATCACCGGAAGGTTTAAAATAAATGGGCTTTATTTTTTTATTTACATTTGCGTCACAGAAGTTTTGCCTATGATGATCCTGTTTGAAATCATTCCGGGAATTATTACTAAATACGCTTAAAACGATGTTTTGAAAATAAGACAAGTTGCACATTAAATTTGTAGCGAATTAAACTATGAAAATATTAATAAGTCAGCCTCCTCCGGATATGGAAAAATCACCGTATAGTGAACTCATCCGGAAATACAATGTGGAATTGACTTTTCATCCATTTATTAAATTAGAGCCTATATCCGCAAAAGAAATCAGGCGGCAGAAAATTGATATCAGTGCATTTTCTGCAATCTTATTTACCAGTCGAAATGCAATCGATCACTTCTTTCGCTGTTGTGAAGAGTTAAAGATTATCATGCCATTGGAAACAAAATATTTTTGCATTACGGAAGCCGTCGCACTTTACCTGCAAAAATTTATTACCTATAGAAAACGAAAAGCCTTTTTCGGGCTGGATGGCACCAATGATAGTTTTTTTGAGTGTATGGATAAATTCAAACAAACGGAAACATTTTTATATGTCTGCAGTGAAAACCAACAGGATAATGAAATTGTAAACTGGCTTAAGAATCATCAATGCGATTTTCAATTAGGGTTTATGTACCGTTCCGTGAACAATGATTTATCAGAAGTCATGGGGAAAACAAAGTATGATGTGATATGTTTATTTACACCAAGCGGAGTATATAGTTTATTGGAAAATTATCCGGCCTTTTCAAAGAATGGAACTACCATGGCGGGTTTTGGAAATAATACCATTAAATGCCTGGAAAATGCCGGCTTTAAGGTAACTATAAAAGCTCCTTTACCATTGGTTCCCAGCATGATTTCAGCATTAGATATTTTTTGCGAAGCAACGCTTAAAAAAACAACCTAAGCCAGGAATGGCTGTATCTTTATTTTTTTATCGGGGTGAACAAATAGGATATCTGAAGAACTGATTGTTTGCAAATCTAGATTTTTGGCCTGGTATAATTGGCCCTTTTTTAAATGATAAGGCTCAAACCGGATCTCCTCAAAAAACTGAAGCATTATAGGTAATTGTTCTCCCCATGTTTCCAATTGCACCAGTGGCTTATGTTTTATTAATACCTCTTTCATTTCAGGTATAACGACCGTTTCATAGCCTTCAATATCACATTTAATATAATCCACTTTAGCCAGTGATGAAAATACCTCGCCGGCTTTTCTCATTGGGCTTTCAAAAAGAAGCTGGCCTTCTGCTGTTTTTTCTTTACTTAAAACTGTTACGGTGCCATGCCGCAAATATTTAATATGGCGGAGCATGGGAGGCATCCCCAGGTTTATACAATCCTTGTTTTCTGCGCCTAAGGCAAAAGAAAGAATAAACACATTTGGCTTTTTAATGATTTTTTTCTCCAGCAATTTTCTATAAGGTTTCACCGGCTCCACACAATACAAAGATCCCTGCTGATTGATCAGTTTACTGAAGGTGAGGCTGAAATAGCCCAGGTTTGCGCCAATATCAATGATAGTATCCTCCGGCTTTATCAGTTTCTTGATAAAATAGTGCCAGCGATATTTTTCATCCCATTTTAAAATACCTGAAGTATAACCTATGATAAAGCCATTTTGAATCAATTGCAAATATTGATGCAAGCCAAGCGTTTTATATAAAAAAGATTTTATAGAATCAATCATTCAAGAGAAATTTTAAGACCGGTAATTTTCAAAATTCCGGCTCAAAGATGAAAAATTCTTGTGGAATAAATTTTTAAAAATACTTTTAAGTTATGACCAGTAAAAAATATACCAATCAACTGATACATGAAAGCAGCCCCTACTTATTGCAACATGCACATAATCCCGTGAATTGGTATGCCTGGGGTAATGAAGCATGGGAAAAAGCCATAACAGAAGATAAACCGGTTCTCGTAAGTATTGGCTATGCCGCTTGCCATTGGTGCCATGTGATGGAAAAGGAAAGCTTTGAAAATGAAGAAACAGCGGCCCTGATGAATGAACACTTTATCAATATTAAAGTGGACAGGGAAGAAAGGCCTGACCTGGATCATATTTTTATGGATGCATTGATGGCAATGTCCGGCCAGGGCGGATGGCCACTCAATATATTTCTTTCTCCTTCAAAACAACCTTTTTTTGGAGGCACCTATTTCCCACCCAAACGATTGCGTAACAGAATGAGCTGGAATGAAGTTCTACTTGCCATAAAAGATGCATATATACATAAAAGAGATGAAATAGAAGAGCAGGCTGAAAACCTTACGCAACATTTAAAAAAAATCAATCAGCTTTCTACTTCTTCTACAAGCCAGGACAATATATTTCAATTATCAAATCAGGATGAAATAGCTAAAGAAATTATGAAGCAGGCAGATACTGCTCAGGGAGGATTTGGCCTTGCGCCTAAATTTCCTCAAACATCTTCCATTATTTATTTGTTGAGACAATTTTATTTTAAAAAAGATAAAGCTTATTTAAAACAAGCTTTATTAAGCCTCGATAAAATGATGCAAGGCGGAATTTATGATCATCTTGCCGGCGGATTCTCCAGATATAGTACAGATGAAAAATGGCAGGCTCCTCATTTTGAAAAAATGTTATATGACAATGCACTCCTGGTCATGGCTTTCACAGAAGCATATCAATTGACAAAATTGAAATGCTACGAAAAGATCATTACACAAACATGTGAATTTTTAGAAAAAGAAATGCTTGCTGAAAATGGTGGATTTTACAGTTCTCTGGACGCAGATAGTGAAGGAATTGAAGGGAAATTTTATACCTGGCAAAAAAAAGAAATAGTAGATATTTTGGATAAAGATGCTTCACTTTTTTGCAAAGTATATGATATCTCGGAAAATGGAAATTGGGATCATGCAAATATTCTATGGCTCCCGGAACCTATTGAATCCATTGCGAATTCCTTAAAAATAACGACAGATGTTTTAAGCAAAAAAATGGATACCTGCAAAGAAAAATTGTTGCAGGTAAGAAATAAAAAAATGAGACCGGCTACAGATACAAAAATCCTTACCGGATGGAATGCACTTCTGATATCAGCCTATTGTAAAGCTGCCATGGCACTCCAAAATGAAGCCATGAAACAACGTGCAATTGCTTCCATGAATTTTTTGGAGAATAATTGTAAAAACCCCCGGGGTGTGTGGTTGCATGCGGCATTTTCAACACATCCACAAGAGGCATTCCTGGATGATTTAGCTTATATTATTCAAGCTTATATTTTGCTGCAGGAACTGACCGGAGCGTCTTTGTATCTTGATAAAGCAAAGACTTTAACTGAATATGTGATGATGAATTTTAGTGTAGAGGATAGCCCACTCTTTTATTATATTTCTCAAATGCAGCAACCTGTTTTATTCAGAAAAATAGATGTTTATGATGGTGCAGTCCCTTCGGGGAATGCGGTGATGGCAGAAAACCTGGCCTATTTATCAAAAATATATGACCGGCAAGAATGGGCCGATAGGAATATTCAAATGATAGAAACGATAGGAAAAAATATAGTATTGCATCCTTTGTCATTTGGATATTGGGCTTTACAAGTACAAGCAGTCATTGAGGGCGTTCCGGAGATTGTCATTACAGGAACTCATGCAAATAACCTGAAAAGTGAAGTTGTACAGCATTATATGCCCCTGAGAATTATGCAAAGCGGGTTATCCCCAAATGACGATTTTCCTTTGTTAAAAGAAAAAATTTTTGATAAAAGAAATGCAATGATATATTTGTGTCGCAATTATTCTTGTGAAAAGCCGCTAAAGTCTGCTGAGCAACTATTTTTGTTATTAAAATATTAAAGTAAATACAATAACGCTTATACTGATGCGTTTATATCCTTCGAATGAATTCTTATGTTATCAGGTTGTCTTGATGCCTGAATGTCATATAAATTCCTTTTTTTTCGGAAAAAACCCTAAATATTAATTGTAATAAATGAAGAGCCGCCTGTTAACCATTGCAACTTTATTTGCCTTTATCATATTGGCTTCAAGTTGCTTTAAGAAAGGAAAAACTAAAGGACTTGTCCCTGATGATGGTCAGTTGCATGGCGTTGCTCCAAGCACTAAAGCGAGTATGACCAAACCTCCCGGAATGGTATATATTCCACCGGGAACATTTCATATGGGCCCCAGTGATGAAGATGTCAATTATAATTATACGGCAAGAAATAAACAGGTTTCCATCAGTGGTTTTTGGATGGATGCAACCGAAATTACCAATAACCAATACAGGCAGTTTGTTTGGTGGACAAAGGATTCACTTGCTGCAGTGCAATTAGGTTATTTCAAACAAGGACAGGAATCAGATACAGCCGTAGATTGGGCTAAAGCCAGGACCATAAAGTGGAATGATAAAGCAACTCTTGAAAAATTAAGTTCCTTAATGCTTTCACCGGATAACCGTATTTATGGGAAAATTGAAATTGACCCCGATAAAATTGTTTATAATATCCAGGGATTTGATTTAAAAGAAGCGGCTAAATACGAAAATGAAGGCCGGCCAAGGAAAGACTTTATATATAAATACAATCAAAAAGTTTATCCCGATACACTGGTTTGGATGCGCGATTTCTCTTATTCCTATAATGAGCCCATGACTAAAAGGTATTTTGCCCATCCATCATTCGGCAATTATCCCGTTGTAGGCGTAAACTGGAAACAGGCAATGGCATTTTGTAACTGGCGTACAAGGTATTTAAATACTTTCCTCTTGAAAAAGAAAATGGCTCCGGAGAGCGATTTCAGGTTACCAACAGAGGCAGAATGGGAATATGCAGCCCGTGGTGGACGTACTCAATCCATGTTCCCCTGGGGTAACTACTATACAAGAAATAAAAAAGGATGCTTATTGGCAAACTTTAAGCCGGGTCGTGGCAACTATCCGGAAGATGGCGCATTTTATACTGCTAAGGCAGATGCTTACTGGCCCAATGATTTTGGGCTATACAATATGGCTGGCAATGTATCTGAATGGACCAAGTCTTACTTTTATGAAGGTTCCTATAATTTCCAGCATGATATGAACCCGGATGTAAGTTGGAATGCACTGGATTCTGACCCCCCGAGAATGAAACGTAAAGTAGTACGTGGCGGAAGCTGGAAAGATGTATGGTATTTCCTTGAAACCAGTACAAGACAATATGAGTACCAGGATACTGCAAAATCTTATATAGGCTTCAGAACCGTAATTGATTTACCCGCAATGATACGTAAATAATATGCATATCCGCATTCACCTATTTTCAAAAATCAAATAACATCTAAACAATAAACATTTAAACCAAATATCTTATGGCAGTTTTAATTCCACCAAAAGTCAGCCGGATCGTTGATATTTTTGTATCCGTTGCAGCCGCAGTTGTTATATGGGGGGCACTTCAAAAATTATTACATACGCAATATGCAGACCTTTTCCTGAAAATAGGATTGGGTACAGAAGCACTTGTCTTCCTGGTATATGGATTACTATATTTATACTTTCCTACGGTGGACGACCATGCGGGCCTTGCTGCGATACCTAAGAAAGTGGAGTCGGTTGGTAACCCAGCTTTGACTGCCATGGATAAAATGCTCCAGGAGGCTGATATCACACCGGCTAATCTGGCTAAATTAAGCGCTGGGTTTCAAAAGCTGGGCACGACCGTTGAAAATATGGGAGAAATCAGTGATGTTGTAGCAGCTACCGGGGATTATACTCAGAAGACTAAAGAAGCCACTTCAGCAATGAGTGCTGTAAAGGATGCTTATATCAATGCAGCAAACTCAGCCATAGCATTTAATGATGCGTCTGACGGGGCCAAAATGTTTCATAGCCAGGTACAGATTCTTACAAAGAATCTTTCTTCTTTGAATACAATTTATGAATTGGAATTGCAGGAAAGTAATAATCATTTAAAAGCATTAAATACATTTTATGGAAAAATAGCTGAAGCTTCCAATGTGATGGTTACTACTGCAGAAGATGCTCATAGGGCAAAAAATGAAATTGTAACACTGGCTACTAACCTGAATAAACTTAACCAGATTTATGGCAATATGATCACTGCAATGCAAAGTGCTCGATAAATCAATTTATTTTATCAAAATCCAAAAACCTTAAAATAGCAATTGATTTATGTCAGCTCTACCAAAAGAACCGAGGCAAAAGATGATCAATATGATGTATTTGGTGCTAACAGCGATGTTAGCGCTAAATGTATCTGCTGAAATTCTGAATGCTTTTAAGACGGTAAATGAAAGTTTAATGACCGCAAATGCGACCATTGACAGTAAAAATTCAGATATATTCAAATCTTTCCAGGAAAAATTGAATGACCCCAAAACAGCCGAAAGGGCAAAAATTTGGGAACCCAAAGCCCAACAGGTTAAAAAATATTCTGATGATATCATCGCTTATATTGACGGTATAAAAATGGATATCATGAAAGCTGCGGGTTATACTCCGGAACATCCCGAAGAAATGAAAAATGATGATCTAGAGGCTACAACCCGGATCATGAGCGACCCGGGTACCAAAGGCAAAGAATTATTGCAGAAATTAACGGAATATAAGAAAAATGTTTTAGGTGTTGATTCTTCCGTGCAGGCAGAATTTGGAAAGGATCTGCCCATTGATTTACATGTACCCAAGAGTAATAACCAATCCAGTAAAGATTGGGGATCTGCTTATTTTAATATGACGCCGGCCATTGCTGCCATTACGATTTTGAGTAAATTTCAAAATGACGTAAAAAATAGTGAAGCCATGGTGGTGGAATATTTACATCGGAAAGTGGGAGAAGTACAATTGGTGTATGATGCATTCCAGGCCTTTGCCGGAACCAATTCATTATACCTCATGCCTGGCCAGGAATTACAAATAACAGCCGGTGTTGGCGCTTTTAGTAAAGCTGCACAACCTACCATAACCATTGATGGTGCACCGGTATCATTAAATGCAGACGGGGTTGCTGAATACAAATCAAATGTGGGTGGCCCAGGTACATATACTAAAAAAGTAGTCATCAATTTCTTAAAACCGGATGGAACGACCGGACAGGTAGTCAAAGATGTCGTTTATACCGTTGGAAATCCAACAGGTGTGAGTGTGAGCGCTGATGATGTAAAGGTTTTGTATATTGGACTGGACAATCATTTATCTATAGGGGGAGGAACTGTAGGGGATGAAAAAATTTCCGTTAGTATGGAAAATGGTTCCTTAACTAAAACGGGAGCCGGTAAATATATAGCTCGACCGGGTAAACCTGGAACTGCAACTTTAAATGTAACAATTGAAGGGAAGACCACCCCTTTCCAATTTCGGGTAAAATCTGTTCCGGACCCTGTTGCTAAAGTGGGTAATAATAAAGGTGGCCGTATGCGCGTTAATGAATTTAAAGCACAATTTGGCGTGCGGGCAGATCTGGAGAACTTTGTTTTTGAAGGCGTAAGATTTAATGTGCAAAGTTTTACCATTGTGATGAATGGAGCCGGTTTCCCGCAATTGACATTCCAGGACGTGAATGGAGATTCATTTGATGGTATCAGGAATTTAATTGAACGATGCAAAGTAGGAACAACAGTTGTTATTGATAATATTGAAGCAAATGGACCGGGTGGTACCAGATTATTACCACCTATTGCCTTTACCCTTTATTAATTTGAAAGTAGAATGATCATGGCTAATAAAATTAAATTTTCAATGGTTTTTGCGCTACTCACCTTCATGGTAAGTGCATCCTTTAGCCAGACAAGGCAACCCATCAGGAGAAATAACTATGGGGATAATTCGCAGCAACCTCCGAATAACCCTAAGGATACTATACCCAAGCAACAGAATTCCGATTATGGGAATAATAATAATGTACTTTATCAGCGTGATACAAGTTTACCCATCACAGTTATTAAGGGTTCCGGTAATGGATTGCTTGACAGCGTAAAAATTTCTCTTAGAAATGATGCATCCATAGAACAAAACCTGGTAAAAGACAGGCAGCCGCTTCCTTATGAAAATCTTAGAGAAGATGATGCTGTTTTTAGAGTACGTGTTTGGAGGGAAATTGATACACGTGAAAAAATGAACCTGCCTTTTCAATATTCCGCTGAAGAAGATAATGGTAATCAACGATTCATTTCTATTTTATTACAGGCTATTAAAGATGGTGATGTAACGGCTTTTAGTGGTGATGATGACCGGTTTACCACACCTATTACTTTTGATGATGCCATGAAAGCTTTTGCCGGGGGAAGTGATACCGTACCAAAAATTGACCGCGATGGTAATGTTGTAGGTTATGAAGTGCGTGCTAAACAATTTGATCCGGACTCCATTTACAAATTCAGGCTCAAAGAAGAGTGGATCTTTGATAAAGAATCAAGCAGACTTTTTGTTCGTATCTTAGGTATAGCGCCCGTAATACCTTACAGACTTTCCACAGGAGACATTATACCGAATAGTGAAAGACCCGTATGGTGGGTTTATTACCCTGATATGCGCCCCGTACTCGCCAAGCATGATGTGTATAATCCCAAAAACTACGGAAGTCGGATGACCTGGGAAGAACTTTTCGAAAGCAGGATGTTTAGCAGTTATATCACTAAATCTACTATGGATAATCCTTTTGACCAATCTCTCGCAAATATTTATCCAAATAATACACTTTTCCGCTTATTGAAGGGAGAACAGATTAAGGAGAAAATATTTAACTATGAACAATCTCTTTGGTCTTATTAAAAATATTTCAGATTAGTAAAAAAGCCGCCTTAAATAGGCGGCTTTTTTATTCCTATTCCTTTTCATCATTTCATTCTCCTTCTTCAAAAAATGTTTTATATTTACGAAGCAACCTTTTTTCTATCCATAAAAATATAGCTATGAGAAAGGATTTACTTCTTTCCTCTTCATTATTTTTTCAAAATCAACTAAGATGAAAAATATATTTAAAATAATAGCAACCTTTTTATCTACCATATTGCTGAACCAAGCACTCCATGCCCAGGCAGGCAGCTTAGACTCCTCTTTTGGTGTAAATGGCTTGGTTACTTATGATAAAACTTCATCAAATGGTGGTTCATTGATTCAGCCTGATGGGAAAATAGTCGTGGTTAGCCAGGCATGGAGCTATATTGTAGTATGGCGATTTAACCCGGATGGCACATTTGACGAATCTTTTGGAGAGATGGGCGGAGC
>JAFDXJ010000028.1 GCA_018268015.1 Bacteroidota bacterium
ATATCATTCAATTCAGAAATTCTTATGACACAACAAACAAAATGATTTTTGTAGCATTAAATCAAGACGCATGGCAAGTGAGTCAGCCGGCAGGTTTTTAAAAGCATTACCGGATTTTTAATTTTGGGATTTATATACATGAGTAACCCATGCCGTTGGGTTAGTGTTTTACAATTTTAACAGTTTTTCACAAAAATATCTGTAATATTATTTGTTTAACCCACCGCTTAGGGTTATCTTTATGCTTTAATAAAAAAGGCATGAAAAATAACATTAGCGTTTTTAGTTTTCTTAAAGAATTTCCAAACGAAGATACTTGCGAAAAATGGATTATGAACGCACGCTGGCCACGTGGTGTATTTTGCCCCTTTTGTTCTAACTATAGAATTTACAGACTGGAAAATCAAAAGCGTTTTAAATGCGCTGGCTGTAGGAAACAATTTACAGTACGTACTGGTTCTGTATTAGCTGAAAGCAAAGTGCCTTTACAAAAATGGCTTATGACTACATGGATTTTGACTTCGCATACAAAGGGTATTTCCAGCGTACAATTATCTAAAACTTTGGGTGTTACTCAAAAAACTGCGTGGTTTCTTGCGCATAGAATCAGAGAGGCTTTTTCAGAAGGTAACGGCGGTTTATTTACTGGCACAGTTGAAGTTGATGAAACTTATGTAGGCGGGAAAAATAAAAATCGTCATAAGAATAAAAAAGTTGAAAATTCACAAGGTCGTAGCACAAAAGATAAAACCGCTGTTATTGGTATTAAGCAAAGGGATGGCAGGGTAAAGGTTATGCCTGTTAATGATACAACTTCAAAAACAATCCATAAACTTATTAATAAAACCGTTGCACAGGGCGCAATAGTTTGCACCGATGAATATAGAAGCTATAACGGTTTGAAAAATTATACTCACTTGCGGGTTAATCATTCCGGCGGCCAGTATGTAGATGGCATAGCAAATACAAATTCAATTGAATCTTTTTGGTCATTGTTCAAAAGAGGTTTTATCGGTGTTTATCACCAAATGAGCCCTGCGCATTTATTCAGATATGTTGATGAGTTTTCTTTTAGGCATAATCTAACAAAATTAACTTGCGTGGAAATTATGAATAGAGTATTTTACAACACGAACGCAAAACGCTTAACTTATAAACAACTTACAAATGCCTCCAGCTAAAGCAAAATTAATAGAGCCAATAGATGCAACCTTTGAGCAAGTTATGAAAGCTGTTATCGGTGTACAGATTGCAAATGATCCACCGCAGCCATTAATGATTGTAGATAAATCATTGCAGCATTTAACGGGTAAAGTATGGTGTTCAGATAACGTAAGGTTTATGAATGAAAGGATACCTGCTGAATCTATTTCCTGCATAGTTACATCGCCACCATACAACCTTAAAAATTCAACTGGCAATGGAATGAAGGCCGGAACAAATTCCGGCAAATGGGCTGGCAATCCACTACAGAATGGTTATGACAGTCATGGCGATAATATGCCACATGCTGAATATGTAAAATGGCAAAGGGAATGCCTCACGGCAATGATGCGTGTATTAAAAAATGATGGTGTTATTTTCTATAACCATAAATGGCGTGTTCAAAATGGATTAATACAAGATAGGCATGATATTATTGAAGGGTTTCCTGTCAGGCAAATTATTATTTGGAAACGGGCGGGAGGCATTAATTTTAATGAAGGATATTTTTTGCCTACTTATGAAGTTATTTACATGATTTGCAAGCCGAATTTTAAACTTTCTGCTGGTGCAAATAAAATGACTGATGTGTGGGAAATCCCGCAAGTGAAAGGTAATGAGCATCCCGCACCTTTCCCTATTGAATTGGCTTCAAAATGTATTGAAGCAAGTCCAGGTGGTGTTATACTTGATCCCTTCATGGGTAGTGGAACAACGGCTATAGCAGCAAGTGGCCATAACAGGGAATGGATAGGTATTGAGCTTTCCAAAAAATATTGTACTTTGGCTGAATCTAAAATCAGCCAATACATAGGAAAGGCTCAAATAAAACCATAAATGAGTAGTTCAAAACCGTTTGTAAAAATTCTACCTCCAAAATCTTACACAGCTTCCGCTGCAAAAATTAAAAGCATAATGGCAATGGGTTGGATAGAAATTCCACCCGAAAAGGAGTTTAATGGTAATGCTGCGCCCGGTGATTTTTTAGAGCATCTTTTAGGCGGTGCAAAAAATAACAGGGATTCACCAGACCTCGCAGATTGGGAGGTTAAATTTCATGGTGGCAATGCCTTATTAACACTATTTCATAAAGAACCTCAACCACGAGGGATTATGAAATATATTGTGCATGAACATGGCTGGCCGGACGAAGATAAACGCATCAGCTTTAGGCACACACTTAGCGGCAAATCAAATAGAGGTTTTTATGTAGTGAATGAACCTGATCGAATTTCGGTAAGGCATAACGCAAAAGATTATCCTGTACCATACTGGACACATGATACACTTTTAAATTGCTTAGGAGCAAAGCTGCGAAGGTTAATAGTTGTACAGGGCGAAATACAAAGCTATGTTTCACCGCAAGGCATGAGAAAGAAAGTCATATACAGAACCGCTACAGCTTATTGGGAATTTAAACAAACAGGTTTTTTTAAAGCCTTAGTGGATGGCAAAGTATCTATTGATTTTGATGCAAGAACAAAAAGTGAAACAAGTAGCACATTAAGAAATCATGGTACAAAATTTCGCATAAAAATTGATGACATTCCTTCAATTTATGAACACAGTAAAAAGATAACCTAACCCGTTGGGTTACTCATGTATATAAATCCCTTAATTTTAGATGTATGAATTCTTTAAAATTAGTCTTCATTGTTTTTTTAAGTAGTGGCATAGGTGGCGTATCTCGCTATGGAATTCAATCCTGGATGACGAAACCTCAAAATTCCGTATTTCCA
>JAFDXJ010000029.1 GCA_018268015.1 Bacteroidota bacterium
AAAGGGCAAACGGAAAACAGTTACAGCTACACAGATAAAAATCCACTCGCAGGAGATAACTATTACCGCATCCGGGAAAATGCCCGGAATGGCACGGTTAGTTACAGCCAGACACTTAAAGTAAACTTTATCCAAAGCGGAGTTCTTTCCCTCTATCCCAACCCGGCCAAAAACACGGTAACGGTGAAAGGCTTAGATAAGAACAGCGCGTCGATTATCAAAATCATGGATATGCAGGGCAGAGAAATCAGCAGTCAGCATTTTGACAAGATAAGCACCGCCACATTGAATATCCGCAACTTAGCACAGGGCGCCTATTTTGTACAAATAACCCAGGGAGAAAAAGTGGTAAGGTTGAAGATGGTGAAGGAGTAATTATTAATTGTTAATGGTGAATGGTTAATGGGGAATGATAGGACTTTAATTTTTGCTGGGGAAAATTTTAATAATTTTTTAAAATTAGTCATAAAAAATTCGGTTAATTAAAATTAAAGGGATATATTTGCCATGGTTTTTCATAGGATATTGGATTTTAATACGGGGTTGGATTTTCATCCAGGCCCCTTTTTATTTTATGGAGGTGGTTGTACAGTATGATGGCTTTTGCTTTACCTGTAATTGCGGCAATTTCATCCACCGATTTAGACCTCAGATTTTTTACAGACCTGAATTCCTTTAATAAACGTTCTGCCAAAATTTTCCCAATACCTTTTATATCTTCCAATTCATTTTTTATAAATCCTTTGGATCTTTTATTCCTGTGAAACGTGATACCAAAACGGTGGACTTCATCACGAATAAAGCGTACCAAATTCAATGCTGCACTATCTGTAGGTAGTTTGATGGAAGCCGTATCATGAGCAAAAAAGATTTCTTCAATATTCTTAGCAAGGCCAATTGTGGTAATTTTATTTTCAATTCCCAAAGCTTTCATACTTTCCAATGCCGCGCTTAATTGACCTTTTCCACCGTCAATTATAACCAATTGTGGCAAAGGTTTTTTTTCATCCAATAATCTTTTGTACCTGCGAAATACCACTTCTTTCATCGTGGCAAAGTCATTAATTCCTTTTACCGTCTTAACATGATAATGACGGTAATTTTTTTTATCTGGTATGCCATTTGAAAAATACACCATTGCGGAAACCGGGAAACTACCCTGGAAATTACTGTTATCAAAACATTCTATATGCGCAGGAATTTCCTGTAAGTGCAGGTATTTTTGTAATTCCAATAGTGTGGTGATCTCCTTAGATACCGATTGGGATTGTACATTTAATATTTTTTTTCGGTGTTGATCCTCTTTAAAATAGTGAGCATTTTTAAAGGAAAGTTCCAATAGTTTTTTCTTTTCTCCACCGCGGGGAATCGTTATGGTAACATGATCTTGCTTAAGATCAATATTAAAAGGGACAACTATTTCGTTAGCCTGACTATTAAATGTTTTTCTTAAATCTATGATTGCTAAACGTAAAATTTCAGCATCAGGCTCATCCAGTTTTGCTACAAATTTTTCAGCATGAGTTTGTATAATGGCGCCATTTTGAATCATTAAATAATTAATAAAAGCAGTATCTCCTTCCCGGATAAAAGAAAACACATCCACATTATGAAATGATTTACCGACAATCACGGATTTTGACTGGTAGCTTTCTAATTCATTCAATTTCTTTTTGATGACAGCAGCTTTTTCAAAATCCATTTTTGCTGCATAGGTGGCCATTTCTTTTTTATATCGTAAAATCACGGGTTTCAGGTTTCCTTTCAGCATCTGCCTTATTTGCGCCAGGCCTTCCAGATAATCTTCAGATGATTGTAAACCTTCACAAGGGCCTTTGCAATTACCCAAGTGATATTCCAGGCATACTTTGAATTTTTGAGAGCGAATATTTTTTTCCGTAAGATTTAATTTACAGGTTCTTAAAGGGATAAATTCCCTGATAAAATGTAAGAGCTCTCTTACTTTACCTGCGGATGTAAATGGGCCAAGGTATTCAGAACCATCATTTAATTTTTTTCTTGTAAGAAAAATGCGCGGAAAAGGTTCATGCTTGATGACGATAAAAGGATATGTTTTATCGTCTTTTAAATTGATATTAAACTTAGGCTGGTATTCTTTAATGAGTGCATTTTCCAGTAATAAGGCATCCTGTTCTGAATCTACAATAGTACATTCTACCCTGTATATTCGCCGGACCAATTCATTTGTTTTGTACCCTACATTTGTTTTTGCGAAGTAGGAGGCAATTCTTTTACGCAGGTTTTTTGCTTTTCCCACATACAGGATTTTACCCTCAGAATCGAAATATTTATAGATGCCGGGATTCGTAGGATAATCATGTGGTATAAAAACAAATTGTTTGCTCATAGTTCATTATTCCATCCGACTTGTAATTGTCTTTTTTGTTCAGTGCCGCCCGGAAGAGTTGACTGTTGCAGGATGGTAAAACCTTTATTATTTTTCCACCAAAGCATTTCCGTGACTGTAGAATCCGGGTATGACCTGGTTATATTGTAAATAATGTTTTTGACCTGCTGTGTTGCTGTATCCAGCAATACCATTATACGTTGTATGGGAAGGAGTGTATCTTTTGAAGTATAACTAAATGTATAGCTCGCAGTCGTTTGATCCTGGAAAATATCTTCTGTATATTTTTCTTTAGTACCCAATGCAGTGATGCTGTCATTTAAAAACATCTGAGCCAGTTCATTTACTTCTTCTTTAGAAATATTTGTTGAGTCTTTACCGGCAGCAGAAATGTAAATTTTATAAGGCTGTACCGGGCTGTTCTCAAGCATTATCAATTGATTTCGTATATATTGATTAATGGGATAATAGATGAGCGTATCTGCTTTATTTTCAGAAGATGCCTGCTCTGGTGAATGATTATTTTTACAGGTAATAAATAAAACGGCTAAACAGGATGAAAGATATACAAGTAAGCGTTTACTTTTCATGCATAAGTTTTAATTTCTTCGAAAATGGTTTCCCGGGCAAAAAAATAGGTCTCTCTTAATCCGGAGAAAAGGTCAAATCTTGGCAAAGATAAATAAGTGATTATTTAATGGTCTTTGTAATACCGATTTTCAGTCCATAATTCAAAAGGTATTCTTTGATAGGATAATCTTTTGTCATTGTAGGCATGAACTGATAACGGAATTGAGGGCCTACCTGCCATTTTAAAGATCCCATTTTGTAACTGAGGTAAGTTTCCACATTACCATTCACATTCCAGTTGCGCATGAGTTTGGAACCATCGGCATAATCTTTATAATTGGTGGATACAATAAAGGGCTCCTTATCAAAAGTATAAGTTGGTTGTAAGGCGGCTGCAACATTCCAGGAAAGTTTTCCTTTTTCAGCAATTTTATAATCGAGGCCTATTGGTAAGGATACCTGGTAAAAACGATTTTTCAAGGTGAAAGGAACATTGGAAACACCGGAATTTCGGTTTACAAGGAATGGACTGAAAACAGTTGGTTCATTATCTATAAAAGCGCCGGAAGTATTTTCCTGGTATAAATAGGCATCAATATTATATTGATCCATATTAAATTGAAATCCGGATTTTAAAGTAAACTTGTCGGATAGATGATAGCCTAGTGTAAAACCAACTTCATAACCAATGGAAGGCCTGTAATTAATCAATTTATTGGCATCTAAGGTATAAGGAGAAGTGGCAAGAGAAACGGCAGAAACATAAGTGCCTGTATTTTTTCCTCGCGATTCATCAATTAACCTCCTGTAGCTGACTGATGGGGTCAGATAAAATTGGAAATCAAGTTTGGCGACAGAATTTTTCAATACATCAAAAGAATAATTTTGGCGGCTTATATTCAGGATATCTTCTATATTATAATTGTAATACCTATTTACAGCATATCTGAAATAATAAGGCTCTTCATTCTGATTTGGAGTAAAATTGGCAAGGCTGTAATTACCGGTAATAGTTATGGGTTGAGAAATGGTACTCAGGGCGAAATTAAACATATCAAAATCATGATGTGGATTTTCGGTATTCACTGCCATGATATTGCGATCGTTGTTATAATTGATGAGAATGGATTTTAGCGGTAAGTGATCATTCTTGTTTAGGTCATCATTTTCATTTAATGTAAGTGGATTCTTTTCAATAAATGCAACTTGAGGGTTCTGTATTTGCAATGATGCAGATACAGAAGCAATTGTGTTTTGAGTAATATTATGAATCGTTAGATTTTGAGGGAAAGTGGACTTATTTAATGCAATGACAGGTCCAATAACGGTAGTTTGATGATTTTCTGGAGGAGTCATTTCTGTAATGTCAGCATTGCTCTCAGGTGATGCATTAGAAATAGAAGCCGTAATGGTTGTTTTAATTTCTGGTTTAATGATGAGTGTTCCAATGACTAATAAGGAAATAACGAAAACAGAAATTGCTGTCAATGCAGGCCATTTTTTATGGCCATGTAATTCATGTTGTATATGCCTCCAGGATTGTTCGGAGGGATATAGCCGAAGTTGGTCAGCTTGTTCTTTTAAGAAACTTTCAAATTCAGTATGGTCAAATGGGTTTTCCATTTTTCATTACAGTTAGATTTAAGAAGCTCCTGCCCAATTGATTGACGGGTTATCCTTTTCAATGATGCGTTTTTTCACTAGTATTGTTTCCAAAGCAGATTTTGCTCTTGCATATTGGCTTCTGCTCGTACTCTCTTCAATCTCCAGCATCTCCGCTATTTCTTTATGTGTATAACCTTCAATTGCATATAAGTTTAATACAGTTCTATATCCCAGTGGTAAACAGCGAATACATTCATTTACCTGTTTAACTTGTAACAATGAAGTCACTGAGGGCTCTTTACCGGGTACATAACTTGCATACATCAAATCAACATTTTCATTAAATTTTTTAAATCGTTTTAAAAAATTTATACAGTTATAAACCATGATCCTTCTGATCCAGCCTTCAAATGCGCCCCTGTTTTGAAATGTATGTATTTGTGTAAATACTTTTATAAATCCTTCCTGGAGCATATCTTCCGCATCTTCCCGGTTTTGTGCGAAACGATAACACACAGGCAACATTTTAGGGCTATATCGATTATATAGCTCTCTTTGCGCTATGGGATCGTTTTGCAAACAGCCGGATAAAATGGCTTCTTCAGTCATGCAGGTAAAAATTACCCATAAATATAGACAACTTTTTTTTCAAAACGCTGCTTCATCCATCATGAAAAATTCACTTTTTGTCATGAACTGCAGGTATGAGGTTACATCTTATTTATGGTAGTTGCAAATTACAATTTTATTTAGAGATAAAAGCATAAAATATATCCAACAAAGCACACAGGCTTAAATGAAGATATCAGCAGATGTATTTTTGAGCGATTTTCTTTCACCGATTTGCTGCCGCCACATGGCATAGTACAATCCTTTTTCAGCGATCAGCTCCTGGTGGCTGCCCATTTCCACAATATGTCCTTTTTCTAAAACATAAATCCTGTCTGCATGCATGATCGTACTCAGCCTATGGGCTATCAAAACCATAATTTGTTTACTTTTCTCAGAAATATTTTTTATTGTTTCAGTGATTTCTTCTTCCGTGATACTGTCTAATGAAGAAGTGGCTTCATCAAAAATTAATAATTCCGGTTTTCTTAAAAGAGATCGTGCAATACTGAGCCTTTGTTTTTCACCACCACTCAGTTTCAATCCTCCTTCTCCAATAATTGTGTGAATCCCCTTTTCAGCTCTTGATAACAAGGGCTCACAACTTGCTTTGTATAAGGCATCCTGAATTTCTTCATCAGAAGCACCAGGATTTACAAATAATAGATTTTCCCTGATAGTGCCGGCAAAAAGTTGGGTATCTTGCGTTACAAAACCTATCTGGTTTCTTAATGCATCAAAAAATATATGATCACCATGAACCTGATTAAACAAGATTTCTCCTTCCTGAGGTCTGTATAAACCGACGAGTAATTTTACCAATGTGCTTTTCCCTGAACCTGAAGGGCCGACAAATGCAATTGTTTCTCCCTTTTCTACTTTAAACTGAATATGTTCAAGCGCCTTGAATTGTGCTGATTGATGTTTAAAGGAAACATCATGAAATGCCAATTCCCGGATCCTGCCAATATCTACCGGGTTCTCAGGCTTAGGTTCAGGCGCTTTTTGCATTAGCTCATGGAAATTGTTTAATGAGGCTTCTGCTTCACGGTAAGATAAAATGATATTCCCAATTTCCTGTAATGGACCAAAAATAAAAAACGAATAAAAAGTGAGTGTCATCAATTCACCGGCTGTCAACTGCCCTTTAAATACCAGGTATAATAAGGTGAACATAATTACCTGCCTTAGAAAATTTACAAAGGTGCCCTGAACAAAACTCAATGAACGAATGCTTTTTACTTTTTTTAATTCAAGGCCAAGTATCTTATACGTATTATTATTTAATCGGGTGACTTCCTGTTCAGTAAGCCCAAGGCTTTTTACTAATTCTATATTTCGGAGTGATTCGGTTGTTGTGCCGGCTAATGAATTGGTTTCTTTGACTATATTTTTCTGAATCCTTTTGATTTTCTTGCTGAGTAAACTCGTCAATACAGATAAGCAAATTATGCCGATGGCATAAATCGGCATAATAGACCAATGCAACCGAAAAGAATATACCGAAATAAAAACGACTCCTACCAGAACAGCAAATAATACATTGATAAAACTGATGATAAATTTTTCTGTATCCAGTCGGACTTTCGATAAAATGGATAAAGTTTCACCACTTCTTTGATCTTCAAATTCCTGGTAGGGTAATGCCATAGAATGTTTCAGGCCATCAGTAAATATTTTTGCGCCAAATTTCTGCACCACTACATTGCTGAAATAATCCTGGAATGCTTTAGCAATACGGGAGACCATGGCTACACTTATGAGAATGCCTAAATAACCCATTACACCCCAGATAAATTGAGACTGCGTTCTGGTAGCTGTTTTAATAAATTGCTTTTGCTCATTGAAATAACCTTCTGCAAAAGGGTGTGTGGCATATTTATCAAATAATTTTCCAAAGAAATATGGATCCAGCATGGAAAAACTCTGGTTGATTGCTGCCAACAATAAAGCTAATACAACCAACCATTTAAATGGCTTTAGATAGGTCAATAATATTTTCATTCTATAAATATATTGTTTCGTTTTGGGAATAATCTATTTTTTCTCTTTGGAAAAATTTCCGAAAAAAAGGAATACACATCAAATCCCGCACCATAAGTTTTTAAGGATATGATACGACTTATTGGCAGAAAGTTTCATAACTCTTCAACATAGCTTCCGACCTCTTCCTTATATAATTGGCTTTGTTGAATGAATAATTTGGGAATACTGATAAACCCTCTGACTAATTCTTCTGTACAGGCCACAGGCAAAACCTGATCAGAAAAATAAATGATAGGCGTTTGCATTTTCACCAGTGTAGCAGCCGTTTTCTGGGTAATGGCATAAGCGCTTGCAAAATCATGGTAACCGGCTTTTTTCAGGTGATTTGAATAGGGTCTTGCAAAAAGATTATCAATAGTTTTATGGCTCCAGTTTAAATGGCCCAATCTTTTTTGAATATGGTAAACCTGCTTTTTGATGGTCGAAAAAAAATTGAGTGTGGTATTCTTTGAATAATCAAAATAAAGAACACCCCAGTCTGAAGGTAATTCCCGGATGATTTCATTGAAAAGTTGGAGGCCTTCCTTATGAGGTACAACATCATCTTCAAATATTAATACCCGTGAATAATGATTTTTTAAGACATCTTCATACACGCTTTTATGACTGATGGTGCATGCTAATAAACCTATTCTCATTTCCTTGCCATAGCGATGATTTTGTTTGGCCCGGACAGGATCATAAATTCCGGAACTGATTAATTCATCCCTCGAAAAATCTTTGTAATCCGTGGCTTCAAAAAAATGATAATTTAACCCGTTTAATTCTTTTTTTATTTTTTCATGCCTTTCAGAAGCGCGTTTCAACGTAATCACATATATGTGATCAAAAAAATCATTGAGGGGTTTATATAGCGCGGGATCTACAGGCATTATTTGCAAAATAATCAATTGTAATTAAGATAGGCGCTTCAGCTTCATTTATTTCATATTTTGAATTTTGAATTTACCTTTGCTGTATAATAAATATTATGGACAACGCAGGGATTCTGGAAATCATACATGCTCAAAAAGATAAGGCGTTACAAACAGCAGGAGAAAAAATTATAGAAGGGAAAAGATTATCTTTTGAAGACGGGATTTTACTCTTTGAAAAAGGGAGTCTTTCATTTGTTGGGGCATTAGCCAACTGGGCGAGGGAGAAGAAACATGGAGATATTACTTATTTTAATCGAAACTTTCATATCGAACCTACAAATGTTTGTGTTTTTTCTTGCAGTTTTTGTTCTTATTCCAGGCTATATGCACACCGGGAAGAAGGATGGGAATTATCTGCTGATCAAATGATGGATATCGTTAAAAGCTATGATGACAAACCGGTAACGGAAGTGCATATTGTAGGAGGAGTACATCCGAAATTAAACCTCGAATTTTTTGCAAGCCTCATGAAGAGGATTAAAACACATCGGCCTGAATTACACATCAAAGGATATACTGCCGTAGAACTGGATTATATGTTTCGTAAAGCAAAGGTTTCTACACAAGAGGGTATGAAAATCCTTCATGAAGCAGGGCTGGATTCACTTCCGGGAGGTGGCGCAGAAATTTTCCACCCGGAAATTAGAAAGAAAATTTGTGCGGATAAAGTGGATGCCGATGGCTGGTTACAAATTCATGAAACGGCTCATCAAATGGGTATGCATACGAATGCCACGATGCTTTATGGCCACATTGAAAACTATTTTCATCGCATAGATCATTTAGACAGGTTGCGCAAACTACAGGATAAAACATCAGGGTTTAATACATTTATACCCTTGAAGTTCCGCAATAAAAATAATGATCTAAGCCATGTGCCGGAATCTTCCACAGTAGAAGATATGCGCCTTTATGCTATTTCAAGGTTATATTTAGATAATTTTCCGCATTTGAAAGCGTATTGGCCCATGCTGGGAAGAGAAAAAGCTCAATTGAGTTTGTCTTTTGGTGTAAATGATATTGATGGTACCATTGACGATAGTACAAAAATTTATACCATGGCAGGAAGCGAAGAACAATCTCCAACCATGTCCACAGAACAACTCGTAATGTTGATTAAGCAAGTCAAAAGAGTACCCGTAGAAAGAGATACTTTATATCATGTAATAAAAAATTATGGTGTTAAAAATGATCCTGTTGAGGAGTGTGCCTTATGATGTAGAGAAGAATTACCTTAATTTTATCCATTACAAAATATAGGACTCTACAATATGGTTCTTTTTAAATTTTCAATATGAAAAAAAATATTTTCCACTATAGTTTATTGATCATTTTTCTTTTAGTTGGCCCTTATCTGAAAGCTGCTATGCAGGATACGATTATTATACAAGCAGATGCACGTATGGAAATGTTTTCCAATGAGGAAATTGCAGTAAACAAGCGTACCGCCAATATGACAAGCGGTGGATTATATAAGGGTTATCGTTTGCAGGTGATCAGTACCCGGAGCAGAGAAGAAGCTTTTAAATTGAAAGCATGGTTTTTGCAAAATGAACCCAGCCAGAAAGCGTACCTTCTTTTTCAATCTCCCTATTTCAAAGTGCGTGTTGGGAATTTTCTTACAAAAAGTGATGCGCTGGATTTTAAAAAAGAAATTGCCCGTATTTATTCTCAACCGGTATATGTGGTAGAGGATGCCGTAGAATATACACCACCTGATAACCTAATACCCTAAGCAATCAATTCAATTTTAACGGTATGAAAAATAAAATTGCAGCCCTTGCAAAAGAAAACCTGCAAACATTTATTGAGGTACGTCGCTATTTACATGAAAACCCGGAACTGAGTTTTTGTGAAAATGAAACCTCCCTTTTTATTCAAAATCAATTATCTCAATTGGGTATTCCCTTTTCTCTGATGGGCGGTACCGGCGTCATTGGTATCATCGAAGGAAAAAATCCGAAGAGCCGGTGTTTGGCTTTGCGGGCGGATATGGATGCTTTGCCTATTTCAGAAGAAAATGAAGTAACCTATAAATCAAAAATACCCGGCGTTATGCATGCCTGTGGCCATGATGTACATACTACCTGCCTGTTAGGAGCTGCCAAAATTTTGAACGAATTGAAAAATGAATGGGAAGGTACGGTGAAACTTATTTTTCAGCCCGGTGAAGAAAAGCATCCGGGCGGCGCCAGTCTATTAATTCAAGACGGCGTCTTAAAAAATCCTGCACCGCAAGGGATTATTGGCTTACATGTACATCCCGGCCTGGAT
This sequence comes from Bacteroidota bacterium, assembly GCA_018268015.1. Classification (GTDB taxonomy): domain Bacteria; phylum Bacteroidota; class Bacteroidia; order Chitinophagales; family Chitinophagaceae; genus JAFDXJ01. Next base: position 10,390 of record JAFDXJ010000029.1, read on the forward strand.
ACAGGGAAGCTAAGTTTTAGAAAAGGCACAGTAATGGCCAGTGCTGACGAAATCTATATTACCATCAATGGACCGGGCGGACATGCTGCCGCACCGAATATGACAACAGACATTGTTTTAGTATCGGCACAAATTATTGTTGCATTACAACAGATTGTAAGTAGAAATGCCAATCCATTTTCTCCTTCAGTCCTTTCCATCTGCGCCATACATGGAGGTACTGCTACCAATATTATTCCACGAGAAATAAAACTGATGGGCACATTCCGAGCTATGGATGAAGAATGGAGGGAAAAAGCACATTTGCTTATAAGAAAAATTATCATGGAAACGGCGCAATCCATGGGGGCAACAGCGGAAGTGGAAATTCTAAAAGGTTATCCAACCGTAAAGAATGAAGCTTCCCTAACGGAAATGGCTTGGAAACTTGCAGATGAATACAGGGGTGCTGAAAAAGTTTCTGAAACAGAAATGCGTATGGGAGCAGAAGATTTTGGTTTCTATTCTCAATTGATCCCGGGATGTTTTTTCCGCTTAGGAGTTCGGAATGAGTCAAAAGGAATCATACACAATGTCCATACGCCTCATTTTAATATTGATGAATCTGCTATTGAAATCGGCATGGGCATAATGGCATGGTTAGGCGCAAAGGTTAGATTATCATAAGAAACCATGCAGTAAATTTGCATCTTAAATTTTATAAATTTTTTTGACCGAAAAAAAATCTTTGATTAATATATCCTTTACTGCATAAGGGTTATAAATAACAATTACCTTCATAAAAAAAAGCGAAAATGATTGGTAGGTTTTTGAATCATTTGGGGAGATATTTATTGATGATAAAGGGCATGTTTACAAGGCCCGAAAATGGTAAATTATATTGGAAAGAATTTATGCATCAATGCAGTGAAATCGGGATTGGTTCATTGCCCATTGTAGTTATCATATCAATTTTTTTAGGAGCCGTTACCACCGTACAAACGGCTTATCAATTAGTCACTCCTTTAGTTCCCCGATCTACAATTTCCATGATTGTGCGGGATACCATCATGCTGGAACTTTCTCCAACCGTTGTATGTATTGTTTTAGCCGGTGTAATCGGAAGCAAAATCGCCAGTGAATTGGGTAATATGCGGATCAGTGAACAAATTGATGCTTTGGAAATAATGGGTATCAATACTAAAAGCTATTTAATAGCTCCGAAAATCCTGGGCGCCTTAATTGTAATCCCGGCATTAATTGTTTTATCCATGTTCCTGGCAATCCTGGGAGGACGTATCGCAGGCTCCATTACCGGAATCCTTGCGCCGGATGTTTTTGATATTGGTTTAAGGCAAAGTTTCCGCCCTTTCAATGTGACTTTTGCCTTGATGAAATCTTATACATTCGGCTTCCTGATTAGCAGTATATCTGCCTATTTTGGTTACTATGTTGAAGGAGGCGCATTGGAAATCGGCCGGGCCAGTACTACTTCTGTTGTGGTAAGTTGTATTATGATTTTAGTGGCAGATTATGTGCTTGCAGCCATTTTCCTGTAATTTTCGATAACCTGTCAGGGTTAAATGAAGATAAAATGAAATGGAAAAATCTCTTTTATAGTATTGTTTTTTTATTATTGGTTTTCATCAATGTCTTTATCCTCATTAATAGAAATAATGGTTTTAAATATTACCCTCTAAAAACCTATAGTGAAATTTATCAGGAGGATTCATCTTTTTTTATAAAGAATATCTTTTTCAATGATGATTCCGTACAATTTACTTTTTCAAAAAATCTGCCTTCTGAAATCTATATCTTGGATCAACAAAAAATACATTCCACATTCAATAGCATTACTTTCCCATTACATAAAAGGTATTATGAATATGCATTATTTCCTGTAAATGGCAAAGGTTCTGTATTGATTTTTCATATTGACCACGCAGCAAGTGCAACGCATATTTTTACGAATGAATTTTTGTACAGTAATATCCCTGGTCCGGATATTCTTACTTCGCCCATCACCTTATGGGAAAAGGGAATTCGCCACTATTCAGAAAATGATATCGCGCAGGGTAGAAAATTGCTACAGGAAAAAACGAGTATTTCCAATGCTGAGACAGATTCTTCAAAATTTATGCAAATAGCATCTTTGATGGCAGGCATACATTCATCTCCGAATGGCACCAGTTTACAAGTCATGAATACATTTTCACCTTATACACAAATTATACAATCGCTAAATGGGAATACACAATTGGATTGTGGTAACTTTTCGCTGATGCTTTCTTTTTTATGTGATATTGAAGGCCTTCCGAATAGAAGGGTCACTTATCGGGGACCGGATGGTAACTGGAGATATGGCGTTCATTATATGAATGAAATTTATTGGCGCGAAAAACAAACCTGGATCCTGGCAGATGCTTTGAATAATATTTATTGTCCTCATGACTCAGCCCGGTTTTATAATGCGGTTGATGTAAAAAAAATAAACCAGATTAATGGATGGGATGGAAAAAAAGTTTTTACTTTTCAAAACGATTCTATGAAGGTGATTAACTATAATGAAACAGCCTATTGGCATCAATATTATAATTCCTCTAATGCAAGTATTGCTTTTTTATATAATGGGGAAGAAGTGAAGAATAGCACCTTCCAGAATCTTTTTCAATTTTATACTTTTAGTCATCATGAGATTTGGTATAATGATAATAAGCAAAATAACTGGTTACGGATCCTCTTTAAATTGGGGACATTCTATGCACTCCTTTTTTTTATTGTGGGATGGGGCTATGTTCAAATAAAAAAACGGATTTTTTCAAAAAATTAAATTCATATGTAGTTCATTTAAAAGATTTGTAATATTGTCTTACTTCTAATAATTCATTTTTAAAAAGATTATTATGCCTATAAGAATGGTGGATGACACGAATGATCAGTATGATAATACCGATGAACCTACCCCGGGAGGTGGTGGTAGAGGTGGTGGTGGTGGAAATATTTTATTTCAATTAATTCCATTACTGATACGAAATCCCATAATGCTGGTTATTGCATTGGTTATAGGAGGTTTTGTGTATTTTAAAGGAGGCTGTACGGGAGGTGCATCTCAGTCTTCCAATGGCCTTACATTAGGCGGAATTTTAGACCCGAAAATGTTTGAAAAAGCGCCGGTCTATGAAGGCTTGGATGAATCAAAAAACAATTTACCCGAGGCAATATCTTTACTCAAATATGCTCCGCAACGAAAAAACCAGGGAGAACAGGGTAGTTGTGTGGCCTGGAGTAGTGCTTATGGAGCCAGGAGTATTTTGCAATCAATTTCTACAGGAAATAACCCCGACCAGGTTGCATTTAGCCCTGCATTTTTATACAACCAGATTGGTTTAGATGGATGCCAGGGAAGCTATATTATTAAGGCAATGGAAACGATGACACATGTAGGTTCTGTACCATTCCAGGAATTTCCTTACGATGAGCATGATTGTAGCAGGCAACCCGGAAGTAACCTGATGCAAGATGCAACTCAATACAAAATGCTTGGTTTTACAAGGCTTACAAATGGAGATAATATCAATGATATAGATATTCATGCAATTAAAGAGCATCTGGCAAAAGACTTACCGGTGGTTATTGGAATGATGGTTGGTGGCAGTTTTATGCAACCGATGATGGGACAGGAAGTATGGCATCCAACATCTGATGACTATACCATGATGGGTTTTGGTGGTCATGCCATTTGTGTTATCGGTTATGATGACCGCAAAGAAGGCGGCGCTTTCCAAATCATGAACAGCTGGGGGCCGGAATGGGGACAGAATGGTATTGCATGGGTTTTGTATAAAGATTTTAAGCACTTTGTGCGAGAGGCTTACGGCCTGGATCCTATGCCGAAAGTAGGCGCAGCAGCTACTACTACACTCGATTGTTCTATTGGTCTTGTGGATAATAAGACCAAACAATATATCCCACTGCAATTAAAAAATGATAATGTATTCCAATCGGCATCGGCTATTGCAAAAGGGACGCAATTTAAAATGGAAGTAAAGAATAATACGGCCTGTTATATTTATGTTTTAGGAATGGAAACAGATGGAAGCAGCTATATTTTATTTCCATATCCTACAAAAGAAGATCCTACTAAAACAAAATTTTCTCCGTATTGCGGGATAACCGGTTATCGTTTGTTCCCGCGCGGGATGAGTATGATGGCAGATGAAATTGGAAATAAAGATTTAATGGCTGTAATTGTCAGTAAGGATTCTTTGAATGTATTTGCATTGAACCAGGCTGTAAACAATAATCGCAGTGCAGGTTTTGCACAATCCGTTAATAATGCTGTAAAAAATGAAACAATTAGTGGGGTTCAGTTTGTAAGTACAAATACAGGAAATATTTCATTTACAACAAATACCAGCACGAATAAAACAGTTGCCTGTATTGTTGAAATCAATAAACAATAATTTTAAATCATTTGGAATAAATGAACCGAAAAATGAGGAAGCAATTTAACCGGATTCATTTAGTTTAGTATTTTATTCCACTATTTTGAATCAATATTTAAAAAAATAAAAAATCTCCAATGAGGAAGACATGGGTTTTATTCATCGTTACAAGCATTTTGATTTTTCAGGGTGAGTTGAAAGCTCAAACCGATTCGGTCCACATTTATAATCCTTCAGAGAATGCCCAGGAAGGCATTGATCACGCAATTGCTTTGGCTAAGCAGCAAAACAAACATGTGTTTATACAAGCCGGCGGGAATTGGTGTATATGGTGCTTGCGTTTTAATAAATTTGTAAATCAAGATGTTCATATAGATTCCGTATTAAAGAAGAATTATATTATTTATCACCTGAATTACAGTAAAGAAAATATGAATAAACCAGTTTTTGAAAAGTATGGCTTTGCGCAGCGTTTTGGGTTCCCTGTTTTTATTATCCTGGATGGTGATGGTAAATTGCTGCATATTCAAAACTCTGCTTACCTCGAACAGGGAAATGGATATAGTGAGGAAAAAGTCCTGGATTTTTTAAACAACTGGACACCCGCAGTATTCAATCCTGCAAATTACCAGTAAATGGAATCTATTACGTTTGCTTCTTACAAAAAATTAGTATTACATCCCATAAAATACAGGTTGTTCCTGCTTACCAGGTTGCCACTTGTCTTTTTTACAGGAATCCGTATCCGGGAAATCACCCCCACTTTTGCAAGTGTTTCCGTAAAATACAAATGGCTTAATCAGAATCCTTTTCATTCATTATATTTTGCTGTATTAGCAATGGCTGCCGAATTGAGTACCGGCACTTTATGTATGGGTTTTCTGTATCAAAGAAAACCAACTGTAAGTATGCTTATTGTAAATCTACAGGCAGCATTTTATAAAAAAGCAACAGGTACTATTGTGTTTAAATGTGAAGATGGTCAAATGATTCACCAGCTTATTGAAGAAGCGATTTCTACAGGTGAAGGAAAAAGTGTGGAATGCAAATCAATCGGCTATAATGAAAATAATGAAGTAGTGGCTGTTTTTAATGTCACCTGGAGTTTTAAAGTAAAAAAATAAATAAAAAAACCGGCATAAAGCCGGTTTGTAGAGCGTACGGGAATCGAACCCGTGATTCCTCCGTGAAAGGGAGGTGTCTTAACCCCTTGACCAACGCTCCATTTGTATATATAAAAATTCCTTTTGGGGAGCGCAAAAATAGTGGTGAAATCAATTCTTGCAAAATTTATTATCAAACTAAGCTGGAGAAAATCGTTTGGGGCAAGATCCTTTTTTTAGAATTTCAATTTTGGATTAGTTGAAAAATTATACAACTGCAAATCCCGTTTGCTTTGCCAGATAAGCATAAAATAAAAAATAACAGTTCATACAATATTCTTTAAGGCTTTTACTTCCTTTTATCCCCGAAAATCCATAATTTTGCAACTTTCCTAAAACAAATTAAATTTTAATAATTATGAGTTCTATTAAAGTTGCCATTAATGGTTTTGGGCGGATAGGTCGCCTTGTTTTCCGCCAAATTTATAATATGGAAGGAATTGATGTTGTAGCTATCAATGACCTTACAAGCCCAAAAGTTTTAGCTCATTTGCTGAAATATGATAGTGCACAAGGTCGCTTCGAAGCAGAAGTGAAATCTACTGAAGATTCTATAGTAGTCAATGGAGATACTATTAAAATTTATGCTCAAAAAGATCCTGCTCAGATTCCATGGGGTAAACATGAGGTAGATGTTGTCATAGAAAGTACCGGTTTCTTTGCAGATAAGGATAAAGCACAGGCGCATATCTCTGCTGGTGCTAAACGTGTGGTTATTTCAGCACCGGCAACCGGTGATCTGAAAACCGTTGTATTTAATGTAAATCATGAAATACTGGATGGTTCTGAAACGATTATTTCCTGTGCTTCTTGTACGACCAATTGCCTGGCGCCTATGGCAAAAGTGTTAAATGATTCCTTCGGAATTATCACAGGTATTATGACAACCATTCATGCATATACTAATGATCAGAATACCCTGGATGCACCACATCCGAAAGGCGATTTGCGCCGTGCAAGAGCAGCCGCTGCGAACATTGTGCCTAATAGCACCGGCGCTGCAAAAGCCATTGGTTTAGTACTTCCGGAATTGAAAGGAAAATTAGACGGAAACGCTCAACGTGTACCTGTAATAACCGGCTCTCTCACAGAATTAACGACCATACTGAATAAAAAAGTGACTGTTGATGAGGTGAATGGAGCTATGAAAGCCGCTTCAAATGAAAGCTTTGGATATACAGAAGATGAGATCGTGAGCTCTGATGTAATTGGTACTCACTTTGGTTCATTGTTTGATGCAACTCAAACGAAAATCATGAACCAGGGTGATCATCAATTGGTAAAAACCGTAAGCTGGTATGATAATGAAATGAGTTATGTAAGCCAATTGGTACGTACCGTTCATTTCTTTGCAGGGTTAATTTCTAAATAACTTTGGAAAAATAAATTTACCGCAGTTTGATTTTATTACCCAACTTAAGGGGAAATCTGACTGCGGTTTTTTAATCTTATAAAGTAACAATATGAGCAGATTTTCTGAACATCATTTTAAAAATGAAAAGGCACTTATCCGTGTGGATTTCAATATACCTATGGACAAACAAACGCTTGAAATTACGGATGATACCCGCATGCGGGCCTCTATTCCAACAATTCAAAAAGTTTTGAAAGATGGAGGAAGTGTCATCCTGATGAGCCACCTCGGCAGGCCCAAAAACGGACCCGAGGATAAGTTTTCTTTGAAACACCTGGTGAAACACCTGGGTGAATTATTGCCCGGTACCACCGTGTTTTTTGCTAATGATTGTATTGGAGAACAGGCATCTATGACTGCTTCCATGCTCAAACCGGGAGAAGTATTATTACTTGAAAACCTGCGTTTTCACCCGGAAGAAGAAAAAGGAGATGAAGCTTTTGCCAAAAAATTGGCAGCATTGGGTAATGTTTATGTAAATGATGCATTTGGTACAGCGCATCGGAGACACGCATCCACGGCAGTTATAGCTGAGTTTTTCTCAAAAGAAAATAAAATGTTTGGCCTTCTCATGGAAAAAGAAGTGGCTAGCGCCGAAAAGGTTTTGCATCATTCAGCATCCCCATTTGTAGCAATCATAGGTGGTGCAAAAGTTTCGGATAAGATACTCATCATTGAAAATTTATTGGAAAAAGCTACAGATATTATCATAGGGGGAGGAATGGCTTATACCTTCATGAAAGCACAGGGAGGAAAAATCGGATCTTCATTATGTGAAGACGACCGATTAGATACCGCATTAGAGATTTTACAAAAAGCTGCGGAGAAAAATGTATGCATTCATTTACCTGCGGATTCCATCATTGCAGATAAATTTTCGGCAGATGCCAATATCTCCGGCTCATTAAGTAATGATATCCCGGATGGCTGGATGGGATTGGATATAGGTACGATGGCTTGTGAAAGTTTTTCAAGGGTTATCAGGAATGCTAAAACTATTTTATGGAATGGCCCTATGGGGGTTTTTGAGATGCAGCCATTCCAGCATGGCACTAAAACGATTGCTGAGGCGGTAGCAGCAGCCAGTGGCGAAGGGGCATTTTCATTAATTGGGGGAGGTGATAGTGTAGCGGCGGTAAATAAATTCGGTTTTGAAAATAAAGTGAGCTATATCAGCACCGGAGGAGGCGCTTTACTGGAATATTTCGAAGGAAAAGTTTTACCCGGTATAGAAGCTATCAACAACTAATTTTTAAAAAAATATAACTTGTTTCTACACATATAGATTTCATTAAATAATTTTATATAAATAAACCATTAACACATGAAAACAAAAAATCTTGGAATAATCGTTATTGTTGGTATCATACTGGTTTTAGGAGGCTGTGGTTGCAGCCAGTATAATGGATTGGTGACCAGTGATCAGCAGGTAAAACAATTATGGAGTAATGTAGAAACAAATTACCAAAGAAGGACTGATTTATATAACAGTGTGATAAAAACCATTGAAGGATCCGCAAATTTTGAAAAATCCACTTTAAAAGAGGTGATTGACGCCAGGTCAAAAGCAACCAGCATACAGGTGGATATTAATGATCCGGAAACATTGGCAAAATATCAGGCCGCACAGGCTCAATTGCAAGGCGCTTTTAGTCGCTTGATGGCTGTGGCTGAAGCTTATCCTGACCTGAAAACCACCAAAGCTTTCCAGGATTTTCAAACACAAATTGAAGGCACTGAAAATCGAATCAATATTGCACGTAAAGATTATAATGCCGGTGTAAATGCTTATAATCTAAAAGTGAAGACTTTCCCCGGGAATCTATTTGCAGGTATGTTTGGATTCCATGAGAAAGCATACTATCAGGCAGATCCCGGAAGTGAAAAAGCTCCGGACATCCAGTTTAATATAAAATAACCCGATGCCATGTTCCCATTTTCGAGAAAAAATAAACAAGGGTATTTATCGAAAGAAGAAGAGGAACAGATCGTTCATGCTATCAAGACAGCAGAGGTTAAAACCAGTGGCGAGGTTCGTGTTTATGTAGAAGGTAAATGCAGGTTTGTAGATGCCATTGACAGAGCCGCCGAGATCTTTTATAATTTGCACATGAATGAAACGCAGCATAAAAATGCAACGCTGATTTATGTAGCGATGAAGCATAAGCAGGTAGCAGTCTTTGGTGATGAAGGCATATTAAAAAAAACAGGCGCTGAGTTTTGGCATGAGAACGTGAAAAATATGCTGCAACATTTTCACAAAGAAAATTATGTAACAGGTATTTGTGAAGTCATCGAGAAATTAGGACTGGCGCTTGCTATGCATTTCCCTTATGAGAAAGACACAGATAAAAATGAATTACCCGATGAAATCGTATTCGGTAAATAAATGATGATAGACCCGGGTTTTTGCCGGGTTTACTTTATGCCAATCATGAAGAAATTACGTTGCTTACTTTTTTTTGTTTTAGTGGTTTTCAATGCCTCTTCACAGGATATATTAAAACCACCCAATCCACCTCATCTTGTAAATGATGAGGCACATGTTCTGTCTCCAGAACAGCAACAAATTTTAGAAGAAAAATTGGTTGCATTGGATGATAGCACATCCAACCAAATCACCATTGTAACCATTCCCAGCCTCAATGGATATGAAATTGCAGATTACGCCAATAAATTATTCCGTAGTTGGGGGATAGGCGGGAAAAAAAATAATAATGGTATTCTCATACTCTTATCCGTTGAGGAAAGGAAGGTTAGAATTGAAGTGGGGTATGGGCTGGAAGGAGCCATTCCTGATGTTACGGCAAGCAGCATTATTGAAAATGAAATGATTCCACCTTTTAAAGAAGGGAATTATTACCGGGGTTTGGATAATGCCATTGATGCTTTAAGTAAAGCAGCCGTTGGAGAATATCATGATCCAAGAGAGACCGACGATACATTAGATGGTGGATCATTACTGACTTTCATTATCATTCTTTTTGTGATACTTTTAATCGTCGGAAATAGTGGAAAAGGAGGAGGAGATAAGGGCGGTGGTATGATGAGCCGGCGTGGCTTTAGTGGCTGGTGGCTGCCTTTTCTTTTTAGCGGTGGTGGTGGGCGTAGTAGCGGAGGTTTTGGTGGATTTGGTGGAGGAGGAGGCTTCGGTGGCTTTGGTGGCGGAAGCAGTGGCGGCGGTGGCGCGAGTGGTGGATGGTAAATTGATTTTGAATAACTTTAAAGCCTTCTCAATACTTTTTTAAATCTTTCCACATCAGCCATTGGTTCAATAGATTTTCCATGGACTAAATGATCGGCTAATTGTTTTGCAAAAAATGGAGCAAGGGAACATCCTTTAATACCCATCCCATTTAGAATGGCAAGGGATGGTGATTGGGGATGAATGCCTATAAAGGGTTTCCTTTCAATACATCCTGGACGTAATGAAGAAAAATGATCTACTACTTTAAAAGGAATTTTTAATAACTGATTTAATTCCATTTCCTTACTTAAGCGAAAATTTTTTGAAGGTAATGCATCCTTAAACTGATGTTCAAAACTGCTCCCTATCCACCATAAATGTTGTTTCCATGGGGCAATGGATAAACTCCCTGATTTATAAATGTAATGATTCTCAAGATCAGGTATTTCCACAATCAAGGCTTCTCCTTTGGTAATGGTATAAGGTAAATTTTTCCAGGGAGCGTAATTGAAAGTTTCTATACCATTACAAAAGATAATTTTTCGGGCATATATATTTTTATATTCAATTCCATTTTTCTTTAATGTCAATGCATTGAAGTCAAAAGAATCTTTTTGATAGCATTGTTTCTTCTCTAAATATTGTTTCCAGCTTATAAGTAATGCCTGTACATTGATTAAAAAAGAGGGTTGAATTTTTTTGGGGTCAAAATGGTAATGAAATTTTTTTTGAAGCATGGATGCTTCATTTTCGGAAATACTCCTAATGAAGGTATTTTTTTCCCTGCATCTTTTTTCCAATGCTTCCTGCATTTGCAAAGTAGGCGGGATCGTCAGAATATTTTTTTCTGATATAAAATTTTCATTCAAAAGGCTTCCCAATTGGCCATATGCCTGATCCGAAAATTGTAAAAGTTCCCGGATCATCCAGGTGGTAGCAACAATGCGACCGGTAACAGGATTAATCATGCCGCTTGCAATATGGCTGGCTCTATTGCCTGATTCCTGGTCCAGGACTAAAACGGTAGCGCCATTTTCCAGGAGAAAATAACTGAGGAAGCTTCCTGATATACCCTGTCCGATAATGAGAAAATCTATGTTCATTTTTGAAACTGATGAATTTTAAAACAAAAAAGATTTCTTTCATTGAAAGAAATCTTTTTTGAGGAGTTGTTTGTATTTATTCTACTCAAGGAATTGTTGATGAATATAATCCACTACATCCAAATGGCTTTTATTTTTTTCATACACGGCAAGCTGGCGATCTGCACCGGTGCCTTGTTCCATCATCTTCACTACATGATTGATATGCATTCTGCTGCCTAATGGATCCACAACATCGTCAACAAAGTCGAGTAATTCAAATATTAATGCACGGGTATTTACCTCACTTTCTTTACCAAAATCAATAAGCGTACCATCAATACCATATCGACTGGCCCGCCATTTATTTTCATTGAGAAGCGCCCTTTGATAAAAAATGTAATTCATGTTTTGTAATCTGAGCTTGTACAATTTGACACATATGGCCTGAAAAAGGGCCGCAATGGCAATTGTTTCGGAAATGGTCATGGGCACATCACAGATACGGAATTCTACGGTATTAAAAAATGGATGAACACGCAAATCCCACCATATTTTTTTAGCATTATCAATGCAATTTGTTTTGATGAGAAGGTTTACATAATTGTCATACGCTTCAATACTTTCAAAATAGTCCGGGATACCGGTACGAGGAAATTTATCAAAGACCTTAGTCCTGAAAGATTTGTAACCGGTTGTGCGGCCTTCCCAAAAGGGTGAGTTGGTACTCAATGCATATATATGAGGTAAAAAATACCTGGCGGAATTGGCTATATGAATAGCCAGTTTCCTGTCTTCCATCCCAACATGTACATGCAAGCCAAAGATAAGGTTACTGCGTGCAGCTTCTTGTAATTCATTGACAATTTCATTGTAGCGTATATGATCTGTGATCAATTGCTTTTCCCAATGTGAAAACGGATGTGTACCGGATGCACCCACCCAAAGACCAAGATCGCCAGCTATCTGTGAAATGGTTTGCCTTAATACGGAAACATCCCGAAATGCATCATCAATATTTTGACAAATATCAGTGCCCACTTCTACAACAGCCTGGTGCATTTCTGCCTTTACTTTATCCTTGATGACTTTCTGGCCTTCGGTTACAATTTTTTGTTCATGGCTTCTTAATTCCCTGGTCTCCGGATCTAAAACCATGTATTCTTCTTCAATACCTAAAGTGAAGTGCTTATAATTAATATTTGTTTTTGCCATGTATAAATAAATAGGTTAAAACAATTCTTTTTTATTACTGCTCCGTTTGATATATTCTCCCCAGGTAAGGTTATCCTTTCCGGGTTGATGAGCCAGGGCTTTTTCAATAGCAAAAGTTGCTGCCATTTCTACAACCCATGCAAAATTTTCTTCACCTACACTTGTTTTTTCAGCATCAGGAGCTGGATTGCAGAAATCAATTGCATAGGGAATTCCATTGCGTACGGCCAGTTCTACTGTATTGAAATCGTAACCCAGATATTTATTCAATCTCAAAACCAATTCTTCCATTAATTTCAATCTTTCCGCTGAGGGTTTGAAATCGGCTACATACCTCAGATGATGTGGGTTTCTGGGTTCATAAGGCATGATGCGGACATATTTTCCTCCAATACAATAACAACGATAATATTCTTCGAACACGATTTCTTCCTGGAGCATCATCACCAGTTGTTCTGTTTCTTTATGCTTTTCAAAAAAATCTGCCATATCATTCAGTTTATAGACACTCTTCCAACCGCCGCCAGCAAAAGGTTTCATGTAAGCAGGGAAGCCTATATAATTAAATATATAATCCCAATCTAAAGGATATGCCAGGTTACTGAAAGATTTGTCTGTGGTATCAGTGGGTAATTCATGAGATGGTAGTAACACGGTTTTTGGTACGGGTACATCTATTTTGGTGGCCAGGCAATTATTAAAAAATTTTTCATCTGCGCTCCACCAAAATGGATTATTAATAACCGCAGTGCCACAGATTGCGGCATTTTTCAGGTATGCCCTATAGAATGGGATGTCCTGGCTAATACGGTCAAAGATGACGGCATAATCCGTGGCAGCACCTTGAATAACTTTATCAATACGTACGGCCTCAGCCCTGATGCCTTCCACATTTTTGCTGTTTACTCTTTCGATAAATGCTTCCGGGAAGGAACGTTCCTGTCCAAATAAAATTCCAATTTTTTTCATAAAAATTATTTTGATTTAAGAAAAACCAATGCAAAATTAAGCGCTTCAAATTTTAAAAAATGTAATTAAAATTTATTTTTAAAATAAAAAAACATTTTTAAAATTTGAGTAAACGGGCCTTGGTTTTATACGCATACAATGTATGAAATGATTTTGTATATTCAGGCAACAATGAGAAAAAAAATTTTTCGGGAGAAATAAATGCTTCCTTATTTTTGAAAAATATGTTAATGGTGAATGAAACCGCGGCCCATGTGCTGGTTGAAGAAAATATTGTCCATTCCACTTTTCTTGATAGAGATGTCATAGTAGATGCTTACTTTCCTAAGGATGTGAAAGACCCTGCCAACTTGAGTTTATTATTGATCAATGATGGCCAGGACCTTCGCCGTATGCCCTTTAGTGGTATCCTGGACGACCTAATTGCTAAGGAGGAGATTAGTCAATTGATTTGTATAGGTATTCATTGTGGTCCGGAAAGAAAAATGGAATATGGAGTAGCCGCTACTCCGGATTATATGGGTAGAGGCGCTAAAGCCGGAGAATACACAGATTTTATTTTTAAAGAGCTATTGCCCTATCTGCGAACCAGGTATTATTTGCCTTATTTTCGGGAGAAATCTTTTGCAGGCTTTTCTTTGGGTGGGCTGAGCGCTTTGGATATTGTATGGAATCACCCTTCAGAATTTACTAAATGTGGTGTATTCAGTGGCTCACTCTGGTGGAGAAGCGCTTCATATAAAGATGACTATGATGATGATAAACACCGGATAATGCATGAAGAAGTGAAAAAAGGCACCTATTTTCCCTGGTTACATTTTTTCTTTGAATGTGGCGCCGGGGATGAAAGCGCTGATCGTAATAAAAATGGCATCATTGATGTAATTGATGATACGCGGGATCTGATATCTGAATTAAAAAAGATTGGTTACCCTAAAGGCAATATGAAATACCTCGAACTGCCCAACGGGAAGCATGATGTTCCCACATGGGCTTCCGCTTTCCCGGATTTCTTAAAGTGGGGATGGGGGAAAAAAGAAAATACTCCGGTTAGAAAAAGGCTTTCGGCAGGTATTTAAATATTCATAAACCGTAATTTACTGTTTATTCTCCTACAAGGAATACTGCATTGGCAAACAGTAGTTTCCCATTTTGCCAAAATAATCTAAATAATGGATCATCAGCAAAGAAGATGATATTTCCTCTTCCAAATCCGGTGGCCCCGATCAGTGTACCATCTATAAGCTTTGGTTTTAAAGTGCTTCCAACAAAACCACTTGTATAATTAGATTTTTTTAATACACCTACATTCCACCCGTCTTTCATATAATTGTACAAGTCCATATTTTGTTTTAGGGTAAAATAAAAATCCGGATAACCAAATGCAAGTGGATGCGAATTATCTAATTCCAATTTATAAATTGCCCCCGGGATACTATTTTTTAGATAATCCCTATCTCGTTGTCCATATTTCTTTAACAGGGAATAATCTGTTGTAGAATCAGTAGATGAACCGTCTTTCGTTTCCTTCAGACTAAAGCCGAAATCTCCGGAAGCAAGTTGCTCTGCAGCGTTTTCTATACTAATTATTTTTCCTCCCTGCCTGAGATAACTTTTTATTTTATCCATGGCATTTTTATCATTTGCAAAAGGATAATCGCCACCTGGTAATATGATCACATCATAATCCGTAAATTTTAAATAATCCCAGTCGCTGATATTGATAAGTGAAATGGGATATTGTAGGGTTTCATCAAAATAGTCCCATACTTCTCCGGCTGATTCAGAATATACACCATCGCCCGTAAACATCGCTATTTTGAGAGCATGAATAAAAGGCGTTTTGTCTGATCCGAAATCAAAGCCCTTTTGCATAAATCCACTATTTACGGCATCTGCCTGAATAGAAAATTGCCTGCATGCTGTATTGGTAATTTCATTCCAGGCGGGAATATTATTTCCTTTTAATACAATCAGTGTTCCCGGATCATAAACTTTATTATTATAGGTAAAAGGTTTTTCTGCATAGCGCACTTGTACTTTATTTATTAACAGGTAACTCAGCAATTTGGCTGCATCCAAAGATTTGTAAGGAATTATTAAGCCATAATTACTCTGTACATTTTGTACAGGAACAGGTTCATTAAATGGTGCAATATCCAGCTTGTCTTTGACTGCAAATGCATCCACACCATAGGCATAAGGTATTGACCAGGCTGTAATGTCATATGTAGCGGAATCGCTCAACAGGCTTCTGGGCTCCAATAACACTTTTGCATACCTACTCTTGGGTTGATAAACTGATACAGCGAGCTGATATTTTTTAGCTACATAATTTTCATCTTTACCGCTGAAATAATTATAGCCATGAAAATTTGTTTGCGTGGTAGTGCCATATTCAATGCCGTTATTTGAGAGTAATGTTGCAATGGCCTGAATGGTATTGGCATCATTACTGGTGAGTACATAGGTTTTGTAAATAAAATCGGAACCAGTGGCATCATCATCAAAATATTTTTTAAATTCATCTACAAGGCGATTGGCATTCTTTGAAGAAGTTTCAATTGTGGAAAGACTTGCCGTATAATGATGTAAAACTCTTTGCACGAGTGTAAGTGTATCGCCGGTTGCTGTTTTTACACCAAGACCGGCATCAATGCCTCCTTGCTCATAAGTCATTCCGATAGCACCATTATAAGTGGGATAAGTATCTCCATAAGAAGGATAAAACATATCAAATTCCTGACGTGTAAAATAAAGCCAGTTATTCGCATCAAAATGTGCTGCATTATTTTGACCGAAAATATTTTGAAATGCTCTTTGAGAAGGTGTAATCACTTCATGAAATGGTTCTGCAGCTGGAGGAAAAAAATAGGGGTCATCATAACCTTGTTCATGAAAATCTATATGTACTTGCGGCATCCAGGAGTTATACAATTTAATGCGGGACTGGCTTTCTTTTTGGGTTTGCCAGGTCCAGTCACGGTTCAGGTCAAAATTATAATGGTTGGTTCTGCCGCGTGGCCAGGGCTCATTATGTTCCCGGGACTGCGGATCGGCATTAAAATTTTTACCGATAATATCGTTATACCAATTGACATAACGGTCTCTGCCATCCGGGTTAAGACAGGGGTCAATAATAACAACCGTATTTTTCAACCATTCTTTTGTTTGGGTATTGGAAGGGTCAACCAAAGCATATAATGTTTGCATGGCTGCTTCTGATGAGGTGGGTTCATTTCCATGAACATTATAACTCAGCCAGCAAATTGCCGGAGCGCCCTGGGTTACCGGTAACATCTTGTCCCGGGCGATTCCGGCAATGCGCAGGTTATTTTTTCTGATAGCATCTAAACGCTGAAAGTTTTCCGGAGAAGCAATATAGGCTACGATCAATGGCCTTCCTTCATTTGTTTCACCATATTTTTCCACTTTGATCATTCCGGGAACAGCCTGAGCCAGGGCATTGAAATAATTAACTATCTTATAATGAGGGGTAAATTTTGTTCCTAATGTATAACCCAAAAATTCAGCAGGCGAGGGTACTTGCTGTGCAAACAGGATATAGGAATGGCTGACTAATAAAAAGAAAATAATTATTTTTCTCATACAAAAGTTTTAGGAACTAAAATTATACAAAGAATTTTTGCCTGCAAAATGGCAATTTAACCAAAATAATTTATTGAATATATTTGTAGAATCAAAAATTTCATAATGCGTAAAATAAGACTACTCCTTTTACTGATAATCTTTTATCATACGGGTTTTGCTCAGTTATCCTGGCTTGGAGGGGGTAAGAAGGTTGACCCCTACAACTATACTCAGAAAAAATCAGCCAGCTATTCCAATGCCTCTATCGCCACAGCACATCCGCTTGCAAGTGCTGTAGGGGCAGAAATAATGAAAGAAGGAGGCAATGCATTTGATGCCGGTATAGCAGCACAACTTACGCTCGCTGTAGTATATCCAGATGCTGGAAATCTTGGTGGAGGTGGTTTTTTGCTGGGTAGAAATAAGGATGGGAAAAATATAGCCATTGATTTTCGCGAAGAAGCACCAGGGCATGCAACCGAAGATATGTATCTTGATGCGGATGGTAATGCACAAAGTGAATTATCTGAAAATGGACATTTATCATCAGGCGTTCCCGGAACAGTGGCAGGATTATTTGCTACCCTCCCTTATGCAAAATTACCCTTTGATAAACTTATTGAGCCGGCCATTGAATTGGCGGAATATGGGTTTGCCATCACAGAGAAACAAGCAGATGAATTGAATGAAATCAAAGCTGATTTTATAAAATATAATACTGCTCCGGTTCCTTTTGTAAAAGTGAAATCCTGGGAAAAGGGTGATACTTTATATCAACCGGAATTGGCCGAAACTTTAAAGCGAATTAAGCTAAATGGTGCAAAAGGATTTTATGAAGGAAAAACGGCTGCTTTGATTGTCGCGGAAATGCAGCGTGCGAATGGAATTATGACTTTAGCCGATTTAAAAAATTATAAGGCTAAGACCCGGGAAGCGATCCTATCCGATTATAGAGGCTATACAATTATTGGCTTCCCGCCACCCAGCAGTGGAGGAATCATCGTAAGTCAATTATTAACGATGATTGAACCCTACCCCATGCGCCAATATGGTTATGGAACAGTGGCCTCCATGCACCTGATGGTAGAAGCTGAACGCAGATCTTTTGCCGACCGGGCAGAATATATGGGCGATCCGGATTTTTGGAAAGTCCCGCAAAAAACTTTATTGAGTAAGAATTATCTTCAAAACAGGATGAAAGATTTTGATCCGGATAAAGCTTCAGTTAGTAAAAATATTCAACCCGGGATCATTCATGAAAGTGATGAAACAACGCATATCAGTATCATAGATAAAGAAGGGAATATGGTATCTATAACAACCACCTTAAATAATAGTTATGGAAGCAAAACGGTTATTGGGGGCGCAGGTTTTATTATGAATGATGAAATGGATGACTTCAGTATGAAACCGGGCGTGCCCAATATGTATGGGGCCGTTGGTGGGAAAGCCAATGCCATTGCACCCGGAAAGCGTATGCTCAGTTCAATGGCGCCAACGCTTGTTCTAAAAAATGGGAAACCATTTATAGTTCTTGGTACACCCGGAGGAACGACCATTCCTACTTCTGTATTTCAAATGATCGTTGATATTATTGATTTTGATATGAATGCTGTTGATGCAGTAAATAAACCCAAATTTCATCATCAATGGCTGCCGGACTGGGTAAGCATTGAGAATGGCTTTAGCCCAGAAGTGATCAATCATCTTGAAAATATGGGTTATACTATGCATCAGGTAGACGGCATTGGCAGATCGGAACTGATTAAAGTAATGCCGGGAGGCCTTTTCGAAACTGATGCAGATAAAAGGGGAGATGATAGTGTGGATGGATTTTAGCATATAAAAATAATTTTATGTCTTTTGAAAAAATTTTTAAGGATAGTATTTTAAAAAGGTATGAGTCTTACAAGCAAATGGGTGATAAAACTTTTGCCCAATTAAATGAAAAGGATTTCTTTTTTAAACCTTCTGAAGAAAATAATACAAT
>JAFDXJ010000002.1 GCA_018268015.1 Bacteroidota bacterium
GTGCACACCGGGAAGGCTTCCCAGAATATGGCTGATAAGTGTTGTTCCCGAACGGGCCATGCCTATGATGAGAATGGGTGTCACAATACTTATTTTACGAGGGCTAATTTATCTCTATTTTTGTGGTGTTTCATCCATTCTACAGTTTCTTTTACACCTGTTTCCAGGTCATAGGGCAACGCACCACAGATATTTTGCAATTCACTTGTATCATATACCATATCGGTGATCAGGTTATTCAGCCTGAAAGTAGTGATGGGAACACGATTCCAACCAAACTTTTGAAATATATCACCAAAGAAGGCCGCACCTCTTAAAACAAAGACCGGATAAGTGGGAATTTTTTTCGAGTTTAATTCATTTCGAATATAAGTGGACCATTCTTTTAAAGTTAATGGAGGATAATCACATAAATAGAATGATTTTTTATCAATCATTTCTTTTGGAGCATGCATTAATTTATCCAATTGATAAATGGAATTTTTTACAAAGCCAAATGATTTTCGGGGATTATAATTTCCCGGATTGAAGTATAGATTTTTTTCAATGGTTTTAAAAAAGATGATATACGGCGAATCGAACCATGGCCCCCATATTGATGTAGGCCTGAAAATCAACCACTCTTTATTAATAACACTTTCCTTGACAATTTTTTCACCCATCACTTTGCTTTCACCATACAAATTTGGCGGGCAATAGTCATCATAATTTTTAGGTAAATAATCTATTCTGCAAACCAATCTGGAAGAAGCAAATAAGACCCGACGAATGGAGGCTACTTCATTGACCACTTTAATGGTATTTTTTACGCCTTCAATATTTGACTTATAGCCATTGATCAAATCCCTGGATTCCAATAAATCGGTGCGGGCAGCAAGATGCAGAAAAAAATCAGGTTGAAATTCGTTGGTTATTTGAAAATATTTTTCATAATCATTGATATCCCCTTCCACCCAATTTTTTTCAAATTGCAGATTTTGCGGTGAACGGAAATCATAGTTTAAAACTTCGAATCCTTTATTGCAGAAATATTCTACAGCATTTGTACCAATAAGTCCCGATCCTCCGGTAATCAATATTTTCGGCATTGAATGAAATGATTTTTTAATGTATGAACCGGTTAATTATTATAACCTAATTGTATTAATTCGTTTTTAAAGAGATCATTCAGTTTCGCAATCGTTTCAGGCTTCAGTTTATTTTTATGATCTCCCGGGGTGATATTCCTGACAAAAGATTTCTTGTTTTCTTTTTCTACTCTAAACTTTGTGGCCTCCACAAGTTCATCAATTTTTTTATCCTTGTCTTTGAGTTCTAAATAAGCGACTAATTTTTGTAACCAGGATTTAAAATCTGCAACCATGTCTTCATATTTCAGGAATAATACATTTTCCTTATGTAATAATTTGTCGCAATAGCCTTTATATCTTTCATGAAGGTCATCTGCAAATTCTAAAACATATTGGTCAATAGTATAATCAGCATATTTTTTGCGTTTCTCAATCATGTCATTCGCGGTAAGTGGATGATTGAAAAGGGTAGAGAAATAATTGGAAGTAAGTACATCTCTCGGATCGCGTAATACAAGGAGAACTTTAAATTTTTCTAAGTTTGGAAATGGATAAGGCGACATGAAGGAGCCATAGAAAAATCCTTTTTCTTTAAAAACTTTCTTCATGAAAACAGGGTTGTTGAAATACTTTTCCCGCTTTTCGGGTGAAAGATAGGCGGTCAAACGGATATGAGAGGCGTTGTCTTTACCTATCAGGGATGCCACAGTTTTTTTGATGAAAGTGGATGCACTCTTATTGACCGTAAAAAAAATGACACTTTGTTGATTTGATTTCGAGTCTCTTTTTAAACCATTCATTAAAAGGAACTCATCACTAAAGTAAACCGGCCTGAGCGCTGATAAGCAGGCCGTGTAAATTCTTTTGCCAATGGATCCATCCTTAGTGGCATATTTTTCAAATTTTTTTTGTGTTTTTAAAATAAACTTTTTCAAGACTTTTTATTTAAAATTTCATATTGGAAAGGCGGCAAAACTAATTTATATTTCTATTCATACCAATGTTTTAAATTCCTTCCAGTAAGGTGCTCCAGCTTTTGTATATCCGGTTTAAAAATATCTTTCAATCTTTTTCTTTCTGCATCTTCAAGTACCCATTTCTTTTTCACCTGGCTTTTCTTTTGTTTAAAAACATTCTTTAAGTTATCCGGCATGAGATGGGCGATCCGGCGAGCGGGCTTTACACCAATTATTTTAATTAACGAACGATAGGCTTTACGATCATAATAAAAATTTTTTTCATCTTTATCCGGCACTACAAACTGTTCATCAACCTGGAGAAACCGGAAAAGATCCTTGAGTGTTTCATCTACATGCGAAACCAGATCATCCATGAATATATATTTCACCTGGTTTTGAGAAAACTTTGATAAATAATCTTCAAGGATGGATCCGTTCATACCTGCCTGCAAATAGGAGCGAACCCATTTTTCACCCTGGTGTAAATGATTTACCCTGTCAAACCAAACCTGTGCGCCTTTTTCTCCATCAAATGAAATGGTTTCCATTTGTTTTAAGTTGAAATCAATGCAAGTCTTGAAATCATCTATTTCCACCCCGGCATCCCAAAGCATCAGCCAGTCAGAAAAAGCTCTTTCAACAGGGTTTCTAAAACACAAAATGATTTTTACATCCGGTAAATCTTTTTTTATTCTATCGGAGGCGAAAGGAAGAAAAGCATACTCGGGTGTCGCTTCCCCGATTTTCTGACCCGGGGCAGCATTTTTAAAATGGGATGAATAAAAATCGAAACCTTTATGATAGTGACGGTTAAAAAAATTGATCTCTTTTTCCGGAGACATGAAAATTTCCGGATGCTGATTCAAATAAAAATGCAGGGATGTGGAAGCACATTTGGGAGGGCCTGCCACTAAAAAATCTGGGAGCATAAAAAAGTTGTCAAATTATTTTAAGAATGGATAATGATTAGTCATCAATGGAATTACTTTTTGTATGACCCCAGTAAAATTTTTTCGCGATGCCAAAACCAAAGAATAAAAACCTTGACCATAAGCTTGGCCCTTTGACATTCCACTCCGGCGGAAATTCATATCCCCACTTTTTCATAAAGGGGCCAAAAACAAAAACGGCATGTTTTCTTATTTCGGGAGTGTAATAATCAATAAAATTTTTCTTGTCGGCTGTTTTATTTCTTAATGGTATATCCTTGGATTTTTCAATATTTAATTTTTGCAAAACCTCGTCAAAACCCTGTTGCATATTTTCAAACCGGATTAAATAATCAAATTTCTTATGTGCCACATTCGTCCAGTTGTCATAAGGAATCTTGTGA
>JAFDXJ010000030.1 GCA_018268015.1 Bacteroidota bacterium
AAAGTTTACTTTAAGTGTCTGACTGTAACTAACTGTACCATTCCGGGCATTTTCCCGAATGCGGTAATAGTTATCTCCTGCGAGCGGATTTTTATCTGTGTAGTTGTAACTGTTTTCTGTTTGCCCTTTGGCAGGGATGTTTGCTATATCACGGTAATCCTGTGCATTGCCACTGCGCTCTATGGTGTATGACTGAGTATTGCTTTCATTCAGTGTTTGCCAACTGATGCTGATGCCCTCTTTATTTTCAACAGCCTTTACATTTTTAAAATGGGTGGTCAGGACGTTGTCGTTATTGAAACGGGCGAGTAATGTTCTTATTATAAGTGGCCCATATTTTGACAGTTCACCGGTAGTTAATATTTTCCCATCACTCAAACAATGGATGTCATTAGCACTCAAGTCAGCTGTATCACAATATACACTACTAATACCATTTTCTCCAAAGCTTGGGTCTAATTGTCCATCTGAGGTATAACGAAAAATAATAATTCCCGTAAAAGGAACAGTATAAGCACCGGCTATTGTAAGTATCTTCCCATCTGATTGAAAGCATAAATCGTAGGATATTACTGTTGTATTTTGGTAGGGAACAATCTTCCCACCATCATCTCCAAAAGCATTATCAACAGTACCATCCTCATTGAAGCGGCAAAGGGCCATTACCTCATCATCATTTTGACCTGTTTCTCCCGTACATACTATCTTACCATCCGGTTGTAACGCCATCATATACATAAGATTATTCCAGCCTCCGCCCTGCCCCTGCCCAAAAATAAATTTAGCCGTTCCATTGTCGCCAAAACCGGCATCTATGCTGCCATCCGGGTTAAAACTCTCCAGCATATAGGCCGAGTGATCGTCATACATATCATAATTACTCCCCCTGACTAATTTACCATCTGGCCTGATAATTAAAGAATTGGTAGTGGTTGCGTTTGCATAGTGCGTTAATACAATCCCTTCATCTCCAAAATCCGGGTCAAGGCTGCCATCTGTCCTGTATCTTGCTATGAATGTATTATGATAATCGTATTCACTCTTTTGCACATCCCCGGAGATTACAATTTTGCCATCCGGCTGTACTACTAAACCAGTACAAAAATTTAAATTATCTATATGTAGAGCGCTAAACCCATTGACACCGAAACTGCTGTCTAACCTCCCATCCTGGAAACAGACAATGATGCCTATATCAGTTCCCCCTCCCGGAAAATATTTTCCAGCACAGGCAATCCTGCCGTCTGCCAGCAAGGCAAAAGCTTTACTATCGGAACTAATCAATTTTCCGCCAAGGCCAATGCTAAAGCGGCCGCCATGCCCAAAACTTTCATTGTAACTCCCATCCGGATTAAAACAGTCAAAGCATATTCCCTGGTACTCGCCTACCACCAATATATTGTTATTGGGCATGATGATTGAAAAACCACCTCCATTATAAGTATTTTGAAGGACAAGGCCGCCGTCTCCAAAAGAGGAGTCTAAGCTGCCTGGCTGGGCATGGAGTGTTTGGTTTAGCAATATGGTTGATAAAAAGGCTACTATTATTTTAAATATATTTTTCATCTTATTTGATTTTGATATTATAAATGATGTTCGTTAATCTTCATTTGATTTTGAACAGGAATCGTTGTTGTTGCAGGAGTTATTTGATGCCTCAACACGGCATTCCCCGGCGCTATAGCGAAAATCTTCGCAATTGACAAACCTGCTTGTACCCTGTAAACTCCCCGCAGTGCCATTCATTATAGCCTGGAAGAAAAATGCTGCTCGGGAAGCAAGGTATTCATTTACTTCTTCAGTCGTAAGATCTCCTATTACGCCAAAATCTGAAGGGCAAATGCCTGTTAGTGTATCTTCCGGTGATAAGCCATGCCCCATTTTACAGTCTATATACATCAGTACGGGTACACCCTTAGGTTTAAATAAATTGTATATATCATTGGAACACTCAATCCGATAATCTGGAGTCGGATTACTTTTATTCTTATTATAAATCTCAAAGGGGGCATGGATTATACAATTTGTGACCCTTGTATAAATGGAATCTTCCCCAGTTCTATATGGAAAATACCTTTTTTGATACTTGCTCCTTATTGGAAAAACAGGATCTTTATACCCCTGGAAGCCAATAAAGGGGATATCCTGGGTAATCGTTCCGTTTTGTGTTAAAAAATCATATTGCCTTCCTGCTTCACTTACACTCCAGGGGAATGCAAATCCTCCCCACATACTCCAAAACCCTTTGATGCTGCTGCGGTAATTGATTGTTGGCTCTCCATAATAATAGTCCGCATCTATTGGCCCTAATGCACTGTCAATCGGTATCTCACCCGCCGGTACCGGAAAAATGGAATCCATCATCGTCTGCGTGGGGTAATACACCGCACAGCCCGTTGCCAATGCGCCGGCGCTCTGCCCGGCTACAAATATCCAATTGACATCAATCTGGTAGGGAAAATGATTGTATGCAATCCGTGACTGGCGCTTGATGATACTGCGCAATGCACCCCGGATATCCTGGCTGGCCCGGTAAACCGCCAATTGCTGCTGGGCGCTTACACGACCTTGTGTAATGGCATCTTTTAACCGCCCTCTGCGGTACTCTACACAAAACACTACAAAACCTTTTCTCGCCAATACCCTGCATAGGGAATCTTCATACACCAGGTTACTGCAATCCGAAAAACCCCCTGCATGGCTTAATACAATCGCCGGAAATTTGCAATTGTCATAATTAATCCCACTGATATAATACACATAGTAATACAGGGATTCCGGATCATCCGTGCATTGATCCACATTGATACAATTATTTTTATCGTCATAATCATCCACCAGTTGTGCTGTAGTATCATCTGCATACTCCACGTCATGATAATTGGGGATGGGGTTTGCATTTTTTGCATAAGATACTTTACCCGTTTTCACTACCCGATCAGCTGCGAAAATATATTGGGTCATATTAAAATGACAATTGGCCGCCGTACTATCGCAGTCTCCCTCCGGTGTTGAGATTTTTGTACCGACGCTCTTGACCTCTTCCGGAGAATAACCCCGCATATCCGTTTTAAAGGCCCATTTCGGTAGCGCTGTTTTTGTCGTATGAGCCATATTGAATCCCTTAATCAAATTGTACAGTGAGTGTTCATTGTGAAGGCAATTGGCCCCTGCAGGGTCAAAGGGATTAAAATCACCTTTGTATGCGTCGGTTTTTTTTGTGATAACAGAAACCGGCTTTTCTTCCTTCTGAAGAAGCATACAGGTTTTCGTGAAGGGTGCATCCTTTTGTAGTCTAATCCTGTTTTCCATAGATGCCGAAGATGGTAAAAAATCAAAGGAAATACCGTGTGCTGCCATATCCCCGATAAGAGGGCTTAAGCGCTGTGTCAGGGTGGTTTCTAAAGAGGTTTTTATCTGCCCACCCCCCCCCCCCCCCCACCCCCCCCACCACCCCCCAACAAAGGGTTAACCCCGGGGGGGGGGGGGTTTTCGAAGGGGTTTTTTTTCCCCCCCCCCCCCCCCCCCCCGAAATCCGCTGAAACGCTGTGTGGGCAATAGTTTCAGCCGTTTTAAAATCGCTTTGGGCTGCGCCTGCTTTTTCTTTTGGCAAAAGAAAAGGAAGCGAAGAAAGACCCAAAGACAAATAGAGTAACCATTCTTTTCTCATAAGTTTAATTGAGTGGTGAAGAATAGGATTTGCTATTTCAAATATAAAACATATTGGGGAGATGAGAAATATTAAAATCTTCCAAGAGCGTGAATGGTTTTTTTACCCTGCTCAACCATGTACAAGGCCCTGGTGGGTGCATGGAAAATCAATAGAAATACAAAAAGCCGGGCACAAAACCCGGCCTCAATTAACTATTCAAAATTCCCCATTCACCATTCCCCATTCACCATTCACCATTAACCATTCACAATTAAAAATTACTCCTTCACCATCTTCAACCTTACCACTTTTTCTCCCTGGGTTATTTGTATAAAATAAGCGCCCTGTGCCAAGCTGCGGATATTCAGTGTGGCGGTGCTTACCTTGTCAAAATGCTGACTGCTGATTTCTCTGCCCTGCATATCCAGAATCTTGATAACAGACGCGCTGTTCTTATCTAAACCTTTGACCGTAACGGTGCTTTTGGCCGGGTTGGGATAGAGGGATAGAACTCCGCTTTGGATAAAGTTTACTTTAAGTGTCTGGCTGTAACTAACTGTGCCATTCCGGGCATTTTCCCGGATGCGGTAATAGTTATCTCCTGCGAGTGGGTTTTTATCTGTGTAGTTGTAACTGTTTTCCGTTTGCCCTTTGGCTGGAATATTTGCTATATCCCGGTAATCCTGCGCATTGCCGCTTCGCTCTATGGTGTATGACTGGGTATTGCTTTCATTCAGTGTTTGCCAGCTGATGCTGATGCCCTCTTTATTTTCAACGGCCTTTACATTTTTAAAATGGGTGGCGAGGACGTTGTCGTTATTGAAACGGGCGAACATTGTTCTTGTAATTTGCTGATTATAAGTAAGAAGTGAACCTGATGTAAATATTTTACCAGTATTTAGATAATGAACAGAACTTGTGCTTAATATTGCTGTATCATCATATATACTACTAATACCATTTTCACCAAATCCCGGATCCAATTGTCCATCAGAAGTATAGCGAATTAGAAGAAAACCCTTATGTGGAAATGATGTATAAGGTGTAGCTATTGTAATTATCTTCCCATCCGGTTGGAAGCATAAATCTTTTGAATCTACATACGTATTTTCGTAGGTAACAATCTTCCCGCCATCATCTCCAAAAGCATTATCAACAGTACCATCCTCATTGAAGCGACAAAGACCCATCACCTCATCCTCATTTTGACCTGTTTCTCCCGTACATACTATTTTACCATCCGGTTGTAACGCCATCCCAAACATAAGATTATTCCAGCTACCGCCCTGCCCCTGCCCGAAAATAAATTTGGCCGTTCCATTGTCGCCAAAACCGGCATCTATGCTGCCATCCGGGTTAAAACTCTCCAGCATATAGGCCGAGTGAGCGTCATATATATTATATGTACTGCCTCTGACTAATTTACCATCTGGCCTGATGATTAAAGAATTGGTAGTGGTTGCGTTTGCATAGTGCGTTAATACAATCCCTTCGTCTCCAAAATCCGGGTCAAGACTGCCATCTGTCCTGTATCTTGCTATGAATGTATTATGGTTATCGTATTCACTCTTTTGCACATACCCGGAGATTACAATTTTGCCATCCGGCTGTACTACTAAACCGGTACAAAAATTAAAAATATTTATATGTAAAGAGCTAAACCCATTGACACCGAAGCTGCTGTCTAACCTC
>JAFDXJ010000031.1 GCA_018268015.1 Bacteroidota bacterium
CAATCCGTCCCGCAGGGCGGATTTTTGTGTTCACCGGAACACGGCAAGTTGTGTTTTGAGCATCTCGGAATGATTTCCGATGCTCAAAACAACTTGCCCTTTGCAGGGGGCAGAAAACACCTTCCAAAGTCAGGGTTTTGTATGGATTTTAAAATGGATTAGTGATGAACGATAACAACAAAAAGCAATTGAAAAAGACCGGACGTCGCCCCAAAGAAGACCCGGCGACCATCCGCTATACGATTTCCTTTAACGAGCAGGAACACGCCCATTTTCTTGCCCTGTTTGATAAATCAGGTATGCAGGTAAAGGCTCATTTCATAACGTCCTGCATCTTTGACAAGACCATAAAAACCATTCAGATTGACAAGGGAACGGTTGATTTTTATATGCGGCTGACCTCTTTTCACAGCCAGTTCCGCTCCATAGGTGTAAACTATAACCAGATTGTAAAGCTGTTGTACAAGAATTTTTCGGAGAAAAAAGCCGCAGCGTTCCTGTACAAATTGGAAAAACAAACGGCTGAAATGGCGATGCTATGTCAAAAAATCATTCAGATAACCGAAGAATTTGAAGCAAAGAACCTGAAAAAATAGCAGTACAGATGATAGCAAAGATTGGCAGAAGCGGGAATTTATACGGTGCATTGGCGTACAATCAGCTCAAAGTAGAGAATGAAAACGGGAAAATTCTGTTCGCAAATAAGATAATCGAAACGCCAACTGGAGCATATACTGTTGCACAATTAGCACAATCTTTTGCACCTTACCTGATTGCCAACCGCAATACCGAGAAACACACGTTGCATATTTCGCTCAATCCCGACCCGAAAGATAAAGTAAGCGATGACAAGTTTCGGGATATGGCTGAACAGTATATGCGGGAAATGGGTTACGGCGAACAGCCTTTTGTAGTTTTCAAACATACCGATATTGACCGCAGCCATATCCATATTGTATCTGTTTGTGTGGATGAGGAGGGCAAAAAGATTTCCGATAAGTTCGAGAAAATGCGGTCTATGAATGTGTGCCGTGAACTTGAAAAGCAACACGGATTGATACCTGCAACAGATAAGGAGCATAAGCAGAACGATAAAATTTTCCGTCCGGTAGATTATCGGACAGGTGATATAAAAAGCCAAATCGCTTCGGTAGTCCGCCACCTGCCGAACTATTATCAATGCCAAACTTTGGGAGAATACAATGCTTTGCTTTCCCTGTTCAATGTTACCACCGAAAAAGTGGAGGGCGAATTACAGGGAAAGATGCAGCAGGGTTTACTGTATATTCCGTTAAATGAAAAAGGAGAAAGAGCCGGGCATCCGTTCAAGGCTTCCTTATTTGGTAAAAACGCAGGGCTTCCGGCTTTGGAACTGCATTTTGCGAAATGCAAAACGGCTTTGAAAGACAGCCCGACCAAACAGACCCTAAAATCTGCCGTTACCATTGCCCTGAAAACCACCAGCGATGAACAGGCATTTAAAAAGCAGTTAGCGGAACAAGGCATTAACGTAGTAGTGCGCCGGAACGATACAGGTCGTATTTATGGTATCACTTTCATAGACCACAATTCAAAGGCGGTTTGGAACGGTTCACGCTTAGCAAAGGAACTTTCTGCCAATACCTTTAATGATTATTGGAACAATAATATCAAACCGGAGATTAAAGAACCTGTCGTACAACTTCCAAAAACATCCACATCAAATGATGCAGATCTTCCTGCGGAAGAACCTCATCACTTGTTCGACTTCCTGAATACTACTGAAAAACACGAAGACGGTTTGATTGAGGCATTTGGCGGTTTGTTACCCGAAGCACAGGGCGATGATTACGAGGAACAGGATTTTGCTAACAAAATGAAGAAGAAAAAAAAAAGAAGACTGTAAGAGGTCAGATTTTGGAATTAAAAATCTGTTTTTAAAAAGATTTATTGAGCTGTCACTTTATAATTCTGAAAGAATTTGAGTTGTATTTAAGTAATTGCTTAAATAAACAAATTGACTATCTTTGTGCTATGGACAATAATTCTTGCATACGACAACAAGCAGACATTAAACAAATAAACCGCTGTAAAGACCGAGTTTCAGAACTCAACGGTTCTTTTGACTATTTATCGAACGGACTTGAATTAGCGGGAAACAATGTAAGACTGAAAATACTCTTTCTACTTTATGAAGAAAAACGACTTTGTGTTTGTGATATAAGTGATATTCTTGGTATGACAATTTCAGCGGTTTCACAACACTTGCGGAAACTCAAAGACAGAAAACTTATTGAAACCGAACGAGAAGCTCAAACTATTTTTCACTCACTGACTAAAGAGTATGAAAAAATGCTGAAACCATTTTTCAAAATACTTGACGAAAACAAAATATTAGAAACAATATGAAAACTGACAAAAAATTAATTGGTGCAGGACTTTTGACTACAATTGCAGCTTCTCTTTGTTGCATCACACCAGTATTGGCTCTTATTGCAGGAACAAGCGGTCTTGCTTCCACTTTTTCTTGGCTTGAACCTTTTCGACCCTATTTTATCGGGTTGACAATTTTGGTTCTTGGTTTTGCTTGGTATCAAAAGTTGAAACCCAAAAAGCAGATAGATTGCAATTGTGAAACAGAAGAAAAACCAAAATTCATTCAGTCAAAAATGTTTTTAGGAATAGTAACAGCATTTGCAATCGTAATGCTTGCCTTTCCATACTACTCAAGCATTTTCTACCCAAAGACAGAAAAGCAAATCATAGTAGTGGACAAATCCAATATTCAAAAAGTAGAATTTACGATTAGCGGAATGACTTGTGCAAGTTGTGGCGAACACGTAAATCACGAAGTAAATAAATTGACAGGAATAATAAGTTCAAACGCTTCTTATGAAAATGGAAATGCAATCGTAGAATTTGACAACTCAAAAACAAATATTTCTGAAATCGAAAAAGCAATAAACTCAACAGGATATTCTGTAACCGACAAAAAAGAAAATTAAAATGGAAATCAAATTACAATCAACAATCACTTGTCCCAACTGCGGACACAAGAAAGAAGAAACAATGCCGACAGACGCTTGTCAATATTTTTACGAATGTGAAAAATGCAAACAAGTTCTAAAACCAAAACAAGGCGACTGCTGTGTTTATTGTAGTTACGGAAGTGTTGCTTGTCCACCAATTCAGCAGGACAAAAAATGTTGCTGACGGACAGAAAACAGAAGAGCAACTAAAAGTATTTTTTATTTGGATGCTTCATAAATGTTACGATACAAAAGGATCATAGAAGCTACAACTCTTATCACTTCGCCAAACACTGCCACGCACCGCCATTGACTGCCACATTCTTATAGCCGCTGTGTAGAGCCTTTAAATTCACGCCCGAACATTAAAACTAAAAAACAATGCAGGGAGAAGACGATTTGAGAGGGCTTGCCAAGATAATGGCTTTTATGCGGGCAGTCAGTATTCTTTCGGTACTGATGCACCTTTATTGGTTCTGCTACGGTTTCTTTTTAGAACGTGGTTGGACGTTGGAAGTAATCAACAAGATATTAGGCAATTTCGACCGAACGGCGGGTTTGTTTTCACACACTCTTTACACCAAAGTATTCGCTTTGGTCTTACTGGCTTTAAGCTGTTTAGGGACAAAGGGCGTAAAGAACGAAAAGATAACCTGGACTAAAATTTATGTGGCTTTAGGCTTTGGTTTTGTGCTGTTCTTCCTAAACACACCATTGCTAAAGCTATCTCCAGCAACAGGCACATTCCTGTATATCCTTACTATCTCGTTAGGTTACATCGCTTTGCTGATGGCGGGCGTATGGATGAGCCGATTGCTCCGTACTAACCTGATGGACGATGTATTTAATAATGAGAATGAGAGCTTCCAACAGGAAACTAAGCTGATGGAAAATGAATATTCCGTTAACCTGCCCACCAAATTTTACTACAAAGGCAAATGGAACAACGGTTGGATAAACATTGTAAATCCTTTCAGGGCATCAATCGTGTTAGGTACTCCGGGTTCCGGTAAGTCTTATGCAATCGTAAATAACTACATCAAGCAGCAGATAGAAAAAGGCTTTAGTATGTACATCTACGATTTCAAGTTTGATGACCTTTCGACTATCGCCTACAATCATTTACTGAAGCACAGGGATAAGTATAAAGTTCAGCCGAAATTTTACGTGATAAATTTCGACGACCCACGCAAGAGCCACCGTTGCAACCCACTAAATCCAGATTTTATGACGGATATTTCAGATGCCTACGAAGCCGCATATACGATAATGCTGAACCTCAACAGGTCGTGGATACAGAAGCAAGGGGATTTTTTCGTGGAAAGCCCAATCATTCTTTTGGCTGCTATTATTTGGTATCTGAAAATTTACGAGGAGGGTAAGTATTGCACCTTTCCCCACGCCATAGAATTACTGAATAAAAAGTATTCGGACGTGTTCACGATTTTAACCTCATATCCCGATTTGGAAAATTATTTGTCGCCCTTTATGGATGCGTGGCAAGGCGGAGCACAAGACCAGTTACAAGGACAAATAGCATCGGCAAAAATTCCGTTGTCAAGAATGATTAGCCCGCAACTGTACTGGGTAATGACTGGCGATGATTTTACGCTTGACATCAACAACCCGAAAGAACCAAAAATTTTATGTGTTGGTAATAATCCCGACCGTCAAAATATTTATTCCGCAGCTTTGGGCTTGTACAATTCGAGGATTGTAAAACTCATCAATAAAAAAGGGCAATTAAAGAGTTCTGTTATCATAGATGAGTTGCCCACAATTTATTTTAGGGGACTGGACAACCTTATCGCAACGGCGAGAAGCAACAAAGTTGCAGTTTGCTTGGGCTTTCAGGATTTTTCGCAATTAACGAGGGATTACGGCGACAAAGAAAGCAAGGTAATACAGAATACGGT
This sequence comes from Bacteroidota bacterium, assembly GCA_018268015.1. Lineage (GTDB taxonomy): Bacteria > Bacteroidota > Bacteroidia > Chitinophagales > Chitinophagaceae > JAFDXJ01. Next base: position 4,925 of record JAFDXJ010000031.1, read on the forward strand.
AGGTAATATATTCAGTGGTCAAGTGGTTGGCGAAACGGCAAAAAGCCTATCTGAACGCTTCGGGAAAGTGTTGCAGAAACGTCAGAGTATGACCATTAACCGCAATGATAAATCTACCTCTATTTCCACACAGTTAGACAGCCTTATTCCGGCTTCTAAAATTTCAACGCTTACACAGGGTATGTTTGTCGGTTCTGTATCGGATAATTTTGATGAACGTATCGAGCAAAAAATATTTCACGCCGAAATCGTGGTGGATAATGACAAGGTAGCCGCCGAAACCAAAGCCTATCAACCAATACCGCAAATCTTATCTTTTGTAAATGAGCAGGGAGAGGATAAAATGAAGCAAGAAATTGAAAGCAATTACAAACAGATAAAATCAGACATCCTGAATATTGTTGTAAGTGAAATGGAGCGCATTAATAATGACCCGAACTTGCAGCATTTGGTGCAACAGGGGTAGGAGGAATTTATAGTTTTGATTTTGACTGAAATAACAAAATGCTTGTTTAATCGCAAAAAAAATATTATTTTTGCACCCAAATGAGGCTTTTTGCGTACATATTCAGCATTTACATTTTGGCATTATCCGTAATGCCTTGTAGTGATGCGTCTAATGATTGCAAAAGCAATACCACAGTTTCAGAACGCATAGAGGCTCATAATCACAATTCAGACCATAACGATTTTTGTAGCCCTTTCTGTACTTGCACTTGTTGTAGTACAACTGCAAGTCTGAAATTCACACCTTATAAGTTCCGCATTCCTAAACCGATTGCAACTTCCAAAATCACATATCCTGTTCGTGATTTTTCTTTTGTTTCCAATTACTGCGGAAAGATTTGGCAACCGCCAAAGATTAATGCCTAATACTATCGGCTAATGTACTATTGGTGCAAGCATAACGCTATGCGTTAATCGCTGTGTATCGTCATTTTGTGCATTAACTATTCTTTCTGTGCCATACAGAAAGAGTTCAAATCCATTCGTATTAATCATTAATCAAATGAATTGTGTTAGACAGTATCATAAAATTCAGTATCAAGAACAAGCTTGTCGTTGGTATAATGACCTTGTTGCTTATCATTTGGGGAGTGTGGAGTGCCACAAAATTACCCATTGATGCCGTACCCGATATAACCAATAATCAGGTACAGATAATTACGGTTTGCCCCACATTGGCAGGCCAAGAAGTAGAACAATTAGTAACTTTTCCCATTGAGCAAAGCATTGCCAATATTCCCGATTTAGAAGAAATCCGAAGTATTTCAAGGTTTGGTTTATCGGTTATTACTGTTGTGTTTAAGGATAATGTAGATATTTATTTTGCCCGACAATTGATTAATGAAAAATTAAAAGAGGCAGAAGAAAATATCCCTAAAGGAATAGGAACACCAGAACTTGCTCCCGTAAGTACAGGTTTGGGCGAAGTGTACCAATACATCATCCATCCCAAAAAAGGAAGCGAGAAAAAATACGATGCCAAAGAACTGCGTACAATGCAGGATTGGATTGTAGCCAGACAATTGTACGGCACTCCCGGAATTGCCGAAGTTAATAGTTTTGGTGGCGAACTGAAACAATACGAAGTAGCTGTAAATCCAAATCGCCTTAGAGCAATGGGTGTAAGCATTACCGACATTTTTACAGCATTAGAAAAAAACAATCAAAATACAGGTGGTGCATACATTGACAAGAAACCAAATGCTTATTTCATCCGGGGAATTGGCTTGGTTACTTCGTTAGAAGATGTAAAAAACATAGCCGTAAAAAACACTAACGGTAGTATCCCTATTTTTATAAAAGACGTTGCTGACGTGCGATTTGGAAGTGCAGTAAGATACGGAGCAATGACCTACAATGGCGAAGTAGATGCAGTTGGCGGTGTGGTAATGATGCTGAAAGGCGAAAACAGTAATGAGGTTGTCAACCGCATCAAAGAGAAAATTCCCGTTATTCAAAAATCTTTACCTGAAGATATTATTATCGAACCCTATTTAGACCGAACTGATTTGGTAGACAGGGCAATAAGTACGGTAGAAAAAAACCTGATAGAAGGTGCATTGATTGTCATTTTCGTATTGGTGCTTTTCTTAGGAAATTTCCGAGCTGGATTGATTGTCGCTTCCGCCATTCCTTTGGCAATGCTATTTGCCTTGGCAATGATGAACGTGTTTGGCGTTAGTGCTAATTTAATGAGTTTGGGAGCGATAGATTTTGGGTTGATTGTAGATGGTGCAGTAATTATTGTAGAGGCTACATTGCATCATTTAGGTTTAAGAAAATCAACGCAAAGGCTTACTCAACAGGAAATGGATAATGAAGTGTTTGCATCAGCTTCTAAAATCAGAAGTAGTGCGGCTTTTGGTGAAATCATTATCCTAATTGTTTACATCCCAATCCTTACATTGGTAGGTGTAGAAGGTAAAATGTTTCGCCCAATGGCACAAACAGTAGGTTTTGCAATATTCGGAGCCTTGATTTTATCCTTAACTTATATCCCAATGATGTGTGCTTTATTCTTATCTAAAAAACCATCACACAAAGAAACCATTTCCGATAGAATGATGAATTGGATACAAAAAATTTATCAACCATTATTGGAAAGAGCTATCAAAATAAAATATTGGTTAGTGGGCGTTACCGTTACCATTTTTATCTTTACAGTATTCTTATTTGGTAGAATGGGTGGCGAATTTATACCACAATTACAGGAGGGTGATTTTGCCTTTCACTGCATATTGCCACAGGGTAGTTCCTTGAACCAAAGTATTGAAACATCTATGCAGGCATCAAGAATTATTAAAAATTTTGATGAAGTAAAAATGGTGGTGGGTAAAACCGGAGCGGCAGAAGTGCCAACTGACCCGATGCCACCCGAAGCCACCGACTTGATGGTCATATTAAAACCACAAAAAGAATGGAAAGAACAAAAAAGCTATGATGAATTAGCCAATGAAATTGCCGAAAAATTAGAGGCGATACCTGGTGTATTTTTTGAAAAAAACCAGCCAATACAAATGCGTTTCAATGAATTGATGACAGGTATCCGTCAGGATGTAGCGGTTAAAATTTTCGGGGAAAATTTAGATAGTCTTGCCATTTATGCTGATAAGGTAAGCAAAGTCATTCAAACAGTGAACGGAGCTACATCGCCACAAGTGGAACGTATAAGTGGATTACCGCAAATTAATGTAGAATACGACCGTACACGTTTAGCCAATTACGGCATTAATGTAGAAGAGGTAAACAATGTGGTAAGTACCGCTTTTGCAGGTAAAGCCGCAGGACAAGTATATGAAAACGAAAGGCGTTTTGATTTGGTGGTACGATTGGACAGCACTTACAGAACCGATATTGACGATGTAAGCAACTTAACAATACCAACAAGTTCAGGCAATCAAATTCCATTATCACAAGTGGCTAATATAAATTACAAATTGGGCCCTGCACAAATTAGCCGTGAAGCAGGGAAAAGAAGAATTGTAATCGGGTTCAATGTTGCAGGCAGGGATGTGCAAAGTGTGGTAGAAGAAATCCAGCAAAAATTGAATACGCAGGTAAAATTACCTCCGGGATATTATTTCACGTATGGCGGACAATTTGAAAACTTGCAGGAAGCCAGTAATAGATTAATGATAGCCGTTCCGGTTTCATTATTGTTGATTTTTGTATTGCTTTATTTCACGTTCCGTTCCCTCAAACAGGCAGGCTTAATATTTACCGCTATCCCGATGAGTGCCATCGGTGGCGTATTGGCTTTATTGCTTCGCGGAATGCCTTTTAGCATTAGTGCAGGAATTGGTTTTATCGCCTTGTTTGGTGTAGCCGTTCTCAACGGAATTGTCTTGATAGGCACTTTCAACCAATTAGAAAAAGAAGGAATGAAAGATGTTTTCAAACGAGTAATTGAAGGAACTAAAATTCGTCTGCGACCCGTGTTGATGACCGCAACCGTTGCCAGTTTAGGATTTCTCCCAATGGCATTAAGCTCAAGTGCAGGTGCAGAAGTGCAAAAACCGTTGGCAACCGTTGTTATTGGTGGTTTAATCACGGCAACTTTCCTCACGCTGTTTGTACTGCCCTTGTTGTATATCATTTTTAATTCAAAAATTAATTTCAGGGGAAAAACAAGAATGAAATCAGTTACGGCCATACTGTTATTGTTGCTTTCGGGATTAGGCTTCAATGCCAATGCCCAAACCAAGAAAATTATCAATGTAGATGAAGCCATAAATATTGCTATGCAAAGCAATGGAAACATCAAAGCAAAAGATTGGGAGATTAAATCGGCACAAAGTCTGAAAAGAACGGCAGGCGAATTGCCTAAGCTGGATGTTAATGCGCAGTTGGGACAATACAACAGCCTAAAATTTGACCAATCTTTTCAAGTAGCACAAACGATACCTTTCCCAACTTTATTCGGGGCTAAAAAGCAACTTATCAACGCAACAGTTAAAGGCAAAGAATTACAAATGGATATATCCTTGCTTGAATTAAAAAATCAGGTGCGGACGTATTATTACCAAATCCAGTATTTGCAGCACAATCAAACACAGTTGCAGCACTTGGACAGCTTGTACAACGATTTTATAAAGATAGCTGAACTACGGTATAAAACAGGAGATACGAAAAAAGTTGAAATCAGTACAGCACAAGCCAAGCAAGGCGAAATCAATTTATTACTGAAACAAAATGACGTGTATTTAATCAACGCCTACCAAAATTTGCAGGCATTGATGAACATTAAAGAACCGTTTGAGATAAGCAATGAACAAACATTTCAACCGTTGCAAGTAAGTACCTTGTTTGATAGCACAGCCGTAGCAAACCATCCTACCATCAAAGCCTTGTACCAAGACGCCTTGATTGCCGAGCAAACAAAGAAAGTGGAGAAAGCACAAGGCTTGCCCGATTTTACGATAGGTTATGTTAATCAGTCTTTAATAGGTTTTCAAACCGTAAACGGACAGGAAGAGTATTTTAATTCGGGTGACCGATTTAGTTCTGTCAATATCGGCATTACCATTCCTTTATTCAGTGCCACTAAAGCAAAAATAAAATCATTGGATTATCAGAGGCTGGCGGCAGAAGCTCACGCAAAGCAACAGCAAATTTTGTTGGAAACGCAGTTTCAAAATGTCGTAAAACAATACCAGCAGGATTTAGCAAAGTTTAATTACTACAAACAACAAGCCTTGCCCAATGCAAACGATATTGTTTCATCGGCTCAATTAGGTTATCGTACAGGCGACATTAGTTATGTGGAGTATCTCTATGCTTTGCAAACTGCCACAGATATACAGTTGAATTACCTAAAAAGTATTCAGCAGGTAAATCAATCGGTAATCAACATTTATTCAATAATCAATCAGTAATTAAAGATGAAAAATCAAACAATAATAATTTCTATATTTTTCTTTTCCCTACTCATCACAAGTTGTGGGAATTCAAATCAACCTGAAACCAAAGAAGCGGCTAAGGAAGTAAAGGGACACGAAGAAAAAGCCCAAACCATTGCCACGCTCACACAAGAGCAGATAAAAACAGTGGGTATTACTTTTGGCAATATCGAAAACAAGGAACTTACAGCAACTATTAAGGCAAACGGTATGTTGCGAGTTCCGAACAATAACAAAGCCAATGCAACTTCTTTGTATGGCGGAGTTATCAAAACCTTGAATGTACAGATTGGCGATTATGTAAGGAAAGGACAGGTAATTGCTACAATTGCCAATCCGCAGTTTATCCAGTTGCAGGAAGAGTACTTAAGCCTTGGCAGTAAAATCACTTTTGCCGAACAGGAAGTAAACCGACAAAAAGAGCTCAATGCGGGCAATGCGGGTGCTTTAAAAAATCTGCAAAATGCAACAGCAGAACTTAATGCGCTTCGTACCCGCAAAGCATCGTTGCAACAGCAAATCCAGTTAATGGGTATAAATCCCAATTCAATATCAAACAGCAATCTGAAATCGGTATTAATGGTTACAAGTCCGTTGAATGGGACAATAAGTAATTTGTTTGCAAAAATTGGCAGTTACGTAGATGTTTCTTCGCCAGTTGCGGAAATTGTGGATAACAGTTCACTGCATTTGGATTTACAGGTTTTTGAAAAAGATTTACCGAAGCTAAAAATCGGGCAAGTCATTCATTTTACTTTAACCAATAATCCTACCAGCGAGTACGATGCAAAGGTATTCAGCATTGGTTCTTCATTTGAAAATGAAAGCAAAACTATTTCTGTACATAGCACCGTAACAGGTAATAAAAAAGGCTTGATTGACGGAATGAATATTACAGGTATTGTAAGCCTGAACAATGTTACTACACCTGCCATACCAAGCGAAGCTATCGTTAATGCAGAGGGCAAAGACTATATTTTTATTGTTACCGATAAAAAAGCGGAAGAGCTTCACGATGAAGAAAGCGAAGAACACGAGCATAAGGCAACCGAAAACCATCATAAGGAAGAACCTAAAGACAATGTGAATTTTGAAAGAGTAGAAGTTGTAAAGGGCGTTTCCAATATGGGCTACACAGCAGTAACCTTAGTACAGGACGTTCCTGCCAATTCCAAAGTTGTTACCAAAGGAGCATTTTTCGTCAATGCAAAACTAAGCAATACAGGTGGTCACGAACATTAAAAATTGAACGCTATGATGTGGTTAAAATTTTATTTGCCGGTGTATTTGGTGTTGTATATAATGGTAGCTTTTGTGCTACCATCATACCGAACCTACAAGCAAACAGGCATCAATCCAATAGCTTTTGGAAAAACAGATAATACACACGACTATACCGGTTTTGTGATGAAAGTATTGATAGCATTGCTTTTCGTTACAGTATTGATTTATTCATTCAGTGATAAAATATATCAATATTTAGTGCCGATTTCTTATTTAATGAAACACGTGTTTTTAATCATTGGGTTAATATTGATACACCTTTCAATAGTATGGATTTCAGTAGCGCAATATCAAATGAGTAATAGTTGGCGCATCGGTATCGACGAAAATAATAAAACCGAATTAATCACAAAAGGATTGTTCTCTTATAGCCGAAACCCAATTTTTTTAGGAATAATAGTCAGCGTTGCAGGAATATTTTTTATACTACCCAATGCCCTTACATTTTTCCTGATGCTTTCTACGTGTATCGTTATTCAAATTCAGATAAGACTGGAAGAAGAGTTTCTGGAAAAGCAACACGGAGAAAAATATTTAATTTACAAAAAAACAACTAAAAGACTACTCTAATGGAACACAAACATACCTACGATGCGCAAGGCAAGCAAACCTGTTGCACCCAACAAGAAAAAATATATACCAATGCAGGTGCAAAAGAATTATTAAAAGGCGGGCATAATAAAAATGATGAGCATAAACACGATGCCCATTCAGACGATGATGGTCACAACCACGGAAGTACAGATAAAACCACCTTTCAAATGTTTTTACCAGCCATTATCAGTTTCATATTGCTGATGGTTGCTATTACTTTTGATAATTGGCTACCACAAACTTGGTTTACAGGTTGGGTAAGAATTATTTGGTATGCAGTGGCGTATTTACCTGTTGGTTTACCCGTTGTTAAAGAAGCATTTGAAAGCATAGGTAAAGGCGAAATATTTTCAGAATTTTTATTGATGAGCATTGCAACCATCGGAGCTTTTGCCATTGGCGAATATCCCGAAGGTGTTGCAGTAATGTTGTTTTATGCCGTAGGCGAAGTATTTCAAACCTTAGCCGTAACCCGAGCCAAAGCAAACATAAAAACCTTGCTCGACCAAAGACCCGATGAAGTAACGATTTTAGAAAATAATCAACCCAAAACCGTAAAAGCAGAAACAGTAGCCATTGGCAATATCATTCAATTAAAACCTGGAGAAAAATTAGGTTTAGACGGAGAATTATTGTCAGACAGTGCCTCATTTAACACAGCCGCACTTACGGGAGAAAGCAAGCCAGACACCAAAGCCAAAGGAGAAACCGTATTGGCAGGTATGATAAATCTGAATACCGTTGCACAGGTAAAAGTAAATACCGCTTATACAGATAGTAAGCTATCAAAAATTTTAGAATTAGTACAAAATGCCACAGCACAAAAAGCACCGACAGAATTATTTATCAGAAAGTTCGCAAAAATCTACACGCCTATTGTAGTGCTTTTAGCAGTTCTTATTACCGTAGTTCCCTATTTTTTTGTAGATAATTATGTATTCAGTCAATGGCTGTACAGAGCATTGGTATTCCTCGTTATTTCTTGTCCTTGTGCTTTGGTCATCAGTATTCCTTTAGGATATTTTGGCGGAATTGGTGCAGCTTCAAAGAATGGTATTTTGTTTAAAGGAAGTAACTTTTTAGATGTGATTGCCAGTATTCAAAATGTTGTGATGGATAAGACCGGTACAATGACAGAAGGCGTTTTCAAAGTGCAAGAAGTAATATTAAAACCTGAATTTAATAAAGATGAAATCCTGAAAATGGTCAACGCTTTGGAAAGCCAAAGTACGCATCCTGTTGCAACCGCAATACACCAATTTGTTGGGGAAATAGACAGTTCTATAAAGTTAGATAACACAGAAGAAATTGCTGGTCACGGACTAAAAGCCATTGTAAACGGCAAAGAATTATTGGTCGGAAATTTCAAACTAATGGATAAGTTCAATATCAGTTATGATTTAGACCCAACTTCCATAGTTTATACTTTAATCGCCATTGCTTACGATGGAAAATTTGCAGGCTACATTACCATTGCCGACAGCATCAAAGAAGATGCGCAGATTGCAATTGACAAACTAAAAGCATTAGGCGTAAAAACTACAATGCTAAGCGGAGATAAAAGCACCGTGGTAAAATTTGTTGCCGATAAATTGGGAATTACCAACGCCTTTGGCGATTTATTACCCGAAGACAAAGTGAATAAGGTAAAAGAAATCAAAACCGAAAATGAAACCGTGGCATTTGTAGGCGACGGCGTGAATGATGCACCGGTAGTAGCTTTGAGTGATGTTGGTATTGCGATGGGAGGTTTGGGAAGCGATGCAACTATTGAAACTGCCGATGTAGTAATCCAAGATGACAAGCCGAGTAAAATTCCGATGGCAATCAATATTGGTAAACAAACCAAGAAAATAGTGTGGCAAAATATCACGTTAGCATTTGCGGTAAAAGCAATTGTTTTAGTTCTCGGAGCAGGTGGATTAGCTACAATGTGGGAAGCTGTATTTGCAGATGTAGGTGTAGCATTATTGGCAATTTTAAATGCGGTGAGGATACAGAGGATGAAGTTTTAAGATTAGGTCATCCTAATGATGAATAAAACAGACAATGCGTAAGAAAGGCAAAAGTTATCAAAAAGTACCTCCGTACAAAAGATACGGAGCTTCTAAACCATCAAATGTCAATTTGTCGAAGAAGAAGAAAAGACCTTCGCTCTTTATGATACTTTTTGGGATATTTTTAGCTCTGTGTCTTATTGCTTTGATATACATAAAAATTAGACACTATTATATCTATCACTATCACTAAAAGTGGACTTATTAGTTCTGTATCGAGCAAAAACCAAAGTTCCAAAAGAGAAGCCCGAAAATGCAAATTTCTTTCCAATATGACAGTATTTGGGCTTCTCTATTATTGTTTAAAAAATAGATTTAAGATAACAGATGGATAAATTTTATAACGAAACACTGATTAAACTGGAAAACGAAATCAAAGAATTGGAGATTGAAACAGACTGTTCGATAGAATGCATTGAAGCAGTTATACAGCTTATCATTCAAAGCCTTGCCGACTTAAAGGAGTTTGTACTGAAAAACGACTTTAAGAATATTGAAGAAGAAATCCATTTTTTCAAATATCAGAAACCTGTTATTGTTTCAAAGCTCATTTACTATAATGCCATCTATAAAATCGAAACGAGAAGACCGTATGGAAATAAGCGCAACAGGAAATACTTTACCAAAGAACTAAAAAAGCTAAAAAGGTTCTTTGACAATAACCTTGATTTTTACAAATATTACCGGAGCAATAATTCTTTCGTTGACGAGAAGTTTTTTGTACGGGGGAAGCACGATATAAGACTATGGTTAGACACTTTTTATTTCGAGGCAGACCATCGCTTTTCTACTTCGCACGATTATAAAGTAGCAAAGATAATTGCCAATGACCTGATACAAGTATATTTGGAAGACAGGTTAAACAACGTCAATGTTAAAAAGGTTTCAGACAATTCGTTGAAATGGACGGCAAGCAAAACTGCACTCACGGAACTCATTTATGCACTATACTCCCACGGTGTATTTAACAACGGGAATACAGACATAAAATTGATTGCTAAAACTTTTGAAGATGCCTTTAACATTGAATTAGGCGACTTTTACCACACGTTTATGGAACTGAAAGCCCGCAAAATAAACCGTACAAAATTCCTTGACAATCTGTGTGAAGCACTGATAAAGAAAATGGACGAGCAGGACGAAAAGTAAACAACCCTTACAATACGCCCCGTGGCAAATGAACGCCTTTTGTCCGTATAATGCTTTCCTGAACCTTTGGAGCTTCTTTCTGCTTTTCTGCCTGCTCCGGAACATCTTGTTTAGTTTCCGGTGTAATAGATAGCTGTATCTTTCTTTCTACGGCAGCCAGTTCCGTTTTAAGCTCACTCAATCGGCTTTCCTTAGACCAAGTGCCGTTAACCACTTCCTGAAGTATAGGCAGGTCTTTTTGTATTTCAGCGATTTTCTCTTGTTCCTGCTTCACAAAGCCCGGTAGTTTTTCCAAAGCCCTCAAAAAATTCATTGCGGCAGTTTCGGGGTCTTTTGCCATCAGACCGTTATTGTAAGTGTATTTGATGTTTCCCTCACCTTGCACTAAAAATCGGTTTACACGAATATCCACGCCCTCTTTTTCTGACATTTCGGTTTTGACCAACAGCGTAAAACCATACAAGCTGCCTATCTCTTCATACTGACCTGCGGTGCGGGCTTTGTCCGCAATCTCGTTCAGCTTCGCACCGATTTGTTTCGGATTTGCATTGGGCGGCAACCCATCCAACAGCACAGGGTTTTCGATTGTACCGTCCGAACACTTTTGTAAGCGTCGCTGTAAGTTATCCCAGTCTGTACTCATTCGGTTCAAACGGGATTGAGTGCTTTGCAGCATTTCCGTATAATCCTGTACCTTAAATTTGGCACTGGATTTAGAACGGTTGAACGCCTGCTTTTCGCTTTCCAGTCCGGCAATCTGTTTTTCCAGCTTGGCTTTATCCAACAGGTCTGTATTTCCTGACAGGATTGCCACGTATTCCGAAAAGTTCATTCCCGATTTTTCGTCCATACTTCCCTCGTCAATCGTTCTTTTGGTCAGGTTGTTGGTCTTCAACTGGTCGATGAAAAGCTGCTTATTGTACAGCAGGTTGAACTTGTAACTATCCAACGATTTTTCAACGGCATAGATAATCACAGCTACTTTATTATCGGCAAAGAATTTGGCAATCTCGTTGCCTTTTCTGATTGCCCGCCCGTCCCTTTGGGCAAGGTCAGACGGTCGCCACGGCGTATCTAAATGATGAACGGCAACGGCTCTTTTCTGTGCGTTTACACCAGTTCCGAGCATACTCGTAGAACCGAACAGCACACGGATTTTACCCTCGTTCATCCCATTGATAAGGTCTTTACGCTGCTTATCATTTTTCGCTTCCTGAATAAACCGGATTTCGTGTGCAGGTATGCCGTGGTCTTCCACGAGCTTGCGTTTGATTTCAGAGTACACATTCCATTCGCCGGGCTTGTAGGTTCCCAAATCCGAGAAAACGAACTGCGTTCCTTTCTGTGCATTGAACTGGTTATAATACTTGGCAATATTTGCCGCACAATGCGAAGCCTTGTTGTCGGGATGGTCGTCGTAGATACCGCTTACCATACGCATATCGAGCGACATCTTACGGGCGTAGTCCGTAGCAATGAGCATCTTTGCTTTTTCTTCCCTTTGCGATAATGGTTCTCTACCGAGCAAAGTTGCATCGCCCGTTTTGGCAAACTGCATCAGGCTTTGTATAAAGGCTTCTTGGTCAGGCGTTGGCGGTATATTGTACAATACCTCGTTCTTGTTGGGGCGGTCAATACCAATATCCTTTGCCGTTCTGTAATCCGTGATTTCAGAATAGAACTGCGCCAGTTCCGGCACTTTGATAAAGTAACGGAAACGCTCTTTCGCCACGATATTGTTAGCTACCGAAAATTCATAATCGGTCGTTTTCCTTGCATAGATAGCCGCCCACGCATCAAAAGAATGAATACCCTGTTTTTCCAATGCACGGGGACGCAGGTATTTGAACAACAGGTACAGCTCCGTTAATGAATTGCTGATGGTTGTACCCGAAAGAAAGGTTGCACCCATATCTGCATTGGTACGCTCCTGAATGGTGCATATAGCAAAAAGCAGGTTCAGTGCCTTTTGGCTGCCGTCCACGTTACCCAGTCCGGCAACCCGTGTATGACGGGTGTTGAACATCAGGTTTTTGAATTGGTGGCTTTCGTCCACAAACAAATGGTCTATGCCCATCATCTTAAAGTCCACAATATCATCTTTGCGGTTTTCAATATCGTGTTGCAGCGTTTTCAGCTTTACTTCAAGATTTTCTTTTCGTTTGATTACCCCGGCGAGCATTCCCCTTGTCACTTCCTTGCCTTGCGATTTCAGGGCATCGAGGTTGCGCTCTACGCTGTCTAATTCTATTTCGAGGATTTCCTTTTGTATTTCGGGCGATTGCGGTATCATTCCGAACTGGTCGTGCGTGAGTATCACACAATCCCAATCGTTGTTTTTAATATCCCCGAAAATGCGCAGGCGTTTTTTAGGCGTAAAATCATCAATACCTGGATAAAGGATTTTTGCGTGTGGATAGGCTTTGCGGTAGTCTTCAGCAATAGCAGGTATATTGGCTTTCAGTCCGATTATCATCGGTTTATGGGCTAATCCCAAACGCTTCATTTCCTGCGCTGCGGTACACATTATCAGCGTTTTTCCTGCGCCTACTTCGTGGTCGCAGATAGCACCGTTATTCATTTTTATCATCCAAACGGTGTCCTTTTGGCTTGAATACAGGTCTTCAATGCCTGCACCCTTGCGGTCTAATCCCGGAAATTTCTGATGGCTTCCGTCATAGTTCGGGCGAACGAAACAGTTAAAGGTCTCGTTGTACTGGTCGGTCAGCCTGTTTTTAAACTCATCGTTCTGTGCGTGTAGCCAGTCGGTAAAAGCGGTACGGATTTCATCAATCTTGGTGTTCGCCATTTGTATGGCTTCCATATCCCGTACTTTGACCTCTTGGTCGCCAACCATTACTTTTTTGGTTATATCAGGCGTAGTATTGACAAGGGCGTGTTTGAGCAGGGCAATACCGTCAAATGTTCGGCTTTCCGCTTTGACAGCATATTTTTCCCAGATGTGCATATTGCCCCGATGACATTTCACAGAAAAGTCGTCGGAGCTTTCGGAATAATGAACCAATACATCCGCATCGAACAGGTGCGAAGCGAAACGGGCATAAATTCCGGTAGGTATCCACCGTTCGCCGAGATTAAAATCCAGTTCCTCAAATTCAATCCGTTTTGGTCGGGCTTCCTCTAAAGCGGTAAGGCTTTCTTTGGCTTCGGTATCATCAGGATTGTTTTCAAGATAGGCTCTTACTTCATCGGCTTTCTCAACTACGTTGCCTGCAATCCACCGTTCTGCTATCTCGTATTCGTGTTGTAGCGGATTGTAGAACAACCGCCCGTGCAGGGCTTCTTTCAGCGTATCGGCAGGCAGGCTGCTGATTTCGGACATAAAGTCCAAATCCACGTTTCCGTATTTGTTCAGCGAGGCGGCTAAAGCCTCTTCGGGATTATCGGTTGCTAACGTGGTAGTAGAAAAACTAACGGGACGGCTGAAAATATCCGCTTTGTGGATTACGCCGCCAATGATACGCTCCAGATAAAGAGTTTCTTTGCCTGCGCTGTCTGTCTTTATCAACTTGGCATTGTTGGCAGCATTGAGATTACCGTATTTTTTGACAAAGCTATCGTATAGGAGGTTCAGCGTTTCCCGTTCTTCCTTGTGTTCGGTCTGCTTTTCAGCTTCTTTTTGGTACAGATTTATATAACTGTCCCTTATAGCAATATAGGCTTCGGCTCTTGCTTTCTGTGAGGACGGCAATTGCAATGGATGAAAGATTGCTTTTGCATCTTCCTTTTCCACCTCTTGCAAATAGCCGACCCAACCGTTATCCACCACAAGGCAATCATTCCGGTGGAATAATTGCAGTTCGCCGCTATACGGAGCAGGTTCAGGAACGGTGTTAATATCGGTAACGGGAATGGCAGTCTTATCAGACTGGCCATTACCGTTTATTTGTGAAAACAGGTCGCCGATAGCTTCCTGTTTTTTGCCGTTAACCTGGTCGGTTCCGTTAATATCACCATTGGATTTTAGCGATGTATAGGGCTGCTGCCTTGCACTGCTGAACAGGTCGGGCTGACGACCTATTGTACCTCTTCTTTTTTTAGTGCTTTGCCTTTTGGCTTGGGTAGTTCTTTTAGGTGGAGCAAGAACCATTACAGGTTCACCCGCACTTTCAAACAAGTCAAAAATGCTTAGTTGCTTTAATTCCTGCGGGCTTTTTTGACGGACTACCGGAGTAGGTACAGGTTGCGGCTTTTGCTGAATGATTACAGGGTCTATGACCGGAGGTGTAACTTTTGGTTCAATAGGAATTTGTATAACAGGCTCGTCGTTCTGTTCGCCCTTGTATAAACTCAAATTCAGGTGCTTTCCAAAATCTTCAGAAAGCATTTGCTTCAAATCTTTGGCAATGACCTCAACACCGTCTTTATGCGTATAGATTAAGGCAGGTTGCCCGTATGGGTCGGTATCTAATTTTTGGTCGGTATGGATAATTCTTGTACTGTCCTGAAAGAGCGCATTGCCAGGCGTATTGTATTCGGATGGCTTGCTTTGGCAAAACAGATCTTCCCTGTCGGTCAGATTTTCTTTTGCCGTATTTTTTTGCAGGATAATCAGGTCGCTGCCGACTTCCGTACCTGCATATTCGGTAAACAGGTTGTTAGGCAATCTTACAACCGAAACCAAATTATTATCCTGCATCAACGCCCTGCGTATGGGTTCGTTCTTAGGGCTGTTCAGAATGCCCTGTGAAGTGATGTAAGCCAACAAACCGCCCTCACGGAGCATATCAGCACCTTTCAGAAAAAAGTAATTGTGTATGCTTCGGGCAGCTTGTTCCTTTGCGCTGTTTCTACTGCGTGAATAAGAAAGGTCAAATACGGAAGTATCGCCAAAAGGGATATTACTGGCGATTACATCATAGCTGTTTTGTTCCCTTTCGGGGATTTCCTCAAAGCCGTTTATACGGATATTGCTTTCGGGGTAAAGCTGCTTTAAAATCTTGCCTGTAAGCAAGTCCTTTTCATAAGCGGTAACACTGGCTTTCTGATTTTCCGAAAAAGATTGGATGAATGAACCGATACCTGCGGAGGGTTCGAGGAATTTATCAATGTGCAGACCATTATCCCGCAAGGCAGATGAAATGGCATCTATAACTTTTGGTGGGGTATAAAAAGCCGTCAGTACGGAACTTTTCATACTGTCCACATACCTCCGGTATTGCTTATCGTCTTCGGAATTTTCTTTGAGTAGTTGGTGGAGTTCCTGCGTGAGTGGAAAGAGGTCGTGTTCTGTTTTTCTCCAATGATTGATGTCTATTTCGCTTTCTACGGGGTTCAGAACGAATTTAAGACCGCCAAATCCGCTGTATCGCATCATTAGCAGTCTTTCGCCTACGGTGGCTTGCCGTTTCTCCTTTTCCAGTTTAAAAACAATTCGCAGGGCATCAATATTCTGTTGGAGATGGAACCGCTTACTGAAGCCCATTTTCCTCAATCCATATTGAGATGGTTCCGGTCAGTTCGGTATAGAGTACATCAAACTCATATCCGTAGGCGAAATCATCGGTTAATTCATATCCTGCGAAAACAGGCTCACAAACGGGAAACATTTTAAGGGCGAACGGTCGCAGTTCCTCGTCTGCCATTATGGTATCAAATTCATTGCATACCACTTTGAAAACCGTGTCGAACTTGGAGAAGTGCAAGCCCTCAAAAAGTATGTAGTTGGCTATTTCGTTGCATTGCTCAATGGCGTTTCCCGAACGGAAAGCACCCTCATAAGCATTGGCAGCCCACGAAGACCGTTGGTCAATAAATTTTTGGTCGTGTGCCTTTTCGGGAAAGCTGCTGTTTAATAATTCTTGCAGTCGTAATCTGAAATACGACAGGTCTTTTTGCTGTACATCCATACTTATTTTGTTTAGAATTTTACTTAAATCCTAAAATTATAGCAGTACATAAGCCCCTTTGCAGAAGTGGCAGGGTTTGGCTTTGAAAGGCGGGATTTGGCGTAGAATGGTATGATGCCAAAGATTAATTTGTACCTTTGTTAAGGTCGTAAAAAGGTATATATGAGTACACTCTTTATTAAAAATATGGTTTGCAACCGCTGTATTATGGTGGTGCAAAATGAATTGGATAAGTTAGGTCTGAACGTAAAAAAAATCAATCTTGGAGAGGTAGTATTGGATAAAGAGATTACATCCGAAGAAAAAAATAATGTAGATAAGGTTTTAATTCCATTAGGCTTTGAACTTATTGACGATAAAAAAAGCCGCATAATTGAAAAGATAAAAAATATAATTATTGACCTTGTGCATCATCAGGACAACCACGCCAAAACCAATCTTTCGGATGTGCTAAGTAGTCAACTGCACCACGATTATAATTATTTATCCAATCTCTTTTCGGAGGTAGAGGGTACTACCATTGAAAAATACTTTATTGCCCAAAAAGTAGAAAAGGTAAAAGAGCTATTGGTATATGATGAGCTTTCTTTGAGTGAAATTGCCTTTCGTTTAAACTATTCGAGTGTGTCCTACCTAAGCAACCAGTTCAAAAAAGTTACAGGGCTGACACCGAGCTATTTCAAACAGATAAAAGAAGATAAAAGGAAGCCATTGGATAGTTTGTAAATCTTACACATAAATTCCAAAATTTCACAATAGCACCCACCCATATAATAGCCAATTTTGTACTGTTAATTAAATCAGGCAAATATGGCAACGAATAATAAAGAAACTATTTATCTTCCCTTAGAAGATGTAGAAAGCGAACATTGTGCGTTAATCGTTGAAAAAGGATTGGCACAGGTCAAAGGCATCGAAACCCACAAAGTAGAGCTAAACAACCGCAGGGCAGCTATCACGGTAAATAACAGCGCAGCGATAGGCGCAGCGGTAAAAGCAATCAAAGATTTAGGTTACGGCGTTTCTACTGTAAAACATACATTCCCTGTATTGGGAATGACCTGCGCATCCTGTGCAGGCAGTGTAGAAAGTATTGTAAAGCATCAGGAGGGCGTTATTGATGCTTCCGTAAACTTTGCTACGGGAAATCTTACCGTCGAATACCTGCCCAATATAACCGATGCCACTAAACTGCAAAAATCGGTACAGTCCATAGGTTACGATTTACTGGTAGAAGAAGAAAATAAGCAGCAGGAAACATTAGAAGCTATCCACGCTGAAAAGTTCCAAAAGCTAAAAACTAAAACCATATGGGCTATTGCGCTGTCGTTGCCTGTGGTGGTGATAGCAATGTTCTTTATGGATATGCCCTATGCAAACCTCATAATGTGGCTGTTCTCTACACCTGTTGTATTATGGTTAGGCAGGGATTTTTTTGTAAACGCTTGGAAGCAGGCAAAACATCGTTCAGCCAATATGGATACATTGGTAGCATTGAGTACAGGTATCGCTTATCTGTTCAGCGTGTTCAATATGTTGTTTGCAGACTTTTGGCATCAAAGAGGGCTGCACGCCCACGTATATTTTGAAGCAGCAGCCGTCATTGTCGCATTTATCCTGTTGGGGAAACTATTGGAAGAAAAAGCCAAAGGCAATACCTCTTCAGCTATTAAAAAACTGATGGGCTTACAACCCAAGACCGTTATCGTGATACAAGCGGACGGAACGGAAAAACAAACCGCTATCGAAGATGTAAACGCAGGCGATGTTATTCTTGTAAAGCCGGGCGAAAAGATTGCGGTGGACGGTATGGTTACTTCGGGCAGTTCATACGTTGATGAAAGTATGTTGAGTGGCGAGCCTGTACCCGTACTGAAAAAAGAAAACGAAAAGGTATTTGCCGGAACCATTAACCAAAAAGGAAGTTTCCAATTCAAAGCGGTTAAAGTCGGAAAAGAAACAATGCTTGCCCATATTATCAAAATGGTACAGGATGCGCAAGGCAGTAAAGCACCAGTACAAAAGTTGGTAGATAAGATTGCAGGAATTTTTGTTCCCGTTGTAATAGGGATTGCTATTCTCACATTTATCCTGTGGTTTATTTTAGACGGCAATAATGGCATAGTGCAGGGATTGTTAGCGGCTGTTACGGTATTGGTTATTGCCTGCCCCTGTGCTTTGGGATTGGCTACGCCTACCGCTATAATGGTTGGCGTTGGCAAAGGTGCTGAAAAAGGTATTCTGATAAAGGATGCCGAAAGTTTGGAATTAGCCAAAAAAGTTGATGCCATTATTTTAGATAAAACAGGAACGATAACAGAGGGTAGACCAGAGGTAACAGGTATCGAATGGCTAAACAATGATGATGCAACGAAAGGTATTTTATTAAGCATCGAAAAGCAATCCGAACACCCATTGGCAGAAGCGGTAGTGAAACATTTAGACGGTGTACAAACCACTACTTTATCACTGTTCGATAGTATTACAGGAAAAGGTGCAAAAGCCAATCACAACAACGAAACCTATTTTGTAGGCAATAAAAAGCTATTGGCAGAAAACAACATTACCATTGCGGAGCAACTGCAAAAGCAAGCGGATGAATGGGGAAAACAATCCAAAACAGTTATTTGGTTTGCCGACAGCAAACAGGCGCTTTCCGTTATCGTCATTTCTGATAAAATCAAAGAAACATCGGTCGAAGCCATCCGGCAAATGCAGGATATGGGCATAGAATTGTATATGCTCACGGGCGATAATGAAGCCACTGCAAAAACCATTGCACAGCAAACTGGCATCGGGCATTACAAGGCAGAGGTATTGCCACAGCACAAAGCCGATTTTGTAAAGGAACTTCAAAGCAAAGGCAAAGTAGTGGCAATGGTTGGCGACGGTATTAATGACAGCACAGCTTTGGCAACAGCCGATGTAAGTATTGCAATGGGCAAAGGTTCCGACATTGCAATGGATGTTGCCAAGATGACCATTATTTCATCAGACCTTACCAAAATACCACAGGCAATAAAACTTTCAAAACAGACCGTAGCCACTATTAAGCAAAATCTGTTTTGGGCATTCATCTATAATTTAATCGGCATTCCTATTGCGGCAGGTATCTTATTCCCGATAAATGGCTTCCTGCTGAACCCGATGATTGCAGGTGCAGCAATGGCATTGAGCAGCGTGAGCGTGGTAACTAACAGCCTGCGGTTGAAGTGGAAAAAGTAAAACATTAAATATCACAAATCAAATAAGAAATTCCACAACAATACAGAACGGTATAGTGCTGAAATTTGTGGTATCAAACAACAATCAAAATTTAAGACAATGGAAAATAAAGAATTTCAATTTAAGACGAACATCAATTGTGGCGGTTGTATAGCATCTGTAAAGCCGCATTTGGACAATGCAGAGGGCATCTGCCATTGGGAAGTTGACACCGCCAATAAAGACAAGGTACTTACAATAAAATCAGAGGGTATTACCGAAGACCAGGTAATTGAAACAGTACAAAAAGCAGGCTTTAAAATCGAACCTTTAAACGCTTAATATATTGAATTTATAATGCCCTTTTTAGCAACCTGACCTGATAAAAAGGGCATTATATCTTTAAAAATGGAAAAAAAATGCGGCTTTATTAAACATTTGGTATCAAACACCAAAAAAAGAGGAAAAGCCATCAAAAAAAGATAATCTTATTTGTAACTTTGTAGTGTTGAAAAATTTGGGTAAACATATCAGCTTTGTTCTCATACTGTGTTTGGGATTTTTCCTTATGCCGAGCATAAGCTATGCCTGCGCCAAAAAAACAACTAAGACGGAACAAAAATCCTGCTCAAAAGAAAAATCTGAAAAATCGCAGCACAAAAACAGTTGCAAGTACAAGTCCTGTAAAAAATGTAAGGATGGTCACGACTGCGGAGGCAATTGCAAACACAGTTCTTGCAGATGCGGTGCTTCAACAACTTCTTTAAGTGTACCTGTTGTAATCGAATTGAAAGCAAAAAATCTGTTTGCAGAAGCAAAAAAGCAAAAATTCGGTTTCAAACAAGCCTATTATTCTTCAGGCTTTTTCTCCATTTGGCTACCGCCTAAAATAAGCTAAATCTGTTGCTTGACAGCCACAGGTATGTCTTGTCGAAAACCCAATCCAGTTTTCGCACCCCCTTTTGTATATCTTATTAAATTAAAATTTTCAAAATGAAATCATTATCAAAAATAGTGATGGTAATCGGCGTATTACTATCATCAATAAACAGTTTCGCACAAATCAAAAATGCGAAAACAGAAACCGTAAAAATTTACGGCAATTGCGGTATGTGTAAAGCCACTATCGAAAAAGCAGGCAATGTGAACAAGGTAGCCAGTGTGGAATGGAATAAAGACACTAAAATGGCTACGCTCACTTATGACAGCGATAAGACCAATCAGGATGAAATATTGAAACGTATCGCTTTGGCAGGTTACGACAGCGAAAAGTTTTTAGCACCGGATGATGTGTATGCAAAGCTGCCGGGATGTTGCCAATACGACAGAGAATTAAAGCCAGTCGCAAAATCTAATGATGCGGGTATGGATATGAAAAGCGAACACACCAACCATAACCACAACGAAATGGCAACAACAAAAACTGCCGATGACCAAAATGCACCACAACTGAAAGTCGTATTCGACAACTATTTTTCAGTTAAAGATGCTTTGGTAAAAACTGATGCTGGTACTTCATCTATAAAAGCGGTTGAATTGGTAAAAGCTATCAAAGCTATAGAAATGGCAAAACTTTCTACCGAGGAGCATACCGTTTGGATGAAGGTAATGAAGGATTTAACCGCAAATGCAGAAAAAATTGCTGCTTCCAAAGATGTTGCAAAACAAAGAGAAACTTTCGCTTTGCTTTCTAAAAATATGTACGAACTGGCTAAGGCATCAAAAAAGGAAACACCTGTTTATTATCAGCATTGCCCTATGTACAATAACGGGAAAGGCGCAAATTGGTTAAGCAAGGAAGAAGCGGTTAAAAATCCTTATTACGGTTCTCAAATGCTAACCTGTGGTAGTGTACAAGAAACAATTAATAATAAATAAATTCTTCTGTTATGGGAAATATAGAAAACAAGCACGATATGCATCACCACACAGCAAATGAGGCGCATAACGCCAACCATTCTTTAGCAATGTACAAAAGGTTTGCAGTAATGGCTGTTGCGATGTTCGCAGCGATGTACTTTCTTATGTATGCTATGATTGACAGATTGGATAATCTTACCCCGAACATCAATAATTTGTATATGACACTGCTGATGGTTTCGGCAATGTTGGTTATTGAATTATGGATAATGAAAGGAATGTATCAAAACAAAAAAATCAACTGGGCAATCATTGCATTTTCCCTTGCAATTGGCATCTTCTCTTGGTTTGGAATTAGGGAGCAAATAAATGTGGGCGACAAACAATTTGTGAAAGGAATGATACCGCACCACGCAGCGGCAGTGCTGATGTCTGAAAAAGCAAAACTAACCGACCCCGAACTCATAAAGTTGCAAAAAAACATACTTGAAACACAGACAAAGGAAATCGAATTTATGAAGCGAAAGCTGAAAGAATTTGAAAACAAGTAAATCACAAAAATTTCTTTAACAACATTAAATAGCATTAAAATGAAAAATATTTTTTTCCCCATCATCGCACTGGTTACGGTTGTAGCAATAACCGTTTCCTGCAATCAGTCTTCCAATAAAAACAGCGACCAAAAAGCCAATGACAGTACGGTGGTGTCTGAAGCTCAAAATGTGCCATCATCAACACAAAATGATACGGCAACTTCTACTGCTCCAGTTGATACATTAGCTAAAGCGGCAGAAAAATCAGATATAAAAGAACAGTCGCAAAACTTCTCTATTGCACCTATTGTTAAGGATTATCTTGCTTTAAAAAACGCACTTGTTGCAGATAATAACAAAGCAGCAGCCAGTGCAGGCAAACAGTTGTTCAGCACCTTGAAAAATGTAGATATGAAATCCATACCAGCAAATAAGCATAAACAATATATGGATATAGCGGATGATGCAAAAGAGAATGCAGAACATATTGGCGACAATGCCGGAAAGATAGACCACCAAAGAGAGCATTTAGCATCATTAAGCAAAGATGTTTCCGACCTTATAGCATTGTTCGGAACTACCCAAAAATTGTATCAAGATTATTGCCCGATGTACAATGATGGCAAAGGTGCTATTTGGATTAGTGAAGCAAAGACAATCAAAAATCCTTACTATGGTAGTAAGATGCTTACCTGCGGTTCTGTAAAAAAAGAATTTTAGAATGAAGAAAGTATTAAAGATAATTTTAGCAACAGTGCTGTTTATTTTTATTGCAATCCAATTTTATCAGCCTGCCCTTAATGTAGATAAAGGGCAGGTTTACACAACCGATTTTACACAAGTCTATAAAATGCCTATTGAAATAAAAGCGATGTTTCAAACGTCTTGCTACGATTGTCATAGCAACAATACCAATTATGTTTGGTACGACTATGTACAGCCTGCAAGAACATTGGTAGGAACCCATATCAAAAATGCAAAAGAAGATTTGAATTTCAATGAATGGGGTACATACTCAAATAGAAAGCAGGAAAGATTACTAAACTCAATTAAAGAACAAATAGAAACGAAGCAAATGCCTCTGTCCTCATATACACTGATGCACAAAAATGCAAAATTGAATAATGAGCAAATCAAAACATTAATCAATTGGCTAAAAGAACAGGAATGAGTTTCAAAAAAAAATATCAAAATGAATATACCCATAAATAGTAAAATAAGGTTGCTGCAAGCAGTATTTATACTGTTATGTTCGCAATCCCTTTTCGCACAAAAAGTAGTTCGGTATGAGCTGTATGTAAAAGATACGCTTGTAAACTACGCAGGAAAAGAAAAAAGGGCTATTGCAGTAAACGGTCAGATACCGATGCCCACGCTCACATTTACAGAGGGCGACACTGCCGAGATTGTAGTGCATAACCAGTTAAAAGAAAGTACATCACTGCATTGGCACGGCGTATTTTTGCCCAACAAAGAGGACGGTGTGCCCTGGCTTACACAGAAACCTATTGAAGCCGGAGCAACATACACCTATCGTTTTCCAATTATCCAACACGGAACGCACTGGTATCATTCCCATTCAGGTTTGCAGGAGCAGATTGGAATGTATGGCAGTTTTGTAATGAAAAAGCGGGAAGACGACAAAACCTTTAGAAAGGGAATTGATGATTTGCCTACCGTACCCATCATTTTAAGTGAATGGACGAATTATAATCCCAACAACATTAACCGGATGTTGCACAACGCCAACGATTGGGCGGCGATTAAAAAGAACGCTACACAATCCTATGCGGAAGCCATCAGGGAGGGGCATTTTAAAACCAAATTGACCAACGAATGGAAACGTATGTTGGCAATGGACGTAAGCGATGTGTATTATGATAAAATCCTTATCAATGGCAGCAATTCGCCCGAACTGAAAACAGTTGACGGCAAGACCTTAAAAGCGGGGGACAAAGTACGGCTTCGCATATCCAATGGCGGTGCATCTTCCTATTTTTGGCTTCGCTACGCCGGAGGTAAGATTACCGTAGTCGCCAATGACGGTAATGATGTAGAGCCAGTAGAGGTAGATAGATTAATCATTGCAGTTTCCGAAACTTATGATATTGTGGTAACAATTCCTGACGATGGTGTTGCCTACGAGTTTTTAGCCACAACCGAAGACAGGACACAATCAGCAAGCTATTTTGTAGGCAATGGCATCAAACAATTAATATCGCCACTCCCAAGATTAAAATATTTTGAGGGAATGAAGATGATGAACGATATGATGAAGATGAATGGAGATTTGGACGATATGGGTATGAAAATGAGCCTGAACCAAATGGATATGAATGTGGTAATGTACCCTGAAATTACCGGAGAGGCGGGAAAAAAAACAGACCATAGCAAGCACGAGGGTATGAATATGGATAACGACCCCAACCGTTACAATGCAAATGCTTTAGGAGAAATCAAAACCCTGAATTATGCGATGTTAAAATCGCCCTACAATACCACACTTCCCAAAGATGCGCCCATAAAAGAATTAAAATTTACTCTTACGGGAAATATGAACCGTTATGTGTGGAGTATGGGTAATAAAATACTTTCCGAAACCGATAAAATACCTGTAAAGAAAGGGGAAATTTTACGCATCACCATTTACAATAATTCTATGATGCGCCACCCGATGCACCTGCACGGTTTTGATTTCAGGGTAATCAATGGTAAAGGCGAAAAATCACCACTAAAAAATGTGTTAGATATAATGCCAATGGAAACAGATACCATTGAATTTTTGGCAAACGAAGAAGGAGATTGGTTTTTCCACTGCCATATCCTATATCATATGATGTCGGGGATGAACAGGGTTTTTGCTGTGGATGACTATAAAAATCCAAACTTACCCAACAAGAAACAAGCATACAATAAATTACAGAGAGAGAGCAATATGCCACATTTTATGGCACAGAACGATTTTGCAACCAATGGTAATGATGGCGAGGCAATGTTTCAAAATGCAAGATGGAGTTTAGGCACAGAATGGCGTTTAGGTTACAATGATATGCACGGTTACGAAGTAGAAACACATTTAGGAAGATACATCGGAAAAATGCAGTGGTTTATGCCATTTATAGGCTTTGACTGGCGTTACCGTAAAATGGGAATAGATGAACACGAAACCAATTTATTCGGGCAGAAAAACGAAAAAGATACACGTAGAGCCTTTAGTTTAGGTTTTATGTACACCTTGCCAATGTTAGTCAATTTTCAGGCAGAAGTATATCACGATGGTATCGTTCGCCTGTCTTTAATGCGAGAAGATATACCAATTTCAAAAAGATTAAGAGCTGGTTTTATGGTCAATACCGATATGGAATATATGGCAGACTTGAAGTATATCATCAATAAGAATATAGGTATTCGTACACACTATGATAGTGATATGGGCTTGGGTATAGGGCTGTCACTAAATTATTAAGGATTATGCACCATTCCCCTCCGAAATATCGGAGGGGATTTTTTTACTTGTTTAAAATCTGCAAAACTCTACCAAGTTCAATATCCATTCTTGAAAAGGCAAACCATTTTTTGCCCAGGTCTTTGAGCGATGCCCCGATATGGTAGAGTTCTGAATGGTCAATAATCAAAAAACGGTCGTGGGCATCGGAGAAAATCTCAATTTCAATCGGTGGATATTGGCTATTGTAGCGTTGTAAATCTAATCGTAGCTGATTACTGATGCTTTTGGTAAGAATTGTAGCGGTTACAGTAGTCTTACGCTTACCCAACAAAGTAAGCACCGTATCATCCACATAATTATCAAGCAAGATAATTGAGCTTTTGGCACTTCGGATAATATCGGAAACAAAGGCGTAGGCATCAAATACCTGCCCGTTGTAGAAAATACCTTTCTCGCTGTACAGCTTGTCGCTTTCCAAAGCCTTAAAAATCTCTTCAAATTTTTGGTCGGCTTCCAGTTGCTTTAATTCGATATTATCCATTCGATGAAATAAAGAAGCATTGCTGATAAGCATACGTCGCATTTCTACAAAGGCTTCCATTATTTCCACACTCATTTTAACGGCTATATCAGAACGGAGTATGGCAGATGCCATTGCAACGCCCTGTTCGGTAAAAACATAGGGCAAATAACGTCTGCCGCCGTAGTTTAAACTTGAGGTTCCAATTTGGAACCTCAAGTTTTCAATTTCCTCTTCGGTCAGTTGAAAACAGAATGATACTGGAAAACGCTCAATATTTCTTTTTACGGCTTTGTTCAGGTTCTTTGTTTCTACCTGATATAAGGCAGCGAGGTCGCTATCCAACATTACCTGTTTGCCCCGGATAGTATAAATCAGGTTTCTGATTTCTTTGGGTATGATTGACGGTTTATTTTCCATTGCGTTTACTGCTTTTGTTTTTCTCAAACTCAAAAGAACTTTCCGCATTCTCTTTCAGAATGATGTAAGCATCGAATTTCTTTCCAGCTTTGCTTGTCATTCCTTTGATAAGAGAGGTTTTGCCTTTATTGACAAGGCTTGTTATGTTTTCGATACTGATTTGTACACCGCAGACGGTGCGGAACTGTACCCAGTTACAAGCCTCATCAGGGCATTTCACAATCTTGTCACGGATAATAAGCTGCTGACTTTTGCATTTCGGGCAGGTCAGTTTCGGCTGATTGGTACTTACAATAGAAGTTTGCAGCAATTCATCAGTAATAGACTTGGCATAGGTTTCCATTTCCTTTTGGAACGTTCCGGCATCCGCTTCATTATTTTCGATTTTCTGTAATGCCAATTCCCATTCGGCGGTCATTGCTACATCCGCAATTTTCCGGTCTTTGACAAGTCCGTACACCTGCAATCCTTTTTCCGTAGGGATTAAAGAACGTTTATCCCTTTGGATATAATTGCGGGTAAACAGGGTTTCGATAATAGCGGCTCTTGTAGCCGGAGTACCGATACCGATATTTTTGAGAGCTTTGCGCTCTTCCTCATTCTCGATTTCTTTCCCTGCGGTTTCCATAGCGGACAAAAGCCCGGCTTCGGTATAAAGCACTGGAGGTTTGGTCTGCTTCTCCAAAACGGCGGCTTCCTTTATAGCAAGTTCTTCGCCTTTATGCAGTTCAGGTAATTCCTGTACTGGTTCTTCGCCATCGTCTGTAAAACTCCCTTTGATGGAACGCCAACCTGCTTCCTGAATTTTACAGCCTTTTGCCGTAAAGTCGTAATGCAACACCTGTAATGATACATCGGTTATTTCCTTAACACAGGCTTGTGATATGGCTTCGAGCAATCGAAGCGCAATCATATTGTAAATCTTGTTTTCGTCTGCATTGAGTACCGACGGCACTTTATCCGTAATCAACAAACCGTGATGGTCCGTTACACGGAGGTCATTCACGATACGTTTGTTGAACCGTCCCCATTTGATTTTGGTAAGGGCTTGCTTGCAATCTTCCCGGTTCTGCAAAACCCGCACAAGGTTTGGAATTTCTGCCCACATATCTTCAGGGATGTATTTGCTTCCAGTACGTGGGTAAGTGATAAACTTCTTTTCGTACAGGCTTTGTGCGATATTAAGGGTTGCTTCAGCAGATAATTTCAGCCGTTTGTTGGCTTCCTTTTGTAAGCCTGTCAGGTCGAAAAGCAAGGGCGGTTGTTCTGTAACGCTTTTAGTTTCTACCGAGCTAACGGTAGCCGTTGCGCTACGCTGAATAACTTTAAGGGTATCATCGGCAAGCTGCTTTTCGTCCCATTTGGTTGCGGAAATACTTTTGAAATCAACCTGTGCTTTATTGTGTAATAATTGTATCTGCCAGTATTTCTTAACCGTGAAATTCTTATTGTCGAGGTAGCGTTTGCATATCAAAGCCAGTGTAGGTGTTTGCACTCTTCCGAGCGAATAGATACCGTTACCTGCGGCAATGCTCAATGCCTGCGTAGCATTGATGCCTACAAGCCAGTCGGCACGGCTTCTGCCTTGCGCTGCCTGATACAGTCCGTCAAATTCCTTTCCGTCTTTCAGGTTGTCGAAGCCTTGCTTTATTGCCTTTTCGGTAAGTGAACTTATCCAAAGGCGTTCAAAAGGTTTGTTGCATTTCAGGTATTCATAAATGTACCTGAAAATGAGTTCGCCCTCACGACCTGCATCGGTAGCAACGATGATGCTGTTGCTTTGCTTAAAAAGCTGCTCAATGACTTTCAGTTGCTTTAATGCGCCAGTATCGGCGGTGTACCCTTTATCTTTTTTGACCTTGCGAACGGTCAATAAAAAGGGGTTGGGCAATATCGGCAGGGATGCTTTGTCAAATCCCGAAATGCCGTAGTCTTCGGGCATTCCCAGTCCTATCAAATGACCAAATGCCCACGTAACAAAATAGCCGTTACCTGTCAGGTAGCCGTCCTTTTTATCGGATGCTCCCACAAGTCCGGCTATTTCCCTTGCTACGCTTGGTTTTTCTGCAATGATTGTTTTCATACTGTACTACATTTTTCTGCCTTTGTATTTTGCAGGTTTGTTGTCCTGTTGTTCCTGCTGCTTTTCGTTTTTCGGTCTTTGCTGCCCGGACTTCAAAGGCTCTTGGACGTTCTTGGTCGCTTCGTTGGTTTTACCCTCCGAATTGACGGCAGTCTGCGTTTTATGGGTTTCAGCAGGTTCTACCCGTGCTTTATACTGACCGGGGAACTCAAAATTGGTCTTTCCGGTATCTTTGTCGAAAGTGATATAACCCTTATAGAGTTGGTCTTTTTTGTCTTTCAGTTCAACATAGATGGTTTGTCCGGCTTTGAACTTGTTGTACTGCTCATCATCAAGTTCTTTGCCCCTGAAAGTTCTTGGAGCCTCCTGCGGTTGGCTTTGCTGGTTGCTTTGTTGGGTGTTCTGTTGGTTCGTTTGCGCTTGCTGATTGTTGTTGCTTCTGTCAAACAGGAACTCAACATATCGTTTGTCCGCATTGAATTGTACCGTTGCCGAAAACTCTGTTCCCTTAGTGGAAATCATACCCTCTAAATAGAGTGGTTTTCCCTCCATTAAAGTTTGCTTTTGTTCCTCATTCAGCTTTACGCCCTTAATTTCATCGGGGATTTTGATAAACTCCGTGCGCAGTGCAATCACATCGTTGGTCAGCCTGTCAATGCTGATAATGGACGGCATCAGTTCGCCTGTTTTGGAATTTACGAGATTGACCACACGCCCCATATTGCCCGTTTCGAGCAGGTTTTTCTTGTCTTCGTCCGTAAACTTGTGACCGAAAAACTCAAAGTGCAGGTTAGGTTCTCTTTTGATACCGTGTATTGCCACGATAACATTGCCATCTTCCGCTTGCTGTAAAGACAGGCGGGCATCCGTGCGGAGGATAGAACCACCGAGGTTAATGCCTATCGGTAAAAGTTCATTGGTTTTGTAACCTCGTAACAAAGGGTCAAGCAGGTTTCTTTTTTCAAGATACTCTTTGCTTAATCCGAGGTTTTTCATTGTGTCCCAATCAATCTGCTCCGGCTTGTAGCGGTATTCGCTTGTTTCCGTTGTTGTTTGTGCTGTTGCCATATTATTTTGATTTTCTTGTTTTTTATCCGGTTGGGGTTCTGCTTTCACTTCGTGTTCTTTCAGCACTTTTTCGCCCTGTGGAGTGGGCTTATCTACGTGCTTTTGTAATTCCTCTGCTTTTTCAGCAGCAACCGGGGCAGACACTTTGAAGAAAGTAAAGTTTGTAGGGTTCTTTAACTGGCTGAAAAAATTGGAAAAGAAGTTGGAAAAGAAATCACCGCTTTTGTCCACACGCATAAACTGGTTTTGGTTTTTCTTGGTGGGTTCCACGGTTTCCATTTTCCCGTTTTCGTCAATACTCTTTACTGCCTGGATTTTCATTTTCTCTTTATCCAGTACGAGTAAGATGTCCGAAAGCTGTTCGGGCATTTCCTGTTTATTAGTTGTTTCTTCGCTCATAATCTGAAAATTTCAAAATTTCACGATCGAATGTAAAGGAAGCCTTCACTGATTTGCTTTATGTGGCACTCAAAGGCAGCGTTTGTCACTTATTGGCATCCAGTTTAGGTAACGGCGGGTTAAAACTTTCCCTGATGAACTGATGCACATCGGACAGTTTGTAATACAGTTTCCCGCTAATGGTATAATAAGGGAGCTTGCCTATGGAGCGATACCGTTGCAGGGAACGGTTACTGATTTTCAGCATTTGCAGTAAATCCTGATTATCGAGTAATTCCTCACCGTCTATGCTGTTGCGCTTCTTTTGTAAATCGTCTATGTGGTTGCCGAGAATGTCAAGCCTGTCCATTATGCGTTCCATCCACGCCACAAATTCCATTTTGTCGATATTCATACGTGTACGCTTTTAATTATTACCTGATTTCAGCTTTCTGCCTTTTTCGATATAGCTTTTGCCTTTTGCCATAAGCTGCTCTACATATTCATCGGTGGTCTGCACGGCATTAGCGTTGAGCATTTCTTTTATAGCACCAATCGTATAGTAATACTGCCCGTACATTTTTGAAAAAGCTATCTGCCCATTGGTACGCATACGCCACAATGTTTTTTCGCTGATGTGGAGATACTGGCAGACTTCGTGATTGTTGAGCCATAAATTATCGTAGCTTGTATCTTCCAGTTTGAGGATATATTCGCTAATGGCTTTCAACCTTTCATTGAGGTGCTTCCACACTTCTTCGTCAACTGTTATAATATTCATTGCACTGCTGTTTAATGTTCACAGGACAAAATTCAGAAGTGTGGTAGTGTTTGTCTGCCAATACTTACCCATTGGTTTGGCACTTTTTTGAAAATTTTTGCAATGAGAAAAACCCTTGTTTAATAAGGGTTTTAGTAGGGTTGGGATATTTTGCGGTAGCCTTTTACCAACATTTGCCAATTGGCAGATATGGGCAAACAAAAAGCAGTACATTTTGTGTACTGCTTTGCATTTACTGGCTAACCTTTAGCTAAAGGTCTTTATCCATATACTCTTCGAGGGAAATTTTGAGTTGGTCTAAAAACGCCGTTCGGGAACCTGCCCTTGTTTTCATCCGGTGGAAAGAATGATGTATATCGTTCAAGGGTGTTTGGAATAGCACCTGAAAAATCAAAGCTAATTTTCGAATATTTATTTTTCCATAGGTAATAGAATTTGAAGCATATAGGGCGTATATCAGTTCAATAAGTGCATTTTGAGAATTTGTCCACGAAATATCCTTGTTTGCATCTCCATTTAGTAAAATTGTATCGGGATTGTCTTCTGGGTTGATTTTGGTAAGCATATAAGTATAAAGTAATTCATTCGCTATAATGTGGGCTATTTTGTTATCAAAGTATGTGGAGAAACTTAGGTCGATTTCAAACACGCCACTCTTTAACCCATCGTGGTAATTGATTTGTCCGAGCCTGAAATAAATATGGTCACGGTCTGTTCTGTCAGCACGGTAGTATCTGTAAAAATCCTCATTGCAAATGCTTTCTTTATATTCTGATTTGAGGGCTTTTAATTGGTTCTCATAATAGCTTTGATGTATTTTGCCATTGCTGACAGGGCAGGTAGTTTCTATACGGAATACTTTGTTATAGTAAATAAGCTTCCCTAATATTTGCGGTTTAATCTTCTTGAAAAAGTCAATCTCACGGTGTTCGTCTTTAAACCCATCTTGTAAGACGTTGGTCTTTATGGCACACAACATCTCCTTTAGGAATAAAGTCATTTGGTAAGCCTCATCCGCAGTTTGCATCATTTGAGAAGATAACTTGTCTTCCTGATGTCTAATTTCTGATAATATTTTACTCAACACGATTTCCATAGCATAGTCTTTTAGATGCATCACTACTTGTTTCGGAGTTGCGACTGTTGTTGTTATGCCAAAATTTGGAATTAATATTGAAACCAATCTCACAGTTTCCCCCATATTGGGAAAGATTTTTTTAAGGAAGTATATAAATTGAAAAGGTAAAAACAAAAAAAAAGGGCTAAGTACAATAAGACTATACCCTTTATTTATTAAATTTGCTTCAATGATTTACAAGGTAATCAGATGAAAGCGAGTGCAGTAAGCACCATTACTAAATCGTTACCGATAGAATTTCCCATTCTTGTAAACTACTCTTTATTAGTCACTTTGGGCTATATTAATCTTTTTTTATAAAAAAAATGAGGCTTTCATGATCATTTAATTTCAGTTGATGGGGTACCAGTCGGTAGGGGAGTGTTATCTCTTTACCGGCTTATTCGTGAGTCCGCTTATTTCTGCACACTTTCTTTCAAAGATCCATTTGTAAAATTGTTTTTATTTCTTGTTGTAATACCGGGATGGCTTCGTTTAAAAACCAGGGATTCACCAATAGCCAGTTTTGATTGCGTGGTGATGGATGAGGCAATGGAAAATAACGCGGCAGGAATGCAGCATAATTTTTTACCGTATCGGTTAAGTTGCCCTTAAAGTCTTTTTTTAAATAATAACGTTGGGCATATTGCCCAATCAAAATTATTAGAGGTTCATTTTTAAAATGTTTCATTACCTGTGGATGCCATAGTGGGGCACATTCCGGCCTGGGTGGAAGATCACCGGATACACCTTTACCCGGATAACAAAAGCCCATGGGTAAGATGGAGAAAATACCGGGATTATAAAAAGTGGCTTCATCAACATTCAGCCAGGCTCTTAATTTATTACCACTGGCATCATTCCAGGGGATTCCGGTCTCATGGACACGCCTGCTGGGCGCCTGACTGATAATAACAATCCTGGAATATTTGTTTAACTGAACTACCGGTCTTGGGCCAAGGGGTAAATTTTCTTTACATACCGTACACTTCAATATTTTTTTTAAAAGGAAATCCATTTTTTAGTACGTACAAAGGTAGGCTGTAAGTATAAAAATTTACCAAAAGGATCAATTTGAAAATGAATGGCGCGTTTAATATGGAAGATACATTTGAAAAATTTATAGTGCATGTTTTTTGCAGTCATTCATCGAATCAAATTCATCAACTCCTATAAGCAAATAGCAATAGGGCAAAATATTCTATGCTTCAATAGCACATCTTTTGACAGTTGCTAACGAAGTCAACAAAGGAAAAGTGGTCAATAAAAAAGTAGCTTTCTTACCATTTATCGGCTTCTTCTGTAGAAGCATTGTCCGAATGATCGGGGCCGACAATATGCATGGTTTCACGCATAGGGTTGACTTCTTTTTCCGGGGCAGGTTGGATTGGTTCTTCCGTAGTCATAGATGCCGGTGCATGATCAAATCCGTTTTCATTTTCATCATGATTGAATGCATCGAAATCGAAGTCAGGCATTAATTCGGTCTTCACATGATCAATGGCTTCATTTAATGCTTTAGCAAATTTGTTGAAGTCTTCTTTATATAAAAATATTTTATGTCTGTCATACCCATCATCATTGGCGCGCTTACGGCTTTCCGTAATTGTGAGGAAGTAGTCGCTGCTGCGCGTTTCTCTTACATCGAAAAAATAAGTTCTTCTTTTTCCCGCGCGTACCCTGTTGCTGTACACACTTTCATTTCTCTTGTCGTTGTTTTCGTAAGCCACTGTCGTTATTTTGTATTTTTAAAAAATAGGATTGGCGCAAATATAGTATTGTTTTCAACATATCAAAATTTGGTTTCTTCAAAAATTTGATGCGGATTTTGCTCCCCGGCTAATTGTTGATGGTACAATTCTGCATAATAGCCATTTTGTTTTAGTAATTCATCATGAGTACCCTGCTCGGTAATCGTGCCATTTTCAATGACGATAATTTTGGAGAAATTCAATACCGTAAAGATGCGGTGTGTTATTAAGAGGGCTGTTTTTCCTTCAATAAATTCATATAAGTTGCGGATGATCGTGTTTTCGGTCTTTGGATCTACGGCGCTCAGGCAATCATCAAATAATAAGATTCCATGTCCTTTGATAAGCGCACGGGCAATAGAAACCCGCTGTTTCTGCCCACCGCTCAGTGTTACCCCACGCTCACCCACTAAAGTCTGATAGCCATTTGGCAAAGCCTTTATTTCCGCATCAATACAGGCAAGCCGGGCTGCGTTTTCAACCTGTTCGAGGGTGGGCTTTTCGGATAAGCCAAAAGCAATATTATTTTCTATCGTATCACTGAATAAGAAGACATCCTGGGGTACATAATTGATATGATCTCTGAGCATTTGTAATGGAATATCGCGGATGTTTTTTCCTCCAATGAAAATATCGCCACCGGATACATTGAAAAAGTGCAGCAGCAATTGAGCAATGGTCGTTTTACCGCTTCCTGTTTTACCTAAAATCAAGACCTTTTCACCTTCTGCAATATGCAGGTTAAAATGTTTCAAGGCTTGGATCCCGGTATGCGCATAAGTAAAGGATACATCTTTAAATAAAATATCTCCCCCGATTTTTTCTTCCATTTTTTCTGAGCGGTCCACTGCCATATCCGGTTGAATACTCAGAAATTCATTGATGCGTTTCTGGGATGCAGCTGCCCTTTGAATCATACTGGCCGTCCATCCGATAGCGCTAACCGGGAATGTAAGCATATTGATATAGATAACAAACTCCACAATCAGGCCCACATGTTGCGGATCACGAATGGCCATGAAACATCCCGCCAAAACCGTAATCAATGTACTTAAACCAATCATTAATGAAATGCTGGGGAAATAAATGGCCTCTACCCGTGCCAGGCTAATGGCATTTTTACGATACGTTTCGCTGTTTTCCTTAAAAAAATGAAACATGGCTTTCTCCTGAACAAAGGATTTGATGACGCGGATTCCGGCATAAGACTCCTGTGCATTGGTTGTGAGATCTGATAAACTGGCCTGTACTTTCTCACTTTTTTTATGTATAATGGAATTCACAAAATAGATCGTAATGGCCAGTAAAGGCAATGGAGATAAAACAAGTAAAGTAAGATGCACATCTTTGCGTAACATATTCACTACGCAAAAAGTGATTAAGGTCGTGAGGTTAATAAAATACATGATTGCCGGCCCTACATACATTCTTACACGGCTTACATCTTCCGTAATTCGATTCATGAGGTCGCCGGTTCGGTTTATTTTGTAAAATGAAGCATCGAGGCTTTGATATTTTTTATAGATTTCATTTTTCTGATCATATTCTATATGGCGGCTCATCACGATAATTGTTTGCCGCATGAAATAAAGAAACAGGCCACGGATTAGAGCCACTACAAGAATCGTGACACTGCTGATAATTACGATATTTGAAAAATCAAAATGATTCACCCAATGAATAAAACCATTCATTGTTTTTCCATATACTTCGGATGATGCGGATGAAGGCTTTCCCGAAAGGAATTGTTGCATTTTGCCTACTATAAACCCGGTTATTTCCGGGGCAAGTACGGCAAAGTAATTGGATGCAATGACGAAAAGGATGCCACTAAAAAAGCGGTAGCGGTATTTCCAGAAATAAGCATTTAAAACACTGAGGTTTCTCAAATCTTTTTTTACAAAGTAAAGTTATTGCCGTGAAAACGCCGAACGATATTCCTTCCCTTCAGGATAGACTTTCCCGGAATTTTGCTTCCTTTTTAAAACTAATTTTGATGAATATCATGGAGAGCTTATTTTTGCGCCGGAGAGATGGCAGAGCGGTCGAATGCGGCGGTCTTGAAAACCGTTGACTGTCAAAGGTCCGGGGGTTCGAATCCCTCTCTCTCCGC
>JAFDXJ010000032.1 GCA_018268015.1 Bacteroidota bacterium
AAAACAAAACATTGATGTTGGATTGCTTCGGACAAAGCCCTCGCAATGACGTTCCAGAACGGAAAGCAATCCAGAAAAACAAAACATACAAATAAATGAACGGTAACACTTCTAAATTACTTCAGACAAAACCCTCGCAATGACGAAAACAAACCAACCGTCATTGCGAACTGCGAGGAACGAGCAGGAAGCAATCCAGAATAGCAAAACATTGATGTTGGATTGCTTCGGACAAAGCCCTCGCAATGACCTGAAACAAAATACAGTATAACAAATGAGCACTTATAAAACAATCGCAGAATCCAACAACTTCATCGTGTTGGATAAATTCATCAAGCATAATGAAGTAAATGAGACGCCTGCCGCTTATCAATCAGAAACATCATTAGAAAAAGAGTTTATCCAGGACTTAATCAATCAAGGCTATGAAAATCCTCTAAACATCAATACGCAGGAAGCCATGTTGGCCAATGTAAGAGTGCAACTGCAATCGCTCAACAATATAACATTTTCAAATGGAGAATGGAATCGTTTTGTAGAAGAATATTTAGACAAGCCAAGTGATAACCTTGTTGAAAAAACCAAGAAAATTCACGACAACTATATCTACGATTTCGTTTTTGATGATGGCCTTCTCCAAAATATTTATTTGGTTGACAAAACAAATATCACAAGAAATAAAGTACAGGTTATTTCACAATTTGAGCAAACCGGTAAGCATGCCAACCGTTATGATGTAACCATTCTTGTTAACGGATTGCCTTTGGTGCAGGTGGAATTAAAAAAACGAGATGTTGCAATTCGAGAGGCTTTTAACCAGGTGCATCGTTACTCTAAAGAAAGTTTTAACAGTGCAAATTCCCTTTACAAATACATTCAGATTTTTGTAATTTCTAACGGTACCGATAGCCTCTATTTTGCCAATACGACCAAGCGAAATAAAAATAGTTTTGACTTTACCATCAACTGGGCTAAGGCAGACAATATACGCATTAGAGATCTCAAAGATTTTACAGCAACTTTCTTTCAAAAACATACATTATTGAATGTATTGCTTACCTATTCAGTATTTGACACAAGTGATACGCTTTTAGTTATGCGGCCCTATCAAATTGCTGCTACAGAACGCATGTTATGGAAAATAAAAAGTTCTTATGAAGCAAAGAAATGGTCAACTCCGGATGGGGGCGGATATATTTGGCACACTACCGGTTCAGGTAAAACGTTGACCAGTTTTAAAGCGGCACGTTTGGCCACGCAATTGGATTTTATAGACAAAGTGTTCTTTGTGGTTGACCGTAAAGACCTCGACTATCAAACCATGAAGGAGTATCAGCGATTTTCTCCCGATAGTGTGAATGGCTCCGATAGTACAGCAGGTTTAAAAAGAAACATTGAAAAGGACGATAATAAAATCATCGTAACAACCATACAAAAACTAAACAACCTCATGAAAACGGAGGGTGATTTAGCCATTTATCATAAGCAGGTTGTATTTATTTTTGATGAATGCCACCGTTCACAATTTGGCGAAGCCCAGAAGAACCTGAATAAAAAATTTAAAAAATTCTATCAGTTTGGTTTTACGGGAACACCCATTTTTCCTGAAAATGCTTTAGGCGCCGAAACTACGGCAAGTGTTTTTGGCCGGGAGCTGCATTCCTATGTTATTACCGATGCCATCCGGGATGATAAAGTATTAAAATTTAAGGTAGATTATAATGATGTTAGGCCACAGTTTAGGCGTATAGAATCTGAAATAGACGAGAAAAAATTAAGTGCGGCAGAAAACAAAAAAGCATTGCTTCATCCTGAACGTATCAAAGAAATCTCGCAATATATCTTGAATAATTTCAGAATAAAAACTCATAGAAACCAGGGAAGCAACAATGGGTTCAATGCCATGTTTGCCGTAAATAGTGTAGATGCTGCTAAATTGTATTATGAAGAATTGAACAAACTGCAAAAAGACAGCGATAAGCCATTAAAGATTGCCACCATCTTTTCCTTTGCTGCCAATGAAGAACAAAGCGCCATAGGTGATATAGTTGACGAAACCTTTGAGCCCTCTGCCATGGATAGTAGTGCTAAAGAGTTTTTGACTAAAGCGATCAACGACTATAACACCTTGTTCAAAACCAGTTATGGCGTTGACAGCAATGAGTTTCAGAATTATTACCGTGACCTTGCCAAAAGAGTAAAGAATAAAGAGATAGACCTGATCATTGTCGTAGGAATGTTCCTCACGGGTTTTGATGCTCCAACACTCAATACATTATTTGTTGATAAGAATTTACGGTATCATGGTTTAATTCAAGCCTTTTCACGCACAAACAGAATTTATGATGCCACAAAAACCTTTGGCAATATTGTTACTTTCCGTGATTTAGAAAAAGCAACGATAGACGCAATTAGGCTGTTTGGAGATAGCAATACCAAAAATGTGGTGCTTGAAAAAAGCTACAAAGAATATTTAGAAGGCTTTACAGATATTATTACCGGTGAAGCTCGTAGAGGATATGTAGAAGTAGTAAATGAGTTAAATAAAAAATTTCCTAAACCTGATGAAATTATAAAAGAGAAAGACAAAAAGGAATTTGCAAAACTATTTGGAGAGTATTTGAGAGTAGAGAATATACTTCAGAATTATGATGAGTTTACGAGTTTGAAAGCCTTGCAGGAAATAGACAAAAACAATCTTGAGGCAATTGAAGAATTTAAAAAAATTTATTTTTTGACAGATAAGGATATGGCGGCCATGCAAAAAATTGAATTGCTCAAAGAGAGGACTGTTCAGGATTACCGTTCTACCTACAATGATATTCAAGATTGGTTAAGGCGTGAGAAAAACGGAGCCGAAAGAGAAGAATCAACAATAGATTGGGATGATGTTGTGTTTGAAGTGGACTTATTAAAATCGCAAGAAATAAATCTTGATTATATTCTTGAATTAATATTTGAACATAACAAAAAGAAAAAAGATAAAGCCACACTCATTGAAGAAATACGAAGGGTTATCCGTGCCAGTATTGGTAATAGGGCAAAAGAGAGTTTGGTAGTTGATTTTATTAATGAAACTGATCTGGATACTCTTCAGGACAAAGCGAATGTAATAGATTCATTTTATGCATTTGCACAAAACAAACAAAAAGCAGAAGCAGAAGAATTAATTGCAGATGAAAATTTGAATGAAGAAGAAGCGAAGCGATATATTGCAACCTCATTGAAGCGGAAATATGCCAGTGAAAACGGCACGGAATTGAATGCTCTATTACCAAAAATGAGTCCTTTAAATCCTCAATATTTAACCTTAAAGCAAAAGATTTTTCAGAAAATAGCGGCTTTTGTAGAGAAATTTAAAGAAGTGGGAGGTCAAATATAAATATTAAAAAAATGAATAGGCAGCCCATCAGCCACTCAAGCACTTAAAACTTGATTATTCTAAAATGTGTTCGTGAATGCTTCACATTTTACAAGTCACACACCCTTTCCTGTCTTTTGTGAAGTTCACACACAAAAAAGATTTTTTAAAAGAAGGATCATTGGAGAAATACATTCCTGCTTCATGCATTTCTTTTATATTTGATAATGAATAAACCCGATCCTTCTTCCTATGTTATTCATGTATTCATTTTTTTAAATTGTTCATTTTTCTAAAACCATCAAAATGAAAAGAATTATTTTAAGTCTTTCCTTTCTTATGAGTCTTTCTTTTATTTATGCCCAGACAGATAAAAAAGAGGAACAGGTTTATAATCCACATCAACTTTTTACACAAAATTTCAATCCACCTCCCGGCACGGAAACCCGTTCTGTGAAAGGCGTTCCGGGCCATGCCTATTGGCAGAACAGCGCCAGTTACCTAATCCATGCCACATTGAATGAAAAAGATACTTCCATCACGGGAGATGTAACAATAACCTATACAAATAATAGTCCCGATGAATTAGATTATTTATGGTTGCAGGTAGAACAGAATCTTTTTAACCCGTCTTCCCGATCAAAGGCAACGGCCATTGATCCTGATGATGACTATAGCATCCCTGGAGGTGGTTATCAGATAGGCGATGTGATTGTAAATTATCATGGAAAGGCTTACCAGGTTAATCCTATCATAACTGACACCAGGATGCAGGTTCGTTTAAACACACCATTGCAAGCAAAGGGTGATCAGGTTACGATAACAATCAAGTATCATTTTCCGATACCATTGGATGGCGCCGGAAGATTTGGAAGACAATACACGAAGGATGGTGTTATATATCAAATTGCGCAATGGTATCCAAGGATGAGTGTGTATGATGACCAGCGTGGATGGAATGTTTTACCTTATATGAATCTGGGAGAATTTTACTGCGAATATGGAGATTATGAATATTATGTAACGGTACCTTCTTCTATGATTGTATATGGTTCCGGAGACTTGCAAAACCCAAAAGAAGTATTGACAGAAGAAGAAATTCAAAGACTTGCCACTGCGTCAAATAGTGATAAAACAATGACCATTATTGGTGCAGGCGATATAGCAAAAAGGGCTTCAAGAAAGGGGGAACTGACCTGGCATTTCAGCATGAAAAATACGCGGGATGTAGCCTGGGCTGCGGGGAATGCCCTTATCTGGGATGCCGCAAAAATCAATTTACCTTCCGGTCGAAAAGCGATGGCAATGTCTTGTTATCCAATTGAAAGTATGGGTGATTCAGCCTGGGGCAGATCTACTGAATATTTAAAAGCCAGCATTGAAATTTATTCAAAATATTTTTATGAATATCCCTGGAATAATGCCATTAGTAGTGCCGGAATTACGGCAGGGATGGAGTATCCGGGGATTATTTTTGATGAATATACTGAAAAGACGGGAAGACTTTGGTTCCTGATTGCGCATGAGATTGGCCATGACTGGTATCCTATGATCGTAGGTAGTAATGAAAGAAGATATATGTGGCTTGATGAGGGCATTAATACATATGTCAATTATATCGCAACAGATTTATTTAATCATGGTGAATATGTAAATGACCCATCCTATTTTGATAAAACTTTTTTTGCATCGCGGGACTATCTGCAATTTATGAATTATAAAGATCCCTTAATGACCATTTCAGATGCGATGGATGAAAGTCAGCATTACCAGTTTTATGGGAAGACAGCTTATGGCCTGAATTTATTACGTACCGTAGTTGTAGGGAAAGAACGTTTTGATTATGCTTTCAGAAAATATACGGAAGCCTGGGCTTTCAAGCATCCCACACCCTATGATTTTTTTAATTGCATTAATAATGCTGCCGGAGAAGATTTGAATTGGTTTTGGAAAGAATGGTTTTTCACTACATGGAAACTGGATCAGTCTATCCAAAGTGTCCATTATACTTCTGATGGTACCGCCATCACATTGGAAAGCAAAGGTAAAATGATCCTGCCGGTCATTTTAAAAATTGTTTTGGCAAATGGAAAATCAGATACCATTCAATTGCCTGTGGAAATATGGCTTCATGGAAATACCTGGACTTATACTTATCCATCCAGTGAAAAGCCAGTCAAAATAATTCTAGACCCGGAAAACAAGTTACCGGATATGGACAGAAAAAATAATGAATGGAAAAAATAAATTGGTAATGCCCCATTTCCCTATCCTTTCATCAGGTGAGAAGCAATGATAGCAAATGCAGTAGCTGCATTCAGGGATTCTGCTTTTCCAATACGGGGAATGGTTATTTGCTTTGAAATAAAAGGTTTCAGGTTTTCATGAATACCTTTTCCCTCATTGCCAATGATTAATATACCGGTTTTCTCTTTAGGCAAAGTGATGATATTTTCTCCGGATAGAGTAGCTCCCAAAACGGGCAAATCGGTCTCACGAAGAAAGTGGTCTAATGCTTCATACTGTACACGGATACGTGACAAACTTCCCATAGATGCCTGAACAACTTTAGGATTATATTGATCCACACAATCTTTAGATGCGATGATATGGTTCCAGCCAAACCAATCTGCCGTACGGATCATATTTCCCATATTGCCCGGATCTTGTATTTCATCCAGCATCAATATCCATTTGTTTTTTGATGGGATGAACAAGTGATGTTGCTGAGGGAAGATGGCAAGGACCTGGTTGGGTGTTTTTAAAAAGCCGGCTTTTTGTAATTCATCTTCGCTTGCGATCTTCATAAAATTGCCTTGGATCGTCTTATTTTCCAAAGCCCATTTTTCTGTTGCAAATAATTTTACGGGGATTATTTTTTCCTTCAAAAATTCTTGTACCACCTTCTCTCCTTCTGCCACAAAAACGCCTTCTTTATCGCGATTTTTTTTAGCGTGCAAAGATTGAATATATTTGGCCTCAATTTTACTAATCATTCAATATGCGTTTACGCAATAATATCATTTTATATTTTTCTATTAGTTGCTTTTTCTATTCATTCATTTCCTGTACCGATCAAAAGGTACTTTTCTTAAACAGAACCAAAGTAAAAAATTATCCAATTGATACCCCTTTCGTCTTTAATAATATTTTAAATATTCAAGGTAATAATCCTCCGGAAGTGAGGAAAAGCCTGGAAATAGGCCTGGATAATTATTGGGATGATAGCCTGAAAGCACAGAAATTGCAGCAGTTTGGCCTATTTTATAAAGAAAAAAATC
Organism: Bacteroidota bacterium; assembly: GCA_018268015.1. Taxonomy (GTDB): domain Bacteria; phylum Bacteroidota; class Bacteroidia; order Chitinophagales; family Chitinophagaceae; genus JAFDXJ01. The sequence continues at coordinate 6,643 of JAFDXJ010000032.1, forward strand.
CACCTATATTCGATACAAACAATATAGCCCGTACGAAAGGCCTGATGAATAATTTTTTAAACTCACAAGGTTTTTACCAGGCACAGTTTAAGGATACATTTTTTATTGATACATTTAAAACACAGGAGCGTGTAACCGTACAGATGGATATTACCACGGGTAAAAGAACATTAATAGACTCCATCTCTTACAAATTCAATGATGCTGATCTTGAACGTATAGCTATCAATAATTCCAAAAATTCACTGATCATTCCGGGTAAAACCTCCTATTCAAAGCAGATTATTGGCGCTGAACTGGACAGACTTGTCAGTCAATATCGCAGGAGGGGTTATTTTTTGTTGACTCGAGATAATCTTGTTGCCATCGTAGATACTACCGACTTTCATCTCTTGAAACTCACCCTGGATCCATTTGAGCAGGCTCAATTATTATTAGATGCCGAAGAACGCCGAAAGCAAAATCCATCTGCCTATATTGATATACAGGAAAGAGCCAATCCGGATACTTTAAACCCATTATCCGATTCCATCTTTTTCAAAAAATATTATGTAGGCCGAAATTATATTTATCCCGAAACCAGGAATTATGATTTACCGGATAGTATCATGAAACATCCGGAGCAATGGAATATTTTTTCAACTAAAAATTTGTCCATTTACAGCAAACAGAATCTCTTTGCTTTTTCCGTATTGAGAACACATACCTATACGCATAAAGGCACATTGTATAATGAAGATAATTTCTATAAAACGCTGAATAATTTTACCCAAATCGGGGCATGGGACCGGGTGGATTATCGAACGGTTATCAGGGATCAGGATACGGTGGATTTCCATTATTTTCTTACGCCTGCAAAAAAAGAAACCATCACTTTGGGCCTGGAAGCCAGCAGGAATACGGGAGATTTTTTGACTTCCTCGAATTTGTTTGGCCTTTCTTTTAATATCACTTACCGGAATAGAAATGTATGGCATCATGCCATACAATCATCTACTACCTTTAGTAACGGGGTGGAATTTAGTTTTGATAAAAATTACCCATTACTACAAACCGTACAAACTTCACTCAATCATTCTTATATTTTCCCAAAATTTATTTCACCAATTAAAATTGGTAAAGTAGGTAAACTGGATGCTATTCGAACCATTGCTAATTTAAGTGCCACCTATTCAGACAGGAAAGATTTTTTCCGTGTGCGCTCCCTTACTTTCGGTTGGGGATATGGATGGATCAAAAAAAATAAGACATGGCAATATAAACCCTTAAATGTAGAGCTCTATTCTTTGGATACTTTACCCTTATTGGACAGTGCATTTCTTACCAATCCTTTTTTGAGGACCTCATTCAATACGGGATCTGTCATTAGCCAGCAATTGAGTTTTAGAGTCAATTACCCGGACCGAAGAAATCCCGCTGCCAATAATTTTATTCAGGTTTCAGCAGAGGAATCCGGAGCACTGATTGGATTAATAAAAAGTTTGGATGATAAGATTTACAGATATATCAAGGTCAATGCCGATTACCATCGTATTGTGGCATACCGAAGATCGTCATTAGCTTTTCGGGCTATGGCAGGTATAGGATATAACTTTGGTAAAAGTGCCCGATTTGGTAATACACTTCCATTCTTTAAACAATTCGTAGAAGGTGGCCCCAATAGTATGCGTGCATGGGGTTTAAGGCTATTAGGTTTAGGTTCTTCACTGGTTAGTGATACGTCAGATATCTTTCGAGACCGGTATGGCGATATGCAATTAGAGACCAACCTCGAATACCGGTATAATATCACGCAAATCAGTAGTATGAAAATCGCAGGCGCTATTTTTGCGGATATAGGCAATGTTTGGAATATCCGTAAAGATGAGAATATCCCGAATGGTGAATTTGATATCAGCCGTTTTGGTAAAGACATCGCTATTGGTATAGGTACCGGTTTACGTTTTGATTTTAATTATTTTTTGATACGTGTAGATTTTGGTATTAAATTAAAAGACCCGGCACGCCAGGAAAATAATGGATGGATGAATTTTTCAGATTTTACCTGGAAGAATTATGAGTTTGGCGTTTTCAATCCTGTTACCAACCTGATTGAACCTTTTCCCCGAAATAATTATGCAGTTCAATTAGGAATTGGTTTACCCTTCTGATGCTTTTTTCAGCCTGTGAATTCTTTCCTCAAATTCAATGGGGGTACATGATTCATCAATTGTAAATGTACCTATACGTGTTCTGCAAAGTTTACTAAGATAAGCCCCGGTACCTAATGCAATGCCCATATCATGTACAAGGCTTCTAATGTATGTGCCCGTAGAACAAACCACTTCAAAAGATATTTCGGGTAAATTGATGGATAATATTTCTAATGAAAAAATGGTGATTTTACGCGGCTCCAATTTGATATCTATTCCTTTCCTGGCTTTTATATATGCTTTTTCTCCATCCTTTTTAATAGCAGAATGAATAGGCGGCACCTGCATGATCTCACCTGTAAAATTTTTAAAAACAGCGACTATTTTTTCCTGGGTGATATGACTATAGTCTTGAAAAAAACCAGGCTCTGATTCCAGGTCGTAGGTGGGGGTTTGTGCACCTATTGTCATGGTGGCAATATATGTTTTCGGCATACCCATATAGGTCAAAATATTCTTTGTAAACTTACCGGTACAAATGATCAAAAGCCCTGTTGCCAGAGGATCCAGCGTGCCCGCATGTCCCACTTTGGCAACCTGGGTTGCAATTCGAATTTTTTTAACCGCATCAAAACTGGTCCAATGAAGGGGTTTATTGATTAGGATAACTTTTCCTTCAAGAAAAGGCTGCATTGCAGGATGAACGGGCTTTTGTTTCATAATTATCCGGGCGAAATTAATTGAAGTGAATCATTAAAATGGAAGTAAAATATTTTTTTAAAAAATAGTTCATCCATGCATTCCCGGACCATACCTATTTACAAAGCTTCATGAAAGAAAAATAATTTCAGCAATGTGATCCACAGATGGTTTCGATAACATACAGATTATTGAACTAAAAAAGGATTCATCTGCAAGATCCGGATTATCCAAATTTTTATACACGAAGGAGATGAAAATGAATTTTGTTCAGAAGTAAAGAAAAGGGAGCATATTTTTATACCGCTTTTAAGCGCTCTTCTTCCAGATCTATCATAAACATTTGATGCCTGATGAGATCCTCATCAGTTTTGAAATCCTTATTTTTTTCTATCAGAAAATTGCGTTGTGCTTCAAGTAATTCCAAATACAATTCTTTTCGATTGGAGTGATACAATTCTTCTGTGGCTTCATCAAGCTTATCTTGCCACTGTTCCAATTTTTTAGCCAAAAACAAGTCTTCCTTTAAATTGTTTTTATATTTTTCCCTGATAAATTGAATAGTAAACAGATGCAATTCTTTTCTTAAATCCTGGTGTTGTTCTTTTTCAGATTTTAATTCGGGTGCAAGATGTTGAAGTGGAAATCTTTTGAGGATAAAAGGCAGAGTTAGTCCCTGTACAAAAAGCGTCAGAATAATCACCATAAAGCTGATGAATAAAATAAGATCACGTTGAGGGAATAGTGTACCATTATCTAAATAAACCGGGATACTCAGCGCTGCAGCGAGCGTTACAACGCCCCGCATTCCTGTCCATCCTAAAATCAAAGGTATATTCATAGATGTTGAAAATTTAAATGTGGTCGGCAACATTTTTCTTCGAAATAAATATGTGGAAAACAGTGCGATATAAGAAGAAATGATCCTGATCAAAATAATAAAACCTGTAACGATTGTGCCATAAAAGATGCCCGTTTGTACAGATGTTCCAGAAGATGTAAGCCCCGTAACTACTTCCGTTAAATCCAGACCAATAATAAAAAAAACAAGCCCATTAAGAATAAATACAAAACTCTCCCAGAAACTATAACCTCGTACCCTGCTTTCGCTGGTCAAAAAAATCAATCGTCTGTTTGACATAAACAGACCACCACTAACAACGGCCATTACTCCTGAACAACCCATTTGCTCAGCGACCCAATAGAACAGATAAGGTGCAACCAATGTAAAAGCAATATCAGATGGGGCATTGGTGGGCAATCGTTTTAAAGCCTGTACAAAAATGAAAGCCAGTAATATCCCCACAACGACTCCTCCCCCAACCATCCACAGAAAACTTGTAATTGCATTTCCCCAAATAAAGTTCCCGGTACTCACTGCTATTAACGCAAATTGAAAAACAATCAATGATGAAGCATCGTTAAATAAACTTTCACCTTCCAATACGGTAGAGGTAGATTTAGGAATTTTAATAAACTTCAAAATAGCGCCGGCGCTCACTGCATCCGGGGGCGATACGATTGCGCCTAATAAAAAGCCCAATGATAAGGTAAACCCTGGAATATATTTATGTGTGAAAAAGGCCACAGCTGATGCTGTAAAAAAAACAACTAAAAAAGCAAAGCTGCCAATAATACGCCTGAACCGTACAAGTCCTTTATACGAAATGGTCCAGGAGGCTTCAAATAATAATGGTGGCAACACAATGAAGAATATCCAGTCGGGGTTTACTTTAATTTTTGGAACAGATGGAATCATACTGATAAGAATACCGGCCAACACTAATAAAATCGGGTACGCAATTTTCAATTTAGTGGCTAATAAATTGACCAATACAATTAGTACCACAATAGCCAGTAAGAATGGCAATGTCTGGTGCATCATAAACAGAGTTACTTTTTATACATAAATGTAAATGTTATAATGTAAAAAAAGCAATGAATATTTTCTAAAGACATTTGAAAAAAATGGAACGAAGAATTTCATCTTGATTTTAATGACAAAAAATAGAAACAATTAAAAAGATATTTTCAGTTTCGTCTGTCTTGCTGAATTACTAAAATGTGTATTGAAAAAATATTTTACCCCCACCAAAATGCTGCGGCTATCAATAAATACAGACCAATGAGTGCAAGCCCTTCAATCCAAATAGATTCTCCATCGAAAACAATAAACGTACTTACTAATACACCAAGACCAAGACATACAAGCAGCATAGGCGTTAAGACAAAAGAGAGTATTGCTCCACCTAAAACAAAGGAAAGCAATACCAGTACCGGAAAGAGCACTAAAGAAATTTGAAGTGAACTATTTTGTATGACACTTACAGAGTAGTCCATTTTATTTTTGTAAGCCAATTGCACGCCAATAACATTCTCAATAGCATTGCCCGCAAGAGCAACAACTACAAGTCCGGCAAAAGTTTCATTGATGCCCACTATTTTCATCGCAGGTTGCAATGCATCAATAAACCAGTCTGAAACAAAAGCGGCGGCCACACCCGATAATAATAAAACGACGAGGGTAATAGATAATGGCCATGCAGCATGTTTTTCTCCTTTGTTTTTTTCTTCTTTTTCAGATTCATTTGCAGCTTCACTTTTTAAAGAAAAGAATAAGCTCCCTATAAACATTGCCAAAAGAATGATGGCAAGAAAAATATCCAACGTATTCAAATGGATTTCAGCCGTAGTGTGAAACATACTGGTAAAAGTAGGAATGGCCAATGCGCCAAAAGCAAGTATCATCATGATCGAAATGTTCTTGGGAGGTCCTGACCTGAATACCTGCTTCCCATTTTTTAATCCGCCTATAAAAAGTGCTACGCCCAATACCAAAACGGAGTTTCCCAAAACAGACCCTATCAATGCGGCCTGAACCATTTTATCCAATCCGGCACGCAACGCAAAAATACAAACAAACAATTCCGGGAGATTGCCCAACGCAGATTGTATGATACCTGTAACAGCAGGGCTGAAACGGTCTCCTAATTGTTCGGTAGCATCGCCAACAATCATGGCAAGCAAGGCCAATGCGGCTGCAGTAACAATAAATGCAATTACAGCATTAAAATGTGTGTAATAAAAAAAACCGGAAATAGCCGTAACGATGATGGCCATAAGTAGGATGAGCTTTTCTTTTTTGGTCATTATGTGTCTTCTTTGAGATGGATTATAAATTTCTCTGCAATAAAAGTAATTCAAAATACCGCAATGTTCTACATCAGAAGGTGTGTGGCACAAATTTTCGCAGACGGGCGGGACACCCGCCAGTAGAAAATAATTCAACTCTTTGTCAATTTTTATTTATTGGATAAATTTATCTTTGAGTGGTCTTTAATTCAAACAACACAACGAACAGGAAGATGGATAATGCTGAAAAAAAATATGTCATCAAAGATTTAAAAGTGTATTGCAATAATGAATGGATGGCAGACAATACAAAAAGGTACAGGAGTGTATTTGATCGCTATGAAGTATCTTATATTTATGTCGAGTTTTCCTTTTACAATAAATTGTTTGATGAAGAAGACTGGGAAATACCCATTACTTTGGAATGTTCCACCAAAACAAGTAAGCCTACTAAACTGTGCAGTTTTCCCCAAACACTTAAAATTGCCAAAACAGAAAATATAATCTATGTAAGAGAAGGTTGGGGAAATGCTGTCCCCGGTGCATTCTGGTACATGGGAGATTTTAAGTGGGAAGTCATTATGGAAAATAGCGTAGTGGCTGAAGTTACTTTTCATGTAGAAGACCTGGGGCCTGATGCACTTGCCAACAATAAATATCTCACGTTGGAGTCCATCAAATTATTTCATACGGAAGGAGCTATACAGGATGATCCTAACAGAAAGTATTATCAGGTTTTTAAAAAAGATGAAACAAAATATGTATGTGCGGAAATAAAATTTAAAAGTGGATCAGAAAAAGGATTTTATGCAGAATTTTTCTTTCATTTCCTGGATAGCAATGGCATGTCGAAAGGGAAAACAACAGAATTAATTTATGTAACGCCCAATTCCCAGGAACTTACATATACCGTCAATAGTGGTTGGGGCAATACAACACCGGGTATTTGGACGAATACTGATTACAGTGTGGATGTCTTTTTTATGGGAATCCTCTTGGCCAGCCACACTTTTCGCTTGGGAGATCAATGGATAGAATGGGAAGATACGGCCGTGCAGGGAACAGTAAACAGGATAGTAAAGAGTGCAACAACAGACCCGCTCAACAAAAATAAAACAGGACCGGAAAACCCGGAACAGATATTAAAGGAAAGCCTTGATGAGTTGAATGGGATGGTAGGGCTATCTAATATTAAGACTGAAGTGAATGAGATGGTTACCCTGGTCCAATTTTATAAAGAAACAGGCAAAGATTACCTGCATAGATTTTCTTTACATTCCGTTTTTACGGGCAATCCCGGAACCGGTAAAACCACGGTTGCCCGCTTACTCTCACGCATCTATGCAGGCTTGGGTATTTTAGGAAAAGGTCACCTGGTAGAAGTAGATCGGGAATCATTGGTTGCGGGATATATCGGGCAAACAGCCATAAAAACGAAAGCCAAACTGGACGAGGCTATTGGTGGCGTTCTCTTTATTGATGAAGCATATTCGCTTGCCGGTAGCGGACAATCTGATAATGATTTTGGCAGTGAAGCCATCTCTACAATTTTGAAATACATGGAAGACCATCGTGGGCAAATAGGCATCATCGTGGCCGGTTATCCTTTAAAAATGAAAAATTTTATCAATAGTAATCCCGGATTGCGAAGCCGCTTTGATAAGTATTTTCAGTTCCCGGATTATTTACCGGATGAGCTCATGACTATCCTCCTATCCTATTTTACAAAAGAATCCTTATCGCTGGATGAAGCTTCCAGGGCTCATTTAAAAAACTACCTTGACTGGCTATATCATATCAAAGATGAAAATTTTGGAAATGCACGTACCGTAAGGCAGATCGTTGATGAATGTATTAAAAATCAAAACCTCCGACTGGCCGTAATTCCTAAAGAAAAACGTACATCGGAAATGCTCTCATCTGTCATATTAGATGATGTAAAAGAATTTAATATCAATGATTCCGACCGTTGGGGTGTGGATGTGAAACGGAATATCATAGGTTTTAATCAAGACGATAAAAAAATTTAATACCCTTGTTTAACTAAATTTATCTTTCAAAAAACTTCCGCGATTTTTTTGAGAAATAAGCCTAGAAATAGGCAATGTGCAAAAGACAATCATTAGGACAGGATGTGTCCCTTATTTTTTCCTTTGAAAAATGAATGAGAAAATATTTGCTCAATGCAAAATGAATTTTGCATTATAAAAAGCATTCTTTTATTAAAAGGAATTATGACAATACTAATTCGCCGCGTTGAATGATACCCCCGCCAATAACATCGTCCCCTTCATAAAATACCGCGCTTTGTCCCGGAGCAATACTTTTGATATTTTCATAAAATTGTACTCGTATATTATTTCCTAAAGGAAATAGATGGCTAAGAGCTGCAGGTGTTTTATATCTGATTTTTGTATCGGCTTCCATTCCCGGCGTAATATGATCATACTTCATCCAATTGATCTTAGCAACATCCATAACATTTTCATTAAGATCATCTTCATCTCCCAAAACGACTGTATTGGAGTCGGGATCAATAGAAGTTACGTAAGCCGGTTTTCCAAGAGCGATTTCCAATCCTTTCCTTTGGCCAATAGTATAGAAGGGGTATCCTTTATGCTTGCCTAATTTTTCACCATTCTTATTCACAAACCAACCTCCATTTACTTTTTCTTCCAAACCTTTCACCCGGCGTTTCAAAAAGCCGCGGTAGTCATTATCGGGTACAAAGCATATTTCATAGCTTTCACTCTTTTTGGATAATTCTTCATAACCCATATCCAAAGCCATTTGGCGTATTTCAGTTTTCCGGTATTGTCCAAGAGGCATCATGGTTCTTTGCAACAATTCCTGGCTCAGCCCCCATAAAACATAGCTTTGATCTTTGGTTTCATCCAATCCTTTTTTAATAACCATCCGGTCATTAGTATGGCGATAAACAGAAGCATAATGGCCGGTTGCAATAAAATCGCAATCCAGGGCATTGGCTCTTTTCAGTAATGCCCGCCATTTGATATGTGTATTACACATTACGCAAGGATTAGGCGTTCTGCCGGCAATATATTCTTCAACAAAATTATCAATGACAAAATCCCCAAACTCTTCGCGGATATCCAGGATATAATGTGGAAATCCATGATGTACAGCAGCTTGCCTTGCATCCTGGAAACTGTCAATATTGCAACAGCCGGTTTCTTTCTTACTGCCACCACTACCGGCATAGTCCCATGTTTTCATGGTGATACCCACAACATCATAACCTTCATGATGTAACATCAGTGCGGCAACTGTGCTGTCAATGCCTCCACTCATAGCAACCATCACTTTCCCCTTCCGGCTCATAAAAAAATTTTTGCAAAGATACAAAATTAGTCCTAAGCCTAAATGATCATGGCTTCAAAAAGAAGTCATGATCTAAAAGATCGTTTTGACTTATAATTTTTTAAAAAAAAGATAATTGGGTTGGATAAAAATAGCCTATTCCTCAATGAATTGTATTTTAACTTCGAGCATGATAGGAATTTGCCCGATATGTTTCCTGTCTATTTTAATTATACAAATTCCTTGAATCTTCTTTTATCCTAAAATGTATTTCTAAATACTTCATGCCAGGAATTTTGTTATTCAGATCGCAAACTATGCACAGGATTAGCCAATGCTGCACGGATGGCTTTAAAGCATATAGTTGATAAGGCTATCAGAAAGGCTGCACATCCTGCAACTAAAAAGATCCACCAGCTAATATCTACCCGATAGGCAAAACCCTGGAGCCAGAAATTCATTACCCACCAGGCAATCGGAAATGAAATCAATGAAGCGATCAAAACGAGTTTAAGTAAATCCTGTGATAACATCACAGTGATATTTGTAACAGAGGCCCCCAACACTTTGCGAACGCCTATTTCTTTTGTGCGTTGCTCAGCAGCATAGGTAATGAGACCAAACAATCCCAGAGAAGCAATAAAAATGGCCAATATTGAAAAAGTAATAGACAATCCACCTAACTTCTGTTCAGACAAATAAGTGTTATTATAATCTGCATCCATAAAAGAATAGGCAAAAGGCTGTGAAGGCGCTATGGACTTATACAGTTTTTCCAAAGATTGAATAACCTGATCCGTGTGAGTGGTATTCATTCGTATTGCAATACTACCATATTGCTGGGAGAAAAATAATGCCAATGGTGTTACCTGGTCATGTAATGAATTGTAATTAAAATTTTTCACCACACCTATAATCTTATATTTTGTATAATTGGATGAAGGAAAATCCTTCATTAAATATAAAGGCTTATCCAATATATTGCTCCCTCCTAACATCTTAGCAAAGGCTTCATTAATGATGATGGATAAACTGTCTGTGGCAAAATCTTTTGAAAAATTTCGTCCCTGCATTAATTTCATGCCTAATGTGGGAATATAATTTTCATCCACTTCCCACATCTGCGTGCTTATGGCATTTTTAACATCCAAGGTAGGTTCCGGAAACAAAGGGCTATCACTCCGCCAATTGGAGGTAGGTAAATATCCCGTCATGGTTGCATCCTCTACATTGTTTAATTTCAACGCTTCATCTCTAAAAATACGAGCATCTTTCCCTAATGCTCCCGTATTTTTTATAATGAGAACCTGGCTCCGGTTATAACCAATATCTTTATTACGGATATAATTGAGTTGTGTATAAATGACGATCGTGCCAATGATCAGAAATATAGATATAGCAAATTGAAAAACCACAAGGCTGCTTCTCAACCAACCGGATTTGAATCCACTGGCCAGCTTCCCTTTTAATACGGCTACCGGTTTAAAGGAAGAAAGATAGAATGCAGGATATATTCCGGCTAATATTCCCACAAAAATTACAAGCAATAGGAATGCAGGTAATAACCAGGGCGTTAATAGATCATGCACGGTGAAAGCCTGGCCACTGAGGTGATTAAAAGCCGGCAAAAAAAGAATGGCCATGATAAGTGCCAGAATCATGGAAATAAAACTGATGAGTAAGGATTCTGATAGAAATTGGAAAATTAAATTTTTACGCAATGAACCTAATACTTTTCGCACGCCGACTTCTCTGGCACGCCCGGTAGAACGGGCAGTAGAAAGATTCATAAAATTGACACATGCAATTAAAAGAATAAATAAGGCTATAAAAGAAAAAATAGCTACGTATTGAATGTCTGAATTGGCTTCGAGTTCAGCAGACTTTTGGGAATACAAATGAATCTTTCCGAGAGGCATTAAGGTATAGTGCAAATAGTTCCCCTGCTTTTTAAATTCTTCCTGATTGATATTTAGTGTTTTAAAAAAGGGAGAAACATATTTCATCACATAATCATCCAGTTCGGCATTGAGTTTTTGAGGATCTGCATTTTCATTTAAAAGAATATAAGTATTGAAATTGTTACTTGTCCACTGTCCTGTTTCATAAGGAGCCAATTGGCCATACATAGAAATAAAAAAATCATAATGAAAATGAGATGCTTTAGGCACATCTTTAATAATTCCGGTTATTTTGTATAAAGAGGTATCATTGATGGTGAGCATTTTTCCAAGAACACCATTGGGACTGGTTTTTGGGAAATATTTATCCGCAGTACTCTCCGTGAGCACAACGGAATGTGGCTGTGTTAATGCTGTATGCGGGTCACCTGCAATCATTGGTAAAGTAAATACGTCAAATAAGGTAGAGTCCGCTAAAATCACATGATCTTCCTGAATATTTTGCGTTCCATTTTTAACTAATATGCCGCCATGATCTCGTAAACGGACATATTGCTTTACCTGCGGAAGATCTTTCTTCATGGCTGCACCCAATGGATCCGGAGTGGAAGCAAGAATGAAATTATGGCCTCCAAATTTCAGATCAGCATCAACCCTATATATCTGCTTGTAATGTGTATTGTAATGATCATAACTTAATTCATTAGTGACATATAAGATAATGAGGAGGCAGGATGCCAGGCCGGTCGCAAGCCCCAAAATATTAATAGCAGAAAAGCCTTTATTCTTAATGAGATTTCTGAACGCAGTCTTGAGGTAATTTTTAAACATAACTTAAAAATATTTTTGGTTTAATTTTCTATGCTTCAAAATTGCAAATAAGCTGTTTCCCAAAATAAATTCTTACATTTTCAATTTAATAGAAGATTTAATTACATAAAATAAATACCAAAATTCAGCCATCCAAAATTCAGCCATTTTGACAACCATTGATTATTAACTTTTTATGAAAAATGAATTTAAAAAAGTGTTCGAAAATGATACAGCAGGTGTACGCTTTTAGAAGGCTGTTTACCGGAAATGTAATTTTCCCAAAGCCGGTTGAAGTTTCAATATCCTTATAGAAACACATCGAACTTTCTCTCCTAAATGAATTGACTCAAAAAAAGGCAGGGTCATTACCTCTGTAAGCAGCCGGTGTGCGTGTCTTTTGATGCCAACCAAAACGATACAGATCAATATTCTCTTCCCTTATTATTTCTGTAGCACCAAAGTACTCATACAACGAAGGTCATTTACATTAACCGTCTTCAATGGTTCTAAGAAAGTAAGGCCAAACTCATGCATACAAGAATCCAAGATGGATCTTGTCAAAAGAAAACGCATAGAGCCATCCGGGATCCGGTGATTTCCATTGTCCAGCAATTTCACTTTATGTTCTATACCAATATCAGAAGTCATTCGGATAAAAAGAGTTCCACCCGGCTTTAAAACCCGAAGCATTTCTCCCAACATTTCTTTAAAATGCATTTCATTCCTGGCAAAGTGAAGCACCGCGCTGCTGATGATATGATCGAAGTAATTTGAAGGAAATGGCAGGTTTTCAACCAGCGATACCTGTAATTTTTCCGCAGGCAAATGTGCATATATTTGTTTCAGATTCAATATGGCTGCTTCGCTCCAATCAATTCCATACATATCAAAACCCTGCTGCATAAACCAATGCATATTCCTGCCACCGCCACAACCCGCATCTAATAATTTACAACCAGGCACATACCTATCCTTCATGATCTGGTCAATTAAATAAATGTCTGTTTGACCAAGCAGATCGGTAACTGAATTTTTATTCTCCAAAAACGTATTTTATCACAAGTTATAAAAACAAAACTGCCCATGTAAATTTTTCCATGGGCAGTTTGACAAATAGATTTAGATGCAGGTATTATTTTTTAATAAATTGCAATTCAGCATTCAACCTTACTTCATCACTTACTAATACGCCGCCACTTTCCAATGCAGCATTCCAGTTGAGCCCCCAGTCTTTCCTGTTAATTTTTCCGGTAACCGTAAACCCTGCTTTTTCCTGTCCATAAGGATCTTTATTGATGCCTCCGAATTCAACACTCAGTGTAATTTCTTTTGCAATACCTTTTATAGTTAGCATTCCTTTTAACTGGTAATTTTCATCATCCAGTTTTTCAAAAGAACTTCCATCAAATAACATGTCAGGATACTTTGTGACATCAAAAAAGTCAGCGCCTTTCAGATGTGTATCTCTGTCATCACTATTGGTAAAAATGGATGTAGTATCAATTTGAGCATGCACTTCCGCATTACTAAAGTCAGCGCCTGTGGAGTGGATTTTTGCCGTGAAGTTTCTAAATTCTCCCTTCACATTGGTAATCATTAAATGTCTTACTTTAAAAAGTATTTCACTATGCATCGGGTCTGCTACCCAGGTATTTTTTTCCATTGCTTAAAATTTTATCATGCAAAGTAAAGCCACTGCAAAAAAAGAATGATTCACCTATGTGAATAAATGAAGGTTAATGCTGTTCCGCTATTTTTTTTCTGATACGACTGAGAGACTGAGGCTTGATTCCCAGGAAAGAAGCAATTAAATATTGCGGAATACGCTGTATAAAATGTGGATAGGTATCGGCATATTCAAGGTAACGGCGCTCTGCTTCTTCGCTATTTGTTTTAGCAATACGGTATTGCAATGCAATAAATGCATTTTGCAATAATATCCGGAAAAATTTTTCAAAAAGATGATTGGAACAACAGAGTGCATCATAATTTTCCCTGTTAATCACCATGGCTTCAAGTGGTTCCAATGCCTCTGTAAAATAAAGCCCTGGTTTTTCGGAGAAAAAACTATACTGGTCTGTGATCCAGTAATTTTCAATAGCAAACTGGATCACAGTTTTTTCACCTTCATCATTAATATAGTAGGAATAGGCCGCACCGCTTAAGAGGAAATATACATATTTACACTTTTTTCCCTCTTCTGTTAATACGGCTCTTTTTTCAAAAGATTTTTTAAAAAAGAAACTGATGAAAGAATCAAATTCGGCATCAGTTAATTGTTGAGCAATCGTTTTTTCAATATTGGATCGAAGCAGGTTTTCCATGCAGCAATAAAATCATCCTCTTTAAAAAATTATTTATAATGATTCACCGCTTCGCCCAGGTCATATACTTTAACATCACCATTTAATGATGCTTTGATAATGCTGGTTGCGGCTGCGCTCCGATACCCTGCAGCACAATGCACAACAATGGGTTTATTTAAAGGAATTTCATGAACTCTTTCCCTTAGTTCAGGTAAGGGAATATTCAAGGCATTTTCGAAAAGTTTTCCTTCTTTCACTTCATTTACATTCCGCACATCCACTATAGTGAAACTGTTTTCTTGTTCTTTTAAATGAGTATCATCAAACAGTTCCCATTCAGTATTTCCATAATTGAGGACAAAGGCCATTTTGATTTGTTTTTCATAACCGATTTTTGCTATTTGAGCAATCAGGCTATTAAGGTCATCATCATTAGAAGCAGCCAGGTAAAAGGATTCCCCGGGGCCAATAATGCTCCCCAGCCAGGTCTCAAATTTTCCACCTTTCATCAGGTTATAAGAATTTTTTAAATAAGATTTTTTGAATTCTTTATCTGGTCGAGCATCTATTACCGGAATATTTGGATCAAGCATATTGGCCATACTTTCATCGGTAATGGGGGAATGTTTTTGAATGCCTGATATGCTTTCCAGGTAATTGTCTGCACCTTTTTTATTGAGCATCACATCAAAGCCAAAATACTTGGGTACAAAAGGCTGCCCTTCGAGTAAGGCTTTTACAAATTCTGTTTCGCTCATCTCTTGTAAACTCCAGTTGGAGATTTTTTCAGCACCCATAGTGCTTGAATTCTGCGAACTCAATCCACGTCCACAGAGGCTGCCTGCACCATGTGCCGGATATACCTTTACATCATTCGGTAATCCAATCAATTTATTGCGCAATGAGTGATACATAGCTTTAGCTAATTCTTCACGTGCTGCTGTAATAGCTCCTGCAGATTCACGCAGATCCGGTCTGCCGCAGTCACCGATAAATAAAGTATCTCCGGAGAAAAGGCCTACAGGTTTACCTTGTTCATCTTGCACTATGATACAAATGCTATCCGGTGAATGGCCCGGTGTATTCAATGCTTGCAATTTTGTATTCCCCACCATAATAGTATCATCTTCATCGAAAGTTTGATGCGGGTATTCAGCGCCCAATAATTTACTTACATAAATAGTGGCCCCAGTCGTTCTGGCAATCTCAGCATGCCCGCTTACGAAATCTGCATGGGGGTGCGTTTCTATGACAGTCGTAATTTTTGCCTGATGTTGTTTGGCAAAATCATAATAAGGCTGTGGGTTTCTTGCCGGATCTATTAATGCTATCTCGCCATTGCTCACCAGGGCATAGGAATAATGAGCTAGTCCTTTGTCTTCAAATTGTTTGATTTCCATATTGTCTATTAAAAGATGAAAAATTGCAGATGTAAAAATTGATGCAAAAATAAGTTTTTGCTTTGGAAATATATACTCCTGATAAAGGAAGCTTCTCATTTTAATTCATGATCAAATTTTATTTTAACCAAAATATATCTATTCATCTGAATAGGACATGATGAAATAGCAAAAGTTATTGATGCCCGGAAAGCCAGTCCTCTTTGTTTATGCAATAAATAAAATTCAGTTTGACAGGTTCTCCAAAGTAAGCCACTTCTACTTCACCGGTTTTTAATGCCCCCAATCTTTGAATGGAAATTTGAGAACGGATATTTGTTGCCCCAATATGAAAAAAAACTTTTGAAACAAAAGCAAAGATGTAATTCAGCATGAGGGTTTTTACCGCATGATTGGCTCCCGTTCCCCAATAGGCCTTTGCATAAAATGTATAGCCGATTAGCACATCATTTTCTGCTTCATGATAATCGTAAAACCGGGTGCACCCTATAGTTTTCCCCGAATGCAGCTCCACAATTTTAAAAGCGCCTTTACTTTGTATGGCACCTTCAAAATATGTTTTGAAGATGTCTCTTTGCCAGCGATTTTTATTGGGATGTTGTTCCCATATTTCCGGGTCAGAGGCGGCCTCGTAAACTTCTTCAAAATCATTCTCCTGCAAAGGATATAAAGCAAATGATGTGTCTCTTAAAACGGGCTGAAAGTTGATAAGCATAGTATATGAATAAAATAAATTACATAAAAGATAGGAAAATGAACAGGACGGTAATTTCTATATTGTAAACAGCGTTTACTCATGGGCCAAATCATTAAAAGAATGAAGTAATTTGATTTCACCCCTGTATAATAAAATTTTTCGTTCATTTTCAAGTTGTTTCAATAAACGGGAAACCACCACACGAGAAGTTGCCAGTTCTTCGGCAATCTGCGTATGAGATGCTTTGACTACATTAGATCCGCTAAGGCGTTGCTTTTCTTTAAGATATTGAATGAGGCGATTATCTAAATGGTGAAATGCAATACTCTCAATAGATTTCAGCATTTCCAATAAATGATTATTAAAGCTGCGCATGATATAATTTTTCCAACTTGGATATTTACACATCCATTCATCTAATTTTTCATGCGGAATAGCAAGCAGTTCCACATCCTCTTCTGCAACAGCTTTGACTTCACTCTTTTTAGTTTCGATGCAACAACTGTAAGCCATGGAGCAGCTTTCATACCGGGATAAATAATATAGTAAAAGCTCCTTGCCATTAGGATCCATTTTCAAAACTTTAATACTGCCTTTTAAGATAAAAGGAATAATGCGTATATATTTTCCATAATGAATAATCACGTCCCCTTCTTTAAAGGACATCTGATTACAGTGTGTCTGCATTTCCTGAATCAAGGCCGGTTCGAAAGCATCATAGATGATAAAATTATTTGCCATATTTTTTGACTTATTTCAAGATGATAAACAAAGCTAATCATTCCTATTCAGGCATTACACTTAGGGATCTGTTTTAAATCATTCCATATTTCACATGATTAAAATCATATTTCATTTACAATTACGGTAGCATCTTTGCTTCATGCAAATCTGGAAAAATATTATTTCGCGTCCTTCCTAAAGGTTCTCTCTCAACCTTTAAATAATATTTTTCAATCATTCACTCCCAATCTATGCATACCATTATTGAGCCATTTCGTATAAAATCAATTGAACCTATTTATTTCAATACAGCCCTTGAAAGAAAAAGCGTTTTAGAAAAAGCATTTTACAATCCATTCCTCATTCATTCCAATGATGTCATCATTGATCTCCTGACGGATAGCGGCACGAGCGCTATGAGCAGCAATCAATGGGCAGGGATCATGAATGGAGATGAATCTTATGCAGGCAGCCCCAGTTTTTTTAGATTTAAAGAAACCGTACAGGGTATTACGGGCATGCCCTTTATAATACCTACACACCAGGGAAGAGCAGCCGAGAGAATTTTATTTGAAATGATTGGCGGCCCCGGGAAATTTTTTATCAGCAACACTTTATTTGATACAACCCGCGCCAATATTGAGTTCTCCGGCGCTACGGGAATTGATCTCATTTGTGAAGAAGGAAAACATCCTTCCATTCCTGCACCTTTCAAAGGAAATATGGATGTAAAGGCATTAACACAAACGATCAAAGAAAAAGGAGCAGAAAACATTCCACTGATTATCCTTACGATTACCAATAATTCCGGTGGCGGCCAGCCTGTAAGTATGCAAAATATACAAGCCGTTCATAAGGTATGCAAACAATTTCAAATACCCTTATTCCTGGATGCATGCCGTTTTGCTGAAAATGCCTGGTTCATCAAAATGAGAGAGGAAGGATATGCAGATAAAACAATTCCCGAAATTGTTCACGAACTTTTTTCTTATGCCGATGGATGTACAATGAGCGCCAAGAAAGATGCATTTGCAAATATTGGTGGTTTTCTTGCCATGCATAGTGAATCCCTGGCACTCCAATGCAGAAATCTACTCATCATTACAGAAGGTTTTCCCACCTATGGTGGGCTTGCAGGGAGAGACCTGGAAGCCATTTCAATAGGATTGAAAGAAGTGATGGAAGAAAATTATTTACAATACCGCGTTCGAAGTATTGAATACCTCACTGAAAAGTTAGTTGCAGCAGGAGTTCCTGTTATGCGTCCAGGTGGTGGCCATGCCGTATATCTGGATGCCAAAGAGTTTTTACCACATATTCCAATTGATCAATATCCCGGTCAGGCATTGACATGTGCTTTATATGAAGAAGGGGGCATAAGATCCGTAGAAATTGGTTCACTGATGTTTGGAAAATATGACTCAGGAGGAAAGTTGATACCGGCCACCCTGGAATTAGTAAGGCTGGCGATTCCCCGCAGAGTCTATACACAGAGCCATATCGATTATGTAGCTGAAGTAGTGATAGATGTATTTAAAAAAAGAAATCAAATTCATGGTCTGGAAATCCTGGAAGAGGCGCCTGCGCTCAGGCATTTCACCGTAAAACTAAAACCAATCACCGTATAAATTTAAATCATGGAAAAAAGGAAACGAAGCTGGGCTGAGCCCTATAAAATGAAAATGGTAGAGTTGCTGAAGATGACCACGCTGGCTCAAAGAAAAAAGGCTTTGCAGGAAGCCGGCTATAATACATTTTTGATTCATTCCGATGATGTGTATATTGATTTATTGACGGATAGTGGCACCTCTGCAATGAGTGACCGGCAATGGGCCGGTATGATGCTGGGCGATGAAGCTTATGCAGGCAGCCGGAATTTTTTTCACCTGGAAAAAGTTGTTCAGGAAGTGTATGGTTATTCATACCTGGTACCCACCCACCAGGGGCGTGGTGCAGAAAATATTTTATCCAGGATATTGATTAGGAAAGGTGATATCATTCCCGGAAATATGTATTTCACCACTACCCGTTTGCATCAGGAACTTGCTGGTGGCAAATTTGAAGATATCATTATTGACGAGGCACATGACCCCGAAAATGAATTTCCATTTAAAGGAAATGTGGATTTAAGCAAATTGGAAAAATTAATAAACAAATATGGTGCGGCAAGAATCCCATATGTAAGTATTGCAACAAGTGTAAATATGGCCGGAGGTCAACCCATCAGTATGGCAAACCTGAAAGAATTAAGGGCTTTTACAAAAAAGCATAAGATCCGCATTATACATGATATGACAAGAGTAGCGGAAAATGCCTTCTTTATTCAGCAGAAAGAAAAAGGGTATGACAAAAAAAGTATTCGTGAAATTGTAAGAGAAATAAATTCTTATACGGATGGTGCTACGATGAGTGCCAAAAAAGATGCCTTAGTGAATATTGGCGGCTTCCTTGCTGTGAATGATTGGGATATTTTTGAAGAGGCGCGAAATATGGTGGTAGTATATGAAGGATTACATACTTATGGAGGCCTTGCCGGAAGGGATATGGAAGCAATGGCAATTGGAATTGAAGAAAGTGTAAGCAAAGATCATATTAAAGCGCGGGTAGGACAGGTACTTTATCTTGGAAATAAAATGCTGAACTATGGCATCCCTATTGTAAAACCGATTGGTGGTCATGGGGTTTTTGTCAATGCAAAAAAATTTCTACCGCATATCCCCCAGGAAAATTTTCCAGCTCAGGCTCTTGCAGCAGAATTATACCTGGATGCCGGTGTACGTACTATGGAAAGAGGCATTGTATCTGCGGGAAGGAAACCGAATGGTGAAAATTATTTTCCAAAGTTGGAATTGGTAAGATTTACCATACCACGCCGCGTATATACACAGGCACATATGGATGTGATTGCAGAATCGGCAGCAATTGTTTATGATCGTCGTAAAAAAATTAAAGGGTTGAAAATGGTGTATGAACCAAAGTATCTACGTTTTTTTCAGGCAAAATTTGAAAAGCTGCAATAAGCCTATTGCCTTGCAATATTTAAGAAGCGTGTAGGAAATGTTATACGAATAATACCGTTCGAAAGCCCCTGGATGCATAATAAGATTCTGCCCCATTATGGTATACAAAAACCGTATTAAAGCGTCGGTCGCAAAATAGTGCGCCGCCTAATTTTCTGATCGCAGCCGGAGTATTAATCCAACTGGATGTTTTGGTATCAAATTCTCCCAGGCTTTGCAATTGCCTGTATTGGTCTTCCGATAATAAATCTGCCCCCATCAAAGCGGCCATATCCCGGGCATTGCCTTTAGGTTTATGTTCTTTCCTGGAATCCCAGGCCTCCTTATCATAGCACAGGCTTCGACGTTCTTTCGGGCTTTCGGCAACACAATCAAAAAAGATATATTTACCCGATTTCTTATCCTCTCCTACTACATCCGGCTCGCCTCCTGATTTCTCCATTTCATAGAGAGACCATAGTTTATTGGGAGCTGCATTGAGCCTGTCAGCAATTTTTTTCCAAGTAAGCCCTTCATGGCGCATCATATTTTTTTCAAAACGCGATTTCAATATTTTCAAGAATTCAGCCCTGTTTTTAGAAGGTAATTCCGTTTTCATTTTAATTCTTTAAAAAGTAATCTATACAAAAATAGTTGATCAATTTACAAATGAATTCTTTCTCCCAAAAAAAAATTAGAGAAAAATATCCTGAAAATGGTATTGAAATGGAATGAATAAATATGGCGCCTTTTGTCTTCATTCCCCCTTTTTACAGAGTTTAAAAAATAATTAAAAAATACTTTTTAGCGGTTAATAAATATTTCTCAGCTCCTATCTACAAGCTGAGAAAAAGTTTATATCTTGGTATCGTCTTCACCTCTTTGTTTGTGACTCAGAGGGCGCAAGCATTGGAGGAAGTTGTATAAGATTCATGACAAAAAGTAGTGAGAAGGATGGTTGAAATGGAAGTAAAATATTTGATTCACAGAGCGCAGGAATGTATGGGGTTGTATTTACCAAAGGAGGAGAAAATTCAAACCATACTTCAACACGAATTAAATGCCAGATGGTCCAGGACACATCATTGCTGGTATCTTTTATTGAATAAAACAAATTATCAAAACCTTATTACGAAGTTATCCGGGAAAGTAATTTTAACGCGAGATGATTGCAAAGATTTTTTATCAAAAAAGGAAACTGATCCGGTTCCTTTACCGGAAAGCGAATCCACACGCCCATCAAAAGCTTTCAATAAAGATAATAGTCACCATTTATCAAGAAATCAAAACGGTTTATCCATAGAGAACAGGCAGGCATGGATGGAATATAAAAATCAATTAATTTTAAAAGGCTATAGTCCAAATACCATAAGGACCTACTGTAATGAATTTCAGATATACCTGCAGACCTTAAAAAAGCGTTCTGCCGAAAAAATCACTACAGGAGAATTGAGGCGATATTTTTTATATTGTATCCAGGAGATGAAGCTGCGGGAAAATACGGTACATAGCAGGATGAACGCATTAAAATTTTATTATGAGCAGGTCTTACATAGAGATAAAATATTTTTTGAGATCCCCAGGCCTAAGAAACCGGATATGCTTCCAAAAGTAATCAGTAAAGAACGTATAGCGGATCTTATCAATTCCATTGAAAATTTGAAACATAAAGCCATCATCATGTTGACGTATGCCTGTGGCTTAAGAGTGAGTGAAGTAGTGGCTTTAAAGGTGAAACATATTGATGGGCAGAGAAAGGTATTATTCGTAGAGAAAGGAAAGGGCAAAAAGGATCGGGTTATCAGTTTAACGCCCAGTATGTTAATTGTATTAAGGGAATATTATAAGCAATATCGGCCTAAAGAATATTTATTTGAAGGACAGGGAGCAATTGACCATTTAAGTCAGCGAAGTATCCAACAAGTCATGCAAAAAGCAAAGAAGAAGGCGGGAATAATTCAGGATGGGAACATGCATTTATTACGTCATAGTTTTGCGACACATTTATTGGATAAGGGAATAGATGTTGTATTTATACAAAAGATATTAGGGCATAATAACATTAAAACGACCTTAAGATACCTTCATGTAAGCAATAAGGATTTGGTGCAAATCATCAGTCCATTAGAAGATATTGAGAAGTTATTAAAAAAATAGAAGTTGTATTGACGCAATATCATTTTGATATATATAAACTACGCACAATCGGCATAAATCATTGATTAGCAGAAGTAATATTTTTATTTCTAAAAATTTCCGCATGTTCGTACTTTCG
>JAFDXJ010000033.1 GCA_018268015.1 Bacteroidota bacterium
TCATCCGCCCGTGTGCCAAGATGTGCAGTGACCTCGTGCTCTGGATCGACGAGAATCGTGACGATCTGATGGACGACGACATCTCGCTGGACAACGCCCTCGCAGAAATCCGCACGGTGCTGCTGCAGGCCATGTACCGTCTCAACGAGCTGAGCTGAGGAGAACGACATGCCTGTGAACACCGCTCTGGCCACCCAAGTCTGGAACCGCTACACGTGGCTCCGTGACAACGGCCATCTCGACTACGTGAAGAAGGCCGCCAAGTGCGAGGACTTCTTCGCCGGCCTGCAGTGGGACCAGAACGATCTGGCCCTGCTCAAGGCTCAGCGCCGCCCCGCCCTGACGATCAACAAGATCATCTCGACCATCTCCAACGTGATGGGCGAGCAGATCTTCAACCGCACGGACATCGCCTTCAAACCTCGCAACGAGGGGGCCACGTCCGAGGTCGCCGACGCCTTGACCAAGGTGTTCATGCAGGTCGCGGACAACAACCAGCTCAGCTGGACCCGCTCCGACGTATTCACGGACGGCGTCGTGACGTCCCGTGGCTTCTTCGACGTGCGTCTGGACTTCACCGACTCACTGCGCGGCGAGGTGCGCATCGAGCAGCTGAACCCCAAGAACGTGCTGATCGACGCCGACGCGGACGAGTACGACCCGGACAAGTGGAACGACGTGCTCATTACCAAGTGGATGAGCCCCGACCAGATCGAGCTGCTGTACGGCAAGGCCGACGCGGACCTCCTGCGCAGCCGCACCGACTCGTACTACCCCTACGGCTACGACTCCATCGACATCAACCGCGACCGCTTCGGCTCGGCGCGCGCCATCGGCTGGCCGCTCAACACGGTGACCCAGCAGGAGTACAACAACGTCCGCAACATCCGCGTCATCGAGCGCCAGTGGAAGAAGCTCGACAAGGTGCTGCACTTCGTCGATCTGGAGACCGGCGACACGCGCGTTGTGCCCACCGACTGGGACGACGACCGCATCGCCCAGCACCTGCAGGCCAACCCCCAGCTGGCCACCACGAAGAAGCTGATCCAGCGCATCCGCTGGACGGTCATCGCCGACAACGTGGTGCTGCACGACGACTGGAGCCCGTACAAGCACTTCACCGTGGTGCCGTACTTCCCGTACTTCCGTCGCGGCCGCACCGTCGGCCTCGTGGAGAACCTGCTCGGCCCGCAGGAGCTGTTGAACAAGGTCTCGAGCCAAGAGCTGCACGTGGTGAACACCTCGGCCAACTCTGGCTGGAAGGTGAAGCGCAACGCGCTGACCAACATGTCCACAGCCGAGCTGGAGCAGCGCGGTGCGCAGTCCGGCCTCGTGGTCGAGCTGGACGACATCAACAACATCGAGAAGATCCAGCCGAACCAGACCCCCACAGGGCTGGACCGGGTGTCGTACAAGGCCGAGGAGCACATCAAGTCGATCTCGGGTGTGTCGGACTACATGCAGGGTTTCGCGCGCGAGGACGTGGCGGCCAAGAGCGTGCAGACGAACAAGCAGAGCGGGCAGGCGAACCTCGCCAAGGTCATGGACAACATGAACCGCTCGGACTTCATCCTCGCGCGCACCGTGCTGGACCTCGTGCAGGAGTACTACACCGAGCAGCGCCTGCTGTACATCACGACCGACCGTCTGATGAACACGACCGAGCAGATGACGGTGAACCAGCCCACGCCCGAGGGCCGCATCGTGAACGACCTGACGCTGGGCGAGTACGCCATCGTGGTGACGAACCAGCCTGAGCGCGACACGTTCGAGGACACCCAGTTCGACCAAGCTGTGCGTCTGCGCACCGAGGCCGGCGTGCAGATCCCCGACAAGTACATCCTGCAGTCGAGCCGCCTCAAGGAGAAGGCCCAGATCATCGCGGAGATGGAGCAGGCCGGTCAGACCCCCGAGGCCAAGCAGCAGGCTGAGCTGCAGATGCGCGCGTTGGCCGCCGACGTGGCCACGAAGGAGGCCGAGGCCACCCAGAAGGGCTCCGACGCTCAGCTCAAGCAGGCCAAGGCCCAGAAGGAGATCGCTTCGATCGGTCAGGACAGCGGCCAGAACGAGATCGCACTGGAGCAGCAGAAGCTGGAGGCCGAGATGGCCATGGAACAGCAGAAGCTCGATCAGGAATTCCAGCTCAAGCAGGAGCAGATGAACCGCGAGTTCGAACTCAAGCGCGAGCAGCTGCAGATGGAGATGGCCCTCAAGCGTGAGCAGGCCACCGCCGAAGCAGCCATCAAGGCCACCGTCGCCAAGGAGCAGGCCAAAGCCGCTCGTGTGGCGGCAGTACACAACGCACAACCCCCGGGAGAGGCGTCTCCCACTTCGCCAGCGCCGGGTGCCCCGGCCAAAACCCCCAAGCAAGGAGCTTGACCATGCCTTTCGCAATCCGACAACTCATTTCTCGTGGCTACTGGGCTCCGGCCGGTGACGACGGCGCCGCCGGCGGTGGTGGCGGTGGTGCAGACGACAAGAACCCCCCTGTGGATCGCGGCGACGACTTCAAGTCGCCTCTGGACAACGCCGGCAAGGGCGACAAGCTCGGCGACGAGGACGACAAGTCCAAGGACAAGTGGGACAAGGCCGACCTCGACAAGGAAGGTGAAGAGACCGAGGAGGAAAAAGCCGAGCGCCTTCGCCTCGAAGCCGAGGAAGAGAAGAAGAAGCGCATCCGCATCCCCAAGTCGCGCTTCGACGAAGCCCTCGGCAAGGCCAAGCAGCGCGAACAGGCGCTGTTGGACGAAATCGAGAAACTCAAGGGCGGCCAGCAGGCCTCGGCCACGGCCAAGGCGGTCAATGACATGCGTGCCGAGATCGACAAGCTGCAGGACAAGTACGAAGACCTGATCCTCGACGGCAAGAAGGACGAGGCCCGCAAGGTCCGCCGTCAGGTCGAGGAGCTGCGCGACGAGCTGTCCGAGTACCAGACCAACACCAAGTCGGAAGCTGCCCGCAAGGCGGCCATCGACGAGATGAGCTACAACGCTCAGCTGGCTGGCTACGAGGCCAAGTACCCCGCGCTGAACCCTGAGCACGAGGACTTCGACGAGGGCAAGACCGACGAGGTCGCCACCCTCCTGAACGCCTTCGTGAAGGCGGGCCAGAAGCGTGCCGACGCGCTGGCCAAGGCCGTGAAGTACGTGCTGGGCGCGCCGCCCGCTGCCGGCAAGGGCGGTGACGACGACAAGGCCAAGGAGCTGGCCGATCAGCGCGCCGCCGAGGCCCGCAAGAAGGCTGCCGA
>JAFDXJ010000034.1 GCA_018268015.1 Bacteroidota bacterium
CACTTCGGGAGTTGTCAATGGAAGAAATTGCGTTTATAAACACCAAAATAGTGTACCCAGATAGCAATGGTTCAATTGAATTGCCAAGTGGATTTTGTGATTTTGTAAATATTAGCGTACCAGCCTGGCAAGTTACGCAAAGCCTTGTGCCTGATAAAAATATTAATTCGCTCCCGAATTATTCTTTGGGTGCAATTGTGCCTTATTCAACAACAGAAAGCCCTATTGTGTATGGTGGATTTTATCAATATTCAAGATGCTTTAATGACACATATAAATTATTGCGAGAACAAAACAGGATTCAGTTGAATGAAAATTTAATCGGCATGGAGCAATGTATTTTAGAATACATAACGGATGGGATGGATGTTGATTCTGCAACAAGGGTGCATCCTCACGCATACCAAGCAATAAAGGTTTATGTAGAGTGGAAAATGGATAGAAACCCGAATGGCGGAAAAATGTTTGGGATAGAAAGGAAAAAAATAAGAGCAAGGCGAAACGATATTACACCAGAAGCACTTAAAAGGTTAATTGAACGAAACGCAGCCGTAAGATAATGCTAAAAAACATAAAAAAAATATTATTTGCAAGCACTTCGGGGCTGAACACGGATGATGCCGACAACATTATCCCACCAATGGACTATTTAGGTATGGAAAACTGCCGTGTTTCTGTTAGCCAAACAGGAAAGAATGTGCAGATTCAAAATATCCCATCTCCAGTAAAGATAGATTCCAATTCAGG
Source organism: Bacteroidota bacterium (assembly GCA_018268015.1). Classification (GTDB taxonomy): domain Bacteria; phylum Bacteroidota; class Bacteroidia; order Chitinophagales; family Chitinophagaceae; genus JAFDXJ01. The sequence continues at coordinate 748 of JAFDXJ010000034.1, forward strand.
GAAAGATATATATGGAACAGCAGTAGATGATGATAAAAGGCGGTTATTTTATTTCGTTCATGACGACACAGACCCTTACATAAAGTGTTGGGATATAGTGATGCAAGCGGCTTATATAGTATTAAAGTCAAGCCAAACATCAATGGGGTTTGATTGGGAGCGTATTTACAATGAAGCGAAAGTTATTAATGGCTATTTGATATTCACTTATGGCAGCGATGAAATATTTGAAGTAAATATTGAAGCAGGGATAAAACTAAATAATCCATTGTACGTTACAGACGTTGAGCCTTATGCAACACCAATACAGAAAGAAATATTGACACTTATAAAAGAATCCCCTGTCTATCCTCCTGTTGCATCAAAAAGCGCAAATGGGGATAGCTATAACTATATCAGTAATAATGCGTTTCAGTTTAATTTGCGGTATGAGTATAAGAATAATCAATATTCAAACCTTTCTTCCTTTTCAAATCTAATAAGGGCAAACACTAAAACGGAAACAGATACAGGGGTAAATAATATATCGGTAGTAGTTCCATTGGGAAACAAGATAAATGACTATGTGCAATCGGTGGAAATATGCGCAAGGTATGGCAATTACGGTAAAACGAAAATCATAAAAAGATATGACAAGAGAAATACGCAAGATGCTGCGGCAATAATTGCTCATAATGCAGGGACAGCATTGCAGGTGCAATTTACGAATATTGGGGATTTCGTTCCTGTTGATGATATTTCGGCTAATACAGAAAGCCCATTAATACCGAATGGCGTAAAGGCTTTAACAACGGCAAAAGGTAGATTGTTTTTGGCTAATTTTGAAGCAGGGATTGACCCAACATTTACACCATTGACAGCAATATCATCAACAACAGGCGGTGAAGATGGCGTGATATTCAAATGTAATGGTGCATATAAATTAGGCATAGCCTTTTTTGATGAATACAAGCGAAAAACAGGAATTTCGCAAACCCAATACATAACGCACATAAGCATCCCTGATAATACATATTTACAGACAACAGGTTTCGTACAAAAGATAACATGGATGCTTTCAAATGTAGATAATGGGATCCCGGTTGAGGCACGGTATTACTGCATTTATATAACGAAAGACCTTGTTCACGACTTTTTCTTGCAATTTATATCAAACATTGTAAGTTATGCTATCAAAAACCCTGATGGCACATACGACTATACAAGCACAACTTATAGCGATAGCACTACATTTGCCATTGCCATTGACATATCTTCATTGGCGGCATCTGGTTTGGGGTATGTTTATAATGAAGGGGATGTTGTGAGGATATATGACAGCATAGACCCTGTTATTGTAGCGAATGTAATAGGCATGGATGGTAATAAATTATTGGTTACGCCAAAAGACATAGGCGCAACAGGTGCATTATACTTGGGTACAATACCTTCGCAATCGGAAAGTCTTGATGAATATTTGTCGTTAATAATTACAACGACAGCAACAAGCCCATCTGCCTCAATATCTTACCAAAATCAGCCCGGCGGCGCATTGGATTTCCCAAATGCAAGGCTATCTACTGGATGGATGCTGAATATAACAGATGGCGAAGAATATTTATTGCGTGTAGAAATTGATATTACGCATATAGGCAAATTGAGGGCGGTACTTGTATTCACACACCCAACACTCGATTCAATACATATCAGTATTGCGGATTCGTATGTTGATGGAAGATTGCAGTATGTCATGTATGCGACTGTACCCGAAGGATATACGAAGGTGTTTGTTTGCTCATACAAAGTAGAATCGGGGTGTTCAATTTCGGATGGAACGATTAAAATAAGCATAGACAAAGCGAACTCAAAATTCATTGAAATATACACGCCCCACAAAGATGAGGGTAATGCCTTATACTATCAAGCCACGCCAATATATGATATTATTGACCCACACACAGCATCAAGAGAATACGGAACACTTTCAGGAGATATATCGGGCGACACCCCATTATTGCAACGTATTATTTATGGCAACGCATACACGGTGCAAGCCATGTCACCCAATGATATTACATGGGAACAATGGGAAAGACCTCTGGGATGGGTGAATGTCGTTGATTCAATAGGTAAAAAGAGGGTTGAAGATGATGTTTTATGGACTGACACAATAGTAAACGACACAAAGTTGAATGGTTTAAATTGGATTCAGCCATTAAACAGGAAAAATATAGGCAATAGTACAGGCGGCATAAATAAATTGATAGTCGCAGGGAAGCAAAATGAAATAGGCAGGTTGTTGTTGATTCTCACTCCATCGCAGCCGATTAGCGCATACTTAGGCGAAACTCAATTAATGGCAGCATCACAGCAATCGGGTAGCCCATTGCAAAGTACAGAGGTAATCGGCAGCTTAAATCCGCTAATTAATGCCAATGGAACATCGCACCCTGAAAGCGTTATTGAATATAATGGGCAAATATTTTGGTTTGACGTTTTAACATCAACAATCAATCAGTATTCCACCAATGGCATAATTGATGTGCAACGATACAAAATAGATATGTTCATACAAAAATATGCAACTGTCTATAAAAATATTTTTGCAACGCATCCTATTGGATTCCAATACATTTGCTTTGCCGTTGACCCATTATCAGAAAGAGTTGTTGTGTTGTTGCCGCAAATATCAGCACAGCCAGACAACTTGCTCCCATCTTACAATGGCATTAATCCCATATACGCATCGTCTATAAAAAATAGATTTGATTTTTATTCAAATTCAAATAAAGCGTTTCTGCTTCATTATGATTACACAAATAACAGGTGGAAAGAAACCTTTGAATGGCAGCCTCAATGGATGGCAACAGTTGGGAGCGATTATTTTACATTCCATAATGGCGACTTGTACCAACATAATATTCAATCGGGGTCGTTTAATACGGTGTATGGCACTCAATATCCGCAAAGGGTAATATTCGCAATAAACGAAATGCCATCAGCCGTAAAAGACTTGATGAATATTGTGTTAGAGGGCAATGGCGCAATACCTAACTATACGGTTGCATACACTAAATACCCTTTTGAACAAATTACAGATATAACACATGAAGAATGGTATGATTATGAAGGGGCAAAAGTTGCATCGTGGCTAATGGATAGGCTTTCACCAAATGTTTCGGGGAGTGCTGAACAGAAAATGATTGATGGGGATGTGCTAAACAGCAATGTCATTTATATAATGATTGAATTTCAAGAATATAGCAATCCGCTTGCGATAAGCGGAATAAATATAGGGGTTGAAATGAGTGCAGGTAACGACCAAATTGTATCACATGAAGAACATTATAGTAAGAGAAAATGATGCGCTTGTGGATGAACTTGAATTTGCATTATTGCATTACCCACCTGCGCACACAGAAATAAAAAGCGTATTCACCAAAGGGTTATATAGCAGGGCAATGTATGCTAAGAAGGGCGAAGATGGGGCAATGGCGGTATTAATTAGTATGCCACATAAAACGGAGCATCAGTTTTTTTTAATGCAAGGGAAATTGTCCATATCAATTGACAATGGCGAATGGAAAACCTATGAAGCACCTTATGCAGGGATAACATTGTCAGGCACAAGAAGGGTGGCGGTTGTTCATGAAGATATTATATGGGTTACAGTTCATCCGTTGGGGTGGATAAATGGCAATGAAAACGACCTGCCAAAAGATGAATTTGAAAAGGTTGTAAATAAAATAGAAAAAATTCTTATAGAGCCAATGGAAAATAAACTAATAACAAATAAATTTAATCAAATATGTCATTCATAGCAGCAGGAGCAATAATTGGAATTGTTGGCACAGGGGCGCAGATAGCAACAGGCATTATGCAAGCGAACAAAGCAAGCGAAATTGACCCACAGTATCAGCCATTCACGCCAAGCCCATACGCAAAAATGCAGTTAGATATTGCACAGAATATGTTTTATGGGAGAATGGAGGGTGCAGCCGAATTAGAGCGAAACATTGCCAATTCGCAAGGTAATTTTAATGCAGCAGCCGAAAGAAACGCAACAGATTCAGCGCAGTCATTACAGCTAATAGGGCTTTCTCAAGGGGCGACAAATGATGCCTATAATAAACTTCAGATAGAGGAAAAGCAAAACAAGATGCAGCAATTGCAAAACCTTAATTTGGCAATTGCAGGAATGACTTCGGAAGATGATAAGAAGTATCAGGCTATGCTTCAAAAGTATGCGATTGATAGCCAACAAAAAGCGGCACTCACAACAGGCGCATGGGGTAATATATTTGGGGGGTTAAGCAATGCGGCAGGTGGATTAATTAATTATGGAACTTATAGGCAACAAAACCCTACACAACCATTGGCGGTAAATTATCCCGACCAATGGGATGCAGGGATGGGTAATACATCAGGTGGTTCGCCACATTAAAAAGTAAAGATATGAAAGATAAAAAAGTATTTAATTGAGTAAAATGTATTAATATTGTGCAATAATTAGCACAATGAAAGCAAAAGAAGTACTAAATACATTAAGAATAAGCCGAAGTACATTAAGAAATTATG
>JAFDXJ010000035.1 GCA_018268015.1 Bacteroidota bacterium
CTTGGGGCTTTGCCATTTTTCTTAAACCCATCATCGTAAATGTCTTTTACAAGGTCTTTGGCTTCTTGTATTTCTTGTGTGTCTTTATTTTCTGATTGAAAAGACGTTTTATCATTACCCAACGCTCCTTTTGATGCAATATATTCGTCAACAGACTTATCGAATGGCAAGCCACTTTTAGCCGCATCAAACAATGTTTCTGGCGTATCTGTCATGCTTGCCCCTATGCGCTTAATCATTGTAGAAATTTCTTTCTGATTCTGCGCTGAATCAATTTCTCTTGCAAACTTCAACATTGCACCGCTATATTCATCTGATGGAGATTTCCCTTTAAACATATCTATCTGCTTGCTCCATGTATCAAATTCCTTTGTACCGCTTTCATTTTTCTCGTGAAGAATTTCAATAGCCTTTTGTACATTAGACTTGAGCGTTCTATTGCTCAATATCGCAGGTATTGTTTTTTCAATTGCTTCTCTTTGCGTGAATGGCAGGTTGTCAAATTTGCCCTGCAAATTACTTGCTCCGCCCTCAAATAATAGTTGTTTTATTGAGCCGTATGCCGCTTCAACGCCTTCTGGTGTTACGCTACCATCTTTATTAAAATACCGTTCTTTATTATCGCCACGCAGCACGCCCTTATCTATCAATAAATCAATAATTTGTTTGGCATTATCTCTTATGCTACCCTTTAGCGTGGAATCTTCCGAAATTCTGCTCCCTACCGTGTCTGACAGCTGTTTCATGTCAGCTGGATTCAACCTATTTAATGCGGCTTTTGTATCAGAACTTTTTTGGGTCACGTCTTCCATGTCAGAAGCCTTATGGTTGCCTAATATTATAGAAATTTCATCAGGCACTTCCGCTATGCGCACCAATACTGGCTCTTTCATTTTCTTTATATCTTCCACATTTAACCCCAACTCTTCCGCCTTAGAATATATCATATCCTTATACCCATTTGTATCATTTTTATTGTCTGAATAATAATAATCAATAGCCTCCGCCCTGCCGTTCCCTTGAATTACCTCCCCACGCTCATTGACAATAGGGCTACCGAAATATGCAATGTTGTTGTCTGCAAGCTGATATGGGTCTAAGTTATCGGACTTCGCCTTTGCCTCATTTTTCAACACGGCCATAGAACCTCTGTCTCTTGGTTGCGCTTCTGGTATAAAATGATTCTCGTTTTTAACCCCTGATTTATGGCTTGGCTGCATATCGCCCCTTTCTATCACAGCATATCTTGCGGGCTGTTTCTTATTTTTTGCGAAAAGAACATCCACCGCCTTGCCTAATAAGGCGTTTATTTTCCCTTGCCGCTTAACCGTTTTCCCATCAACAATTTTTTCGCCTTTATCTCTTGCTTGTTGGTCGGTTGTTTCCGCAATTTCTGCATCAATTTCAGAAATTACCTTTTCGGCTTTTTCTTTGCCCCAACTATCTTCTGCATCTTTTGCTTTAGATTTAATAGCTGCAACAGTTGATACTTTGTTATTGTTTTCTTTTCCATGTTTTTTTAATTTAAGGTTTTTTTTGTTTCTTTCGTCAATCCATTTTTGAAATTCTTTTTCAAGTGCTATAACACCGCTTTCTTTTATGGTAGCCTTTTTGCCACGCATCGCTGAAAGTATTTCTTGCCGCTTTTTTTTATTTCTATCCCCCGAAAATTTCAACGCCACACCTCTAACCGCATTTGTTTTATCAAAACCACCCTTTGCGTTGTCATAGGCATCTGCAAGTTCGTTAAGTATTGGATGCGGCACAGATTGCTGCGCTTTGCTGCTTTCAGAAGAAACACCTGCTTCTTCTTTGGGTGCAGGTTCTTTGTTTTCTACTACACTATTACCTTCATTACTATTAGAAGAAACACCCGCTTTAGGACTAACTTCTTTTGTAGGTGTTGTTTCATCTGTGCTTAATTCTTCTTTCCCCAAAATATTATCAAACATTTGCCTCAATTCAGGGGTTAATTGTTTGCCTGTAATTGATTTATAAACCGATTGAAATGCTTTGGTTATTTGGTCTAAAACTTTTTGGAAGGCTTCGCTAAATCCTTTGCCACCTTCTGTGTGGTATTGTTCCCAACTCTTTGCTATAAATTCTTGTACTTGTCTGTATTGTTTGCTTGTCGTGCCGTCTTTAAAAGCATCATTGCTTTTTATTAAATCTTCAACTGTTACTTTGTTTTTTGGATTAGCCTTATTAAATTCACTTACGATTGTTTCAGTATGCTTTTTACCTACTTCATTCCCTTCTTTTGCACCATCAATAATTGCGACTACTGTTGGATGCATTATTTCGTGGGTAAGTGCTACGGTTGCTCTTGGGCTACCATCAAAATCCTTTATGGCTTCAATGATGTTTTTGCCGCTTTCTATGTGGTATTGGGCTTCTGCTTCCTTGAACAACGGCTGCCCTTTCTCTACTGCTGCTTTTAGTTCAGGGGTTATTTCTATGGAGTGTTGGGTAGGAATATTTTTTCTATATTCTTTATACAAATCTCCGTTATTATCCATTTCTTTTTTGGCATCTGCATACGAAAAATCATCTGTTTTTTCTTTCCATACCCAATCCCTAAAGTTTAATATAGGATTATCTGTTTTACTACCGGTTGTTGTTTGTAATTGCGTTTCCACTATTTCCGCAGGCTTGCCTGTAAGTTCTTTTACAAGGGCTTTGGCTACACTACCTACTATGCCTTCCTTTCCTTCACTTGGCTCTCCATAAAAGCCTTTCATGCCTTTGCCGCCTACTTTTA
>JAFDXJ010000036.1 GCA_018268015.1 Bacteroidota bacterium
AAATTTAAAGTATAAAATAAAGTTGTTAAGCATTAGGGACAATCATGATCAGCGGCTGTAGCGCAATTACCCGAAGCATCCGGGGAATGCCGGTAGTCCTCGCAGAAAATGAATTTTCTTATGCCGCCCAATGCACCCTCAGTCCCATTCAGGATGGATTGAAAATAAAAACAGAAACGAGAAGCTAAATATTCATTCACCTGGTTTAGGGTAAGATCGCCGGCAACTCCAAAATCCGAATGACATATATTCAATGAATCCGGCTTACTTAGACCATGCCCCATTGATGTGTCTATGTATTGAAGAGATGCATTGCCATTGTCTTTAAGGATGGTAAAAATATCATTGGTACACTCCATCCGGAGATTGGGTTTATTATTTTGGTTTATATTGATTTTCATAGTGTCAATTAATAAACAGTTCGTTTCTATGACATATTTTGCGTTTGAAGTATCATCTGGCGGATAATATATTTTTTGTTTTTTTGCTTCATATGGAAATACAGGGTCTTTGATTCCCATAAAACCGATAAAAGGTATCAGTGGATTTTTATAACCTCTTGTGAGGAATTTATATTCATCTATGGAATTATTGTTTACCATGGGTATCGGAAATCCTCCCCACATACTGCATAGCCCCTTTATTTTAGAATGGTATTCTATACTTGTATCGCCAAAATAATAATCTGCATTGATCGGCCCAAGTGCAGCGGAAAAGGATGGCTCTCCCGCTGGCACCGGAAATATGGAATCTATCATGGCCTGATCCGTATAATAAGCCAATTGATTGGCTATACTGGCTCCTGCACTTTGCCCCACCACAAAAATATGGTTTGTATCTATCTGATAGGGAAGATGGTTATTGGCTATATTGAACTGCCGTTTAATTATACTCCGGATAGCGCCCCTTCCGTCCTGGAATGCCCTGTAAATCGCCAACATTTGTTGTACGGATGTGTATTTCCCTAATTCTATAGTATCTTTTATTCTGCCTCTCCTGTATTCTACATTAAATACAACAAACCCTTTTCGCGCCATGGCATAGCATAATGAATCCTCATACTTATAAGTACTGCAATCGGAAAATCCCCCCGCATGAAATATGATGATACAGGGTAATTTGCCTTTGTCATAATCCACATTCATATGAGAATATACAATGTAATTCAATGCGGAAGAATCGGTTTCACAGAAATCATTCAGGGCGGCGCAGCCTTTCAAATCATCCTCCGTATAAATAAAATCATCATCGCCCTGAGTAGGATTATCATCTTTGTATTTTACATCATGGAAATTGGGAATGGGCGATACACCGCTTTTGGCATAGCTTAAAGGTGCGCTTTTTCTAATGCTGTCCAAAGGAATGGTATAGCCTGCCATATTGTTGTTGCAGTTCGCCGGCGATATCACCGTATGATCATAAGGCTGAGCAAAAGGCATCGTTGTATTTACAGTATGTTTTTTCACAGCATCTGTCGTTATAGAATGATCGCCTGAAAAACCTTCATGCAGAAGGTAAATTGCCGGGAAATGAAATGCCGAAACAAGAAGGCCATGTTGCGTTTTTTCCTTGTTCAAAATCATGGGCGGGGCTGTGTAAAAAATATACAAGGGCGGGTATTTAGTTACCCCCCCCCCCCCGAAATCCGCTGAAATGCTGTGTGGGCAATAGTTTCAGCCGTTTTAAAATCGCTTTGAGGTGCGCCTGCTTTTTCTTGTGGCAAAAGAAAAGGAAGCGAAGAAAGACCCAAAGACAAATAGAGTAACCATTCTTTTCTCATAAGTTTAATTGAGTGGTGATGAATAGGATTTGCTAGTTCAAATATAAAACATTTTGAAGAGAAAAGAAATATTATAATCTTCCAAGAACATGAATGTTTTTTTCTCCTGCCCAACCCTGTACAAGGCCCTGATGGGTGCGACGCAAGGATGTTCCATAGAATGGCAAAAGCCGGTAACAAAAAAAACAGCTTCAATTAACTATAAACCATTCACCATTCACCCTTACTCATGATAGTTTGTTTACTTTATTTAAGATGAAACATCTTATCTTCATATTGATCTAAGTATCTTTGTAAGAAACTATGGGTATCTGGAATCAATTGGCAGAATATTTTTATCTCAGGAAACACAATCCTGATGACCCTCCTACCAAATGGATGAAATATATGCATGGCATGAATCGCATCTCCATTTTTATTTTTACGCTGGCCGTTTTATTTATGCTCTTCAAATTTTTTATCATTCCTTTATTTCAGTGATGAGCATTCGGAAGATTTACCTTTTGGCCAGGCCATAAATAATTTTTGCAGCATTGGAGGAAGCATGTCCGCCCGCCGATAAGATGTTTTTTAAAGTAACAAAGTCCTGTTTCATCTGCAAACGAACTTTCTGATCTTCCAATATTTTTTTCAATTCGGCTATAAGATTATCTACAGTAAGCTCATCCTGGATTAATTCTTTCACGACTTCTTTATCCATGATTAAATTAACCAGGGAGATATATTTGATCTTAATCAATTTCCGGGCAATCCTGTAACTGATGGGGTTTCCTTTGTAACAAACGACTTCCGGCACGCCAAACAAAGCGGTTTCCAAAGTAGCTGTGCCACTGGTAGTCAGCGATGCGGAAGCAATGGAGAGCAATGCATACGTTTTATTTTTGAGGAACGTCACATGAGGATAATCCGTAGTGAGGCTTTCATAAAAGGTATCTTCCATGCCCGGCGCTTTTGCTATCATAAAATGAAAATCCGGGAATGCTTTTGAGGCTTCCAGCATAAGAGGTAATTTTTTTAAAATTTCCTGCTTCCGGCTTCCGGGTAATAAGGAGATCACCGGTTTTGAAAATCCTTCATTCATTTTTTCAAATTGTTCCGTAGCATAAAAAGCATCCACTACTTCTACCAAAGGATGGCCCACATACGTTACATTCCAATTCCATTTTTGCAAAAAGTATTCTTTTTCAAAGGGCAGGATCACCATCATTTCATCAATATTTTTTTTCATGGATGGTACCCGGCTTTCTTTCCATGCCCATACCTGAGGTGAGATATAATAAGCCACTTTGATATGATGTTGCTTTGCCCATTTTGCAATGCGCAAATTAAAACCGGGATAATCAATCAATATTAAAACGTCCGGTGCAAATGCCAGAATATCTTTTTTGCAGAATTTCAGGTTTCCCAATATGGTGGGTAAATGCTTCACTACTTCCGCAAAGCCCATAAAAGCTAAGTCTTTGAAATGCTTAACCAGCCTGGCTCCGGCCGATTCCATGAAATCGCCTCCCCAGGCCTGCAGAACGGCATCGGGATCCATTTGCCTGATGGCAGTAATGAGGTTTCCTCCATGCAGGTCTCCGCTTGCTTCACCGGCTATTAAATAATATTTCATGAAGTTTGCATCATTTTATACCAAAAATTTTTACGAATAGAAGAGCTTATAAATAATGACCGGTAGTGCAAATAGCACGGTTATCAGAAAAATGCCTTTAGCTGTCTTATCAATTTTTTTATTAATAAAAAAGGTAAATACAATAGCATTTGCCAATAATGCAAAGCTCATTAATGCTGTGATCAATGAATTATTTTGTTTTACCACATTGAAAAAATCTAAAAAAGTATTGGGATAGGCTTTCCAAAAATAAAATGCTATGATGCCCACTACAGGTGATAAGATACCAAGTATTATCCCGAGTAAAAAACTATCTTTTTTCATTTGAAGTTGAGGTCTTTTTCCAATTTTGTTTTAAGCACATGTTTTGTCAGGTCAAATTGTACAGGTACTACGCTGATATAATGATGTTCTAAAGCCCAAACATCGGTATCTTTTCCTTTATCAAAATTTAAGAATTTTCCGGAGAGCCAATAATATTTTTTCCCATGCGGGTCCGTACGTTCATCAAATTCTTCCTCATACTTGGCATAAGCCTGGCGGCAAACCCTGATTCCTTTAATCAGGTTGCCCGGCACGGCGGGGATATTTACATTCAGGCATAAATGATGATCGTATTTCTTTTTTAGTATTTGTTTTACCAGGCGTTGTACATACAGAGTAGCTCCAGAAAAATCAGCATCTATGCTATAATCGAGTAAGCTAAAACCTATACTGGGTATGCTTTCTATGGATGCTTCCAGTGCAGCACTCATGGTGCCGCTATAAATAACATTAATAGAATGATTGGCACCATGATTAATTCCGCTAAGACAAATATCCGGTTTACCATGCAATACTTTATCCACTGCGAGTTTGACACAATCAACCGGTGTGCCATTACAATCCCAGGCTTCTATACCATTAAAAGAATGTACGGGGCGAAGACGAAGCGGTTGCCCAACAGTAATAGCATGCCCCATACCACTTTGTGGTTTATCCGGTGCCACCACTACTACTTTTCCTAAATCTTTTACCGCATCAACGAGCGCCCGGATTCCCGGTGCTGTAACCCCATCATCATTGATGACAAGTATGACCGGCTTTTTATTCTTTACTTTTTTTGTTGTAGCCATTTGATGCAAGATACAGGAATCAAGGATGAAATGAAAAGCGAAAATTTCCTTACTGCATTAACCATTTTTTATGCTGATATAAAAATTTTTTATGTAGTTTTCAATTATGAAAGGATTTCGTTTTACAAAGTTCGATATCCATGCTCAGGGCAAATCAAAATTTGATCAGTTATTGGAGCTCTTCATTCAATTGCTTACTTATACCAGCGGTGATGCAGCAGAAGCAATGCAATGGATGAATGAACTGGATAAAAAATATCAATTGACGGATGAGGCGTATGGCATGGGCGATTTCATAGAGGAATTAAAAGAAAAAGGTTATCTGAAAGAAGAGACCCTTTCCGGGGAATTTGAAATTACTTCCAAAAGTGAACAAACCATCCGTAAACGCAGCCTGGAAGAGATTTTCGGAAAATTAAAAAAAACCAGCAGGGGCAATCACCGCACAGCAAAACCCGGACAGGGTGATGAAATCAATCCAGATACCAGGCCATTTCAGTTTGGAGATATGCTGGAGCAAATAGATTTCACAGAAAGTATTCGCAATGCACAGATCAATCATGGCATACACGATTTTGATATGCAGGAAAATGATTTGCATATCCGTGAAACGGATTTCATGACCCAGTCATCTACCGTATTGATGATTGACATCTCCCACTCTATGATTCTTTATGGAGAAGACCGCATAACTCCGGCCAAAAAAGTGGCTATGGCTCTGAGTGAATTAATTCAAACCCGCTATCCAAAAGATACACTTGATATCGTAGTGTTTGGTAATGATGCCTGGCCTATAGAAGTAAAAGATTTGCCTTATCTGAAAGTGGGCCCTTATCATACCAATACGATTGCCGGCCTTGAATTAGCTATGAATATTTTGCGGAGAAGGAAGAATGCGAATAAGCAAATATTTATGATTACCGATGGAAAACCGACCTGTTTGAAAATCGGAAAAAAATATTACAAAAACAGTTTTGGTCTTGATCGTAAAGTAGTAAACAGATGCCTGAACCTGGCTGCACAATGTAAGAAACTGAAAATTCCGATCACGACCTTTATGATTGCCAGTGATCCTTACCTGCAAAAGTTTGTACAGGAATTTACAGAAATGAATAAAGGGAAAGCTTTTTTTGCTTCTTTGGATAAACTGGGTGCATTTATCTTTCGTGATTTTGAAAGTGGGAAAAGAAAAACATTGTATTAATCATTATCCAATGACAATCATTACTATCAAACAATTTTTACATCAAATTATTCAACGATTTATCAAAAATGGATATTCATCAAATTAAAACCGTAGGCGAATTAAAAAAAAGTGGCTATGTTTTTCAAACCATAAAAGAAGAAATAAGAAAAAATCTCATAACAAAAATATCTTCCGGTGAAACGGCTTTTGATGGCATTTATGGTTATGAAGATTCTGTAATACCGGATACCGAGCGCGCCTTATTGAGCAAACATAATATCTTGTTCTTAGGATTACGTGGCCAGGCAAAGACCCGTATTTCAAGAAAAATGATCAACTTGTTGGATGAATATATCCCCATCATTGCAGGAAGTGAAGTCAATGATCATCCCCTGAGACCATTCAGCAAATTTTCCAAAAATTTATTGGCTGAGTATGGTGATGAAACGCCTATAGAATGGCTACATCGCAATGATCGCTATGCGGAAAAGCTGGCTACTCCGGATGTAAGTGTAGCAGATTTGATTGGTGATATAGACCCCATTAAAGCCGCTCATCTGAAACTGAGCTTTGCAGATGAACGAGTTATACATTATGGCATCATACCCCGCAGCAACAGGGGCATTTTTGTAATAAATGAATTGCCCGACTTACAGGCGCGTATCCAGGTTTCTTTGTTTAATATTTTAGAAGAAGGGGATATACAAATTCGGGGTTTTAAACTGCGGATGCCTTTGGATATTCTATTTGTTTTTACTGCGAATCCGGAAGATTATACCAATCGCGGAAGTATTGTCACTCCTTTAAAGGACCGGATAGAAAGTCAAATCCTTACGCATTATCCAAAAGATTTGGAAACCGCGCTGGCCATTACAACACAGGAAGCCCAAGTGCCCCAAAGTCAACAGGAAAGGGTAGCTATGAGTGATTTAATAAAAAGACTGATCGAACAAATAGCTTTTGAAGCCAGGAGTAATGAATATGTAGATAAAAAAAGTGGCGTAAGCGCACGGCTTACAATTGCTGCTTTTGAAAATGCTTATAGCAGTGCGGAAAGAAGAGCCATCCTGCAACAGGAAAAAAATACGCAGGTATGGATCAGCGATCTGGCGGGGATTATTCCTGCAATTACCGGTAAAATAGAACTTGTCTATGAAGGCGAACAAGAAGGGCCATATATTGTAGCTATGAATTTAGTGGATAAAGCCATCCGCTCCAGGTTCATTGAATATTTCCCTAACCCGGATGCCCTGAAAAAAAAGCGAAATACCGGTAAACCTTCTGCTGCCGTAAAGCAGGAAGAAAGCCCTTACCGCTCCATTATCCGATGGTTTGATGCCGGAAACCACCTCGACCTGTTATTGGATATGAGCGATTCACAAAAGATTTCAACCTTATACCGGGTGGATGGTTTACATGCTTTTGTAAAAAAATATTTTTCCCATACTACGGAAAAAGAAAATGCCTTATTAATGGAATTCGTGCTGCATGGGCTTTCCAGCTTTTCGCTGATCAGCAAAAAAATGGTTGATGGCAAAATCCAATTTAAAGATTTGATGGGGAGTATGATGAATATGACTCCAGAACAGGAAGATGATGATCCTGAAGGATTTCCATTTCAATAAAAATACTACAAACCTCGTAAGCCGGATTTTGTTTCTACTCCATCATTTATCTGCGATACATATTACTATATACCTGTAGCTGCCTACCCTTCCGCAAACCTGCGGGCAACAGGCACTGCATTAACAGTGCGGGTTTACATGGCATTTCAGCACCCCGGGTTTACCCTTCTACTTTATTACTAAAGCAGAACGGGAGCTTTTACCTCCCATTTTCACCCTTACCCTGCCAAAGCAGGGCGGTTATTTTCTGTGGCACTATCCCGCATTTATTTTATTCCAAAAGGAAAAATAAACAGCCGGCTATTCACCGGGAGGCTGCCCTTTGCTGTCCGGACTTTCCTCAGCGTCTATCAAAACGCCGCGATGGGGCGGGTTTGTAGCCTTGCAAAGATATTACAAATTTGATGCAGAAGTGGACGATGAAAAGGGAATTATGTTTGCAAAAAAACTTCCGTTGCGCCATATCCAAAACGCGGATCATATTGATTCACAAAATAGCGTACTTCTTTTTTTGATTTTAAAAGGCTGTGAATTTCGTCGCGCAATTTCCCCGTTCCTATTCCATGTATAAAAACAATGGATGTCAAATGCTGTTCAACGGCAAGAGAAAACCATTTTTCAAATTCATCAAGTTGTATTTGCAATAAATCAAAATTGCTCATCCCTTGTGTGCTATTAACCAGTTTCTCAATATGCAGGTCAATAATGGATCTTGCCGGTACCGAGGCATATTTGTTTTGTCTTTTTTCCCTGTTTACATTCTTCACAAAGGCATCGTTTACCGTTTTATCCGGGAATTTTTCCAATAATAAATAGGAAACCATCGGTTCATTTTTTTCCTTCAGTTTCTCGATTTCCCGAAACAGTTGTTTGAGCCTGGGTTTTAGAATAGCTTCCGCTACTTCAGCTTTTCCTTTTTGAGGCGTGGAGCATGAAAACAAAAAGGTAAACGAAGGAGAATCATTAATTTCTGCAAAAGCGATATCATGCAAATAAAAATTATTAAAGGCAGGAATATCATTGTGTAGTTCAAAAGATAATTTCCCTAAGAAATATTGTTTATAAGAAAAATGATAGGCATAAGAAGTCTTATTCACCAGGTAAATTTTCAAGGAATCAATAACTTCATCATCAAATTCATCGAATGAAAATTTGGGAACGACCGATAATTGAAGGCCTTCTTCCTGAAGTCCTGTTTGTGGTTTTTGTTTTTCTTTTGGTATTTGGTCAATATAGGTTTTATCTTTTTTTACCGGGTTTGTTTTCTTTTTGGAGAATCGTTGAAAATAGGGAAAATCCAACTGGTTGATATTTGCAGGGAACCTTACACCACGTACTTCTACAAGCGCATTCTGTTCATCAATGAATTCGATTATTCGCCCTTCTTCTTTTGTTAATATTACGATGACTTCGTCACCCACTTCAAATTTCATGGATTCTATTTCTATCAATTATATATGCAAAGTTAGCAGGCTAAAGAGGATTGCACTTTTATTGCAGGATTCCATTTTCTAATCGAAATTTTAGAGAAGAAGTCCAACATAAAAATCTATTTGTTTTTATTAAAAGGAGGACGATTTCCCTTGTTACGGTTTTGTTTATTTTTTGGATTTGGGTTATGTTTATTGTTCTTTCTACGTTCATTTTTCTGGAGGCTCACCAGAGAAATCTGCCCGACAACATCTACAAATTCATGCTTTTCTTCCACGGATTTTTTAGTCGAAGCAACATCAACGGGTTTTAATTCAGTTGCCTTAATATTTTTCTGATTCATTTTTTTAATTTCCATTACACGTTCAATGGATAAAGGGTAATGGATAGTACTTTGAGGCAACATATACCACATCAGGTTTTTGAAAATATCTTTTTTCACAAGGTTTGCAGTACCCATTTCCGTATATAAGAAATCAGCATTTTCAGGGAAATGTTGTAAAGCATCAAGATAGGTATCCAGTTCGTAATTCAGGCAGCATTTCAAGCGGCCACATTGCCCGCTCAGTTTTGCCTGGTTAATAGATAAATTTTGATACCGGGCAGCAGTAGTTGTTACGCTCTTAAAATCCGTAAGCCAGGTACTGCAGCAAAGTTCTCTTCCGCAACTTCCGATTCCGCCTACTTTTCCGGCCTCCTGGCGGATCCCAATTTGCCGCATTTCAACCTTTGTTTTAAAGACGGAAGCAAGTTCCTTAATTAGTTCACGAAAATCAACGCGGTCATCAGCGGTATAAAAAAATGTAGCCTTTTTACCATCCGCCTGAAATTCCACCTCGCTAAGCTTCATTTCCAATTTATACTTATTGATAATAGCCCTGCTTTTGATCAATGCCTCTTTTTCTCTTTCTTTATTTGCAAAATACTGTTCCAGGTCTCTTTCTGAACTACGACGTAATACCCGCTTAATTTCCGGATTATTTTCTAAAATGCTTTTCTTTTTTAATTGCAGACGCACTAATTCTCCACTTAAACTTACCTGCCCGACATCTATACCACTTACGCCTTCCACCGTAATATATTCTCCTTTTTCGAAATATTGCAAAGTGTTATTCCTGTAAAATTCTTTCCGGCTACCTTCCTGGAAACTCACTTCGATAATTTTACAAGTGCTTAGTGGATCGCTCATGGGCAGATTCAATAACCAGTCATGAACATTTAAACGATTGCATGCTCCGGTGTTGCAATCACCATTGCTTTTACATCCACTTGGAGCGCCTGTACCGCATGTCCCACATCCCATATAAGTCATTTTATAGTGGTCAATTCTTAATAAAAGATTCGAGCATGGAAGAAAATGCAGGAGGATTTATTCAAATCCCGGGCAGTAATCACAGGTTTGCCTGTGCGAATATAAAGCAGTCTTATTTTGTAAATATGTCAATGAAACCGTTTTCTTCATTACTATCCAATTCCTGTAAATAATCCCTATTGGGAAATTTATTTCCTTTCATGCACCCATCCTTCTACACGGGTTAAAACCATTATTGTTTAACCTAACTTGTCAAAATTAAGGTTTTCTGATGAATGATATGATACAACTTTATGGTAAGAGCATGAAACAGCAATTTGGCATTGGCGTTTCTTTCAATAAAATAAATAGCGTTATTAAGTTCCGAGGCAATGGCTTCCATTTGTTCCATAGAGGCTACTTTAATCAGGCGTTTTGAGAAATCAATTTCTTTTTGAGTTGCAGTGATGTTTTGCGGTCCTACAATATGAATACGCATGGATATTTCGGCAAGATGCAAAAAATAACGAAGGAATTGTTTTTGCTTTTCCCGGCCAAGTTTATTCATTTCTTCAATCCATTTTACCTGATCTGATAAACGTGCCTTAATGGCAAAATTTAACCAGTTACTTAAAACGGTTTGCCAGTCTTCCTCTGTGTCACGGAGTATTTGTATTGCCTCGCGATAATTACCAGCCGATATGGCTACTGCCTGGCTTGCCATTTCCCTGCTTACTTCCTGCTTTTCAACAATTGTATCTATTAATGCTTCATTTTCAATAGCCGGAATTTTAATTAGCTGGCATCGGCTCACGATCGTAGGCAGAATTAAATCCACAGATTCACTTACCAGAATAAATAAAGTATCCGGTGGGGGTTCTTCTATTAATTTCAATAAAATATTCCCTTCTTTACTTAAATATTCCGGCATCCAGAGTATCAATATTTTTAGCCCGTTTTCGAAGCTTTTTAAACTAAATTTCCGGATAATATCCATGCATTCATCCGCTGTGATCTTTCCTTGCTGATTTTCAACTTCTATTTTTTGTAACCAGTCAAATACATTGCCATAAGGTGTCGTATTTAAAAATTCTCTCCACTCCTTAGCATAAAGTGCGCTGATGGTTTTTGTCGCCGATTTTTTCGTAATGACCGGGTATGAAAAATGAATATCGGGATGAATAAATTGCTGTGCGCGAATACAGGAAGGGCACTCTCCACAGGAATCTGCAGGAAGTTCTCCGGGATTTATGGCAGGCAAAATATCTTCCCCAAAAAGAGAGGATGAGACCGGAGTCTGATGAAAATTTCTTTTTTCACAAACAAGGTATTGAGCAAATGCCAATGCTAAGGATAAAGCTCCTGATCCTTCATTCGATAAAAATAATAAAGTATGCCCAAGCCGGTTATGATTAGCCATTTCTTTCAGGTAGCCGGCTATCTGGTTTTGCCCCGGTATATCTTTAAACTGCATCGGAAAAACTTATTTCGTAATTTGCTTATTGCAGATATTTTAATAATTCAGGGCTCTCAGGTGTTACATCACTATCAAAATGTGCCAATAGTTTTCCATTTTCATCAATAATAAATTTATTGAAATTCCAACCGATTGTTGCATCTAATACCCCATTTTCTTTTTTATTGCACAAGTAGGCAAAAACTGGTGTAATGTTATCCCCCTTTACATCTACACGTGTGGTGAGTGGAAATGTAACGCCGAAATTCTTTTCACAAAATGAAGCAATATCTTTATTATCCTGAAATTCCTGGCCACCAAAATTATCAGAAGGAAAACCCACAATCACCAGATTATTTTTATGGGATTCATATAAACTCTCCAAGCCTTTATATTGAGGTGTATAACCACATTTTGATGCCGTGTTTACAATGAGGATTTTTTTGCCTTTATATTTTGAAAAGTCAATAGTACCCCCATCCAGTGAAGCTATTTTAAAATCATAGATGGTAATAGGTCTTTTATTCTCAACTGTTTTTTCACCAGAGTGCATAGGAAGATGATTTGATAATAAAATGAATAATGGAAGAAAAAGGAGTTTCATAAAATCGCTGTTTAAATTGATCGTAAAACTACATAATGTAAAACTTTTTAGCAGGCAAATGATCAGAGTTTAACATTCCTACATATTTCAAACCCTTTCCTGATATTTATAAATCAATAGGGAAATCATGGCCTGTTTATCCTATTGATGAAATCCATGACACCTGCCCTTGTTCTTTTCAGGCTTATTAAACTGTAAATCCAAGTGTGGCAATACTTAGCTTTGAATTATTCGTTTTCAAAATTTCCATGCCACATGCTTCAAGAGTAGCGCCGGTAGTGATAATATCATCCACCAGGAGAATATGTTTATTTTCCAATGGCTTCGGGTCAATAACAATGAAATTATTTTGCATGTTTTCCCAGCGTGCTATCCGGCCTTTAGTGGTTTGAGATTGTGTATTTATTTTCCGTTCTAATACGTTTTCCAAAAGTGGGATTTGCAATGACTGAGCAATTTTTTTAGCAAGAACTGAAGACTGATTAAACCCTCGGATCTTTTCTCTCGCTTTATTCAAAGGCATCGCTATCACTGCATCCAGGTTATCGTAACGCATAGAAAGGATTAATTCTTTACATAATAATTTACCGAGATAATCTCCAATATCTTTTCGGCCTTGGTATTTAAACTGAATGACCAACCGATGTAAAATGGAATCATGATTAAAATAATAAGCACTACCGGCATGTTGAACCGGTAGCCTGCCATAGAAAATTTTTTCCATCGCATTCTCCGGATGCTTAAAAAATCCGGTTTCCGGTAATTTGAAAAAACAGGCTGCACATAAAAATTGATCGGGAGATAATACATCACTAAAACATCCTAAACAATTATGTGGGAAAAATAAATGACTTAAGTCGCGAATTTTTGAAAATGCATGCGTAAACATATTTCAAAATACAACAGCCTTTGTATAAAATCAATAGGCTTAAAACAAGTTCTTATAAACTTCTTCCACCGTACCAACTTCCCTGATTTCAATTTTGAATTTCTTGCTTTGAAAATTTTTTTTGTTATACCTGGAAAGCATAATTTTTTCAAATCCCAGTTTTTCTGCTTCCGAAATTCGCTGCTCTATACGATTGACGGCTCTTATTTCTCCATTGAGACCCACCTCGCCTGCGAAACATAAATTTTCAGGTAGCGCTGCATCTTCATAAGATGATAATAAGGCGCAAACAATAGCAAGGTCTATTGAGGGATCTTCAACTTTGAGCCCTCCGGCAATATTGATAAAAACATCTTTCATCCCAAATGCGAAACCTCCTCTTTTCTCCAAAACGGCCAGTAATAATTGCAATCTCCGCATATCAAATCCACTGATAGTTCTTTGAGGTGTCCCATAAACGCTGGGCGTTACAAGAGCCTGTACTTCTATTAACAATGGGCGAACGCCTTCCATACTTGCGGCAATGGCGCTACCACTTAATACTCCCTCCTTCTGATGAATTAAAATTTCGGATGGATTTAATACGGGTTGCATTCCTGCTCCGGTCATTTCATAAATACCCATCTCCGCCGTACTCCCAAAGCGATTTTTTAAAGTACGAAGTATGCGATATGCATAATGTCTTTCACCTTCAAATTGCAGCACCGTATCTACCATATGTTCTAAAATCTTTGGTCCTGCAATACTTCCATCTTTGGTGATATGCCCAATAAGAAAAACCGGGGTATTCATTTCTTTTGCAAAGCGTTGGAATTCTGCGGCCGTTTCCCGTATTTGAGAAATACTTCCGGGCGATGCATCTAAAAAATCAGATTGCAAAGTTTGAATGGAATCAATGATAACAAGGCCGGGTTTTAATTTTTTGATCTCATTAAAAATAGTTTGTGTTACCGTTTCGGTAAGTAAATAGAATTGTTCATGGGCGATGCCAATTCTATTTGCACGCATCTTGATTTGTTCTTCACTTTCTTCTCCACTGATATAAAGAATCTTCTTGTCTTCAATAGCTAATGCATCTTGTAATAGCAAAGTACTTTTACCAACTCCGGGCTCTCCTGCGAGTAAAACAATACTGCCCGGAACAATACCGCCACCCAGGCACCTATTGAGTTCAGGGTCTTTGGTAAGAATCCGCTGCACCACATGAAAATCCACATCATTTAAAGCAACTGTTTTTACCGGCTTTTTCACATCACTGAACAATGATGTGTTTCCCGCATTTTTTTTGTCAGCAGATTTATCAATCACTTCTTCAATAAAGGTATTCCACTTCTCACAACCGGGACATTTCCCCAGCCATTTGGGGCTCTCATATCCACAGTTCCTACAAAAAAAAGCTACTCTTATTTTTGACATACTTCTTATTCAAGATTAATTTTCATCACACTAAACCGATCCGTATTTTAGATTTTAAGATCAAAAGAAAATGCAATTTAAAAAAGAAAAAAAAGCTGATAAGCCAGAAAATTTTTTGCATAAAAAAAGGTTGACACCCCTGCCAACCTCTTACTTACTAACCCATTAAATTCTTGCACTAAATTACAATTTTGAGCAATATATCAAAATTATTTTTTTGAGTAATTATATAATAAATGCCAACCTTTTAAACTTTTCAACTATCTAAATAGCTTATTATCAATAAATTACCAATTAATCTCGACACATTCCAACGTTTTTAAAAATAATTCTCTTATTGAAACTTAAAATGTATTCGGACTTTTCTCATCAAAGCTTAAAAAATAATAAAATCACCATTTCTGACAAGCCACACAAAAATTTATCCACATTTAATTTTTTTTGAAGCTTAAAGCTTCAGACAAATAAAAAAAACTTAATTTGCTAAACATTAACATTATGTATTATGAGAACAAAAATTTTATTCTTTTTTATGGCATTGATCTCTTTTCAGTTTGCCTTTAGTCAAAAAGAGGTAAGTGGTAAAGTGATAGATGCAAAAGATGGGTCTCCGATTGTTGGAGCCACCATCCAGGTTGTAGGTGCAAAAACGACCACTATTTCCGGCGCAGGTGGATATTTTACCATGAAAATGGATAATAAATCCCAAAAGCTCATGGTGTCATTCATTGGTTATGATAACCAGGAAGTAGAAGTAACAGATCAGAGTATTGTCATCTCCCTTGTTCAGAATGTAACTAACCTTAATGAAGTGGTAGTTGTTGGTTATGGAACCAAGCTGAGAAAAGATATTACCGGTTCTGTTGCCAAAGTAGGTGCCAAGGAATTGAATAATACACCTGTAACCAGCTTTGAAAGCGCAATGCAAGGACGCGCATCCGGTGTATATGTTCAACAATTAAATGGAAAACTAGGGCAAGGAATCTCGGTTCGTATTCGCGGTGCATCATCCGTTTCAGCAGGGAATGACCCATTGTATGTTGTGGATGGTATCCCTGTAATCACCAGCGACCTTTCCAGTAATGGCGCGGCCACCAATCCACTTTCCGACATCAATATCAATGATATTGAATCTATAGAAATATTGAAAGATGCTTCTGCAGCGGCTATTTATGGTTCACGTGCATCCAATGGAGTAGTCCTTATCACTACAAAAAAAGGAAAATTAGGCACTTCAAAAGTTGAGTTTGGATATTTCACCGGCCTTCAAAAGCCAACTGGTCACCGGGAATTTTTAGATTCCAAACAATATGTTGATTATTTTACACAAGCTGCTTATGGCGCTGCAAAACAAGATGTGATTTATGGGTATTATACCAATTTAGATGATGCTATTGCAGATGAATTAGATTATGTAAATAGTAGATTTAAAAGATATTCTGCAGATAATAATGATTGGAAAAAAGGGAAAGTGAATACAAATTGGGAAGACCAGGCATTTCAAAGAGCGCCTATTTCACAGTATGATATCAATTTTTCTGGCGGAACAGAAAGGACAAAGTTTTATGCATCCGGGCAATACCTGGATCAAAAAGGAATTTTAGTTAGAAATAGTCTGAAAAGATATAGTGCCAGATTAAACCTGGATCACATGGTGAATGACTGGTTAAGCATTGGTATGAATATGAGTTTTGCCAGGACCCTGAATGACCGGATATCTAATGACAACGCTTTTGCTACACCTTTACAAGTCGTAGCCCTTTCGCCCATTACACCCATCATTGATCCTCGTACCGGTTTGCTGAGTGGTGAACTGGATCCACTGACAGGGAATCCAAATACCAACTACCCTCTTTATTATAATCCGCTGATCAGTGTAGATAACTCAGTTTACAATACATTGGTGAATCGGACTTTGGGCAATGTGTATGCACAAGTGAAATTAGTAAAAGGGCTTTCATTTCGTTCTGAATTAGGTATGGATCAGTTAAACCAAACAGAAGATGCCTATTATGGCCGGCTGACAGCCCGGAATACAGGTGTTCCGAATGGGAGTGGCTTTTATACCTCAGATCAGTTATTGAATATTAATACCAATAACTTTTTCCAATATAATATGACCTTTAAAGAAAAGCATGATTTAGATATGGTACTCGGTTCAAGTTTTCAGAAACAAACATCAGCAAATTCAGAAGCAGATGGTGAAAATTTTCCAAGTGACGCATATAAAAAATTGGCTAGTGCAGCATCTAAAACCAATGCACTTTCATCCTCTACAGCTTTTAGTTTCTTATCTTATTTCTTAAGAGCAAATTATAAATTTGATGGTAAATACCTGCTTGCATTGAGTGGCAGGTATGATGGCTCATCCAGGTTTGGCGCTAATAACAGGTATGGCTTTTTCCCTGCAGGGTCAGTTGGCTGGGTAATGAGTGAAGAGAAATTCCTCCAGGATTCACGCTGGATAAACTTTTTGAAATTAAAAGCCAGTTATGGTTTAACCGGAAATGCTGAAATACCAAACTTTGCATCACGTGGCCTTTATTCAGGCAATGGCGGATATGGTGGAATTGCCGGTCAAAGACCTGATCAAATTGAAAATCCTGACCTGAAATGGGAAACCACAGCCGGATCAGATTTTGGATTTGAATTAAGTACATTTAAAAACAGGATAGAGCTTGAATTTGACTACTATACCCGAAACACCAGAGATTTATTACTCAATGTTGAGATACCCGGCACATCAGGTTTTGCTACACAATTTAAAAATGTAGGTAACCTGAACAATAAGGGTTTTGAAATCACGCTGAATACAGTAAACATTTCCAGTCATGATTTCAGATGGACCTCTTCTCTAAACTTTTCAAAAAATAAAAATGAGGTAACCAATTTAAATGGTCAAATACTGGGTACAGATGTAAATAAAGCCATTGAAGGTTTGCCTTTGGGTGTTTTCTACACAAAAGAATTTGCCGGGGCAGATCCCAACAATGGAGATGCCTTGTATTATAAAAATACGCTGAAAAGTGATGGTAGCATTGACCGATCCACCACCAATGATTACAATGCAGCTGCAGATGTGGTTGTAGGAGATCCTAACCCCGATTTTATTTATGGCATAGGTAATACGTTTAGTTATAAAGGAATCGTTTTAGACATTCTTTTACAAGGTGTAGGAGGTAATCAGATATATAATGGTGGCGGACAATATATGTCTTCCAGTGGAAGTAATGGCTTTGATAACCAAACGCTGGATCAATTAAATGCCTGGAAAAATCCGGGGGATATAACGATGATACCTGAAGCCAGATTATTTTATCCCAATGGGACTGATCCTTCCAGCCGATATATTTCAGATGGATCCTATATGCGGGTAAAAGCCGTTACACTCAGTTATACTTTGCCGGCTTCTATTATTTCCAGGTTTAAAATAAGCAGTGCAAAAATATATGCCAGAGCCCAAAACCTTTTCACCTTTACAAAATATGAAGGTTGGGATCCTGAAGTAAATTCAGATTACCAGGCAGATAACATTAATCTTGGACAAGATTTTTATTCTGCACCGCAGGTAAAAACAATTGTTTTTGGTATCAACTTAAGTTTCTAAAATTATTTAATCAAGTAACATAAAAAATCATGATACTAAACATAAAATATTTTGCAATGAAAAAAATTAATATAAAAATTATACCGGCCTTTATTTTTCTTATCGCTTGTTTTTCCTGCAATAAACAATTAGATATTAAACCCACACAAAGTGTAGAAAATGGTCAGGCGCTCAATACCAGTAATGATGTAGAAGCAGCATTAGTAGGGTCTTATAGCGACCTGATTGATTTTGATATGTATGGAGGAAGTATTTTCGTTTGTGCCGATTTACTAGGCGATAATAATGAACTTGAATGGTCCGGAACCTACCAGGGAATGACACAGATATATACGAAATCTATTCCCGTAGATAACCAGTTCGTATCGGATACCTGGCTGGCAGGGTATGCAGCCATTAATGATGTGAATAATGTATTGAGTGCATTGGATGTAGTAATTGATGAGAAAAAAGATCGCGTAGAAGGTGAGGCAAAATTTATTCGGGGTGCATGCTATTTTGATCTCGTAAGAATGTTTGGGAAAGCCTGGAATGATGGCAACCCATCCACCAATCTGGGAGTGCCCATTGTTCTTACACCTACAACTGTGATTTCAGGAGAAAGCCAGTTACCGCGGAGTACCGTAGCTGAAGTGTATGCCCAGGCATTACAAGATTTGAAAGATGCACAATCCTTGTTACCGGCAAAGAATGGATTCTTTGCAAATTCCGTTGCTGCTTCCGCAATGCTCGCTCGCATTTACCTTCAACAGGGAGATTTTGAAAACGCTGCTAATGCAGCAAATAAAGCTATTACCGATGCAACTGACAATGGGTATAGCCTGAATGCAAAGTATGCTGATGAATTTCCAAATCCTTCAAGTCCGGGTGCAGTTCCCAATACCCCTGAAGATTTATTTGCCATGCAGGTTACTACAAGTTCCGGAACGAATGTTTTCCAGGAGTTTTATTCTGCTAATGGTCGTGGTGATATTGCCATTACCAGCAATCATTTAGATTTATATGAATCCGGAGATGATCGTTTAAATCTATTTTATACTTCGGGTGGTTCTACTTATACCGGTAAGTTTGAAAATTTGTATGGCAATGTTCATATTCTCCGCCTGGCTGAGATGTACCTGGTAAGAGCTGAAGCCAACTTCAGAATGGGCACCTCCATTGGAACAGCTCCAGTAAATGACATTAATAAGATCAGAAACCGCGTGAACCTTCCGAGTTATACATCGAGTGATCTTACGCTGGATAAAATTTTACTGGAACGCAAACTGGAATTAGCATTTGAAGGTTTCACTTTGCACGACCTAAAGAGGACTGAAGGCGCTGCCGGTGTTTTCAATTGGAATGATCCAAAGCTTGTTTATCCCATTCCTCAAAGAGAATTGAGAGTTAATGCAAATCTTACACAAAATGACGGCTATTAAAAAAGCATTCTAAAAGCAATCTCATAAAACCCGTTTTATACAATTAAAACGGGTTTTATTTTTGGGTTATTAGAACGGTAGCATAAGCCATTACACCTTCTTCTCTGCCAATAAAACCCAGCTTTTCCGCGGTAGTCGCTTTTATAGAAATATCTTCAATGGAAACTTCTAAGACCTGGGCAATTACTTTGCGCATTTCCAAAACATATGGATTGATTTTTGGTTTTTCGAGGCAAATTGTACTGTCTATATTGATCAATTGAAAGCCTTTTTCAAGAATCATTTCATAGCATTTTTTCAATAGAATTTTGCTATCAATATTTTTAAAAGCATTATCAGTATCAGGGAAATGTTTGCCAATATCCCCCAAACATAATGCACCTAAAAGGGCATCACAAATGGCATGGAGTAAAACATCCGCATCACTATGACCCATTGCTCCCTGATAATGTGGGATTTTAATGCCTCCAATCCAAAAATCACGGCCCTCTTTCAGTTGATGAAAATCAATGCCGGTACCTATGCGTATTTTCATGCTGTTGAAAAAATGGACCGGGTAAATAATATGATACCCGGTCAAAAAAAATTAAAAATTAATACCCTTCTCCGCCTCCGCTATCTAGGTCAAACAATAAACTAAAGCGCAATGTATTGGATAAAGGGTTTCGTGTGACACCATTGCCCGAAGGGGCGAGATAAGAAAAATTGATATTAAATGAACTGTACTTTACACCAACACCGGCAGTAAAATACCTGCGACCACCTTGGTTTTTTCCTTCATAAAAATAACCAGCACGAATGGCAAATTGATTATTATACACATACTCAGCTCCTGGGGAGAAGGTGATGGCTTTATTACTAAAAGATTTAAACCAACTTTCGAAAATGCTGTAATTATGATAATTTGCCAGGTTTGTAGAATCTACGGTATTATCTCCGGTGTATTCCGGAACAGCCGGAACCAGCAATTTATTGATATCCAGAGCAAGGGTAAATTTGCTTGTTTCATTGAATACCCAGCTATAGGCGCCGCCTACACCCAAGTTTGCAGGAATAAAGTCCTTACTTTGAGCATCATTCGTATATCCTATTTTAGAACCCAGGTTTGATAAGGACAAGCCATAAGTAAAACCGGCTCCGGCATCATCTGTTCCATCATGATACAAAGAAAGATCCGCTGCAAAAGCATTCCCGGCTTTATAGGTTACACCGCCAAAACTTCCATTTGCTAAATTGGAATTGATATACCGAAGTGCCACGCCTATTGCAAAATTATCGGAAAGTTTCCTGGAGTATCCCAGATCAAAAGCCATTTCTCTGGGCCTGCTGGTTTGAAGATAATTTCCATTAAAATCAACGAACTGAATTTGTCCCAGGTTAAAATATCTTAAGGATGCTGAAATTGCCTGTTCATCATCCAGTTTATAATATCCTGCAAGAGTAGCCAGGAATACATCCTGAGCTATATCTTTAAGCCAGGGTGTATAAGTAATTCCAACAGCACCATTGCTTTTGGCGAAAGGTGTCTTTGCCAAATTCCAAAAACTGGCATTCGCATCCGGGCTAATGGCAATCCCGGCATCACCCATCCCGCCGGCACGTGCATCCGGAGAAATCCGGAGAAATGGCACAGCTGTTGTAACTATATTTATTGGCGCCGTTTGATCCTGTGCTTTTATATTTTGTGAAAAGACAATTCCGGTAAGCAATACAATGCTAATCGCTTTCTTCTGCAATTTGTTCATGAATATTTATTTTGTTATTTTAAGTATAGAAAACTGAACTTTATGGCCATTACAGCTATTTCGGTTTTGAAGTAAATTTTTTTCTATAAGCAGCTTGTTTTTGCAGAATGAAAATGAAAGCTAATTTGTTGATCGACAAATATAGGGTACATTATTTTTATTTTTACATTAACCTCCAAAACGTTTTTTTGAGGCAAAAAGATATATCCCGGGGATTTTTTTTATTTTGAAGAAATAAATCATTTGAAATCCATATATATTCGCAAATTGCATCTGCATTTTTGCAATATTTTATCAATGAAACCGTTTCTATATTCTACATAGGAAAAAACCAACCTTTAAAATGTTAAAAAAAATTCGAAATTATTCCTGGATGTCACTGGTTATTCTGACATTGCCTGCTTGTAAGAATGGACTTTTTAATAAAAATAAACATGAACAAAGTGCTGTTACCGGCTGGAATTACAATGACAAAAACCAGGGTGGTTACAATGTCACTAAGCCAAAAGATATTAAAACAGGCCCGGGGCTTGTTTTTGTTCAGGGTGGTACATTTACCATGGGGGCAACACAGGAAGATGTTATGAGTGATTGGAACAATATTCCTCGCCGCGTAACGGTCAATTCATTTTTTATTGACAAAACAGAAGTTGCCAATGTTCATTACAGGGAATATTTAAACTGGTTGGAAAACGTTTTTTCCGATCCCCAATACCAAGCGGTACTGGATGGCGCAAGACCGGATACATTGGTTTGGAGAAGTGAATTAGCTTATAATGAACCTTATGTAGAATATTATTTCAGGCATCCTTCCTATAATTATTACCCCGTTGTAGGTGTTACCTGGAGGCAGGCACATGACTTTTGTATCTGGCGGACGGACAGGGTTAATGAAATTGAATTAATTAAAAATGGCTATCAAAATAAAAACGTTATCAAGCAGGAGATGAATGGTGGCGGGCAGGATAATTTTAATACCAAATCATACCTGATGGGCGAGTATGAGGGTATTCCCGGTAAGCCCAAAAAGAATCCATTATTAAATTCCCAGGGGCAACCAAGAACCACCGTAAAATTCGAAGATGGTATCCTATTTCCCGATTATCGTTTACCAACAGAAGCGGAATGGGAATATGCTGCACTCGGTTATATCAATGAAAATCCCCAACCACGTAAATCAGAGAAGAAAAGAGGTGAAGAATTAATCGCCAATAAACAATTATACGCCTGGAAAAATGATGGCTTTGATAACTTGAGAGCAACGAAAAAAGGGAATATGCAAGGTGCATTCCTGGCCAACTTCAAAAGAGGAAATGGGGATTACATGGGTACTCCCGGCGGATTAAATGACCGTTCTGCAATTCCTGCGTCCGTTAATTCTTTTTACCCAAATGGCTTTGGATTATATAATATGAGCGGCAATGTGAATGAGTGGGTGGCAGACGTATACAGGCCCTTAACCGGAATTGAAGAAGATGATCTGAACCCTTTCCGAGGAAACGTTTTCACCAAAGTGGATTTGAGTGGTGGGCAAGGCAATCTTCGTGATAGTCTGGGAAGAATTAAATATATACCTGAATCAGATTCGGCTTTAGAAAACCGCAGAAACTATCAAAGATCTTATGCCATCAATTATATAGATGGTGACTCTGCCAGCCGTGTTTTCTATGGTTATGGCGTGACTACATTAGTAAGTGATAAATCAAGAGTGTATAAAGGGGGTAGCTGGCTGGATATGCCCTATTGGTTAAGTCCCGGAGCTCGGCGTTTTCTTGAAGAAGACGAAAGCAGCAGTACTATTGGATTCCGTTGTGCAATGACACATTATGGCGCACCGGAAGGCACTTCCACTAAATTACCGAATGGCAATTTTTTCCCAAAGAGAAGACAAAAAAGATAACTTTTTCATATGATTGTTTATTTTTAACCCACTTTTCAAAGTGGGTTTTTTTATTCCGACTTACTTTGGTTTCTAATTAAATTTGCATAAAACATCTTATTTAAAATTGGAAAAAGAACTTCATCATTTAATAACAGAAGCATTAAAAGAAGATGTAGGCGCGGGTGATTTTTCTACAATATGCTGTATCCCTTCTTCTCAAAGAGGTAAAGCTGTTTTAAAAATAAAACAGGCAGGTATTTTAGCAGGCGTAGATATTGCTAAAAAAATATTTGATTTCATAGAACCCGACACTCAATTTCAGGCATTTAAAAAAGATGGCGAATCAATGTCAGTTGGTGATGAAGCCTTTTCCGTAGAAGCACATATTCATACCATTTTAAAATGTGAGCGTCTTGTTTTAAATTGCATGCAAAGAATGTCGGGCATTGCAACCCTTACCAGGGAGTATGTTGAAAAGATAAAACAGTATCCTACAAAAATCTTAGATACCCGAAAAACAACGCCCAATTTCAGATTGCTGGAAAAAGAAGCCGTTCGGATCGGCGGAGCCTGTAATCATCGCTTTGGCTTATATGATATGATCATGCTGAAAGATAATCATATTGATTATTGTGGTGGCATCATTCCTGCCATTGAAAAAGCCTGGGAATATATACGGGAAAAAAAATTACCCCTAAAAATTGAGGTGGAAACCAGGACATTGGAAGATGTTTTACTCATCGCGAATCAGGCCAGGGGAAAGGTTTTTCGGATCATGCTTGATAACTTTTCCCCTGCAACTATCCGGGAAGCATTGCAGATTACAGATCATCATTTTGAAACAGAAGCCAGTGGCGGAATTCACCTCGATAATATCATTTCCTATGCAGAAACAGGTGTAGATTACATAAGCATAGGAGCGCTGATACACCAGGCAAAAAGTCTTGACCTAAGTTTAAAAGCAGTTTTTAATTAAACCCTATTCTGATGCCTAAAAAAAATTCAAGCCGCAATGGCATTGTTTATAGTACAGATCCCACTTTCTCCTTTGAGGAAAGTGAAGAAATGATTGAAACTTTAATTCCATCGTGTCAATCACTCATTATTAAATTAGAAACAAAACATCGTGCGGGTAAAACAGTAACGGCGGTTCATGGTTTTATTGGTAATCCCACAAATTTTTCCGCTTTGGAGAAAAAATTAAAAAACCATTGTGGAACAGGCGGCAGTGCTAAAGAAGGTATTATTTTAATACAAGGCGATCAAAGAGAAAAGATCTTTCAATGGTTGAAATCCAATGGGTACAACAAAACAAAAATTGGCTGATTCACTTTTAAATTTTGGAGAAAAAATGAAAAAACTTTTTATTGTATTTACCATACTATCCGCAATACCATCCTTAGCTCAGAAACCTGTGAGTGGCGGCCATTTAAAGCCCTTACAAGCCATTATGGATATTCGGCATTATACGATTACATTAAATGTGGACCCGGTCCAAAAAAGTATTCGTGGAAATACAGAAATTAGTCTTTTATTAAACCAAAAAACAGATACGTTACTTTTTGATCTGCAACATCTATTAAAAGTAGAAAAGGTATGGGTCAATAATAAACTATTGCCCTTTTATCAGGAAAATGATTATTTATATATCACATCAAAAAAAAGTTTTGATAATGGTCATCAAACGATCAAAGTTTTATATTCCGGGAAGCCCCAGGTGGCAAAGCATCCACCTTGGGATGGTGGTTTTACATGGGCTACAGATTCTCTGGAAAATCCCTGGATTGCCATTACAGATGAAGGTGAAGGAGCCAAAATTTTATTTCCATGCAAAGACCACCCCAGTGATGAACCCAATGAAGGGGCAGATTTAATTATTACAGTACCTAAAGGGCTGTCGGTTGCCGGGCCGGGTTTATTGGTAAACCAAACAATTTCAAAGCATACAACCACTTTCCATTGGAAAACAAATTATTCAATCAACAATTATTGTATTCTTTTTAATGTAGGAAAATATGATGTAGTTACACGCAATTATACCACGATTGAAGGTCATCAGGTGCCCATTCAGTTTTACGTATTAAGTTATCATGTTGATAAAGCGTCACATCATTTGGACATACTCGAAAAATCTTTGCATGTACAAGAAAAATATTTTGGAGAATATCCCTTTACAAAAGAAAAAATTGGTATATGTGAAACCCCTCATCTGGGAATGGAACACCAGACAATGAATGCTTATGGCAACCATTTTAAGTATCAAACAGTGGGTGGAGAAGATTTCGATTGGTTGATGCATCATGAATTAGGCCATGAATGGTGGGGAAATAAAGTGACCGCAAAAGATTGGGCTCATTATTGGATTCAAGAAGGAATTTGCAGTTTTGGAGATGCCTTATATGTATATGAGGCAGAAGGTGAAGATGCCTATCTTAAAAGGATGCGGGAGATTAGTTATGGCATTCAAAATAAATTGCCCATTATCCTTGGAGATGAAGTCATAGAAGAAGATGCCTATCAACCTGATCTTTATAGTAAGGGCGCTTTTTTCATGCACACGTTACGCTATGTTTTGGGTGATCCTTTATTTTTCCCAACATTAAAAGGTTTTATTTCAAACCCATTATATACTTATCACAACCAGGTAACAACAGATGACCTGGAAAAATATTTTAGCGCAGCAGCACATCAAGACTTAAAACCCTTATTTGATTTTTATTTACGCACTACCAGTAAGCTTGCCATTGAAATTCATGAAACAAATGATCAGAAATATGTGGCCAGGTTTCTTAATTATGAAGGCGTTTTACCTTTGGATATTCAAACGGATACCGGTATTACCCGAATGATGATAGATGCCAAAGGAGTTTCATTTACCAGTAAGATCATGCCCATCGCAGATCCTAAAGGATTTTATTTAAAAACAGTTTTATACGATTAAAAAAGTTTATATTCTGTTTAGCATGGAAATCTTATTTCATCTCACCCGGATGATATTGCTTTTCAGCATTTTTCAGAACATCATCTTTATAAAATAACACGTCTTTAAATTGACCTTTGGCATACATCCATCCCTGGTCAAAAAAATGTGGCGACTTTATATCACCGCTTTCACCTCCGGCCAATAATGATTTGGCTTTTATTTTGTCTCCAAACTCTACTGCACAAATAAAACTATTTCCATTCACCCCATATCTTTTTAGGGTACCAGGGAAACTACGGCTGCTGTACGACGGAATCATTCCCCAGGTGGAAGAGGCAAATGCTACAGGGTAACTGGGTGCTGTGTCATCAAAATGTTCATTCATATTATTGCCAATTCTTTGAAACCGATTAATGTCACCCCAGGGTATATCCCATTTCCCAAATGTAGATTTCAAGGTTTCCACTGTTTCAGCAAAGGCAGATAACAATGTTTGAGCAGATGCATCCGCAGCAAATAATTTTGTTTTTTGAACAATATCATTTTCCTCATCTTCTATCACAGAAGTTTTAAAGATAGCCGGTAATAATTTTTCCCCCCAATAAACAGCCAGCGTAGTTGCAATGGAATTTTCTCCACAATGATAATCCCACTTTTTGATGATGGCCATTGGATCCGCCAATGAAGTTTTTGAACTTCCATTTTGATATGGAGTCTTATCATATGCTTTTATCAATGCCGGGATTAAAATTTCAAATGCAGCCAAATAGGTATCATACCCTTTTTCAATGACTTTATCAAGCGTATAGGAATGTTCATTTCCAAGGATACGCAATGCATTAATGCCTC
This sequence comes from Bacteroidota bacterium, assembly GCA_018268015.1. Taxonomy (GTDB): domain Bacteria; phylum Bacteroidota; class Bacteroidia; order Chitinophagales; family Chitinophagaceae; genus JAFDXJ01. The sequence continues at coordinate 26,836 of JAFDXJ010000036.1, forward strand.
TGAAATTCTGCCCATCCGGGGCCATATAAGGAGGATAATTTTCTTTCCGTGGACTATATGCACCAGCTGCTGTATATGGTGTAGAATTACAATTCTCCAGCCAGCCGTTAGGCGGATTATATATATGTACACTTTCATTCACACTGTGCAATCCTTTCCATTCAGTTGCTGAAACGGTACCATCAACTGGCTTGGACCAATCATAATTCGTGTCCCTGATAGGAATAAAATTCCCATGCCAATATGCTATATTCCCTTCAGCATCTGCATAAACTGTATTGTTGGATGTATTAGCCAGCAGATTCATGACCTCCTTATATTCTTCAAAACTCTTTGCTTTTGTACGCTGCCAACTTTGAATGAGTCCTTTAATATCCCGATTATTCGATTTCACACTTATCCAATGGCCATCTCTTATAGCCATTACAGGGCCATGACCGGTATAAAATGTCGTAAAAGATTTTGTGGAAACGTCTTGCCCATCTTTGTAGGCTATCTCAATTTTCTTTTGTATTACTTTTTTTTCTGTATGATCATATTGATAATAATATTGATCGTCATTCTTGGTAACTGTTTCAATGTATGCATCAGAAACATCGGTATAGCTGGACGTGTGCATCCAGCCGCAATGTTCATTAAAGCCCTGGTAAACGAAAAACTGACCCCATGTAACAGCGCCATAAGCATTGAGCCCTTCTTCACTCACCACATGCACTTCCGGGCGAAAATAAAAAGTAACATGGGGGTTAATGTATAAAATGGCATGATGGGATGCAGTAATGGAAGGAGCAAATGCAAAGCCATTAGAACCCGTGGGCGTTTCCAGTTCTACTTGTCTTTTTGTGATAGGAATGGCAGTGCCTCCATAAAAGTTTTGTAACTCATCAACGCTAATATCGGCAATACTTATAGCGCCAATGCTTCCATCTGTCCAGAGTAGAGGATACCAGGGTTCAAATTTGTTTAATAATTTTGGCTTCACATCTTGATGTGTATATAAATAATAATTGATCCCATCAGCAAAAGCATTACATAATTTTTTCAACCAAAATGGGGATGTTTCATAATCCAGTTTTGCTTCGGTGGTATCAATAATCATCCGGATTAGCAAGTCATTATACAAATCCTTATCCCCATTTACTTCAGATAACCTTCCAAGCTTTTCAATATAATTCAATTCAACCCGGTAAAAATCATCTTCACACTGCGCATATAACAAACCGAATACTGCATCAGCATCCGTTTTCCCATATATATGTGGAACCCCATAATGATCACGAATAATGGTAACATGCATGGCTTGCTGTTCCCATTTCTGAACATCCGTTTTGCTGATTGGTTGCGCAGAAAGGGTCAAAGGGTAAAGTAATAGCAGGTATATTTTTTTCATTAAACAAATATAAGTTTTCCAAGTATCATTAAATGATGAAAATAAAGGGCTAAAAATTCTTTTGAATACATTTAATGCCATCATTAGGCACTATGAATTATCCGTTTAATCATTTTCCTTTTATACCTAACAAAGCTCATTAATTTTGGTAAAAAAAAGGAACCATGACAAAAAGAAAGAAAGCCGTTTTTAATTGGAGTGGTGGAAAAGATTCCTCATTAGCACTTTTTAAAATTCTTCAAGAAGATCAATTCGAAGTTGTTTCTCTTTTAACAACAATCAATGAAGAAACGCACACTTCCTCAATACATTCCATTCCGCTCGTACTCTTAAAAAAACAAGCTGAGCGTGTTGGAATCCCTTTATATACCGTTAGCCTCTCCCGGGATCACATATCCTATGAAACCGGCATGACAAAAGCGATTGAACATTTTAAAATAAAAGGAATTAAGCACTTTATTTTCGGCGATATCTTTTTAGCAGATGTAAAATCTTATAGAGAAAGTAAACTCAATCCTTTAGGTATTGAAGTGATTGAGCCATTATGGGGCTTATCTTCCACAGAGGTGATGCATGAGTTTTTAAAATCTGGTATTCAATCAAAAATAATCGTAACTCAAGCCGATAAATTAGGTAGAGAATTCATTGGCAAAGAAATTAACCAAGACTTTTTAAATTCTATTCCACATGGAATTGATATGTGCGGTGAAAATGGCGAATATCATACGATTTCTTATGGAGGGGGACCATTTCATACAAAACTGGATTTTGAGATAAAGAAGATTAATAAAATTTCATACACATTTAAAATGGATGATGGGGAGTTAAAAGAATTTGAGTACTGGCAGGCAGATTTATCCAACCCTTAAAAAAATAATACTCTTTGAGATCTTGAATATTAAAATACACTATATTCTTTTATAGAGATTACTTGAATAAAGCAGTTATTTACTGTGTATTATACGTATTCCAAAAAATTGTGAAAAGAACACTCTTGATATTACCAAGCTAATCACAGCAATCAAATTAGACTGCTGAATTGATTATGGTAATATTTACCAGCTGCTTTTATTATTGTATACTCGAATGAATACCATACAAATCATAAAAGAAACATCAGCCATTTCATTCTGTACAACAAACTTCAGGAACTTCCATTAAAGTAGAAGTGCGTAATATTCTATGAAAGCCTAAATCGGTCGTTAATGGTCTTACACCTTCATCTGGGGTATAAGAAAATGGTTGTTGAGAATTGCCTTCAACGGAGTACCTCCGCATATATTCAGCATGTATTTTGCTTTGCATTTCATGCATTCCTTCTCTTATGCCACCCATATAATTTTTAAAATTTGTCTGTGCTGTTACGGTTTTTTTATTATCAAAAATTTGATTGGATGTGTTTGAATGATCCATATCCCCGGATGTATAATATGCCTGTTCATATTGTTTTCTTTTTCCCGGAGTAATAAAAAAGTTTTCATAACCCGGCATCATTTCCACACATAAAACACTTAAGGGGCTATCTTTCGGCAAGCCCATTTGATCCAATAAATATTCAACCTCCGAATTTAGCCATCCGGTTAAACCTTGTGGGGTAGCATCCGAATTGATAGTAGATGCATAAAGGGTCTTCTTTTCTTCCGGAATAATTAATTTTCTATCTGATAATAAAATATTTCTCATATCGCTGTCATCAGCCATTCTTACCTGTGCATATAAAAGTGCCCAAATTTCTGTTCGTGGCGGCTTATTGGTTACATTTCTTCCATCAAATACGGTTTGAGCATAAGGTGCCGAAACTGTGATAAATTTCTCATTTCGGTTTGGTACACAAAATAATTGTGGAGATGGATGTTGTATCCCCGTACTTCTCAATGCTCTTCCAAAACGGCCATGCGCAGTACTCCAGGGAATTTTATGGCCTACCCGGAATTCATATGTGTACATACCAAACATCTCAAGTGATTCAGTATGCATACCGGGTGGCAGGGGCAATATAAAATGCACCTTGCTATCCGTTGCAGGGATCATTTCCTGCATAGCAAATAAGCCTGCTCTGTCATCACTGGAGGAAGGACTGATTGTACGAATGTATTCCGGATCTAAAGGTAATGAGGGTTCTTTTTTGGCAAAGAATAAATCTAATTCCCATTGTGCCAATAACACATCAGGCGCATAATTCAATACCCGGGCAAAATAAGTATCATACGTATTTTTAAGTGGCTCTGCAAATTCTATCCACAAGTATTTTTTCCGGTTTTCGGTATTTGCATATTTTTCATCCCTTTTATAAGGGCTCATTGAAATCCCGGCGCTTACAATTTTAGGAACTTCCGCAGGAGGTATCGTGATCGGCAAATGAAGGTAGGTAATGATCTCTTTATCTACTTTCAAAGTAGGATTTTCATTCGTTTTAAAATGAACTTCAATCCTGTAAGCTACGAATATTTCATCCGGGAAATCTTGCGGATTTTCTTGCTTTGGTTCCACAGCATCTATAAAACAGGCATAAGTTTGCGACCTGTCTGCATTGATTAAAGCAGTAAGATTAATTGCCTGCTTCATCGTAATATCTCCCACTAATTCTTCTTTTGCAATGGCCTGTATGTCATTGTTATTAAAAATTTCTTCTGTTGAATTTGACTCCAGGAATTCTTCACGATTGGTAATTCCCATAGCATTCATTGCAGTTCGCAGAAATATTTTCCTTCTGAAAACAGATAGGCTTGTCGGCATGATACCATCCCAACTCCAGTCCCTATTAATCAATAAAGTAATTGGGACAATCCAATGATTCAGCAAATCACTTTTTGATGAAAAAGTAATACTTGTATTATCTGGTGAAGCTGTATTCCTGATAAAGCGGCTTACGCCAAATTGCCAGCGTTGGCCTTCTCTACCTATTAAAGACATTCCCTTGGAATTGGCGCCAATAGCAGCTGACAGCCGGTCCATTAAAGTAGGTATTTGATTGGAGTCTGCAAGGTTTTCAATAATTAATCTATTAAACGTTGTTACACTCAGGTTATCTTCAGGTTGCAAATAAATGCCTCTGATCATCATTTCCTCCCCGGTCGCTTTAAAGATATTTTTTTCCGATTTAGCCGCTTTCCGGGTCATAAAAGTAGTTGGCGTCCCTTTCAGCTCTATACGATTATACCCCTGATTATCAATACCTCCATAGTAATCCGTTTTGCTTTTTGTGATAGCTCTTACCGTAATGCGGATATCTCTGGCTGTAGGTAAAACTAAATCTGTTCTTTGATTGATATCATTATTGCCGGAGGTATTTAAACCAAGATCATCTAATTGTGTACTTCCTGAAAAAGCCAGGGTCAGAGCATCTATAAAATTTAATTCCAAATCCATCTTGCTGGTTAATGATGGATCAAATGCCCTTCGTGTTACATACAAAAAAGCAAAATTTTCTTTAGCATTTAATTTTCTAACTGTGGTATCTAAGGCAAGAGATCTCACTTCAACAGTAATTTCTACTGTATCCACATCAGGATCAGGTAATCCAACTCCTCGTTTTAAATTTCCCGAAATAATATTATTTGCATCATCAATTAATTTCTCTACACCATCGGAATATGCTCCAGTAAATAAAACAGAAGGGTAGCCAAGTAGTGGCCGCTTTAAAGTAATTTTTGAAGCAGTAAAAAAATCTGTATCCACCGTTGGTAAAATGGATATAAAGTCAACCTGCTGTGGAATAACATGTCTTTTAAAAAGGCAATTCGTGATTGGTGATGGTGCATCATATTGAGGTTCCATTTCAACTATAGGGCCACCACCGGTAATATCACTCATACGAATACGAAACTCGTATTCATGGCCATAGATTAATTGAATATTATTCAGGCCGGCCGGTTGATAAAAAGTATTTTTAGTTGCTTTAAAAGGTTGATCATCTACAGGATCATAATTATTTTTCGGACTCAGGTGATTAGAAACAATTTCGTCCTTATGATAAATAGCAATGGCATCTTCATCTTGTAATGCAAGACTTTTCCCAATCCATTGTGCAAAATATGCCGGTAACCAAAAATGGGAGCCGGGCCCCTGATCCGGCTTTGTGGGATATACATCAATTCCTAATTCCAGCTCATCATTTTTCGAACCAATTTTTTCATCATCCAGATAAACATCCTGTTCATATTTAACATTACAAAGAGAAATCCATTTATTAACCGGATCTCCTTCTTTGACTTTTTCCCGCACGTCTACGCGATATTGAAAAACACCCAAAGGCGCATCAGCTCTGGAGCCTGTTCCGGGGTCTTCCATCATTTGACGAGCATGCCATTCAGCTATTTGTTCGTCATCCCACCCAAGCCTTATACCAATATCACTTGTAACAGGAGATTCATCGTCTTGTTCCTCATTGAGCAGGTGATTACTAATGGGCTGGGAATGATGAACTATTTTACAAAATCCATCATCGTATGCAGCAGCTTCTGCAAACATTTTATCAAGAATAGCTGTCGAAGGTGCTATGGGTTCATCAGAACCCGGAGGGTTTGCATTCAATAATACAGGAAAGACTACTGCAGAAAAAAGATCCCTGTTTTTAGTTAAATCCAATGCCGGAATGCGGGCAGCATATCTTTTTACGAAATTTGGATCTGCTGAAACTTTTGGGAAATAACTACAGTCAGGATGCAAATCAATGTATAACCAACCACCATTTTTAAAAGAATGATCAGCAAGTTTTATTTCCAATAATTCATGAATAAAGCCGCATTTCTTCGCCAATTCTTTGTGACGGAGGCAAAAAGCAAAGATTTTACCCCAACTGGTTTCATCTGAAATAGCAGCTCCAAAATTAGGATCAGGATCAGGATTATTTTTTATAGCACAATGATATTCATCGCCCGTTACGGTAACCTCCTTATTTCTTGCAGAAGTAAAATTAAATGCTTCCCGGTAAGACTGGGGTAAATATTTTTTCATTACCTGGAAATTCTTCATGTCTGTTCTGGCATCCGCCTGGTTAGCTGTTTTGGTTATTTTAAAACGGCTTTCCAGTGAAGTAAAAATATTTTGAGCTGCTGAAGGAATTCCTGTACCAGCGAGGTCATAAACTGTTGCTGGCAAATCCAATCTCGGGTAATCATCTAATGCATTTATAACAACTGCCTGCAAATGCATATTGGCATTGACCCAGGCAGGGCTCAGGTCCGTTGTGGTTAGTGGATTATAATTTCGGAGAATGGATAACACATTAATAAATAAAGTACTTCCTTCATGTTTTTGTGGAAATGCTATTAAGCTTATTTTGGGTATCATAATAATATTATTTATTTTCTTAAGCTATTTGCCTGGTTTCCTGCCAGGTTTCAGTTTCATGAATATTAATCACAAACACAATACTAATGTCTATTCTGAATGACACCTGGGCAATACAATCTGTTCTTCCTGAGCCAATTTCTTTATGTATTTTTCCACTGGCTTCAATGAGTATTTGTATGGTTACTATTCCGCCAAATATTTCAGCCCGGCCTTTGAAAGTAATAAATGCAGCTACAGTAATTTGGGTAGTATCTAATGACATCTCTATACCCACACCATAATATACGCTTACGTTTCCTACGACCGGGATACCAACCATCAACTCCACACCAAATCCCAACTTCAAATAAAGACCAGGCCCTTTAATAGTATCTGCAGAGATTTTCAAATTAACTTGGCCCACTGCATAAATTGTAGCAGCGGCAAGACTAACACACATCACGTGTAATTCGGCACCAAATTCAATAAATGCACCGGCGCTTAATGCCGGCAATCCTGCCGGTGGTAATTCCATGCCCATATTGAAATAAACACCCAACTTCATGTTTGCTTTTAATCGTAAGGGTGTTGTGGGGCCATCCAGATAGGCGGGTGGAAATTGCAATACCGGAATTTCTTTATCTGCCTGAAATTTGTATTCCCAATTATTGGGGCTATTACTCATGGCAATCTGCAGGCCTTTTTTTACAATATCTGCATAATCATTGCTGGTACCAATCATTTCGAGGATCTCCAAAATATCAATGATTGGTTTAAGGCCATGGCCGGGTATTAGTTTTGGCCCTTTAAATTCAGGACTTTCGCCTTTTGCAGTATCAAATTTTCCTGAGATCATAAATAATCTTTCCATTCCCACCAGGTCCACGACCATGGTAACATCATTCATTTTATTTACCCAATTATTTACCTGGCTATTGATATCAACATTTAAAATTCCATCGCTTGTTTTATTGCCATCTGCATCGGTGGCAGCATACTCTATATATACTTTTAAAATACCGGGTTTGTCAATAAAAGTGAATGAAAAGTTTTGGAATTTTTGTTGCAGCATTTTTGCAATATTCGTTGCTGCTTTATCAACCATTTGAAACCCTTCTTCAATTATTTTTGTGGCACAGCCTGCAGCATCAAAATCAATTTTTTCCAATCCATCCAGGTTTGGAAACAGCCCTTTACTATTTAATAATTTATATGCATCACCCAGGTCAGGCATTGTACTATGCAAAAGCGCTTCTCCCATCTTGAAGAATGGGTTTCTGAAAAGAATTTTTTGCGTATCCGTATTTTGTAAAAAAGCATACTGCGTTTCCCTGTCTTCCGCATTTTTAAACAATTCAGGAATTGCTGTAATCTCTTTTGGATGCGATTGATCCGTCACTATCCCATTTATTAATAATCCTTGCCTGATTAAAGAAATTGCAGTTTCTGTTACGGGAACAACTTCCTTACTGGATTTAATATGTTTAGCAAGACTCCAGCTCCCATCTTTTGGTAACACCGGCATCCCCTCAACAGCTGTTGCAAAAACAATTTTTCCGGATGTATTCAGGCTATGGTTCACCTCTACCCTGCTTACTCTCATCTTTTGTCCGCTTCCATGAATATTCACCATACAATCTACCGGGCCGCCTAATCCATTTTGAATGTTTAATACTTTACTAAAGAATTCTGGTGAGAGAATAACTCCCTTAGGCGCTACCTGTAAATAACCTATCATTTTTTTAGATGGCACAAGTCGACCAACCGGAACACCATGGGCATCCTTTGTGGTGCCATCAATATCCGTTATATATACGTCCGCATCAAAATAAACCGGAACCATTTCTACTTTGAGATTAACTCCGGCTCCTACAGATACTGCCAGGCCGGTATTATTGTCTATATAAACACCGTAATTTTTGAACCAGTTTTCTTCAAGCGGGGCAAGGTCATTTTCTACTATATTTTTTACATTAAAGACTCCTTTTACCAGTCCCGGATGGAAATCATAATCAATTGATGGCTCTGCCAGTGTTTTGAAATCATATACACCATCACTATCCGCTCGCCAGCCACTATCAACCCGATATTCAAATCCTGTACTTCCTCTATGCATGGTTATAGTGCGCACAACCCTGATCCCCCATGGATAAATAATACTCCTAACCTGGATAATTTCTTTAGCCACCCTGCCACGCCATACATCGAATATGGCCTGTGAAACCTGAGCTATTTCAGCTTTCTTATTGAGCCAGCTACTAAAGACCTGGGCGCCATATCCTGTGAAGTCATATCTTTCTAATGGAATGCCTCTTTGAATAAGGCCATTCACTCCAAACTCATTATTAAATATTTCAGTAGGTGTTTTACCCAAAATACTCCAGGAACCATTCACATATATATGGTGCACATTTGAATTCTGAAAAGTTTGCCCTTCAAAAACGGTGTTACCTTCATTAGGATTTTTTCCTGCCCTGGTAATTATTTGCCACCCGGCCTGAGTGCCATTTCCAAATGCCGCTTTTAGTAATTCTATTTGGGCACCTTTAGTATTGGGTGTTGGGTAGTAATGATTTTCCTGGTCATATCGCCCAATGGATGTCATTCCATTTGGCAATGTAAAAATACTCCATGCCTTGAAGTGACTATCCGATGGATATTGATCGGTTAATTCTTTTACTGCCGGTATAGGCGCCATAGTAACCGGTTTGGTACCCGTATTTCCAATGATGGCTGGAAGTCCATCATCATCAAATTTCAAAACACCCAGTGGAGGATCCCATGGTGTAGGTGGGTTATTAATATCCGCTGCAGGTATATTAAATAAGGGTTCCCAGCTTATTTGTGGTACCGTGAAGATGCGTACAAAGCGACTGGTAGCAACAACATCCATTCCTTGAATAGCAAAAGGATTTTCCTGCTCATCATTATCTTCAATAACATACTTTTCTCCAAAAATGAGTCGTTCATCCGTAAAGCCAATATTAATGCCCAACAAATCTGCCTGGGTGCTTACATCCAATAAACTAAATAAGGATGTATTAGGCAGACGTGGTGGAGCATTATTCACCATAGAAACTGTACTTCTTGTATAGGCTTCTTGCGAATAACCCGCACGATCATACATTCCTGATTTTAATGTATCCAAATGTTTATTAAGCGCATTAGCATTCCTTTCAGCAATTGACTTATTTTGTTTTAAGTTAAAGGCAATTGGCTTGTCAGTAACCAAAGATTTATAACTATTAGTTGGCTGTGTCGTTTCATGCAGGGTAGGCGTAGGATTGTAAGGTGAAGTATTTTGTTGTTCTCCTCCATCCACATCTCCCCATAGAAATACTACAACAGGTAAATCTTCTTTTTGCCATTGAAGTAATGCAACTAAAAGCTGGTTGATTGAATCTTGTGCAATGAGTTTGTCTTGATTTCCTTTTTCACGAATCGAGCGTTCACGGTAAGCGGTTACATTGCTAACATAAGGATCAGGCAAAGTAGGTAAATAATGCAAGAGGCCAAAAGACAACAAAAGAACTGTTTTTGATAATATACCGGGTACATCCAATTCTCCGTATAACAAGAATCCGGCTATTGGCGATACTGTAAGTAATGCATTGTTTAATCCAATTGCTTTGGGTATAAAATATACTGGGGTATTGGGTTGTGCATTATTATCTGTCAGCAAATTATTATCATATAACATGATCAAATTTTTGCTATCAGAAAAGCTAAGAATAAAGAAGGTCGTTTTACTTTTCAAGTCGAAAGGCATAGCTGCAACATCTACAGGCTTATCTATGTCGGCATAGCAATCTGTAAATGTCATGATGGATTCATTCCCTGTTTGAATACTGTTGTAGAAAAAAAGGAAATGATCAGTAAACTCAAGTTGAATTTTATTCCAATTATTTTTTTTGTTTTTCCATAATGGATATTCCTGTTTTGCAAAATTTCCAAATGCGTCAGTGTCTGTAATAGATATCCGTCCCGGCTCTGCCAATAACCAGGGTGACCTTAATTGAATCCATACTTCATTTTGCAAATGAATATCTGATAAACCTTTCCATGTCACTTCTATCCCGGTTTTTAAATTCATCATTAAAGCCCCTGCTCCATTAGCTTCCAGTGTATTTTGAATATCTATCCGGGCACAACTAAAACTCCAGGCGGCCTGACTGATGGCGGCTTTCCCTCTAAGAGGGATAACTATTGATGCTGATTTAATGTTGAATGATGTGGCATTTACCTGAAAAGGTATCAGTACCCTGTTCATCTGTGATAAATAAAAAGCAGGCACTTCAGGCTCATAGGTAAATTGATTGTCTTGCTCATATAATTTCCAGCTTGCATCACCGGCGGATGTAATATGCGCACCCGTATGACTAAAATAAAAAGAAATTTTTTCAGGTAAATTGATGGTTGCATTTTTTGCATCTATTCCAATATTTCCCGGTGCTTCTCCTGAAGCAATTTGTGGCGAGAGTATTAAATCAACAGTAACCATTATACCTGGGGAAACCTGGATGACTTCATTTTGTAAACTGATATTTTGAGAAAATACGATTGATCCACTTTTCAACTTCAATCCGATAAATTCATCGTCAGGAGCATCATGGGTAAATAATGCAGCATTGATCCAGGCACTGCCTTCCGGTATTGTGAATTTACCATACTGAGTATTGATGGGAGACAAAAGTGGTACATTCAATGGCAGGATGATAGCAGGCTGGCTTGCTCCCTGCAAGTATATCTTTACCCCTTTTTCAACTTTGTAAATATCATACCAAATCGGCCTTCCATGTGTTCCTGTGATTGGTCCAATGGTTGCAGATACCAAAGCGCCTCTTGCCCATTCCGGTGCGCTGCTTTTTATTTGGCTTGTATGAAAGGGAACTTCTCTTCGAAATACCCTTATTGCAGAAGATTCTTTTTCCGTACCGGGCTGAGTAAATAATGCCTGTAAAGACTGCGATTGCTCATCTCTTATTTTCCCGGAAACAGGCTTTTGAATTTTTTCAAAAAGGAAAGGATGACTCATACTATGCCCCTGTTGATTGGAGAATATTGCTGATGCCATTCTTTCTTTTAAACTATTTAACTGGCTTTGTTCATTTTCCCCATTATCAAATTCAGTGGATATTTGACCTAGAACTTGCAACAACAATTCTTCATTCATAAAATTAATTTTTAAAAAAGAGTAAAAATGAAAATCAAATAAGGTGGGGAATAGCAATATAACTCAACTACCTGAATAATTCAAGTGAAGGTTCTCAATTTTAAAAAAATAATTTTTCTTTAACCAAATTAAATATGATTCACCTTTTTTTGATTCATTTACTTTTGCAACAAAAAAATGCGAAACCTGAGGTTTTTTCTTCCGGCCATTGGCTGGCTCATTATAACAACAACTTTACTGATTATTCCAGGAAATGATCTCCCCAAAAACGAATTTCTCCAGTTGATTCATTTTGATAAGTGGGTTCATATTGGATTATTTTGTGGCTTAAATTTTCTATTCATCCTGGGGCTCATACAAAAAGGTACGTTTTCAAAAAAAACATTCATAATTTGTTCGATTGCTTGTGTACTTTATGGAATTACTATGGAATATGTGCAAAAATATTTTGCCTTTGAGAGAAGTTTTGATATTACAGACATTTTAGCGGATACCGTTGGTGTTGTGATAGGGTATTTTGTTGCGATATATATGTATAACAAAAAAATAGGCCCCTGTAGAAACAGGAGCCGCAACCAAAACTAACTGCTTATGAGAAAATTTAATATCGTTGAATCATTTTAATCTTATTTCTTATAATGTTTGCAAACCAAATGCCAGAAAATTTTAATTAATTGTTAATGGCTATATTCTCTCAAACTTTGTTCTACAAATTTCTAAATTAATTTCTAAATAGAATTATAAAATAGTCATTCATAAAAAATCTTACAACCATACGATTTTTTTCAAGAATGCCGGAATGCTTGTAGAATCAATGGTTACAGGAGATATATAGTAACAAATAATATATAAGGGCTTTTATTTTTTACTCTTTTTTGACAAATAGAGCCAATAAGGATCCGGTAAAAGTTGATTGAAATAAAAAACAGTGCTCAAAAAAGAACACTGTTTTTTTAATTTAGAAATTTGATCGTCAGATATGAAAGAGATAAGCAACAGTAATCGTAAGCGCTCCGGTATGATCTGAACCATTCGCCGTATCTTTTTGAATTGTTGTAAGGCCATAATTTCCGCCCACTACAAATCGTAATATACTTTTTGACATGTCAAAAGAAATACCGAGACCGCCTTGAACACCATAATTAAATGACTTAATATCATCCTTAATATTTGTTGTATGATCAAAGCTTTGTGTAGGGGATACCGGGATCGTTAATTGTTCGTCTAAGTAAATCATCCCTTCACCACTTGAAACATTTTTTGCACGTAATAAGAACCCTCCATACACACCTGCCTGTAACAGGAAATGCATTTTAGATAGTGAACTAAAGGTATAAGTGGCCATAACCGGCACCTCAGCATAGTTCATAACAGCTATGTTGCTGAAATCTGCATATAAATATGTAGGTATAGGTGGATTATTAGGATTTGGAATAGCCTGTGCCCCGATACGTTTTCCTCCCTGCGAAGCAAAATTCAATTCTCCCGTTAGGGCAAAATTCTCAGAAAGATGAACATCGGCTACCAAACCCATATAAGGACCTGAACGGGATTTCCAGTTATTATCCAATGGATTATCCCCTTTTGATTTTAAATTGGGAATACTTACCCCGGCTTTAGCACCTAATGAAATGGATACCTGGGCAAAAGTATTATTGCTGAATAATACCAGGCATGCAAATGCCATGACAATTACTAAAATTCTTTTCATACATAGACAGTTTTAGGTTGATTGTGATATAGATTATTTAAAAAGATTTTTCACTTTATCCAAAATACCGCCACCCTCATTACTACCTCCTTTGAGCATGGACATCAGGTCTTGTAAGTCTGTATCTCCATCTCCGTCGGCATCAAAAGCGCCACTTTTAAACTTATCCATTAATGATTGCACATTTAATCCGGCTGATTTTCCTCCGGTTAATTTGTTGAAAATACCTTGAAGATCAAATTGACTATCATTGGGATCATTTGTTTTATGAACGAGGTTCTTTAATACATCCGGTATCAAGCCTGAAGCCATTCCGGAAGCTTGTGACTGTTCTAATCCAAATTGATTTTGTAATTGCTCTTGAAAACCATTTTGAATATTTTGTGCAACTGCATTTTGTGTTACTTCCTGTTTCCCACTAAACATGGAAAGCAGGTCCTTGATTTTACCATCAGAAATGGCTTGCTGAATACCACTCAATACTGAATTAGAAGCAAGATTGATTGCTTCGTTATTTTTTTCATTTGGAATAGCATTATTATTAATTATTGCATTTCCTGCCTGATTCCTGATGAGGTCTGTCAATTGTTCTAACATATTTGTATATTTTTTTTGGAAAATTAAAACTTTCTTCTCATTGCCGGGTAGATATTTTTAGTCAAGGCTCTGATTTCCGGCAGCTGCTTGTTTCAAAATACGGTCATATTGTTCAGGTGTCAGGTCATTATAAAAAAAGTAAACCGGATCAATGGGCTGGCCGTTTTTATGTACTTCATAATGACAATGCGGGCCTGTGCTTTTTCCTGTACTACCAACATATCCTATTACTTCACCCCGTTTTACATATGCTCCCACCTTTGCTTTTATCTTGTACATATGCCCATATAAAGTTTCATACCCGAATCCATGATCTATAACTACATGATTGCCGTAGCCTCCGGCATTAAAGTCTGCTTGTGTAACACGACCATCTGCAGTAGCATAAATGGGTGTCCCCTGGGGTGCAGCAAAATCCAATCCTGCATGAAATTTGGCAACTTTATACACCGGGTCTATGCGTGTTCCAAACCCGGAAGCTATACGGGTAAGGGATTTATTACTTACAGGCTGGATGGCCGGAATAGCTGCTAATAATTTCTGCTTATTTTTAAGCATTTCATTGATATCATTATAAGAAATGTTCTGATAAGCAGCCAACAAGGAAAGCCTGTTCAATTGTGTTTGAATACTTTGCACTAAATCATTTTTACTCATGCTTTGCACCAACTGGACTTCCTTTTTATCTTCCATTTTTTTCTGCCTGGAGCTATCAGGAATGGGGCTAGATTCAAATATTGCCCGATAAACTTCATTATCACGAGTTTCTAATTCCGTCATTTGTCCTCTCAGTTCTTCAACTCTTTTTTCAAGAATGGCGTAATTTTCTTTCAGGTCTTCATTTTCATTCCTTAATAATTTTTCCTTTGGTGAATCCAGGTATTGAAATGAAATAAAAACAATAATACTTGCGATTACTATGGACAATGCCATGAAGCCAAAAAAACGAAGGAGTTTCACCCTGAAAGGCGTCTCAAACTTTTCGTACCTTAATGTATTGCTGTCAAAATAAAACCTGACTTTTTTCATGTGCTCATTTCGATTTCCATTGAAGAAAGAAGTTCCTTGTCGAATTTTTCCAGAATGGCGAATTCATTAACTTTGCAACCTTTACAAACAAAGGTAATTCTTCTCTTTTGGAGGAAATTATTTTTTAATAAATTATATGATTACGAGTGATAAAATCCGCCGTCAGTTCTTAGATTTTTTTATTTCAAAAGGGCATCACATTGTTCCTTCAGCGCCCATTGTAGTAAAGAATGACCCTACCTTACTTTTTAATAATGCCGGCATGAATCAGTTTAAAGATTTTTTCCTCGGTCATAAAAAATCTCCCTACCCACGAATTGCTGATACTCAAAAATGTTTAAGAGTAAGTGGTAAACACAATGACCTGGAAGAAGTGGGTGTAGATACGTATCATCACACGATGTTTGAAATGTTGGGCAATTGGAGTTTTGGTGATTATTTTAAAAAAGAAGCCATATCCTGGAGCTGGGAATTACTTACAAAAATCTATCAATTAGATACCTCCAGATTATATGTAACCGTTTTTGAAGGCGATGAAATGGAACAATTACCAAAAGATGAAGAGGCGCTACATGAATGGAAGAAATGGTTGCCGGAAGACAGAATTCTTTGGGGAAATAAAAAAGACAATTTCTGGGAAATGGGTGATACAGGACCTTGTGGCCCATGTACTGAAATTCATTTCGATTGCAGGAGTGATATAGAAAGAAAGAAAACAGATGGCAAGGGACTGGTTAATGCCGGACATCCTGAAGTAATTGAAATATGGAACAATGTTTTCATTCAATATAACCGTCTGAAAAATGGAGCTTTAAATTCATTACCTGAAAAGCATGTAGATACCGGTATGGGTTTTGAAAGATTAACACGTGTTATTCAGCAAAAAAATAGCAATTATGACACCGATATTTTTTTACCCACTATTCGAGAAACAGAAAAAATAGCCGGGAAAGAATATGATGGAAGCGATAGCAGGGAAGCTATTGCATTTAGGGTAATTGCTGATCATATTCGCGCCATTTCATTTACTATTGCTGACGGGCAATTGCCTTCCAATACCGGGGCAGGCTATGTGATACGAAGAATTTTGAGAAGAGCTGTAAGGTATTATTATTCTTGTCTTCAGGTAAATCATGCTTTATTATATCAACTCATTGAAGTGGTTGCCCAGCAATTTGAAACCGTGTTCCCGGAATTATTTCAGCAACGGGAATTTGTAAAGCGTGTGGTAAAAGAAGAAGAGGAAGCTTTTCTCAGAACACTGGAAAAAGGTTTAAGCAAAATGGATCAACTGATTTCTTCCTTGAAAGAAGCAGGCCAGAACACCATCACAGGGTTTGATTGTTTTGAATTATTTGATACCTATGGATTTCCTATTGACCTCACCAGGTTAATTGCTACAGAAAATCATTTGACCATTGATGAGAAAGGTTTTGAAAAAAATATGCAGGCTCAAAAAGATCGCAGCCGTGCAGCCACCTCTATTGATGCAGGCGATTGGGAAGTGCTGGAAAATGCAGATTCTTCATTTGTGGGATATGATGCACTCTCTGTAGAAACCCACGTGATAAAATATAGAAAGATCAATGCCAAAGGAAAAACATCCTTTCAAATCGTATTAGAGAAAACCCCTTTTTATGCTGAGAGCGGAGGTCAGGTTGGTGACACCGGCGTATTACGATTTGATAATGAGGAAATCATTGTAACAGATACCAAAAAAGAAAATAATCTGATCATTCAGTTTGTTAATCAGTTACCTGAAAATATTCAGTCTACTGTTACTGCAATTGTAGATGTGGAGAAAAGGAAGCAAACGGCATTACATCATAGTGCCACACATTTATTACATGCTGCACTACGCAAAGTCCTGGGGCATCATATTGCCCAACAAGGCAGTCTGGTTACTTCAGAAAAGCTTCGTTTTGATTTCTCACACTTTGAAAAAATCAATGCGGATAACTTAAAGCTGATCGAACAAATGGTGAATGCACGTATTCGTGAAAATATTCCTGTAACTACGCTTGTTTTGCCAAAGGATGAAGCATTGAAACTGGGTGCGATGGCTCTTTTTGGTGAGAAATATGGAGAAATGGTGCGTGTGGTGGAAATGGATCCAACCTTCTCAATTGAATTATGCGGTGGCACTCATGTGCATGCTACAGGTGAAATTGGTTTCTTTAAAATCCTACATGAAAGCGGGATCGCTGCAGGTGTAAGAAGAATAGAGGCCGTATGTGGTATGGCTGCCGAATCCACCCTCCATTTAGAAAGTGTAGAACTCAACGCATTGAAAGAATTATTAAGGAATCCTGCATCTCTTCAAGATGCGGTACATCATTTATTATCAGAAAATTCAATGCTTCAAAAGAAGATAGAAAGCATGGAGGCCAGAGAATTGCTTCAAATGAAAAATGAACTCAGCAATCAATTTGAAATGATTGAAAAGATTCCATTTCTAGGTAAAATATTGACGGCACAATCACCAGATAATTTGAAGAAATTGGCTTTTTTTCTAGCTGCTGAAAAAGCCGGAGCAGTGATATTATTGATTGCAGATTATAGTGGCAAAGCTACAGTTGCACTTCATATAGATGAAAATTTGATACCGGAAAGAATTCAGTCAGCAAATGAAATCATTAAACAACAAATTGCACCACTCATTCGAGGTGGCGGAGGTGGCCAAAAAAACTTCGCCAGTGCAGGAGGGCAGGATATAAATAGGTTTTTAGAAGTGATAGAACGAGTACGTGAATTGGTAGAGGGAAAATAATTATAGTTGTATTTAATTGTTCCCGTCAAATGCTATCAAAGTGATATCCTAAAAATTTCGAGACAATACCAGGATTGAGTATTCCCGGGAAAGTAAAACATCATTGTCAAAAACACTTCAATTTTGTTCTTTGACTACATTGATCATTTCATGAATTGCCAGGTATAAAGTGGATATTTTTCAAAAGATTCAAAGCATATTCGGAGAAACAATTGTTGCTCAAAAATAAAGTCACATTTAATTTTTAAAGACTCATTGACAAGCCGGATGATATTGAAACCATTTGAATCCTACATCAAAGTATAGATATTGAAAATTATTTGAATGAGTAGGAAAAAGCTATGCAACTTTCAATAAGTTGAGTTTGCTTTTATTTATTTTTTGTTCTGCATAGGCCAAATCCACAACCAATTCCTTTGTACCACTTCCGGGCAAATCAAACATGGCATCGGTAAGAATATACTCACAAATGCTACGAAGTCCCCTGGCGCCCAATTTATATTCCAGAGCTTTTTTCACCATAAAATCGAGTACTTCTTCTTCAATTTTCAAATCAATACCTTCAAAGGAAAATAGTTTTGTATATTGTTTGACTAAACTGTTTTTTGGTTCCGTAAGTATGGAACGCAATATTTCAGCATCTAAGGGATCCAGATGTGTTACTACGGGCAAACGGCCAAGCAATTCAGGAATTAAGCCAAAGCCTTTTAAATCTTGTGCATTAATAAACTGAAGGATATTATTTTTCTGATCTTCCCGGATATCTTTATTGACATTAAAACCAATCGCATTCGTATTGATTCTTCGCGCAATGACTTTGTCAATTCCATCAAAAGCGCCTCCACAAATAAATAAAATATTACTTGTATTAATTTTGATCATTTTTTGTTCCGGATGCTTTCTTCCACCTTGTGGTGGTACCAACACTTCAGTGCCCTCTAACATCTTCAGAAGACCCTGTTGAACCCCTTCCCCACTTACATCTCTGGTTATGGATGGATTGTCCCCTTTACGTGCAATTTTATCAATTTCATCAATATACACAATTCCTTTTTCTGCGGCAGCCACATCATAGTTACAAACCTGGAGGAGTCGTGTAAGCATGCTTTCAACATCTTCGCCTACATAACCCGCTTCGGTAAAAACCGTCGCATCCACAATAGCAAAAGGTACATTTAACTGGCGGGCAATCGTTTTAGCAAGGAGGGTCTTCCCCGTACCTGTTTCGCCAACCATAATGATATTACTCTTTTCAATCTCCACATCATCCGCCTGGGTTTTTTGAGTAATACGTTTATAGTGATTATAAACGGCCACAGATAAAACTCTCTTAGCATCTTCCTGTCCTATAACATATTGATCTAAATATTCTTTTACTTCTTTTGGTTTGCGAATATTAAAGCGGTATTGTTTTACCTGCAAATCATCTCTTTCCAATAATTCATGGGAAATAATTTCTTCGGCATGCTCTACACAATTTTCGCAGATATGCCCTTCCTGGCCGGCAATCAGTATTTTAACTTCATCGCGGCTTCTCCCACAAAATGAACAGTGAAGATTTGTTTGTTTTGCCATTTTTTGACTAATAAAAATAAAAGCAGTTGTAAAAGTACAGTTTTTTCTATCCCTGGCCTGTAATTATTAACGAAATTAACGAATCAGGTATTGTTATAACTTATTCATTACCTTGTCAGCAATGCCATAAGTAATAGATTCATCTGCATCCATCCAATAATCACGGTCAAAATCGCTCATGACTTTCTCAAAGGACTGGCCGCAGTTTTCTGCAAGAATATGGGCGCTCAATTCTTTGGTCTTTATCATTTGCCTGGCATGAATTTCAATATCAGCAGAATTTGCCTGGAAGTAACCACTCAGGCTAGGTTGATGAATCATCACTTCTCCATGTGGGTAAATCAATCGTTTTCCTTTAGTACCGGCGCTTAATAAAATACTGGCCATACTGGCTGCAAGTCCCATACAAATGGTGCTTACCGGAGAAGAAATCATTTTCATCGTATCATACATCACCATACCACTGGTTACTGAGCCACCCGGACTGTTCAAAAATAATTTTATTTCTTCTCCCGGTTTATCGGCATCTAATAATAATAGTTTGGATACGATCTCTTTTGCTGATTTATCATCTACCACACCCCATAGGTAAATAGCTCTCTTTTCAAAAAACAGTTTCTCCATTTTTTTTATCAGCAAGGGAGAGAACTGCTGTTTTTCTTCTTTCTCATTTTCTTCTTCTTCGTCTTCCATCACAGGCAATAGGTATTCAAATTTATTCATTGTAATACTTTGATTTTATCATACATGATTAAAAAATGTCTTCTACGCTTTCATTTCTTTTTTTGGATTGGTATGCAGTACTTCATCAATTAAGCCATAGGCTTTGCTTTCTTCCGCCGACATCCAAAAATCACGATCACTGTCTTTAGCAACTGTTTCCGGGTCTTTCCCGGTATGGTTGGCTACAATTTCGTACAATTCTTTTTTCATCTTTAGAATCTCCCGTGCGGTAATTTCTATATCTGTAGCCTGCCCCCCAATACCACCGCTAGGTTGATGCAGCATAATCCGGCTGTGTTTGAGTGCGCTCCTTTTCCCTTTAACACCGGCACACATTAATATAGCGCCCATGCTCGCAGCCATACCCGTACAAATTGTAGAAACATCCGGGCTTACAAATTGCATCGTGTCATATATGCCAAGCCCTGAATATACACTTCCACCAGGGCTGTTTATATACATTTGAATATCTCTTGTACGATCCGTACTATCTAAAAATAATAATTGGGCGGTAACAATATTGGCCACATAATCATCTACCGGCTCTCCGAGGAAGATAATCCGATCCATCATTAATCGGCTAAAAACGTCCATGCTTGCTACATTCAATGGCCTTTCCTCAATAATATAAGGAGTCAGATTTGTAAGACTTTTTGTGTATTGATGCAAAACATGGCTCCCAATGCGGTGATGTTTTACGGCATATTTTTCGAATTCGTTTTGGAAATGCATATTCTAATTTTTCAGGGATTCATTGATCCAAAAATCATGCAAACTGATTTTTACAGACAAAAGGGCAGATGGTTGAAAAGGCTATAACCATTTAATGTAAAAAATCATCTTCCTGGCCGGATTTAAATTTTTCAAACATTTTATTTATTGCGCCGGAAAATAAAGGAAGTTTTGATTTGGCAAAATCTTTAATCACTTCAATTGCTTTAATTGCTTGCGCTTCAGTAAGTCCTTCGGCCATTAATTTTTTTATCAGGTCATCCATATTTCTAATATTAATAAATGTAGGTAAATATATTCAATTGATTGGCCCGGCCCAATAAAAATTCATTTTCACTTTTAGTGGTGATGTCCTTCCATTTTTTTAGCAAAATCTTCAAAACTAATCTCCTCTTCTACTTTCTTGCATTTTTGTTCAAGGATGGAAAATAATTTCCCGGTTTGCACTTGCAAATATGTTTCTTCAACAAATTTCTGATCTTTCAGCATTCGGTTAGCATAGTCATCCAGCCAGGATGTATCAATACTTTGGCCACCTAAATAACTCATGATTTGCCTTCTGGCAGCTTCTTTCAAATCCTCAGGATCCACAGAAATATTATTTTCAGTTACAAGCTTTGTACTGATCAGGGACCATTTTAATTGGGATTTGAAATGCGGCAATTCCTGCTGCGCTTCTTCTGCGGTCTTTGGTTTTTCACCACCTTCCTGTAACCACCTGAGCAAAAAGTTTTCAGGCACATCTATTATTGTTTTGTCCAGGAGTTGATGATATATTTGGTCATGCATATTATTTAATGCCTGGCCTTCATAATAAGGTTCAATTTCTAATTTGATGGCAATGCGAAATTCTTCTTCGGTATTCATTTCTCTGTCTGGATAAACCGCTTTAAAAAAATCTGTATCAATGGTTGCCGGTTCGAGTATTTGTATTTTTTCAATCAACAAATGAAATAATGTGCCCTCACCTTCCAAAGCCGGGAATTCTTTGTCAAATGATTCTTTTTCTTTACCGGCAAATGCCTCAGCGGCAGTGGTTTCCAGGGAGTCTCCTTTTTTTAACCCCATTAATTTCGGACGGAAAGCTTCAGAAAAAGTACGCAACAGTCTGGTCAATTCCTGTCCTTTATTTTCTTCCTCTCCCACATTGCCGGGATTTGATTCTGACACCCTGAAAGTTATGATATTTGCATCTTGATCAATTTTTTCCTGATCTACCATATTTCCATGCCTTTTCCTTAATCTTTCTACTTCTTCCGTAATGGTTTCCTCACTAATCGCAATATGATATTTTATCACCTCTAATTGATTCGTATCTACTTCAAAATTGGGTTTCAAACCTATTTCAAATGCAAAGGCATAATCACCTGGGTTGTTCATATCCAAAGCCCTGGCATCGCTTTCAAGGGGTAATGGTTGTGCGAAAATATCCAGTTGCTCTTTTGTCACAAAGTCATTTAATTCCTTTTCAACTTTTCTAAGAACCTCTTCCGTAAAAACACTTTGGCCATACATTTTCTTAATCATATTCTTCGGCACCATACCTTTTCTGAAGCCGGCAATATTTGCATTCTTTGCATATTTTTTTAGTGATTGTTCAAAGGATGGCAGATAATCATCTTTTGCAACCTGTACCGTGAGTTTATCATTTAATAAACCAATATTTTCTCTTGTAATCGTAGCCATAAATAAAATTTTTAAAAAATAATATCATTTTGTGCGGATGGAGGGAGTCGAACCCACACGCCTCGCGGCGCCAGATCCTAAGTCTGGTGCGTCTGCCAATTTCGCCACATCCGCCTGAAAATTAAAGAACAGTTTCAACCGAATTGAATAATTCGGGGCGCAAAAATAAGGCTTTTCAATGAATGCTTGAAGGCATTTTTGCTTTTTATTTATAAGTCAGCCCTAATCTTGTTTGAACTTATAATTTTCTTACCCATTTTCCAATGAATGGTAATTGTTGAAACTCCCTCTTTTCAATTTTAATTACAAAAAGAAGAAATGCAAAAGTGAGAAAAGTGGCCAATATCAAAGCGAAAACCTCATTTTCCCAAAGAGAAGTGATGGCATTATAGATAAAGTAAATTAGAATGGATAATGACAGATACGCCAGCAATTTCTTCCATTGATAGGGAATAAAATACACTTTTTGTCCCCAAAAATAACTGATAGCCATCAGGCTGAAATATGCCGCAAAAGTAGCCCATGCAGATGCCATAAATCCAAAATGCGGAATGAATAACCAATTGACTAAAATGGTAATCCCGGATGCGACGAGGGTAATAATTGCTCCGGCCATTGTTTTATTGGTCAACTTATACCAAATGCTCAGGCTATAATAGATTCCCAGGCAAATATTGGCCAATACTAAAACAGGCACTATTTTCAAGCCCACCCAATAGGGCGGTTTGATAAACCATTTCCAAATGGGCAAATACAAATTAATTAACAGGAAGACGAAGGATAGTGTAATGACAAAAAACTTCATCACACGAGCATAAATTTTTTGTGGATTGCCTTGCTCAGCCTGCCGGAAGAAAAAGGGCTCTGCACCCAATCTGAAGGCCTGTACAAACAAGGTAATCAGTATAGATAATTTGTAGCAGGCATTATAAATGCCTACTTGTTGTTCCCGGTATTCAGCAGTTCCCGGAAGCCACCAATAAAGCATAACGCGGTCAAAAGTTTCATTTATCATTCCTCCAAGGCCGGCTACGAGTAAAGGCAGAGAATAGATCATCATTTCCTTCCAAAGCTTTACATTAAAGGAAAATTTGATCTGCCTGATTTCACCTAATAAACACAAAAAAGTAAAGACCGATTGAAATAATTGCGATAAAACTACATAGACTACCGGGTTAGTATTTTCATTAAATAAAAGAGATACAATCTTATTAGACCTGGAGCCTGTATGTGCGGGGCAATAAATAATAAAAAACCAGATAAAAAATATATTGATCAAAATACCCATAATGTTGATAAAGGCATATTTCCTTGGCCTTTGTTCCTGGCGTAATTTGGCAAAAGGGATGCGTGTAAGGGTATCTATAGCGATAATAAAAATACTTATTTGAATAATCTGCGGGAAAGAAGAAAGACCAATAATAGCTCCAAAGGCTTCTCTGTAATACCATAGAATGCCCGTCATTAATATGGTGGAAAAAAATAATGAGAGAGATGAGGTACTATAAATATCTTTTTTAAATTCAGGCCTGTTTGCAAAACGGAAATAGGTCGTTTCAAAACCATACGTAAAAATTACATTGAGTAATGGAATAGCAGAATAAATTAATCCCACTTTACCATAATCACTCATATTCGCCAGGGAATAAGTAAGAATCGGCGCCAGTAAATATGAGATAAAACGAGCTCCAATGGAACTAACACCATACCAAAAAGTATGGCCTGCCAATTGTTTAATACTGCTCAAAAAGGAGTGGTTTTAAATAATAAAAATTTTAAAATCAGCAAATATACTTGCCGCATTTCATCCAAATGACCCTCTTTATAAAAACAAGGACAATATTAACCGGTAAATTTGTTGACAAACTGTTAAGTTCACCCGAATTGCCTTTCCCTTGATTATTTTTACGGCTTAAGAAAGTATAATTTCTCCAAATATGAAGTATTTTTTTTTCATGATGATTATTTGTTTTGCCGGCGCCTCTTATGGGCAAAACAATAAACAATTACAGGTGAAATCAGCCATTGAAAATTATGGTCAAAATTATTTACAGGAAAAAATTTATGCTCAATTTGACAAGCCTCTTTATACTCCAGGCGAGACTATATGGTACAAAATTTACATTATGGCAGGTGTAATGCCATCAGGTATCAGTAAAAATGTTTATGTTGATTTTAGTGATGCCGATGGGAATATTTTGCAACATGGTATATTCCCGATCATAAGTTCTGCTGCTTCCGGGCAGTTTGAATTGCCTGCAAACTATCCTTCAAAATTTGTACATGTACGTATTTATACAAGCTGGATGCTTAATGATGATTCGACCTTTTTATTCAATAAAGATCTTTCTGTTTTACAGTCTAAACAAGCAATCGTTAAGGAAAAAAATGAGCCTAAAATCATGGTCACACTATTTCCTGAAGCCGGCAATTTCATTCAGGGCATAGAAACCAAAGTTGCTTTCAAAGCCGAATGGACCAATGGAATTCCTGCAAATATCAATGGGTATGTACAAGACAATGCAGGGAAAAGGGTAGCTGATATCCATACCATTCATGATGGAATGGGTTTTTTTATAATCAAACCTGAAGTCAATGAAAAATATTCCTTTTCCTGGAAAGATGATCTTGGAAATATGGGGAGAGAATATTTACCAGCTGTACAGGAAGACGGTTTGGCATTGACTATTTCTATCCAGAATGACAAAAGAACATTCACCATTACAGGAAATGACCGAACATCAGGGAATTTTTCAAAAGCCCACGTGATCGGTATTATGGAGCAACAATTGGTGTATATGGCAAACGTTAATTTATCTGCTAATAAATCCGTTACAGGTTCAATCCCCACATCCCAATTACCATCCGGGATATTACGTATTACATTATTTGATTCAAACTGGATCGCTATTGCTGAGCGGATCACTTTTATCAATAATCATAATTATTCCCTTGAACCTGAAGTAGGGTTTGCTGTTTTGGGGAGCAATAAAAGGCGTGGAAAAAATACTTTGGTTGTTAATTTACCCATCAATTATGATGCAAATTATTCCCTATCTGTAACAGATGCCGGAATTGGATCAGATAGTACGGCTAATATTATTTCGCATTTTTTAATAAGTAGTGAATTGAGAGGAAAAGTATATAAGCCTTATTATTATTTTAAGGATAGTTCGGATAGTTTGCAATCACAATTGGATTTGGTTATGCTGACAAATGGCTGGCGAAAAATAAATTGGGAGAATCTTGTAAATGGGAAAATGCCGGATATTAAATATGCTAAAGACACATCTTATTTCACTTTACAAGGGAAGGTGTTTGGTATTGGTCCGCAGAACTATCGCAATGGAATGGCCTTATTAATGATTTTAGTATCAAAAGACAGTAGCAGGCATTTATTACAATTCCCGATTCAGCGAGATGGAAGTTTTAATGATACCGGTACATTCCTTGTGGACACATCAAAAATGTATTACCAAATAGCAGGAAATGCGGACCTTACCAATATGACTACAATTACCGCCGGAATCAATATGTTGAAGGCGCCCATTCATGTATGGAATAATGATTCCTATGCAGCCTACAATTTTAAGGATACCAGTGCAGAAAACAGGGCAAAATATTTTGCTTTGGAAGAAGAAAAAATCAGGAAACTTCTTGAAGGAAATGTGCTCTCCAATGTAACTGTTGTAACAAAATTAAAATCACCCATAGAAAAGCTGGATGAGACTTATACTTCTGGGCTTTTTTCAGGGGGGGAGGCAATTACTTTTAATGTCTTAGACGATAAATCTGCAGGTATTACTGCTAATTTACTTTCCTATCTCACCGGGCGTGTACCGGGCTTGTCTATCATTAATCGGAATGATTTAAATGGTGGTTCATCCATTTCCTGGCGTGGCCAGTCAGGGCCGGCTCCCACTTTTTACCTAAATGAAAATCAAATTGACATCAATGATGTGAATACGATTAATATGAACAATGTAGCTTATATCAAGATTTTCCGTCCGCCATTCATTGGTTCATTTACAGGTGGAGAAGGCGGCGCTATTGCGATTTATACTAAAAAAGGTGCTGACGCTTTAACGGGTGAAAATGAAGAAAAGAAAGGACTACCCTTTAAAAGGATAACAGGCTATACCGCACAAAAAGAATTTTATAATCCTGACTATGGAAGCCTGGATTTCTATAGCGATCAAGCCGATGTACGTTCGACACTATATTGGAACCCATCTATAGAAATCACTTCTGAAAATCATACTCAAAAGTTTACTTTTTACAATAATGATGTAACACACAGTTACCGCATCATACTTGAAGGGTTTACAAAAGATGGGAAACTAACTCATATAGAAAAAGTCATTGAATAGTTTAAAACTTTTCATATAAGTCGCGTAATTTTTCTCTGGTAATTTTCTTTTCCCAGTCTTGGCCTAAAGCATTTTCCCAGAGTGGTTTCATGCTTAATGCTACATCAATCATTTTATTAAATTCCATATCAGAAAGACCTTTACAAATACCTTGAGGAATTTCTATTTGATTCTTTTTCACCATTTCTTTAAACTCTGCAGTGCCTTCCGGGTAATATTCCTGCAAATGATCCATGACTATACAGTTGCCCACTCCATGATGTGTGCCTAATAAATACCCCAATCCATAACTTACGGCATGGCATACCCCTACCTGACTATATGCAATGCTCATACCTCCGGCATAAGATGCCATCATTAGTTGTTCATCACTTTTTTCGTCCCATGTGTGATCACTTAAAAACACATTACGGCAATATTCCAACGCTTTTTCCCCATAACTTTTACTGAACTCATTTAAGTAAGTGCCTTGCAGGCTTTCGATACAATGAATATAACAATCCATCCCGGTGTAAAACCGTTGATCAGCTGGTGCATTTGCAATAAGATCAGGATCTAAAACAATCTGGTCAAAAGGCGTAAAATCTGAATTCATCCCCAACTTTCTTTCCGGGCCTGTAAGTACACAGGTGCGGCTCACTTCAGCTCCGGTACCGCTGAGTGTTGGAATTCCCACTTTATACACACCGGGAAATTTCACTAGATCCCACCCCTGGTAATCTTGTGCTTTCCCCGGGTTAGTCATCATTAATGAAACGGCTTTTGCAAGATCCATCGCAGATCCGCCTCCAATACCAATGATCCCACTAATGCGATCATACTTTCCTTTCAAAGTATCCGCTAAAGAATCTACATAACTCGTTTTAGGCTCATGCGTGACATCTACAAATAGGATCTCATCATTTCCCCGAAGTGGAATCTTTTCTGCTAATTCTTTTCCATTAAAAAAATGATCTACCAAAAAAATCATGGGAGCATTTTCTTTTCGGTGAGGCAACAGGATTTCTGCTAATTGATTAAAGCATCCCCTGCCATAAACCACATAACCTATCATTTTAAAATTCCGGTATGGTGCCATATTTTTTTGTGTAAAGGTAAATTCAATCTTTATAATTTTTTACTTCAATATTTTTTAATACTTTTTGAATAAGGGAATGCTCAAATCCTTTTTGCAAAAGATAAGTATACGTCTTTTTTTTATTGAGCAATGTGTTTTTTGTACGGCAACTTTTCCATTTTTTTTCCGCCAGTCTTTTTAAACCATCTTCATATACAGTTACCGGAATTGAATCAAGCGCTGTTTGAATATTAGGCCTGCTGACTTTTTTTTCTAACAAGGCTTGTGTTATTTTTATTTTTCCCCATGATTTCATCCTGAATTTGCCACCCGCAAAAAATATAGCAAATCGCTCTTCATTCAGGATTCCTGAAGTAATCAGTTCTCCTAAAATTTCATCCCTTAAAGCGCGGGAGATACCCATCTGAAATAATTTTTGACCTGTTTCAAAATGGCTCCTTTCCTGATAGTCACAATAATATTTTATTTTCTCTAAAGCCTTTTCTTTATTCATAAATACCGTTTACATAATTTTCCTACGCAATAAAATAAATTGACCTTTCATTCACAGTATAAAATCTTAACTTACCCTAATTAATGCTTTTGCCATGCCCGGATTTCCTATTATGATAGTAGATGATGATCAAATTTATAGCTATATGGCTAATAAAATGATCATGGCTACCGGGCTGGCAGGAAAAATCACCATTCATCAAAATGGTGCAGAGGCATGGGATTTTTTGCAAAGTATCTTAAAAGCTCATGAAGTCTTGCCAAAAATCATTTTCCTGGATATTAATATGCCGAATATGAATGGGTGGGAATTTTTGTTTAAAATTTGTCCCCTGTTAAAAAAGACCGGGGAAAAAACCCGGGTCTATCTTGTCAGTTCTTCCCAGGACGAAAATGATCTTGAGCAATCCAGGAAATTTGATTGCGTATTTGGTTACCTGGTAAAACCGGTATTGAGCCATACATTCCATGAAATTTTAGCATCTAATCATTAACGCTCTCTGAAGTAATTCACAACCTCTTGTGCAAAACTAAAAATCTGAACCTCCTGCATTTATTTTTAAACATTTTACAGTAGGTTTGTTGCTGCCTAAATCATTTTAAACTATTGTATGAAATTTATTGTATCATCATCTTTACTATTAAAAAACCTGCAACAAATCAATGGGGTTATCAGTGCGAATACAGTTTTACCAGTATTGGAAGATTTTTTATTTGAAATCCAGGATAAGAAAATGAGTGTATTGGCTACAGATCTTGAAACGGTAATGCGGGTTCAGATGGATGTAGAAAGTAAATCCAATGGCAAAGTGTGTATTCCGGCTAAAATTCTCATGGAGTCATTAAAAAATATTCCGGAACAACCGCTCACTTTTAACATAGATAAAAATTTCGGCATTGAAATTACCAGTGACAATGGAAAATATAAAGTAATGGGTGAAAACCCCGATAATTTTCCTAAAGAACCGGCAGCAGAATCTACAAAAGATTTTGAAGTGAGTTCATCTGCTTTTTTATCCGGCATTTCCAAAGCGCTTATTTCAGTTAGCGCAGATGACCTGAGGCCTGCCATGACAGGAGTATTGGTAGAATTGGATGACAACGAAATCCGATTTGTTTCTACAGATGCCCATCGTCTCATGATGTATAAAAGAAAGGACGTGGTTTGTTCTCTTCAACAAAATTTTATAGTTCCGAAAAAACCACTTAGCATTTTAAAAAATGTTTTGCCTGAAAATGATGATCCATTAAAAATAAGTTATAATGAAAATCATTTATTTATTCAACATAACACCACAAAACTAATCTGCCGGCTGATAGATGCCCGATTCCCGGATTACCGGGTAGTAATACCTAAGGAGAATCCTTATAAAATGATTGTCAATACAAATGATTTCCAGAGCGCTTTAAGAAGGGTAAGTATATTTAGTAATAAGAGTACCAGCCAGGTAATATTGACCATCAGCGGCAGTGAATTGCAACTAGCCGGCCAGGATGTGGATTTTAGTTTTGAAGGTAATGAACGTATGACTTGTCAATATGATGGAGAAGATTTACAAATTGCTTTTAATGCAAAATTTATGATTGAAATGCTTGCTGCAGTTGATGCTGCTGAAGTGGCTATTGAATTGTCAACGCCAAATAAAGCCGGTATTATCAGGCCACTTGAACAGCTTGAAGGCGAAGATATCATGATGCTTGTTATGCCGCTAATGATAAATAGCTAAGCAAGGAAAACCATTTTTAGAGTGATTTGTATTAACTTACAAATCACTTTTCTGTATTATGGATGCCCTCATTAAATATTTTCAGGATATTCCTTCATTGCATCGTGCCCTTATCCTTGCAGGTGGAATAACATTCTTCTGGCTCATTGAATATATAGCCCCTTTATTCCATTTTTCTTATAATAAATGGAAGCATGCCACAGTTAATATTTTCTTTACTTTAACCACCATACTTATCAATTTTGGTTTTGCACTCATCATCGTATATACAAGTGACTGGTGTATTGCACATCACTTTGGTATCTTACAATGGTTTCCTATGCCCTTGTGGTTACAGATGATTTTTGGCTTAATGTTACTCGATCTGGTTGGCGCTTATCTTGTCCATTGGATTGAACATAAAGTAAAATGGATGTGGAAATTTCATATCATTCATCATGCAGATACACATGTAGATACTACTACAGCAAACAGGCATCATCCGGGAGAAAGTGTATTCAGAGCCATTTTTGCGGTTATTGCCGTATTTATTGCAGGCAGTCCTATCTGGCTGATAATGTTATATCAGAGTGTGAGCGTAGTGTTATCGCAGTTTAATCATGCTAATATGAAATTCCCTCCTAAGCTTGATCAATTTATAAGCTATATGATCGTATCGCCGAACATGCATAAAATACATCATCATTATAGACAACCGGAAACGGATCGTAATTATGGGAATATTTTTTCTATCTGGGACAGGTTATTTGGCACGTATCATTTTACACCTGTTGATAAAATAAAATATGGTTTGGATATGCTCAAAAATTCTCCTGATGAAAACATTGGCGACCAATTGATCGTCCCCTTTAAAAAAATTACGGAATTATAAAAGCAACAATTTATTTTCTTATTTATTTTCCTGTGAATACAGGTTTTCTTTTTTCTATAAAAGCTGTAGAACCTTCTTTAAAATCTTCTGTTTTAAAGCAAGCAGCAAATGCATTCGTTTCTGTTTCATAACCATAATCTGTGTAGGCATCATTAGCCGCCTTTATACAATTTGAAATAGCCATTGGCGCTTTCTTATGTATGATGCTCAATATAGATTTTGCTTTTTCCAAAAGGCCTTCTGCAGGTGTAACATGATTAACCAAACCATACTGAAGCGCTGTTTCTGCCTGAATCATTTGTCCGCTCATCAATAGTTCCATCGCACGACCTTTCCCAATTAATTGAGTTAATCTTTGCGTACCACCATAACCAGGGATCAATCCCAGATTGACTTCCGGCTGTCCGAATTGTGCATTAACGGATGCAATACGGAAATGACAAGCCATGGCTAATTCACAGCCACCACCTAAGGCAAATCCATTCACACAGGCAACAATGGGTTTAGGAGCTCTCTCTATTTTGAAAAACACATCCAGCCCTCTTTGAGCCAGTTTTTTTGCATCTTCCTCCGTGTAATGAGAAAATTCTGCAATATCAGCACCTGCAACAAAAGCTTTTTCGCCGGCACCGGTGATAATGACTGATTGAATATCCGGATTCACATATACGTCATCCAGTACATGATCCAGTTCAGTGAAAACAGTCGCATTTAATGCGTTTAATTTTTCAGGCCTGTTAATGGTTACCGTTAAAATATGGTTGTCAATAAATAAGCGTAATGATGAATAGTCCATTGTTTGATTATTGATTAAAGATTGATTTAAAAACTCCTGTTTTTTTGTACTTGCAACTTAATATAAGCAGCAATTTCTCCTGTATCTGCGCCCGGCGCAAATAATTGATGTACGCCCATTGCCAAAAGGCTTTCCATATCTTGCTGTGGAATAATTCCTCCTCCGGTTAGGAGGACATCCTCCATTTTTTTTTCTTTCATTAATTGAATAATTTTTGGGAATACGGTCATGTGTGCGCCACTTAATATACTCACCCCAATGGCATCTACATCTTCCTGTAATGCAACATTGACAATCATTTCCGGGGTTTGCCTTAAACCTGAATAGATTACTTCCATTCCTGCATCTCGCAAAGCAGATGCAATTACTTTAGCACCCCGGTCATGGCCATCCAAACCAACTTTGGCTATTAATACACGTATTGGCCTTTTTGATATTTCAGACATTATCCTCCTTTAATTTTACCAAAAATAGCATGATAATCACAACTTTCATTCACAAGAAAAGTATTATCTCCTAAATTTATCTTTCATTTTTTTAACGGCTCCATTCAGGAATTCATTAACATGCTCATGTGCATGTTGTAACAAATAAACTTTTGTACCACTTTCTCTAAAATAGGGTATAGACACAGAATCCATCATGACCACATTATCAAACTGCTGCAAAACAGGATCATTCTCTGAAATGTTTTTATCTACAAATATGATATTATTTATATGAAATGTATCTGGCATCCAGGTAAGAAATGAAGCACTCGTGCTATAGGTTTCCGGTAGGTTAAAATTTTTCCTGTAATAGTTTAATGCGCCTGCTGTAAAATAACCATCGCAAAATATCAGGGTCATTTTTTGTTCTTCCGGTGTTAAATGATGATAAACCTTAGCAGTTGTTTCAGCAAATTCTTTCCATCCAAACATATCACCGAAATCCTGTGGTAAAGGATGTTGCAAATGATCTTCCCATTGAAAAGAGCCGGTTTTATCTAAGTGAGCGGACCGGTAATATTTAACCAATGTATCGGGTTTTGCAAGTGGCATGGTCAAAGGCAAGGTGTATAATCCGAGTAAAACCGGGAAAAGGATCAAGAGATATCTTGCCCATTTCCATTGGTGCATGGTTACTTTTTCAAGATGATATCCACCAAAGGCAAAAAGCATCGGGTAAAGTCCCATGGCATAATAGTCTTTGCCATGTAAAATCATTAATAAAATAATGACGAAGAAATATGCGAAACCAAATACGCGAAATGGCTTTCCCTTTTTAGATACCAGCAAAAAAAACAATCCTGCAAACCAGGTGAGCAATGATCCAAAGCATATCAAAAGTTGCCCTGCCAGGAAATCCCGATAGCCAATAAACTTTAATTGTTCCGTCTGCAATTCAGTCATGTGAGCGATTACTGGGAATTTATGATTGTATTGCCAGATGATATTTGGAGAAAAAATTAAACCTGCAATGAAT
Organism: Bacteroidota bacterium; assembly: GCA_018268015.1. Lineage (GTDB taxonomy): Bacteria > Bacteroidota > Bacteroidia > Chitinophagales > Chitinophagaceae > JAFDXJ01. The sequence continues at coordinate 60,294 of JAFDXJ010000036.1, forward strand.
AGCGATATATAAAAATGTTTATTTAAAAACAATTTTCGCCAGGGTGTCAAAATCAAAGCCAGCATGATTCCTGCGACATAGAAAGCAACTGAATATTTACTCATCAATCCTAAACCCGTTGCTATTCCAAAAATATACAACCACGTATTTTTTTGAGTTTGAAAATATCGGAATAAGCTGAATGTAATGAGTACATAAAAAAACACCTCAAGGAAATTAGGCTGGAATAAAAAAAACAGTCTCATATATCCACTCAACATGAATGGAAGCCAGGCAAGTATCAAAGCAAAAGTTTTTCCTCCAAGAGAAATAACTATTTTACCAACTAATATAAAAGTGAATGCGCCAAACAGTGCAGGCCAGATTTTTATCCAAAACATACCCGCGTCCATGAAATTGGTCATCCAGGCAAAGAGGGAAAGTAAAGGCGGTACTTCCATAAATCCCCATGCTAAATGATGGCCTTCCGCAAGATATAAGAATTCATCGCGGTGTGGCTGATAGAAGCCATTTTGAAGGAAAAAAGGGACCACCGCTTTTACAAAAGCGAGCAGGTATAACAATTGATTCAATCTTTTTTTTTCCAACATAGACATCTTTACTGAAGATTTTTCAGGCTTGATTGAATACGAGCTAAAGTTTCTTCCTTTCCCAATAGCTCTGCAATATGAAAAATACCAGGGCCGGATTTCCCTCCCACTAACATAATGCGAAATGGCAACATCAATTCACCGGGTTTGATCCCATTTGCAGCAGCAACATCCTTAAATGCATTTTCAAGGATATCCACTTTCCAGGTCGTTAATGAAGTATAATTACGGATCATTTCCGTAAAAAAGGAATTTTTCTGATCATTCCATTTTGGGCGAATACTTTCTATGCCGGTATTCCCGGGCTTTTCAAAAAAGAAAATGGACTGCTCAAAAAAATCGGTCAATAAGGTACATCGATCTTTTACAAGATTAAATATTTGATAAGTATTTTCATCATCCTTGATTGCAACCCCTTTATTTTGAAAGATCGTTTGAATTCTGGGGAATAAATGAATTATATCTGTTTTCTTAATCCATTCATGATTGTACCATTTAGCTTTTTCATAATCAAATTTAGCTCCGGCCTTATGCACTCTTTCTATTGAAAATTTTTCAACTAATTCTGACAAAGAAAATATTTCCTGAGCAGTGCCATCATTCCAGCCCAGCATAGCCAACATATTAATAAATGCTTCAGGCAGGAAACCTCTTTCCCGAAATCCTTCCGTAAACTCCCTACTTCGCGGATCAGTCCAGTTCATAGAAAAAATAGGAAACCCCAATTTCTCTGCAGCGCGTTTACTCAGTTTTCCATTGCCTTCCGGTTTTAAAATTAAAGGAAGGTGTGCCCACTTGGGCATAAGATGGAGTCCAAACAAATATTTCCAAAGCAGGATATGTATGGGTGTACTGGGCAACCATTCTTCTCCGCGAAAAGTGTGTGTTATCTCCATTAAAAAATCGTCCACCACTACGGCGAGATGGTAAGTAGGCATACCATCTGCCTTTAATAATACTTTATCATCTGATAGTGATGAATTGAAATGAACATCCCCACGTATCATATCCGTAAATGAAATCGTTTCATCGTCGGGCATTTTAATGCGGATTACATAGGGTGTATTCGTATTCAATAAGCTTTTCACTTCGCTTTCAGGCAGTGTAAGAGAATTGCATAAGTTATTTCTATGAGCCTGGTTATACTGAAAATTGGGTTGTGATTTTCGTAATGATTCCAGGTCTTCAGCTGTGTCAAATGCATAATATGCATATCCTTCATCTATTAATTTTTGGGCATAACCGGCATAAATATTTTTTCTTTCCGATTGACGATAAGGGCCAAATTCACCGGGGTTCCAGGGGCTTTCATCCGGCTCAATGCCGCACCATGCTAAGGTATCAGCGATGTATTGTTCTGCGCCTTCCACATAACGTCCCTGATCTGTGTCTTCAATGCGTAATACAAAACTGCCTCCATGCTGTTTTGCAAATAAATAATTATACAAAGCAGTACGTACACCACCCAGGTGCAAACCTCCTGTTGGGGATGGAGCAAAACGAACACGAATATTATCTTTCATAGTTCGCAAATTTAATTGTTTCATTGAGATTAACATATGAATGTAATCGTTGTTAACTTTACAGGTAAAGTATTGATATGCATTATAAGACTATTTTATTTAGCCTGCTTTTTTATCCTTCTATCTTATTTTCTCAGGCAAATTATATCCCGTCACAGGGAAATCTTGAAGCGAGGGAGTGGTTTGCAAATGCAAAGTTTGGATTGTTTATTCATTGGGGGCCATTCAGTATATTAGGAGATGGAGAATGGGTCATGAATAACCGGAATATCTCGGTAAAAAATTATACGCATTTAATGGATTTCTTTAATCCCATAAACTTTGATGCGCATGCATGGGTGAGTCTGGCTAAGCAGAGTGGCATGAAATATATCACACTCATTACAAGGCACCATGACGGGTTTAGCATGTGGGATACAAAGTATTCAGATTTTAATATTATGAATACTCCATACCATAAAGATATTGTAAAAATGATAGCAGATGAATGTCACAAACAGGGTATAAAATTATTTCTATATTATTCTATTCTCGACTGGAGGCGGGATGATTATTCATGGACAACAGGACGAACCGGGCAAGGTACGGGTAGAACAGTGCAGGGTGCATGGGATAACTATATTCAATTTATGGAAAATCAACTCACAGAATTACTCACGCATTACGGTGACATTGCTGGTATCTGGTTTGATGGATATTGGGATCAAACCGCACCGGAAGGAGCAGTTGACAGGCAACCACGCATTGATTGGCATTTATCAGAAATTTATGCACTGATTCACCGTATTCAGCCAAATTGCCTGATTGGAAATAACCATCACCTGGATCCTATACCAGGCGAAGACTTCCAGATGTTTGAAAAAGATTTACCCGGGCAAAACAATTCCGGTTTGAGTTTTCAAAAACCATCTGAAAAATTGCCTTTAGAAACATGTGAAACCATTAATAATTCCTGGGGTTATAATATCACGGATACAACTTATAAAAGTACTACACAATTGATACAACTTTTGGTACATGCCGCTTCATTGGGCGCTAACTTATTACTTAATATCGGGCCTATGCCAAATGGAGAAATTCAACCGGAATTCCAGGATCGTCTGCATGCCATAGGTGATTGGCTGCATGTAAATGCGAATAGTATTTATCAAACACAAGCCGGTTATTTAAAACCACAGGATTGGGGATGTATCACCCAAACAAAAGATAAAATATACTTGCATATTTTTAATTCAAATACTACAAAAATATCGTTGAAGGATTTTCCATTTCAACACATCAATAAAGTTTATTTCTTAGCAAATAATGAGTCTATATCTTATACATTGAATAAACAACAGTTTGAAATAAATAACCTTTCCATCAAACCCGGTAACCCGGATGTAGTAATCGTAGTGGAATCTTCCGTAAAATAATATTTTTGAAAATGTATTTTGTAAAAACACCCTGGTGGCTCAAAAAATTATATCCGCATTACATTTGGGAAATTCCTGTAACGGAAAAAATATTGTACGTCACTTTCGACGATGGCCCACATGAAACAGCCACTTTGTTCGCTTTAGATCAGCTCAGGAAATACCATGCTCAGGCTACTTTTTTTTGTGTAGGAAAAAATGTTAGAGAGCATCCGGAAATTTATAAACAGATAATTGAAGAAGGCCATACAGTTGGCAATCATACTTATAACCACCTGAATGGCTGGAAAACGACCAATAAAAAATATGTGGCAGATATTTTAGAAGCAGCGAATTATATTGATAGTCATTTATTCAGGCCTCCTTATGGAAGAATATCCCGTTTCCAGGCAAATATTCTGATGAAGGATAACAGGCGGCATCCACTTATTTCAAAAGGATTTAAAATCATCATGTGGTCTGTACTGAGCGGTGATTTTGATCTTTCAAAAAAAGCAACTGAGTGTAGGGATCATGTGTTACTACATGCCAGGCCCGGGTCCATTGTTGTTTTTCATGATAGCAAAAAAGCCTGGGATAGAATGCAAGGCGCTTTGCCAGAAGTATTGAAATATTTTTCGGAGCAAGGATTTCAATTTAAATCCCTTCCTTATGAAATGGAATGATTAAGACGATTCAATGGCTTGAAAAATAAAGGCCGGAGTAAAAACTCCAGCCCGTTTTTTAATCCGTACCCTATGAAAACTCATCAAATGTAAGAGGAAACTTTGAATTAAATAAATTACTTAAATTTTTTTAATATGCTGATTGACACACATTGTCATCTATACCTGTCGGATTTTAAAGAGGATCTACATGAGATGCTGCTCAGGGCAGAAAATGCAGGTATCAAAAAATTCTGCTTTCCGGCAATTGACAGCTCCGAACATACATCGCTATTGGATTTGGAAAATAAATATCCACAAAAATGCTTTGCCATGATGGGATTACATCCCTGTTCTGTAAAAGAAAATTATTTGGATGAACTTAAACAAGTAAGAGATTTTCTGGATCAAAGAACTTTCATTGCCATTGGAGAAATCGGTTTGGATTTTTATTGGGATAAAACATATATTGATTTTCAATACCGGTCATTTGAAATGCAAATGGAGTGGGCTTTAGAGAAAAAACGACCAATCGTAATCCATACCCGGAATGCCATGCAGGAAACGATTGATACAGTCAAACCGTTTGCCCGTAAAGGTTTAAAAGGAATATTCCACTGCTTTGGAGGATCATTGAAAGACGCTGAGGATATCATAGATATGGGCTTTTTATTAGGGATTGGCGGTATTGTCACTTATAAAAATGCCGGTCTTGCGGAAGTGCTCTCTCAGGTTGACCTGAAACATATTGTTCTGGAAACGGATGCGCCTTATCTTTCACCTGTACCTTACCGGGGCAAACGCAATGAGAGCGCCTTTTTAAGATTGATTGCTGAAAAGGTAGCCACCATCAAAGAAATGGAGCCAAGCCAGGTAGCACATATCACCACACAAAATGCCGAAAAAATATTTCATTTCTAAAATCGATTTTCTATTTTTGCACCCCTGTTATAATAGGAGAGTTGTCCGAGTGGTTGAAGGAGCACGCCTGGAAAGTGTGTATATGGGAAACTGTATCGAGGGTTCGAATCCCTCACTCTCCGCTGAGTTTTTTATCCTATATTGATACCCATCTTTTCTGCGACATCATAGCCCGTCCCATAAATTCAATTGCGTAACCGCCTTCTCTCAATTTATGGGAAGTCTCAATAATAGTTGGAATGAATCCAAATTTTTTCAGCCAGAATACAAGCGAAGTACCTGCTATGCCTACGCCTGAAATTAAAATGCAGTTGTTGTCCATCGTATGGTTCTTTTTTGCATTAGACATCATAATTTCTTACGTATTTCCAAAAAATAAAAAACAGAATCATGCACTTGAATATCCGAGCATTTTCATTTTATCTGTATTACTTATTTTTTTAAAGCATTCATCATTCTTATACATCCCCGCATATCTTTTTTCAAAATGATCTCACCAAAACCTTTCTCTTCCAAGAGAGCCTTCAAATCAGGAGCCTGTTCAGGATTTATTTCAAAAAATATTTGCCCCTCCTTTTTTAAATGTTTTTCCGAAAAATCCACGATATTTTTATAAAAAATTAAAGGGTCTTCATTGGGCACAAATAAGGCCTCATGAGGTTCATTTCCCCAGACTCTTTTTTCCATAGCATTCATCTCATTTTTTAAAACATAAGGTGGATTACTTACAAGTATGTCATAAACCGGAAGAGATTGCAGATTTTTTACATTCAAAATATTTTTCTGCATAAAGTGGATCTGTGTCTGGCATCTATCAGCATTCATTTTTGCAAGCTCAATTATTTCAGCCTGATAATCGAGCGCACTTACCGGAATGTCGGGTAATTTATTTTTTAAAGCGATGGCAATACACCCACTTCCTGTACCAATGTCCAGAATACCTGCATTATCAAAAGTCCCGTTTTTATTTTTTCCAATGATCCATTCAACTAATTCTTCAGTTTCAGGCCGGGGAATTAATACGGATTCATTGACCAATAATTTCAAACCGCAGAACCATGCTTCCCCTAAGACATATTGAATGGGTCGGTCATTTAATAACTGAAGCATGAAATGATTGAGTTGCCTTGTACTTTCTCCATTAAGTACATCATTTTTATAAATAAGCCTTTCCGTATTTGAAAAACCGGTCAGGCGCTCAATCAACATTTGTGAAATATTTTTTGCTTCTCTTATTTCATACTTTGTTTTCAAAGAATCTATAATGTGCTGATATACTTCACCTACCTTCATGTATACAATATTAAGGTAAAAGAAATTACATTTGTAAATACACAATGATTATGCATGAGCCCTATATGCAACGGTGCATTCAACTCGCCGCATTGGGCGCAGGAAAAGTATCACCAAATCCGCTGGTAGGCGCCGTATTGGTTTATGATCAAACTATTATAGGCGAAGGGTATCACATTTCTTATGGAGGGCCTCACGCTGAAATCCATTGTATTCAATCTGTTTCGGATGCAAATAAACATTTAATCCCATTATCTGTTTTATATGTTTCGCTGGAACCCTGTGCACATTATGGTAAGACGCCTCCTTGCACAAAAAGAATCATTGAAGAAAAAATCCCTCAGGTCGTTATTGGCAGTATGGACCCTTATCCTAAAGTGAATGGCCGTGGTATGTCTCAATTAATAGATGCGGGAATTGAGGTTTATCCGGGCTTTCTAAAGAAAAAATGTGATGAAATCAATAAACGCTTTTTTTGTGTACAGGAAAAAAAGAGGCCTTATATTATTTTAAAATGGGCATGCACTGCGAATCATAAAATGGCCTCTGCTGGAAAGGAAAGATTAATGATCTCCAATACCATAGCACAAAGAATGGTACACAAATGGCGCGTTGAAGAAGATGCCATTATGGTGGGAACAAGAACCGCTTTACTGGATAACCCAAAATTGAATAACCGGTTTTTTCCCGGGAAAGCTCCTATACGCCTTATTCCAGACAGGACTTTATCACTCCCATCGCAATTGCATATTTTTGACAAACAACAACGCACCATCATTTTAAATGAAAAGAAAAATTTGACGGATGATTTGCTTGAGTATAAACAAATAAAAAAAGAGCCTCATTTATTTTTACAGGATCTATTTACCAAATGCCTCGAAGAAAATATTCAAAGCATTTTAGTTGAGGGAGGTGCAACTTTAATCAATCATTTTATTAAAGAAAATGCCTGGGATGAGATGAGGGTTATTACCAATGAAAAAATGATTGTACAGGAAGGCATAGAAGCACCGGGAATCAAAGGAGTGTTATATAATACTGAATATATTCAGTCTGACCGGATCGAATATTACAGGAATAATCCTTCTTAACATACCTTTCGGTATATGAATAAATCTTTTCAATTTTATACAATAAATCAAAGCGCTTCGGCAGAATATAAAGAGCGTAATAGTAAATTTATAGCCTATGCATACCCTTTTCAGAATAAGAATGAATTAAAAAACCATATTGATGGGTTAAAAAAAATTCATACTAAAGCAACTCATTTTTGTTTCGCATACCGGATAGGAAATGATGGCAGTCAGTTCAGATCATCAGATAATGGTGAGCCATCCGGTACTGCCGGGAAACCCATTCTGGGTCAAATAGATAAATATCAACTAAGTGATATCCTGATCATAGTGGTCCGTTATTTTGGCGGCACATTACTCGGGACAGCCGGTCTTACAAATGCTTATAAAACCAGTGCAGCGCTTGTGTTACAAATGTTGCCCGTCATCACAAAAAATATTGAAATACATTATCATTTACATTTTCCATATGAAAGGATCAATGAAATAATGCAGGTACTCAAAGAGAGCAATGCCAGAATTCTACAACAGGAACTCATGTTATTTTGCAAGTTGGATATTTTCATTCCCTTAAATAATGTACAACCATTTCTAAGCAAAACACAGTTCATTCAGGGGCTAGAACTGTTAGAAATGAAGGAAGCAGAGGAAAAAAGATAAAAATATATCGTGCTTTCATCCGTAACAAACGAAGTTAACAGAGTATACATCAAAGCATTCCCGTCAGATTTTTTTCTTTTTAATCTTACTCAGAAATAGGGCATTCAAGTGATCATATCAAAGGTCTGTTGAATGAGCAGGCAAACATTTTTATTCAAATTTTATATCAATAAATCAATATATTTACAAAAAGAATATCCTTCATGAAAAAAATATTTTTTATTTCATTCGCCCTTATTTTTTTCCATGTTGTTTTATTTGCTCAAACAGTTATTGGTGAATGCACTTTAGAATATTCAGTTACATCCCTGAATGGTAACAAAAATTTTTCCGGGACCACAAAAACTTTTTATTTAAAAGGTAAACTGACCCGTACAGATATTCGTAGTGCCAACTTTTCACAAACCATTATTTTTAATAATGCCACGGGTAATGCGACGATTATGAAAGAAATCGGGAGTGATAAATACATCACCCCTTTAACTCCAAATCAATGGAAAAAAGAAAATGCTCAGTATGAAGGCATGACTTTTAAAGAAACAGCCGAATCAAAAGTAATACTTGGATATAATTGTATTAAAGCGCTGGTTACCCTGAAAGACGGAAGTAGTTTCTCCTATTATTTTACCAAAGACATTATTCCACTGGCCAGTGAAAATTCTTATCAATTCAAGGATGCTGGAGGATTTGTTTTAGCCTATGAAGCCAAAGGCCCCGGTGGAAGTAAAATCATTTTTACGGCTACAAAAATCAATTTTGATCCTGTACCGGCAAGTACTTTTGATATCCCAAGTACAGGATACAGATTGTTGCCTTATAATCAATAATTGATAAATTAACGGAAAGGAAGCGGTGAAGGTGTTTTGAATTTGGGCGCTTGCACTTTATATTTATAAGGATAAACATAAGTAGTATTTCCTTTTTGCAAACGAATCATACTTTCAAATTGGGCCCCATTACCATTAAATTTTGCAGATATTTCTTCTGAACCTTTAAAAGAAAACTGTTTTAGGCTGGAAGACATGAATAAGCCTCCATAATAATTCTTGGGGGAGTAATGGCCAAGATCTTTTAAATTGAATTTGCTGCCATCATCACCTATTTTTCCCGAAAACGCACCAAAGGCCGCACAAGCAAAAACAATTAGAAAACCACTGAAAATAAACCGATATGTACTTCTTTTTTTCACTGCTACAAAGATAATGTTTTCCTTCTTTCTTAACAAAACTTTATTGATAAACGGTTAAATGTGAGAAATGTTACAAAAAATTGAAATATTAATAAAAAAAGTAATAGCTTTCCACAACTGTTGAGGGATAATTATGTACGAACATTCATCCAGGAAAGAAAACCAGGAGCTTACAGAATTATTAAAGCAATATGAATTATTGCTTTCAGGACGACAGCCCGCCTTTCTTGAAGAAGAATCATTTGAAAAGATTATTAATTATTTTGATGAAAATGATGAATTCCCAAGAGCTTTAGAAGCCGCAGAAAATGGTTTACTTTATTTTCCCTACTCAATTCTATTACTTCTAAAAAAAGCGGATTTACTCATCGCCATGAACCAGTATCATGAGGCTTTGGATGTCTTAAACCACCAGGCTCTATTTAGCTCCTACAATATCAATGTTTATATTTTAAAGACAGATGCCCTACTGGCTCTGGATGAGCAGGAAACAGCCATCGATTTATTGCTTGAAGCAATTCATGTTTTTGAGGGGGAAGAAAAAATAGAATTGCTTTTTGAACTTTCTGATGTGTATGATGATTACGAATTATTTGACAAAGTGTTTGATTGTCTTCAACTAGTTCTGGAACAAGAGCCTTCCAATGAAGAAGCATTATATAAAATCTGTTTCTGGACAGATTTCACCGGGAGGAATGAAGAAAGTATTCGTATTCATCGGGATATTATTGAAGATCAACCATACAATGAACTGGCCTGGTTCAATTTGGGTACCGCTTACCAGGGTTTGAAATTATATGAAAAAGCTATAGACGCTTATTTATATGCCATAGCTATAGATGAAAAATTTGACAGTGCCTACCGCAATTTGGGCGACGCTTATATGCGTATCCGGAATTTCCGGGAAGCCATTCAGTCTTTGGAAAAAATGCTGGAATTATCACGGCCTGAAGAAGTGATATATGAAGCCATCGGCCATTGCTATCATAAACTAAAAAACTTTGCCCAGGCCAGATTTAATTACAGGAAAGCATCACACATCAATCCTGAAAATCATAAGTTATTTTATAAAATAGCACTCACCTATATTCATGAAAAAAACTGGCAACAAGCCATGAAACCGCTAGAAACGGCTTTGCGTATGTTTCCATCTTCCATGGTCTATCATATGGCTCTCGGAGAGTGCTTTCTGGCTATGGGTAAAAATAAGGATGCCATTCATTATTTCAGTATCGTAGTACATAAAAGCCCTAGAAAGGTATCTGGTTGGGAATCTCTGATACATTGCCTCTATCAATCCGGCTTTTTAGATGAGGCTAAGGACCAATGCCTGGTTGCCTTAGCTGCTACAGGCCAAAAAGCCTCTATTTATTATTTATATAGCGCCGTATTATTTGCATCCGGGAAACCCAAAATGGCACTGCAGCAACTGGAAACGGCCATTATACTTTCACCAAAGGGTCTGCGAAAATTTATTGACTTGAATCCTGTCATTCTTCAAAATGCTCAGGTTGTGGCTTTATTGGCTCAAATGAAGAAACACAAAAAGAAGTCCACCCGAAAATAACTTACTTCCTTGTTTCCTACGATTCTTTTAATTTTGCAAACACAAAAAAGAAAGATGAATAATTTTAATTTAGCTCAACTGCCCCCCAGAAGCGAAAAGCCAAGGAAGAATGGTTTGACCATGGTCATGGATAAAGGTCTGAGTGTAGGAGAAGTAAAGAATTTTTTAAGTGCTGCTCATCCTTATGTGGACATGGTAAAACTTGGATTTGGTACTTCGATTGTTACACCTAACCTACGTGAAAAAATTGAAGCATACCAGTCTTATGACATTCCCGTTTATTTTGGAGGTACTTTATTTGAGGCATTTCTCATCCGCAACCAGTTTGAAGATTATATAAAAATGTGTAAAGAATATAACATTCACTATATGGAAGTAAGTGATGGTTCTATTACCATTCCCCATGCAGAGAAATGCGGCTATATTGAAAAACTTACTAAAATAGGAACTGTTTTAAGTGAGGTGGGTAGTAAAGATGCTACACATATCATACCGCCCTATATTTGGATTAAACTCATGAAAGCGGAACTGGAAGCAGGATCTACATTTGTAATTGCGGAAGCACGAGAGGCCGGAAATGTAGGTATTTACAGAGGTACCGGAGAAGTGCGCGAAGGTTTGGTTCAGGAAATTTTAACGGAAATACCCGGAGATCGTATCATTTGGGAAGCTCCTAAAAAAGAACAGCAACTTTATTTTTTACAATTATTAGGATGCAATGCCAATTTCGGGAATATTGCCTCCAATGAATTAATCGCATTAGAAACAATGAGAATTGGCCTTAGAGGCGATACATTTCATTTGTATTTAAATAAAGAAATGAAATGAAAACTTATGGGCTGATTGGATTTCCTTTGGCACATTCTTTCTCTGAAAAATTTTTTACTGATTTTTTTAAAACACATGAAATTCCTGCAGTTTTCAAAAATTTTCCTTTGGAAAATGCAGCAGAATTTCCCCTTTTGATTGAATCAAACCCTGAAATCAACGGACTGGCTGTGACCATTCCATTGAAAAAAAGCATACTACCATTTATAGAAAAAAAATCTTCTGAAGTGCAGCAATCCGGGGCCTGCAATTGCATCAAAATAAAGGATGGAAAAACGATTGGCTATAATACGGATATTGTAGGTTTTGAACAATCTTTTATGCCCCACATTTTGCCTCATGATAAACATGTATTGATATTGGGTACCGGTGGCGCCGCTGCAGCAGCAGCTTATGTTTGTAAAAAGAATAATATTGATTTTCTATATGTATCCAGAAGAAAAAAAGAAAATGCCATAACTTATGAAGAAATTGATGAAAATTGTATGAAGAAATTTTCAGTTATCATTAATGCCACACCCATTGGACAGTTCCCGGATGTACAGGATTTTCCTTCCATTCCTTATCATTTGATTCATCAAAAACATTATTGTTTTGATATGATTTATAATCCTGCCCACACACAATTTTTAATAAAAAGTGCAGCTCATGGAGCCAGGATACAAAATGGCCGGCAAATGCTGGAAATTCAAGCAAAAGAAAATTGGAAAATCTGGAGTCATTAACTCAGGCATTACCCGATAACTTTTCCTTAACCCCGGCCGGCAAAAGCGCCAGTTTCTTTTCATGATAATTATAACAGAGCATGCCGGTTTTAATTTTTGCCACTACCAATTTTTCACTATTGACCTGCTTTTCAAAAAGGTAGAATAAATCAAAACCATATTTATCGAAACCATCAGCCACAACCGAAAGGATTACTTTATCTCCATGAAATAATTCTTTCTTAAATTCAATTGCTGCATCTGCCATGATTAGGGATACCTCTTCCATGGAAAGTTCTGTATATCCAAATGAAGCTAAAAACCGTGTCCTGGCTTCATGTGCGAGTGCTAGAAAAGCATCATTACCAACATGCCCTCCATAATTGATGTCCGTAATACGTATATCGATTTCTGTAGAAAATTGAAAATGTTCAGGCAACTTTATTTTAACTCTTTCCATAAAAAATTAATATGTGCTTCATCAGACTTCAACAGCAATGATTTATTGGTGCTTAAGATAGATTTTCTTTTGGGGTGATTCTTGTTAAAAAATCAATAAGCAAATCCAAGGCTTTCCTGCGATGACTGAATTCATTTTTTTCATCAATATCCATTTCACCAAAAGTTTTCTCGCTTCCCTCAGGCTTGAAGACTGGATCATATCCAAAACCCATTTTCCCATTTGCAATTTCTACAATATTCCCCTTACAATGGCCTTCGAAAAAATATTCTTTCCCATCCATAATCAAAGAAATGATTGTAGAAAAATGCGCTTTCCTGTTTTCCTTACCATACATTTTATGAACGAGTTTCTCCAGGTTCGCAGTATCCCGCGCTTGCTCACCGGCATACCGGGCACTGTGTACGCCTGGTTCTCCATGTAAGGCTTCAACAAAGAGCCCAGTATCTTCACTAAAGCAATTTTGATGCAGCTTGTTATAAATATATTGCGATTTAGCAGATGCATTTTCTTTCAATGTATCATATGGCTCCGGAATGGTTTCATTTATCCCGACTTCTTTCAATGAAATAACCTGGAAGATACTCCCAATGCGGTATTGAGCTTCCTGAATTTTATGAGCATTATTTGTTGCAAATAGGATCTTTCGCATGGCGGCTATTATGTTTCAAAAAATATTTTTTTCAGTGCAGACCATAACTTCAATTTCTCAGCTTTGATGTTTTCATCCCCTTCATCTTTATCTAATAAGATACCCGGTGCACTCAAAAAAATACAATGATCAAAATGTTGCACCTGGTAATGTGGAATGATAAAAGGAAGGCCAATATCTTTGGTGCTGATATCAAAAAGTAATACTTTTTCCGGGATGAAAGAAAGTTTAATTTCTTCAAATGAGGTTATCTTTTTGCTCATATTCATGATAGCAACATCATCAATCACCAGGTTGCATGCTGCAAGAATTTTCAATAAGACACTTTTTCGCTCACCCCGGATTATTTCTTCACTATTTTCTTTAACAATTATTAGAATATTTTTAAGGTTTTTTCCCAGTATTTGAATATCTTTATCGGGCTTTTTTGAATCTACAGGAGAGGCCGGTTTTTCTGTTCTAGAAGGATGGGTTTCATGGCTTTTCCCGGGAAAAATGAAAACATTTTTATAAAGATCTGCAAGGATAAAATCGGGTAATTGTTCGTTATAGGGCATGCGGTAAATATATTAACAACTGTTAGTTTTCCTTATTTTTTTCATTTCTTTGCAACAAATTTACAATTTATGATAGAAGCAGCAGACATTCAAATTACGAAAGTAGAAACGAGTAAACTTAAAGATCTTGAATTAAATAATGTCCCTTTTGGCAAATATTTTACAGATCATATGCTTGAAGCCGATTTTGAAAACGGAGAATGGAAAAATGTTGAAATTAAACCATATCAACCGCTGCTTTTTCAACCCTCATTAGCTGTTTTTCATTACGGCCAGGCAATTTTTGAAGGTATCAAAGCTTATCGGGGAAAAAATAACAAAGTGGCTATTTTCAGGCCTTTTGATAATTATCGTCGTTTTAATCTTTCTGCCTTAAGAATGAATATGCCTGAAATACCTGAAGAAATTTTCATCCAGGGCATTAAACAATTGGTAAAACTTGACGAGAAATGGGTGCCGGATGGAAAAGACCATGCTTTATATATCAGGCCATTCATGATTTCTACAGATCCTGTATTAGGTGTAAAGCCTTCTTCTACCTATAAATTTCTGATTATACTTAGTCCTTCCGGGCCATACTATTCCCGCCCAATGAAAATAGCTGTAGAAGAAAAATATACCCGTGCAGCACCTGGTGGTGTTGGTTATTCAAAAAATGCGGGCAATTATGGTGGCAGCATGCTCGCAGCAACCAAAGCCAAAGAAGAAGGATATGACCAGGTTTTATGGACAGACCCCTTTGAACATAAATGGTTACAAGAAGTGGGCATGATGAATGTTTTCTTTATTATAGATGGAAAAGCCATTACACCTTCTCTGGACCAGGGTACAATTTTGGCCGGTATAACCAGGGATAGTGTCATTGATTTATTACAAGAAATGAATATTCCTGTAGAAGAAAGACACATCAATATAGATGAGATTATTCAGGCGCATGATAAAGGAACTTTACAGGAGGTATTTGGCACAGGTACAGCTGCAACCATTGCGCTAGTGAGTGATCTTAAATACAGGGATATCAATATGCACTTTGATATAAATAATTTGAAAATTGCCCCTTCTCTGAAAAAACAACTCATTGAAATAAAAGAAGGCCGTTCAGAAGATAAATTTGGATGGATGGAATATGTCTAAATTTTACCGGAATTTTTTTAGGCTTATATTTGGTAAATTATTGATCTCATTATAATGTTTGCCAAAACTAAAAAAAAGGTTTACTTATTACTTGACCCGGACAAAGATGCTTCTGCGGCTCATCATTTAATCAACGACTTCATTATTGCACTCATCCTGCTGAGTACCCTCTCTGTTGTGCTGGAAACGGTTGAGAAAATCTATGAGCCTTACAAGACCGTCTTTAAGCTGGTAGAAGTATTCTCTATTATTATTTTTAGTATTGAATATTTATGTCGCGTTTGGTCCTGCACTTGTAATGAGAAATATGCACATCCTTTTTGGGGAAGGTTAAAATTTATTTTTTCCCTAGGCGGCCTTATAGATCTTTTAGCCATCATGCCTTTTTACATTCCACTTTTTGGCAATTTTGATTTTAGATTTATCAGGTTATTAAGGTTGTTACGCTTGACCCGGTTCTTTAAATTAGGTAAATACATGCATGCAAAAGGAGTGATTTTTAATGCAGTAAGGTCAAAAAAGGAGGAACTTGTATTTAGTTTTATAATTACCATTTCATTGATTTTTGTTGCCTCTTGTCTCATGTATTTCATAGAACATCAGGCACAACCCGGGAAATTTTCGAGTATCCCCGAAACCATGTCAATTATTGTAACCTTTATCACTGTGGGATACGGAGATACCTATCCTTTAACAGTTATGGGAAAAATTTTGATGGATTGTATTTCTTTATTAGGTATTGCACTGTTTGCCTTACCGGCCGGCATTCTTGCTTCCGGATTTATTGCCGAATTTAAAAAGTTTAAAAATCAAAAAAATATTTGTCCGCATTGTGGGCAAGAAATTGAGTAAACTGCGTCTTTTATGTTCTCTTAATTTCTCAAGAGGCCAAAAACATCAAGATCTTCACAAAAAGATAGCTCAGACAGGAATTCAAATATTGATTTTATCTATCCAGGAATGAACACACAAATAATTCCGTTCACTTAAAATGTATTTCCAATTATTTCCTAAGAAATTGGAACAAATTCTTTGCAGGAATGCACTTTGAAAGATCAATTCCCTTACCTTTGCCGCCTATTAAGAAAAGTTGGCTGAAAGCTTACCATAGTGGGTGATTTCAGCCATTTTAAACCAGACAAATTAATATTAATTTATGGCTCAACAGGGAAAAATTAAACAAGTGATCGGCGCCGTTGTGGATGTGGAATTTGAAGACGGTAACCTGCCGGAAATTTTCAATGCATTAGAATTGAAAAAAGACAATGGGGATAAACTGGTTCTGGAAGTACAACAACATCTTGGACAGGATAGTGTCCGCACAATTGCCATGGATGGTACTGAAGGACTTACCCGCGGGATGGATGTTCATGATACCGGTAAAGCGATTGCGATGCCAACCGGTGAATTGATTAACGGAAGGTTGTTTAATGTAACCGGCGATGCCATTGACGGTTTGCCGCAAGTTTCCAAAGATAATGGCCGCCCCATTCATGCTTTACCCCCACTATTTGAAAACCTGAGTACAGCTACTGAAATATTATATACCGGTATCAAAGTAATTGACCTCATCGAACCCTATGCAAAAGGTGGTAAAATCGGACTTTTTGGAGGTGCCGGTGTAGGCAAAACCGTATTGATTCAGGAATTGATTAATAATATTGCCAAAGGCCATGGCGGACTTTCCGTATTTGCCGGTGTGGGAGAAAGAACAAGAGAAGGAAATGACCTTCTTCGCGAGATGATTGAAGCCGGGATTATGAATTATGGTGAATCTTTTAAACATAGCATGGAAGAAGGCGGATGGGATTTGAGCAAAGTAGATATGGAAGGCTTAAAAGAGTCTAAAGCCACTTTTGTTTTTGGACAAATGAATGAGCCTCCGGGAGCACGTGCTCGTGTTGCATTAAGCGGTTTGACTATTGCAGAATATTTCCGTGATGGAGATGGAAGTGGTAAAGGAAGAGATATCCTGTTTTTTGTTGACAATATCTTCCGTTTCACCCAGGCAGGTTCAGAAGTATCTGCCCTCTTAGGGCGTATGCCAAGTGCCGTGGGTTATCAACCTACACTGGCCACTGAAATGGGATTGATGCAGGAAAGAATTACCTCTACACGCAATGGGTCTATTACTTCCGTACAAGCCGTTTATGTACCTGCGGATGACCTTACCGACCCCGCACCGGCAACCACCTTCGCGCACCTTGATGCAACAACAGTATTAAGCCGTAAGATTTCCGATATTGGTATTTATCCTGCGGTGGATCCATTGGATTCAACCAGCCGGATTTTGACTCCACTGATAGTGGGTGATGTACATTATGAATGTGCCAACAGGGTTAAACTCATCTTACAACGCTATAAAGAATTACAAGACATTATTGCCATCCTGGGTATGGATGAATTGAGTGATGAGGATAAATTAGTTGTATCCCGCGCACGCAGGGTTCAGCGTTTCCTGTCACAACCATTCCATGTAGCTGAACAGTTTACCGGATTAAAAGGTGTATTTGTTTCAATAGAAGATACGATTAAAGGATTTAACATGATTCTCGATGGTGAAGTGGACCAATACCCTGAAGCAGCTTTTAACCTTGTGGGTACAATTGAAGAAGCCATTGAAAAAGGCAAAAAACTATTGGCAGCCGCCCAGGGATAATGGTTCCTTTATTTTATCGGAAAAACAATTACAATGATTTTAGAAATTCTCACACCGGCTAATAAGATTTTCAGCAATGAAGTGTATGGCATTCAATTACCCGGCATTCACGGGCAATTTGAGGTACTCAATAATCACGCACCTCTGGTAAGTGCATTAGGAAAAGGGGTATTAAAAATATTGGTTGATAAAAATAACCAGGAAAAATACGTCATATCTGGAGGTTTTGTAGAAGTACTTCAAAATAAAGTAATGGTATTAGTGGAGCAAGCAAAAAAATGCTGATTTTTATAATTTTGTATTCAAATTTGATTTAATTTTAATTTTAAATTACTAACTCATAAATCTTCAATCATGAAAAAGAGAAATTTTCTAATGGCTATTGCCCTGTTTATTGGTATGTCTTCATTTGCTCAAACTCAAAAAGGCTATTACATAATCGGTGCTCAACTGGCCTCTATGGATCTTAATTTCCAAAGCGGAAACACAAGTTTTGGCCTAGATCTTCATCCTCAAGTGGCCTGGTTTGTAAAAGATAATTTGGCTATTGGTGGGCAAGTTGAACTGGGTGTTCAAACAAGTAAAGGCTATACTGCATTTAATTATGGTATCGGTGCTTTAGGCCGTTATTATGTTGCGGATAAGGCCACCCAAATTACCAGCAAATCACGCTTTTTCCTGGAAGCAAATGCAGGTATAACAGGTCAAAATTATAAAAGTGGTGGTATTTCCACCAATACAAATGGCCTGGGTATCGGCTTTGGGCCGGGCTTAGCTTATTTCATTAACCAAAATATTGCCTTAGAAGGATTAGTGAAATATAATTTAGGTGTTGGCTTCGGTAATTCCACTACTACAAATAATATCCATTTCAACTTAGGATTTTCTATTCATTTACCGGGCTCAAAATTGAAAGAATTAAAAAAATAAATTGTAAAATTTCAAGATAAAATCCCGGCACTGAGTCGGGATTTTTTTTTGATTTCTTTTACAATTCGGCAACTCTACTCATAATCTTTTCCTAAAGCATCTGTTTCCATTCAACCCGGCAATCATATTTTATTCTTATATAGGTTATGATTATATAAAATTTAATCTATATGAAAAATAAATTTTGGTTCGTTCCTGGTCTTTTCAGTTCCCTTCTTTTTGTAACAGGCTGTTCAAAAGACCCCTTACAGAACCTCACACCTGAAGAATCCCGCATTTATACAACCAGTTACGATTCTTCTGCAAATTTCCAGGATTATAAAACCTTCTCTATTGCTGACTCGGTAGCCGTGATTGATAATGGTGTAGTAGTGAAACAACACTCTGCATCTGATGAAGCCTATCTGAATGCTATGCAGAATATGATGGAGCAACGAGGTTATTTACTGGTAGATAAAAATCAATCCCCGGATATTGCGATAGCCGTTAACCGTGTATATAATACAACTACGGGATTTTTCGACTATGGAGATTATTGGGATTATTATGGCGGTTATTGGGATCCTTACTATTGGGGATATGGCGGATATGGGTATAATGTTCCTTTTGTATTTGGAGTTTATCAAATTACGGAAGGCCTATACTCTATTGACATGTTTGACCTGAAAAATGCAACAACCAATCAGGAAATTAATTTACTCTGGAATGGTCTTGTAAGGGGTGAGGGTGTTTTCAATGTCAGTACGGCTACTGAAGCGGTGAATGCACTTTTTGCACAATCTCCTTATTTGAATACGACGCATTAAACCAGTTAAAAAATAAATATTATGACACGGTATATAAAAATAAGTTTCACTCTAATCATCATGTTGTTAATTTCCAATTTGGTGAAAGCACAAACTACATCAAAAGAGGGTGAATTAAAATTACATCTCAATTATCAATATGGAATACCCTTGGGTGATTTTAAAAATGATATGATCAGCAATGGATCTGCAAGAGGTTATTCAGGCTCTTTAATGTATCAGATAAGCCCGAAATGGGCCGCAGGGATTTCTGCAGGTTACCAAAGTTTTTTACAAAAGTATCCAAGAGCCGTTTATGAAACTGGCGACCATGAAGCGACTTCCGCAGTGCTCACAAATTCTGTAGAAATAACCCCCTTAATGGCTACTGGACTATTTACCCCATTAGCAGAAAATGGCAAAATATTACAACCCTATATCTCTGCCGGGTTTGGCGTAAATATGCTTAGTTTCAGGCAATATTTAGGAGAATTTGGAGGTGCAGACAATAAGGCTACACTTATTGCTCAGGGAGGTGCGGGTCTTCAAATAACTTTTGGAAAAGCAAAAGAAAGTGGATTTAGTATTGGGGCAAATTACCAATATGTACCCTATCAAAGAAATGGTTATGGAAACATGAATAACCTGGGATTACAGGCCGGCCTATATTTTCCATTAAAATAATTCTCTTAATAAACGCCATATATGTTGAATTATTTAAAAAAGGATTTTCTACTTATCATGAAAAAAAAATAGAAATAAATAATGCAAGATATTTCTAGAGAAAATTCCGGTAACCTTTTCCTTATCTATAGAGAAAAAAGGAAAGCAAAAGTAATCAGTATCGTTTTTCAACCCATTAATTGAGTATCGGATCAATAGGGTAATGAATCAGCTGAGTATAGTCTCCTCCTTTTTCTTTTAATGCATCGCTCCAGGTATTTTCTGCCTTTGAATTAAAGAGGATTGAGGCCGTTGCATCTACAGTAATCCAGCTTTTCAGTTCCATTTCCTGTTCCAATTGTCCTACACTCCAACCACTGTAACCTAAAAAAAATTTAATACGATTTTCCTTCAATAAACCACATTTTATTTTTTCAAATGCTTCATTTAAATCCCCTCCCCAAAATACTCCCGGAAAAATTTCTTTACCACCAATAGAAGCCTCTTTGCATTGATGCACAAAAAATAAAAGATCCTTTTGTACAGGACCTCCAATAAAGACAGGGAAGTCATACCCAATCATAGCGCTCATTAATTCTCCGAGAGTCAGCTCGCAGGGCATATTCAATACAAATCCCATTGAACCAAGAGAACTGGAATATTCACTGAGTAATACCACTGTTCGTTGGAAATTAGGATCGCTAAGAAAAGGGTCTGCAATAAGGAATTGACCAGAATGTAAATCCGTCATTGAAATTCTTTTGACCTAAAATTAAATAAAACCAATTGGAAATCTCGTTAATTTGCTGATAAAGGATAACGAATCTTCATGACTTTCAAATCAACTATTTATTTTGCATCATTGAAATGCTTTTTATTTTATCCATTTATCAGCCGGTTGATTACCTGACGGGAATAAGAAGGGCCTGTTGAAACTGAAAAAAAATGAAAAAAAATTTTATTGCTATTATTATTTTAATACTGCTTTCTCTTTTCGGCATTATATTAATCCAGGTACAATGGCTTTCAAACTTATTACTCGTTCAGGAAGAAAGTATCTACAATAAAATTGAAAGAGCCTCTTATGTTGTCACCAGTGATTTAAGTAAGCAGGTTTCAACTATGCCATCATTGCACCTAAAAGGCCAGTCCAACTTACCGGTTATGCCTGATCATTTTTCCTTTGTAATTCCGCAGGATAAAATGATTGCCGATTATTATACTTCTGCAGAAATTCACAATAAAATCCGTAAGGCATTTAATAAAGAAAAACTGGATAACCTGGAATTTGAATTTGCGATTGCAAACAGGTACGACCAGTTTGGTACCATCGAGATGCAATCACAGAATTTTCTAAAAAAATTATTCGATTCTACGCATTCCCGCAGAATTGAAATGCCTATCCTACCGGATAACTCGGAAAGTATGGAAGGTTTATCGGCTTATGAACATTTGATCCTGGTCATTCCGGATTTTAAAACACAGGTCTGGAAAGCGCTGGCCTGGATGATTATTGGCGCCATTTTGTTTACTCTAGTCGTATTAACAGCCTTTTATCTAACTGTAAGAACGCTCATACAACAAAGAAAACTGAGCGCCATTAAAAGTGATTTTATCAATAATATGACGCATGAATTAAAAACGCCTCTGGCAACCATTTCTCTCGCTGTGGATGCATTACGTAATGAAAAAGTGATGGGGAATGCGGAAAAATCTACCTACTTCAGCGGCATTATTAAGGAGGAAAATAAACGGATGAATAAACATGTTGAAACGATTCTTCAAGCCGGATTGATGGACAGACAGGATATCCGAATGAGTATGGAATTGAAATCAGCACATCAATTGATTCGTGATGTATTATCAAACTATGAATTGCAATTAACAGGACGTAATGCCACAGTTGATGTTTTCCTCAATGCTAAAAATGACCGGATTAATGCGGATGAAGTTCATTTCTCAAACCTCGTATCCAACCTGGTGGATAATGCAATCAAATATTCAAAAGATAATATACCCTTACATTTAAAGATTACCACACATTCCACAACAAAAAATTTAGTCATCCAGTTTGAAGATAATGGTATTGGTATGTCAAAAGAAACTTCCAAAAGGATTTTTGAAAAATTCTTTCGTGCTACTACCGGTAATGTTCATAATGTCAAAGGTTTTGGATTGGGAATGAGTTATGTAAAAACCATTATAGATGCCCATAAAGGTCGCATCAAAGTTGATAGTGTCTTAGGAAAAGGAAGTACATTCATTATAGATTTGCCATTGGGAAATGTAAATCAAAACAAAGATGAATCCTGGTAATTATTCATCTTTATATGTATTACTATATAACAAACAACTATCTCCATAACTGAGAAACCTAAAATCATTTTTTAATGCATAATCGTACACCATTCTCCATTTTTCTCCAATAAAAGCAGCTACCAGTAACAAGAGTGTGGATCCCGGTTGATGAAAATTTGTGATCAATGCATTCACCACTCTAAATGAATAACCTGGTGCAATGATGATTTTAGTACTCCCATACAAAGTATCCATTTTATTTGCCTGCATCCAGTTTTTCAAAGCATTCAATGAGGCATTTGTATTCATTTCCTCTCCCTGTTTTTCATAAGGTTCCCACTGTCCAGTTGCAAGATCAGAAACAGATATCGAAGGGTTAGCCTTGACTTTCAATCCCATCCAGTATAGACTTTCAAGTACTCTTAAAGTAGTTGTGCCTACTGCAATCACTTTTCCTTCTAGCTGCATCAAGGTATCCAGAACAGCAATTTTAACTTCAAAAACTTCTGAGTGCATATCATGATCCTGCATGGTCTCCGTTTTCACCGGCAGAAAAGTTCCTGCACCAACATGTAAAGTGAGAAATGATTTTTCAATATTTTTAATCGTTAAACGATCAAATACATTTTGCGTAAAATGAAGCCCGGCTGTTGGTGCTGCTACTGAACCTTTTATTGCAGCATAAGTCGTTTGATATCTTTCTTCATCCGATTTGCTCAATGCTCTTTTAATGTAAGGAGGTAAAGGAATCTCTCCAAATATTTTAAGCATTTCATCAAAACTATATTGATCATTTTCCCAACTAAATTGAATGACTACATGATCTTCTTTTTTTTCAATTTTTTCAGCAGTCAGGGAAATGGGATAACCCTCGAAGAAGATCGTTTTTTTAAGAGGTTCATGCTTCCATTTTTTTGCACCTCCAATAAGACATTTCCACTTCACTTTATTTTTTTGATGAAAGGCCAACTCCATATGATTTTCAAATTGCCTTAGTGGGCCAAGGCAAAATATTTCTATTTCCTTTCCTCCTGGAATTTCAAAATGTAAGCGGGCAGGAACTACACTGGTATTATTAAAAAATAACCTGCTTCCTCCTTGAATAAAATCAGGAATATTTTTAAAGATATTCTGTTGAATAAGATGCTGCCTGAAAATAAGCAGCTTACTTTCATCTCTTTGTGCCGAAGGAAAAAGGGCTATTTTCTCTTCAGGTAGATGATATGTAAAGTTTTTTATAGAAAGTTTACCGGGATGCATAAAATCAAACGTACATGAAAATTTTAATCTGCAAAGTGAAGATCTTTTCAAGAAATTTTTGAAAAGAATCTTTGGGAATGAATCCATTTTATTTTGGATGTTATATCCTTTCAAAAAAATATTCCTTTTTCAATATAATCGGGTTTATCCACGCTTTTTGCACAGATATTCACAGGTTATACAGCAAATAAATCAAGAAAGTTTACAGGAGTCAATACAGGATTGAATTACAAAGGATTTTCCGCTGTGGAAAAATAGAAAAAGAAAATTTTGCTATTTAAGTGGGAAAAAGTGTTAATTTGTGTCATTATTTGTAAAATGTTTATTTTTATCACAAAATGAACCTATGTTTTTAGGCGAATACGAGGCTACTATTGATTCAAAAAGCAGGTTTTTGCTTCCGGCAGGATTAAAGAAACAACTTCCTGAAGGAGACAATACGTTTGTCATAAGCCGCGGTTTTGAAAAATGCCTCAACATATATCCGCAAAAAACATGGTTAGTCATTATGGATCGCATTAGCAAATTAAATGATTTCGATCCAAAAGTGAGGCAATTTAAATTATTGTTTCTGGGGGGCGCTACAGAAGTTGAGTTAGATAGTGCAGGCCGTATGTTGTTACCTCCATCACTCAAAGAATTTGCAGGCCTGGATAAATCCATCATCCTGGCTTCTGATGTAGATAAAATAAATATTTGGGATGCAGATAAATACAAACAGTTCTTTGAAGACTTTTCACCTGAGGATTTTAGTAAGCTGGCTTCCGAAGTGATGGCAGAGCCCGTAAAAGAGTTGGAAAAAAAATGATGTGAAACTTTTAAATAAGCGGTATGGCGGCACATTTATCTGGTTCTTCTTTCCATACACCGGTTTTATACAAAGAATCACTCCATTTTTTAAATATCCGGCCCAATGGAATATATGTGGATTGCACCTATGGCGGCGGTGGGCATAGCCATGGAATACTAACTGAATTAGGAAACCAAGGAAAGCTGATCGCTTTTGACCAGGATAAAGATGTTCAAAAAAACCTGCCACTGGACCCACGCTTTAAATTTATTCCGGAAAATTTCAGGCATATACAGCGTTTCCTACGGCTACATGATGTTATTCCGGTAGATGGAATCCTCGCCGATCTGGGTGTAAGCAGTCACCAGTTCGATACGGGTGAAAGAGGATTTTCTACCAGGTTTAACGGGCCTTTGGATATGCGTATGAATATTTCTCAATCAAAGACAGCCGCTGATATTTTATTGGACTTTGATAAAAAAGAATTGCAGCAAATGTTTGAGAAATATGGTGAAGTTTCCAATGCAAAAACTTTAGCTGAGCATATTGTCAAAAACAGACAGGCTTCCCGCTTAAAAACAATTGATGCATTTAAAGCGCTATTGCAGCCCATCGTATTGGGTAATCCCAATAAATACCTGGCACAGGTCTTCCAGGCATTGCGGATAGAAGTCAATGATGAATTGGGCGCATTGAAAGTTATGCTGGAACAATTACCCGGCATCATGAAAAAGGGCGCTCGTTGTGTGATCATCAGTTTTCACTCAATGGAAGACAGGTTGGTAAAAGATTTTTTTAAAAATGCCGGGAAAGATATAGAAAAGGAAAATCCATTTTCCAGGGAAAAGCAAGAAACAGTTTTTGAACTGATAACAAAAAAGCCGGTGATGGCATCCGGAGAAGAAATAAAAATGAATCCGCGCAGCCGAAGTGCAAAACTCCGTGTTGCAGAAAAAAATTAATTGTCATAAAAAATGGCTATACAGAATACAAAGGAAATCAAAGGCAAAACAAAAGACATGAAACAAAATCCGCTGAAAAGCTTGATTAGTTATACATGGATTCTGAAAAATATGCCTTTCTTTCTATTCCTCACATTATTGGCCGTCTTATATATAGCTAATGGCCATGCAGCAGACAATACCATCCGGGATATTAATAAAACAGCAGAAGATTTAAAGGAATTACAATATGAATATAAAAGCTTAAAGAGTCGGGAAATTTTTCAAAGCAGGGAAGATCAGTTAGTTCAATCAGCTCTGCCACTGGGTCTTAAAATATCTGATGAAGCACCGATGCATATTAAAATGATAAAACAAGATGATGTAAAAAACAGATAGGAAAACCGGGATATATTAACTTATGAAAATCCACTTTAAAGGTTGCTAACCTTTTTAAAATTTTTTAATCCATAGAAATTGGACGTAAAGAAAGACATATTATGGCGCGTTTATGTATCATTTATTGTATTGATAGGCATAGGTATCGCTATTTTCTCTAAAGCATTTACCATACAACAGGTAGAAGGTAGTCATTGGAGAAGTATGAGTGATAGTCTCCACGAAAAAATTCAATCTATTGAAGCTGATCGTGGCACCATCTATAGCGCTGATGGGCAAATGCTCAGTACCAGTGTGCCCCAGTTTAATATTTATGTTGACTTTGGAGCAGAAGGCCTGAGAGAGGATGATGGTAAAAGGTTTAAAGAGAACCTGGATTCATTAAGTTATGGCTTGTCAAATTTATTCAAAGACAAAAGCCAGGAAGAATACAAACGCATTTTACAAAAGGGATATCAATCAAAAAAAAGATATTTTTTACTTGAACAAAAAGTAAGTTTTGAAGATTACAAGGAGTTAAAACAATTACCCCTGGTACGCCTGGGAAGAAATAAGAGTGGTTTTATTGCGGAGACAAAAAATATTCGCCTGAACCCTTATCAGTTATTGGCTTTTAGAACCATTGGCCTGGAACGTCAAAATGCACAAAAGATTGGCCTGGAAAAAGCGTATGACAGTATTCTTCAAGGTACGCAGGGCAGGCGCCTGGTACGCTATATTGCAGGCGGAGTAGCCATTCCGGTAGATGAAGATTTTCAGATAGAACCTGAAAACGGGAAAGACATTACTACAACTATTGATACACATATCCAGGAAATTGCAGAAGATGCCTTAATGAAAATGATGGTATCCAGTGAATCAGTGAATGGTTGTGCTATTGTTATGGATGTTAAAACGGGCGCTATTAAAGCAATTGCCAATTTGGGCAGGCGACCGGATGGAAGTTATTGGGAGGATTATAATTATGCCATGCGTACAACAGAACCCGGATCTACCATTAAGCTGGCTACTTTACTGGCCGTACTAAGCGAAGGCAAAACAACACTGAAAGACCCGGTAGAAATAGGTTCTACTGGTAGCGCTTTTGTAGGGGTACGTTTGGTTAATGATGCAGAGCGGGCTCCCAAGCCGATACTCACCGTAGAAGAATGTTTTGCGCACAGCTCAAATATTGGCATGAGCAAAATTGCTTATAAAACATTTGCAACACAACCTCATAAATTCCTGGATTATCTACACAAATTTCATTTAGACACCATCACCGGAATTGATTTACCCGGAGAGGAAATGCCCCTTTTGCCAAAAATGTCCAAATCCAATGAAGGCCTTCATGCAATGGTTACCATGAGTTTTGGCTATGCCATACAAGTTAGCCCCTTGCAAACGCTGACCCTGTACAATGCCGTTGCAAATAATGGCAAAATGATGCAGCCTTATCTTGTAGATGCAATTACTAATGATGGTTTACCGGTGAGAAAGTTTTTGCCCGTTACGATTGCTGAAAATATTGCCAATCCCACTGTCATCAAAGCCGCCCAGGAGTCAATGCATGATGTAACTATTGAAGGCACAGCAAAAAATGTCTTTAAAAATACCACTTATCCCGTAGCAGGGAAAACCGGTACGGCTCATGTTGCTGATGGTAAATATGGCTATAATGATGGTGTTTACCAGGCTTCCTTTGTTGGCTATTTCCCTTATGATAATCCTCAATACTCTTGCATAGTTGTTATCAAAACCAAACCTTATGCACCATTGCATTATGGAGGTCAATTAGCTGCTCCTGTTTTCAAAGAAATTTCCGACAGGCTTTATACCATGAAAATAAGACAAGGAAGCAATTATGCATTTACCCATATCAATGATAGTAATAACTATCAATATGCAGGGCAAAAAAATGACCTAAAAATAATTATGCAACAGTTACGCATTCCATATAAAGATTCTACCCATTCATTCGGTTCCTGGAGTGTCATGCAGAAATCCATGAATGGTCCGATCTTATATGCGGGTAAAGCATCCAATACCATGATGCCGGATCTAAAAGGTCTGGGATTAAAGGATGCCCTTTTCTTGTGTGAAAACGCCGGCTTAAAAGTAAATATAAAGGGACGTGGGAAAGTGGTTGCACAATCTTTGGCATCAGGAAATCAAATTATTAAAGGACAAATTATAGATATTTTTTTGAATTAAAAGAGCATGATTTTACAGGATTTATTATATAAAGTAGCGCTTCAAAGTATTCATGGAGATACCACAATAGAGGTAAACCAGATTACATCTGATTCCCGGGAAGTAAAACCGGGTGGAGCTTTCATTGCTATTCATGGTCACTTATCTGATGGTCATATTTATATAGGTAAAGCCCTTATCAGTGGTGCAAAAATTATTGTATATAGTAATCCAATAGAAGACTTTAAAGAGGATGTTACTTACATCAGGGTAAAAGATACGAGTATTGCATTTGCCCAAATGGCTTGTACATTTTATCACCATCCTTCCGAAAAATTAAAATTGGTTGGCGTAACAGGTACAAATGGAAAAACAACCATTGCCACCATGTTGTTTCACTTATTTACTCATTTAGGGTATACATGCGGGCTTATCAGTACTATACAAAATCAAATCGGTACACAAGTTATTCCAAGTACACATACCACGCCGGATGCTTTACATTTAAATGCACTACTGGCAAAAATGGCTGATGCCAAATGCAGTCATGTTTTTATGGAATGTAGCAGTCATGCTATTCATCAGCATCGCATCTATGGGCTAAATTTCACGGGGGCTATTTTTTCAAATATCACTCATGATCATTTAGATTATCATAAAACTTTCCATGAATATATTAAAGTGAAGAAAAGTTTCTTCGATAATCTGCCCCCTTCTGCTTTTGCCATTACGAACAAAGATGATAAGCATGGTTTAGAGATGTTGCAAAATACAAAAGCAAAAAAATACACGTATAGTTTAAAAACACTCGCTGATTTTAAAGGAAAAATTTTAGAAAATAATTTTGCCGGCCTTCAGATGTTGATCAATCAGCATGAGGTTCATTTTATGCTGATGGGTACTTTCAATGCCTATAACCTGCTGGCCATCTATGGTGCAGCCATTTGCTTGGGCGAAGAAAGTACCCAGGTACTACTGCTTTTGAGTAAATTAAAAGGGGCCACCGGCCGGTTTGACTATATTATCAGCAAATCAAAAATATTAGGCGTAGTAGATTATGCTCATACGCCTGATGCACTAAAAAATATACTGGAAGCAATTCACAAGATCAATGAGGGCAAAGGTCAAATTATTACTGTGGTAGGTTGTGGTGGAAACAGGGATAAAACCAAAAGGCCCGAAATGGCCAGGCTGGCTAATGATTACAGCACGAAAGTAATTCTAACAAGTGACAACCCGCGTGATGAAGATCCTCTGCAGATACTCGCAGACATGCAGGAAGGTCTGAATACTTCAGCAAAACGTAAAACAATCACTATAGCAGATAGAAAAGAAGCAATCAAGGTGGCAGTTCAGCTGGCAAAGCCTGCAGATATTATTCTGATTGCGGGTAAAGGACATGAAACATACCAGGAAATTCATGGTCAAAGATCCCATTTCAATGATAAAGAAGTATTAAATGAAATGTTTGACTTGATGCATGTTTGAGTATAAAATGGATAAAAGAAATTTAAACAATGTTGTACTACCTGTTTAATTGGCTAAAAGAAAACTTCAACCTGAGTGGGGCTGGGCTGTTTCAGTTTACCACCTTTCGGGTTGCCATGGCTATTCTATTATCCCTTTTCATTGCCACGGTATATGGGAAAAGAATCATCAATATTTTAAGCAGAAAACAAATAGGGGAAGATGTGAGGGAATTGGGCCTCGCCGGTGAAAAAGAGAAAAAAGGCACTCCAACCATGGGCGGGATTATCATTTTAATGGCCATACTTATACCAACAATTTTATTTGCAGATCTTGAAAAAGTTTATATCCGGCTCATGATTCTTTGTACCGTATGGCTGGGCATTATTGGCTTCCTGGATGATTCCTTGAAAATAAGAGCAAAAAAACAAGCCCTGGCAAAAGGGGACAGCTATAAAAAACAAAATAAAGATGGATTAGCCGGAACGATGAAGATCATTGGACAGATTGGCTTAGGCATTATCATTGGCGCTACACTCTATTTCAATAATAATGTAACGGTTGAGAGAGAAATCATTGGCAATGCACAAACAAAAAATATTGACCAGAAAAATATTACGGATACAAATATTATAATTACAAGGGAAAGTGACGGCGTTGTGCACCGTTTTGTAAAAGTAAAAACACCTATTACTACCATCCCCTTTGTGAAGAATCATGAATTTAATTATACCAAACTCATTAGTTGGATAGGCCCTGGTGCAGAAAAATATACCTGGGTAATTTATATACTGATTGTTACTTTCATTGTGACAGCTGTATCAAACGGAGCCAATATTACGGATGGCCTGGATGGTCTTGCTGCCGGTGTGAGTGCCTGTATTGGTGCAGGGATTGGAATATTTGCGTATGTGAGTGGCAATTACAAATTTGCCGAATATCTGAATATCATGTATATCCCCAACCTGAGTGAACTATCCATTTTCATTGGGGCTTTTGTAGGCGCTTGCATTGGATTCTTGTGGTACAATGCTTACCCCGCCCAGGTATTTATGGGAGATACTGGAAGTCTTGCCTTAGGTGGTATTATTGCTTCACTTGCTATAATTGTCCGTAAGGAATTACTCATACCTATTTTTTGTATTGTTTTCCTCGTAGAAAACCTGAGTGTAATAATACAAGTTGGCTATTTTAAATATACGAAAAGAAAATATGGGGAAGGCAGGCGTGTTTTTTTAATGAGTCCCTTGCACCATCATTTTCAAAAACAAGGTTATCATGAAAGCAAAATAGCAGTCCGTTTTTGGATTATAACCATTTTATCCGTTGTCCTTTCCATCATCACATTAAAAATAAGATAGCATAGATACATTAACCAAATGAAGAAAAAAATTGTCATATTAGGATCCGGAGAAAGTGGGGTTGGCGCTGCCATCCTCGCGATGAGGCAAGGCTTTGAAGTATTTGTGAGCGATAACAATTTGATTCATGAAAATTATAAAAATGAATTAGCTCAATATGCTATTCCTTTTGAAGAAGGAGGCCATGATGAAGCACGTATCCTTTCTGCCGATGAATTAATTAAAAGCCCCGGCATACCCGATAAAATACCCTTATTACAAAAAGTAAAAGCCAAGAATATCCCTGTCATCAGCGAAATTGAATGGGCCTTCAGGTATAAAAATAATAGCCAAATTATTGCTATTACCGGGAGTAATGGTAAAACAACTACCACATCCCTGATCTTCCATATTTGTATTAAAGCAGGACTGGATGCTGCTTTGGTTGGCAATATTGGTAAATCCTTTGCACGGCAGGTGGCATTAGATCCTAAACCTTATTACATAGTTGAAATCAGCTCATTCCAGTTGGATGGCATAAAAAACTTTAAAGCAGATACTGCTGTTTTAATGAATATAACGGAAGACCATTTAGACAGGTATGATTACAAATTTGAAAACTATATCAACAGTAAATTCAAAATCCTTCAAAATCAGGATGCAACCAACTATTTTGTTTTCAATGCTGATGATGAAGTCATTCAAAAAAAATTAGAAAAAATTAGCCCATTATCAAACCCATTACCATTTTCTATGAAACACGAAATTAAAAAAGGCGCCTATATCAGCCAGGACCAGATGTTACTGAATGTGCGTGAAGAAAGATTCAATATGAGTATATACGATTTTGCATTAAAAGGAAAACATAATCAATATAATACTATGGCAGCCGGGATAGCCGCAGCAACAATCGGTATTCGCAAAGAAAAGATAAGAGAAGCAATCAAAGATTTCCAAAGTCTGGAACATAGAATGGAATATGTAGCTACCATTCGTGGAATCGAATTCATCAATGATAGTAAAGCAACCAATGTAAACAGTACCTGGTATGCACTGGAAAGTATGCAAAAGCCTGTTGTGCTTATTCTTGGTGGTGTGGATAAAGGCAATGACTATCAATTAATCAAAGATCTTGTCCGGGAAAAAGTCATAGGGATTGTTTGCCTGGGCAAAGACAATAAAAAAATTCATGAGTCTTTTGAGGCTATTGTACCCGTTATGATTGATACTGACAATACACCGGATGCGGTGAAAATCGCCTACCAGATAGCATCAAAAGACAGTATTGTATTGCTTAGCCCTGCCTGTGCAAGTTTTGATTTATTTAAAAATTATGAAGATCGTGGAAATCAATTCCGGGAGGCTGTTAAAAATCTATAATAAAAATTGATACCAAATTTGAATGATTAATGATTTTATAGATATCGAAAAACCGTTTAAGGGGTTACATGAAAAAATCCATGGCGACCGCTATATATGGGGTATCGTTGTATTGCTGGCACTTGTTTCATTACTGGTTGTGTATAGCGCAACCGGCTCACTGGCTTATAAAATGAATAATGGCAATACGGAAATTTATCTCTTTAAACAACTCGCCTGTATCCTGCTTGGGTTAATGCTCATTTATTTTTTACACCGGATCAATTACACAATATTCTCCAGAATATCTTTGATCATTTACTTAATCTCCATTCCTTTATTAATATATACTTTATTTTTTGGTGCGGAAATAAATGATGGAAGCAGGTGGATTAAATTACCCATTATCAATATTACTTTTCAAACCAGTGATTTTGCAAAACTTGCTTTATTCATGTACTTATGCAGGCAATTAAGCCGTAAGCAAAATGTAATAAAAGATTTTAAAAAAGGTTTTTTACCACTCATCATTCCAATAGCCCTTACGTGTGGGTTGATCATGCCTGCCAACTTATCAAATGCACTGCTCACAGGCATTACGGCTTTACTCCTATTGTTTATAGGGCGTGTAAGTGTTAAGCATATATTCATGGCCATTGGCGTTGCTTTAATCCCCGTAATCATATTGATCATGATTGCAAAAGCAACCTATTCTCCAAAGCAGGAATCCACAATAGATCATAAAACAAGTATTGCGCATTCACTTCAATCGTATGGCCGTGTGGGCACATGGGTGAGTCGGGTTCAGGATTTTATGTATGGAGGGGATGATGATGGTGATTATCAAATCAACCAGGCAAAAATAGCCATTGCGAATGGAAGCATTTTTTTTGGTTTGGGCCCCGGGAATAGTTTGCAAAGAAATTATTTACCTCAAGCGTATAATGATTTTATCTTCTCCATTATTGTAGAAGAGTACGGGTTACTGGGTGCCGCATTTATCATATTTCTATATATCATTTTTTTATACAGGTGTATCCGCATTTTCCGGCGCTGCCCATATGCGTTTGGAGCCTTATTGGCATTGGCCTTAAGTTTTACAATGGTCATCCAGGCGCTTGCAAATATGGCGGTCAATGTAAATCTGGTACCTGTTACCGGAGTCACACTGCCCTTAGTAAGCATGGGTGGCAGTTCTTTTATTTTCACTTGTGCATCTATCGGGATTGTATTAAGTGTAGCTCGAAATGTAGAAATATTAGAAGGAAAAAAATCTTTTATTGAAGCAAATAAAAATGAAAGTGAGAACGAAGAAGAAGAAGTTGATGAACCTATAAAAGAAAAAGTTGAGCAATAAAATTATCATAGCAGGTGGAGGTACAGGGGGTCATATTTTCCCGGCCATTGCTATTGCCAATGCGCTAAAGGCGCAAAGCAATAACGTGGAATTACTATTTGTGGGCGCTCGTGGTAAAATGGAAATGGAAAAAGTGCCCATGCATGGCTTCCATATCAAGGGAATTGATATCGCAGGATTTCAAAGAGGATCTTTCTTTAAAAACATAAGCCTTCCATATAAACTTCTGAAAAGTTTTTTCCAGGTAAGGTCTATCATCAATAAATTCAAACCCGATGCGGTAATAGGTGTGGGTGGTTATTCCAGCTATCCTGTATTGCGTTTAGCACAACAAAAAAATATTCCCTCTTTTATTCATGAAAGCAATTCCTTCGCAGGTAAAAGCAATATTCTCTTAGGGAAAAGAGCGGTAAAAATATTTGTAGCTTCTGAAGGCATGGAGAAATTTTTTCCCGCAGAAAAAATAATCCTTACAGGCAATCCGGTGAGAAAAACCATATCGGCATCTGCTATGACCAGAAGTGAAGCCATTCCTTATTTTAAACTCAATCCCAATAAAAAAATAATATTGGTTGTAGGAGGAAGTCTTGGCGCACAAAGTATTAATGAAGTCATCGCAAAACATGTTATAGAGTTGGATTCACTTGGCTTACAATTGATATGGCAAACCGGTAATACAAATGCATCTTTTTATGCATCCCGGGCACATCTCTCCAACGGTACATGGGTCGGTTCGTTTATTGAAGAAATGGATAAAGCTTATGCCTGTGCAGATGTAGTAGTATCAAGGGCTGGAGCTATGTCAGTAGCGGAATTATGTGTGTGCAAAAAGCCCGTGATTTTTGTGCCTTATCCTTATGCTGCAGAAAATCATCAATATGAAAATGCGAAATACCTGGTTCATAAAAATGCAGCCCTACTCGTAAAAAATGAAGATGCAAAATCTCAGCTTTTTAAAGAAATAACCATGCTTGCCAAAGATGAAACATTACAGGCAACCCTAAGTGAAAATATTGGCAAACTGGCCGTTTATAATGCGGATGAAAGAATTGCTGAAGAGATCCTTCAATACCTGGCACAGAAAGAAAATAAAGTGAATACATGAAAGAGATTCATGAAATATTAAACAATAAAGATTTGCAGGTGATTTATTTCATTGGCATTGGGGGTATTGGTATGAGTGCTCTGGCCAGGTATTTTAAATCACAGGGAAAGATTGTTGCAGGCTATGATCGGGCAGAGACGCCTCTTACAAAAACACTCCAGGATGAAGGAATGCATATTCACTATCAACAAGATGAAATAAAAAATATTCAACATATAGGTCTTGTCATTTATACTCCAGCCGTTCCTGCTGATTCACCGATTTTCACTTATTGCTTATCCAACAGCTTGCCATTGTTTAAAAGAAGCGATGTGCTACAAGGCATTACCAAAAACGGTTTCAATATTTGTATAGCAGGTACACATGGCAAAACCACGATCAGTACGCTTACAGCGCATATTTTGAGGGATTCCGGATATGGCTGCAATGCTTTCCTGGGTGGTATCTCAGTAAATTACCAGACAAATTTCTGGCATAATGAAAATCATGTTTTTGTCATTGAAGCGGATGAATATGATCGAAGCTTTTTAAAACTGTCTCCGGATATGGCAGTAATTACAGCAATGGATGCAGACCACCTGGATATCTATGGCACAGCAAATGAAGTAGAGAACGCCTTCATTGCTTTCTCAGGAAAAATAAAATTGAATGGCAGTCTTGTATTTCCGAATCATTTAAAAAGGCAAAATGACTTGCATGCATCAAATAAATTTACCTACGGTATTCAAAGCGCCTCTTCAGATACAAGCGCTGAAAACATACGGGTAGGAGAACATGCTTTTCATTTTGATGTTCACTTCAGGAGTGAATGGCTAAAGGACCTTCAACTGAATATGGGTGGAAGGCATAATATTGAAAATACACTTGCGGCTATCACTATTGCCAAACAACTCTGTATTGACAATGAAAAAATCAAATCCGCCATCCAATCATTTAAAGGGGTCAAAAGAAGGTTTGAATTTATTCTGAACTCACAGGATCATATTTTCATAGATGATTATGCCCATCATCCAGAAGAATTACGTGCATTGATTAGTGGAGTAAAAGAATTATATCCAACTAAAAAATGTCTCATCATTTTCCAGCCACATTTATACAGCAGGACAAAAGACCTTGCAATGGATTTTGCAAAAGCCCTGGACCAAGCAGATGAGGTGATCTTATTACCCTTATACCCTGCCCGTGAAAAACCTATTGAAGGTGTTAGCAGCGAGCTGATACTCACTAAAATGAATTTAACCTTCAAATCCCTTATGGATAAAAAACAGTTGCTGGAATATGTTGAAAATAAATCGCCCGAATTACTCGTAACAGCCGGAGCCGGTGATATAGATATGATGTTGCCATCTATTAAACAGGCTTTGATACAAAAAAGGAAGCTTAGATAATGAAGAAGTTGGTTAGAAATATTGTTTGGGTCCTCTTGTCAGTGGCAACAGTAAGTTTACTCATTGCAGCCATGCGTTCAAAGAGTGAACTCTCTGCGAAGGGAATTAATATCCATATACAACCAGAGGGAAGTGCATCATTCATAAAAGAATCGGATGTTAAAAACATACTTGAAAAAAATGGCCTTAAAGAAGGCGTTGCCTTAAATAGCGTGAACTTAAACAATATAGAATGGCAACTTCAACGTAATCCCTGGATAAAAAAAGCAGAAGTTTTTATAGATAATAAACAATTTGTGCATACGGAAATTTCATTGCGGCTTCCTCTGGCAAGAGTATTTACATTATCCGGTAAATCTTTTTATTTCGACTCCTCTTGCGTAAAGATGCCCGCCACTGTTCCTTCCCCATCACGTTGTATTGTTTTTACATCATTCCCATCGGATAAGGATAAACTATCCATACCGGATAGTCTGCTCATGATACAAATGAAAAAAATAGCTACTTATATTACTGCAGATAGTTTCTGGATGGCACAAACAGCGCAAATTGATATTTCCGGCTCCGGAAAATTTATCTTAATTCCTGTTGTAGGCGATCAACAAATAATACTTGGCAATGCGGATAATCTTGATGATAAGTTCAGCGCTTTGATGGCATTTTATCAGCAAGCATGGAAATCACTGGGGTTTGAAAAATATGCCATAATCAATGTTGAATTTTCCGGGCAAGTAGTCGCTACAAAACGAGGCGCCTATAATACAATCGCTGATACTTCACTCGCATTGAAATTATTTGCAAATAGTGACAATAAGTTGAAACATGTTTTGGCAGATACCGTTTTTGCAGCGCCGATAAAATCTTTAGATTCTGTAAAAGTGAATAATGCCACTGAAGAGAAAAAGAAAAAAACAATACCCGTAAAGCCAGGTAAACAACCCGGGAAAGCAACCATTAAAAAGACAGATAAAAAAATGCCCAAAGCCATTTTAAAAAAACCGACAAATGAATAATCAAAATTTTTCACATACACACACAAAACCCATTAATTATGCATGAAAATGAAGCACCCATCATTGTAGGCCTTGATATAGGCACTACAAAAATTGCCGCCATAGCCGGCAGGAAAAATGAATATGGCAAGCTTGAAATTCTTGGCTTTGGCCGTGCGAACAGCATTGGCGTACAACATGGCCAGGTATTAAATATTGATCAAACGATCAAAGCCATAAAACAAGCTCTACAAAATTGTATGGAAAGCAATAGTGAATTGGATATCAGTGAAGTTTATGTTGGCGTGGCAGGCCATCATATTAAAAGCCTGCAAACTCGCGGTGATATTGTAAGGCAGAATTCTGACCTGGAAATTCAGCGTTGGGAACTGGATATCCTCATCGAGAACCAACGAAAAACTTTTATCCCTGCCGGGGATCAAATCATTGATGTGATTCCACAAGATTTCCATGTGGACAATTATCAAAACATCAAAGATCCCGTTGGTTATAATGGCGTAAAAGTTGGTGCCAATTTTCACATCATTACAGGTGACCGGAATGCTATCCGAAATATAAACCGTGCAGTCGAAAGGAGTGGACTGAAAACGAAAGACCTGGTATTGCAACCGCTCGCTTCATCTTCTGCCGTGATGAGCAGTATAGATATGGAAGCCGGTGTAGCCATTCTTGATATCGGTGGCGGCACCAGTGACCTGGCTGTTTTTTATGAAGGCATATTAAAACATACTGCAGTCATTCCTTTTGGTGGGGAAAATATCACCTCAGATATTCGTCATGGTCTTGGAGTATTGAAAAGCCAGGCTGAAGCGATGAAAGTACAATTTGGCAGTGCGCTGGAGGACGAAGCAAAAGCAAATGCATTTATCACCATCCCCGGTTTAAAAGGAATGCCCGCTAAAGAAATCAGTGTAAAAAATCTGGCTGCCATCATCCAGGCCCGCATGAGCGAAATCCTGGAATTTGTTACTTATCATCTCAAACAGGTTGGGCTGGATAACCGTGCTTTAAATGGTGGTATTATTTTAACTGGCGGTGGTTCTCAATTAAAACATTTATTACAACTCACCGAATATATCACCGGCCTCAATGCACGCATTGGTTTGCCCAATGAGCACCTTGCAGCAAATCATATTGATGAGTTGAAAAAGCCTATGTATGCCACTTGTATAGGGTTAATCTTAAAAGGCTTTGATGATTTTGAAAATAAAAGGAAGGAGTTTAAAAATAAGAGCAAAGATATTCATGTACCGGATTCACTCTTAAAAGAAGAAATGCAAACAAACATTCATGCTCAGGAAAAAGAAGTGGTGGATATGAAAAAAAGAAAAAGCATTTCTACATTCTGGGAAAAATTCAAAGTCAGCCTGATTGATTTATTTAAGGAAGATGGAGATATTGAAATTAAATAAACCCTATATCTATTAAAACAAATTAAAAAACTTACTTACCCACTTTAAATTTTAAAACTATGATTCACTTTGATATCCCTAAGCAAAAATCATCCATCATCAAAGTTCTTGGTGTGGGTGGCGGAGGAAGCAATGCCGTAAATTATATGTTTGCAGAAGACATAGAAGGTGTTGATTTTATAATCTGCAATACCGACTCAAAGGCGCTTGACCAAAGTAAAGTACCCAATAAAATTCAACTTGGCCCACATCTTACACAGGGACTTGGAGCCGGCGCTAATCCGGAAGTTGGCAAACAAGCTACGGAAGAATCTCTGGAAGAAATTAAATGCATCCTGGAAGTGAATACCAAGATGGCTTTCATTTGTGCCGGAATGGGTGGAGGTACCGGAACCGGTGGAGCACCCATTATTGCAAAAATCTGCAGAGAACTTGGTATTCTTACCGTAGCCATCGTTACCACACCATTTGGTTTTGAAGGCCCCCGCAGAATGGCGCAGGCAGAAGCCGGTATCAAAGATTTAGAACCTTATGTAGATACGCTTCTTGTGATCAGCAATGATAAACTACGTATTCAATATGGCAACCTGAAAATGAAGGATGCCTTTGGAAAAGCAGATAATGTACTGGCTACTGCAGCTAAATGCATTACAGATATTATCAATAGCCGGGGCCATATCATCGTTGACTTTGCAGATGTTTGCACAGTAATGAAAAATGGTGGCGTGGCCATTCTCGGAAGCGCAGCAGTAGAAGGTGAAGACAGAGCACAACGCGCCATTGAAGAAGCCCTCAATTCGCCATTACTGAATGACAGTGATATCCGAGGTGCAAAATGGATTCTTATAAATATAAATAGCGCAGAAGGTGAGCATGAATGCACCATGGATGAAGTGGAAATCATTAATAATCACTTAAGGTTACAAGCCGGAGAAAATACGGATGTAATTGTAGGTATGGGCTATGACGCTGCACTGGAAGCAAAGGTAGGCATAACCCTTGTGGCTACCGGGTTTGAGCATAAAGATCCGTTTTCTAAAGTACCCAATATTGAAGTCATTGAAAAACCTGTAGAGAAGATCGTGATGACCTTAGGTGTTGAAAATGAAGAGAAAAAAATTTATGACCTTCATGTAAAAAAGGATGAAGCCATCATAGATCAGGATATTTATGCACCCAGCATCTCTGAAAATGAAATAAAAGAACCCATTGAGAAATTACATAAAGTTGAAAAAACGGTACAGCCTGTTTTATTTGAATTATTACATGATGATGAAGAGAAAGAAATAAATCATGTAGAGCAGGTTTCTGAATCTGTTCCGGTAGAACGCAAGCCAATCAAGGATGAGCCGGTTACAATCCCTTTAAATATTTTCTCCAGGCCAAAACACATTTATGCGAATATGCCTGAAGAAAAAAAAGGGAAAACAATTGATGAAAACCAGGAAATAAAACCTGAACAGGAAGCCAAAGTATCAGCTCCCGAAGACCCGGAAGAAGAATTGCAAATGGAATTAATCATTAAAGAAGAAGTGGTAGAGCAATCGGGGCCTGTATTGGAAAAAGAAAATATACCTGTTGCTGAAAATGAAAACCTGCCCGTAAATGAAGAGGAAGATCAGAAAAAAAGAGCAGCTGAAAGAATCCATAAACTGCGCAATCTTTCATTTAATATGAACTCAAAAGAAGCTTCCGGAGATTTTGAAACCGTACCGGCTTATGTTCGCAGAAATATGGAATTGTTTGGGAATACACTCACTTCAGTAGAACAATTTTACAGTAAATATACTGTAAAAAAAGATGAAAAAGATGAAGTGCATATTTCCAGTATCAATACATTTCTTGACGGGAAAAAGCCTGATTAATTTTACCCGGATTTTGTTGTGTGTGTCCCTCCTTCATAAAGGAGGGATTTTTTTTATCATAAAAATATCTCCCGGATGATAATGTAGATAGCCATAGCTAATACAAACCAGCCAAAGCTTTTCTTAAGAGATGCTGCGGATACTTTATCCGAAAATGCAATACCTACTAATACACCTACAATGGCTATACCTGTAATCGTCAGCAATAACTGCCAATTCACTTCAATGGAATGGAGGCTGAAAATAAATCCGGAAAGAGAATTAATAGCAATAATCACCAATGAAGTACCAACGGCTTTTTTCATGGGAATCTTCATCAATAAAACTAATGCAGGAATAATTAGAAATCCTCCACCTGCGCCCAACAAACCGGTAACAATACCTACAAAAAAACCCTGCATGATCAGCCGAAATAAATAATTGGTTTTTTTTTCGCCTGCGATTTCTTCTATTTTATTTTGATGAATCATACGTGCCGCTGATACGATCATAAGCAATGCAAAAACGAGCATCAGAAATGTTCCCTTTTGTAATTCAAAACTTCCTATAGTGAAAAGAGTGTCCGGGATGATGGGCAATAAATATTTACGAGTCAATAAAACAGTGATAATAGATGGTATGCCAAACATCCATACGGCCTGGAAGTCAATTAATTTTTTAGGATAAAAACGAAGCCCGCCAGCAAGGCTGGTACTCCCAACAATAAACAAAGAATATGCAGTGGATAAAACCGGATCAAGATGAAACAGGTAAACTAATACCGGAACAGTAAGTATAGAACCACCACCACCTATCAGGCCCAGTGAAAAGCCAATCAGGATAGAAGCTATATAACCAATTGCAATCATTGAACGATTTCTCGCAAAGATGATATTTATTTCTATTCCATGAGGAATTAATAACCCGCTAAAAATCTATGAATCAATTTGGAATGCCTGCTTCAACTGTTCAATACATTCGTTTAATACACTTTCAATATTCTTCAGTTGTGCAATAACCTTTCCTTCATCTACTTCCCCGGAACTTGCTTCTTCTAAATAATCTATAGCCGGGCCCAGGCCGGGTATTCCGAAGAGTTTAATATTGGATTTCATTTTATGAATAATAAAAGAAATTCCCGGCCAATTTTTTATTTGTATATCCTGATTAATCTTTGCTAAGTTCTCACTCGTTTGTTTGATAAATAATACAACGATGCTGTGCAAAAACACTTCATCGTTTCCTGTTTGTTGCCTAAGACATTCCAGATCATATAAGGCATTTTGCTTGGACACAATCAAAATTATTTTGATAAAATTTCTTTTCGTTTCCGTTGAATGATCCGGTAAACCGTTGTTTTGCCAATACCAAGCTTATGAGCAACCGTCATAACATCATGGTCATAGACCTGCAGGTAGTGTTCTACCAGTTTTTCATTATATTCTTTTAACGTGTAATGGCCTAACCCGGTATATACGGAATGAGCATCTTCTTGTAATTGTATAAAAGCGGGTTCTATTTCATCCTTTTCTGTAAGCACACAAGCCAGTTCGATAATAGATTTCAACTCACGGATATTTCCGGGGAAATGATATTTCAATAATTTCTTTTTGGCTTCTACACCCAGGTGTTTTTTATGAATTCCATTTTCTTTACAAAAAGTTTCTATAAAGAAATTGGCCAGCAAAATAATATCACTGCTACGTTCACGCAATGGAGGCAAATAAATATTTAATCCCAATAGCCTGTAGTATAAATCTTCCCGGAATTTTCCTTTTTTTACTTCCATCAATAAATTGCGATGTGTGGCAACGATGATCCGTACATTGATTTTGATCACCTCATTTCCTCCTACCCGGGTTAGTTCTTTTTCCTGTAATGCACGCAATAATTTTGCCTGCATATTTAAATTCATGTCTCCAATTTCATCCAAGAATAAAGTGCCGTTTTGCGCTTCTTCCATTTTACCTAAACGCCTGGATGCGGCACCGGTGAATGCACCCTTTTCATGCCCAAACAACTCACTTTCCAAAAGATCATGTGGAATAGCTGCAACGTTAATAGCTATAAATGGATGATCTTTCTGAGCT
The DNA here is from genome assembly GCA_018268015.1 of Bacteroidota bacterium. Classification (GTDB taxonomy): domain Bacteria; phylum Bacteroidota; class Bacteroidia; order Chitinophagales; family Chitinophagaceae; genus JAFDXJ01. Next base: position 102,776 of record JAFDXJ010000036.1, read on the forward strand.
GATAAATTATGCAAAGATTTTGCAACAAGATCTTTACCTGTACCTGTTTCACCGGTAATAGAAGTGGTAATGTTTACCTGCGCCGCTTTCTGCATTAAATCCAGCACTTTTTTTAACCCTTCACTTTGTCCAATAAGTGTGTGTTGCAGATTCAATTTCTTTTCTACTTCATTTTTCAAAGAGGCCACCTCTTTTTTCAACAAGATATTTTCTTTTAAATTCTGGATGGATACCCATAATCGTTGTTGCACATCCTCATCTTTGATAATATAGTCATGGACTCCTTTTTTAAACAAATTGATGGCCGTTTTAATATCTTCTTTAACAGAAATAAAGATCACTTTCGATTGCGGGCTTACTTGCAAAATTTTATCCAGAACAAGCTCACCTGTAGCATCCGGTAAATTATAGTCCAGTGTTATAATTTCCGGCTGCTCAGTTAAATCTTTGTAAAATGATGCTGCATTCTCATAAGACTTCACCTGGTAATCAGGATTTAAAGAGAGAAAATGTACCAATAATGATCGGTATATGGGATCATCTTCTACTACAAAAATCTTGATGGGAATCTTTTTCATTACTTCGTAAATAACAAATTTTGTTTCAAATGGACAAACATTCAACGTTTAATTTAAAAATAAATCAGGCACGATCACCACGAAAATGAACCGTTGCTACTTTTTTATCTTTTGAATCTGGCACATTGTTTTACTTTTGCAATCATGGAAGTAAATGAGGCTTTAGTGGAAAAATTATCCAGATTATCCGCATTGAGTTTTACAAAAGAAGAAAAAATGCATATTCAGGATGATTTACAAAAGATGATCCTTTTCGTGGAAAAGTTAAACGAATTAAATACCGATGGCGTTGAGCCACAGCTCCATATCACGGATGCCGAAAATGTATTCAGGGATGATATCGCCGGCAAAATGATTTCTAATGAAGCCGCCCTGGAAAATGCACCGAATCCTATGCCCCCTTATTTCACAGCTACAAAAGCTATACAAAAACCTGTACCTGAAAATTGATCAATACTATGGAGCCTATCATACAACTTAAAAATATTATCAAGAAATATCATATGGGGGATAATTCCCTAACCGTATTAAAATCCATTTCACTGGATATCATGAAAAATGAATATGTGGCACTTATGGGCCCAAGCGGAAGTGGCAAAAGCACACTCATGAATATCCTGGGCTGCCTTGACACACCCACTTCCGGAGAATATTTTCTCAACCAACAGGATGTAAGTAAGATGTCTGATGATGACCTTGCCGATGTGCGAAACCTGGAAATAGGTTTTGTATTCCAGCAATTTAATTTACTGCCACGATTAACCGCCGCGGAGAATGTAGCATTACCTCTGATTTATGCGGGTATTTCCAAAAAAGAAAGGACAGACCGTGCTATGGAAGCGCTCAAAAAAGTAGGCCTTTCCGAAAGAAGCCATCACAAACCTAATGAAATGAGTGGCGGTCAAATCCAGCGTGTAGCCATAGCCCGGGCATTAATCAATAACCCTTCCATCTTATTAGCGGATGAACCTACCGGAAACCTGGATAGTAAAACCGGCGACGAAGTGATGGAAATTTTTGGAAAAATTCAAAGTAGTGGCAACACGGTTGTCCTGGTAACGCATGAAGAAGAAATTGCAGCTTTTGCAAAACGTATTGTTCGCCTGCGGGATGGGGTTATTGAATCAGACACTTTCAAAGAAGGAGCCGTGATGGTGTAATAGACCTCGACACTTTTTATATCAAACACCGGCAGCCTCTATTCAGGTATTTTGTTTAATTTCAATTATTTCAAAATCTTTCATGCGGGGCTATTTCATTTTCCTGGCATCTCTCTTTACCTTTTATAGTTGTTCATCTTATCAACACACATTGATGGATACTAAGGATCAGCCATTAATAGCTGCAGGATTTATTAAATATTCCATCCCTGCCGGAAAGCAAAAACCCATTCCCAATCCATTTGTATTTTTTGATAAAAGTAAATTGAAATTCATCGTCCATTTCGACAGTAGTGCAATCTATCAAAACCAGGTTAAAAGAGATCGCCGGGATATCAATAAATTAATGGGGTTCTCAGATCATTTTTCGCTGCATCACAGGTATAGTGCACGTTTTGGCTGGCGATGGCTCAATGATAGTTTACAATTAACCGCCTATTGTTATAATAAAGGTATTCGTTCATTCAAAGAAATTTGCAACATTCCTCTATATAGCTTTGATACCTGTGAAATTAAAATATCGGGAAACCAATATATTTTTTCCGTAAATGATCAATCCATTTCTATGCCACGTACAGCTGGTGGTAAGAATGCCGTTGGGTATAAACTATTTCCTTTTTTTGGCGGTAATGAATCAGCGCCTCATGATATACATATTTATATTAAAGAGCTCAAAGATTAATCTATAAAACAGGTCATACACAGAATTATTCCTTTTGAAACCATCTTTTCTCCATTCCATGCGATCAGCAAGAGCCGTTTATTTTTAAAATATTTACATTGCAGAAAAATAATCCTATGCACCGCATATTGTGCTTATTCCTTTTTACAAGCCTTCTCTTTTCTTGCAGTGAAATTTCACAAACTCAAAACCCTTCACCGGCAAATGTCTGGGCAGATAGCGTTTACCAATCCCTGACACCGGCCCAACGTGTGGCCCAATTATTTGTTTTAAGGTTATCAGAGAAAAAAGGCGATAGCATTATTTTCCATACTGAAGAGGTGAAACGATTTATTCAGCAGTATAATATTGGCGCCGTATGCCTTTTCCAGGGAGGCCCGGAACAACAGGCTTCCCTCATCAATGAATTCCAGGCCATGGCCAAAACGCCCATCCTGTTTTGTATTGATGCAGAGACAGGAGTTGGCATGAGAATGCCGGATAGCATCATGAAATTCCCGGATCAACTCACCCTTGGCGCTATTGATGATACCTCACTCATTTACAAAATCGGGAATGCCATTGGAGCACAATGTAAGAGAATGGGTATACAGGTAAATTATGCTCCGGTCGTAGATATCAATAATAATCCTGCGAACCCGGTTATCAATGTGCGTTCATTTGGTGAGGACAAAAAGAAAGTAGCGCTCTATGGCGTGTATATGATGAAAGGCATGCAGGATGAGGGCATACTTGCTTGTGCCAAACATTTCCCCGGCCATGGTGATGTATCTGTTGATTCACATAAAGATCTGCCAGTCATTGAGAAATCTATGGCTCAGCTTGATTCTCTGGAACTATACCCTTTTAAAGAAATGATCAAAGCGGGTGTGGGCAGTGTAATGGTGGCGCATTTAAGTATCCCTGCAATAGATACGACCACTCATTTGCCTACTTCATTATCCTTTAATAATGTTACGGATTTGCTGCGTCATCAATTGGGATTTAAAGGCATAACCTTTACCGATGCACTCGATATGCAAGGTGTTGCAAAATATTTTCCAGGAGCTGAAGGTGCAGTAAAATCTATACTTGCCGGGAATGATATGCTTTGCCTTCCTCAGGATGTGCCGGAAAGTATTGATGGCATCCTGGCCGCCATGAAAAAGGGACAAATCGATGAAAAAGATCTTGCATCTCGTGTAAAAAAAGTATTAGCGGCAAAGTATCAATTAGGTCTTGCAAGTTGGCAGCCTGTTCCTTTGCACAACTTATCCATTGATCTAAATAAAAATGTAGCAGAATTGCGAAAAGCCGCTGCAGAAAAATCACTGACCGTTTTAAGATGGGAAAACCGGAAAATATTTCCACTAAACCATTCATTAAAAATCGCCTATATCGCATTAGGCGATTCTGTAGAAAATACTTTAGGTCACCTACTGAAAGATAGTTTACATGCAAGAACTTTTTATTTTAATTATACAAAGGATAGTATTCAAGCTCTGAAACTTATTCAAACAATAAAAGGAAATTACGATTTGGTGATTATGGGTTTTCATGGCTATGCAAAATATCCTGCAAACAATTTTGGCATTTCCAAACCTGCTTTAATGATTGCAAAAGCGCTTCAAGAGCAGGTTTCCATACCATCGCTGACCATGTTTTTTGGAAATCCTTATGCCATCAGCCAATTGTGCCAGGCAAAAAACCTGGTTGCCTGTTATGAAGACGATGCGCTCTTCCAGTCTGCGGCTTATTCCTGGCTTACAGGAAAATTTATGGCTACAGGAAAATTACCCGTAACGGTTTGCCCGGAATTTCATTTTGGCTTTGGATTATAAATGTTCAAAATTTTGAAAAAATATTATTTTCCCATTTTCTCATAAATCCATTTTGTTTCAAAAGAATGGATATAGTTGAATCTTATCCCGGGAAAATATGGCCTGCAAAGTGCATCCGTATATTCAAAGCAGAAAGTTCCTCTGACTATAGTTATGAGGCTAAAATGATTTTTATTAGAATCCGGCAATAAAAATTAGTGTTAAAGAGCCCCCGGTTAATGTTCCAATCTTCATATTTCTCCCCTATTTTTACAACTTCATAAAAAAAATGAATTATGTCAAAGCGTTTATTTCATAGTATCCTTTTTGCATGTATTGCAGTCATCATCGTATCCTGTACTTCATCTGTGCCAAAACAAGCCGCCTTTATTCCTAAAGATGCTTTCCTTGTTGCCGATTTCAATACAGCGAAGCTGGCCGAAAAATGTAAGAAAGGAAATATTAATTGGGATTCACTTTTCACCAATATGCTCAAGAATGCCGATCCTGGGAAATCTGAAGAGATGAAAAAACAATTAGCCAAAATGTCTGAAGCCGGCATTGATTTTACGGATCATTTTTTTGTGTATGTAAAAATGAGCGGATCCATGATGACCGGGCAGAGTACTACAACCGGTATTGTGGCAGGGATGAAAGATGCTTCAAAATTTGAAACATATATCAAATCTCAACAGGAAGTTTCACCTGTACAACAAAAAGATAATTATTCTTATACCATTTTGAATCATGAATTGGCCATAGGATGGAATAAGGAAGTAGCCATTCTGGTTTATGCTACTCCGCCTGAAGCTCGTGATGCATCCAAGGTGGCTCCAAATGATGGTCAGTCTTCAGTAGCTGCGCTTGATCAAATGATGCACCTGAAAAAAGAAGAAAGCGTGGTATCTATTAATGATTTTACATCCCTCCTGAAAGAAAAAGCAGATATTTTATATTGGACAAATTCTGAAGGTGTGGTGAGTTCCATTCCTTTGGTAGGTATGACCAAATTAGGTGATCTGTTTAAAGGTACACATACTGCTGGTGCCATCAATTTTGAAGATGGCAAAGCCGTAGCCACTGTCAAAGCTTACATGGGTAAGGACCTCGCGGATATCCTTCAAAAATATCCATCCACAAAGGCAGACATGAACATGGTTACTCAATTCCCTTCCATGATTAATGGATATTTGTGTTTCTCATTCAATCCAAAAGTTTTACAGGATATTATTAAATATGCAGGAATAGAATCTACCGCCAACCAATTTCTTGAACAGTCCGGAATTACACTGGAGGATATTACAAAAACATTCACCGGAGATATGGCTTTTATACTTTCGGATTATAGTATGAAAGAAAAAACCATTGATTTTGATGGTGAAAAAATTTCATATACTGCACCTGAATTACATTACATTTTTAATGCAAAGATTGCAGATGCTGCATCCTATAACAAAATTGCAGCCGCCCTCACCACGAAAGGGTTTATGGAACAAGTGAATGGGCAATACTTACCAAAAGATTTACGCGGAAGCGGTTGGCTGATGAATGGAAAAAACCTGATAACAGGTAATAGTGATTCTATGGTGCAACAATATATTGCCGGCAAAGGAAATACATCCCTGCCGAAAGATTTTTTGAATGATGCGGATGGAAAACCTTTCTCTATGTTCATCAACATCAACCAATTTATTCAACAGGCTAAAACCGATTCTTCTAATAGGGAAATGCTTTCCCTGGCAAAATCAACATTCAAAGATTTTCGCGCGACTACAGACAAGATGGAAGGAAATTCCATTACCAGCCACATGGAATTATACACCATGAATGATAAGGAAAACAGCCTCGTTAGTTTGATTCATTATATGGCGGCCGCTGCGGTTGAGATGAAACATAAGATGGACGCCCTGGAAAGTGGTGGAATGGTGAGTATGGATTCCATGCAAGCGCCTATTGAGGATAGCATGATGAAGACGCCATAAAATATTTCCCAAAAAATACTTTCTTCTTTATCCGGGAGGAGCCGCGTATGCAGATTGAATTAAAGAATTTATTGCCCATTCCTTTAAAAGAACAATTCTTACAAAGGCATTCTGATGTTTGGGGAAAAGACTTAAAATTATCAACCGGTGATTACATTAAATGCAAAGCGCCCAGTGGATCAGGCAAATCCACACTCGTACATATATTATATAAATTGCGCAAGGATTATGAAGGGGATGTTTTTTGGGATCATGAAAATGTAAAAAATATTGACGCACAGAAACTGGCCGGTTTTCGACAACAAACCTTTAGCATTGTTTTCCAGGATCTCCGGCTTTTCCCACACCTAAGCGCTTTCGAAAACATTCAACTCAACCGGGTTCTTCAAAAACCTTTTTATGAAGAAAGCAACATTTATGAAATGGCTGACCGGCTTGGTGTTCGTTCCATTCTTTCACAAGCGGCGGGCATCTGTAGTTATGGAGAACAGCAACGTATAGCCATCATCCGTGCGCTCATTCAACCTTTTTCATGGTTAATAATGGATGAGCCTTTCAGTCATTTAGATCAACAAAATATTAGTAAAGCGTCATCCTTGATCCGGGAAGAATGTATAAAAAGATCTGCCGGCTTTATTTTAACGGATCTGGAAGATGATCAACATTTTAATTATTCAAAAAAACTGGACTTATAAGCAGGAAAATGTGGTATGCTAAATGATCTTTTAAAAAAATTAATTAAAACAGGTACCGGCCGTTTTCGTTTTATCATGGCCACAGCAGGCATGTCTGTTGCCATGCTGTTGATCTTATTATCCATGCAGTTACAAAGTAATTATCAAGAACTTCTATATGGAAAAACAAATCAGGATAGTATTGCTAATTTTTTGCTGATCAATAAAGTTGTTACAAATGAAACCATAGGAGCAACAAGTCTTAGTGAAGATGAAATCAGTGACTTAAAAAAACAACCCTTTGTGGAAGCAATAGGTGTACTTACGCCCAGTCGTTTTAAGATTTCAGCACAAAGCGTCAGCAATCAAATCCCTTTTTATACGGATCTTTTTTTTGAAAGTGTTCCTGATGCATTTTTAGATATTCAAACCAAAGATTGGAACTGGAATGAACAATCCAATTTTATTCCAATGATCATCCCCAATAGTTTTTTGGATATGTATAATTTCGGCTTTGCCACTTCCCGCAGTTTGCCACAACTGAGCCAGGACCTGGTAAAAAATTTACCTATTCAAATTAATATCAGGTCTGCCGACGGCCGGGTTGATTACTATGGAAAAGTAGTTGGCTTTAGCGACAGAATTTCCTCCATATTGGTTCCGCAATCCTTTATGGATTGGGCTAATGCAAAATATGGTGAAGGTAGTACGGGCCTTCCATCCCGGGTAGTTATTAAAACCAATGATCCCGGGAATCCCCGGTTAACGGATTATTTACAAGCACATGGGCTTACCACAGATAAGGATAAGACAAGGTTTAGCAAATACCGGGAAGTCATTTCAGTGGTTGTAAATATTTCCTGGATAACGGGCGCAATTCTATTTTTATTTGCCTTATTGGTATTCACATTATTCATCCAATTAACCATTGCATCCTGTAAAGATGAAATTCATTTACTTCTTACTTTAGGTGCATCGCCTAAACAATTACGGCAATTTTTAATGCGACATTTTTTCCCTGTAAATTTTATCATTATCGCGCTGGCATTAATTCTCTTATCCTTGATACAATATTTTGCAGCCAATGCCATCAGCGTTCAACATATTTATATCAGCCATTTTATTTCAATTTATACTATTCTGGCTGCGCTACTTTTATTAATAATACTCTGGTTTGTAAATAGCCAACAAATTAATCAACATTTAAGGTCAGGAATGGGATGATAAAATGGAGTCTTAGAAGAAGTTTCTTCAATAAATTGTGTTCTTTGATTTTTAATCTCTTTCCATGGCTCTTAACCATCTTTCAGGAATTTCATTTTGAGTTGATAAAAGGTAATCATGATGGCTACAGGCTATGAATCTGCCATTGGGCATTTTCATCCACCATCTGCCGGTTCGTTTGCTTTGAATAAAAAGGCTTTCCATCTCTGAAAATGCAATTTTATATTCATTAAATTCTGTGAAATTTCCTAAGGCAGATTCTTGTTTACTTTTTTCAATACCATCAATATAATACCAAAGCATCTGGCTTATTTGCTTTGCTGTAAGGCCATGTAAATCCTCATCAGCGTTAAACCCATATATACCCAGAGTGGTCAGTTCGGGACTCATACCGGCATACTGCATCAACATACAGGCTTCTTCTCCATTAAATCCATTTGGTGAAAACCGGTTCGCCGGCGCATAGCTATAAGCTAATGCGGATATATCAAAACTGAGCATCGCGGCATTGCGAATTACAGGTTCCATTTCTTCAATATTCTCTTTCACCTTTCCGAGGCGATAGCAATCAAAGCGTAATTTATCAATGGTTTCCAGCATACCCGGATGAACATAATAACTTTGAAAACCAATATGATTATAATGCCTCACAAAATTGGGCTCCGAGGTAAGCACCTTCATTAAAAAATTTTCTGCCGGGGCCGGATGCTCCATATCAATATTGATCTTTGCATCAACATTAACCATTTCAATAATTTTTTCTTCCCTGGCATAAACCTCGTATTGCGGGATCGTGAGATCATGAGAGCCTCCCAGGATGACAACCCTTTTGCCATGTTTTAATAATTCTGAAATGACTGTTTGCAAGGCCACATAGGTATCCTGTATGGTTGCTCCCTTTTTGATATTCCCCACATCAGCCATTTGTACTTCTTCATGCCATTGGTATAAAGGATAGAATGCTTTGCGAACAGCATTCGGTGCATCATTGCTGAAAGTTCCGCCTACATCTCCCCGTGATTCACCACAACCAAGGAAAATAATATCCACCTGCTCAATATCAGGAAAAGAATCGCTATAAATCTGAACCGAATTTCCCCATTGATTTTTCCTCAACCCATCATCCTCCCTATTTTGCAACAGGAATACAGGATCTAAAAAATCAATAATCGTATCAAGGGAATGAAAAGGCATAAAATCTATTTTGAGCAAACTTAGGTTTATTTGATAAAATGAAATGCATTTAAAATAAACCCTTTTGGCCTCATGAAAAAAATATTCTTTTAACCCATCCTTAACCGGTTATGGGAGACATTTTTTTCTGAATGCAATTATATTTGTGGTACATGCGTTCCTTTCAAAAAAACTTTTTTTTATTTCTTATTTGTCTGTTTCATGCCCTTTATATTGATGCACAAGTAACGCTGGATGATCCCTTATTAAAGATCCCACAACTACAACCAAATGAAAAGCCGGGAGACCTCATTGCCAGGAATATTTTTATCCAGGTACAAAGCAGCAGCAATTCGGTATTTACTGGAGAACCGGTGCTGGTGACTTATAAATTATTCACTGCTTTAAATAGTCAAAGTCGTGTAACTCAACAGCCTTCATTTTCCGGTTGCAGTGTACTGGAATTACCTATAGATAAGGAGCCGGATGAAGAGGTGATACAAGGGAAAAAATACCATGTATTTACTATTCGAAAAGTATTGTTGATACCTTTGCAGGCTGGCGAATTAATTTTGGGAAAAGCGGAGGTAGATAACATTGTTGCAATCACCAAAACAGAGAACTTAATGGATGCACAGAATTATCATACCAGCACTTCCAATAATTTACAAACCCTATTGGTAAAAGCATTGCCGGCAGATGGCAAGCCTACCAATTTTCAAATGCTGGTCGGTAATTATTCGATGAGTGCTTCTGTGCAAAAAGATACTTTTCAGGTTGGCGAAAATGCCACTTTAAAAATAACCATTTCAGGGCAGGGAAATATTCGGGGAATACCAAGCCCCTTTATTCAGTGGCCTGAAAATACGGAACATTTTGATGGCTCGGATACACAACAGGCAGACCTCTATTCTTTCCCCATTAAAGGCTTTAAACAATTTGAAATTCCTTTTATCGGGAAAAAAATAGGGCAAACATTCATTCCGCCTATACAACTTTATTTTTTTGACCCGGTAACGGTTTCTTACAAAAAAGTTCAAACAGATAGTATCCCGATCATCTTTACAAAAGCCATTTCTCCGCTAACTCCCTCCAATGAAAAGGATAAAACATCTTTAAGCAATATCCCTTATTTAGTACTTATTCCCATAATCCTATTGATTATTTTCCTTGTCATCCTGATTCCGGTTTGGATGCAGAAAAAAAAGTTGCAAAATGACAGGGCCATCGTTAATGAAAAAAAGCCGGTGGAGGCTCTTCCGGAAAACTTATATGTGCGCTTGAATAAATTGGCAGGAATAGAAAAAGACAAGGATTATTTTCTTGCCATAAAATCCTTGCTGGTAGTAGCTTTACAGGCCATGACCGGAATGGAAAGCACTTTGGAATATTCTCTGATTAGCGCCCTGGAAAAAATTCCGGGAGAAATGGAAAATGCAATTAAAAGCAAGATGATCTTTGATACCTGTAATCGTCAGCTATTTGCACAGGAGGAAAATAATCATTTGCGAGAAGAGGTTTATTTTGAAATGGCCTCTTTATTAAAAAGCTTTGATTTGAAAAAGGCCACATTCACTCAATGAATTTGTAACCCATTCCACGTATGGAGAGAAAATGTTTTGGATTCCGTGAATCCTTTTCAAAATATTTCCTGAAGTTTAAAATGAAATTATCAATTGTTCGAGTATGCGGATAAACCTGGTAACCCCATACCATTTGCAATATTTTTTCCCGCGTAACTACTTCTCCTTTATTTTCAACAAACAATTTCAATAACATGGTTTCTTTCTTACTCAATTCAATTTCCTTTCCTTCCTCAATGGTTGCAAGTTGTGCTTTGAAATCAATTCGATACTCGTCAAACTCATAAATATCACCGGTAAATTCTTTTTCCCGGATTCGTTTATTTTTTTGGATTAGTTTTTCGACACGCAGTAAAAGTTCATCCAGGTTAAACGGTTTTACCAAATAATCATCTGCACCTTTACGCAGGCCAAGTACACGGTCTTTACTTTCATTTTTAGCGCTTACAATTAAAATGGGTACTTCATTTTGTTTAAGCCGAATATTCTCTGTAACACTGATTCCATCCAGTTCCGGCAACATGATATCCAAAACAATCAGGTCAAAATATTCTTCCTGTACAGCTTTCAACGCTTCATTACCGGTAAAGGCAGAAGTAACGGAATAGCCATTAAACTCTAAGTTTAATTTAAGTGTAGCATGAAGGTTTTCTTCATCTTCTACCAATAATATATTTCCATTTGTTTGTTGTTCCATTATTTAAGCAAAGGCAAAATTATAGTAAAAATGGTGCCATTGGCCTTATGATCCTGTACCATTATTTTTCCATTAAATCCTTGAATAATTTTTTTACACAAATATAAACCCAGCCCGGTACCTTTTGTATTTCTAGTAGCCTCATTGCCAATGCGGTAAAATTTTTCAAAAATTAATTTTTTTTCTATATCAGGTATGCCAATCCCTTCATCTTTAACAGAAAGTTGGGCATTGCCCTGAATGTTTGTCAATTCAATTTCTATCGGGCTATTCTGTGGTGAATATTTGATCGCATTACTCAACAAGTTATTTAAGACTAACTTCAATAAAACAGGTTCTGCTAAGACAAAAATATTTTCATCCAGGTGTTGTATAAATGATCTCTTGCCGCCACCCAATTCATTCAAACGAGAGATGTATTCCTGCAAAGTATCCTGCACCAGTTGGGTAAGATGGATTTCTTCTCTTGATTTTTTAAAACTTCCCGATTCAAGCCGGGATGCTGCCAGGATATTATCTGTGAGTTCATTTAATCTCTGATTCTCACGTAAAGACATGGCCAATATATTTTTTTTACACTGATCATCCAGGTCATATTTCTGCATCGTCTCCAGGTTAAGCTGCAAAATGGCAATAGGCGTTTTGAGTTCATGAGTCACGGCCATCATAAAATTATTCTGTAATTCTGATAGTCGAAATTGCCTTCGGACTGCACGAAATACGAATATGGCACCCAGCACAATCACCAGCAGGAAGGTAATGCCTTCCCCCAGGTATTGGGTATTTTTGATATCAAATTCTTTTTGAAAACGAAGTTGATTTTGCTGAAAGCCCGGTTGGGCAGCGTCCATTTGCGCAAGCTTATATCCATACATTTCCGTGTTCTGATTGCGTAATTCTATATACCACCAGGTAAGGGCTGCAACCATGTATAGGAACATCAACCAGAAGACTACTGAAATAAAAATAAATCCTGGTTTTTTGTTAGGCCTCTTCATGATGCTTAAGAATCAGTAATGATTATTGAATATTCTTTTCTATCCTTATGCCCGCATTCATCATTTCCTGTAAGGGGTCTTCCCGCATAATCTGTTGTAGCGTAAATGTATATTCACCTTCTTTAAGTTTAACAGGGAAAGGATTTATTTGTATTCTATGTTCAATAATATCATCGAAATAAGTTCCCAGCCAGCCTTGTGAATTATTCGCGAGCTTTAAGTTGAGTTGTTGAGATGTCGTAGTATCAGCAGGCGCTTTAGTAGAAATATTCACCCATATATTATTGAAATGATATGCTCCGGTATGACGGATTACCGCAAAAATATTATAAAATGCAGCAGTATCTGTATTGATAAAATGAGCCGTCACTTTTTCAGAAGTAGGCCAGTTGTGTTTTGGAAAGGGTGTTGTATATTCATAAGCATTGAAAGAATGGCATCCGGTAAAAACGATTAGGGAGAAATAGATGACACAGATTTTCAAAGAGGAATAAAGTAGTCTCATAAGATATTCAAAATTTGTTCTTTGGCTTTTTCCAATTCATCTTTCATCAACACCACACATTTTTGTATAGATGAATCATAGGCTTTGGAACCCGTTGTATTTATTTCGCGCCCGATTTCCTGAAGGATAAAAGATAATTTCCTTCCTTTAGAAATTTCTGAATCAGCTAATACTTCCCGGAAATAATCGCAATGATTTTTTAAACGTACTTGTTCTTCGCTGATATCTATTTTTTCGATATAATAGATGAGCTCCTGTTCCAGCCGATTTTTGTCATAATTATTTTTACCAATATTTTCATCCAGCGCCTTCATCATACTTTCCCTGATCTTTTCTCTTCTTACCGGTTCCAGTGATGCCAATTCACATTGCAGTTTTTCAATATTCTGAATACGCAAGAGCAAGTCATCTTCAATGGATTTGCCTTCATCTTTCCGGTAATTATTCAATAAATCAATGGCTTCTTCTAATGCTTTTTTACAAATAGCCCATTCGGCTTCTGAAAGAGAATCAGTGATAGGTGAAAAGATTTCCGGGAAGCGCAACAAAGTGCTAAAAATGCCGTCCATATTGGCATGTAGCTCATCTGCTGTTTGCATAATGGAGGTATAATAAGATTTTAGAAGATCGTGATTGATACCGATTTGTTTTAAGGATCCATTCAGTTTAGAAGAAATCGTGCATTCCACACTTCCACGCAATAGGCCACTATTGAGGATACTCCTTATCTCAAATTCATTCGGTTTTAAAAAAGGAGGGATGGAAAGCCTAAGGTCATATTGCTTGCCATTTAATGAGCGGATCTCCACAATAAAATTCTTTTGCTGAATATTTGCTTCGGCTCTACCAAAACCGGTCATAGAGTATATCATACGGATGCATATTTTAATTTAATCACGATCTGCCGAATCATATAAACACGAATGTAAGTATTATTTAAGTCGAAATTTTTCAGTGCTTTCTTTTTTATTTTATTTTTGGATATGTATTCTTTGTCGGACATTCAAAATCTGCAACAACAATCCAAAGTATTCCTGGAATCAACATCTGTAACCCCCGCAGATATTGACTTACTGAGAAGTGTGTTACGTTTTCATGAATATAGGTATTATGTTATGGACGAACCCTTATTGGCAGATGGCGAGTACGATCATTTATATAAGAAACTCCAAATTCTGGAAACAGAAAATCCTCAATTAATTACAAAAGATTCACCTACACAACGTGTTGGGAGCAGCCTGGGAGCGAGTTTCAATACGGTGCAACATTTAGTGCCCATGCTATCCCTAGAAAATTCATATCAATCTGAGGACCTGCTTGATTGGGACAGGAAAGCCCGTGAACTCACCGGCCTGGATTGCATCACGTATTGTGTAGAGCCCAAATTTGATGGCGCAGGCATCTCGCTTTTTTATGAAAATGATGTATTGATCCGTGGCATTACCCGAGGAGATGGAGTAGCCGGGGAAGACATTTCAGAAAATATTAAACAGGTGCGTTCCATTCCATTGTCTGCTCCTTTTAGTAAGTATGGTATTTCGCAAATAGAAATTCGTGGAGAGATTTTTTTACCTAAAAAAGCATTTGAACAATATAATCAATCATTGATTTTACAAGGCTTACCACCATTAGCAAATCCACGTAATGCAGCCAGCGGAAGCCTGCGTCAAAAAGACCCTAAACAAGTGGCTAAAAGAAACCTGGACGCTTTTTTATACCATATCAGTTATTATGTTGCAAAGGATCAACGGATACCTGAGACAATGCAAAGTCATAGTGCATCATTGGAAATGCTTTGGGAATGTGGATTTCGATCACCTGTAAAAGAAATGAGGGTACTCACCGGAATAGATGAAGTAATCAGGCACATCAGTGAATTTGAAGAAATGCGTTCTTCGCTTCCTTATGAAATTGATGGCATGGTAGTGAAAGTAAATGATTACAGGCTTCAGGAAGAAATGGGCATGACAACTCATCATCCCAGGTGGGCAATTGCCTATAAATTCAAAGCCCAGCAAGCAACCACCAAAATCAAAAATGTAGAATTCCAGGTAGGACGTACGGGAGCCATAACTCCTGTAGCAAAGCTGGAGCCCGTGCCGGTTGGCGGTGTTACGGTTGCCAGCATTTCTATACACAATGAAGAATATATCCGGGAAAAAGATTTAAAGATCAATGATACCGTTCTCATTGAACGTGCCGGTGATGTAATACCTCAAATTGTCAAATCCTTATCGGCTTTAAGAATTGGTGAAGAAAAAGAAATTGTCTTTCCTAAAGACTGCCCCATTTGTAAAACAACCTTATATAAAGAAGAAGAAGAAGCCGTATGGCGTTGTGTCAATATAGATTGCCCTGCACAGGTAGTGGAACGGATCATTCATTTTGGCAGCCGGGATGCTATGGATATAAGAGGGCTTGGTGATGCTCTGGTACGTAAATTTTTTGAAGAAAATTTGCTGACAGATATTCCCGGGATTTATAAACTGGATTATCAAAAAATAAGTGCACTGGATGGTTTTGGGAAAAAAAGTATTGAAAATTTGCAGGCTTCTATTGAACAAAGTAAGACACAACCATTACACCGCTTAATTTTTGGCTTAGGCATCCGTTTTGTCGGAGAAGCCACTGCCAAGACCCTGGCGAAATCCATTCAACACATTTTCGAATTAATTGAAAAAACGGAAGAAGAATTACTTCAATTAGAAGATGTAGGCATAAAAGTAGCCGGCATGATTACAGCATTTTTTAAAAACACTTCTAACCTCGATATGCTGCATCAATTACAAAAGGCCGGAATAAAAATGGAACAGGATAAAATAGCAGCGCCTACAAGCGGGAGTCCATTTGATGGCCATTCATTTCTTTTTACCGGAACAATGGAAAAATTAAAAAGATCAGAAGCAGAAGAAATGGTGGAAAAATTAGGCGGTAAAATAATGAGTGGCGTAAGCAGTAAATTAAATTATTTAGTGGTGGGTGAAAATGCCGGCAGTAAATTAGAAAAAGCCAAAAAGCTACATACTATAGAGATCTTAAATGAGGATGAGTTTTTAAATATGATCAAAAATTTTTAAGTTTTTTTGACCAAATCTCCTTTTCATAAAATTGGGTTTTTCAAATTTGAACTTTGCCGAATTCTTTTGAAGTTTTCTAATCATCAATAAAATTGAACTTCTGAAAAATTCAAACTTTTATTAGAATTCAATATCTCTAATGCCTATCGAATACTCTGTCGAAATGATTTTACTAAAACGAATCCAACTCTAAATTCTTTTTGAGAACAAAACACTTCTTCAAGTTACTGTAGCTTTTACATTGAATATTAACAGCTAGATGCAATGCGCAACATCATGCAATTATTAAAATAGGGTCAATGAAATGGAGATAGTTTTAATAAAATGTCTTTCATTAAGCAATCAATGTTTGATCGTTTTGTTAGTCTCCTGATGAACTGGAGAAGGGCTTTTAATTTTGACTGGTCCTCTATTACTTTCAACTCAGTTTTCATAGAATCTCAAATGTGTTTATTGTGATAACCCTTATTAAATTGATATTGAATGTCAATGTGGCGAACCTAATCCCGGTGTATATTCATTACAGGTATATACTGCGGATGGTTCTATGATTTCGCAAAAGATGATTATTTCCAGATAAAAGATCATCCTCTATATCCTTCTAACAAAAATCCCGTTGTGTGAGTAGCGGGAATTTTTTTTAATTTACTTCCATAAATAGGTGTCCATCGGGAGTATGAAAAATCCGTAATTCGCCATATCATAAAGACTTTTATCAGGCTATCTTGAACCACCTAAATTCGCTATCACATTGATGGTAAGGGCTACCACCACCATATTGTATCCAAAAGAAAGCAACCCATGAATTAAAGCCAGCCGGCGAATCCTGGGGGAAGTGATTTGAACATCTGATACCTGGAATGTCATTCCAAGGACAAAAGAAAAATAAGCAAAATCAAGAAAATCCGGTTTGAAATTGTCTGCATTTTTGGGGAAATCAATTCCTCCATAAGCATGATCCTTTCTTGCATATTGATTTCCATAAAATATATGCGCATAACGAACTGTAAAGATTGTATGTAATAAAAACCAGGAAAGTACCATCCCCAGGAATGCCACCGGTATATCCCACTTTTTTTCTGTTAAATGATCCGTTTTTGTCGTAATCAACAGGACCACAGAAACCAGACTTGCCAGAACCGTAAACAGGATAATAGTAAATATAACCATCCTGCTGGCATCCTCAATACTTGCATATTTCTGAATATCTGAAACGGATGTCGTAAAAAAACTTAACCAGTAAAATGCCAATAAGAGAAAACTAAATACATCCCATGAAATAAGAAACTGTGTAACCCAATTAAAATGTGAGGTTAAGAGGCTTAAAAAAAAGACAAGTGCAATTGCAAGGCAAAATAATAATTTATAAATCGTATGTACTTTATTTAAGAAAGAACCCATCATTTTCATAAATGAAAATTTTTATAAAGTTACCACTTCATTAATCATTCAATAAAAAAGCCTTTACCGTACTGATAAGCGGATCATTTTTGGATGAATGAATCACCAAATCAAAGGAAGTGATTTCCTGCCGTGGAAAGCTGATCAATCTTTTATGGCCAATCGTTGTGCCTTTGATTTCGATAATGGTATGATCCTTCAAATGGAGCATTAAGGAGAAAGTCATCACCCGTTGGCCAAATGCTATAGGTTCCTGTAATTCAATACAGTTCAGCATTATAGGTTGTTTGAATTGAAAAGTAACGCCCCCCTTTTCTCCAATCCCTGTTTTAATAAAAGTGGATTCATCGTCATCTGCCAATAATGAATTCTTATACTGAATGCCATTTTGATTGAAAGAAAATAAAGCATCCTGCAACAAATTATGGCGAAAATTCTCATCCCTCAATTTTTTAAAACCCATTAAAGAAGCGCTATCTTTTTCATTGATTAATCCGCGTGTATCAGGTGGTACATTTAAGAGTAAATTAGCACCCCGGCCTACAGATTTCATATATAATTCAAACAATGTTTGAGGTGATTTTACCAGGCTGTCTTCCGCGGTATGATAGAACCATCCCGGCCTGATACTAACATCACATTCTGCCGGAATCCAGTTTTTCCCAAATACATTTCCTTGCTGCAATGTATCCTGAGGAGGTGCACCTTCACCTCTTTTGAAACCTGCTGTATCCAATAAATTCCAATTCGTTTCCCCTGCATAACCCTTTTCATTTCCCGCCCATCGTGCATCCGGCCCGATATCACTAAAGATAATGGTATGTGGAGCAATAGTCCGCAAAGTTTGTTCATACGTACGCCAGTCATAATTTTGTTTCTTGCCATCTGGGCCTTCTCCATTTGCGCCATCCCACCAGAATTCAAAAAATGGTCCATAGTTTTTTACTACTTCGCGCATCATATTTTCAAAAATAGAATTATACGCCACCGTTCCATAAGCGGGATGATTTCGATCCCAGGGAGATAAATAAACGCCCATCTTCAAACCATATTCTTTACAGGCTTCTGATAAATTTTTCAATACATCTCCCCGGCCGTTTTCCCATGGGCTGTATGCTACAGTATGTGTAGAATAAGCGCTTGGCCAAAGACAAAATCCATCATGATGCTTGGCGGTAATGATGATACCTTTTGCGCCCGCCGCTTTGGCGATTCGGCACCATTGCCTGCAATCAAGTGCGGAAGGGTTAAATGAGGATGCCAATTCATTTCCACTACCCCACTCCTTACCACTAAATGTGTTAGGGCCAAAGTGAATAAAAAGGTAAATTTCCATATCACTCCATGCCAACTGATCTGCGGAAGGCAATGGTGGCACCGTTTTTTGGGCCATTGTTGATACACAAATACCACAACAAAAAATAAATATCTTAAGCTTCATCATGCTATAAAAATAGTCTATTTATCCATCCATTTCCTTTGAAAAATCCGGTTCCTAAGAATTTTCTTTACAAAAATCAACTATATTAAGTTCTTTAAATAAAAGGTTGATGAAGTAAGAAAACACAATTGCAATGTATAGATAAAAGACAGTTGTACGTCATGCAGTGACAGCTCACGATTACGCATCATCTCTAACAGGCAAAAAACCCTTTTCTCCTAATGCCTTTATGACGCCTCTTAATAAATAATTGTTGTCAAAACGTAAAATGTATTTTCTCGTACCTTCATTTTCAGGCACAAGCATTTTTTTATCAATTAGCTTTCTTATTTGTCTGGACACTTCTGCATTAAGTTTTCCAACAAAAAACTCTTTTAAATCACCAGCTTGTACGACTTGATTATCTATGACTTTTCTTAAAATTTTTGCCTCGACATCAGTAATGTATTTCCTTTCTAAAGAATGTGAAATTGCAGGCAACAATATTTCTTTCCTTAAAAAACTATAGGTGGTTAGCTTATCAATTTTTTCGATTTCTTCTTTTAGTCCTTTTAAAACATATTCTGCCCATTCCATTACACCTTCATCTGTTCCTTTATCGGCTTTAGACAGATTGGTGTAATAATCATTTCTATTACTGCAAAAAACAGCCGTTGGATTGATAATTCTACCTACGTTAACGTTAAAACCTGTTTTGACAAGCATTGCATAAGTAAACAGGCGAACTGTTCTACCGTTACCATTTCCAAATGGGTGGATCCAGACAAATCTATGATGTGCAATGGCTGCTTTTAATAAATCATATTTCTGACCATCATTTTTATTGACAAAATCAAGCAATTCTGACATATAACCTTCCACCTTTAAAAACTCTGGTGGCTTATGGCTTGACTTATTAATTTTTAAATTGCTTTTTCGATATTCACCTGGCGTATGGTCGCCTTCGCCATCAGGTGGAGGAAGTAATCCATCAACAATCATTTTGTGCATTTCACTCACAAAAGCCCTGTTAATCGGATGCTCCTTTACATTATCCTCAATAAAAGCCATTGCCTTTTCAATATTCTGAATTTCTTTAATTCCCGGAGGTACTTTCTTTGTTTCTGTAAGTTTCGTTTCAATGTATTCGGCAATTGTGGTATTATTTCCTTCAATTCTTGCTGAGCCAATACTTTCTAATGTGTGAAAAAGATGCTTCAACTGAAAGAATACTTTGGGGTGTGTTGTACCACCAAGAGGTTTTCTTCTTAGATAATCCAATTCAATTATCAAATCAGTTAATCCTGAGCCAAAGGATGGTTCAAGTAACTTTAAACCATAGTGCAAAAATTTGGCTTCTGACATTTAAAAAAATATTTTTTTGAATTAACACATACCAAAATCAAAACTTAACAAAATTAAGTTAAAAACACTTAAATATCAATACTTTGATAAACTTAATAATTTTACGACAATTAACATATTGTATATACAGATTTGCGTTTTACCGTAAATTTCAATTAACAGTTAGAAGCACGCACGTACAACATGAACTGTGTAAAAAACCAAATAAAAAATCAATTTTTTTACGGTTTTGCAGAACAGTAATTGGGTTACTACAGACCTTATGAAATTCTTCTTATCTCTGCTCCTAAAGCGTTTAACCTTTGATCTATATATTGATATCCGCGGTCAATCTGGTCAATATTTTGAATGATGCTTTTCCCTTCAGCGCTTAGGGCTGCAATTAATAAAGCCACACCCGCACGAATATCCGGGCTACTCATGACGATACCGCGTAGTTTCTGATTACGGCCCAGGCCTATTACGGTTGCCCGATGCGGATCACACAAGATAATTTTTGCGCCCATATCAATCAGTTTATCTACAAAGAACAAACGGCTTTCAAACATCTTTTGGTGGATGAGTACACTGCCAACCGCCTGTGTGGCGACCACAAGAATTATACTCAACAAATCGGGTGTCAGACCCGGCCATGGGTGATCGGCTATCGTAAGGATTCCCCCGTCCAGATAAGTTGATACGGTATATTTTTCCCGGGCAGGTATCAAAATATCATCTCCATGAAATTCCAAGTCTATACCGAGTAACCTGAACTTTTCCGGGATAATACCCAGGTTTTCAATACCGGCATTTTTGATGACTAATTCACTCTGTGTCATAGCTGCCAGGCCAATGAAACTACCCACCTCAATCATATCAGGTAACAGAGTATGTGAAGTGCCATTCAACTTTTCCACACCTTCTATCACCAACAAATTACTTCCAATACCAGATATTTTTGCACCCATTCTACAAAGCATTTTGCACAGTTGCTGCAGATAAGGTTCACATGCTGCGTTGTAGAGTGTGGTTGTTCCGTTTGCCAGCACGGCTGCCATAACGAGGTTGGCTGTACCTGTTAAGGAAGGTTCATCCAGTAAAATATATTTTCCATTCAGTGCATCTGCCTGCATGACAAAAATGCCATGCGATTGATCATATTGAAATGAAGCGCCCATTTTTTCAAACCCGATAATATGTGTGTCGAGGCGACGGCGCCCTATTTTATCTCCGCCGGGTTTGGGGATATACGCTTTTTTAAATCTTGCTAACATAGGACCGGCGATCAATACCGAGCCTCTTAAATGCCCGCTTTTTTCCATAAAATCAGGGGACCCCAGTAGATTGATATCTACCTCATCTGCGCAAAAAATACAGGTATGCCTGTCCACTCTCTCTACTTTAACACCCAGACATTCCAATAATTCAATGAGCAGGTTAACGTCTGTAATATCCGGAATATTGGAAATTTTGATGCTTCCCGAGGTCAATAAAACGGCTGAGATCACCTGGAGGGCTTCATTCTTTGCACCTTGAGGAGTAATTTCTCCTTGTAACTTTTTACCGCCAATTACTTCAAATGCTGCCATACAAATATTTAAAAAACGAAATTAAAGATGTCATACTGAATTCCATACTATTTTATCCGGCCAATTGGTGAATTTACAAATAATTACATAAGCAGTTTTTTACAACCCTGATCATGTTGTACTTTGCAGAAAGCAAAAAAAGGTTATGGGTTTTGAAATGCATACTTCCTATTCTCCAAGTGGCGACCAGCCGTCAGCCATAGCAGAATTGACCAAAGAACTGAATGCTGGGGAAAGATACCAGGTGCTTTTAGGGGTTACAGGAAGTGGAAAAACTTTTACCATAGCAAATGTGATACAACAAGTACAAAGGCCTGTATTAATTCTCACGCATAATAAAACTCTGGTAGCGCAATTGTATGGTGAATTTAAACAGTTCTTCCCCAATAATGCAGTAGGCTATTTTGTGAGCTACTATGATTATTATCAACCGGAAGCATATATTTCTTCCAGTGATACCTATATAGAAAAAGACCTGAGTATTAATGAAGAACTGGATAAACTAAGGCTGCATACCACTGCTGAATTATTAACCGGCAGAAGAGATATTATTGTAGTCGCCAGTGTAAGTTGCATCTATGGTATCGGGAATCCCACAGACTTTGAAAACGGTATTATCCGGGTTCATACAGGGCAAGTATTTTCCAGACAGGGATTTTTACATGCCCTGGTGAATAGCTTATATAATCGTACGCAAATTGAATTTAAAAGAGGAACATTTCGCGTAAAAGGCGATACGGTTGATATCAATCTGCCTTATGTTGATTATGGTTATCGTATTACTTTTTTTGGAGATGAAATTGAAAGCATTGAAAGCCTGGATGTGCTAACCAATAAAAGGATTGCCCTTTTGGAGAATGCGGCCATTTTTCCTGCAAACCTTTATGTAGCGCCCAAAAACATGCTGAACCAAATCATTTATGAGATCCAGGATGAGATGCAAATGCAAATAGAATTTTTTAAAAATAACGGGAAGTTGATTGAGGCACAACGTATCAAAGAACGGGTGGAATATGATATTGAAATGATCCGGGAATTGGGCTATTGTAATGGTATAGAAAATTATTCCAGGTTTTTTGATCGGCGAAAACCGGGCACAAGACCTTTTTGCCTTTTGGATTATTTTCCCAAAGATTTTATTACCATTATTGATGAGAGTCATCAGACCATTCCACAAATCGCAGGAATGTATGGAGGTGACAGAAGCAGGAAATTGGTGTTGGTTGATTATGGCTTCAGGCTTCCCAGCGCACTGGACAACCGCCCATTAAATTTTAATGAATTTGAAAATATTACCGGGCAGACTATTTTTATGAGTGCAACACCCGGAGATTTCGAACTGGAAAAGACCGAAGGCATCGTAGTAGAACAAGTGGTACGGCCAACAGGCCTTTTGGAACCACCCATAGAAGTAAGACCAAGCATTAATCAGGTTGATGATTTGCTGGATGAAATAGATAAAAGAGTCACCCAGGGAGGTCGTGTTTTAGTTACTACCTTAACAAAAAGAATGGCCGAAGAAATGGATAAATATCTTCACCGGATCAATATCAAATCAAAATATATTCATAGTGATGTAGATGCATTAGAACGTGTAGAAATACTACGGCAGCTTCGTTTGGGCGAAATTGATGTTTTGGTGGGTGTAAATTTATTACGTGAAGGGCTGGATTTACCGGAAGTTTCATTGGTTGCTATTTTGGATGCAGATAAAGAAGGATTCCTGAGAAATGAAAAATCATTAACTCAAACGGCCGGCCGGGCGGCCAGAAATGTTCATGGGTTAGTTATTTTTTATGCTGACACGATAACTCAAAGTATGCAAAAGACGATGGATGAAACGGAACGTCGTAGGGAAAAACAAATGGCGTATAATGCATTGCATGGCATCGTACCTAAAACCATCAATAAAAGTATAGAGCAGATTATGAAGCAAACTTCAGTGCTTGATATTAAAGGCTATGATCCGGAAAAACCGTATGCGATTAGAGATGATAATATGGTGACGGCAGCGGAAGATGATACTATTTACAAGACCATACCGCAACTGGAAAAAGCCATTGGCAAAATCAAAAAGACTATGGAAAAAGCAGCCAGGGATCTTGATTTTATGGAGGCTGCTGCGTTGAGAGATAAAATGTTTGACATGCAAAAAAAACTGGAAGAAATGAAAAAATGATTTTTCGTTTTTCTTATTGGTCCAGTTTATTTATTTTAATAACTCATTTTTCATTATTTTTAAAATCCAAATTCAATCAGCATGAATAAATTCTATACACTCCTGCTAGTTGCTACAATCTCTGTTTCTGCTAAAGCACAAATTAAAAGAGCCCCTCTTCCTGAAGATATTTACCAAATGAAAACCACTTCAGACATTCAGGTTTCACCGGATGGAAAATGGGTGATGTATGTAGTAACCACAGATGATACAGCTCATGATGCATGGAATGATGATATATGGATGACTTCCTGGGATGGTAGTCAGACAATTCAACTCACCAATTCCATGGAAGATGAATCTTCTCCTTTATTTAGCCCGGATGGAAAATATATCTCCTTCATATCATCAAGAAAAATCGGCAATGATGACGAGAATGATGATGATAATAGCCAGGTATGGATCATGGATCGTCGTGGTGGCGAGGCCAAATGTATTAGTAATGTAAAAAGTAGTATTAAAGATTATTGCTGGAGTCCGGATGGTAAAACGATATTACTGGTCATGAAAGACCAAAATTTTAGTGATACTTCCAAAACCCGTGCAAAATTACCTTATGTAATAGACCGTTACCATTTTAAGGAAGATTATACAGGATATCTTGATCGCCGTGCATCTCATTTTTATTTGCTAAACATTTCCACAGGAGATATAGATACCCTTACCAGCGGAAAATATAATGAATCTTCACCTGCATTTAGTCCGGATGGAAAACAGATCGCTTTTGTAAGCAATCGTACGGAGGACCCCGATAAAAATGAAAATACGGATATTTATATCATGGATGCGAAACCGGGAGCAAGTATGAAACAACTTACTACCTGGCAGGGCGGTGATTCAGATCCATTATGGAGCCCGGATGGAAAATGGATAGCCTATTTACAAAGCTACAGTAATGAAAAATTCACCATGTTTGGTAATGATATACTTGCATTGATATCCAAAGATGGCGGCATACCCAAACTTTTATCTGCCGGTACGGAAAGAAATATCGTTTCACATCAATGGTCCAAAGATGGAAACAGCATTGCCACATTAATGGAAGATGAACGCAGATGCAGTGTTGTTCTATTTGGCCTTGACGGTAAAGAAATCAGCAGGCCAGGAAATGGCGACCGCGTTTTTGGGGAATTACAATTAAATAAAGCTAATGGACAATGGGCAACTTTATTAACCGATCCTCATATGCCCTATGAAGTATATGCTTTAGAAAATGGGGTTACACGCCGCCTTACCACTTTCCAGGATGAGTATATAAATAAGGTTTCATTAGCCAATGTTACCGGTTTTGTAAGCAAAAGCAAGGATGGCACTTTAGTTCCCGGCATTTTATATACTCCATCAAATGCTGCAAAAAATAAACCATTACCCCTCATCATGTATATTCACGGAGGGCCTGTGGGGCAGGATGACTACGAGTTTGATATTGCCTCCCAGATATTAGCTGAAAAAGGTTTTGCAGTGGCCCAGGTCAATTATCGTGGCAGCACAGGTAAAGGGAATGATTATATACGTGTAATTATGGGAGACTGGGGCGATAAAGAAGTCATAGACATCAATGGGGCTGTGGATTATTTAATTGCCAATGGTATTGCAGATTCTAACCGGCTCGGTATTTTCGGTTGGAGTTATGGTGGTATTCTTACGGATTATTGTATAGCTACCAATCAACGATTCAAAGCAGCATCAAGTGGAGCCGGTAGTGCATTACAGTTGAGCATGTATGGCGTAGATCAGTATATTACACAATATAATAACGAACTTGGCCCGCCCTGGAAAAATATGGAAAAATGGATTCAAATTTCCTATCCATTCTTTCATGCCGACAGGATCACTACGCCAACTTTATTTATGGCATCTCAAAATGATTTTAATGTACCCGTAGCTGGCGCCGAACAAATGTACCAGGCCTTGAAAACAACCGGCGTTCCCACTGAGTTGGTTATTTACCCTAATCAAAATCATGGTCTTGTAGTGCCCAGTTATATTGTAGATAGAGAACAACGCTATATTGACTGGTTTAGTAAATATTTAAAATAATTTTTGAGCTTTATTCAATTTTCTAAAAAGTAATGTATGCCTACATTCGCATTGTATAACCTGAAAGGTGGAGTAGGAAAAACTGCTGCATCTGTAAACCTCGCCTATCTCTCGGCAGCGGATGGCAAAAAAACTTTATTATGGGACCTCGATCCTCAAGGTGCAGCCAGTTATTATTTTCAAGTAGAAACAGCGGGTAAAAATGAATTTAAAAAAATTCTCTCCGGCAACTTGCCTGTAAAAGAAATTATCCGTGAATCCGCATTTGAAAATCTTTGGATTATCCCATCAGATATGAGTTCGCGTCATGCTGATCTATTATTGGATGAACAAAAACAAAGCCGTAAAAAATTAAAATCATTCCTGCATGAGTTAAAGGGATTTGATCATATTTTTATGGATTGTCCTCCGGGATTATCCATCTTACATGAGAATGTTTTCCTTGCTGCCGGTTGGGTGCTTATGCCAAATATTCCAACCACATTATCTATTTTATCCTTTGATAAAGTGATCCGGTTTTTCGAAGAAAATAATATTGAACAAGAAAAAATAAAATGCTTTTTCAGTATGGTGGACCATCGAAAAAATTTACATCATGAAATAATGCAAAAATTTTACCGGGATGGGGTATTCTTAAAAAGCTACATCCCTTATTTAAGTGATGTAGAAAAAATGGGCACATACCGGCAACCATTGTTTGAATTTGCTAATAGCGGTTATGCAGCCACTTGCTTTCGTGATTTATGGAATGAGATAAAGAAAAAATGTTTGTAAAAATTATTTATATTAAAAAAAAAAGGGTTTATTTATACATCAAAAAAAATAAAATATGGAAAAAGAACTAGGTTCATGGTATAGCCCGGCACTGGGACAAGATATGCCTATTGTAAGTTATGGTCACGCTGGTTTTGCACTTTTACTTGTGCCTACGGCAGCAGCCGATTACCTGGAATACGAGCGTTTTCTCATGATTGATGCACTCAAACCATTTATTGAATCTGGAAAAATGCGGGTATTCAGTGTGAATAGTATCAATAATGAAAGCTGGCTGAATAATGAAATATTACCGGAGCATAAAGCCATCCGGCATAACCAGTTTAACGATTATATTTTCTTTGAAGTGGCTCCCTACATCCGAAATAAATGTGGTAATGATGCCATGATATTTGTGAGTGGCGCATCTTTCGGCGCACTACATTCTATGAATTTATTTTTGAAACGCCCTGATATCATCAATGGCGCAATCAGTATGAGTGGCGTGTATGACCTTACGGATTATACAAAAGGTTTTTGGGATGAGCAGGTTTATTTTAACAGCCCTATGCATTATATACCCAACCTGGAAGATCCATTTTTTCTGGATAAGATAAAAGCAAGCCATCATATCCATATTTATACCGGAAGTGGAAATTATGAAGACCCCGAAGCAAATCGAAAATTCTCTCAAGTATTGAATAATAAAGGAATCAACCATGATCTGGATATTTGGGGAGCCGATATTCATCATGATTGGCCTACATGGAGAGCAATGCTTCCATATATTATTGAAACAAAGTTTTAAATGAATGCTGCACCATCATCCCTATTAGAAAAATGGAAATTTGTAACCCGCCATTTCCTTCAAAAAAGAATTGTTCGGATCATTGCAAAATTGTTGCTCATTTTAGTAGGGCTGATACTTATTTTTCTCATTGCGGCGGCAATTTATTTACAAACGCATCATACAGAGATTGTTGCTAAAGTAAAAACTGAGCTTAGCAATACCATTAATGGCGAAGTACAAATAGAAGATATTGATTTATCTGTACTTCGCCATTTTCCAAATATCGGCATCCAGATAAAGAATATTCGCGTGCTGGACTCCATGTATCATAAGCCTTTATTACAGGCTGCTGAAATCTCTACGGGTATTGGTTTTTTCCAACTTTTGAAAAAAAATAAAACCATCAGTGAATTGTCCATCCGGGATGGATTATTTCATTTGTTTACAATGCCTTCCGGTTATTCAAATAGTTATCTATTGCATCCCCAAAAAACTTCCACCAATAAAACGGGCGGAAGTATTCAAATCCAAAAATTGCAATTGACAAATGTTCATGCCCTCATTGAAGATGCGCCCCGTGATAAGAAATATGAATGTGTTGTCAATTCACTTTATATCAAACTAAAATATGATCAGGATGTAGTGAAAATGGATTTGGATGAAGATATACTTATTAAAGGGCTGGGTTTTAAAATGACCAAGGGCATGTATCTTCAAAATTGTTTATTGAATGCAAAAAATTGGGGAATCATATGGAATAGTACTAAAAAAGAATTCGCCTTTGAGCATTCAAAAATAAATATTGATAAACAACCATTTGATTTATCAGGGAAATTTCATTTTGCAGATTCAGCTTTTTTCCACTTAGATGCCTCTGCCAAAAACATCTCTTTTGCAAATGCCACAAAAATTATTACCGAAAGAATCAGGAATAAGATGCGGTTTACCAGCCTGGGGAAAGGATTTGATGTACATGCCACCTTGGATGGGCCTTTATCGGGTGGTGGCAATCCGCTGATTAATGTGGATCTCATCGCCTTGCAAAATGTATTGAGTACACCGATCACTTCATTCACCCAATGCAGCTTTACCGGGAATTATAATAATCATGTACAGGATTCTCTCGAAGCGGACGATCCAAATTCCAATATAGTATTCCGAAAATTTAGCGCCAATTGGAATGGATTACAGATTTATTCTGATTCTATTCTCATACAAAATTTATCCGAACCATTGCTTCGTTTTGCTTTTATATCTAAATGCAGTTTGCCGGAGTTGGACAGCAATTTAGCTATGTCTTCAATCAGGCTGACGAAAGGAAATGCCCAGATCAATATTAATTATGATGGCCCATTAATAACGGATCCATCCTTATTTGGTAAAGTAAATGCAAATATTTTATTGAAAGATGGAGAAGGTTTATATGTGCCAAGGAATGTGCTATTCAGCAAATGCAATGGGCGCATTCTTATTTCTGAAAACAATCTAAGTATTCAAAAACTCATTTTTGATATTCAGCAAAATCATTTTGAAATCAATGCCAGTGGTGCAAATGTCAATCGAATTGCCTTATCAGATTCAGGCAAAGCCACATTTAGTTGCGTACTCACATCCCCTTCGATCAATGGAAATGACTTTACTTTTTTATTTGATGAAAAAAAAGTGGTTCATTCCAACACAAAAAAGAAGGCCGGCTTAAATGCAATTGCCCAGAAAATAGACAATCTCCTGGTTAATGGAAATATCCAACTCAACATACAGGCCGGGCATATCGTGTACCAGCATTTTACTGCAGATAATATAAAGGCTTCCATGCTTTTTGCTACAGATAAATGGGAAATTCAAAATGCTTCTCTACAACATGCAGGAGGCTCTTTTTCGCTCGCAGCTACATTTAATGCACTGAATAATGGGCTACATAATGCTTCCGCCCATTTCAACCTGCAACAGGTAGATGTACGAAAAGTATTTTATGCATTTGATAATTTTGGACAGGATGCTATTGTATCTTCCAATGTTCGGGGCATATTAAATACAAATGGCCAAATTCACTTTTTAGTAAATAAAAAAGGAAAATTGGCAGCAAATTCCCTGAGCGGCACCATGAATTTTTCTTTGAAAAATGGTGCACTCATAAATTTTAAGCCATTCGAAAATATCAATAATATTATTTTTAAAAATCGTGATTTTTCCGATGTTCAGTTTGCAGAAATCAATGACCAATTTATCCTTAATAAAGGTGAAATTCAAATCAATCGAATGGAGATTGCCTCAACTGTATTGCATCTATATGTAGAGGGTCTTTATGATTTCAACCACAAGAATACAGATATCAGTATCCAGGTTCCTTTAAATAATCTGAGCAAATCAAAAAATGATACCCGGAAGGAAAAAAAAGGCCTGGATGCCAAAACCGGAGCCAGTATCTATTTAAGGGCTAAGAATCGCTCTGACGGTTCGGTAAAAATTGGTCTGGATGTTTTTAGAAAATTAAGAAAGACCAAGAATTAATTCATTTATAAAATAAAAAAGATGAAAAAGATTTACCTGGCAATGATGATATTGTCAACTGCTTGTATCCAAAATAAAACAGGAAAAGATATGCCTGTAAAAGATTATTTCGCTCAACAGGATTCGGGCATACAATCGGCCGGTATAAAGATGATACCCATTTCTACACCGGTAGGAAATTTTAATGTGTGGACAAAAAGTATTGGAAATAATCCCCGCATAAAAGTATTATTACTGCATGGCGGGCCCGCTATGACACATGAATATATGGAATGCTTCGAAAGTTTTTTTCCAAAAGAAGGATTTGAAATGATCGAATATGATCAACTTGGCTCTTATTATTCAGACCAACCCACGGATAGTAGCTTATGGACAGTGGATCGTTTTGTAGATGAGGTGGAACAAGTGAGAAAATCGCTTGGCCTCACCCCGGATAATTTTTACCTACTCGGAAATTCATGGGGAGGCATCCTGGGAATGGAGTATGTATTGAAATACCCGGATCATGCAAAAGCATTAATTGTTTCTAATATGATGGCCAGCGCTCCAGATTATGGCAAATATAACCTGGAACTACAAAAGCAAATGGATAAAGGAACTGTGGATAGTATTATGCTTTTGCAATCTACCGGGCAGATAGACAACCCACGATATGGCGCTTTATTGGAAGACTATTACCATCAGCATATTTGCCGGCTGAATCCATACCCTGAACCGGTAGCCAGAAGTTTAAACCACCTCAATCCCGTAATCTATACCATGATGCAGGGGCCCAGTGAATTTGGTATTTCCGGTCGTTTGTCAAATTGGGATATCAAAAACAGGCTAAAGGAAATAAAAATCCCCACACTGATGATTGGCGCTCATTATGATACCATGGACCCTGAATATATGAAATGGATGAGTACCCAGGTACAACATGGCCGATACTTATATTGCCCGGAGGGCAGTCATCTTGCCATGTGGGACGATCAAAAAAATTATTATCCCGGCATCATCCAATTTATTAAAGATGTGGATGCGGGTAATTTTGTGAAATAATTTTCCAAATAAAGGTTTGAAAGGAGTGGTCTCACCAAGAATCGAACTTGGATCTAGAGTTTAGGAAACTCCTATTCTATCCATTGAACTATGAGACCAGGCCAAAGCATATTGTCGTTGCTTTCCAGTAAAAAACAGGCGCAAATGTAAGCACAAAATCACAAATAAAGTTTCAACCATTATCTTTGCAGCCCGAATTAAAAAAGGGGAATTCCAGTTTGGAAATGCTTAAACATTTTTTGTTATCATGAAAATTTATAATCTCATCATCAAATATCGTTTCTGGCTTAGTTTGATAGCTCTTGCCTTAGCGGTCGTAGTAAATATATATAGTGGTTTTTGGCCGGCATTTATTTTATATTTTATTGCACTCATTGGTATTGTCAGCCACTTTTTTATTGGGCCTATGAGGCTTATTCAAAAACCCATGGAAGATGGCAATGTGGAAGAAGTGGAAAAAATTATGAAATCCATCTGGTTTCCCGGATTATTATACAAACCCATTCGTTCTACATATTATACCCTTAAAGGGAATATCTCCATGATGCAACAGGATTTTGATTCTGCTGAAAAACACTTGAAAAAAAGTTCATCCCTCGGCTCGGCCATGCCTGAAGCAGAAGGAGCAAATAAATTACAATTGGGCATGATGGCCTTGCAAAAAGGAGATTTTCGAAGCGGCGAATCCTATATGCGGGCAGCTATTCGACTGGGTATCCCGGATAAAGAAAGTGAAGCAGTGGCCTACCTCAGTATGTGCCAGATATTTATGAATAAAAGAGAGTTCCGCGCAGCCAAAGATTTTTTCCGTAAAGCAAAAGCCTGTAAACCAACCACTAAACAGGTTTTGGACCAGATAAAAGATATTGAAAAATATATCTCGAGAATGCCGGGTTAATTTTTTTCAAAAAAATACGTGCGACGCCTTCAAAATTTACTTGTGAAAAAAGATTGAGTAATTCTTCAATACTTTTTACAGACTGCTTTTTTGAATGTTAAAAATAAAAATGCCTTTGCTGTCCTTCTGATCATTCTTGAAAAATCTTTCTTCAAATGGTATCTTTGAAGAATGGCAAACAGTCAAGACCCGGAAGAAAAATTCAGGATAATTTATAGTGGCTTAAACCCCGAACAGAAATTAGCGGTAGACACCATTGATGGCCCCGTAATAGTCATTGCCGGCCCCGGAACCGGAAAAACACAAATACTTTCCGCACGTATCGGGAAAATTTTACTGGAAACTGATACAGCGCCGCAGAATATTCTTTGCATGACTTATACGGAAGCCGGTGTCATCGCCATGCGTAAAAGGCTGATAAGCTTTATGGGTAGCGATGCATACAAAGTACAGGTGCATACTTTTCACTCTTTCAGCAATATGGTTGTGCAGGAAAATGCACGCTATTTTAGTAAAAAAGAGATGGATGCCCTCAGCGACCTTGAAAGAATAGAAGTATTACAAAAACTCATTGATGGTTTTGATTCAGAAAATTCGCTGAAACGATTTAGAGGAGAAATCTATTATGATATGAATTTCCTGGCATCCCTGTTTTCAAACATTAAAAGAGAAAACTGGAATGAAGAAACACTTCGTCAACAAATAGATAAATATATACAGGATACCATCCCTGAAACAGACGGCTTATATAATAAACGCAAAAGAGCCAAAGGTGAAATTGAATTGACACAAAAAGGAAGAGATGAAGTAGCGCGTATGATAAAAACAAGGGACGCCATTCTTTCTTTCAAACAATACCAGGAAATTCTAAGAGAAAAAAAGAGATACGATTATGATGATATGATTAATTGGACCATTTGGCTATTTGAAAATTTTCGAGATATTTTATTGAGTTACCAGGAACGTTTTCAATATATCCTTGTAGATGAATACCAGGATACCAGTGGATCACAGAATAAAATTGTTTCTCTGTTAACCGGTTTCTGGCAGGATGAAAGGCCCAATATTTTTGTAGTCGGCGATGATGATCAAAGCATCTACAAATTCCAGGGAGCCAATTTGCAAAACCTTCAATCCTTTGTTAAAACGTACGATAAAGATCTTGTGAAAATTGTGCTCTCCAAAAATTATCGAAGCGTACAACCTATTCTGGATGCTGCAAAAAACCTGATAGAAAATAATCGTGAACGCCTGATCAATCATTTACCGGGCCTTTCAAAAGAACTCATCTCAGCAAATAAAGACCTGCAGGGCTTAGCCATTCATCCCGTTATTCGTATTTACAATAATCCATTTGAAGAAAATGCTCATATTGTTTTATCCTTAAAAAAATTAATTGAAGAAGGGGTATCGCCATCTGAAATAGCCGTCATTTACCGCGAACATCAA
>JAFDXJ010000037.1 GCA_018268015.1 Bacteroidota bacterium
CATCATAGGCATTACAGATTTTGAATAAAGGGATCCAATCTTTGCAGGTAAAAGTTATAAAGTAAACTCCCTCTTTTTCTGGTATAGCTTTACGAACAGACATAAATAAAGTTATGAAAATAGATTCGTTTTTGTACTGTTAACGTTGCAATGTCCCTTAGCCAAAACACAAAAGCTCTAAAAGGAGACATTGCGGGAAAAAAGTGCATAATTCAACTTTCGTTCTTCGATTGAACTTCAGTGCTAAAAATCCCGCCCATCGCCAATACGTAAAACGTTAGCGGTCATTCCCCATTTTTCCGCGGACGAAAATAATTTCGAGTGCTAACTTTCAAATTTTTAAACAATTGAAAATCAATATATAAATTTGACGTTAGTCAGAATTGTAAAAAAGACGCCGGATATTACTTGAAGGACCAATACACAAACATTAAAAATGGATGAAACAATTATATATAGAAAAGTAAAGACTACCGAGATTGAATTTTACCATCAGTTAAGACTTGACTGTTTAAAAAATTATCCTCAAAATTTTGGGACACTTTATAGTGAAGAATTAGTAACTACAAATTACAAGTTCGATAAAATAATAAATCAAGAATTAACTAATGACTTTTTAATGGGAGCGTTTAAAAATGAAAAACTTGTTGGAATTTGCGGTTTTATTCAAGCAAAAAGGTTAAAGACAAAACATATTGGTGAGATTAGTGGAATGTTTGTGTCGAGAGAATTTAGCGGACAAAAAATTGGAACAGGACTTTTAAATTCCACAATCCAAATTGCTTTTGACAATTTAGAAATCGAACAAATTATTTTAACAGTTGCTGACAAAAATCTATCAGCAAAAAACCTTTATAAAAAATTCAATTTTACCGAATATGGAAAACTGCCGAATTATTTTAAATACGATGGAGAATACGAGACACAAGTCCTTATGACATTGACAAAAAACGAAATTAAAACAACGAACCACTAACATATCTCGTCCTGAAATAGGTTGACTACAAATCAACCATTTTATGGACCTAAATGAACAGATTATTATGGAATACCTTCACCAAGGTTATGGGCTTACAATTTTCAAATAACGCTCATCACCAATTCGAAAGCCGGTAACAGTCTTGCTTAAACGACTCAACGAAAAGAAACATTCGACATTTTGAGACAGTCCAATTACATAAATAAAAACGTAAAGAAACGATGATTATTAGAGAAGCTAAAGTTGAAGACATAAAACAAATTCAAATCGTAAGAAATTCTGTTAAAGAAAATACCTTATCAAACCCTAACCTGGTAACAGACGAAGATTGTAAGGAGTTTATTACCGTAAGAGGAAAAGGCTGGGTGTGTGAAATTGATAAACAAATTGTAGGATTTGCAATTGCCGACTTGAAGGAAAATAATATTTGGGCATTATTTTTAGACCCAAAATTTGAGAAAAAAGGTATTGGAAAACTGCTACACAAGACTATGTTGGACTGGTATTTTACGCAAACAAAAGAAAAGGTTTGGTTAGGAACTGCTTTTAATACAAGAGCTGAACAGTTTTACAGAAAAGCAGGTTGGACTGAAGTAGGAACACATGGTTCAAATGAAATTAAATTTGAAATGACCTATAAAGACTGGACAACAAACGCAAACCGCTAACCTACAGCTAAAGCAAGGTTGAGCCGCATCGTTCGACATTTTTGTAAAATATGCTTCGTTCTTTAATAGAACTTTTATACTAAAAAACCATCATCCTTTCAGGCCGGAACTCTTATATACCCTCTTCCTAAAAGACCGGGGCTTTTTTGCACTAATTTTCAATTGATATGGATTTCATAAATTTGACTTTCGTTTTAACTCTTTAACGAAACTTCTAATTAAACAAACTAACAAAAAGCATGACGACAACAAATACGACAGCCGACAAACCAAACATGTTTTACATTATTAGTGTAAGTGTGCTGACTTTTGTATTGCCAATAATTGGTTTTGTTGCAGAACATTTATTCACTGACAATACCCTGACGTTTGATTTATTTTTTAAATGGTTCATCTTTTTTGCAGTTGGGTTTCGTTTGTTTTTAGCCGGTATCAAACAAGTAAATAATCCTGCATTTACTGCAAAACAAATTTTTCATATTGACAACCCTGATTGTTATCCTATACTGCGCGAATTAGGATTTGCCAATATGTGTTTTGGTCTGGTTGCCATTATTTCACTCTTTTGGCCGGAGTGGAGAATCGTTAGTGCCTTTGCCAGTGGACTCTATTATGGTATTGCCGGTATTCAGCATAGTTTTCAAAAGACTTCAGGTATTAATGAAAAGTTTGCCTTATGGACTGACCTGATCATTTTTATATTGCTCGTGATTTATTTTATAAAAACCATTGCATAGTGATAGATCTTTTTTTGCAACAATTGAATTATATAATAAAGAATGCGCTCATTTTGTAAGTTGAAGATGTTTTTTCACCATTAATTTCCAATCACCATCAGTGAGTTTATTCATTAAAAATTGATTTATGAATTTTCTTCGCAGGCATTGGTTTGACTTAGGAGGAATATTGGGTATCATCACACTCTTTATGGTAATTTATTTTTATGCTGAATTATCAAATTATGAACTCCTGATGTGGCTCAGTTTAACTTCATTATTTTTTCATCAACTGGAAGAATACCGCATTGCCGGCACTTTTCCAGGAATGATTAACGGGGTGATGTTTAAAAGTGATTTACCTGACAGGTATCCATTAAACAGCAATACGTCACTCATCATCAATGTAGGGCTTGGCTGGACTATTTATTTACTTGCTGCGTTTATGGGGCCACATTTTGTATGGTTAGGCTTAGCCTCCATTATTGTATCACTTGGAAATATTATTGCGCATACATTCATTTTTAATTTTAAAGGAAAAACCATCTACAATGCCGGGTTGGCTACCTGCTGGTTGTTTTTTGCCCCATGCGTCTTTTTCTTCTTCAAGATCCTTCATAATGAAAATATCGGCTCTGTTACAGATTATATCATCGGCATTTTATTAGGGATATTCATAAATATTGTGGGTATACTAAAACTCATCATTTGGCTGGCTGACAAAAACACGAAATTCATTTTTAGTAAAAACCAACTGCTTGCCCGGGATCGCAAAATGTGAAGCATCTTTTAGGATCCTTTTTTTAGCGAGCAAATGAAACCAGAAAAAGATCATTCACTTCAATCAAAAGAGAGTCATTAACTATAATTACACAAAATAATCCGGCTATTGCATTTGCTTTCATGAAATTACCCAAAGGCCAATACCTTCTGAATAAAATATTTTCAAAGTCAAAGGAGATTCAAAAAATTGATTTTCATCTTAGACGACCCAATATCAATTCCCATACGTTCAACTTTTTTTTCAAATTTATTAAAGTGTAAAATTCTATTTCTTTTTTTGAAATGGTGAAATAAGCACCCTGATTCCATATTACTGGATGAAAATATTTTTTCATTTCATTATTTTCCATTTAACTTTTCTCTATACACCGAGTCAAAGGAATGAATTGATACATAAATAGTCCTGGCCTTGTCTTTATTTACAAGCAAAATTATTAGGAGATTTTTCCCGGTGACCAATAAATACATAAAAACATATACATGAAATTACTAGCAGCCTATCTCTTTTTGATTACTTTTCCTACATTCACTTTAACATCTCAATGTCAGGAGCGTATAAATAGCTTCAGGCCCACAGATGCCATGTACTTTCCTTCCAATACCGATACGACGTGGGCAAGGACTTCTTTATCCAGCCTGGGATGGAATGAAAATGCGGTACAGCCTTTACTGGATTTCCTGAATAAGACACATACCAAATCTTTTATGATTCTGGTAAATGGCAGGATTGTCATGGAAAATTATTTTAATGGCCATACTGCTCAAACGGAATGGGAATGGAATAGTGCAGGAAAATCATTAGTGTCTTTTACGGTAGGTATTGCACA
The DNA here is from genome assembly GCA_018268015.1 of Bacteroidota bacterium. Lineage (GTDB taxonomy): Bacteria > Bacteroidota > Bacteroidia > Chitinophagales > Chitinophagaceae > JAFDXJ01. Next base: position 3,974 of record JAFDXJ010000037.1, read on the forward strand.
ACAGGAAGGACTGCTTGATATCAATGATAAGGTGTCTAAATATTTAGGAAATGGGTGGTCCAGTGAGGCATTGGAAAAAGAGCATCTCATTACCATAAAGAATCTCTTATCTATGACATCAGGGTTAAATAGTGAAAACCAGTTGGTTATCAAAAAGAACATGACCTATGTTGCTGATGCAGGTAGCAAGTGGTCCTATAATAATGTATTCCAGTTGTTGATGAAAATTGTTGCAAACGCCAGTCACCAGGATTTTGATACTTATTTCAAATCCAAAATAGCCAATAAAATAGGGATGGATGGTTTCTGGAATAATGGTTTGATCTTCAAAATTTATCATAGTAATACACGCAGTGCTGCAAGGTTTGGATTATTGGCATTGAATAATGGTCAATGGAAGAATGAACAAATAATCAATCAAACATTTTTTCATGATTGCACCATCAGCTCTCAGTCATTAAACCCATCTTATGGATACTTATGGTGGTTAAATGGAAAGTCAAGTTATATGGTACCCGGCAGTGACAAAGTTTTTCAGGGATATCTCATCCCCAATGCTCCGGCAGATTTGTATGCAGCAATGGGTGCCCGGGATCAACGCATCTACGTTATTCCAGGCAAAAATATGGTTGTGGTAAGAATGGGTGAACCATCCAATCCGGCTCATCCCACCTTTGCGCTTTCCGGTTTTGATAAAGCATTATGGGAAAAAATTGATGCAGTCATCCCCTAAGGATTTTTTTAATTTGATTTCATTCACAGACTCCAATGCTAAATATTTTTATACATGATTTGATGTGGCGGTTTTTTTTTGATAAAATTTTATTTGAGTATCAAATAAACCATTGAATGAAACTTCATTAATTCATTTTTATATAGTCCCTATTTTGCCAGGCAAAAGAGATGAAGATTTTTTTGGGGAAATTGTTTCGGAATGTATATTATTCAAACATCTTAGTATTGCAGGAGCCGGGTATTTAATTTTTTCGCGAGACCTTCAGCGCCCCAACGCATCACCACATCATGGTTATATTTAAAAGCAGGTTTCAATAAAAATGAAAAGTAATTCATCCATTTTTTGTTTGTAAAAACATTCCAATGATATTCAATAATACAGGATGAGCCATTTTGAGTGAATAACCATCTCCCCTCTCCTTCCAATTCTCCAAAAGCAATACCAGATAGGTTTTCATATTTTTTGCACTCCATTAATTTCATCTTAAAAGTTAACTTATAAGGCAAAATACTCTTCCAGGTATATTCACTAATTCCATTGACACCACGATCATCATTTTCTTCAATTGTCTTCACGGCCAGTACACCTTTCCACCAGTTGGGCCATTCAGCTGATTGGTAAATTGCGTCCCATACTTGCTCAACAGGTGCAACAATTTGCCATTTTGTAATAAATGAATACTTGTTTTGCATCATGTTCAATTTACGTAACCTATATATTTATGGTTCATTTTCAACTAAAAAATACCGGTAGATGTCAAATTGGTTTTCAAATATATTCATATATATTTTTACTTAGTGATACAAATTATACCTAATTTTAAAATCGGATTCATGGAAATTAAAAAAGCTCCATCACATGTTCAAAAGTCATCCATTTCCGCTAAAACTGGTACTAAAGTGTGGCTTATTCATAGGCATTCTCGATATTTTAGCAGCATTTATTGACTATTTTATTGCCACGGGGAAAGGCCCCGAAGGCGTATTAAAATTTATTGCCAGCGGGGTGTTTGGTATGGACGCATTTAGTGGTGGCACCGGGATGATTCTATGTGGTTTGTTATTTCATTTTATAATTGCTTACGCATTTACAATCTTTTTTTTCTGGTTATACCCCAGAGTCAGATTGGCTTCCCATCAACCGGTTCTTTTTGTGGTGATTTATGCCTTGTTTATGTGGGCCGTTACGCATCTGGTAATCATGCCGCTCAGTAAAGTTCCCTTGGAAAACAGGATTGACTTACAGTTTTGGAAAATCATAAAAGCCAACCTGATTTTACTCTTCATGATTTGCTTACCACTCACTTTGATTGCAAGAAGATATTTTAAAAAAGAAGCATAAATTGATTCTGATTATCAGAACAATTTTTGTTCAGGCACAGTTGCATGCATTAAATGCAGGTAAACCGTCGTTTGGCCCCTGTGATGCGTTTGATGTTCAAAGAGTTTATAAAACAATGTCTGTTTAGTCATTTCATACTTACCAAAAAGGGTGATGCTATCCTGCAATTGTTCTGGTGTCATAGTTTGCAAAATATGAATTACATAATCATAACCTGCAAGCACCATTTGGGTCGTTGCAGCTTTTGATTGATCGGCTGACTTAAATGCGGCTCCATCCGGCAAAGGGTTTTTAACACCTGCTGCCAATGATGCCAATTCATAATTCGCATCGGTAAAATGAAGCATTTGCTCAGCAAAAGATTTCATCTCAGGGCTTGGCCTGAATCCATAACCATTTTCCGGCATGGCATCTAAATACTCTTTTGTGTAGGCTTTTGCCCGCTCCCAGTCTTGTACCATTTGTTGTTTGTTTTGTGCTTGTGAATAATTTGTAATAAGAATAAACAGTATTAAATAAAAAACGTGAAGGGTCTTTTTCATAATTTTTTTTTTGAATTGTTTTTAAAATTGAAACTTACATTCTGGTATCAAGGGCAATCCAATTGACTTCCCAGGTTTTTCCACCATCTTCCGAATAGGCCTGTTCAAAACGGCAAGTGTTTTTAGTGATGTCAGAAATAATGAAACGTACAAAAATGGATCTGCCATTAAATATTTCTTGATTATAAAATTCGCCCCGGCCGTTTTTAAATTCGCCAATAGATGGTATAGCCATCTTACCGGAATTCAATCTGGAAAAATTTAAGCTCCATTGCCGGCTTTGTGGGTTATAAAGCCTCAAACTCAATGCAATTATTTGACCGGAAGGCCCATCAGCAGACAATTCTACGAGGTTGGCCTGGCCATTCCATACCTTAGTAACTGTTGTAATTCCTTCAAATTCTTCCCATGAAGTTGAACCGGAAAGTGGTTTTGATAGAACTTTGAGTTGAGTTTTCCACTCTCCAATTTCAAAATCAAAATCATTTTGACCGTCATGTATGGATGATTCGGGATTTACTTTGGGGGTGGGTTCCATTTTGATTTGCTGTGCATTCATTTGAATTGTTATAAAGGAAAAAATGATCCATAAAGCAAGACTAATTTTATTCATAACAGACCTAATATTGTTTTAATAAAAAGAAGAGGCTTTCATCTATTTTATGATTACTTTTACTTTGAAAGCAAAAATATAAATAACTTTCAATATGCAAGTAAAAAATAAAAATATTTTTAAATTCCGGTCAGATTGCCCCATTAGCAGCGCTCTAGACTTAATTGGGGATAAGTGGAGTATCTTAATTATCAGGGATTTATGCTTTTTTGGAAAGCGAACATTCAGTGAATTGTCCTTGTCAGATGAAAAAATAGCCGCAAATATTCTCGCAGACAGGTTAAAGAAGTTAGAAGAATACGGCATTTTAACGAAGGGAAAGTCTCCCGAAAATAAAAAAACGGTACTCTATACTATTACTCAAAAAGGGTTGGATTTTGTTCCTGTGATATTAGATTTAGTACTCTGGGGTGCCAGGCATTTGGATTCTCATATATCTGCTGAAGCGAAACAATTTGCAAAAAAAATAAAGAAAGATAAAGATGCCGTGATCATGGAAGTGAATAAAAAGTTAGCTTCAACCGGGCAACTCAGATAGATAATACCGGCAATTACAAACCAGGTTATTTAATAGCATAATATAGCATCCAATTGTGTCCATATTTATCAGCCAGTTCACCAGATAAGGCATTCCAAAATGTATTTTCTATTGGATGTGTTTGTTCTCCACTCTTCGAAAGCTTTTTGTAACAAATTCTTATTTCCTTCTCACTTTTACAATTAAGCACCAGCGATACGGCATTACCTTTCAACAGTCCCTGCTCACTCGTCATATCAGAACCCATCAATATCAACCCATCATTCATCAGCGTTGAATGCAGAATTAAGTTTTTCATTCTTGCCGGCATTTTTTCCGATAGCGGAGATTCGCCAACGGTTTGAAAACTCAATTCACCACCAAGGCATTTTTGATAAAACATCATTGCTTCCCTGCAATTGCCATTGAATGTGAGATATGCATGAATAGACTTCATTTTCATAGTAATAATTCCGCAATTATTTTTCTTCCAAATCAGCAATAATTATTTTTTTCATCTTCAGCATCGCCTTGAATGCATATTCCTGTTTGGCTTTCACTTTGTGATTTTCCAGTTTGTACAACTGTTCAGGTATTACCTGCCAGGATAAACCATATTTATCTTTGCACCAGCCACAAGGCCCTTCGCTACCGCCCTTTGCAGTAAGCGCTTTCCAGTAATAATCTACTTCTTTCTGATCTTTGCACACGATGGAAAAAGACACGGCTTCATTGAATTTAAACATAGGCCCTGCAGCCAATATTTGAAATTTCATGCCCAATAATTCCATCTCGGCTACATCAAAATCTCCACTTGGTGTACCGGAGTTTTTATAGGCTTTGTAAGAAAGCATTTTACCTGATTTAAAAATAGAGAGGTAATATTTTACCGCTTTCTTTGCATCTTTTTCTATCCATAAGCATGGAAATAATTTTTGCTTTGCCATAATACATTTTTTTTACAGTTGTTATAAATTATTTGTTTCAATAGCATTTCTTGCGTTATACATTCTGAGTTGATTCAGTGTATTTCTTAAAATTATCCAATATAGCCTGCCATCCTGTTTTTTGCATTTCAACTGGGTTTTCACTCTCCGGGTCGAAGGTTACAATAACTTCTGTTTTACCTAAAGCATCATTAAATTGTACCGTTGCCAGCCTATTGCCAAACTCATAAGTGAAATGCTTACCTTCTGTTATTTCCGTATAAACCGCCTCAAAGTCAAAACCAAAACTACCATCTTTAGCTTCCATTCTTGCTTTGTAGCTGCCTCCTATGCGCATATCATTTTCTGCTTTGGGGCAATGCCAGCCAGGGTCTGCAAAGTTCCAGTTGACAATATGTATTGGTTGCGTATAATAGTCCCATACTTTTTCAATAGGGGCATTGATGCTGGCTAGTATTGTTATTTTATTTTTGTTCATTTGCTTTGATTGTTTTTTATTGTTTTGGAAATTTACTCATGTCCATAAAAAATGGCTCCCAGTTATTACCATCCGGGTCTTCAATTGAACGCTGTTGCATAAAACCATAATCTTTTGCATCCGCATATACTCTGCCACCTGCTTTAATTGCTTTTTCTGCAAAAGCATTTACCTCATCATTGCTGTCGAGAGATAATGAATGGATTGCCCCAACATTTTGTTTGGCATCAATAATAGATTTAGAAATAAATTGTTTCATCTTATCGTGTGTAAGCAGCATAACAAAAATACTATCGCTCCAAACCATACATGCTGCTGTATCATCGGTAAACTGGGGATTGTTGGTAAATCCGATGGCTTCGTAAAATGCCATTGACTTTTTTAAATCTTTTACCGGAAGATTGATAAATACTTGTTTTGACATGCTGTTAAATTTAATGTAAGTGAATTGTAATTTTAATAAAATTATTGACAAGAACAACGTTGGATAATTGTATAATACTTATGAGCCAAACTGCATTGCTACTATTAAGCAGCCGTTGCGTCGCACTCTTGTACTTATAGTTCAATATTCAACAAATTCTCAAAGATAATAACCCAATAATACTCTCTGTAATAGTAGTAAAATGATATACTCCTTCTCATGCATCAGGAATATTCGGCTCTACCAGCCTTTTTAATTTGTCTAAGGAATCCTGCCAGCCGAGATAACACATTTCTGCAGGGATAGCAGCCGGTATGCCTGTTTGAGTAATATGAACCTCCGTGCCGCAAATAACTTTTTTCAGTTGAACGGTAGTCACCATTTCACCGGGCAGATTGGGGTCATCAAACCTATCTGAAATTTTTATTAACTCATTAGTTGCTATTTCCAAAAATTCGCCGCCAAATGAATGCCCGTTGCCTGTGGTGAAATTAGTAAACGACATTTTGTAACTACCACCTGGCTTAAAGTCGTATTGTTGTATTTTGGCTACATAGCCATAAGGCGGTAGCCATGTTGAATAGGCATCAGCGTCTGAGAAGGCTTTAAAAACTTTTTCAGGTGGCGCTGCAAACACTCTGTGCAGTTGTACTTGATTTGTTGACATGATTTTAATTTTAATGATGAATAATTGATTTTGATATTACAAAGATGAAATGGAAAATCTATTTTCATGGGTGGCTCTTGCGACAGTTTCGGGGTGTGATTATGACGAAATCAGTATGTTACTTTTTTGATTTAACAGTACTCGGTTTGCTTTCATTTTTCCTGAACACTACAATTCTTTTTATTAAGCCAACAGGCAATTCTTCCTTATTCTTAAACTGAATGGCAGCACGGGAAACCTTCAATGCACTCAGTTCTTTTTCAAACTTTTTCAAAAAAGCTACACTCCAGGGGCTTAGCAACGAAATGTGATTAGCGCTTGAAGAATAATAAATCAAATAACCGTAGTATTTAAAGCAGGGTATTTGGTAACTGATTACTTCTTCTGCTTCGGGCACAGACTGATGAATAATATCTCGTATCGCCTGCATTCTTTCCTGTACTGCTTTAGGAAATGCTTTGTGATATTCATTAATGGTTTTATAATCTGTCTTTGCCATCTTATGCAATTTTATTTTTATAAAAATATGAAACAGCCAGAATGAGTAAAACAACTATGGGCAATAACACAAATCCGAAAATACCATCAACTATACCATGACTATATGCGGCAAACAACAATTCAAAAGTCAGCCCTGCATAAGCCCATTCTTTTAATTTGGCTGGAAACTTAGGAATCATAATTGTTGCCGAACCTAGTAGTTTACAAATAATAAGAGCATACGCAAAGTAGTCGGGATAACCCAATGGTTTGGTGCCTGCATTTACATACTCCGGTGCAAATAATAATGTTGCAACAGGCATCAGCCCTTCCCACAGAAAAATGATGCCTGTTGCTATCCAGAATATAATTTTATACTTTTTGGGTACTGCAATTTTATTTGAATAATTGTTTTCTAAAGTCATCGTTTTCATTTTTTGAAATTTTATGATGAATAATTGATTTTACAATACAAAGATGAATGGGAAAATTGATTGCAATGGGTGGCAGATACGACAGTTTAGCAGGCAGATTGTGTCAGGAAGAATTATCCCTGGAACAACCAGTTTTTTCCGAACTTATCTTCCAGCGAGCCAAACCATCCAAAGAATGCTTTGGTTAATGGTTGTTGTATTTTACCTCCTTCAGAAAGTTTAGTAAACAATCTGTGCACTTCTTCCTCGCTGCTGCAAATAAGCGCCATGTAAACGGTATTACCTTCAACAGGGCTATTGGGCGCCATATCAGTTGCCATAATTTCAATGGCGTCACTTTTCAGGTGTGAGTGTATGATATGGTCGTGTAATTCAGGCGGCATTTGGTCTTTAGCAGGAGAATCTCCCGCCTTCTGCAATTCAAGCGTACCACCAAAAATGTCTTTGTAAAAATTCATGGCTTCTGTGCATCTGCCATAAAAATTTAAGTAGGGATTTAACTTTGCCATTGTTATAAATTTTATTGGTTAATGAATAAATAATTATTTACCGGTCAGGCTTTTCAATGCCTTCTCAATATTCCGGTTCCTCGTTTCATCAGTTTTAGCATTGGCTATAGGAATAATCAATGCTTTCTTTTTACTGTTTGAAAGTGTATCAAAAATTTTCTTTGCCCCGGCATTCTTACTAAGCGCTTTTTGAAATTCTGCCGGTACTTCTACTGTTCTTTCTTCAGTATCTAATTCAATGATAACATCAATTTTATCGCCGCCTTTTACTTTGGCAGCTTCCCGGTTTTCGGCATTTACGCCAACCATAAAAGCGCCACCCATCACCGCTACTGCACTACGGTAGGTAAAATTGTTGATAGTAACTTTTACCAATGGTTTTTTACCGCCGCCAAGTTTTTCAATTATGCTTTCAGGAATTTTTATCCCGGTAGCTGTCTTACCTGCTGTAAGCAAGTTGGTGCTGAATTGTAGTTTTTGATTTGTTGACATGGTAATAATTTTATCAGATGAAAGCTGGCTTAAAATTTATGGACACTACATCGGTTTTTCTTTTGTGATAATAGTAGTAAGATAACGTACCCAGAGCAAGCGGCAAAATCATAAAACCCCATTGACCGACGTTACCGCCACTGGCAATAATGGAATAGGTAGCGCCAATTAAATCAAAGAACAAACCGGCATAAGCCCATTCCTTAATTCGTGGATAACCGGGAATCAAAATAGCCGCTACTCCCAGCCATTTGGCAATCCCAATAAATGGAATAAAGTAAAGCGGATAACCCAAATCGATATGCATTCCTTTTACAGCAACTTCCTGGCTGAATACATCTGGGATGGCGGAGCCAAACATCATAAAGGCAAACAAACTTGTGAATACCCAATAAATCGTTTTTGTCTTTTTCATATTGTATAATGTTTAAAATTGATTAATAAATTGACCACACAAAGATGGAAATTGCAAATGATTTTGACAGGTGGGAAATACGACAGTTCTAAGGTGTGAATATGACAATGTTTATTTCTCAAAACATTTCCTATATCCGGCGTCTATTTGGATGGCTTCTTTTAATAACTTCTTTTTGAGCTTTCATTTATCTATTCAGAGTTTGTTATATTTCATAATAAATCTGTTTGATTGTGTCATAAGTTAAAATTTATCCTTGTCAATTATTTATTTCAATACCAAAACAATTTGGTAAAATATTTGACTGTTGCTTATGGCCTAAGATTGATTGGATAAATCGAATTGATTATCCTATTTTCAATTTACTTCATCTTTTAAAATTCAACCCCGTTCGGGGTTGTGAGGTGCTGATGCAGGTTACCCTTAGCTATGCAAAGGGTTAATCATATTTCAGCCCTTCGGGCTGAGTTGAGCTCATGCATTTTCAATTAGGATTGGCACAGTATAAATTGTAAGTTGAATTATAAATGGAATTTGTTTTGGTTTATTTATTTAGTGGTTGTTTGCTTTCAACCCCGTTCGGGGTTGTGAGACGAAGATGCAGGTTACCCTTAGCTATGCAAAGGGTTAATCATATTTCAGCCCTTCGGGCTGAGAAAGAAATCAATCTCAAGTAAAATACACAGTTGAGATCCGTCCTTTCTTCGACTCATATTTCCTTCATGTCTATTCTCAGGTAAAAAAAATGCATGAAAAGATTCTGTGATTTGGTATTTCCTCATAGACCTCAAAAGCGACATTTGTGGATTTGCACTTTGCCACTTCACCAATTACGTATAATTGGAGGCGCCTAAGTAATTTTAATTTAAAGCCGCAAACCTTTTTTCAATCATTGCCAGCCATTTCTTTCGTTTCGTATCTGAGACTGTTTTCACCATACCCAGGTTAATCCATTTTCTTTTTTTATAACCCATTTTCCAAAACGTTCCCGTCATCATTGCCTTTCGAATGGCATTCCCGAATATAAGCCGGTAAACTATACTTGCTGTATTCATAGTAGTAATAACGGTTACACTCTTTAGTTTTTCCCATTTCTTCATCATAAACCCATTCGGTTTATAATCATAAGCGATGCCCGGGAAAATCACTTTGTCAATAAATCCCTTTGTCATTGCAGGCATAAGCTCCCACCAAATAGGAAATATAAATACCAGGTGATCGGCTTTGTCAATACGTTGCTTGTAGGCAAGCGATTGTGGGTCTATTGGCGCTCTGTCTTTGAATGCTTTCAGGTCTGCCGCCGTCATTACCGGGTTAAAACCATCTTCATCCAGATGAATCAAATCAATTTCATGATTGGCTTTGTGAAGCCCTGCCATTACCGCTTCTAAGATGGCATTGCAGTAACTTCCTTTGTAAGGATGATTGAATACGATGGCTACTCTCATTTTGTTTTGTAATTATTACTATGCAAAATTGAGAAGCCGTCATTCTTTGAACGATAACAATTGTAAAGAAATATACTTACCTCCTGTTTCTAATGCGGCTTAGTGATACAGGTGTTATGCCCAGATAAGAAGCGATATAGTGTTGAGGAATTCTTTGTAAGATTTCAGGCTGCTGTTGTAATAATTCTTCATACCTCTCTTGCGGATTATTTTTAATCCGGGATAAAAAAAGATGCTGGTAAAAAATTAATCGTTTAATGATTTGCTTATCCACTTCACTTTTGATAACCGGTGATTTTTCTAATATGAACTGAAAGTCTTTTTTAGAAATATATTTTACCGTGCATGGCTCAATGGTTTCAATGTTGAAGAGGCTCGGCAGCCCGGTATTGAAACTTTCAAAGGATGAAACGCCGCTTCCTTCAAAGAAAAACTGGAAGGTAATGTCTTTTCCCTGATTATTGAACCAGTTTCTCACACAACCTTTTTCAATATAATAAGCAGTCCTGGAAATTTGCCCTTCACGCAGCAGTATTGCTTTCGCAGGAATTTTTTTTTGTTTGAACAGGGGATTGAATTTATTCCATTCGCCAATGATCGTCTTCATATTTTTATCCATGCGATGAAGGATTTGAATATTAGTGAATTTAAGCTCTGTATCTTTTTCTAAAACCCGTGGGGGAAACATGATATTTTTGCCTGAAAGCAGTTGCAAAATATTCCACACTGGCAAACCCTGCCTGTATGGACACTTCCGTTATCGAAGCAGAACTATTTTTTAAAAGCATTTCGCCATGTTTGATTCTTATATTTTGTAAATATTGATGCGGTGAGTAAGAAGTGAATGTTTTAAATATCCTGCTAAAATGAAAAGGACTTACACAGGCATAAGATGAAATTTCAAACAATGAAATATCACTGTCAAAATTTTCGTTCATATAATCTTTTGCCTTTTCAATGGTGCTGAGATGAAATTTTTTTGAAGAGAAATTAATTTCATCATTAATTGCCGGGGTGGTAATTGAATTCACCACCAGCTTCAGCAGTTCGATTATTATATTATCCATTATTAATTTTCCTGAACTCGTGTTTTTCAAAATTTGATAGTGCAGGTATTCCATTTCCGGGCTTGCTTTCAGTATCAGCGACAGAATATTTGGATTTCCAAAAAAGAAAGCATGTTTCAGGTTCAAATCATCAATCAGCTGATGATAAGATTCAGTCGTAAAGTTTAGGATTGAACATTGCCCGGTAGCAGGACGCAAGAGATATTCATAATCCGGTTTTTCAATAAGCACATGCCCGGTATGCATGGCGAAAGTTTCCTTTCTCAAATCAAAACTAAAATTCCCGTTTCTTATAAATACTACACAAAAACAATCATTATTGCCTTTGGTTTTATTTTTATCAATACCAAAATCAAAGGCCCAGTTTTTTATTTCGTAAAAATCGGACTTGAAAACATAATCTGAAATTATCTTACCGGATTTTAAAATAGAACTGTCCTCCTGCACAAGTTTACTCATAGATTCATTTAGTACAAAGTTATTAAATGCACATTGTTCAAAATAGCCATTTACAAAAAGAGCAAGATTTTGAAGGTCATCAATAATTCGTCTCTATAAATTGCATACATCGGGAAACGGAGATGTATTTATAGCTTCTATATACTCCAAGCCAACAGGCATAGATATTTCCGGTAAAGTTAATGTCTTGTAAAATGTCATAAAATATCAATTCGGATATATTACTCAAAAAAAGATACAAATTATTTTAAAAAACTAAATCAAAAATTAGAATGAAAAACAGGTATGTTCTCTTTATGGCTTTCATCTTAAGCTTTTCCATTTCAGCAAATGCGCAATCAAATCAAAATAGCAAATTGGAAGAAGCAAAGAAAGCAATTGCTGAAAGTAATGCACTGTACTTTAAATCCAGTGAACAAAATGACCCCTCAATTTTCGTAAACAGTTATGCAAATGATGCTTGTGTATTACCGCCAAATGCACCAATTGTTTGTGGCAAAGAAGCGCTGGAAAAATTTTTTAAAACAAGTTATGAAAATGGAATTAGAGGTGGCAGATTTGTTACGTTAGATGTTTTTGGAGACGGCATTGAATATGTTACAGAAATCGGAACCGGCCAGGTGTGGGGAGCGGATAAAAAAATAATGGACGATTTTAAATATTTAGTACTCTGGAAGAAGACAAAGGATGGTTGGAAAATGTATAGAGATTCTTTTAGCAGTAATCTGCCTGCCAGTCGGAAATAAAATTTGGAAAAATATTTCAATGAAAATGAAGAACAAGTTTAGTGTTTTTTGTTGTATGTGCTTATGCTTATTGGCATGTCAGCAACATAAACAAAATACAGAAAATAGGATAGAGTTGGAGGAAGATGCAAAAACGCCGGTTTTATTAGGCGAAAATATTATCAGTACTGGCGACTATGAAACACATGCAGCGCTTTCGCCGTCCGGGGACACTATATATTTTTTGAAGTGTATGCCTGATTTAAGCACTTGTGCGATTTGTGTGTCTTACAAAGAAGACAATAGCTGGTCTGACCCTGTAATCGTTCCTTTTTCGGGCCGGTACTTAGATGTGGATCCTTTTATTACAAAAGATGGTAATACTATGTATTTTGTTTCAAACCGTCCTTATAAAGCGAGTGATACATTAAATTCGAGTTGGGATATTTGGAAGGTGGAGCGCAATGGAAACAATTGGGGCAACCCTGTTCACCTGGATTCAATTATCAATAGCAATGCTAATGAATATTATCCCACAGTTGCTGACAATGGCACTTTGTATTTCGGTTCGTCCAGGGGAGGTGGTAATGGAGGCAGTGATATTTATCGTTCAAAACCGATAAAAGGAGTATTTGCTTCAGTTGAAAATCTCGGTGATTCTGTAAATACAACTGATAATGACTACGAAGCTTTTATTGCCCCGGATGAGAGTTACCTGATAATAATGGCAACAATCCCAAATGGATTAACGAATGCCCACCTTTATTATTCACTTAATAAAAATGGTAACTGGTCAAAAGCAACAAAACTTCAGGGCCCTGTAAATTCTTCAGCAGCGGAGTGGTCGCCAAAGGTTACAAGAGATGGTAAATATTTTTATTTCGGAAGTACCCGTAACCGTAATAACGGTATCCCCTCAAAATCAGAAACGCTTACTGAATTTAGCAAACGTATCCATGAAAGCGGGAATGGATTGAGTGATATTTATTATGTGAATTTTAATTCCCTGTCATTAGATAGTATTATCCAAAAAATGAAAGAGTTGGTATTAATAAGAAGTTGAAAAAAATTAAGGATTAGTGAACTGAAAAAGTTTTATCTGCTGGCATTGGTGATTGCACGCATTGCGATTAATTGCTCATCCGGAGTTTTTTTACTAAAACCAAATCCAAATAAAGTTATGACAGCAATAATGACAAATGCAGTTTTAGAAAAGAACGGGCAGTTAAAAATATCCGCCTCCTCAACTTCATCTGCAAGAGATTTTGATTTTTTACTTGGAATGAAATATGTGCACCATAAAAAACTCAAAACAAGATTAAACAATTGTACAGAATGGATTGAATTTGATGGTGGATATTCTTTTGAACTTGTGTTGGATGGAACCGGAAATTTTGAACAGCACCGGATGATTGATGCACAGGGCAAAACAATGGAAGGCGCTGCATTACGGTTGTTTAATCCTGCTACAAAGTTATGGTCAATATATTGGTCAGACAGCCGCCTGGGAGTTTTAGATTCACCAATGGTGGGTTCTTTTGAAAACCATATTGGGCGTTTTTATGGCAAAGATGTTTTTGATGGGATTCCTATTTTAGTTCAATTTCTTTGGGATGCTACTAACCCGGATATACCTGCATGGAGCCAGGCCTTTTCTAAAGATGATGGAAGAACCTGGGAATGGAACTGGTATATGACATTTTCTAATAAACGAAATTCGATACAAGATTTTAATAACAATACAGATACAGGTGAAAAAATCGGGGTACTGGAATTAAGAAACTATTTGCTTAAAAATGGTTGCAGGAATGATTTTGCCAAATATTTTGAAGCAAATTTTGTAGCATCTCAATATGCAATGAAGGGTTACCCAATCGCAAGATATTTCGTAAAAGACCAGGCAGATAATTTTTTTTGGATGAGGGGATTTCAAAGTATGAATAGTAGAAGTGTTTTTTTGCCAAATTTTTATTATGGCGATTTTTGGAAACAACACAGAAATGCTGCGAATTCCATGATTGCAAATAATGATAATGTTTATCTGTTACATCCCCTGGTTTTGGAAAATGATTCTTTAGTGAGAACCGATTATATAAATAGTGCTGAACTTGAACCGAAAGGTAAAATTGCGGTAGTTGAGTTTTATATTTCAAACACAAAGCTGAACCAACTTAAGAATCTATTTTCAAAAACTTATCTGCCGCTTCTGAAAAGAATGGGCAGTTCTGAAATCAGTGTTTGGGAAAGTGAATTGGAAGAAAACGACTTTCCTCAATTGCCCGTTTTCCAGGATAAAAACCTGCTTGTAACTATTAGTTTTTACGAGAATGAGGCTGAATATTACAGAATCAAAGCAATTGTAGAATCAGCAATTGATGAAAACCTCATGGCTGATTTACAGGATGCCATTACGCTGAAACACTCGTTAGTGCTTTTGCCTGTAAAAATTATAAATAATAAACTATTAAATCCGGTAGAAAAAGAAACTTCAAGTCCAGATAAAGAAACTCTTAGCAAACTGAATGAGCAGTTTATAAAAAACTTCATCAACCAGAATGTAACTGCACATGAGAAAATAATCTATAAAGATTTTGTATGTATTGAAAATAATGGAACAGTTGTTGCCCGTGATGATTATATGAAAGCATGGGCTACAGATTATCAGGATAGCCAACTCTCTTCTTTTTCATATACGGATGAATATATCAGGATATTCGGAAACTTTGCTTTAGTAAGGTCGAAAACAACTTATACAAAAGTAAAAGACGGGCAAACAGTATCTGGCAATTCAGTTTACACTGATACTTACATAAAAGAAAACGGAAGATGGTGGTGTGTGCAGGCGCAAATAACGCCGGTGTTATGAGTTGAAGAGGTTGTGTTTTTAAACAATGCATTTAATTCGCATAACCTTATAAATAGAGCTTATACTTTTGGCATATACCTTGTAATTATCACTTCTACAAAAATTCAATCTGCAATAACCTGGAATGATTTCTTAACAAATGTTATTGTATAGAGCCGGATGGCTAAATAATTTTGGTAAATCAAATTTTAATAATGAAAAAAACAGTTTTAATTACAGGAGCTTCATCAGGAATTGGCAAAGCCGCTGCCAAAGAATTTGCTGCAAATAACTGGAATGTTATTGCAACTATGCGGAATCCTGAAAAAGAAAAAGAATTATCTAAAATTGAGCATATACTTGTAACAGAGCTTGATGTGGAAAAGGCTGATACAATAAGTCATGCAATTGAAAATGGTATTCGGCAATTTGGCAATATTGATGTCTTGATCAATAATGCAGGCATGGGACTTTTCGGCGTTTTTGAAACAACACCGGAAGAAAAAATACGCAAATTGTTTGAGACAAACGTGTTCGGTACGATGAATGTAACCAGAGCAATTTTGCCACATTTTCGCAAGCAGAAAAATGGCATGATTGTGAACATTACCTCCAGCACAGGTCTTTTTACCATTCCGCTGTTGTCTGTTTATTCCGCTACCAAATATGCATTGGAAGGCTTTTCAGAATCTTTATCTTTTGAATTGTCTCCTCAGAATATCAAAGTAAAGCTCATAGAGCCGGGAATGGTAGAGAGCAATTTTGATGATACCACTATGAAAAATTATGCTGCCAATCCGGATATAACAGAATACAACGATTACCTGGAGAAAATGATACAATTTTTTTCAAGTGAAAGTTCAGGAGCGCAAAAGGTTACAGCAGAAGAAGCCGCCGAAGCAATCTATAGCGCTGTTACTGATGAATCGAATACGCTGCGATATATTATCGGAAAGGATGTGGAGACCATGATGGGTATGCGCAGATCAATGCCCGATCAGGAGTATATGGAGATGATGTGGAAAAGATTTGCAGTATAAGATTGAAAACGATTTAATGAAAATTTGGGCATGTCGTTTTTAATTGGAATAAACAAAAATGTACATAATATGAGAAAAGTAATTGCGGCAATAAACATGACGCTTGATGCGATTTGTGACCACAGGGTCGGAGTGGTTGATGAAGAACTACATCAACATTATGCTGACCTTATAAATATCGCAGGAGTAATTTTATACGGTCGGACAACCTACCAACTCATGCAGTTTTGGCAAACATTATTGAAAAATCCTTCAGGTGAAAAATCAATGGATAACTTTGCAATTTCAATAGACAAAATTCGAAGCTTGTTTTCTCTCACACATTAAAAGACGCAGGTTGGGATAGTGCAAATCTTGCAAGTTCACCGCTTGAGCAAAATGTTTTGGAACTCATGCAACAAACAGGAAAGGATATTTTGGTAGGCAGCCGGAGTTTGATTGTCCAACTTTTAAATAGTAACCTTATTGATGAATTCCAAATTTGTATTCATCCAATCATTGAAGGGAAAGGTCTTCTCTTGTTTGACCAGATAAAAGACAGGATTATGTTACGACTCATTAGGACAAAAACATTTAATTCGGGGGTGACGGTATTTTACTACAAACCCGGGATAGAAGAAAAATGAACCGGTAGCATTACGAGCCTGTCTGCCGGTGGGGATAGTTGAAGTAGTTTTATTTGTAAAAGTATATTGAACAGTTGTATAAATATGGCTAAACCGGCTCCTCAGAAAGGCCATTTTACACCTTGAGATTTGCAAATGTGGCCGTTAATTTTACTTCATTAGAATTATTATAAATTTTAAATTTTTAAAACAAAAAAATCATGAAAAATCAAAGTTTCACAACTACTATTCAGGTAGATCAAAGTCAGCAAGAAGTATTCAATGCCATCAACAACGTTCGCGGTTGGTGGTCTAATAACATAGAAGGAAGAACGGATCAGGCAAACAGTGAGTTTATTTACAGGGATAAATACCTGACTGCTAAAATGAAGATAACTCAATTCTCTCCCGAAAAGATTGTTTGGGATGTGGTAGAAACGCATAACACCTTCTTTGGAGAAAAATATGAAAAGGAATGGGATGGTACGAAAATCATTTTTGACATCAACAAAACGGCCGGTAACAAAACCGAATTACGATTCACGCATCAGGGTTTAGTGCCGCAGTTTGAATGTTTTACCGTTTGTTCCAATTCATGGGATTATTTTATCACCACCAGTCTGAAGAGTTTGATTGAGACAGGGAAGGGAAAAGATATTTCCAAAGATGAAGATTCCTTTACTACTTCCTTTATAGTGGAGCAATCTCCTGAAAAGGTATTCAATTCCATCAACGATGTGCGTGGATGGTGGTCTGAAGAAATTGAGGGCAAGACCGATGTGCTCCATGCAGATTTTTTTTACCACTACAAAGATGTGCACTTGTGCAAAATGCAGATCGTGGAACTGATTCCCAATAAGAAAGTAGTATGGTTTGTAAAAGACAACGAATTCAATTTTGTGAAAGATAAAACAGAATGGAAGGGAACCAAAATTGTGTTTGAGATAGAAAAAATTGGAGATAAAACCCAATTGGCCTTTACCCATCACGGCCTCGTAAAGGAATATGAATGTTATAATGTTTGTGAAGATGCCTGGACAAACTACATACAGGGAAGTTTGAAGAATTTAATTATCACAGGAAAAGGAAATCCCAATGCAAAAGAAGGAGGCCTTAACGCTGAATTGATAAAGAAATGGGGATTGCCTGAAAAATGATTTATTATTTTACAATTCAAAAAAACCAATCGGGTTCCCTTCTGTGTCACTGCACAAACTGCAATAACCCGGGGCATCCACCGGAAATTTGGACTTTATTACTCTGCCTCCGGCTGCAATCACTTTTTGTTCGCTTGCTGTGCAATCCTCCGTAGGGAAATAAACAATCGTGTTTACGGCTTTTCCATCGCCGGTTTTTGTGCCCTTCATTTCTATTAAAACGTCGCTAACTATACTATTGTCTTTGCCGGTGGCAAAGGATGTCATTTTCAATACGGGGGTTTCTACCACCTCATTAATTTTTTCGCTTAACACGGTTGAGTAAAATGACCTGGCCCGGTGAATGTCTTTCACATAAATTTCAAACCAGCAAATGATGTTTTTATTCATGTAGTTTTTTATGTTGATAGATTATAAAAATGATTTTCCTGAATAATTTTCCCATATTTCCAACGCTTTACAGACAACTGTTTATAGTCTAATTTTCCAAATGTTTTGTGAGTGAAAATATAATGCCAATGATCTACGGAGAGATTACTATCAATAATAGTTGAAAGCAACTGAATTTTTTCAATGGCTGTGTTGTTAATAAATTTTTCTACTCCCTGGCGAAGGTTTTCCAGCCCTTTTACGGGTTCATTATTATTGTCTGTCGATATAATGTTTTCATCGTAAAAAGTATCTATCGCTTCCATAAAATGATGTTGGCTTACTAAGCTGTAAAACGCATGTACTGTTTCTTCAAAGTTTTTCACATTGATGATAATTTCTGTGATTAATCGTTCATTTTTTCCACATTATCTATGTTTCGCAGGGCTCTCTCCATTAGCAAAATTTCTAAAGTATATTTTGATTTCCTATCCGCCGAGACTTATGCAAAGGTCATTCAACTGTCCGTATTTCATACGATTTAATAAATCCGAAAAACTAATTATTAGAGTCAACTTGTTGAGTCTGCTTAAGGCTAAAAGTTCGCACTTTTATCTTCAGTATATCCGGCAGGTATCTGAAATATACTAGCAGGTAAATCTTTGTGTTCTACTTTTGTGAGTTCCCAATTCGTTGAACTATTTTTCCCTTTCACAATTATTTTTACAAACATACCAACACAACCCATTTGCTTTAACTGAGGAGCTACATCCGGTGCAAAAGCAACGCTCATACTTTTTGAATCACTGTGATCTATCCATTCTTTTACTTTATCAGGCAATGGTATTTCACTACTCTTCCAAATTTCCATTGTATCCGTAGTGATTAGCATTCCACTATTGGTTGTAGTATTAAAAATACGTGCATGTACACTTTGAAAGCCCATGATATTTTCTTCTCCGATTTTTGTAACAGTAGATTGGGTTTTTGTTCCGTTGTTGAGGTTCAACTTGTTTACATTTAATACGGAATAAGTCTTTGCTTCATCATCAAGTATAATACTTTCTTCGGGCTTATCAGCATGTCCAATTGATATCATATTATTGGTAGTTTGATGCCCATTAAAATTCATAGTCATATCCATCTCGGTACGAAAATCACCTGCTGAAGAAATAAAAAGCTTTCTGATGCCGTTAATGGACATACTTTTTCCTGTTGTGGTAATGGTATATTCATAGTACATATCCTTCCCATTGCCTGAAACGCCGGCTATATTTGATTCTTTCGGCCCTGTATTCTTATCTGTGGCAGTTCCTGAACAAGTTTACTAGATCAATGCATAGAAAAGAGTAAAAGAATATAATTTTAATTGTTTCATAATTGACATATTTTATATTAATGTTAGAAGAAATAGATTTTTATTGAATGTCATATAAGGCCACGTTTTTATCTTCCTGATAATTTGCAGGAAGTTTAAACATCGAATCAGGCATATCTTTTTTAGTAATGCTGCTTAACTGTAATACATTAGAAGTGCCGGTTGACCGGGTTATTGATTTTACAAGGATCCCCGTGCAGCCTGCATCAATTATTTTCTTTACCACTGCAGGTGAGTGATTTTCAAAAATCACAGGTGAAACAAAGGACGCTCCCGGAACCTCACTGCTATACCATTCCTCATTTTCTTCATGCGATGTTTGACCTAATGCTTTGAGAGTATAGATTATTTTTATGTGTATGCAGTTATATCCAAACATTTTTTCCGCCCCTATCTTTTGCACCTGTACATCGTATTCATTTTTCCCAACTTCGGTTCTGTACTGTTTAGAATATTTTTTATATTGCTCGTTCAGGTTGATACTGTAGTTTTCATGTACGCTTGCCAGTGAGGTGGCGTGCACTTTCATGTTTATCTGCGACGATTCCATGTATCCTTCTGTAAATACATTCCATTGCACCGGGTTGGTATTGATTAAAACATTTTTCCACAGCCCATCTTTTATCCCTTTGGTGGAAGTGCCGCCGGAATATTGCAACATAATGACACTTCCATTTCCTGAAACAGGCACTTTGTAATTTTCCGGTTGTTCGGGGGTATAAACTGTAGTGTAAGTTTTGTCAGGCCCGGCAGTACCGTTTTCCTGTGCCTGCTGCATTCCTTTGGCTACCTCTTTTAATGGATTATCATCTTTCAATTGTCCCATTTGGGAGTTTAATATGAGTTTGGATAAAGCATCACCCGGATTACCATTTTTACCTCCCATCATGGATTGCATCTTTTTCATCATGTCATCCATATTTTTTCCGCCTCCAAGATTTTTTAGAATGCCTGAATCATTTTTTCCAAACATGGCGGACATCCCTTTCGCAAGCATACTGTCTGCATTTGCGTTTTGTTGTGAAGATGAATCATTGGTTTGTTCTGAACCGTTTGTTGCCTGCTTTTCACTATTCTTCATTTCATTTGCAGCATTCCCTTTTGTAGTATCGGCATTTGATGTTTGCGCTATAGGACTTTCACTCATTTTTTTTGAAGCCTGGTTGCAGGAAATGACAAATGAGATAGTTGCCAATAAAAAAATGGATGCTGGTAATTTCAGGTATTGCATATTTTTTAAGATTGAAAAATTTATTCTAATTCTTTTCAAAAGGCAAATCAAAACTACCATCAGTGATGGTTACAGTGTTGCCTCCATCCTGTTCATCAGCCTTATAAGTTCCAGAAAAAGTTCCTTTAACACGGTTGGCATCTATGCTGGAAATGGTAATTGTTACAGAAACAGCATAATGATTCCTGTAAGTTTTTCCATCCATATAAGAAGCCTCTTTTGTTTCTTTGTCAAGATCCCCGGAAGGAGAAGGGGTGGAATTATTTATAGATGTAGTTCCGCTATTAGCTATTTTAAAATTAAATACGGTGCTGCTGTTAGTTGTAACTTCTATCTTCAACATCCCGTTTGCAGCATCATTGCTTACTTCATTGATAAACAAATTAGATTGTTGTACATAATTGCGTGCATCAATGTGCTTTCCATTGACGGTGTAGGAAAATATTCCATGTGTGCCTGATAAATTTTTATCTATGGCATTATCATTTTCCTGGGAAGAAGTTGTTTTTGAATCTTGTGTACTTGCTTTGTCTGTTGCTGAATTTGAATTACAGGAAAATAAAAATATTAAGCATGTGAGGAGATAGAATAATCGGCGTGTCATCATTTTTGATTTAAAATGGGTTAGAATATTTATTCCGGTTTTATATTACCGGTGGAAAAAGGGATATCAAATTTTCCATCTGTTACGGTCACTTCTTTTTTTGTACCATTGGGTGTATCTACACCTAAGAGAAATTTTCCGGAAAAAGTACCGGTTATATTTTTATCATTTACTGAAATTATATTTACTGTAACATCCTCTGCTCCATAGCGAGAATTATCTCCGCCCAGAAAATCAAGCGTTATATCAAAGGGCTGGTTGTCACGGTCTTTTTTAGTAAAGGCGCCAGTTTTATCAGGAACAGAAAACCTGAAAGAATAGGCCATATCTCCTTTTTTGTCAGAATGCAGAAAAAATAATAACCGCTTTCCTGAATTATCCGCAGTGGGATAAATGAACGCAGTGTTTTCTAATTGCAGCTCATCAATGGCGCCTCCACTTATGGCCTCACCATCTATCGTTGCAGAGAAGCTCCCTTGTGCTGAAGAGTTTTTAGAAGACGCTGATTCGCTGTTGCCGGCATTCCCTGAAGATTTGCTGTCATTGCTGTTGCAGGCGGTAAAAGTCGCGATTGAAAAAAATGATATAACAAACAGTAAATTTTTCATGTTATTTTATTTTGAGTTGAAAGAATTTTAGTTTGAGTATGGTGGCTACGAGACCCGGAATAGTTTCAAGCCAACTAATGGCTTCCTAATTTGAAAATAGGCAAATCAAATTTTCCATCTGTTACCGGCAATATGCTGCTACCATCTTCCCCAATTACACTTCCTGAAAATGTACCGGACACTCTTTTGTCGGATAGTTTTTCCACATTAATGGTAATACTATTTACATGTGGGTCTATCTTCACATCAGCACCATGATTACCTGATCCTGTATATGTACATGCATATGCTGTGTCGTTTACTTTATCATTCTCTTTTGTAAAGGTGCTGGATCCTGTCTTGTTTGGAATGCCAAACATAAAGGAAGACACACTACCATCTTCTGCACTTGCGTTGGTCAATATAAGAGTTATAACTCCTCCATCATCGGTATTTAAATTCGCCTTGAACCCTTCCATCAGCGTACCTTTTTCATCTACTTTTTTTCCGGCTACAGTAAATGTATAGCTGCCTTCATCGCCTGTGGCAATGCTTGTATTGGATGAAGGATTACTGGTTGCATCATTTGCTGCAGCCTTGTTGTTGTTATTGCTGTTGCAGGCGGTAGTAGTTGCGATTAAAAAAATTGATATAGCGAACAGTAAATGTTTCATGTTATTTTATTTTAAGTTTAAAGAATTTTAGTTTGAGTATGATGGCTTCGGGACCCGGAATAGTTTCAAGTCAACTAATGGCTTCCAAATTTGAAAATCGGTAAATCAAATTTTCCATCTGTTACGTTTACTTTTTTTTGTAGCATTTGGAATATCTACACCTAAAAGAAGCTTTCCTGCAAAAAATCCCGATAAGAGACTCTCTCGTTTATAAAAGCCGCAATGCCATTTATTATTCCGGCTCTTATACCATCATTAAATATTGAAATGAATTATTTCGTTCCAATATTATTTAGAGTCATCTTTGTTTTCTACTGATTTACCGGTTTTGGATAGCGTCTTTTGCAAATCCCCTTTTAAAGAATCAAACGATGTTCTTATATTGTCAGAAGTCGAACGAAAAAGCCAGGCCCCGCCTGTAATAACTATGGCAGATATGGCTGCTATCCATAAACCAAAACTGATTCCATAACTGCCAAAGCCGGGTACATTATCCATGCTAAGTCCACTGGTTGCTGATAAAAAACTGATAATAAAATAACCGGTGATAACTAAATTAACTATGCCGGAAAAAAGAACAATGACCATGACTTGCCCGGCAGATTTTTTTGTGCATCTCCCGTGTAAGAAAGAAATGCTGATATGCCGAATAAAATAAAGACCAATACTCCCCAACTGTGCAGTCCGTTGATGGAGCCAAAGCCATAACTGTACCATGGCAGGAAGCAGGATATGAAACCGGCTGCACCGGCTATTAAGGTAAACTTCCGTTGTTTGTGCATTTGTTGAAAATTCATGATGATAAAATTTATAAGTGAATACTATTTTATTATTTTACTTGTTATATTCTTCATTATTAAAAGCCCTGTGTTTCTTTATATCCCGAAGGCACTTCAAACATGCTTTCCGGAAAATTATCATGGCTGATTTTTGTAAGCTGCGAATTCACTTTGGAATCTTTTCCCCGGTCAAGGAATTTCACAGGAAACCCTGTACAGCCCATTTGGATTAATTGGCCGGCAACATCATTGTTGTAGGCAATGCCCATCCCTTTTGAGAATTGCTTCTCTATTCCCGAAGGCATTGGAATATCTTTTGTCATCCACACATCAGTAGTGTCGGAAGAATTCATAAAACTTTGTACACCGGAAAAATTCATTGTTTTAATGATTTGCGCATGCACACAGTTAAGACCCTGAATCGTTTCATTGCCAATTTTAGATACTGTATATTTTGTATGTTGATCAAGCATATCATTGCCGGAAGCGGTATCAATTTTATTAATACTGTATGTTTTTGCACTATCGTCAATAAGCGTAGATTGTGCAGGATTTTTTGCATCAGAAAGGCCAACCATCATCAAAGAAGCCTTACCATTATTGACCGTGTACATTTCCACCCTCGCTTTGCCAGAGTGTGATATATATATTTTCTGAAGCATGTTCATTGAGATGTTTTCACCCTCAGTTTTCATGTTCATTTCCATATAAGTATCTCCTCCGGAGCCGGAAGATTTTATATCGCTATTCTTGTCCGTAGTGCTACTCCCGGTATTTGACTGGCAACTATACAGCGTTAAAGCGATTAACAAAAAAGTTGTTACTTTTAATATCATTTTCATACGATTGTTTTTTTTAAATAATTATTCAAAAAAGTATTTCGACTATTTGGGACAGCCAAACGAAACGAATGAGCTATTCCTTACCCTGATCAACTTCAACGATATGTGCTTCACTACTTTTATATCCTTCAGATCCAAAATAACTGCTGACTTTTCCGCCTAAGACAGGTTGACCGTCTATAACGCATGACCAGCTTACATGACCTGAAGAAGGATTTACTAAAAAAGACGAATACTTTATAGTAGCTTCCTTGTTATTCGATGCTCTTTGATTGCTGGAACAAGAAATCATAGAGATAAGGTTAAAATTGTTACATACTGAGTGGCATATTTCATATTCTATATTTGAGGCTATTTATGTAAATCGAATCTTTTATGATTTGAATAGATTGAGGGTAATTTTTCTGTACAGATGTTTTACAAATCAAAATATGTATTACAGAATGTATCTGAAAAAATTCCAGATAGATAATCCCTATTTTAGTACTTGAATCTTAAAAAGCTCATCCTGTTGAGTGGCCTATGATGGGAATGATACTGCTTGCATCGAATCTTTCTTAATTATATTCATTTAAACTATTTTTTTAAAAAATGAGGATAAATGTCAATTAATAATCTTACAAAATTTCTTACTTAAACCACTCTGTATATACATGTTTAGATGGCAATAATTCAAAGTTGATTTTTTGAATGTTCAATCTTTGTCAAAGGTAAATCACAATCTACGGGTCGCCTATCACATGAAGATGTGATATTTACTCAGGCTAATGAGGAGTCTTCACAGAAAAATTTGTACCCTGTATTAATGGGATTTCCTTAGCATATTAATAGCGTCAGTACGTGAGTGTACATGTAATTTTTCGTAAATACTTCTAATAAAGGAACGAACCGTCTCGATGCTGATAAACATTTTTTCTGCAATCTCTTTATAAAGAAGGCCTTTAGATAATTCTTCCAAAACTTCCCTTTCGCGCAGGGTAAGGGTTGCAATTGCATTGGATACTTTTTCACATTTATTGAAATAATTTACCACTAATCTGGCAATGGGAGCAGACATGGGAGAGCTGCCTTCATAAATCTCTTTGATAGCGGTAAGTAACCTTTCAGGAGGCTCGCTTTTGAGAATATAACCCGTAGCCCCCGCCGATAGTGCATCAAAAATCCGATCCGGGTTTTCAAAAACTGTGAACATCATAAATTGAATAGAAGGAAAACTTGGTTTCAACTGCCGGATACAAGCAATACCGGAATACCCTGGAAGTTCAATATCCATCAACACTACATCAGGACGTGTGTTTCTGATATCAGCTCGGAACGATTCTGCATTTTCATAAGCTCCTACCATACTCAGTCCATCCTGTGCTTGTATTAGTGTGCTTTCTCCTTCTCTAATCACTTTATCATCTTCCACAATCGAAACCTTAATGGCCATATAGTAAAGAGTTAATCATTTTTATTAAAAGACAAAACTAACCGGTAAATCCCTTAAAGACAATAACACTTTCATGTGGTTTCATGAAGACGCATAAAGGGTTCCATTTATCATAACCTCAGAGCCGATACCAGCCTGTGACTGAATAGTAATTGCAGCATGAATCATTGCCGCCCTGTTTTTCATTCCCCGGATACCGTTCCCGAACTGTTCGCTATCTCCAGTATAAATTCCAACTCCATCATCTACAACTTTCATCTGGTAATGATGTCCGGTAAGTTCAATCGAGATAGTCAGTTTATTTGCATGGGCATGTTTTACAGCATTGTTTATTGACTCTTTCAGAATCAAAAATAAATTTCGTTTAATATCGGGATGCACCATAATATCCGGAATCACATCCGAAAAATGAATTGTATAATTCAAAGGCAGGCCCTGCATAAATTGATGAATGTAATGCCGAAAATAGGCAAACATGCTATCCAATTTATCCTGATGCGGATTGATGGTCCAGACAATTTCTCCAAGGTTGTTTACAAGTTCATGTGATTGCCGGTTAATGTTTTGCAATACATCCAAAAAATCTTTTTTCGATGCCTCCTTATTTTGTTTTGCCAATTCACTCCTGATAGATATTCTTGTAAGACCTGCACCAATCTCATCATGAATGTCGCTGGCAATCCTGTTTCTAAGGTCATTGATTTGTTGTTGTTGCTTCAAGATTGCAAGTTTTTTGTGTAGCCGTTTTGTAGCAGCAGTATAAATTGCCCATGTTGCAATTATTGCAATCAATAAAATAGAAACGAGTCGAAACCACCAGGTTTGATAAAAAGGAGGAAATACAGTAATGAATAAAGAGGAATACCTACCATCCCAAACAGTTCCGCGAAATGTGGCACGCATTTGCAAATCATATTGCCCCGGCGGTAGTTTGGTAAATTTTGCAATACCTTCATTGCCCACATCCTGCCAGTTATCCTCATACCCTTTTAGCCGGTAGGCATAGTTGATTTCATTACCATGCAACATATCCGGTGAAACAAATGAAACTGATACATTATCTTCTCCGGGTAAAACTTTTATTTCTTTCTCTGCAGGAGGAATGTACATTTCATGCCACATCTTTTGTAACAAAGTAGGCACCGGCAAACTGATACTTTCAGAAAGCATAACATCTGCCGGTTTGAAATAAATGAAACCATGCGCATTGCCTGCAAATAAATAGCCCTCTTTGGTAAACAGAAAAGGATCATCTCCATTGACTCCTGATAACTGTACTATATTTCGGTCAACATTATGAATCTCGTTTTCTCCCAAATCTATCCATACAAGTCCGGTTGCAGTAAGCACCCATAATCTGTTTTTATCGTCAATACGCATACTGCGGACAAACAAGTCAGGCAGGCCGTTCTTAATTGAATATAATTTAAATTCATGAAGGGTATCATTATACCTGATTAATCCGCCACCGTTAGAGCCGATCCAGATATGGCCGGATCTGTCAGCAATAATGCAATGCAACTTATCTGTGAATGCCTGCCCGTTTACTTCTATAGGAATATGTGTTACTCTATTCGTTTTATTATTGATAAAATCCAGTACGTTGTTCATTAAATTGATTACCCAAATATTATTATTTTCATCTACAGCCAGTTGGCCAACCAGATCATCGCTTAGCCTTTTACTTTTTTCTTTTGAGTGGGTATTAAAATAAATAGCTTCGTTTGTAACCGCATTGAATTTTAAAAGGCCTTCTCTCCATGCTCCTAACCAGTAATTTCCCAAAAGATCTTTTTGAAGTACTGTAAACCCTTTCTGAAAATTGAGTATATCAGGAGGAAAATTTTCTTTCAGTTTTTTAAGAATTGTTTTTGTTCGTAAATCAAACGCTGCTAATCCGTTCTGAGTACTAAGTAACAGGTGGTCGTTTTCCGGTAATATGCGCCAAATGCCATATAGCCCGGATCCGGTGGTAGTATAACTTTTGTAAGACGCTGTCTTTGGATCATAAGACACCAACCCATTTGTAGCACCTGCATTATAATTTAATAGTCCGATCCAAATTTTCCCGGAAATGTCTTCAGCCATAGTTTCTATTTCACTGATATCCATTTTTTCATACCCCTTTTTCGTATTATTGACCATTACGACATTATCTCTGCCGGGGTTGCAATAGTCAATGCCACTTTCAGGAGTACCTATCCATAGGATTTGATCTTTATCAATAAATAAGGTTTTGATCAGATTGCTTGATAATGAGCCTGCATCACTTTTATAATTGGCATATTGTAAAAATTGGCCTGACTGTTTATTAAACCAGGTAAGGCCACTCCCCCAATAACCCATCCAACAGGTGTTTTCATCATAATTACTGAGATCCATAAAATAATGGAATGGAAACCGGAATGCATTGATGTGATGCGTAATTAAGTTCGCTTCTATTATAAAATTGTTGACATCGCCCCGAAAATCTGCAAACCAAAAATCATTTCCAGATACATTTACCAGACCAAGCATTGTAGTGTTTTCGCCATCTGGCAGATCACTACTTTTTAAAGCAACACTGAAATGTTCTCCATCATCCTTTGACACATAAATGGCAGAATCCGTGATAAAACCAATTACTCCTTTTGAATGGAGAAACATGCTCTTATTGTCAACCGATGAAGGGATATTCCTGAAATGTTTAGGAATGAGTTCTTTCTTTGTGGAATCCGATTCTAAAAATCCAAAGAGTGGAGAATAGGCTAGTATGTTGCCATTTTTTTGAATTGTAATGGTAGATAATATTTCATGGTTTACGATTCTTTTGCCACTTTTATCTTTTACAAAATAATTGATAAA
The DNA here is from genome assembly GCA_018268015.1 of Bacteroidota bacterium. GTDB lineage: Bacteria > Bacteroidota > Bacteroidia > Chitinophagales > Chitinophagaceae > JAFDXJ01. The sequence goes on from JAFDXJ010000037.1 coordinate 32,655, forward strand.
CTTACCGGTGTGCTTATCAAAGCAACTAACAGAATAGGCAGAACGAACCCAAATATTATCTGCAGAATCAACACAAAGCCCTAAACAAATATTGCTTGCGATGGAGTTACTATCTGAATAAGAATGAAGGAATGTTCGAAAATGTTTCCCGTCAAATCGGTTTAAACCACTTTGGGTACCAAACCATAAAAAACCTTCTTTATCCTGGCAAATAGCATTAATTTCATTAGAGGAAAGTCCATTTGAAATAGTTAAATGCCTAAATTGAATAGAAGAAGTTTGTGAAAAGGCATGAAGATAAATTGTCAGCCAGAAAAAAAGAAATACAAAATATCTCACGGATGAATGTATCATGAGAAATTATTTTCAATAACAAAAGTATATGAAATAGGCTTAACAATGATGTTCAAACATCCATAACTCCGGGATGCACTGCCAGGTTTAGGGAGACAAAATAACAATGTACTAAATAACAGAAACAAACTTATCTTTATTTCATGAAAAAAGTATCCATACTGGTGCCGGAATCTTCTGTGATGCAGGCGATTGCAGACCCGCAATATTTGTTTACTGCAGCTAACCAGTTTTTATTATCTGCCGGTAAAGTAATTTTATTTGACGTGGAATTGGTCGGTACGAAAAAAGAAATCAAATTAAACAACGGAATGTTTTCCGTACATACAGACCGCTTACTGAAAGATGTAAAGAAAACGGATTTGGTTATTATTCCCGCTTTGTTTGGTGATATGCCTTCAGCTATTGCAAAAAATAAAACAGCCATTCCCTGGATCACGGAGCAATATAAAAAAGGTGCAGAAGTAGCTTCCCTTTGCGTGGGTGCATTCCTGCTTGCTTCAACAGGGTTATTAAATGGAAAAAAATGTTCTACGCACTGGGGTTTTCAAAGCGAGTTTAGGGAAATGTTTCCGGAGGTGGAAGTGGTGGAAGGAAGTATAGTTACGGAAGAGAAAAAAATTTATAGCAGTGGCGGCGCGAACTCCTATTGGAATCTTTTATTATACTTACTGGAAAAATATACCGACAGGCAAACGGCCATTCTTGCTTCAAAATATTTTGCTATTGACATTGACAGGGATAGTCAGGCAGCATTTGCCATGTTTAAAGGACAAAAAAATCATCAGGATAAAGAAATATTGAAAGCACAGGAGTATATAGAAAAGAACATTGATGAAAAGATCTCCACAGATGATCTTTCCAAAATGGCTTCTATCGGCCGCCGCACTTTTGAGAGAAGATTTAAGCTGGCCACCAATAATTCTGTTTTGGAATATATTCAAAGAATAAAAGTTGAAGCAGCCAAAAGGCAATTTGAAAGCAGTCGTAAAAACATCAATGAAGTCATGTATGATGTAGGATATACTGATACCAAAGCTTTTCGTGATTTGTTTAAAAAAATTACCGGGCTTACACCGATTGAATACCGAAATAAATATAATAAGATGGTCTTAATGGCATAGGGAACCTGAAGCCATCCATTTTTTATTTTAAGTATAGATTGGGCATTGATGAATCACCGGCTATCCATTTTTCACGTACATCCTGAAAAAAGTTATTTCATTCATACAAACAATTTCATCCCTTAAGGAACGTTCTTAAACTAAAGAAGGTAAGGTTTCGTCTCATAAATATTTTATTATGAAAATGCCGGTATTTTTATTCACCCTGATCGTTTCCTTAGGTGCAATATTTTCCTGCAATAAAAATGATGTCCCGCAAGAAGATAAAATTTACCGCTTCAATGAAACCCTCAATGTGGATGGACTTGAAAGAACTTACACCCTGAATCTTCCCCCAAATTATTATGAATCCTCTGGTTTTTCTTTGGTGATTGCATTGCATGGAGGCGGTGGTAGTGGAACACAATTTGAAACTCAAAGTCAATTGACCAATAAAGCAAATGCGTCTGGGTTTATTGTTGTTTATCCTGATGGAACGGGTTTAATCAGAACTTGGAATGCAGGCAACTGCTGCGGTTCATCTGTTACCAACCATGTGGATGATATACATTTTATCAGTGAGTTGATTGATTATTTGGTGAGCCATTACAAAATCAATCCAAAGAAAGTCTATGCCACAGGGCATTCTAACGGAGGGATGTTTTGTTATCGCCTTGCCTGTGAATTGCCGGAAAAAATTGCAGCCATTGCGCCTAATGCTTCAACGATGGTTGTAACAAAACCTTGTAATCCAGTTAGACAGGTTCCTATTTTGCACATGCATTCTAAATTAGACGAAAATGTACCTTATACCGGTGGTTATGGCAATGGTATAAGTGGTGTTTATTGCCCGCCTTTGGATTCTGTATTCAATGTATGGTCGCAGATAAACAATTGTGCAACCCCTTCAAAAATAACGTTCAGCAATGATCAATATACGCTTACGGAATGGCTCAATTGCGATCATAATGCCGTGATTCATTTTTATCTCACCAATGATGGCGGCCATGCCTGGCCTGGGGGATTACCCGGCAGTGCAAGTGGAGATATGCCTTCCATTGCTATCAATGCAAATGATTTGTTATGGGATTTCTTTCAGCAATATCAATTGCCCTAGAAAACAATTCGTGTCATGTCTTTCGCTGTGAGTTTCGAATTACTTCATCCTATTTATTAAACTGATTCGATGCAAAACCACATATTACCTTCAAATTCCGGGACGTCATATAATAAGTTCATGAACTTAATTCACCAATATGAAAGCTGAGCCTTACTTTAGGATTTTCAGCATATCCTTTGTAATAACTTTTGTCATTTTCACTTTGTATGATATAAACATCGGGCATATTATCTAAGTTCATTTGATTGCCTACGGAGCAATATTCCAAATTTCCAAAATTCAACTTTGCAAGATCAAAGGCGATCATTTCTAGTACATGGCATCTCATCTACATAAAAAACCCCGCTAATGCGGGGCCATTTTTTTGCGGAGAGAGAGGTGCAGACGATTAATGTCTGCATTCCGACAAGCTTCGCTTCGTCGGAAGATTCGAAGTGTTTATTCAAAATATTTTTCAATAAACATTAAAAGTCGTTTTCTGTTTAGGTTTTTTAGTTTCTTTTC
>JAFDXJ010000038.1 GCA_018268015.1 Bacteroidota bacterium
AATTTTTTCAGCTCATATTCTTTTTGCATCAGGAAGATAATTGGTGTAACCAGCAGAATATGGATTGCTGAAGTAAATACGCCTCCAACCATCGGCAATACGATTGGTTTCATCATATCACTGCCTACGCCGGTACTCCATAATATGGGAACCAGCCCGAACAGGGTTACACACACGGTCATTATTTTTGGACGTAAGCGTTTTGCCGCACCGTGTATTACGTATTCTCTAAGGTCTTCGTTTGTAATGGTTTCACGACTATTTCCTTTTAATAGCACCAATTGTTGCATGGCATCATTGAGGTAGATGACCATAACAATTCCTGTTTCGACAGCAAGGCCAAACAGGGCAATAAATCCAACAGCTACAGCTACAGAAAGGTTTACACCCCATAGACTAATCATAAATACTCCTCCAATCAGAGCGAATGGAATACTGATGAGATTGAAGAAAGCCTCTCTCATAGAATGAAAAGCAAAATACATAGACAGAAATATGATAACTAATACAATGGGCATAATCCATTTCAGTGTTTGTTCGCCCCTTATAAGGTTTTCATATTGTCCACTCCACTCTAAAAAATATCCCTGAGGCATTTTAAGCATCATATTATTCAGCTTGGCTTTAGCTTCTTCTACTGTGCTGCCAAGGTCTCTTTCCCTAACGTTGAACAGAACTGTACCTCTTAACATTGCATTTTCAGAGTTAATCATTGGAGCCCCCTCTGATAGCTTAACTTCTGCAACACTTCCTAATGGAATAGAGCCAAAATCCATTGTTTGAACGGGCAGGCGTTTAAGTGCTTCAATATTATTTCTGAAATCCTGTCCGTAACGGGCATTTACAGAGAAGCGCTGCCTTCCCTCAATGGTAGTGGTCAATTTCATACCGCCCAACGCGCTTTCAACCAAATTGTTTACATCGTCTATGCTTATATTGTATCGGGCAATTTCATCTCGGTTTATAACAATATCAACATATTTACCTCCCGTTATTGGTTCTACATACATATCTTTAATACCTGCCACGCCATCAAGCTCCGTTTTAATTTTTTGCGATAATGAATAGATGCTATCGAGATTTTGACCATAAACTTTTATGCCGACATCGGTACGGATGCCGGTTGACAACATATTGATGCGGTTTATAATGGGCATTGTCCAACCATTTGTTACTCCGGGCATTTGAAGTTTCGCATTTAGTTCATTAATGATGTCATTCTTTTTTATTCCGTCCCGCCATTCATTTTGTGGTTTTAACAAAATGATAGTTTCAATCATACTGATTGGAGAATTATCTGTAGCAGTATTCGCCCTGCCAGCTTTACCTAAAACGTGCGCTACTTCCGGTACAGATTTAATAATCTTATCCTGAACCTGCAATATTCGTTTGGCTTCTGAATTAGAAACATCGGGTAATGTAACGGGCATAAATAACAATGAACCCTCATCGAGTGGTGGCATAAATTCCCTCCCAAGATTTAATATCATTGGAATACTTATAATAAGTGCAGCGATGTTGATACCCAATACGGTTTTTCGCCATTTTACACACCATTTTATAACAGGCTCATACAGCTTTTCCAAGCCCCGGTTTATTGGGTTTGAATGCTCACTTTTAAACTTGCCTTTCATAAAGAAAGAAATCAGCACCGGCGCAAGCGTAAGTACCAATAAAGCATCCACGACCAATATAAACGTTTTGGTATAAGCAAGCGGATGGAAAAGTTTGCCTTCCTGCCCTGTGAGTAGGAATACAGGTAAAAATGAAGTTATAATGATAATCGTTGAAAAAAATACGCCTCTTGAAACCTGCTTGCATGATTTCTCAATGATACTAAGTCGTACTTCCTCTGGAATTTTTTCGTAGCCAACATTTTTATTGGCTTTCTTTTTAAACCATTTTATTTTCATGATGGGTCGGATGTTTTTTGTTTACGCTCATTTTGCCAAACGGAAAGATTTCTATAAGAGTTCTCTGACATTATAATTCCGTTATCTACAATTACCCCGATTGCCAGCGCAATTCCGGTAAGGGACATAATATTGGATGATAACCCAAAAGCGTTCAATATGATAAAACTGATGGCAACGGTAACTGGAATTTGAATAATGATACTTAATGCACTCCGCCAGTGGAACAGGAAAAGAATTACAATAAAGGCGACTGCAATAATTTCCTCTGCGAGCTTATGTTTGATATTTTCGATAGCTGCTTCGATTAATGTACTTCTGTCATAAGAAGTTTTTAATGTTACGCCAGCCGGTAAACCTTTTTCAACATCTTTGATTTTTTCTTTAACGGCTTTTATCACTTGGTCTGCATTTTCGCCATAGCGCATTACTACAATTCCTCCCACAACTTCTCCTTCTCCATTTTGGTCAAATATACCCAGCCGCAAATCTCCGCCCATTTGTACGCTTCCGATGTCTTTTACTCTTACCGGAATGCCATTATAGTTGCCTACTGCAATTTTTTCAATATCAGCAGTATTCTTTATATACCCCAAACCTCGTATAATGTAAGCCATATCTGCCATTTCAAATTTGCGACCACCAACATCATTGTTGTTTGCTTTTACTTTATTCATTACATCCATAAGGGAGATATTGTAATACTGGAGCTTTACGGGGTCAACGACTAACTGATATTGTTTTTCATATCCTCCAAAGGAGGCTACTTCTGCAACACCTGGTACAGTTTGCAGTGCTAACTTGATATACCAATCCTGCAATGCGCGCTGCTCTCCAAGTTCCATCTGCGGTGCATCCAAATGATACCAGTATATATGACCAACGCCTGTCCCATCAGGACCAAGCGTTGGTACAACCTCCTGTGGCAATAGCCTTTGAGCATAATTAAGTCTTTCCATGACTCGTGTACGAGCCCAATAAACATCAACATCGTCATCGAAGATGATATACACGAAACTCATTCCGAACATTGATGTGCCTCTTACGTTCTTTACTTTGGGTATTCCCTGTAAGTTGCTTACTAAAGGGTAGGTTACTTGGTCTTCGATAGTCTGTGGACTGCGTCCCATCCATTCAGTGAAAACTATTACTTGGTTTTC
>JAFDXJ010000039.1:0-2500 GCA_018268015.1 Bacteroidota bacterium
TGAAACTGAAGCAAACGTTTTGCTGATTCGTTTCATATCGAATAAGCAAAATGATTGCAAGTGAACAATTTTCATATTACATATGAAAATGAAGCAAACGTTTTGCTGAATCGTTTCATAGCGAATCAGCCAAATGATTTCAATGGCAAAATTTTTCATATTACATATGAAAATGAAGCAAACGTTTTGCTGATTCGTTCTATATCGAATAAGCAAAATGATTGCAAGCAAAATTTTTTCATATTATATATGAAAGTGAAGCAATCGTTTTGCTGAATCGTTTCGCATTGAATCAACCAAATGATTTCAATGGCTAAAGTTTCATATTATATATGAAAATGAAGCAAACGTTTTGCTGAATCGTTTCATAGCGAATCAGCCAAATGATTTCAATGGCAAAATTTTCATATTATATATGAAAGTGAAGCAATCGTTTTGCTGAATCGTTTCATATCGAATCAGCCAAATGATTTCAATCGTTCAATTTTCATATTACATATGAAAGTGAAACAAGCATTTGGGTGATTCGTTCAATTTTGAATCAACTCTTTCATTTTTGTGTTTTTTGTATTTCAAATTGCATGAAATAAATAAATTTATTTTATTCATAAAATAATTTTGAAATTTTGTCAATCCCTCCATCCCCATTTTACCTATCGATTCAACCTGACATTATAATGAAGATTGAAAAATCGATTTCCTGGATTCCATTTCTCGTATTCAGCTATGACCCTTCGATTTTCTCGATTCAACTTCATTTTATACGAACAAGAACGGAAACAATCAATTTGGTTTCTTTTGAATCACAAATTTCTTTTCATGTTTAATTGATTTTCGAATTCGTTCGATTTAGTTAATTTAATGTCTCTTGATAGATATATGAATAGATAGATAGAGATGAGGGTAATTGTTTTTTAATTTGAAATTATTCGTTTTTCTAAATTTATTGATGTAAATCGAAAATGTTTGATTTATTTATTCATTTATTTCATAGAGAAAATTTAAAAGAAAAAGTTTTTTTTTCGGATCCAACATCGAATCATTGCATTTAATTCAATTAATCTCATATGTTGCATTGATATGAAGCAATTTTTGCGTTAATTTTGTTTTGAAATCAATTTTTGGAAAAAATGATTGTTGAAAAACGAACAAGAATTGTATTGTGTGTTGAAATTTGAAATCGATTACATGTGATTGGCATAGATATGATGCAATCAGTGATAGTTATCTATGTGTTGACTCATCTTGAGGGTGTGTTTTGTTTAAAATAAATTCGGTGATTATAAATAAAATAAAGAATTTTTGTTTAAAATCTTTTCATTTGAAATGATCATAATGAGCTGATCAAGTATATGTATGTCATTTTATTTTTTAACTTTTCAAATTCTTTTTCTTTTTTTTTTTTTGTTTTGAAAATAAATCTTTTGAATATTTTACTTTTTTTTTCTAGCTTGTGTTGTTGATCGTTAATGTTGTCTTCGATTTCGTTTCGTTTTGATTTCTTCTTTTATTTGGTTATTTAGAATGAATGAATGAATGAAAACGAATATGATGAACGAAGAGAGAAAAAAAAAAGAAATAAACAGTAGTCAAGAAAATTCATGTTTGAATGTTTTCGATTGACTTTAAAATTGATTTTTTTCTTTGAAATAGAGAGAAATCAAATTGATATTATGTTTTAGATGAGTTGCTGAGATGGATGCATGTAAAAAAGAGAGAGAAGAAGAGAGAAAAAGAAAAAAAAAAGAAAATTTCTCTCTATTGCTCTCTCTCTATCTCGCGATCTTCATGTGATGATATTGATTCACAATGAAATGATGAAATATTATTCGATTAAAATTTCAATTTAACTAATTTTATTTTCAAATATCGATCGATTTTCATGATGGCATGATGAAACTCGACACATGTGTGTTGTTTTCGGTAAGTTTTGTCGAAAAAAAACAAAAAAAAAGTCTTTTTTTTTTCGTTTTTTGTTAAGATCAACAATTCTAATGTTGCAACGTGATAAAATTCGATTCGAATTTCATCAGAAATGGATTTGTCGTTCATTTTGACTTACTTTCAACGACTGAAACGATAAAATGAAATATAAAATCGATTTAAATTTCGAATAAAAAAGAATATCTTTTTGAATTTTTACGATTAATTTTATGTTTTAACGTATTCATATTTGAATTCGTATTGAAAGTTTTGTTTTTTTTTGTCTGTTTTTTGAAATAAAATGAATAAATAAAAAAAAAAGACGATTTTTCTTCTCAATATCATGTAATGAATGATGAAAATGGTCAAATTCTCGTTTGAATCGAATTGAAATCAATGAAATCTTGAGAATGTTGAGGATGTAGATCGTTGATTCACATGTAATTTTGGTTTAACAAGAGAGAAAAAGAGAGAAAAAGAGAGAAAGAATATATGGAATGCAAATATCATTTGTAGAACTGAAGTCTATTGAATCAGCATTCGTTTGAGAGTGTTAAGAAAGGCAAAGACAATCTTG
>JAFDXJ010000039.1:5000-9897 GCA_018268015.1 Bacteroidota bacterium
GTCAAGTATAAGAGGCTCGCTCGAGCGCCATCCATTTTTAGGACTAGTCGATTCGGCAGGTGAGTTGTTACACACTCCTTAACGGATTCCGACTTCCATGGCCACCGTCCTGCTGTCTATATCGACCAACACCTTTTATGGTATCTGATGAGCGAGACCATCTGGCTCTTTATCTTGACGTTTTGTGCATCCAACAGCGCCAGTTCTGCTTACCAAAAATGGCCCACTTGGCACTCACATTCGCTGTTCATTCTCAATGAAGTAGAAAAATGAACTTCATACCCATTTAAAGTTTGTCAATAGGTTGAGCGTATTTTACGCCCAATGCCTCTAAACATTCGCTTTACCGGATATAACTGTGAAAACTGAATGCCAGCTATCCTGAGGGAAACTTCGGACGGAACCAGCTACTAGATGGTTCGATTAGTCTTTCGCCCCTTAATGCATGTTTGACGATCGATTTGCACGTCAGAACCGCTACGAACTTCCACCAGGGTTTCCCCTGGCTTCATTCTACACACATTAAGTTCACCATCTTTCGGGTCTCATTGCATATACTCTTACTAAGCTCTTTGCCAACGGCAATAGAACCTGTCAGTGTTGCGTTCATTGTCATGATTTGCACCAGATGACAGAAATCACACTTAAAACATTGCAAGAATGTCCTTTACTTTCATTACGAGCAAGGCTTTTCATACAGCCGAACTCTTGCACATGCAGTGAACTCCTTAGACCGTGTTTCAAGACGGGTCGAATAACTCGGCATTCAAAACTCCTGTAGACTTGCCGATTTCATTGACAGCTAAAAAACATTAAGCATTCACATAAATAAAACTAATATTGTTTAGATATTAGTTACTTATGTAACACAAACAATGCTCCTAACATGCCGTACAAAGTACTGAAATCAAAAACATGTCTGTTTACCTATAACGCCAAGTCGAATTTGTTATTTATGCAAGTCAAATTTTTAACGCAAACCGAGATTTGCTACCAAAATCGACTGATTCAACTAGCTGTAGTTATAGATCCAGGTTCAGTTTACCTTGAAAATGCATCCGACTCTAGACAATCAACATATCAATGGACTGTTGAAGTTCCAAATTAACATGTATCGTCATCATATAGAGAACGAATTGAATCCAAAGTCATCTGATGAATGCGGCCATTCGTTTTCTTCTGTACGGTTTTACGTACTATTTAACTCTCTCTTCAGAGTGCTTTTCAACTTTCCCTCACGGTACTTGTTCGCTATCGGTCTCGTTATAATATTTAGCTTTGGAACAAGTTTACGTCCCACGTTGGCGTAGCAATCTCAAACTACGCTACTCGAAAGGTGTACAATGTACAGCACAAACTATTCGTGATTATAGGACTAGCACCTTCTATGGTTAAAGCCCTGATCAAAGGAACTCACACGAACAGGCACCATACAGTAGTCACCCCAAATGCTACAATGCATGTCAAAAGTAAATTTAACACGCTTCAGCAATGAGCTTATGCCGGTTCATTCGCCATTACTAAGGCAATCTCAGTTGATTTCTTTTCCTTTGCTTATTAATATGCTTAAGTTCAGCAAGTATTCTAATTTGACTTCAGCTTGAAAGTATATATATATATAGAAAGTGAAGAATGATATAATATCATTTTACACACGACATCGATAACATATTTAATAATATTGCGTTCATTAATCAATAACAAGGATATGATAAAGATTTCTCATGTTATGACAATTTACACAAATAAATATGTGTATGTTGTGTATAACTTCGTTTTATACGTATACAAATAAATGTATTGTTTATATATGTATTGCAAGCTAAATAATTTCTTATTGAACTTGCCAGCAATTCAAATAAATGAATTTGATGTTATATAAACAAGACTGAAGCAAATTTAGCCTCGACAAAAGTCTTGGCTGCTAGATGCGTTCGAGTTATTCATGCTCAATGTGTCCTGCAATTCGCATTGCTTTCTCGCACTTTGCTGCGCTCTTCATCGAATAACGAGCCGAGTGATCCACCGTACAGAATTATTTTTTTTGTTAATTCTATGTTATAGATTCGATTCATAATTCAATGACAAACAACAATGATTTTTGTTGAATGGAAAGGTTTAAAACAAGTCATATATACGAATATATATGATTTGTTTAAATACATAATGGTGCGACACAAACATATACATTTGTTACATGCATATGCTTGTGCGAAGTTAAAGGTTTTGTTTATTTTGATCGAGATGAATCAATCAAAAAAAAACGGTAATGATCCATACGCAGGTTCACCTACGAATACCTTGTTACGACTTTTACTTCCTCTAAATGATCCAGTTTGAGCATCTTTTCGATATAAACCGAACGACCCGAGAGCCGCTCGGAAAACCAAGCCGAAGATCTCACTAAAACATTCAATCGGTAGTAGCGACGGGCGGTGTGTACAAAGGACAGGGACATAATCAGCACATTCTGATGAAATAGTGCTTACTAGGAATTCCTCGTTGACGGAGAATAATTGCAAGCTCCGATCCCAGTCACGAAGAGAATTTCATGGTTACCCACTCCTGTCGAAGTAGGAAGAAACATTCTGAACTCTCCAGTGTAGCGCGCGTGCAGCCTCGGACATCTAAGGGCATCACAGACCTGTTATTGCTCCATTTCGTGTGGCTTAAGAAGTGCCACTTATCCTGCTAAGAAGTCTTGAAAAGTCCCTTCGAACTTTAGACTATTTAGTAAGCCGGAGTCTCGTTCGTTATCGAAATTAATCAGACAAATCGCTCCACGAACTACGAACGACCATGCACCACCACCCACCTAATCAAGAAAGAGCTCTCAATCTGTCAATCCTAAAAGTGTCCTGGCCGAGTAAGGTTTCCCGTGTTGAGTCAAATTAGGCCACAGGCTCCACTTCTTGTGTGTCCTTCCGTCAATTCTTTTAAGTTTCAGCTTTGCAACCATACTTCCCCCGGAACCTAAAAACTTAGATTTCTCGAGATCCGCCAGATGAGTCATATAAATAACCGCATCTAAAAGACAGTTGGCAACGTTTATGGTTTGAACTAGGACGGTATCTAATCGTCTTCGAACCTCAAACTTTCGTTCTTGATTAATGAAAACATTCTTGGCGAACGCCTTCGCTGCTGTTCGTCCTGTGGCGATCCAAGAATTTCACCTCTCACACCACAGTACGTACGCCCCCCTCTGATCCTATTAATCATTATCTCAATTTCTAAAACCAACGAAATAAAATCGAGATCTTATTTCATTATTCCATGCAATATATATAGGCGTGAGCCTGCTTTTAGCACTCTAATTTTCTCAAAGTAAACGTGCTGGCAACTGACGACAACCGATAAAGATCATCGCCAGACGTCCAGCAGATGAGGATCTGTTAACCAACATGGCCAATGAGACCAGCTAGCAACAAATACCCGAAATTCAACTACGAGCTTTTTAAACACAGCAACTTTAGTTTTCCTTATTGGAGCTGGAATTACCGCGGCTGCTGGCACCAGACTTGCCCTCCAATTGTTAATCGATAACCTGTTTACAGTGTTCCCATTCCGATTGTCAATCTATAATAGACTAACATCGTTATTTCTCTTCACTACCTCCTCGTTTTGAGAGTGGGTAATTTGCGCGCCTGCTGCCTTCCTTGGAAGTGGTCGCCGTTTCTCAGGCGGCCTCTCCAGAACCAAACCCTGATTCTCTGTACTCGTTACAACCACGGTAGACATATAATGTACCGTCTAAAGTTGATAAGTCAGACACTTGAAAGATATGTCGTCGACACAAAGGTCATACGATCAACACAAAGTTATTTAGAGTCACCAACAAACAGTTCCCGTGAGAGAACTAGAAGGTTTTGATCTAATAAAAGCATTCCGATATTGCTACCGGAATTGTCGCATGTATTAGCCCAGGCTTTTCCTCGGTTATTCCATTTAGAATTTATGATCAAAGAAAGTTATAGCTGATGTAATGAGCCGTACGCAGTTTCACCTTAAACCAGTTCATACTTAGACATGCATGGCTTAATCTTCAAGATAAAGGAAAGCCACCGACAAGATCAATCGGAAAGCTTCGTTATGATATATCAATGCCTATAGAATATATAAGCATTTTTATTTCACAACAAGTCAAATGAAATCACTTCATTATGACCAGTGCTTTTTAAACATATATATTTTCATATATATATATATTCGTTGTTTCATCGAGACGAAACAAAACCAACCCATATCATAGGAATAAATTCATTCCTGTTCTTAATGCAACTCTGTTACAAGCATTCAAGCCCAAACTATCAACATATGACTAGTTATTGAAAACTAATCAACAATTGTTAGTTATGATGTGTGTGCGTAAGTTGAAACATTTTCAACCGCATTCACTTCTTTGCCAGTTGTGATGTTACAATTTTAATGTAATTCGTTCGTATTTAATGCGCATCTAATATATACGATGAGTTGCAAAGTTGACGAAGCAGCTTCGACAAACTTTTTTTTTCATCATATACAATTTAGTTCACATTGCTAAACAACTGTTTAACACACAGTCATACTAGCCGAACAATTACTTCATCACAATATCATCCTCGAGAAACAAGATCATTGATAGGCCAGCCGAATCTGTACAAAAAATCTTTTATCGGATTCGCATACGACAAGACCATTTCATATTACAACAACATTTGTGACAATCATTTTGCTGATTCGTTTCACATCGAATCAGCTAAATGATTGCAAGCAAAAATTTTTCATATTATATATGAAAATGAAGCAAACGTTTTGCTGATTCGTTTCACATCGAATCAGCTAAATGATTGCAAGCAAAAATTTTTCATATTATATATGAAAATAAAGCAAACGTTTTGCTGATTCGTTTCACATCGAA
>JAFDXJ010000003.1 GCA_018268015.1 Bacteroidota bacterium
CAAACGGAAAACAGTTACAACTACACAGATAAAAATCCGCTCGCAGGAGATAACTATTACCGCATCCGGGAAAATGCCCGGAATGGTACGGTTAGTTACAGTCAGACACTTAAAGTAAACTTTATACAAAGCGGAGTTCTTTCCCTCTATCCCAATCCGGCCAAAAGCACCGTTACGGTCAAAGGTTTAGATAAGAACAGTGCGTCTGTTATCAAAATCATGGATATGCAGGGCAGAGAAATCAGCACTCAGCATTTTGACAAGGTAAGTACCGCCACACTGATTATCCGCAGCTTGGCACAGGGCGCCTATTTTGTACAAATAACCCAGGGAGAAAAAGTGGTAAGGTTGAAGATGGTGAAGGAATAATGGTTAATGGTTAATTGTGAATGATTAATGGGGTATGGTTTTTTATAATACTTGGAAAAAAGCCTTGAAAGGCTGATTGAGTATTCATATAAAAAAACACCCGGAATATTACCCGGGTGTTTTTTTATTATCAAAAATTAATTATGCCTGTTTTCTGCCGGCATTGAGTTGATCTTGTAAAGTTTGCAGTTCTTCCCAATTACCTTTTGCAGCAAGTGCAGCTTGTTCCGGCCAACTTGTTGTATCCAGAGCATTGAAGTGACCTTCTGCAGCATCTAATATTTCTTTGAGTGATTCAGGTGTAGCGGTAGCCATTTTTTCAAAAGAATCTATGCCTGCAGCATGTAATGCTTCTGCTGCTTTGGGCCCTATTCCTTCAATCTTTTTAAGATCATCAGAAGGCGTTTCTAATTTTTCTTCTATTCTTTCAGCAATTTCTTTTTCCGGTACAGGTTGCGTTTTGGCCGGCTTTTTAGCACTGCTTCGACTACGTCTTGTTTTCTTACCTTCTTCCATTTTTGCAGCGCCTTTCGTATAGATTTCATTGAAATCAACCAGCTCAATCATGGCTTTTTCTGCATTATCGCCCACGCGAATTCCTAATTTCAAAATTCGGGTATAACCACCGGGGCGATTAGCAATCTTTGGACCTACAACCGTAAATAATTCTTTTACGGCTGCTTTATCACGTAAGTAACTAAAGACAACCCGATGCTGATGCATGATATCCAGACTACTTGAAGATTTTTTTGTTTTAGTAATAAGTGGTTCTACATAAGTACGTAAGACTTTTGCTTTTGCCAGGGTAGTCGTAATTCTTTTGTGTACGATTAACTGGCTGGCAAGATTGCTTAGTAGCGCATCTCTGTGGGCTTTTTTTCGTCCCAGGTTTTTATTTTTATCTCCGTGTCGCATGACGTTTGTTTTATACCCTGCACCGTGTCAGGAATTGCAAGGCTTTTGTTTATAATTTAAAAATTGTAATGAATATAGGATTAAAGATCCAGGTCAGTAAGGCCGAGTTTTGGCAGATCCATACCAAAATGTAAACCTCTCTCACCTAAAACCTGTTCTATTTCACTAAGTGATTTTTGGCCAAAATTTCTAAATTTCATCAGGTCTTCCTGTTCATATTGAACAAGTTCACTGAGTGAGTTTATCTTAGCTGCTTTCAGGCAATTAAAGGCACGCACGGAAAGATCGAGATCTTCAAGTGGTGTTTTTAAAATTTTCCTTAATTGTAATACCTGCTCATCAACCACATCTTCTTTTTTGTCTTCCTTATTATCAAAAGTGATGTTTTCGTCTGTGATAATCATCAGGTGTTGAATCAAAATGCGGCTGGCTTGCTTTACGGCTTCTTCCGGGTTGATGGTGCCATCTGTAGCTACATCCAGGATCAATTTTTCAAAGTCAGTTTTTTGTTCTACACGATAATTTTCAATAGCGTATTTCACATTTTTGATGGGTGTATGAATGGAGTCAATAGGTATATAGCCAAATGGAGTATCCTTGATTTTGTTTTCTTCAGAAGGAACATAACCACGGCCTTTTCCAATGGTGATTTCAATGAGCATACTGGCAGTTGTATCAAGGGTACAAATCAATTGATCCGGATTCATTACCTGGAACAGCTGAGTAGCTTCTCCAATCATGCCTGCATTGAATTCTGTTTTGTTATGGATATTCAATGTGATTTTTTCATTTCCGATTTCCTGGTCTGTAATTTTCTTAAAGCGGACTTGTTTCAGGTTCAGGATCATTTCGGTAACATCTTCTGTAACGCCTTTGATCGTAGCAAATTCATGATCAATGCCTTCAATTTTAATACCGATGATGGCATAACCTTCCAGGCTACTTAATAAGACCCTTCTAAGTGCATTGCCAATGGTTAAGCCAAACCCCGGTTCTAAAGGGCGGAATTCAAACTGCCCTTCAAAATCAGTTACTTTTTGTAAAACAATTTTGTCAGGTTTTTGAAAATTCAATATAGACATATAGCTGTTTTTATATTTCCGGTTTTAAGCCGGTTGTTTTGAAAAAGGTTTCAATTATTTAGAATATAATTCCACGATCAATTGTTCGCGAATATTTTCAGGAACATTATCCCTGTCGGGATAAGTTACAAATGTGCCTTTCTTTTCATTGTCATTCCAGTCAAGCCAGGTAAATTTATTGTTCTTACCACGGATGAAACTGGTTAATGAAGAGTTATTACCGCTTTTGGCTTTAAAACTGATGATATCACCTGGTTTCAATTGAAAAGAAGGGATATTAACAACTTCACCATTTACCATAATGTGTTTGTGGCTTACCAATTGGCGTGCTGCCGGTCTGGAAGGCGCAATGCCCAGACGGTAAACGGTATTGTCTAAGCGGGCTTCCAGTAAACGGATAAGGTTTTCACCGGTAACTCCTTTTAATCTGGCTGCTTTGTCAAATGTGTTGTGGAATTGCTTTTCTAAAACACCATAAGTGTATTTAGCTTTTTGCTTTTCTTTTAATTGGAGTGCATACTCGCCTAAAGTTTTTCTTTTACGCGTAGCGCCATGCATTCCGGGAGGATTGCTGTTTTTAGTCAGCCATTTTCCATTTCCCAGGATGGGTTCCCCGAAGATGCGGGAAATTTTTGTTTTAGGTCCTGTGTAACGTGCCATTTTTGTTGATTTTTTAATGTCGGAAAGCTATCGGTAAAAATCTAAAATGAATAACTTTCCCTTGTTTAGAATACCCTTTTGGGTTTGATTTATTGAAAAATTTTAAACTCTTCTCTTTTTAGGAGGGCGGCATCCATTATGCGGCATGGGGGTCACATCTTTAATCATGGCGATTTCAATGCCACTTTGAGAAAGAGACCTGATAGCACCTTCCCGACCGGAACCCGGGCCTTTTACATAGACATCTACTTTTTTCAGGCCTGCGTCAAAGGCTATTTTAGCAGCATCCTGAGCGGCTGTCTGAGCGGCATAAGGTGTATTTTTTTTGGATCCGCGAAATTTCATTTTCCCGGCGGAAGACCAGGAAATCACTTGTCCCTGTTTATTGGTAAGGGAAACGATGATGTTATTAAAAGTAGCATTGATATGTGCTTCGCCATAGGAATCTACTTTTACAATTCTTTTTTTGGAGGCTGCTTTTTGACCGCCTTTTTGTTCTTTAGCCATTTGTTTTTTTTAGGTAATCTGAAATTTATTTTTTAAACCCCGAAGGGTTACCCGGTTTTACTCCTGCCATTTTTTAGGCGATCCATAAAACGAGGATTTATAGTATAAATGGTATTCCGGAGAATACCGTTCTATTATTTCTTCGGCGCTTTTTTCTTACCGGCAACGGTTTTACGCTTTCCTTTACGTGTACGGCTATTGGTACGTGTACGCTGGCCTCTTACCGGCAAACCTTTCCGATGGCGTAAACCTCTGTAACAGGCTATATCCAAAAGACGTTTAATACTTGTTTGCACTTCACTACGCAATGCACCTTCTACTTTAAATTCATTGCTAATTACATTCCGGATAGCGCCTTGCTCATCATCATTCCAGTCATTTACTTTTTTATTGTAGTCCACACCCGCCTTATCTAAAATGTCTTTCGCCCTGGAACGTCCAATACCATAAATATAGGTAAGGCCAATTTCACCCCTTTTGTTTTTTGGTAAATCTATACCAGCTATACGAGCCATATAAAACTTTAATTTTTGTGTTTAAATGATTATCCCTGGCGCTGCTTAAAGCGGGGGTTTTTTTTGTTGATAACATATAACCTGCCTTTGCGACGGACTATTTTGCAATCTGCACTGCGTTTTTTTATTGATGCCCTGACTTTCATACCTTTTTTTTTATATACAGGTTGAATCCTGCATGAATGATCAATTTTCAAATTTTTTCTTACAAATCATACAGGTTATTTATACCTGAAAATGATTCTGCCCCTGCTTAAATCATATGGACTCATTTCTACACCCACTTTATCTCCCGGTAAAATACGGATATAATGCATCCTCATTTTCCCGGAAATCGTAGCCAGTATTTCATGGCCATTTTCAAGCTTTACCCTAAACATGGCATTACTCAATGCTTCCTGAATAATTCCGTCTTGTTTAATGAGTGGCTGTTTTGACATATAATTTTTGGGAGCGCGAAGATAGGCGCTTGCATTGGAATAGAAAAATTTAACAGAAACTTTTCGGGACGATACTGAAAATATTTCTGAAAAATTAGGTTTTTTTTAGGAAAATCAGGGAAATTTTGCTTCAATATACTTTTCCAATTCCGTTGGAGTATAATGTACAATTTTCTCCATGGCCTTCGTTTTTTTGATTCCGATGCCTTTATTATATACGGCTATGATTGCATAGATGCCTTCCCTACTGGCAGCTACATTTGTAAAAGTCGATTTGTTTTGAATATAATATCTGGCATAATTGGCTAAGAATATACTTAGTAACTGAATATTATTTTCATATAGACGGGTCAGTTCATCCGATATATCTATGGTAAATGCTGGTGTACCACTTACCCATTTCCAGATAAATTCATTTACCTTTTTTCTTTCCTGAATATATTGATCCAGATTGGTGGTATTCAGCCAGTTTGAAGATTCAATGACTAGCGGCTCTGCGGCTTCGAAATCCTGGTCAGTCCGCAATTCCAGATTGCCGGGTATTTGGGGAGCCGACTGGGCTTTCAATAAGAAGGGGCTAATTAAAAGGAAAAATTGCAGTACGATAAATTTCAGGCTTCTCATGTTACAAAAGTAAGAAATGGATTCATAGTTTTTGTTCATCATGAAACCCTTTAAAAAAATCTCTGCAATTTTAAATCTCAATATTTTTTAAATAATGACTTCTACTGTGGCATCCTCTTTATTTTTGGGGAGGTCATCATAATAAGCTAACTCCACTGTACTTCCTTTATCCTTATAAGATACCAGGTATCTAACCACAATTCGATCCTTTTTTTCTGATGTGGGTATCGTGATAAATTGTGCTTCCACCTTTTCAAGCCCGGCATTTTTGCTCAGTTGAATATCTTTCAGGGATTTCTGCCAGAGTAGGGTAGATTTTTTGCCATGCCATTTGGTAATGGTTATTTGTACATCTGCTTTTGCATTTGCATATACCGGAAGAGAATATCTTTTGTCTAAACCTATATTTAGGTTTACTTCCTTTTCAACAGGTTTTCCTTTGTAAAAAATGGTTTTTAATGGAGTTAAAAAAAGTATGCCCAAAAGGAATGCACTCATAACAGAGGTGATTATAATATTCTTTTTCATTTTTTTCTATTTAGTACTTTATTAAATAAATTACATTGTAAAAGTAAGTATTATGTAATACATAGTACATAGTAATAGCATGAACGGTAATATATTTTGATGATTGGTAGCATATTTTGATAAAAAGAGAAAGAATGACCGATAGTGAATATGTGTCTATATGGATTTAAGGATAATCTATATAAAAAAACCCGGGGAGAACCGGGTTTTGAAATGTATCAGGAAAATGCTTCTTTGACTTTATCAAAGAAGTTTTTTTCATTTTTATCTGGTTGTGGTTTAAAATTGGGGCTTTTGCTTAATTTCTCAAGCATTTCTTTTTCTTCCTGGGTTAGATGCTGCGGAGTCCATACATTCACATGAATCAATTGATCTCCTTTGGAATAACTATTTACATCCGGGAAACCCTTTCCTTTCAATCGGAATATCTTCCCACTTTGGGTGCCAGCCGGAATTTTAATTTTAGCTCTTCCATCAATGGTGGGTACTTCCAGGTTTGTACCAAATACGGCGTCTGTGAAATTTATATATAATTCGTAAGCCACATTTTGCCCATCACGCTGTAAATCTTTATGCTGTTCTTCTTCAATTAATATGAGTAAATCACCTGCAGCGCCGCCTCTTTCGCCTTCATTTCCTTTGCCATGCATACTTAATTGCATGCCTTCCTGTACTCCTGCCGGAATTTTTACTTTTACCATTTCTTCTCCGTAAATGCGGCCATCCCCTTTACAAGATGTACATTTTGCGGTAATTGTGCTGCCTTCTCCCTGGCATGTTGGGCAGGTTGTAACCGTCTGCATTTGCCCCAAAAAAGTATTGGTAACTTTTCTTACCTGGCCATTTCCACCGCAGGTACTGCAGGTTTGCATACTATTTTTATCCTTTGCCCCTGAACCATGGCAGGTATCACATTTTACGTACTTTTTTACTTTGATGGTTTTTGTAACACCAGAGGCAATTTCTTCATAATTCAATTTTAGTTTTATTCTTAAATTACTTCCTCTAGTGCCTGCTGACTTCCTGCCGCCACTACTACGGCCTCCTCCAAAAAAGCTTCCAAAAACATCATCTCCAAAAATATCCCCAAACTGGCTGAAGATATCATTCATGTTTACATTGCTGCTGTGAAAACCACCGGCTCCGGCAAATGCCTGATGGCCAAAGCGATCATATTTTGCTTTTTTATCGGGGTCACTCAGTACTTCATAAGCTTCGGCAGCTTCTTTAAATTTTTCTTCTGCAGATGCATCCCCGGGATTGCGGTCCGGATGAAATTGCATGGCCACTTTCCTGTAAGACTTTTTTATTTCTTCAGGCGTAGATGTTTTTGTCACCTGTAATATTTCGTAGTAATCTCTTTTCATAAATTTTGCACTAATCGTGAATAGGAAACTTTGATGTTGTAATAATTAATTAAATGCCTATCACCACTTTAGCAAAACGGATAATTTTATCATTTAATAAATACCCTTTTTGTACCACATCTACCACTTTGCCGACGAGTTCTTTTGTAGGAGCGGGTATTTGTGAAATGGCCTCATGCTTTTCTACATCAAACTCTTCATGGAGGCTATCCATAGGTTTTAATCCCTGTGCTTGTAAGATAGAACGAAATTTATTAAAAATTAAAAATACCCCTTCTAAATGCTGATCCCCGTTTTTTTCTCCTTCCATGAGAAGTTTTTCTGCACGATCGCAATCATCCAACAAATCCAATAATGGAATGATGACTCTTTTCCCGGCAGTTTGTTCCAGTTCCAGCCTTTCTTTGGCAGTACGGCGTTTATAATTATCAAATTCAGCATATAAAAGCAGGTATTTTGCTTTTTGTTCTTCCAATTCTTTTTTCCATTTCTCTGCTTCCGTAAAAACGGTTTCTTCATTTTCTTCGGGTATTGGCATTTCTGAGGCTGTATTTTCGTCAGGCTGATTTTGGTTTTCCGACTTTTCTTCTGAAAAATGATCTTTATTATGCCGTTTTGTATGCTGATTCATATTATTTAATTTGCAACCACTTTGGTCAAAAAATTTGCCAATCCATGCTCCTGGCTATTTTGTCAGGAATTTCAGCCTTCATTATCCATCTGAATTTTCTTTAGCCGAAACCTTTTTATATTTTTATATATTCCATTTTCCTTTCTAAAAATAATCCATGAAACATATATTTTTGCGTACTTAAAATTTAAACATATGGCAGAAAAAATTAAAGTAGTGAATCCGGTGGTAGAATTGGATGGTGATGAAATGACCCGGGTTATTTGGAAATTCATTAAAGAAAAATTGGTATTACCATATTTGGATATAGATATCAAATATTATGACCTGGGCCTTGAACACCGCGATGAAACTGATGACCAGGTAACGATAGATGCAGCAAATGCAATTAAACAATATGGTGTAGGTATCAAATGCGCCACCATTACACCGGATGAACAAAGGGTTGCTGAATTTCATTTAAAACAAATGTGGAAAAGCCCCAATGGAACAATACGGAATATATTGGATGGCACTGTTTTTCGTGAACCGATTGTGTGTGAAAATGTTCCTCGCCTGGTGCCTAACTGGACAGCGCCTATATGTATTGGCCGTCATGCATTCGGCGATCAATACCGGGCTACTGATTTTGTCACAAAAGGCAAAGGAAAATTAAGTATCCGCTATGAAGCTGAAGATGGCACGGTTCAGGAATATCATGTCTATGATTTTAAAGGGGATGGTGTAGCGCTGGCTATGTACAATACCGATGAGAGTATTCGGGGATTTGCAAGAAGTTGTTTTAATATGGCGCTCAGTAAAAAATGGCCTTTGTACCTGAGTACAAAAAATACGATTTTAAAAAAATATGACGGACGCTTTAAAGATGTTTTTGAAGCCACATTTAATGATGAATTTAAAACACAATTTGATAAAGCCGGCATTACGTATGAGCATCGTTTGATTGATGATATGGTGGCCAGTGCCCTGAAATGGCATGGCAATTTTGTTTGGGCCTGCAAAAACTATGACGGGGATGTACAAAGTGATACAGTGGCACAAGGATTTGGCAGTCTCGGATTAATGACTTCTACTTTAGTAACACCCGATGGCAAAACCATGGAAGCAGAAGCAGCTCATGGTACTGTTACACGGCACTTTCGCGAATATCAAAAAGGAAATCCTACTTCTACCAACCCGATCGCTTCCATTTTTGCCTGGACAAGAGGCCTGGAATTTCGGGGTAAACTGGATGGCAATGATGCGCTCATTCATTTCTGCAGATCATTGGAAAGTGTATGTGTAGAAACCGTGGAAAGTGGAAAAATGACGAAAGACCTTGCGGTTTGTATCCATGGGAATAAAGTTACGCATGGTAAAGATTATTTATATACAGAAGAATTCCTGGATGCACTGGATAACAATCTGAAGAAAAAGATTGGTTAATCCTTATCCAGACAATGTGTAATCAAGTTCAATAAATTGGGCTATTTTTATTGTGAGAATGAAAAAGCCGCAACGATATATTGCACATTATGATTTAGATTCTTTTTTTGTAAGTGTTGAGATCCTCAATAATCCTTTATTAAAAAATAAGCCGGTACTTGTAGGCGGAAAAGAAGGCCGGGGCGTAGTTGCCGCATGCAGTTATGCTGCCCGGAAATTTGGGATCCATTCTGCAATGCCTATGCAAAAAGCAATGCTGCTGTGTCCGCAGGCAATTGTTTGTCCTGGCGATTATGCTTCTTATGCCAGATATTCTCAATGGGTGACAGATATGATTCTCGCGAAAGCGCCCCTTGTAGAAAAAGCAAGTATAGATGAGTTTTACCTGGATCTTACAGGAATGGATCTTTTTTTTGATGTACTCCAGTGGTGTGTCATGTTGAGAAAGGAGATTATCGAAGAAACCGGTTTGCCCATATCTTTCGGTCTGGGTACAAATAAACTGATTGCCAAGATGGCAACCAATGAAGCAAAACCAAATGGTTTTTTATTTGTACAGCCCGGTGAAGAAAAAAAATTTTTAGCGCCACTTCCCATTTCAAAGATACCGGGTGCAGGAAAACACACTACGGAAGTTTTAAAAAGCATGGGTCTGTTGATGATCCGTGATGTACAACAAAAACCTGTGAATGACCTGGAAGATTCACTGGGGAAATATGGACTGGATCTTTGGGAAAAAGCACAAGGCATCCATACCGGCGAAGTGCATCCCATGCAAGTTTCAAAATCAGTTTCTACAGAAAATACATTTCATGAAAACATAACGGATGAAACGCTTTTACTGAGCCATCTGGTGCGGATGACTGAAAAGATTTGTTTCCAACTCAGGAAAAAAAAATTAATGTCCGGTTGTGTGGCAGTAAAAATTCGCTATGCAAATTTTGAAACAACGACCATGCAAGTCGCCATGGATTTTACCTGCCTCGATGATGAGATCATTCCTATAGCCATTCAACTTTTTCATAAACATTACCGGAAAAGAAATGAGGTGCGCTTATTAGGTGTAAGATTGAGTAATCTGCGACCTCATATACGAAATGCCAATTTGTTTGATGATGGTGAAAAAAAATCAAAATTGTATGGCGCTATTGATTCCGTAAAAAAACAATTTGGATCTACTTCTCTGCAAAAAGCCCGTGCGCTCAAAAAATAAAAAACTTTATTGATTCCATTTTCTCAATTGTTGCAAAGAGGCTTTAAGGTCTTTTGGCAATGGCGCTTCAAACGTATAAGATGCTCCATTCAAATCAAAATGAATACTGGAGGCATGTAATGCAAGCCGGGAAAGAATCGGTCTTTCTGTTTCATCCTTTTTAGCAAGGTGATAATTTTTTTTCAGGCTGGAAATCAGGAGTGGATCTTCGGTTCCGTATAATTTATCATAAACGAGTGGATGGCCTAGGGCCGCACTGTGTACCCTTACCTGGTGTGTACGCCCTGTATGAATGCGAAAAGATACCCAGGTATAAGACCTGAATTTTTCAATGACATGATAATCTGTTAAGGATGCTTTACCTTTTGCATGAATGCGCATCATCCCTTTTCTCATAGGGTTTTCAGCAATCGGAAGATCAATGCTGCCCTCAATTTCTTCTACCTGTCCATGCACCAAACCCAGATAATATTTTTCAATTTCTCTATTCTCAAATAATGCAGAAAGACTGGCATGGGATGTTGTATTCTTTGCAAAAAGGATGACACCGCTGGTTTCTTTATCTATTCTGTGCACGGTAAAAATTTCTCCATACTTTTCTTTTAATAACTCTTTCAGCGAAAAAGGCGATTGTACCCTGTCCGGGATACTATGCATCCCGCTGGGTTTATTGATGACGATAAAATCTTCATTTTCAAAAAGGATATTTCCGGGAGAAAGGTGCATAAAAGCAAAGTATTAAAAATTTGATAAACGAAATTTTCGGATTTATTTCGTTTCCCGAAGAAAAGACTGATTCATGTATTTCAGGAGCCGGATTTCTTTTTCATTCAGGAAGCGCCATTTTCCGCGATCCACATTTTTTTTGGTAAGGTTTGCAAACATAACCCGGTCGAGATTTTTAACCTGGTAACCCAGTCGCTCAAACAGGCGGCGTACTATGCGGTTGCGGCCACTGTGAATTTCTATACCTATTACGGACTTATCCTTAGTATCGGTATATCCCAAAGCATCTGCTTTTACAAAACCATCTTCGAGGTGAATGCCGGACAATATAGTTTCAAAATCTTTTTTTGTCAGGGGCTTATCTAATTTTACTTCATACACTTTCTTTATTTCAAAAGAAGGATGCGTTAGTTTTTGAGCAAGTTCACCATCATTGGTCAACAATAAAACGCCCGTCGTATTACGGTCAAGCCGCCCTACCGGGAATACTCTTTCAGGAATTGCATCACCCATGATATCAAAAACCGTTCTCCGGTTTTGAGGATCTTTACGGGTGGTGATTGTATCCTTGGGTTTATTGATGAGGATATAGACGTTGTTTTTTTGTATAAAAATTTTCTTTCCCTTAAAATGAATTTGATCTTTTTCAGATACTTTAAAACCGGGTTCATCTTTGATCACACCATTGACGGAAACATATCCTTCTTTGATGAGCGCTGCAGCTTCACGTCTTCCGCAGATGCCTGCATGCGCCAAAAATTTATTTAAAGGCATCAGCTCATCAACAGGCTTTTCTATTGCTTCTTTCTTTTCTTTTTGAACCGGCGGCACAGGCTTTGGCTGATCATATTTTGTACCTCTTGGAGCAAATGGATCATTTCTTTTGTATTGTTTTCCTTTGGCCAATTTTTCTTTACGTGCATTTTCTTCTTCCGCTTTTTCCAGCGCTTTGCTTGCTTTTTTTTGCTGGCGGAGCATTTCCTTTTTTTTCGCTCCACTGACCGGTTTTGCTATATATTTTTCAAATGCTTTTTTGCTCATAAAAATTGTTGCTGTTTAAAAACAGGATTGAAAATTTATGCCGTATGTGCTTTTTTATTGGCCAGTTGTCCACAAGCGGCATCTATGTCTTTTCCACGGCTACGGCGAAGTCTTGCATTCACACGATGGCTTTCGAGATATTGAATAAATTCTTGAACGGCTTCTTCTTTAGGCTTCGAGAATTTCATCTGATCTATGGGATTATATTCAATGATATTAACCAGGTCAGCAGGAATCTGGCGATACAGTTTTACCAGCTCTTCCGCATCTTTTTGAGTATCATTAAAATTTTGAAAAAGGATATACTCCAGGGTAATTTCATTCCCGGTTTTTTGATAAAAATAATTCAAGGCTTCTACTAAGGATTTAATATCATTCGTATCATTAATGGGCATGATGGCGCTTCTTTTTTTATCATTGGCAGCATGTAAGGAGAGCGCGAGTTTAAAACGCACCTGATCATCTCCCAGCTTTTTTATTTGCTTTGCAATGCCGGCAGTGGAAACCGTAATCCTGCGCGGGCTCATGAACAGGCCTTCTTCCGATGTGATTCGTTCCACAGCTCGGATCATATTTTTATAATTGAGGAGCGGCTCTCCCATACCCATGAAAACAATATTGGTTAATTTTTTTTCAAAAAATTTTTCACTCTCTGCATTCATTAAAGTTACCTGGTCCACGATTTCATCAAATAATAAACTTCGATGTTTTTTCATATATCCCGTAGCACAAAATTTACAATTCAGGCTACAACCAATTTGGGAAGATATGCAGGCAGTAACTCTTTCTTCAGTAGGAATGATGACGCCTTCCACATAGTGATGATCTGCCGTTTCAAATTTATATTTTTGCGTACCATCTTCGGCTACTTGTTTTTGCTGTATGGATAAAGCCGGGAAAGAGAAATTCTTTTGTAAATCTTCTCTCAGGGATTTACTTAAGTTAGACATATCCTCAAAACTTTTTGCATGCTTTTTCCAGATCCATTCATATAATTGTTTGGCACGGAATTTTTTTTCTCCTTTTTCCGAAAACCATGTGGCTATATCCTGGAAAGATTGATGGCGAATATTAGGCAATTCATTCATCCGGCAAAGATACGCGGGGATGCGTAATAGCGGCTTTTCTTTCTGAAAGGATTTATGACGCAGAAAGCAGGCAGACTTTTACTTCTATTTGGATAGAGATTTCCGTGTCAGGATAAGTTTGTATTTGCTCTTAAATTTCTGAAGAGTTAGAGGGCTTTTAGTCTGTAAGGATGTTGCGGATGATAGAATCCACAGACATTTCCTTGCAAGCAGGCAACACGTTTTATACCGCTTTTCTTTCAAGGATTAGCAAAGCATTGACATGGATCAGCCGGGCTTTTTACTATTCTGTTATACCTTTGTTTAAAATTTTTTATCTAAAAAATTTTAAAAATGTCTTTGAAAAAAAAAGCGATCGTTGTCGGAGGCGGATTTGCCGGTGTGAACCTCGTTAAAGAACTTTCCCGGGATAAGCAACTCGATATAACCCTGGTTGATATCAATAACTATCATTTTTTTCCTCCCTTATTATACCAGGTAGCTACAGCATTTATAGAGCCTTCAAATATCAGTTATCCTTTCCGCCGCATGTTTCAGAAGAAGAAAAATATTCATTTTCACCTGGGTAAATTATTGCGCATTTTTCCCGGTGAAAACTATATTGTTACGGATACCGGTAACCTGGGCTATGATATTTTAGTAATAGCAATTGGCACGCAAACAAATTATTTCGGCATGAAGGATGTTGAAAAAAATGCGATGCCCATGAAAAATATTACGGATGCCATTAACCTGCGTAACCACCTGTTACTGTCTTTGGAAAAAGCAACCCGCGCCGCCACTTTAGACGAAAAGCAAAGAGATTTGAATATTGTAATTGCAGGGGGTGGGCCTACAGGCGTAGAGATTGCAGGGATGCTGGCAGAAATGCGTAGAAATATTGTTTCCAAAGAATATCTTGAAATAAATGCCGGTGATATGCGCATCCACCTGATTGATGCATCCCCTACGTTACTCGGACCCATGAGTAAAAAATCACAGGAGGAAGCAAAAAAAGTATTGTCTGATTGGAATGTGGAAATTAAACTGGATACGGCCGTAAAAAGTTATCAAAATGGTATGGTGACCTTAAGTGATGGTTCCGAAATTCCTACTAATACGCTGATTTGGGCATCCGGAGTTACCGGCGCTATCATACCGGGATTACCGGAAGGTTCCATAGGAAGGGGCAACCGCATTTTGGTGGATGAATTTAACCGGGTACAAACATTGAATATTTTTGCCATCGGAGATATTTGTTTGCAATTGACCGATAATAAATTTCCAAAAGGCCATCCGCAACTGGCACAGGTAGCTATTCAGCAGGGAAATTTATTGGGAAAAAATATTCCGCGATTGTTAGCGGGTAAAGCGATGCAGCCATTTGTTTACCATGATAAAGGCAGCCTGGCAATCATTTCCAAATACAAGGCTGTAGCGGATCTCCCCAAAATTTTCTTCAAAGGTTTCTTTGCCTGGCTGATATGGTTATTTATACATATTTTACCGCTTGCCGGGTTTCGGAATAAGGTAAAACTTGCCTTTAGCTGGTTCTGGTCCTTTATGACCAATGACCCCACTTTGAGGCTCATTATCCGGCCTGTGGATAAAGACGATTGATGCAGGTGATGACTTTGAAATAGTCTAGCGGGAATTCTGCTAAGGATTCGCCGCATCCGGGTTCAACATCATCCAGTGGTTGGGTATTTTTATTAAGTTTATCTTAAATCCACTTTTTAATACATTTTATCTTATCTTTATTTTCTAAAGTTGTCAGCTTTAAATATAGATCTTTTGACCCTTTATTTGTTCAACATATAATCCCCCCCTTTTTCTTCAACCTGAATAGATTTACTTTAATATTTACTGATTATGATAACCAAAAATTTACGCTTCATGAAAAGAACCGTGTTGCCGTCAAAAGCCCTGCTGTCCATGATTTTAATGGTTTGCCTTGGGATAAATAACGGCTTTACCCAAATGAAAGTGGGTAATAACCCCACCACGATAAATGCCGGCTCCATGCTGGAAATAGAAGCCACCAATCAAGGTATATTACTTCCGCGTATTTCTATTGGCAATATAAATACGTGGGGACTGGCCGGTGTTGCTGTTAATGGGATGTTTGTTTATAATAGTAATGCAGCCACTACGGGAGGCTCCGGTATAGGCATTTATTATTGGGCAAATTTAAAATGGAATTATGTTCAAAATGGAGCGGCTACAAACACGAGTTGGCTCCTTACGGGTAATAATACTACTACCCCTGGTACTTATGCTTCTCCGGGTGCAAATTTTCTGGGTACGATAGATGCTGTTGATTTCGCTATTCGCACATTCAATACGGAACGTATGCGGATCAGTTCTGCTGGTCTTATTGGCATCAATTCCAATTATGTGAATGCGCAGCAAATGACCGTAAGCACCTCGGTAGCCGCCAATACAGCCATTGTGGGGCAGAATGCTGCTGCTGCAGGAACCAATGGGAATGGCATAGGCGTTAAAGGTTCATCTGCACAGGCATACAATGCCACAGGCCCTACTAATGGCTATGGCGTGGTAGCATTAAATTCAAATACGGCTGGTACCGGCCTTTATGCAGGAGGTAATAATGTGGGCCTCAATTCAAACTTCTTATTGAATGGAAGCGGAGCAGCTTTAGTGGGTACTAATGTTGGTGCATTTGGTTATTCTACAGCCAATTCCGGTATTGGCTTATATGGGAATAATGTTGGATCTACAGGTTTTGGAGTTTATGGCGAAAGTGATGGCGCCTATGGAAGGGGTGTATATGGATACAATAATAATATCGCTTCTTTTCAGCGTGGAGTATATGGGGATTACAATCAGTTAGGTTTTGGAGCCGGTGTCACCGGTATAGGAGATGGCGGAATTATACCAGCATCGAATTCAACATTGGATATTGGTGTTTATGGGAGCGCTAATTATGGTGTATATGGCAATAGTACCTCTACAGGGATAGGTGTATTAGGCCTTAACGATAATGCAGATGGTTTTGGAGTATATGGGATGAATACCAATACGAGTGGCACGGGAGTGTTGGGTAAAGGGAATAATCTAACCGGCTCATATTTAACCAATGGTTCCGGTGGAGCTTTTACCGGTTCTTCAACCGGCTTATGGGCTTATTTGCCCACTGCTGCAAAAGGTGGCTTGATTGGAACAAGCTATACTACAGGCAGTTATGGCGTATTTGGCAGAGCAGATTATTACAGGACTTCCAGTAATAACAATGATGTTTACCAGTTTGGATTGTATGGTGAAAAGGTGATGGGATATAATAATGCCGGTACAACTGGTTGGGATAAAAGATCCGGAGGCGTATTGGGGACTATTTATGATACTACACACTCTACTGTGCCAGCATGGGGTAGTTTGGGCTATAAAGCAAGTGGAAATGTGGCGGGGACACACTATGGTGTTTATTCAACAACAGATGTTATTGCTAATGGCACTGACTTTAACCAGAATAACGCGGGAGGTTTTGGTTTAGGAGTTTATGGCGGTATCATGGGAGGCTGGGTGCGTGGGAATATCTATGGTATGAATATTAAAGGGGAAAGATATGGCTTATATATAGATGGTTATACGTATAGCAATAAGCCGGCTGTTCAGTTGATAGACAACGGAAGTGCCGAAAGAACGGTTGCTTATACTGTATCATCGTTGTCAGCAGATATCTATGCCCATGGAAAAGGCAAAATGGTCAATGGAAAAGCGCAAATAACCTTTGACCGAAACTTTCAGCAACTTGTAGATGAGTCAGACCTTTCCGTAACGGTTACACCCATTGGGGAGAGCAATGGAATTCATTTGATCAGCACTGACCAACATGGTTTTAGCTTACAGGAAAATAAAAATGCCGATAATTCTTTTGGTACGTCTAATGTGGAGTTTACCTGGATAGCCGTGGGTAAGAGGAAAGATATTACCTCCAAGGATATTGCCAAAGAAGTCTTAGCATCAAACTATGATAAAAACATGGCAGATGTTATGTTTAATGAAAATGACCTTGCACATAATGCCGGCGGTATGGAATGGACCAAAGACGGCTTGAAATTTTACCCTGTAACAGCCGCAGAAAATGCCTCAAATGGAAACCATCCCGGTTTAATGAAAGCAATGGAAGTGAAGACGTCCGAGTTGGATATAAACAACAAGGCCAATCCTGCCAAGAAAAAAGCGATAGACCCGTCTAAGCAAAATTCAAAACTGCAACAAAATGAATTTATAATAGATAAAATATCTGCGGATAAAAAAAATAATACTCAGGCTCCGCCAAAGGGAAATTAAGAAATACATTTTTTGAAATAACAAGCTCAATTTTTCATGTTGATATTTAAATGATGCATAAAAAAATTCTTTATATCACATTCATGTTCTCCATACTGTGCTGCAGCAGCAAAGATGTATATGCCCAGGCTACAGCCAATGATGCAGCGGCTCTGCACTATAAAATTTATCAACAAGCACTATCACTCAATGATTTTGGCACTGCCATTCAATCCTTGCATTACCTGGTTGCTATGGATTCTGTGAAGTATGGAAACTATGAAGATACCCTGGCCATTTTATATACACAGATCAATGCATTCAGCCCGGCCTATATTTTAGCAAACCGTTTACTCACTCAAAAAGGGTACAGTGAAATACGTTTACAAATCAAAGGGATTGCTGCTAAAAACATGTCATTGCCCATTGAAGCAATCAATGCATTTAATGAACTCTTTAATCGTACGAATAATCCGGCCTATGGCATGGAACTGCTTCAAATGGAATATGGGATACGCCGGATTGGGGAATCTATTGTTACGGGAAATAAGGTGCTCAATGCCTTGCCTTTAAATGATAGTAGCCAAGTCAACATGCCCCGCTTGCAGAATCAATCAATACAAAGTGTATCCATGAGAGCAGCCGTACATAATATTTTAGGGTTAGCGTATTTGGATTTACAGGATAAAAAAAGTGCGGTGAGCCATTTTGAAGAAGCCTTAAAATACACGCCTGATTTTGAACAGGCCAAAAATAATTTAGCCGTTGCCAATGCCATGGTAAGCAATACAGGAAAACAAAAATAAATTCTTTGACTATGAGTGTTTATTTACTTATTAAAAAAATGATGAAGCCTTCATGGTGTTTTTTGTTTTGTTGCATTTCAAATGTGCTTGTTGCGCAGGTTTACAATAATGGCAATATGTATATCAGCGGGAATGTTTATGTACAGGGAAATATCCAAAATACGAGTGGGGCCAGTTACCTGAACAATGGCACATTTTACCTGGATGGAAGTTTTACCAATGACCAGGCCGCAATGGTAGCGGGTACGCTCACCAGCTCAGGCACTTTGATCTTGCAGGGAAATACAACGCCTACCGTATTAAATGGCTCCCAGGATTTTAATTTTCATAACCTCACATTATCCAAAACAACCACTACAAATTTGGTGAATATGTCCCGGAGTGTGATTACAAAAAATAACCTCACTTTAGTGAAAGGCATTATCACCACCGGTACAAATTTATTCACCTGGGAAAAAGGAGGCGCAATTTCTATGCCCGGAACCGGGTTGGGTGAATCAGGCTCGGGGCTTTTTACAGACAGTTATATTGCTACCTGCGATGCAGCCGGAACACCCATCACCAATGGGGCTTCCGCCTATACGCCTTTTCTTGGTACACAGGGTTTCCGGATTAATAATGTTACCAATACGGATACTTATTTTCCTGTGGGAGCAAGTTATTTACCGGCATTATCGGCCGGAACGCCATCACCCAACCGTATGATGCTGAATAATCAATTGGGCGCTTCGGCTAATTATACCGTAATCGTAAATATTGGAGATATCGGGAAAACGGTTGTCAATGGCGTTTCCACAACATGGCATGTCAACAGGATCTGGTATGTAAATACCAGCACAGCACAACAAAAGGGAAAAGCCAATATGAGATTGTTTTTTACAAAACGGACAACAGGTTCATATCCTACCACACAAAATGAAGTGGAACTACCCGGTTTTGATTATACTTTATGTGCATTAGTGCAGAAAAATTTTGAGCCATTGAATAATGGATTCTTATCTCTTGCACAAGGCTCAGATATCATTAATAATATTGGCGCCGGCAGCAATACAGAAGTCTATGGGCAATATACAATCGGCGTTAGCCCGCATTCCAATGGTATGGCAACAGGTATTGATTCTTTCACCCGTTTTTCTGTGGTAAACCCGGGAGCCATTGTGTTGCCTGTTACCATCACCGATCTCAAAGCGGCTGTCAATGGTCCTACCGTTGATCTCAGTTGGACAAGCCTGAATGAAATCAATATAGATAAATATGATGTAGAGCGCTCCGGCGATGCGATCAACTATACAGCTATCGGTAATGTGAAAGCCAGGAACAATAACCAGCCTGAAAATAAATATACTTTTACGGATTTGAAACCTTTGAATGGCGCTAATTTTTATCGTGTAAAAGTTTGGGGTAAAGACGGTACCGGCAGTTATACCAATGTGGTTCATATTCAGTTCAGCGACAACCATTCCAACGGATTCCGCGTGTATCCCAACCCGGTACAGAATAAACATTTTACACTGGATATGAATCAAATGGCTGCCGGAAAATATACTTTGATTTTAACTTCCATCAATGGACAAAGAGTTTATGAAAAAACCTTCGACTATACCGGGGGCATACAATCCATGAATTTTGAATTACCCCGCAGTATAGCAGCCGGCACCTATCATTTGTTATTGATGAATGGGAATTTTACAGGCAGGATAAAATTGATTGTAGATTAACAGGCCGTCAAATGTTCAGTGTTTACTTCGTCCGCATGAATGGGGTGTAAAATATTTTATCGGTGCGGGCAATTTGTTGAATTGCAGGCTGGCATAGGGTTGCAGGCTGGCGCCGAAATTTTCATAAAAATTTTTAATACCCGGAATATCAGAACCTTCAAAATCAAATACAAGGTTCTTGTTGCAAAATTCTTCCAGTGTTTTATCAATCAGGAAATGATTGGCAGCCATTTTCCTTCCGGCCAGTGGAGTTGCATTCATCATATTATATAAACGGTTTCCATCTTGTAGTAATAAGATCAGGGCTAAAGTTTCATCTTTTGCTCCGGAAACTTCGCGGCAATGTATCTTTCCCGTTTGATGCAAATAGCTGCACAGTTTTTTAAAATTTAAAAAATCATTTTTGCTGACATGAGGCGTTTTTTGATGATATAATTCATAAAAAGAATCAATGACTTTTTCATAAGAAACCCGATGGTATTGTAATTGGTACTGAACGGATTTTTTCAGGTTTTGCAAAAGGTCAGATGAATAGTTTGCTGCAATGGCCTCATAGGTTGATAGGGAAAGGATGTAATTATTTTTTAGGGAAGCATCCGGAGTGGGTATATTATTGGCATAATTGAAAGCATAATATCCATACCGGCAAAACTTTTGTAACACTTCAAGGAAAGGCCTGGTGGAGGATCCGGATTTTTTTTTAAAAAAGCCCAATTGCTGAATAAATGGAACCTGGTAGGTATATCGAATGGTATATTTTTTTCGCCAGGGAATGGGCATCACACATTCATAATCATTCCATACCACACCATGCCATTCATCAGCCATGTGATGCAGATAAAAGGTCTTTGCATAAATCAAAGGAGCATCGGATTGATCAATACAGGCATCCCATTTTTGTTGGTCTATTTGATCCGATGGAATAATATGTACATCTTGATGCATAAAAGATTATGAGGGTACCTGAGTATTACCGATTTTCTGTAAAATGGTATGTGCCACTTCCATGGCCAGCAAACCGTCAATCTCCGATACGGCAGTGGGTTTGTTTTGAATGATAGACTGGATGAAAGCGTGTAACTCTTCATAGATTGCATTCACGGGCTGTACATCAGGGCTGGCAACCACAATGGTTTTGGTGCCACGAGGTGTTTCCAGGTCAAATGAAAAATCTTTGTCCTGGTCTTTCTCATCTTTCAATTTAATGATCTCTGTTTTCTTTTCCAGAAAATCAATACCGATATAAGCATCTTTTTGAAAGAGACGCATTTTGCGCATTTTTTTCATACTGATACGGCTGCTGGTGAGATTCGCCACACAGCCATTATGAAACTCAATGCGTACATTGGCAATATCCGGAGTGTCGGTCATGACGGCAACACCGCTGGCATAGAGATTTTTCACATCGCTCTTTACGAGGCTGAGGACGATATCAATATCATGGATCATGAGGTCGAGGATCACGCTCACCTCCGTACCGCGGGGATTGAATTGGGCCAGGCGATGGACTTCAATGAACATGGGATTCAGAGACCTGTCTTTTAAAGCAAGGTAAGCCGGGTTAAATCTTTCTACATGGCCCACCTGCATTTTAATAGCGGCTTCTTTGGCCATTTTAACCAATTGCCTTGCTTCCTGCATTGTGTTTGCAAGCGGTTTCTCCACGAAGACATGGCGGCCCTTTCGAATGGCCATTTCGCAAATTTCAAAATGTTTATCGGTTGGTGTTACCACATCTGCGGCATCAATTTCATCCATTAATTCATCGGCCCTGATAAAACGTTTTAGGCCATACTTACTTTCCACCTCAGCAGCCGTTTCATCATGAGGATCATAAAACCCGATGATGGAAACTTCTTCCATTTCTTTCCAGTTATTCAAGTGGAATTTCCCTAAATGACCAACACCGAATATGCCGATTTTTATCATATACTTTTATTGTGCGGGTAAAGGTAATTATTGTTGAGTGATCCATGATTCTATGCAATGCACAAATTGTGCATAGAAACCTTTTGATAAAAGAAATGGAGCATAAGATCATTTGAACTCCCGGAAATTGAAATGGAAGGATACATTCCCTGATTTCAATGAAAACAATTTTATATTTTTAATTTTTAAAACCAGGACATCTTGAAAAACAGGAAACATTTGTTATTCGTGCTATTGCTTATTTTTTCTCATTTAGTACAGCTACAGGCACAGGTTGTCAATATGGAGGATGAACGTTTTCATCGGGACAGTACCGTATGGAGTGGCGGCATCAATGGTAACCTTACTTTAAATGATTTTGGCAGTAAGGTTTTTTATGTCAATGCCGGAGCGCATGTACAATATCAAAATGAAAAAGATTTATACCTGTTACTCGGTAATTACGGTTTTTTAAAAGGTGATGGCAAAGCATTTGTAGATAATGGTTTTTTGCATTTTCGGTACAATCATAAATTGGGAAAAGAAGTGCGATGGGAAGCTTTTTCTCAGATCCAGCAAAATGCAATTATTAATATTCAATCGCGGTTTTTAATCGGTACCGGCCCAAGATTTAAAATAATCAGTACAAAAAAAGTGCGTTTGTATGCAGCCGCATTATTGATGTATGAAAGAGATAAAGAAACCAATAACCCGCATGTTTTAAATGAATTCAGGAATAGTAGTTATGGCTCCGTCACATACCTGCCATCCTCTAATACGGAGATCACTTCTACGACTTACTTCCAGCCGAAATTCACGGATATCAGCGACTTCCGCATTTATAATGTTTTGAATGTAAATATTAAAACGGGTAAAAAAATATCTGTCAATATCAAGTGGAGCTATCTCTATGATGCGGTACCAGCCGCTAATGCTCAAAAATATAATTATGATTTTAGTACCGGGATTGAGTTGAAATTATAAAGAAGATCTGCGTGATTGCAAATCATTGTGTATAATTTTTCCATTTATCAATGAGTCCCTGCATATCCGGTGGGACCGGCGCTTCAAAGAACATTTCTTTTTGAGTGGAAGGATGAATAAATCCCAACGTTTTTGCATGTAAAGCACAACGGGGGCAGACCTCAAAACAATTTTCTACAAATTGTTTGTAACGGGTATAAATCGTGCCTTTAAGGATTTTATCTC
This sequence comes from Bacteroidota bacterium, assembly GCA_018268015.1. Taxonomy (GTDB): domain Bacteria; phylum Bacteroidota; class Bacteroidia; order Chitinophagales; family Chitinophagaceae; genus JAFDXJ01. Next base: position 23,045 of record JAFDXJ010000003.1, read on the forward strand.
CACCGTATTCAACATCATTAAAAAGGGTATGGCCGATATGTTTAAAGTGTACACGAATCTGGTGTGTACGCCCTGTTTCGAGTGTGCATTGTACCAGGGTTACATAATGAAACCGTTCCAGTACTTTATAATGTGTGATGGCTATTTTCCCTATATCTTCTTCAAGGGGATAGGCGTCAAATATTTTCCTGAAACGTTGATGGCGCGCAATTTTGGTGCTTATCGTGTCAGAATCATTTTTCAGATCACCCCAGGCCAAAGCGACATAATTTCGCCTGATGGTATGGTCAAAAAATTGTTTAGCCAAATGCGCTGCGGCTTCGCCTTTTTTGGCAAGAACAAGTAGCCCGGTCGTATTTTTATCTATGCGATGTACAAGTCCATAACGGGGTAAAATATCTTCATCCAAAGATGGGTTTTGTTGCAATAAATAAAAGGCAATACCATTTAATAATGTTCCCGTATAATTTCCAAAGCCAGGATGTACCACCATATTCGAGGGTTTATTCACCACCATCAGGTCATCATCTTCATAAATAATATTCAAGGGAATATTTTCGGGTTTTACTTCGAGAGATGCCGGCTGAGTAAAACTCATTAATACAATCTTATCACCGGGCCGAACTTTATAGTTAGATTTTACTTTTTCTGTATTCACGGTGAGGAAGCCGTCTTGAATAGCCTGCTGGATCTTGTTCCGACTGGTTTTCTGCAATTGCGTTTGCATCCATTTGTCAATACGGACAGGCTCCTGTCCGCTGCTGACCTGCAGCGATTTACGTTCATAGATCATTTCACCTGTTTCCTGATCGGTGCTATTTTCTTCTTCATTCAACATGGTGTGCAAAATTAAGGTTTGCAGGAGAAGACCTCATTTCAAAATGTAAAAATAGAAATACATTCGGGTAGTTTTATCTTTGCCGGGAATGAAAAAAGTATATTTCACGGATTTGGGATTGAAATCCTATAAAGATGTCTGGGATCTGCAGGAAAGAAAACTCAGGCACATTGTCAGCCAAAAAATGGTTGAAGAGGAGACCGGATTATTACCCGTCAGCCATTTATTTTTTACGGAGCATCCGGCCGTTTATACCCTTGGCCGGAACGGTAATGAGCAACATGTGCTTATATCAGGAGATGAATTGGCAAAAAAAGGTATTGAATATTTTCATACAAACCGTGGTGGGGATATTACCTTTCATGGTCCCGGGCAATTAGTGGGCTATCCCATTTTTGATTTATCCCAGTTTAAAACGGATGTAGGCTGGTATCTTCGCCAGTTAGAAGAAGTGGTGATTCGCACTTTATCTGATTATGGCATTTCCGGGGATCGCAGTAAAGGTGAAACAGGTGTATGGATAGATCCGCAAAATCCACATCGTGCAAGGAAAATATGTGCTATGGGTATTCGTTGCAGCAGGTGGGTTTCTATGCATGGGCTTGCTTTGAATATCAATACAAATCTTCAGTATTTTAATTTTATTATTCCCTGCGGCATACAAAATAAGCAGGTGACATCCCTGCAACAGGAGTTAGGCAGATGGATCAATGAAGATGAAGTGAAGCAAAAAATGAAATATTATTTTGAAGAAGTATTTGAAATAAAACTGGAAGAAGTCGCTATGGGTGATGAATGATTTTCTAAAAATCTTTCTGCAACAAGACTTTGTTTCTTTCTTTTAAAGCATCATTTTCAAATAATTGAAAATTGAACCAGCCGGCATGAACAAAATTTGTTTTATCAATCAGTAATTGGGTTTCTTTGACATGATTTATGGTAAAAATCTTTTTCCCATCTGCATCAAAAAAAATGATCTTGAAGTTCTTCACTGCAGCTTCCGGAAGATTTATTTGAACATATCCATTGGCATTGGTAAAAACATATCTTGAAGGAATCCAGGTACTACCGGGATCAAAAAGTTTGAGTAATACTTCATCTTCATTGAGTGTAAATAAACTGTCCCGGGTTTGCGAGATGATCGAATCCCGAAAATGCATGTAACTCGAATAATTTAATTTAGAAAGAATCGTGTCTTCGAATCGAACGGTGATAATTTGTTTATCATCCTGCATATCGTCAATGGGGTCATTGGCATAACCGGCACCTGCAATTTTTACGGGGGAAAAGAAATAGGTACTGTTTCCCAATACATAAAACAACCTGTAATAGAGGGTAGAATTTGTAGTACGTTTATCTATAAAACCATTCTCCGGTAATTCAGGTGAGGGCGTTGAAAAGACTGTTGTAAAAAATTTATTATCGTAAGAACGTTGTACACTCAATTGAATACAGCCATTTCCATAAGGGTTTTGCCAGCTTATACGAATGTTATTATTACCGAGGTCCGTAACGGAAAAATCAGGAAGATAAGTTTGCGCATGAGTAAACGGATGTATCAAAAGAAAAAATAAAAAAAGAAAGGCGCATTTTTTCAACATAACCGAGGGGATTTTATGCGCAAATATAAATGGCCTGTTGTTATTAAAATTGTAAGGTATTTGCAGGCAATGACCTATTGCCCTGCAAGCCGCCACTATGAAGAAATAAGAGATGTGAATCGGCGGGAAAAAAATTTTCTTCCATCAGGCTAACCATTGCAAAAAAAGCTTTTGCTGTATAAACAAAGTCCAGGGGGATTGCAAATTGATCCCATATATAATTCATGAAATCAATAAGCTCCCCCGTATATTTAGCATAGCCTCCAAAATGGAAGTCGTGCAATACGTTTGGCAAGATCTTTTTCTTATTTGGGGAAAGTAAATCACGGATATTTTTTTCAAGTGATAAATTATTTTTCATGGCGCTGATACCTATAATTTCCTGATTTTCTAATGACCCGTTTAGGAGTCCGGCCATCGTGGTACCGGTGCCCACTGCACAAATGATATGCGTGTATTCTTTTAAAGAAGGAACCTGCTCAAATAATTCGCTGATGCCTGATGCGCCGGGTCTTCCATAACCACCTTCAGGGATCCAATATAATTTATTGAAAGATTTCTTTAATTTTTCTTTGTCTTTATAATCTATACGAGAAACAAAATGCAAATGCATACCATAGTTCTTTGCATCAAGTAAAGTTGGGTTATAAGTTGAAGGCTCTTCACCGCGGATGATTCCGGTACAAGGGATGCCGGCTTCTTTACAGGCAAAAGCGCAGGCAACTATATGGTTGGAAAAAGCGCCGCCAAAAGTACCTATACCCTCAGCTTTAGATTCAATGGCTATGGTAAAATCATTTTTTAATTTATAAAATTTATTACCACTTACTACGGGATGTAACAGGTCCAGTCGTAGTATATCCACGGAAAGGGGATAGGTATTAAAACAGGATTTGAAATTTATTGAATGAATGAAACGTTGATCTGCCCGCATGAGATAGCTGAAAAAAGAAACGAATTTAACATGAAAAATTTTACTGAAATGAATTAATTTTGCTGTAAATTTTTATCAATGTCGGAACCAACATTAGTGATTTTAGCGGCAGGAATGGCAAGCCGTTATGGAAGTATGAAGCAGACACAGTCATTTGGCCCAGCCGGTGAAACCATAATGGATTATTCAATTTATGATGCCATCCAGGCCGGATTTACTAAAGTTGTTTTTATCATTCGGGAGGATTTTGCCGAAAAATTCAAAGCAATATTTGAACCCAAACTCAAAGGAAAAATAGAAACGGCTTATGTCTATCAGCAATTAACTTCTTTTACATCGGGGTATCCGTTTAATCCGGAAAGATCAAAACCCTGGGGTACGGCTCATGCTGTTCTCTGTACAAAAAATGCAGTGGACGGCCCATTTGCAGTGATCAATGCAGATGACTTTTATGGAAAAGATGCGTATATAAAAGCCTATGATTTTTTAAAGAATCGATGCAATGACAGGCGTTTTGCGGTGATTGGGTATCAGTTGGAAAATACATTGAGTGAGCATGGAAGTGTTAGCAGAGGTGTTTTGAGTGTAAATGAACAAAATGAAATGACCGGTATTGATGAGCGCTTAAAAATTTATTACAAAAATGATCAGATTGTTTTTGAAGAAAACAAAGAAGAGTATGTATTACCGGAAGGCACTAAAGTGAGTATGAATTTTTTCTGTTTCAGCCCTGCTTACTTGCAATTATGTGATAGTGAATTTAAAATTTTTATTCAGGAATATGGCCAGGAATTGAAATCGGAATTCCTGGTACCAAAGATTGCAGATCTTTTCATTAAATCCGGGCAAGGTGTCATTGATGTTATTCCTACAACATCCAAATGGTTTGGAGTGACTTATAAAGAAGATGCACCCATAGTACAGGAAAGCCTGAATAAATTAATTGCGGATAAAATGTATCCGACCAATTTATGGGCTTAAAGAGGTAGGCTTAGATCGGAGTCTTTTTTTACAAAAAACAATTGAAGAAAGGAAAAGAAAAATTATTGCAGATTTTTTAAATCTTCAAAAGAAAGGTTCATTGCATAAAATGTTTTCTTTGTTACCAGGCTAAAATGCCACCATTCCGTTTCCAGTGGTTCAAAACCATATTTAGTCATCAGAGAAGTCAAGAATCTCCTGTTATTTATTATTTCATCCGGGAAAGCCGAGAAATGCTGATGAGCACTATCGGTGAAATTATCAAAGCCGGTTCCCATATCTAATTCTTTACCGGTCGCCAAATTCACAATGGTCAGATCTACCGCAATGCCACGATTATGATTACTTGCTTTTGCCGGATCGGCAACATAACGCTCATCATGGATCAGTTCCCAAAATTTTTCTGAAACGGCATAGGGTCTGTAGGCATCAAATATTTTTAGTCCAAATCCTTTGGCATGAAGTGCTTGTTGTACTTTCAATAAAGAATCAGCTGCATCTTTCCTTAAAAAAGTGTAATTTGTATTCGCTGGGTACATACGCCTTTTCATAAAATTATTAGTAGTAGCATAGCGTAGATCAATCACAATGTCCGGAATCCATTTATTTAACTCAACCATTTTTTGGCCATTGTCATTGGATATTATCTTTAAATAATTATCTTCACGTACCATCACAGGTACACCATATTTGTTCTTCGGCACATTTATTGCCTCTTGGGCAAATGAAAATTTGAAAAGTAAAAATTGCGTTAAGAAAATTAGGTAAATGCTTTTTTTAGTCATGTAAATTGAAAATACAAAATATCAACGAATGCGGAGATTTTTCTTTATTGCGTGCATTTTATTTTTTTCTCATTATTCATTTGCACAAAAAAAGGCAGATACTTTAATACGTAAGAAGGCGGATACCGCTTTGCAGAAAAGTAAAGACACTGCATTGAATATAAACAAGGATACCGTCGTTTCAACAAAGCCTGTTACTGCCCTCAAAAACCCTAAAATCGTTTATGGTATAGCCAGTTTTTATAGCCGTAGCCTGGATGGATCCAAAACTGCAACTGGTGAAACATTCCGGCAAACCGGTATGACAGCGGCAAGCAATTTCTTTAAATTAAATACCTGGGTTCGGGTGACCAATTTGCGAACGGGGAAAAGTATTATTGTACGTATTAATGACAGGATGCATCCCAGTATGGCTAAAAAGGGCAGGGTCGTGGACCTCTCGCGGAAAGGCGCTACCATACTTGACTTTATTGTTAAAGGGTTGATTAAAGTTAAAATGGAAGAGGTGCCTAAAGGTACTTTGGAATAATATTACATTTTTGAGGGCACTTTAATACCCAGCAACTTCATTCCCATTTGAATAATATGTGCCGTCAGGGAAGAAATTTTTAAGCGTATTATTTTTTTCTCGTTATTCTCTGCATTTGCTATAGAATGTTCCGCATAAAAAGAATTATAGGTTCTTGCTAAATTAAAAATATAAATGGCCAGTTTAGATGGATCCATTGTGTCAGCGGACTCCTGAAGAATGGCCGGGAAATGTTCTGCCTGTATGATGAGCGATTTTTCCAATTTTTCCAAAGGCAGCTTGTTTTTCAATTCTTCTTCCTCAGTTCCCTGCTTACGTAAAATACTGCAAATACGTGCATAAGTATATTGCATAAAGGGTCCTGTGAAGCCATGAAAATCTATACTCTCTTCCGGGTTAAAGATCATTCTTTTTTTGGGGTCTATACGTAATAGAAAAAACTTCAAGGCGCCCATCCCAATCATTTCATACAAGTCTTTTAATTCTTCCTGATTAAAGTCGCTCACTTTGCCCAGTTCTTCTGTTTTCTGTTGTGAAATTTCTTCCATTTTCTGAATGATATCATCCGCATCTACGACGGTGCCTTCCCGGCTTTTCATTTTGCCAGAAGGCAATTCTACCATACCATAACTTAAATGATAGATTCCATCTGAACTGGGTAGCGATAATCTTTCACAAATCAGTTTCAGGACTTTAAAATGATAATCCTGTTCATTACCAACTACATAAATACTTTTTTCATAACCGAACTGTTCAAACTTTTGTACGGCCAGTCCAATGTCCTGAGTGATATAAACAGCCGTACCATCTTTTCTCTGTACAATTTTTTCATCTAATCCATCTGGTCTTAAATCAATCCATACACTACCATCTTCTTTGGTATAAAAAATATTTTTTTCCAATCCATCTTTCACTAATTCTTTTCCTAAAATATAGGTATCACTTTCATAATAGACTTTATCAAAATCACTGCCGGTCTTTTGATAGGTGGCATCAAATCCAGCGTAAACCCAGCTATTCATCTTATTCCAGAGCTCCATTACTTCAGGTTCGCCATTTTCCCAATCGAGTAACATTTGCCTGGCTTGCAACATAATGGGCGCTTCATTTTCTGCTTCTTCATTATTTTTCCCGGATGTGATCAGAGAATTCACTTGTTCTTTATAAGCATCATTGAATTTTACATAATATTCACCCACAAAATGATCCCCTTTTGTATGTGTACTTTCCGGAGTAGCACCATTTGCGAATAGTTTCCAGGCAATCATGCTTTTACAAATGTGAATACCACGATTATTGACAACGCAAGTTTTAAAAACGGTATAACCACAGGTTTTCAAAATTTCGGCGAGGCTCCATCCCAGGAAAATATTTCTTAAATGCCCCAAATGCAAAGGCTTATTGGTATTGGGCGATGAATATTCCAGCACTACAACCCTGTTATTTTTCGGATGTATTCCAAAATTTTCGGATAACGCATTTTTTTGTAAAAAATCTATCCAATAATTTTCATGAATGGTGAGATTTAAAAAACCTTTAATCACATTAAACTCCGTAAATAAATCAGCCCTTTGGGATGTAAAATAGTTTCCGACCGTTTCTCCGGCCTGCATTGGAGACACACCAAGTTTTTTGCTGATAGAAAAAAATACAATAGTATAGTCTCCTTCAAATTCCGGTTTCGTGGCATTTATTAAAATATCTTCTATGGGAAGAGTCACTTTATACAATGCCTGTATAGCACCCTGTGAAGCAATTTTGATCGTATTAATAAGATCCATTATTCTTTTTTTCATGGCAAATCTAATGCACTGTGCTTACAATTTTTTTCTTCTGTTTTTTTTATGAAGAAATAATGACCTGGCCTGTCATTTTTCAGTTAATTTGCCGCCATTTATGAAGCAATTTCACCTGCGGTTAAAATCTGCCATCCTGAAATCGGTTGATTACTTTTATCCTTTATTCCACAAATGGATGCCTTTGCAAACATATCGTTATGCAGCTTGTGGAGGTTCAAATATGGCGTTGAATATCCTGATCTATTTTATCACGTATAATTTTATTTTAAAGAAAGCATTATTACATCTTGGCTTTATCACCATCAGCCCGCACATTGCTGCTTACATCATTTCATTTTTTATCACATTTCCAATAGGATTTTACCTGAGCATGTACGTTGTATTTCCCGGGTCGCTGTTGCGCAGGAGGGTACGGTTATTCCGGTATTTCTTGGTGGTGATTATTTGTGTTTTACTGAATTATATTTTATTGAAAATATTCGTTGAGCATTTTTTATGGTATCCAACGCCATCATTAATGATAACAACTGTTATTGTGGTGGCCTTCAGCTATTTTTCACAGCGGCATTTTTCTTTTCGTGCAAAGTGATTTTTTGGATAAATTTTTGGTTCCGTTATTTTTTTTATTGCTAAAACATTGTTTCTTTACATCTATTCATTTTAATAAAATTACCAGTTATGAGTTTTATTGCAAATATTCATGCCCGTCAAATATTAGATAGCAGAGGAAACCCCACAATAGAAGTGGATGTGATTACAGATTCCGGTTCTTTGGGAAGGGCTGCGGTGCCCAGTGGCGCCAGTACAGGAATACATGAAGCCGTGGAATTAAGGGATAATGATAAAAGTAAATATGGAGGAAAAGGGGTCTTAAAAGCCGTGGAAAATGTGAATGAAATCATCAATGAGAAGTTGATGGGGATGCCGGTGGATGAACAAGTAGCCATAGATCAATTACTCATAGAATTAGATGGCACTGACAATAAAAGCAAGCTTGGGGCCAATGCTACATTAGGCGTATCCATGGCAGTAGCAAAAGCTGCTGCTGATGAATGCGGGCTTCCTTTATTTCGTTATCTCGGTGGTGTCAATGGAACCATTTTACCCATGCCATTAATGAATATTTTAAATGGTGGCGTACATGCCGATAATAAAATTGATTACCAGGAATATATGATTGTACCGATCGGCGCTGATTCTTTTAGTGAAGGCCTGCGTTGGGGAGTGGAAGTTTTTCATGAATTGAAAAAAGTATTAAAGAAAAAGGGTTATAGTACCAATGTGGGAGATGAAGGGGGTTTTGCTCCTGATATTCAAAGTAATGAAGAAGCTATTGAAACGGTCCTTCAGGCTATTGAATCTGCGGGTTTTAAAGCAGGAACTGATATTGGTATTGCATTAGACGCTGCCAGCAGTGAGATGTATAAAAATGGTAAGTATGTTTTTTATAAAAGCAGCCAAAAAGAATTAAGCGGTGATGAAATGGTTGAATACTGGAAAACCTGGGTAAATAAATATCCCATCATTTCCATTGAAGACGGTATGGCGGAAGAAGACTGGGAAGGCTGGAAAAAGCTCACAGAAGCGATTGGACATCAATGCCAGTTGGTTGGCGATGACCTTTTTGTAACGAATACGAAGATCTTAAAAAGAGGTATAGATAATGGTATTGCCAATAGTATTCTCATCAAAGTAAACCAAATAGGAACCATTACGGAAACCATCAATGCAGTACAAATGGCACAGCATGCAGGATATACCACTATCATGAGCCATCGCAGTGGAGAAACAGAAGATACCACTATTGCTGATCTTGCCGTAGCCCTGAATTGCGGCCAGATAAAAACCGGCTCCGCCAGCCGTTCGGACCGATTGGCTAAATACAATCAGCTTATCCGCATTGAGGAAATATTGGGGCAAAGCGCCATTTACCCAAAGGGTAGGATAAAATTTGCCCGATAATTTTTTTACCAGTTGATTTTGTATGTATCTTTATACCTGATTAAGTATAAATGAAAAAAGCCACCCGATTTATTTTTAATGGATTAAAAAATAAATACCTGGTATCCATATTGGTTTTCGCTGTGGTTATGTTGTTTTCTGATCATAATAACCTTATTGGTCAATGGCAAAGGAAAAAAGAATTACATACTTTAGAAGCGAAGAAAGCTTATTATGAAAATGAAATTGAAAAGACGAAAGCTACTTTAGCGAATTTATCAAATAACCCAGATGCTATTGAAAAATATTCACGGGAACATTTTTACATGAAAAAAGATAATGAAGATTTATTTATTCTGGATAATGACAGTGGATCTTTAAAAAAGTAAGGACATTTACAATATTTCACCGGGATTGCCGTTTTTACTCTTGTATCGCTTGCTCCAATATCTTATGAAGTTTTATATACTTCAATCCAAATTTTGGCATTATGGGTAATTCTACATTAGAAGATATGCTTCAGTACATATATAAGGAAAAAAACGATACGGAATCAGCAGCAATTTTGCATAATATTCAGTCCAACTGGGCACTTCAGGAAAAGTTTAATGTACTCTTCGAAACTATCTCCAGGTTGCAAAAAACGAAATTGTACTCCCCCCGAAATCAAACCATGCAGCGGATTCTGGATTATGCCGCTAAAAAAGTGGAAGCCTAATATATTTGGCTTCACCAGTTTATTTTTTCTATACTTTTATGCATGACCCGTTTAGAACGCTATGCTTGTGTGATTAGCTATTTTGAAGAACATCTGCCTATAGCACAAACAGAGTTGAAATATCAGGACCCATTCCAGTTACTTGTTTCCGTTATCCTTTCTGCCCAATGCACGGATAAACGCGTAAACCTTACTACACCTGCAATTTTCAGAGATTTCCCGGATACCGGAAGTATGGCATCCACTGATTTTGATACTTTATTTCCCTATATCAAAAGCATTTCCTATCCCAATAGTAAAACAAGGCATTTGATTGCCATGGCAAAAATGCTACAAAATGATTTTGCCGGGGTAGTGCCAATGAATATTGAAGATCTGATGAAACTACCCGGTGTAGGAAGAAAAACAGCCAATGTCATCACTTCTGTGATTGCACAGCAACCCAATATGGCGGTTGATACCCATGTATATAGAGTGGCAGCCAGAATTGGGCTCACCCTTAAAGCTAAAACACCCTTAGCAGCTGAGAAACAGCTCGTTCAATATATACCCAAACCTTTGATACATAAAGCGCATCATTGGCTGATCCTGCATGGGCGATATATTTGCATAGCAAGAAAACCGAAATGCGATATTTGTGGCATATCTCATTGCTGTAAATATTTTAAAAAAGAATATGAACAAAAAAAAAGCAAGCAGAAAAATTAAATATCTATTTATATGAAAAAAGTATTCATAACATTCGTTATTTGTTTGGTATATCATAATTTATCTTATGCTCAGTCGCAATCAGACGCCGAGAAGGAAGCCGCCAAGACAGAAGTCTGGTTTCCGGTGCCACCAGTCGTTAAGCCCGCCCGGGAAATTGGCCAGGCGCCTTCTGATGCTATTGTATTATTTGATGGGAAAAATGTGGATGCCTGGCAATTGGAAAATGGGCAGGCGGCACAATGTGCAGTTAAAGATGGCATCATGACTATTGTGAAAAATAGTGGGAGTATTCAAACGAGACAAAAATTCAACAATTTTCAATTGCATCTTGAATGGAAAGAGCCATTACCGGTGGTGGGTGACGGGCAGGGAAGAGGAAACAGTGGTGTTTATCTCCAGGAAGAGTATGAAATCCAGGTATTAGATAGTTATGAAAATCCTACTTATTCAAATGGTCAATGTGGCGCCTTGTATAAGCAATCCATACCACTGGTGAATGCATGCAGACAACCCGGAGAATGGCAATCTTATGATATTATCTGGACAGCCCCAATTTTCAATACGGACAAGACGTTAAAAACACCTGCCTTTGTAACTGTTTTTCAAAATGGGATTCTTATTCAAAATCATGTGGAAGTGAAAGGAAAAACGCTCTGGTCAGGCGAACCTTATTATGAAGCGCATGGCCCTAAATCTATTTTGCTTCAAGATCATGGGGATAATGGTGAGCCCGTGAGTTTTAGAAATATTTGGATCAGAAATTTATAATAGAATGCGCATTTCAAATCATTGCTAAGAAGGCTGAGTTATATAAAAGAATTTTTTTCGAAAAAGAATTAAAGAAATAGTTGAAATCTTGGTGATTGCGTGCGGATTCATTATTTTGCGCCGCTTTTTGGATTTTAAAGATCGCCTATGATTTTCAATTCATTATTGTTTGTTTACTTTTTCATTGTTGTCACTTCCTTATATTTTATTCTAAAGCATAAGTATCGATGGCCATTACTGCTCATGAGCAGTTGTTATTTTTATATGGCTTTTGTTCCTATTTATATTTTAATACTCGGATTTACAATTGTCATAGATTACTTTGCCGGTATTTATATTGATAAAAATCATGGAAAAAAGCGAAAATGGTTTTTAATAGCCAGCCTCATTGCAAATATTGGCGTATTGGCCATGTTTAAATACTATAATTTCCTGAATGATAACCTCACTGCCATCTTGGGAGATTTTAGCTTGCAGAACCCATTTCCTTACTTGTCCATCTTATTACCTATTGGATTATCATTTCACACTTTCCAGGCAATGAGTTATACGATAGAAGTTTATAGGGGAAATCAAAAACCGGAAAGGAATTTTGGGATATATGCATTGTATGTGATGTTTTATCCTCAGCTTGTTGCCGGCCCGATAGAAAGGCCCCAGAATATTTTGCATCAATTTCATGAAAAACATACTTTCAAATATGAGCAGGTATCCGCGGGGTTGAAAATTATGCTTTGGGGATTTTTTAAAAAAATTGTTATTGCTGACCGGCTGGCAATATATGTGAATGCGGTTTATGGTAATCCTACGCACCATTCGGCCCTTACCATGTTTATTGCTACAATCTTTTTCTCATTCCAATTATACTGCGATTTTTCCGGCTATTCAGATATTGCCATAGGAGCAGCCAGGGTAATGGGTTTCAAACTCATGCGAAATTTCAGAAGGCCATTTATAGGAAGAGGTTTTGCAGATATCTGGTCGAGATGGCATTTATCTTTAACCACCTGGTTTAGAGATTACCTGTATTTTCCATTGGGAGGCAACCGAAAGGGTGTATTAATGCGTATTCGGAACTTGTATATTGTATACATGATCAGTGGATTGTGGCATGGTGCCAGTTGGAATTTTGTTATTTGGGGATTTCTACATTGTTGTTTTCTGGTATTAGAGGAAGTGTTTAAAAAGCCTTTAAGATGGATTGTTAAGGCATTAGGACCTGTAGCGATTGTTTTTCAAATTGCTGTGCCATTTACAATAGCAAGCATTGTGAATGTATTTTTTAGGGCTAGAACGATAGGAGATTCATGGTATATTATTAAATCCATGTTTACTTTAAAAGGGCATGGGGTATACCTTGGTGAACCAATGACAAATTTCTATTATTGTGTATTTGGCATTTTAGTACTATATATGACAGAAGTTTGTCAGGAATTTTTTCCAAAAATTAAATTATTTGGTCATCAAAACAGGGTGGTGCGATATACAGGATATGCTTTGGCGGTTACGATTTTAATTATGATTGGTGTTTTCAATGGAGGACAATTTATTTACTTCCAATTTTAATTTTCTCTGATGAATAAAGATGTGCTACGATTTTTTAAAAACTTATTGATATTCGCTGTTATCATGTTTATTGTTGATAGGGGAGTTGGTTCCATATTGGAATATTATTTCAAAAAGCAACCCATGGGAGATGATGCGGCTTTTGCACATGCATTAGATAATCCTACTGAAGATATTTTATTTTATGGCAGCTCAAGGGCTGTACATACCTATGATTGCAGGATTTTTACCGACAGCCTTGGTCTATCCGCCTATAATTGTGGAAGGAACGCATCAAATATTATCTATCATGCAGCAATCATTTCGGCAGCATTTCAGAAGAGCACTCCAAAAGCTGTAGTACTGGATATTTCCCCCAAAGAATTGTCGTGGAAGAGTGGACAAGGTGGTGATGATGTCCTTTCAGCAATGATTCTGCCCTATATTACAACCAATAAAAATTTTGAAGCACTGGCAAAAGAACTGTTTCCGAAGGAACTGATCAAAGCAAAAATTTCAAAGTTATATACATATAACTCTATGATTGCCAGCATCATTAGAAACTCAAACCGTACTCATAATGATAATATCAACGGTTATCAGCCCTTACATGGTACTAATGTTGATGAAGGACCCAAATTGGTAGATGCGGCAAAATCTGAAGTGAGCGCTTTTGCAGCGGAGAAACTGGAATATTTTGTAAAAACAGTAACGGATCACCATGTGCCGCTTATTGTGATTATGTCTCCGATTTATGCATTGCCGGCTCCACCAACTCCTTCAATGATAGAAACAAAAAAAATATTGGATAAATATCATGTACAACTTTGGGATTACGCTTTTGATTCTGCCTTTATAAAAAAGGAATATTTTTATGACCTGGTTCACCTCAATGCTAAAGGAGGCGATTTATTTTCAAGTCTTATAGCATCCCGGATGAAAGAAATGGGTATCGTAAATAAAGATTCAGTATTAAATGAAAGTAAAAAGGCAAATGAATTGAAATAATAATCTTTCTCGGGAGATGATTGAAAAATAAAAGAATAACAATGTTTAACATATTATGTAACCCTCAAATAAATTTGAATTTGGTTCAAATGAAAAGGGCTACTACATTTGTACGAATTTTTTTAAAAAATATATATTAAATACACATGACACTTCAGAAAGCAACAAAAAAACTTTCCACTTTTTTAGTCTTCACTTCCATAGTGGTTGGATTGTTTTCATGCAAAACAGAACGTATCGCTTATTTTAAAGATGTTACGGATTCTACATCACAAGTAAAAAATGTAACCTTACCCGCGTTTACATCTCCAATAGTTAATGTGGATGATATTTTGAATATAACAGTACAAACCATTGACCCTGCTGCCAACCAGATTTTAAACCAGGGTAACCTGCCTGTTTTGTCCGGGAATGCCGCCGGTAATTCTTTGGGAGGCAGCCAGTTGATTGTGGCAGGCTATCTTGTAAATAAAGAAGGTAAGGTGCATATGCCTTATGTAGGGGATGTAATGGTCAAAGGGCTGACCACAGAACAGGTGCGGGATGTAGTGATCTCCAAAATTTCTGTGTATTTTAAAGAACCGGTTGTGAATGTACGTTTTGCCAACTTTAAAGTGACTATTTTGGGAGAGGTGAAAAACCCCTCAACATATATTATTCCTAATGAGAAGCCAACTGTAATAGATGCTTTAGGCCTGGCCGGAGATATTACTATTTATGGCAGAAGAGATAATGTAATGCTCATCCGGGATATCAATGGTCAAAAAGAAATTACCCGTCTTGATTTAGATAATACCACATCTATCAGCTCACCTTATTTTTATTTACGTCCCAATGATGTGATTTATGTAGAACCCACTGCTTCCAGAGTTGAAAGCACTAATTCATACAGGGTAAGAGATATTGCATTGATTGGTTCCGCATTATCTTTATTAATCATTTTATCATCACGCGTTTTATTCCGTTAGATTTATTGAGGTATTCATCCTAAATTTTATTTTTCAATGCAAGATCCGAATAGCACACACATACAAGTATATAATGAGAAAGGGAATGATTTTGACTTTAAGTACCTTGTTGCCAAAGTTTTAGGAAATTGGTACTGGTATGTATTATCAGGCATCCTGTGTTTTGGCATAGCCATTCTATATAATATTTATGCAACTCCTATGTACCATACGTATTCAAGAGTATTGGTAAATGGTGAAAATGGAAATAAAACATCTGCCGGTTTGAGTGAAAGTTCCATTCTTACTGATTTGGGATTGTTTTCAACACAGACGGATGTAAACAATGAATTGCAGATTATCCTGTCCAAAACGATTTTAAACCAAGCTATTCGAGACCTCCAGTTAAATGTTACTTATTGGTCACAAGGAGATATTCGATACCAGGAAAGTTATGATAAATCTCCTTTTTTTATTAAAATCCTGAATCTTGTAGATGTTATAGACAAACCATTTGAATATGATATTCGAATAAATAAAAATAAAGTTTCATTTACTGATGATGAAACAGATAGTAGCTTCACGGCCACTTGGGGTGATACTTTAAATTTTCATTATGGCAAATGGGTATTAGAGAAAAACCCTGCAGCAGAGGAAACCGATTCAACCCATCAATTGGGGATGAAAATTGATAGTTATGGCAATACCTATATGAATGTGTACCTGGATAATGTTACTGCATTTATCACCACTACAGATGTTACTACAATTGATCTCAATGTGGATGTTTCCATAAGGAAAAAAGGAGAGGATCTTTTAAATAAAATTATTCAGCTCTATGTTCAAAGTAGTGTTGACGCAAACAACAAGGTAGCAGATAGTACTATAGCATTTATAGATTCAAGAATGGTAGGCGTTTCAAAAGAATTAGGTGATATAGATAGAAATATTGAAGGGTTTAAAAAAAGCAATAACCTTACGGATTTAGATGTTCAATCTAAAGCGCTGGTAGAAACGACTGCAGATATTCAAAACCAGGTTTCTCAGCAAGATGTGCAAATCAAAGTAATTCAGGATTTAATCAATTACTTAAATGATGATCGGAATAATGAAAGAATAATGCCGACTACAGCGCCCATTTCTGACCCGGCTTTTGTGGCCTTATTAGAAAGGTATAATTCAATGCAATTGGACCGGCAAAAATCTTTGCTAAACCTGACTGAAAACAATCCTGCAGTTAAAAGTATAGATATGCAACTGGTTCAGCAAAGAAGTGATTTGTTGAAAATGTTAAAGACATTTTTAAATGGGCTGGTAGTAAATCAAGCTGACCTGAAAAGGAGGAATAGTCTCGTAGATAATTCTGTTCAAAAGGTTCCCACACAACAACGCATTTACCTTGACTATTCTCGTCAGCAGGCTGTTCTCCAGGGGTTATTTACCTATCTTTTACAAACAAAAGAGCAAACTGAAGTATCCAGGTACAATAATATTTCGCCAATTCGTATTATTGATGCACCTCAGGCTGATCCATTGCCTTATTGGCCAAGTGGTTTAATTTTATATTTATCTGCATTCGTTTTGGGATGTTTAATTCCATCTGCCGTATTGTTCTTTAAAGAATTATTGAATAATAAAGTTTTAACGCCCAATGATATCAGTAATGAAACCAGCGTACCGGTAGTAGCAGAAATCAACCACAATAAATCGGAAGATGTGATTGCTGTAGCTAAAGATTCCCGTACGGCTATTTCTGAGCAATTCCGCACATTAAGGACCAATATGCAATACCTTATGACCGGATCGGATGATAAAGTAGTGATGATGACATCCAGTATGAGTGGTGAGGGAAAAACTTTTGTGGCAATCAACCTGGGTAGCGCCCTGGCGATTTCCGGCAAAAAAGTAGTGATAGTGGAAATGGACTTACGTAAACCAAAAGTTTCATCTGCATTAGGTATAAGCAATGAAAATGGGATGACAAATTATATTGTTACCAATGTACCGGAAAGCTCTGTCATTAAACCCACACAAATACATGAAAATTGCTTCCTGGTAAGTTCAGGCACTATTCCGCCAAACCCTTCTGAATTAATTACCAATCCTAAGGTTGCTTCATTATTTACTTACCTGCGTGAAAATTTTGATTATATCATTGTTGATGCACCACCGGTTGGATTAGTAACGGATGCACTCATTATTGGTCAGTTTACTGATTTGAATTTTTATATTATTCGTCAGAAATACACATTTAAACGTCAAATAAAATTAGTAGAAGAACTTTTTATCAATAACCGCCTGAAGAGATTAAACATCATATTAAATGATGTGAAGAAAATCGCCGGTTACAATTATGGATATGGTTATGGTTATGGTAAAGGTTATGGCTATGGATATTATGAAGAGAAAAAGCAAAAATCCCTTTTGAAAAGAATGTTTTCAAAAAATTAATCATTCGCTGAATAAGAACGTATTTTAAAATCTAAAATCCTGTACTTATACGTTAAGGATAAATTATTAGAATGAAAACATATGCGAAGCCTTTGATATTTATAGGCTCCGGCAGATCGGGCTCTACTGTTATATCTGAAATTATTTTTCGTCATGAACAACTTGCCTGGCCTTCCAATTACCAGGAAAAATTTCCAACATCCACAGCCATCAATTATTTACGAAGGTTATTTGAAAACAGGTATTGGCATATTTATGGCCAGAAACCTCAACTCAATAAAGTATCCTTTTTTAATAAGTTCATTTTTAAACCTGTAGAAGCATACGATTTCTGGGAATATATAACAGGTAAACGGATTGATTTTTCAAGAGGATTTTTAATCCAAGAAAATGCTACAAAAGAAGAAGCCTCTTTTATTCGTACATTTTTTAATAAGATGGTTAAAAATCAGGGAAGATGCAGATTAAGCTTTAAAATCACCGGGCCATCGAGGATTGGTTATCTTAAAAGCATATTCCCGGATGCTTTATTCATCAATATCGTACGAGATCCATATTTTACTATTCAATCCTGGCTAAAAGTAGATTTCTGGCAGGATAAAGGCGCACATCAACTTTGGTGGCATGGTGCCTATTCAGATGAAGAAAATACATGGGCATTGGCGAATGCAGACCAATCTTGGTTATTGGCAGCTCTTCAATATAAAAAAATTCAAGACACTACAAGAGAAGAAATAGCCTTGCACAAAGTTCCATGTATGACTGTAGCTTATGAAGATTTTGTAGAAAACCCGGAACGTAGCATTGCAGCGATTTTGTCTTTTGCAGAATTGCCGGATTCTCCACAAATAGAAAAATATTTAAAAGAAAACAAGATTTATAATCAAAATAGAAAACAACTCTCAGACGATCCCGATATGTTGGAACAGAAAGAAAAAATTGACCAGATTCTCTCCGGCCACTTTTCATTTTCCTTGTAAATTTCATGTACTTGATTATGAACGAAACACCCATGATACTGTATATTATTTCTGATAAAAGATCAGGATCCACTTTATTGGAAAATATATTATCCAAATCAGATGAAGCGGTATCATTGGGAGAAGTAGCCATGCTGAAAAACCATATCTTGAGAGAAGGTCCGGGAGAAAAATGGGGGTGGTCTTGTTCCTGTGGAGAAGCTCTTAATTCATGCGGGTTCTGGGCTCCTATAATAAAAGAGGTGCTTCCGGGGCAAACCGAAAATGAATTTGAAACAAAAATCAACTGGTCCTATACATCATTCCAATCATTTATATTTGGTTTGTTTCCACGATTATTTAAAAAGAAAATTTTTAAAAAAATACAATCTGAGAGGTCTGAAAAGGTAGTGAAAAATGTATTATCTGTGTATCATGCAGTATATGACAAGGCCAAAAAAAAATTTATCATAGATTCAACAAAATTACCCATACAGGCATTAGCTATTTACCAGAAAAGGAGCAACCTGCGGGTGAAATTTATTTTTTTAACCAGAGATATTAGAGGTATTGCATATTCCAAGAAAAAGAGCAAGGAAGGGAAAAATATCAAAGTATCTTTTAAAGATTTATATAAAGTGTGGCTTTATAAACGCTTCGCGAGATCTGTATTGACATTTATAAAAAAAGGAGATGCACTATCTATCCGATACGAAGATCTTGCGACGCATACGGAGAAGGAATTAAAAAAAATATTTTCATTTTCAGAAATGAAACCCTTCGACACGCCCACTTACATGGAACTAAACAATGATCATACATTAGGTGGTACGCCAAAACGTTTTGAGAAAAGGAAAATAAACCTGGATGAAACCTGGAAAAAATATTTTTTACATGAAAGAGCAAAAAATCTTTTTGGTGTATTCTTAAATAAAACCTGATTATGCCGAATAAAAAAGTATTAGTAAAATCAGGAATCTGGCAATTATTAAATGTGTTTGTAATTGTTGCCTCCCAATTTATTTTTTATGCGGTCATGGCAAGATATGTAAACAAAGCAGCTTTTGGCCTTTTTGCCATTGCTAATGCATTTCTCAATTTTGTTACTTCGATTTCAGAGGCAGGCATGGGGGATGCTTTATTACAAAGGCGGGTCGTAGAGCCTCAACATAAAAATGCAGCGCTTTTTTTTAGCCTGATTATTGCCCTGGTCATGTATATACTTTTTTATTTTGCATCTCCTTATATAGCTGAATATTACAAAGAACCTTCTCTTACATTAATTCTTCGTGTGGTAGGTCTTTTATTCTTTTTTCTTTCATTTGGATCTTCTTCCATGAATCTTCTGCAAAAGGAGTTTAAGTTTAAAGAAATTTTTATTTGCGATGGCATGAGTATGCTCGCAAGTAATGTTTTAGGCGTCATTCTGGGAATATATGGTTATGGTGTTTGGGCAATGATCTGGTCTTTAGTGTTTTATTTTTTTTCTAAAAGCATTATCGTATGGTTTTATGAACCTTTGCCAATAAAAATAGGATCCACATTAAAACATTGGAAAGACTTGTTTAACTATGGGATGGGGCTGACTTTAGTCCGTATTAATAATTACCTGAATAATTTTGGTATTACCTTATTTATAGGAAAACTGGTTCCTATTAATATATTAGGAGTTTTCGACAGAGCTTACAGGACAACGAGCCTTCCGGTAAGATACCTGGGAGACATGGTTCAAAAATTAATGGTTCCTTCGATGGTAAAAATTGGTGATGATGATAATGTGTTATTCCGATTTTTTTATAAAGGGTTGTCATTTTCCAATTCCATGCTTTTGCCTATCAGTTTTTTTTCAATTGTATTTTCAAAACCAATCGTTTTTATATTATTGGGACATCACTGGGGTGAAGCAATAATTCCCATGCAAATTTTACTTCTTTCATTACCGTTTCGTGTTTCTACAAAAGTGGCAGATGCACTCATGAGGGTCAGAAACCTGATTTATAAGAATGCAAATAGAAAATTTCAATATTTGATTGCCCTGGCCATAGGTATCTGGATAGGCCATTATTGGGGCCTACCCGGAATTTGCTGGGGGGTTAGTCTGGCATCATTGCAAAACTATTTGTCCATGATTCTAACAATTCGTAACCGGGTATTTAAAAAGCAATGGCAAAAATTGATCATCAATCCTTTTGGCAATGGGCTTGTATTAACCTTGTGTATAGTGCCACCTGCTTATCTCATTTATTACATCTTAATGTACTTCGTACATGATGAGGTGATCGCATTTACAGTGCTTTGTGTTGTTTTAGGAATATTTTTCAGTTATGCTTTTTTCAAAAAACCAAAATTACTTGGAAAAGATTTTGCTCCCATTCGTGAACAACTCATGAGTATGATGAAGAAAAAGAAAAAAGGGAAAAATAAATTTAGTAAAGAGGGTATCGAAGTCGAAAATGAAATAATTGAGTATGGTGAATAAGGGGACAAAATTTGTAATAATAACGTTACCCAGATCCGGGTCAACTGTTTTAGTAAAAACGCTGGACCATCACCCGGAAATATATTGTGCCGGGGAGTTATTTTATTTCTCAGGTAACATTTACCATACAGAAAATCAATTTCCTTTTTGGAAAATAAAAAATCTGGGAAATAAAATAAATTATGTCATCAACTTCCCCAATGTGTGGTTTCGCCTAAAGCGATTCATGAATGCTTTTTATCTAAACCAGGATCCAAAATTTATTGCAGTAGGTTATAAAATGATGTATCAGCATATATTATACATGCCTGGTATCATGACATACTTAAAAAAGAATCATGTAAAAGTGATCCTGTTGACCCGGAATGATCTGTTGAGAAATGCCTTATCAGATATGAGAGCAAGGGAGAGTGGTATATATCATCGGGAACCTGGGGGGCAACATAACCCGGATAAAAAATTACATGTAAATTTGGAACTTTTGTCAGAGAAGATGAAGGAAACCAAAAGATGGGCAGATAAACTTCATCAGGTAGTAAAAGGGATGGATATACTGGAAATTGATTATGCTGATTTTGGAGACTGGACTGCGATGACCGGTAAAATTTTTAATTTCCTGGGAGTTTCTAATATAAATCTTCGGCCGGCATCTGAAAGGTTAAATCCCTTAATGCTGGATGACATGATTGAAAATGCAGAAGAAGTAAAAAAATGGGCTATTAAGAATGGCTATTCCAAATGATCATTAAAAAAAATATTGAATTATATGCATCCTAATTTTATTGTAGCTGGACCACCAAAATGTTCTTCCAGTTCATTGCATTATTATCTTGGCCAGCATCCGGAAATATATGCATCTAAAATAAAAGAAACCCGCTTTTTCAGTTTACATTATGAAAAAGGCATGGCTTATTACGAAACTTTTTTTGCAGAAGCAACAAATGAAAAAGCTATTGGTGAAACGACTCCCAGTTATTCATTTCTGCCTTTTGTAGCAGACAGAATCAAATTACATTACCCGGATATTCGTTTGATATTCTGTTTGCGGAATCCAATTGACAGAGCTTTTTCCAGTTGGCGTATGCAACAAGGCCGGGGTACAGAAACCCAGTCATTCCGAGAAGCCATAGATATCAATAAAAATCAAATAGCTATACAACAAATTTCACTTGAAGGAGAGGAAGGTGCACGAAGATGGGTACAAAGTCATGAAAAACATGATGATGACGCAACCCGTTTACGCACCTATATACAAGCCGGAATGTATACGGAAATCATAAAATCATATCGTCAAAGATTTGACGATGGGCAGATAAAAATTATCTTTGCAGAAGATTTAATTCAGCATTTTGACGAAACAATGTGTGATTTATTTCGTTTTTTAAAGGTGGATGAAAAATATATAGTACAGGATAAAGAGATTGTCAATTATAATTTTAGCAGATCAGCTAATAAATTAGCCAATAAAATCCTGGGAGTCAAAACAACCTTAAAAATTGCTGAAAAAATCCCTGATTTCATCAAAAATAAAATGAAATCCGCCATGCGAGAGAAAGAGCCTGTAAAATTAAGCTTTGAAGACCGGCTTTACGTTTGGGATATTTTTAAAGAGGATGTCGAAAAATTAGAAAAGTTATTAAATATTGATTTAATGCATTGGAAACCAAAGTTGAAAACCCAAGCATAACTCCATTCATTGAAAAGAAAAAAAAATCATTTATGCCATCAATTGAAATATCCGGGAAACAAATAAAATTTTGGTTAGGTATATTCTTTTTTTTCGCGAGTGTTGCAGTTTCCACTATTATAGGATCTGGCATCCCCTTGCTGATAGTGGCCATTCCTCTTATTTTGTTCAACAGGAATTACCTAATCCCTTTATTATTAATTATTCCCATTGTTGAAGGGGCCTTAACTACCAATACATTGGTTTCAACTTCCAATGAGGCGGGTGTTGTACAATCTAGTATGGCTGAAAGTATAGCTATTGCACTACTTACGCCAATTATTATTTTTGACTTGATTCAAAAAGCCAAAAAGAAAGTACCTTTCAAATTGACCTTGTTGTTTATTTGGCTTGTGGTTATTGTTGGTGTGGGGTACCTTGTTTTACTCATGCATCCGCAAATCCCCACGATTGCTACACCAGCCTGGGTGCGCGTACTTTTGAAAAGCATTAAAATATTTTTCTTTTGGTTATTGTTAAAATGGTGTATCAATTATCAAAAATCGGGATTACTAACTACGCTGGAATTTTTAAAAACATTAGCTCCATTCATACTCCTAATTGTAGCTACTTATATCATAGCAAATCCGGGAGTAGGGAGATTTGATATGTCTGTTTTTGGCATGGCCCATCATGGTATCATGGGCGGCAATTTATCAACTATGCTGCCTTTTGTATTTATTACCTTTTTTGATAGGAAGAAGAGTGTATTTTTAAAAGTAATTTCATTTTTAGCCATAGTGGGAACTCTCTATGTGGTGATGCAGATTGGATCTAAAAATGGATTTCTTTGCTTTTTCTTAATGGTAGGATTATGTGCTTATCTCACATTATGGAACAGAAGTACGGATCTGAAAGTAGCCATGGTTGTATTAGGTATTCTGGGAACGGGTATTGCCTTGTATTTACTACAGGATTCTGCAACGATACAACGTGCTTTATTCCAGGAAGA
This sequence comes from Bacteroidota bacterium, assembly GCA_018268015.1. Taxonomy (GTDB): domain Bacteria; phylum Bacteroidota; class Bacteroidia; order Chitinophagales; family Chitinophagaceae; genus JAFDXJ01. The sequence goes on from JAFDXJ010000003.1 coordinate 46,717, forward strand.
ACAAGGAGGACTCGCCGGATTAAGTACCGGCAGGACTGATTTTTGGTATTCCGGTATTGAGGCAATAGCACATCAACCATTGCTGGGATTCGGAGGAGATGAAACTGCATCTGTTTATGCGGTTACACTTTATGCTCCGGAAGTAGAGGGACACATCATGCACAATACGATTCTTGAGTTTATGGTAGAATACGGACTCCTCGGTTTTATATTTTACTTTCTTTTTGTTTGGGCCGTTTTATACCGGGGTTATCAAAACTTTAAATATGCCATGCGCACCAATCAATTAATATTAGCTGTTCCTACGCTGGCATATTATATATCACAATTTGCGGGATTATTTACCAGCCGTGTTTGGGATTCAACATTATGGTATAATTCAGTCCTCATATTTGCGATAAGCGTGCTGTGGGAAACAGGGAAAGTAAAATATTTTAAAGTTCGGCAATTACCTCCACATGCTTTGCAGGAACCGAGGCTCATCACCCTTAATAGATAACGATGAATGGTAAAATAAAAATTGCTCACGTAATCAGTCAGTTTAATTACGGAGGAGCAGAAGTATTATTAAGAGAACTTTTTCATAGTGAAGGATTTCGCGATCGTTTAGACTCTGATTTAATCATTGGCAATAGCCGACGCCAGGAATTAGTGCCCCAAATTGAAGGCTTAGTTCAACATATTTATTCCTATGATATTTATTCCGGAAAATTTCCTTTTGAATATATTAAGATGCTTCAACTCATTCGGAAAAATAAATATGAAATCGTACATGTTCATTTACCATTGATGGGGTGGTTGGTTGCTTTTGCTAAAAAACTATGCCCAAAAACAATATTTATTTATACGGAGCATAATTTATTTACCCACCATCACCGGTTGCATTATTATATGAATGGTCTTACGTATGGTATGTATGACAGTATCATATCCTGTGGCTATGAAGTTTTTTATACTTTAGAGAAAGTCCAAAAAAGTTGGTTTTATAAAACCAACAACCATATTGCATTGATCAATGGAATTAATACAGATAAATTTGCTTTCGAGTTGAAACAACCCAATGAACAACGAAAACTGGTCGTGGGACTTGTGGCCATGTTTCGTCGTCAGAAAAGAATAGACAGATGGGTTGAGGTGGCAGAAGCAGTGCATAAAAAATCTGATAAAGTTCGTTTTTTGCTAATTGGGGCAGACTATGAAGAAGAAAAGATTAAAGAAATGGTTAAAGAAAAAAAGCTCAAAGAGGTCATAGAAATGCCGGGTCAGCTTCACGATACCGTAGCATCATTTAAACAAATGGATGTTTTTTTGATGACCAGTGATTTTGAAGGTCTCCCACTTTCATTATTAGAGGCTATGTCTAGTGGATGTGTACCTGTAGTAAGTAATGTGGGTGGTATTAAACAACTGGAGTTTGAAGGCTTTGGATATAAATTTGATGATTTTGATGCCGATCAGATTGCTGATAAAATTATTCAGTTTACCGAAAATTATGAGGACTTTGCCAATCAGAGTCAGAAAGCACATGATTTTGTATTGAAAAACTATTCTTTAAAGAACCAGGTGAATAAAACCCTTGAATTGTATGATATGCTCCTAAGGGCCAGGAAGGAAAATAAAAAAAATCCTTAGTCTCTAAGATTTTTCATTAAAACAATAGTAATAAAAAGGAAGAAATACCCTATCTTGCGCCCCTAAAATTGAATTCGTAGATTAATTTATAAAAAACACATGGAAGAATTGTTGAAGAAGGCTATTTATGCCTCCATTGAAGCAGGTAAAGCCATTCTGAATATCTATAGCCAGGATTTTTCTGTAGAAACAAAATCTGATAATTCACCACTAACCCAGGCAGACAAAAATGCTCATCTGGTAATTAAGGATGCTTTGAAAGATTTAGGTTTACCGATCTTAAGTGAAGAAGGGAAATTATTATCTTTTGAGGAAAGAAAGAATTGGGAAACATTCTGGCTGATTGATCCACTGGATGGCACCAAAGAATTTATCAAAAAAAATGGAGAGTTTACGGTAAATATTGCCATGATTCAAAAGGGTGTTCCAGTTTTAGGTGTTGTGTATGTACCTGTTACAGGAATGCTTTACTATGGTACGGAAAAAGAAGGGAGCTTTCAGGTTAAATTGCCGCAAAATGCCACTGCTTCAGAAATTGATTCACAATTAAATCATAGCGAAAAATTACCGGCTGCGAATAACACCGTTCCATATACCGTTGTCGCCAGCCGCTCACATAATACACCAGAAACAGATGCTTTTATTGACGACAGGAAAAAAATATATGGTGATGTGGAGATTATTAGCGCAGGTAGTTCATTAAAATTGTGCCTGGTTGCTGAAGGTAAAGCTCAGGTATATCCCAGGCTTGCGCCCACTATGGAATGGGACACCGCTGCCGGTCATGCCGTTGCAAAATTCTCCGGATGTCGCGTCTATGATTATAAAACCAATGAAGATTTAGTTTATAATAAAGAAAATTTATTAAACCCCTGGTTCGTTGTGGAGCGCAACTAATTTTTAGTAAAAGTATTTATACCATTATGACAGAAAAGTTGCATATCATACCACATAATTATAAATTAGGACAAGCGGATAAAGAATTGAAGCAAGGCCATAAAGCCGCATGCCTTTGGTTTACAGGATTATCCGGCTCCGGGAAAAGTACGATAGCCAATGCCGTTGAACAGGTTTTATTTGAAGGCGGATACCATACTTATATTTTGGATGGAGATAATATTCGTAATGGCCTTAATAAAGACCTTGATTTTTCAGAAGCCGGTCGTAATGAAAATATTCGCCGTATTGGAGAAGTAGCTAAGTTATTTTGTGACGCCAGTATAGTAGTCTTGGCTGCTTTTGTTTCTCCATATAAAAAGGATCGGGAAATTCTTAAAGATTTAATGGGGGATGAATTTTATGAGATATACGTAGATGCACCGGTTGAAGTCTGTGAGCAAAGAGACGTAAAAGGATTATATAAAAAAGCCAGGGCAGGCGAAATCAGTAATTTTACTGGAATCAGTTCCCCATTTGAAGCGCCAGAGGCCCCACAAATACATATTTTAACTCATCAGGAAAATATAGAAGAATCAACACAAAAAGTTGTCAGTTATATTACATCCAAATTAAAATTATAATTTTTATTTTATGCATAAATATTATTTAGATCACTTACAGGAACTTGAAGCAGAAGCTATATTTGTTTTACGAGAGGTAGCGGCTCAGTTCGACCGACCTGCCATATTATTCTCCGGAGGAAAAGATTCCATTGTAGTTACTCACCTGGCAAAAAAAGCATTTTGGCCAGCAAAAATACCCATGCCTTTAATTCATATAGATACGGGCCATAATTTTCCGGAAACAATGAATTTCAGGGATAAATTGGTGAAGGAACTTGGTGTGCAATTACTTGTTGGTTCCGTTCAGGAATCAATCAATAAAGGTCGTGCTAAAGAGGAAAAAGGGCTAAATGCCAGTAGGAATGCTTTGCAAATTGTTACGTTACTGGATTGTATAGAATCCAATAAAATAGATGCTGCCATAGGAGGTGCCAGACGCGACGAAGAAAAAGCCCGTGCTAAAGAAAGATTTTTCTCACATAGGGATGAATTTGGACAATGGGATCCCAAAAACCAACGCCCTGAACTGTGGAATGTTTTCAATGGCCGTAAAAATATGGGAGAACATTTCCGTGCTTTTCCAATAAGTAACTGGACGGAAATGGATGTGTGGAATTATATTATGAAAGAAAAAATAGCCATTCCATCATTGTATTATGCGCATGAAAGAGAAGTCGTATATAGAGATAATACATACCTGCCAAACTGTGAATATATGGTTTTGAGAGACGGTGAATTTATTGAGAAAAAAGTGATCAGATTCAGAACATTAGGTGATATAACTATTACCGGCGGTATTGAATCAGATGCAGATACCATTGAAAAAATAGTTATGGAAGTATCTGCAATTCGAAGTACAGAACGGGGTAATCGAAGCGACGATAAACGTTCAGATACTTCTATGGAAGACAGAAAGAAACAAGGGTATTTTTAATATTTGCAAACAATCATCAATTAAAAAATTTTTATATGGAACTATTGCGTTTTACAACTGCAGGAAGTGTGGATGATGGAAAAAGTACACTCATTGGCCGGTTATTATATGATTCAAAATCAATTTTTGAGGATCAATTGGAGGCAGTGAAAAATTCCAGTGAAAGAAAAGGGCTGGAGCATATAGACCTATCCCTTCTTACAGATGGCTTACGGTCCGAACGCGAGCAAGGAATTACCATTGATGTGGCCTACAGATATTTTGCCACACCCAAGCGGAAATTTATTATCGCTGATACACCCGGTCATATACAATATACAAGAAACATGGTTACCGGGGCATCTACAGCCAATCTTGCTTTGATTTTGATAGATGCTCGTCATGGTGTGATGGAGCAAACCTGCAGGCACTCTTATATTGCTTCTCTGCTTCAAATTCCACATCTTATTATTTGTGTGAATAAAATGGACCTGGTGGATTATTCAGAAGAAGTTTTTAATAAAATCATGGAAGATTATACAGAATTTTCCAGCAAACTGGATGTGAATGATATCCGTTTTATTCCAATTAGTGCTTTAGTGGGAGACAATGTTGTAAACCGGTCTGAAAATATGGATTGGTACCAGGGAGCGACTTTATTAAATACACTGGAAACAATTCATATAGCCAGCGACTATAATCATCTTGATGCGCGATTTCCCGTACAAACAATTATTCGCCCACACTCCGATGAGTATCACGATTACAGAGGATATGCCGGTAGAGTGGATGGTGGTATCTTCAGGCCAGGCGATAAAATTGTAGTACTCCCTTCCGGCTTAACCTCCAGTATTACATCCATTGATACATTTGAAGGGCATGTTGAAGAAGCATATCCTCCCATGTCCGTTTCAATTACGCTTGCAGATGATATAGACATCAGTCGGGGAGATATGATCGTAAAAGAAAACAACATGCCGGAACTTACTCAGGATTTAGATATCATGATGTGTTGGTTGAATGCAAAACCTGCCGTGCCGGGAGCCAAATATTTCTTACGTCATAATACCAAAGAAGTTAAAGCGGTTATTAAGGAAGTGGTGTATAAAATAGATGTCAATACATTGCAAAGAAATGAACAGGATAAGGAAATAAAAATGAATGATATCGTACGTGTACGTTTGCGATTGACACATCAGATTGCATTTGATGCATATCGTAAAAATCGTTCTACAGGTTCCATTATTTTAATTGATGACACTACGAATGAAACCCTGGCTGCTGGAATGATTAATGACTAATCATTTTTCTGAATTATTTAAAGCGTTTTGTAGTAGCCGGCAAAACGCTTTTTATTTTTTTATATAAAAAATTTGAACTTTGGCTATTGCTTTCCCAAATACTTTCCTGATAGGAGTTCAAAAAGCAGGGACGACCTCGCTGGATAACTGGATGTCACAGCATCCGGAAATATACAGCTACCAATCCTTAAAGGATATTCATTTATTTGGCCTTTATAAAAATAAAAAAGAAATCCTTGAAAGGCTTGGAAAAGAACAGCTGAAACCTTTTAATAATCAAAAAGTCGTTCTTCAATCCGCTGTGAATTATATTTTTTATCCTGGGATGTTAGATGGTATTCACAGGGATGCCCCGGAAAGTAAGATCATTGTTATTTTAAGAAATCCTATTGATAGAGCCTTTTCTTCTTACAATTATTTTAAAAAGATGTATCGTGAAAAGAGGCCCATTGAAGAAGCACTGATTTATGAACCAAGAGATCATTTTCAATTTACAAAAGACAATAATGATTTCACTTACATCGAACATGGCTTTTATTATCAACAATTAGTTGAATGTTTTCATTATTTCAAAAAAGAAAATGTACTCATTCTCGATTTTGACAGGATGAATCATAAGCCTGAAGAAATAATGCAAAAAGTATTTTCTTTTTTAAAAATTGATACCAACTTCCAACCGGACTTTTCAATGAAAAATGCGACAGGTGAAGTACATAGTAAATGGTTTCAAAAGCAACTTGTAAAAAATAGTGGCTTGAAGAAATGGATGATGAAATATTTTGTGCACTCCTGGTTACCGGCAAAAAACAGGAATTTGATAAAACGAAGAATGCTCGAAAAAAACACCCGGGTAAAAAGGAATACTCCGGTGAGTGAAAAAAAGAAAGAAACCATACCGATGCCTGTATATCATTTCCTTTTAGATAAATATAAAAGTGACGTAAAAGCGCTGGATCAGTTATTGGGAACAAATTATTATGTACAATGGCTTGGCCCAAAAAATGAAGCATCATTATGAAGAAAAAAATTGTACAATTAATACCCAGGCTGAGTTTTGGCGGCGCTGAAGTGTTTTGTATTCAACTTAGTAATGAACTCGCGAAAAATCCGCAATTTGAAGTTACATTGATAAGTATGTATGATCATGGAGAAGGTATGTTGCCGTTATCCAGAATTCATGAGGATGTACAGTTTATTTCATTGGGAAAAAAAAGTGGGCCTGACTTATCCATCCCGGGAAAATTATATAAAGCATTAGAAAAGATTCAACCGGATGTTATACATACACACATGCATACTTTGTATTACAGTTTGTATGCATTTAAAAAACTGAATCAAAATATAAGGAGAATCCATACACTACATAATCTGGCAAAAAAAGAGAGCTGGTGGATCGTTCGTCAGTTATATCAAAATTACTTCCGAAGAAAATACATCATACCTGTAAGTATTTCAGAAGAGGTGCTGACTACGGCAAAAAATATTTATGGTAATGGCGCCGATGCACTTATCCATAATGGTTCCATACCCATTATGCCAACTCCATTATTAGCAACAGCGCAAGAAAAAATTGCCTCCTTAAAACCCCATCCTGATACAATTGTTTTTATGAATGTTGCCAGGATTACGAAGCAAAAAAATCAAAGATTGTTATTAGAAAGCATGGCTGCTTTACAAGCTCAAGGTAAAAATGCCATAGCGATTATATTAGGAGATTGTCTTCCTGCGGATCAGGCATTATATGATCAGTTACTAGATATGAAAACATCCAATGTGCATTTTCTCGGGAAGGTGAATAATATTGGGGATTATCTCCTCCAAGCTGATGCTTTTGTATTATCTTCCATTTATGAAGGGTTGCCTATCAGTCTGCTGGAAAGTTTATCCGTTGGCTTAATTCCGGTTTGTACAGCCGTTGGCGGAGTTAAAGATGTCATAGATGAGCAAACTGGTTTTTTGTCTGAAGAAGTCTCTTTACAAGCATTTCTTAAAGTAATGAATCAATTCATCGAACTTTCTCAAAGCGAAAAAACAGTTCGTAAAAATGCCTGCAGGGAATTATTTCAGCAAGAATACAGTATGGAACAATGTGCAGCAAAGTATAGTCAATTGTATTTTAAAAAATAGATTTTCTCTATGGGAAAAAATAAATCATTACCGGACTTCTTAGTTATTGGCCCTCCAAAAACGGCTTCTACTTCATTGCATTATTACCTGGGGCAGCATCCGGAGATTTTTATGGCAGCCAAAAAAGAAACAAGGTTTTTTGATCTGGATTATGAAAAAGGTATTTCATTTTATAAAAAATATTTTGAGCTGGCAGGAGACAATTTGTGTAAAGGGGAAGCTACTCCAACGTATGCTTTTTTACCCTTTGTGGCAAAACGGATTCATGAGAATATTCCTAATGTTAAACTCATTTTTACTTTTCGTGATCCTGTAGAACGTGCTTATTCCGGCTGGTTGATGCGAAGTGCGAAAGGGAATGAAAAATTAAATTTCAGGCAGGCCATGGAAGCAAATCTTGAACAAAGGTCAACCATTGATTTTTACAAAAACGATGTTTCAGAAGCATGGCTGGCAGATCAATCCATTCTGGGGAAGAAGAATGAAATTTCATTGAGGACATATATTGAAGGTGGTTTATATAGTAAACAACTGAAAGCATATCAAATGTTTTTCAGAAGCGATGATATACTTATCATTTATCTGGAAGATATTAAAAAAGATGTTGATGCGGTAATGAAATCCATATTTACTTTTCTTGGTGTGGACAATACATTCAAATGTGTGAGTGACACCATAAAAAACAAACATAATAAGAATAGGTTGAAGTTTTTATTCAATATTTTCGGTAAGAATGCTGTATTGAAAGCCGGGAAAATTTTTCCGTCATCAATGAAAGACAAAATCATTTCCATGGTAAAAGTACCCCAGAAAAAAACAACGATGAGTGAAAGTGATCGGGATTTTGCGTATGAAATTTTTAAAGAAGATATTGAAACACTAGAAAAAATGTTGAACAGGTCATTAGATAATTGGAAAGTGAAAGATAAATATTAATTTTGCGCGCCTTATTCAATTGAAGGAGTAAAATTTAAAAGAAGTAATTTAAAACAGAAAAGATGAAAATTGTAGTTATAGGTACCGGCTATGTTGGATTGGTTACGGGTGCCTGCCTGGCAGAGGTGGGAACTGAAGTAACTTGTATAGATGTGAATGAACAAAAAATTGAAAACCTACAGAAGGGGATATTACCCATCTATGAACCGGGCCTGGAAGACATCGTAGCAAGAAATACACAAAAAAACAGGCTACACTTCAGTACAAAACTGGATGAAGCTATAGTAGATGCAGAGGTTGCGTTTATTGCTGTGGGAACTCCTCCCGGAGAAGATGGTAGTGCCGATTTGCAGTATGTGTTGAAAGTTGCAGAAACGATCGGCCGACACATGAGTAAATACATAGTGGTCGTTACAAAAAGTACGGTACCGGTAGGCACTGCTTTGAAAGTGAAATCTACGATTCAAAATGCTTTGAATGCCCGAAAATCAGAATTATCATTTGATGTAGCTTCCAATCCTGAATTTTTGAAAGAAGGTGCAGCCATTGAAGATTTTTTGAAACCGGATCGTATTGTAATTGGTATCGAATCAATGAGAGCAAAAGAGTTACTTGCTCATCTTTATGAGCCCTTTGTATTGAATGGCCATCCCATATATTTTATGGATATTCCTTCAGCAGAAATGACAAAATATGCAGCCAATGCCATGCTGGCTACAAAAATTTCTTTTATGAATGATATTGCTAACCTATGTGAATTGGTTGGTGCCAATGTCAATGAAGTACGAAAAGGAATTGGTTCTGATGCACGTATAGGCAATAAATTTATTTACCCTGGAATCGGTTATGGGGGCAGTTGCTTTCCAAAAGATGTGAAAGCATTAATTCGTACAGGGAATGAATATCATTATAATTTAAGAATTTTAAATGCTGTTGAATCAGTAAATGATGATCAGAAAACAGTCTTAATTAAAAAGATAAACCATCATTTTTCAAATGATTTAAAGGGGAAAGTATTTGCTTTATGGGGATTATCTTTTAAACCAAATACAGATGATATGCGCGAAGCGCCTTCATTAGTCATTATTAATGCCTTATTAGATGTCGGCGCCAAAGTACAGGCTTATGACCCTGTTGCCATCAAGGAAGCAAAGCATGAATTAGGGGATAAGATTACTTATTGCGACAATTCATTGGATGCTGTAAAAGGTGCAGATGCCATTTTGTTAATTACAGAATGGGCAGAATTCCGATTACCTGATTGGGATCAAATTATTTTAGACCTTAAACAAAAGGTTTTGTTTGATGGAAGGAATATTTATAATGCCTCAGAAATGAAGGCCAAAGGTTTTGACTACTATTCGATAGGCTATCAACCCTTAAATAATTAAAAATGCATAAAAGAGTATTAATAACAGGAGCAGCAGGGTTTTTAGGCTCACACCTTTGTGACAGATTTATCAAAGAAGGTTACCATGTGATCGGAATGGATAATCTGATCACAGGTGATTTGCAGAATATTGAACATTTGTTTCCATTGCCTCAATTCGAATTTCACCATCATGATGTAACAAGATTTGTTCACATATCAGGAAACCTGGATTATATCCTCCATTTTGCTTCACCGGCCAGCCCTATTGATTATTTAAAAATCCCTATTCAGACATTAAAAGTTGGCGCAATGGGTACGCACAACTTACTTGGCCTGGCTAAAGATAAAAAAGCAAGAATATTGGTGGCATCGACTTCTGAAGTATATGGCGATCCAACAGTTCACCCACAAACTGAAGACTATTGGGGAAATGTAAACCCAATCGGCCCAAGAGGTGTATATGACGAAGCAAAGCGCTACCAGGAAGCCATCACGATGGCTTATCATACTTATCATGGAGTGGAAACACGCATTATACGCATTTTTAATACCTATGGCCCCAGAATGCGACTAAATGATGGTCGTGTTTTGCCTGCATTTATCGGACAGGCATTAAGAGGAGAGGATTTGACTGTTTTTGGAGATGGAAGCCAAACGCGTTCTTTTTGCTATATGGATGATTTAATAGAAGGAATTTACCGATTATTATTGAGTGATTATGCTTATCCTGTAAATATTGGCAATCCTAATGAAATTACCATCAAAGACTTTGCAGAAGAAATCTTGAAACTTACGGGGGCTAACCAGAAAGTCATCTACAAACCATTACCTAAGGATGATCCAAAGCAACGTCAACCTGATATCTCAAAAGCTCGTGAATTATTAAATTGGGAGCCAAAAGTTGATCGAAAAGAAGGCCTTGAAAAAACCTATGCTTATTTTAAAACTTTATCAACTGAAAGTTTATATAAAAAAGAGCATAAAGATTTCTCAGCTTACGTGAAATAAAAGAGGCGAGGCATCTATATTAATGTCTGAAATATAAAGTGCTTTGAATTTATTTTTCATTTGGTCAATACTAAAATCTTGTTTGATCTTATTATAAGAACAAGCTCCATGTTCATGCATTAAGTTCTTATCATCCAGGTAATGATTAATGCATTGAATGGCTTCTTCTTTTGCAGTGAAACAATAGCCATTTACATTCTCTTCCACAAGATCTACATTTCCTACACAACGGCTCAATAGTAAGGGAAGATTAAATTTCATGGCTTCCAAAACGGATAAAGGAAGCCCTTCCCAAAGTGCGGTGGACAAATAAAGATGCGCCTGTTTCATATTTCTTTCCACTTCTGCTTTACCTACCCAACCGGTAATTTGAATATTCGGGGATGTTAATTCATTCTTTAAAGGTCCGTCACCAACCCACACGAATTTCACTAATGGATTATCTTTAAATGCTTCCGCAATAGAATTGAATAAAGCTGGGTTTTTTTGCTCCGATATCCTGGCTGCATTGACGATCGTAAATTCATTCTCGGGAAATTGCTTATGAAAATTAAGATCAATAGAAACGCCATTATTGATACAAATAGCCGGAATACCTAAATTTTCAAAACTCTTTTGTTCTGATTTTGATGCGGCGACGATTTGCCCTGGAAGCTTACTTGCACCTTTTTCAATGAATCCATAAATTTTTCTTTTAAACCCTGAAATATCCTGCCTTTCAAAGGATGCCCCCTGTGGCGAATATAAAATATTTTTTATTCCAAGAGATTTTCCTGCTATCCTGCCCAGAATACCCGCTTTGGAACTGTATAAATGAAGGGCATCAAAGGGTAGATTTTTCCTAAATATTTTTATTAATTCACGGTAAGCTTTTAGATCCCCGCTTATACTTATCTCTCTTTTTGCTGAATGCCACTTGATAAAGTGTACATTCTCCGGGAAAGTTGCTTTTATTGAATCAAGGTGAATTTTTCTGTTGCCATGTACAATCACATGTTCAAATTCAGGCAAGTGTATACTTAGAAGGCGCATTATTTCTATGATCCCTCCTTCAAAAGCTTCAGCTACATGTAATATTTTCATGAATTGAATATTATTCAGGGTGCCTTTTCAAGCCGGCTAATTTAATAAGAAATTTATAAATACGAAAATTGTTTAATAAAATGACACGATAAAGTTTTTTTAAGGAAAGATTTCTATAAACAAAATGAATTCGGAACTATGAATTTGTAAATAAATTCATCCGGAAATCTTTCCTACGGGTAAAAATAATATCTTTGAATGCATGAAAAATGCAGAAACCCTGGAGTATTTGCCAATTATGATGACTCATGTAGATCCGTTTGAAGGGTTGAAAGCTGATAAAAGTCTTCTGAAAAGCGCTCAAAAAATCAATAAGAACTTTTTCAAAAGAGGCTTTGATATTTTTTTATCCTTATGTCTTTTTATTTTTTTCTTCTCCTGGATTTTCCCGCTTGTTTTTCTTATCATCCTGCTCGATACCGGGTGGCCGGTTTTTTTTATTCAGGATAGAATTGGGAAAAATGGTAAGGTTTTTCGTTTTTTCAAATTCAGGACAATGGAAAAACAGGTCAATGAGCATCAATTCATTCCAACCCAGGTTGGAGATAAACGGATTACCAAAACAGGGAAGTTTCTACGCAATTCAAATATTGATGAATTGCCACAATTTATCAATATTATTAAAGGAGAAATGTCGCTTGTTGGACCAAGGCCTGCCGCAATGGCTTTTCACAAAAAGTATGAAGAAATGCTTGGTAAAGATCTCTTGCAGCAAAGAGAAATTATCAAGCCGGGGATTATCGGACTTTCACAGGTCAGGGGTTTTAGAGGCGATCTCATCAATGAACAGGAAAATAAAGCGATGATTAAAGCACGTATCCAAATTGATCTGATTTATATAAAGCGATGGAGCAATTGGCTGGATATTAAAATCATCGGTGCAACTTTTCGAAATATGTTGAAAAGGCTTAGTGGATTATAAAAACGCTTTTTCAGGAGAATGTGTTACAAAATCTATGACTTTTAGTTGAAGCGTTTTTGTGCCATTCCATTCATTCTCATCTATTGTATAAACAATATCCAGCGAATCCTTTTCTTTTAATAAATGAAACTTTTCAGCCATATTAAATCCTATCCCGGTAAATGTGATCCCTTGTTGCTGCAGTGAAAAGCGAATATGCTGATCCTTCACAATTTTTGAAAAGCCATAATCTTTTACATTCCTGCTAATAAATACCGGCCGCATATTATCCGGTCCAAAAGGCTCCATTTGTGTGATGATGTGATAAAAATTTTTTGTTATAGCAGAAAATGAAATTTCAGCATCAATCCATAATTGAGGAATGAGTGACTCTTCACGGATGGTTTCTTTCACTACGTTTTCAAAGGCATTGGAAAATTTCTCAATATTTTCTTCCAAAAGCGTCAGGCCTGCTGCAGCAAAATGCCCTCCATAGCCTAGTAAATACGCCCTACAGGCATGTATGGCTTCATATAAATTAAAACCGGGAACACTACGAGCTGATCCCGAAACAACTTCCCCGCTTTTAGTCAGTACAACTGTAGGACGGTAATAATTTTCTACTAATCTGGAGGCTACAATACCAATAACGCCTTTATGCCAGACAGGATTATAGACTACCGTTGATTTTCTTTGTATCCCATCAGGGGAATTTTCTATCATAGAGAGGGCTTCTTCCGTTATATTTTTATCGGCTTCTTTTCTGTCTATATTAGCAAAATGCAGCATTTCAGCATATTCTAATGCTTTGTCTTTATTTTCCTCTATAAATAGTTGTACTACTTTACGGGCATCATCCATTCTGCCTGCAGCATTAATCCTGGGAGCGAGGGCAAAAACCAGGTTAGTGATATGAATCTTTTTAGTTTTTAAAGCAAGTTCGATTAATGCTGCAATACCATAATTGGGCGATTGATTAATCCTTTCCAGTCCAAAATAAGTAAGAACCCTGTTTTCACCGGTCATGGGTACAATATCCGCTGCAATAGCCAATGCTAACAGATCCAATGTGCTCAGCCAACTTTCTTCTGGTAATAGCAAAGTTTCTGAAAGTGCCTGCATCAATTTAAAACCAACGCCGCATCCACATAATTCTTTATAAGGGTATTTACAATCTTCCTGTTTAGGATTTAAAATGGCGATAGCCGGCGGAATTTCTGTATCAGGTAAGTGATGATCACAAACGATAAAATCAAGACCATGCGTTTTTGCATAAGTGATAAGTTGATTTGCTTTAATCCCACAATCAATTGAAATGACCAGGTTGAATTGATGAGCGATAGCAAAATCAATTCCCTCTTGTGAAATTCCGTATCCTTCTCTATGTCGATGTGGAATATAAAAGTCTATGTGGGGATGAATTTTTTTTAAAAAACCAAATAAAGCCGCAACAGAAGTAGTCCCATCCACATCATAATCTCCATAAATAAGAATTTTTTCCTGTGTTTGAATAGCCTGAATAATGCGATCAACTGCTTTCCGCATATCTTTCATTAACCAGGGATCATGAAGTTCGGAAAGTTTTGGACGAAAATAGGATTCAGCCTTTGCATACGTATCTATACCGCGTTGGACTAATATAGCACAAAGAATTTTGTTGATTTTTAATTTTTCATGTAACTGATCCGCCTTCTTTTCATCGAAACCTTTGATTCTCCATTTTATTGTCATACACTTTTTTTCGGATTCTTAATAAATCAATCCATAAGTAAACCAATTAATAATATAAAAATTTTATCATTAATAAGGCCTGTCTGTAGTAAAACGCACTAATTCTTCCAGAGCATCGCGTGTTTCATTTTTGGGGAATTTGGATAAAATAGCCAGCGCTTCGTCCCTATAATCATTCATTTTACCTGCAGCATATTCTATACCTCCATTTTCCGTAACAACATTCACCACCCATTGAATTTTTTCTTTTTTCCTATTTTCATTCTTGATAATGTATAACAATTTCCTTCTGGTCTTAGAATCACATTTATTGAGTGTATATATTATAGGTAAACTAAGCTTTTGTTCTTTTATGTCATTACCGGTCGGCTTGCCAATTTCTGTTTTTCCATAATCAAATAAATCATCTTTCAACTGGAAAGCCATACCTGCTTTTTCACCAAAAATTCTAAGTTCTTCAATACTTTCAGCTTCCCGGAAAGTAGTGGCTGCGCCAGCCGCACAGGCAGAGGCCAGTAAAGAAGCAGTTTTACCATTGATGATTTCGAAATAGGTTGATTCGCTGAGATTTAAGTTTCTGGATTTTTCCATCTGTAATAGTTCACCCTCACTCATTTTTTTTACAGCAAGTGAAAGCAATTCCAAAATTTTAAAATCACCATTGCTTAAGGATAAAAGAAGACCTTTTGAGAGCAAATAATCACCCACCAATACGGCGATTTTGTTTTTCCATAAAGCATTTATGGAAAAAAAACCCCGGCGTTCATTTGCATCATCTACTATATCATCATGCACCAAAGTGGCCGTATGTAAAAGTTCCACTAAAGAGGCAGCACGATAACTTTGAGCATTTAGTTCCCCGCCCAGTTTAGCACAAAGCAGAACAAACATGGGTCGAATTTGTTTGCCTTTCCTCTTAACAATATAATGCATGATGCGATCAAGGAGTGGTACTTTACTTTTGACAGCCTCTTTAAAGTAATTTTCAAACTGAACCATTTCAGAAGCTATAACTCTCTTAACTTTATCCATTCTAATTTTATAATATTGCAAGATATATACAATATTTATAAGATTTTATGCAACTATATCAGACAAATTGCTGTCTATGCAAAAAAGTTTTTATATTTGCATCATAAAAAAAATGCATATAAAATTTGGTAGTTTATATTCATTTCATAAATTTGTTAAAAATTCACAATCGGGAAACATTAAACAACAACTTAAATTTCACCTATGGCAAGCAGAAAGTACAAAATGTTATTAGCCCTTGCAGGTCTAATTGGCACTGCCTCATTTGCACAAAGTAATGACGCAGGCTACAATGGCACACTGGATTCATCTAAAGTTTCAAGCAAGATGATGCCCCAGCAAAATGAGTTCATGAGTAATCAATATCCTTACCCTGCCAAGCCCCGAAGCATGTGGGAACTTGGATTCGGTGGCGGCCTCAGCCAAATTTATGGCGATGTACTCCAAAAAGTTGGATATGGTGGTAGTGTAACTTTTAGAAAAGCGATCGGTCATTCATTCTCTTTAAGAGTTGGATATACTGGTGGTATTAACTATGGTACAGATTTTTATCGCAGAACATCATACTATGTAACTGATAATGCTCCAAATCCATGGAAGTTGTATTCTGCATATAATGTACCATTCTCAACAAATTATCGTGCTAAAATACACCAAATCAATTTGGATATGTTATTTAGCCTGAACTCTTTGAACCTATATAGGGGCAATCCAAAAATGGATTTTTACCTTTTAGTTGGATATGGCGCATTAGGTGCTGATGTGGACGTTAACGCCCGCAATGAAGCACAAGGCAATAATGCATTATATAGTTTTGCATCTATAGATTACAAGCAAAAATCAACCGATATCCAAAAACAAATTAAGGATATGGAAGATGATACATACGAATCCAATGCTCCTGTTCAAAGCCGCAATAGAAATATGATAGGCAGGAGTGATAATAACTGGATTTTGACACATACTATAAATGCCGGTGGTGGTATGGCATGGAAACTGAGCGATCGTGTAAACCTTGGTATTGAACAACGCTTTACTTTCACTAATAGTGATGATTTAGACGGTATTTCTGGTGGTTCTTCAAAAGATGTTTGGACAAACACACAAGCACGCCTGAATATTAACATTGGAAATTCCGCAACACATGTACAACCTTTATGGTGGTTAAATGGCTTAAACTATGCATATAATGAACTGAATGCTCCTAAGCATATGAAGATGCCTCCGGTAGTTTTACCTGATGCTGATGGGGATGGTGTTACAGATCAGTTTGATATGGAACCAAATACACCTTCCGGTTGCCCTGTTGATTCTCACGGTGTAAGTAAAGATACAGATGGTGATGGTGTTCCGGATTGCCGTGATAAAGAAATCCTGACACTCCAAAGTTGCTTCCCTGTAGATGCAGATGGCGTGGGTAAATGCCCAGAACCCGAATGCTGCAAAAATATAGCCGCTTCTCCTGCTTCTTGCACATTAAGCGCTTTACCAAGTGTACAATTTAAAAGTGGTAGTGTAACTTTAAGTGCTAGCGCTCAATCAATTTTGAATAGCGTTGCTCAACAAATGATGGCTAATCCTACTTGTAACGTAAGCGTTATGGGTCATGGAGCTTCTGATAAACGTGCACAACAATTAAGCTGGGATCGTGTAAATGCAGTTATTAAATACCTGACAGAGAAACAAGGTATATCTGAAAGCCGCCTGATATTTGGTGGATACGGTACAGCTGGTGATGCAAATACAGTTGACCTGATGGGTACTTCCCAAACAGGACCTAACATGTTACCTGCTCCTCATCCACAATTCCAAAAAACAAACTAAGAAGTTTCTCGTTAATACTTTTTGCAAAACCATCCTTTTTTAAGGATGGTTTTTTTTTGACTTTAGAATAATATCCTGAAGTGTATATTCAACTTTTGAGGATATTATTTTTGCATGAGCTCATTGCTGAACCTATTTTGTAACAAGCGAACAGTGAATGATAAAATTTCAATATAGTAGAAATTTGATATAGGTTAAAAGATTTAAAAGATTATTAGGACCCATTAGAAAATGGAATTGAATATTTTTGGGTATTCTCCTTATCATTTTTCCTCTTTCTTTATTTCATATATTTTTTTTGCCTTTTGTAAGAGTTTTAAAAATTCTACTTGCGTATAGTCATCTTTATTAATACATCTTTTTGTAAGCCGAATTATATCATCCCATGAATAATGTGACCAGTTATCGGTTTGTTTAAGTTTTCCTGCAAACATGATTAGTGCACTGGCAAATTGATATTGCTTATTTAAATTTTTAAATTCTGTATATTGGTTTGCAATATTACTTTGAAACAGCATCACGCTTTGTGTGCCGGGTATTAGATACTTTAAGGAAAATCTTCCCATTAAAGAATCATTTGAATATTTTTTTATGAGTTCATAAGCTATTAATGTAGAATGGCCGGATCCAATTGTCCCACCTTCTAATTCACTCACACCATTAACGATGTTTTGCTTTAAATTATCATAGCCAATCAATTTATATTCAGCAATACAATTGGAATCAAAATGCAATGAGGCAGATGCATTATCTGCTACGGCATATAATGTTTTAGAAAATTCGGTGACGAGGACTTTTTCGCCTTCAAACAAGTTATCAATATAAGCAAAGTTTCCATTGCCATTTTTTGACAAAGTCTCCAGTTTACTGTCTTTATAATTACCCATACCAACACCCAGGCAGGATAAATAAATACCTGTTTGCCTATATTTCAAAATCATTGTTTCCAATTCTTTATCAGTACTTTGACCAACATTAAAATCGCCATCTGTGGCCAATATAACCCGGTTTATACCGCCTGGGATAAAGCCTTTCTCTGCAAGCTCATAGGCTGTTTTGATTGCAAATTCACCAGGAGTATCTCCTCCAGCAATTAATCCATCAATTGCTTTATTGATTTTTTCCTTTTCTGCGCCACTGGTCTGCGGTAGTTTAATACCTACATTTCCCCCATAAACTACAATGGATACTGAATCGATACTTCGCAGGTTTGCTACTAGCAACTTTAAGGATTGTTGCAAAAGAGGGAGCCGTTTTGGCTGATCCATAGAACCGGAGACATCAATCAGGAATACGAGATTAGCAGCGGGTAAATGAGAAAGGTCTATTTTGGGAGCTTGTAGTTGTAATAATAGTAAAGAAGTATTCTTATTCCATGGACAACTTGTTTGAAAAGATTTAAGCAAAAAACCATTTAAAGAATTCGTATCCTGATTGAAATTGAAATAATTCAATATCTCATCTATTCTAACCGCATCAGGAGGTACGGTCATATCCATATTTAATATCCGGCGAATATTACTGTAAGATGCCCTGTCTATATGTAATGTAAAAGCTGATTCAGGAAATTCACTTGTTTTTACAAACTGGTTTTCCACTAATTTACTATAACTCTCACCTGGGCTAATTTGCATCTCTTTGTTGCTTCCCACTTTATTGAAAGCGTAAGAGACCAGTTTATTTTTTACAATACTCCTGCTTCCTGGTAGTGATTTCAAACTAATAACATGGTAAACATTTAAAGGAATAAATTTTTGATAATCCTCATATCCTTCCGCCTTTATATAAATGGTATCGGAAGACAATAAACTGGGAATACCAAACTCTCCAGTTGCTCCACTATAAAATACAGACGGTACTTTTGAAAATAGTTGTATTTTGACATTATATAAAGGCACTCCTGATTCGTCCGTTACAATACCTCTTGCATAATACTGTGCATGAATAACCTGATAAAGCAAGAGAAAAAATAGTATAGATGTAATCTGTTTCAAATGAAAAGTTAGAGAATAAGAATTCTTTAAACTACTAAAAAATTGAACAGTATGAATTTAAGAAATTATTCAATGAGTTGAAAAATAGCGGGAATATTTCTTCCCTGCATTTTATAATCCATTCCATATCCCACTAAGAAGCCGCCAAGGCATTCAAAACAAGCATAATCACAATGAAATCTATTTTTGATTTCATTTTTTTTATCAATTAATAGCGCTGTTTTGATGGATAAAGGATCCCTTTTTTTCATCTCTTCAATAAAAGTTACTAATGTATTTCCGGTATCCAAGATATCATCTAAAATGATAATATGCCTTCCTTTAATATTTTCAACGAGGCCAAAAATGGATTGAACATTTCCTGAAGATTGAAGATCATTGTAGGATGAAAATTTTACAAAAGAAATTTCAGCAGGAATTTGAATTTGCCTGAACAAATCTGCTGCAAACATAAAAGCGCCATTTAGAATAGCTATAAAAAGGGGATTTTTAGATTGATATTCATGAGAAATTTTATCAGCGAGCAACTTCACCTGAAGCTGAATATCATGTTCTGAGATAAGTGGTGAAAATATTTTATCAAAAATTTTTACGGATTGCATGCCGGTATTTTATGAAACAATTTACTTATTTCCCTTTTACCTGGTTTGTTGGTGGTTGTAAAAGTATTTTCGTTCCGGGCTCTATTTTTTGATTATTGGTTAAATGATTATATGCCAGGATACTTTGTAATTGTACACCCTCATTCTGGGCTATATCAGTTAAAGATTCGGTGCCAGTTGTGATATGGAATTTTTTAATATTACTTTTCTTTCCTTTTTTTTGAAGATAGATAAGCATACCATTTTCTAAGATATCACCACTTTCCATTTCATTGTAAGATAATAATTTTGCAAAATCAATATTTTGTTGTGCAGATATAGCAAATAAAGAACTTCCGGCTGTAGCATAAATAACTTTACACTGATTGATTAAAAAAATACCGGATGGATAATTTGAAGCGGGTTCTTCCGTTGCCATGATAGAAGATACGTCTATGTCAGCGGGATTATTCACTGATTTACTTTGTTGTGAGTAAGATAGATTTTCATTTTCCATCTTAGTGACAGAAATAATTGGCATATCATTTAAGCTATTCTGCTTAGTTGAGGCCAGGTTATTACTTTGCATTCTTTGTAAGGCGTCTAACGTATATTGTTGTAAATTATATTTAGAAATAACATCTATTAATAATGTCGGGTATGACGGGCTTGTGGCATACCCGGCTTTTTTCAGTCCATAGCACCATCCTTTATAGTCGGTTGCAGGAATACTGAATAAAAAAGCATAGTTAGGTCTGGTCTTTAAAAAATCAGAATGATCCCTGTAGGAATCTTCCACAGTAGGATAGCTTCTAAAACATTCATTGGCTTCATCATCATCCTGATATACTTTATCACCTGTCCAGTCTAATTTGCACTTGATGCCAAAATGATTATTGGAACGTATAGCCAGGTCGCTTTGACCACTTCCGGATTCAAGTATGCCTTGTGCCAGGGTAATGGCTGCGGGAACACCAGTCCGGATCATTTCATTTATAGCAAGTACTTTATATTTTTCAATATATTGTTGAGGAAGAGAAGCCGTGTTTTGAGAGAATAAATAAGTATGAATAAAGTAGAAGATACATAATATAAGAACAGATTTTTTCATGACTATTTTTTTTGAATTAATAATAAACCGTCACGAATAGTGCCCAATACTTGTTGTGTTGATTTGTCATTAAATACGTATTCATTAAATGCATGAATTGCATTTGCATTTTTTCCGGTAATTTTTTCTTCTAATACTTCACCATGAAATAATACATTATCTGCAATGATCAATCCATCCTTTCTTAAACGAGGTAATACCATATCATAGTATTTAATATAACCGGTTTTATCGGCATCTATAAAAACTAGATCCCATGGAATGTCTAATTTAGGAATGATATCTAGGGCATTGCCTCTATGCAAATTTATTTTTTTAGCAAATGGCGACAAATTAAAATTTTTCTCGGCAGTATCTGCATCCTGTTCCCTGATTTCAATTGTATGAATGATACCATCTTCACTTAAACCTTCTGCAAGGCATAAAGTGCTGAAACCTGTAAAAGTTCCTATTTCTAAAATGTATTTGGGTCTTTTCAGTCTGCTGAGAAGGGCCAGTATCCTGCCTTGCGTGAGACTGCTCATCATCTTAGCTTGTGGATGATTTTGTAATGTCCTTGCATGTATTTGTTCTAAAAAAGTATTTTCTAGTGATGTGAATTTCTCCGCGTATGCTTCTGCTTTGTGATGGATAATTTCCATGATTTAGGATTTCCTTTTTTTAGTAGATATAATCAATAATCCTATAAATGTGATGATGCCATTTATTAATAATAATTCAATACCTATCTGGTATCCACCCAGCCATTTACTGGCTTCAATACTCAGCAGGTAACAAAGAATGGGGGCTGCTATACAGATTAGTGTAGTCCAGATATTTTCTCGGAGTTGCCTTTTCGTTAATATGCCAAAACTAAATAGGCCAAGTAATGGCCCATAGGTATATCCGGCTACTGTAAGAATGATACCAATAATGGATTTATCATCTATCCATTTGAAGATCATAACGCAAATAAAAAAAATGATAGCAAAAGTAAAATGAACAATCATTCTCTTTTTCTTTTTGGCTTTTTCAGATAATTCATTTTTCCGCTGAATACCTAAAATATCTATACAAAACGAAGATGTTAATGCTGTTAATGCACCATCAGCACTGGGGAATAAGGCTGATATCAATGCAATGATAAAAACAACAGATACAAAAGGCGGTAAATGGCTCAATGCAACTGTAGGAAAAAGGTCATCTCCTTTTGCGGGAATACCATTGGCATGGGCAAAAATATAAAGGATTCCTCCAAGGAATAAAAAAAGCAGATTGACCAAAACCATGATCACACTAAAAGTCATCATGTTTTTCTGAGAATCCTTTAACTTCTTGACACTAATATTTTTTTGCATCATTTCCTGGTCAAGGCCAGTCATACCGATTGTTATAAAGGCGCCTCCTATGATTTGCTTTACAAAAAAACCACTGCTTTTAATTTCTGTATTCCAGATATGGCTGAAGTGATTTAAAGATAATTGCTTTAAGGATTCGGGTAAATTCATATTCATGGCATGCATTACAAAACCGATGCATATCAATAATCCTGCAATCATGAAAGTGGTTTGTAATGTGTCTGTAAATACAATTGTTTTTACACCACCTTCATAGGTATATAATAATATCATCAATAAAATAATCAATGAGGTAACCCAAAATGGGATTTGCATCTCATCTAGAATAAATATTTGTAAAACATTGATCACTAAATAAAGTCTGGCTGTCGCACCCAAAACACGTGATATGATGAAAAATAATGATCCGGTTTTATAGGCTGTAAATCCAAACCTTTTTAATAAATAATTATAGATGGAAGTAAGTTGCATTTTGTAATACAGTGGCAATAAAACAAAGGCTACAATAATATAACCTATAAAATAACCAACGACCACCTGAAAATATGCAAATGCTTGTGTGCCTACTGTTCCGGGTACACTCACAAAGGTCACGCCACTCAGGGATGTTCCAATCATGCCAAAAGACACCAGCATCCAGTTACTGTTTCTATTGCCTATAAAAAAAGATTCATTGGTTGAATTTTTGCTGGTGTACCATGCAACACTCAGGAGCAATATAAAATAGGCTATGACAACAATAAACAATATGCTTGACGACATGGGATCTTATTTTACAGGAATACTTTTGTTGCCGGTTATTTTTTTACTGAAGGTTTTAAATAAAAATTAAAACCGGCCCGGATTACCGGCAGGATATGATTGTAGCCATCCCGGTATGGAGAATGCAAATCTGACATTAAATCAATCATGATCACTGTATAAAAATTTCCCTGCCCCACAATCCGATTTGCATATCCAATTCCTGCCAATAGACTATTTGACTGAAAATTAATCTTTTGACTAAAATTTGTTGAAGGGTCTTTTAAAGTATTATTACTCCAATTATGTTCGGGCTGTATTTGTAAGAACAAAAATTGTATAGGATAAATCCTAGTAAAAATCCCTGCACCATAATTAAAACTTTTTTGACTATAGCCGTAATTATAATCAGCATTGATAGATTGATAACTGGCATTAATGGCAATTCCGGCATCCATCCAGTTTGCAATTGAATAGCCGACTTCCGGATTGAGGCCCACTCCAAAAGAGCCAGTTCCAAATCCAAGATTTAAGCCGCCGCCAAGAAATATATTTTCCTTTTGGAAACCTTTTGATGTTTCTGTTGAAGTATAAGGAGCCGGCGTACGCTGGGAATAAACAATGTGAGCCAGGCCACTGCAAATTGTGACGAGCATTATTTTTTTAAACATGATCATATTTTATATTAAAGTTATTCGTAATCAAATATTTTTCCGGGATTTAAAATATTATTGGGATCAAAGCTCTTTTTAATGCTGCGCATGATATTTAATGCGGCTTCATTAAAGACCAGATGCATGTAAGGCTTTTGGATTAAACCAATTCCATGCTCCCCGCTAATGGTGCCTCCAAGACTTTTAACCAATTTAAAAAGAGCGCAAAGTATTTGTTGCATTTCGGGATTTTGATAACTATTTATTATCCCTTCTTTTTTTATTCTGATATGCAAATTACCATCGCCGGCATGGCCATAACATACAGCATGGAAACGATGTGCAATGCCTAATTCTTTTACACCACGAATTAAATCCGGCAATGCAGCTCTCGGAACAACGGTATCTTCTTCAATAGTATATCCTTTTAACTTCACGGCTTCTGCGGTTCTGCGACGTAATTTCCAAAGAGCTTCCTTTTGTACTGCATCATCTGCAAAGAAAATTTCACCTGCTCCCATTTCTTCAAGTATATGGTTTATACTTTCCATTTCTTTCAATAGTATATCCTGATCATTACCATCAACCTCAATAATTAAATGAGCTGCAACGCCTTCATGAACCGGAATAGAACCGGCGCTGACCATCTCAGATACAATTTGTAATGCATCGATCTCTACCAGTTCCATTGCACTTGGATTGTGTCCTGCAAGAAAAATAGCATTTACGGCTTCCCCTGCTTTTTCCAGAGAGGAAAATGGAGCGAGCAATAACAAGTCATATTTAGGATGGGGTATGAGTTTTAGAACAATCTTAGTAACAATAGCCAGTGTGCCTTCACTACCTACAATTAATTGTGTAAGGTTGTAACCGGTAGCATTTTTTAAAACATTAGCGCCCGTCCACATGACTTCTCCATTGGGTAAAACCACTTCAAGATTTAATACATAATCTTTTACAACGCCATATTTTACTGCTTTGGGCCCACCACTATTTTCAGCAATATTTCCACCAATAAAACATGAACCGCGACTACTTGGGTCAGGAGGATAAAACAAGCCTTTTGCTTTTACCTCATTTTGTAAGATTTCTGTTATTACACCCGGTTCAGTGGTTACCTGGAAATTTTTTTCATCAATGTGAAGAATGCTGTTCATTCTTTCCAGAGATAATACCACCCCACCACATTTTGGAAGTGCGCCGCCACTGAGGCCGGTGCCTGCTCCACGTGCGGTTAAAGGGATTTTATGATGATTACATATTTTTAAGATGGCACTGATTTCTTCAGTGGTACGTGGCTTTACAACAATCTCGGGTTGATAATAGAGATTTTCTGTTTCGTCCCGCCCGTATTTATAGAGGGATTCATGATCGTCAAAAACATAACTACTTCCAACAATATTTTTAAAATCCCGGATAATTGGGGGCGTAACTTTTTCGTAAATATCGTTTAGTATCATGATCCGATATTGAAATATATTTTTTGAGCCGGTCAATATTATACAATAAAATTGAAAGTGGAAAGCAGAAAAGAAATTACAAAGCTAAAATCTGACAACCGGGCATTTCACCGCCTTGCCTCCGGTACCTAATGAGATTCCTCTTTTGATTATGGAAATTTCATAAGCGCCCCTGGATTGGTTAAAATCCGAAAGGCCTGAAGTCGTGGCATCATAATTTATGGTAATCGAATAATTATTCCATTCATATCCGGCCATGGGAATAAGGGCATCATTTAAACGATAATATAAGCCGCCGATGACCTGCATATTTCCATCCCCACTAATATTATAATGTGCATTTAAACCGGCTACTGTTTCTGTTACATTATTCATTTTACTGTAATAAGCATTTGGATTTAAAATCCATTGATCATTCAATTTGATACTCCCATTAAGAAAAAATGTAAATCTTGGTGCAACTCTTGTATCGGTAATTGAATTGGAAAAGAATGATTCTTTGGGTTGATTAATGTGAGACATGGCGATACCGGCATTCAAATAAATATTTTCACTGGGAAAATAGGAGTAATTGATCCCTGCCTGTAAATCTGCATAGACTACAGAATTTGTTGAAAATGTTTCTCCATTGGCAATTTTAATATCAAAGAATTTTCCATTCCATTGGTTATCAAAAGTCAGTTTACTGATATCTATTCTTTTATTTACAAAACCAAAACTGAATCCACCGCTCAATAAACTTCTATAACCGATCAATTGATGATAGGCAATAGATGCATATCCCTTTGTCGAGGTTAAGCCTCCTGTTCCGGCTACATCACGCATTAAGGACCCTCCCAATCCCATCCAGCCATTTTCAAACCGGGAAGCAAATAATTGCATATCGCCCCAAATATTAAACGTCTTATAAGGATTGGAAGTAATACTGGCCCATTGATTCCTGTAATTCCCGCCAATTCTCCAGTCTGCATCTGGCTCAAATCCTGTATTGGCAGGATTTACCAATAATGGAGTATTGAAGTATTGAGAAAAATGCAAGTCTTGTGAAAATAATTTTTTATTAGAAAATAGGAATAGACTCATGAAAAGAAAGGCCGCAATATTTTTAAAGTATTTTTTCATTTCTCATTAGCGTAATAAAGTGATATCTCCTTTTTTTCTAAAAGTGGTCCCATCTGTAAAAGTAACATCCAAAACATATACATAAACCTCTTGAGGTTGCAATACACCTTTGTATTTTCCATCCCATCCTTCATTCATTGAGCCTGTTTGAAAAACCAATTGCCCCCATCGGTTATAAATTCTCCAATCCATTTTACTGATGCCAAATCCGCGTACGTTGACCAGGTCATTGATCCCATCACCATTTGGTGTAAATGCAGTGGGTACATCCAGTAAAGGTACTACGGTTGCAATGATATCAGAACATGCGGTATCGGTACAACCGGCTAAATTATAAACGATAAGACAAGTGGTATTCACTCCGGATTTATTATAAAAATGACTTATCAATGTGTCCCGTTTAGAAGTAAGAATAGAATCCCCATCACCAAAAATCCATTTATAAAATATGCCCCCGGATGAAGTATTAATAAATGTTACGGCTGCATTTTCAGGTGGAACAGTAGGGGAGAATGTGAATGAAGAAACCGGTGGGTCATAGACATAAATGTCATAGATCAGGCTATCCATTAAATTACAGGAATTTAAATTGGTTGCAGTGAGTACGACCCTGTATTTACCCTGTGCTGTATAGATATGAATGGGACTTTCATCTGTAGATATACTTCCATCACCAAAATTCCATACATAAGTTTCGCCGCCGGTAGATGTATTTGTAAAAAGTAAAGGCTGATTTACACAAGCAAAAGGCGGTTGTATGAAATTTGCTTTTACCTGGTCAGCTATATTGATTATTTTTTCTACATAATCATTCGAATTACAATAACCCGTATCGAGTAAGGTCATCCGAATGGTATAAGTTCCTATAGAGGGAAAATTGTGATTAAAGCCTGAAGTATCTGTAATAAATTTAGTACCATCACCAAGATCCCATTCAAAGCTTTGATTACTAAAAGGGAAACCAGGTGGCGCTATGGATAAATTGGTGAACTGGTATTTTAATGAATCACAAGGCGCTAATTTGAGAAAATCAAAATCCAGTTTTGCTTCATTATCTTTCACGCGAATATGGGTATATGAAGTATCAGCGATATTACAGGTTGAGGAATCTATGGCAACCAGTGTTACTAGGAAATAACCTGTAACATTATAGGTATGGCTGATGGTAGCGGTATTGGTGGTGACATTTCCAGTACCATCTCCAAAATTCCATATATATTTTACGGCATTTCCAATGGTATCTCTAAAATCTACCGTTAATGGCACACAACCTGTTGTATCCCTTGGAATGCCATTAATGGAAGATTGTACTGCACTACCTACCCCTGCTAATTCAAAGGCGATTTTTACACAAGCTTCATTACACAATGATCCATTTTGTGCTCCATTTGTGGGCCCCCAAACACCCGGTGTAGTGGGGAAAATTCCTGTTTTAGAACAGTTGGCACACATTGCCTGGTATATGACGCCACTCTCATCAAAACGACTGGTGCCACCATCCACATGATCACCGACAGAAGGGCCATTATCGATGTTTCCAAAAAAAGTTCCATATAATTGACTTTTTGCATCTTTTTCTAAAACAAAAAAATAAAAATCACTGCCATCAGAAGTTTGTCGAATAGCATTGGGCGTAGTGGTCAGCCCAAAAGTATTAGCATTTGGGTAGTTTCCTACAATATCCAATCCACCGCCCCATCCTGACACATATACATTTTCGCATCTGTCCACTAAAAAGGCATCAGGTGAAATATCAGGCACTGACTGACCTTTTCCAAAATTTGTGGAATAAATGATGCCACTCAGATCAGGGTTTAATTTAGTAATAAATTGTTTGCCATTTCGCTGGCTTTGAAAAGCTGCATTTACTACAGGTAATGATCCGGTCGTATTTCCATTGATATATGGAAAGCCAGCCTTATCAAACTTGAGTCCATATACCAGGTCATTGCCTCCGGATCCTACATATACTGATCTGATTAATGTAGATCCATCACTACTGATGATAAAGACAAAGCCATCACAAATGCCGCCTTGAAATTTATTAAAAATCAAAGGGCCGGAATTATTTCCTGTCCCTTTTAAATTAGAGCTGGTTGTAGCGCCGCCAACATAAATATTTCCATTGATGGGATTGAGTGAAATAACAAAAGCTGCTTCATCTCCGGATCCACCATAGAAAGAACTAAATAAAACATTTGAAATATCGGGACTCACTTTTAAAATGACCCCATCCTGGCTGCCGCCAAAGTTTGGTTGAAACGCATTTGCAGTGACCGGAAAATTATTGGACTGAGTACAGGATGCTAAAAGAATATTGTCATTCGGATCAACAATTACTTCACTCCGGGCATCATCACCATAATTTCTTGAAATACTTATTGCTCCGCCACTTTGTTCTTTATCAACAATATTAATACCATCATTGGAACTGCCGCCAAACTTACGGGATCCCAGCAATGTCTTTCCATCAGCGCTTATTTTTGTTATAAAAATATCGAAGCCACCGCCTGTTCCATAGGTAGCAGAAGTAGCCGGAAAATTTACGGAACTTGTTCTGCCGGCAACAACTAAATTACCGGAATGGTCCACGATCATACTATGTGGCTGTTCATTTCCTGATCCACCTAAATAAGTTGCAAATAAACGAGCGCTTCCATTGGCGCTTAATTTAATAATCCCAATATCAAAGCCCGGAAGGCCTCCTTGTTGTACACCACCTCCAAAAACCGTTTGAATAGCCCCTGTACTTACCGGGTAGCCGTCACTAAAAGCAATGCCACCGGCATAAAAGTTTCCAGAACCATCGAAAGTGGCTGTATATCCCCAATTATCTGAAATACTATTTGTAAAGCTGGCAAAAATGAGTGTAGGATCAATAATTAAGGTTTGATTTTTATCATATTTGCCTACCTGGAAATAGACCCTATTGCCATCTAACACAAAAGATGAGCTTATTTCCTTCTTCTCTTTATCACCAATTTGCCAGGAGATAGGTTTCAATTCTGTTGCTTCCCCAATAGATGTTTTTATAACAAGGTTGCCATTTGTAATTCTTAAGCCATCCACTCCTTTAAATGCAAGCTGGATTTGATGAATATCTGCACCGGGTTTTACAATAAATTCATATTTTAAAGTTCCTTGGTCTTCATAATATCTGACATCAATACCAGGATAAATGTTTTTATAGGTTATCGTATGAAAAATCTTGCAACCGCTTTTCCATTTTGACGGGTCATTCCCGGTAAAATAATTTGAATACGTCGTCATCATTTTTTCAGGAATGATTTCTGCATTTTTAGATGATCCCGCGAAGTCTACTTCATAGGCATGAGAACGAAGGATAACCTGTTTAAAAGTATCAATGGGTGGGTACTCTTTATTAGGCTCACTGAAAGAATTCACTTTTCCGGAATCCAGCATAATGGTTTTATGGCCTCCAAATAAATCGGCTACGCTTTTTAAATCATCACTATTGTGTAGCAAAACTTTATAGCCCTGCTTTTGCAAAAAAATAGATCCATTGGCAATTTTCCCGGAATAGGTAACCTGATTGTCCCATTGCCCTTTGTTTTCCACAAATTCAAGGCTTTGAGAAAAACATTGATATACACCCAGGATGTTGAAAATAAATAGTAATAATGGTAGGATTCTTTTCAAGTTTTTTAAAAATTAAGTGGTTCTTTTCTAAACGTTTTGCGTTTCTAAATGTTGTATCAGGATATCTTACTCCAGGCTGTTTTTCCTTTTAAAGCTAAAATATAATTTTTTAAACCGGCATTCTCCATTTTTTCCAGTGATGGATCCACATCTAGGACAATGTCCGCATACCTTTTTGCTGCTTCCAGGATACTTTGATCCAAAATGATATCTGCAAGTTTAAAATCAAGTGCACCACTTTGTCTGGTACCTTCAATATTTCCGGGACCCCGTAATGCTAAATCGGCTTCTGCAATCTTAAATCCATTATTTGTATCACATAATATTTTTAATCTTTGGCGGGCTTCATGACTCAGTTTACTCCCGGTGAGTAAAATGCAATAACTCTTGTGATTACCCCTGCCAACCCGTCCACGTAATTGATGTAATTGAGATAAGCCAAATTTTTCTGCACTCTCAATAACGATCACACTGGCATTGGGTACATCTACACCAACTTCAATCACGGTAGTACCCACAAGAATCTGGCATTCCCCCTTCTTAAAGCGTTGCATATTTACCTCTTTCTGTAGAGCAGGCATTTTACCATGCACCATACTGATATAGTATAAATGTTCAGGAAAATAAGTCTTCACTTGTTCATATCCTTGCATGAGATCTTCATAGCTCAATTTTTCACTTTCCTCTATAAGAGGATAAACGATATAAGCTTGCCTCCCTTTTTTTATTTCCGATTTTATGAATTCCATGACTTCCATTCGCCTCATTTCATTGCGTTGAATCGTTTTTATTTCCTGCCTGCCCGGTGGAAGTTCATCCATTATACTAACATCCAGGTCACCATAAACCGACATTGCCAGGGTTCTGGGTATGGGTGTTGCAGTCATAACAAGGATATGAGGAGAGATAGGCGATTTCTTCCACAATTTTGCCCTTTGCGCCACACCAAAACGATGTTGCTCATCTACTATGGCTATACCCAGGTTTTTAAATTCAACCTGATCTTCAATGATGGCATGTGTACCCACGATGATATGACAAAGCCCTTCTTTCAATTCATGTAAAATTTTTTTTCTTTCCGCTGTTTTAGTACTTCCGGTAAGCAGGTGAATATTTAAGGGTAAATTTTTTAGAAGATTTTGAATACTATTAAAATGTTGTTGTGCTAAGATTTCGGTGGGAGCCATGATGCATCCCTGGAATCCATTATCCACGGCAAGCAGGAGGGTTAGTAAAGCCACAATAGTTTTCCCACTTCCTACATCTCCTTGTAGCAAGCGATTCATTTGCCGGCCGGAATTTGTATCCTGGCGAATTTCTTTAACTACTTTCTTTTGTGCATTGGTCAGTTCAAAAGGCAAGCAAGTTGAATAAAATGTATTAAACAAATCGCCTACTTTTTCAAACAATACTCCCTGGCTTTTATGATGCCTTCTATTGCGCATCATTTTAAATCGAATTTGTGCCAAAAAGAATTCTTCAAATTTCAAACGCCTGGATGCTTCTTTAAATTCATCCATGGTTTTGGGGAAATGAATATCGTTGTAAGCTTTGTATCGTCCCACTAAATTCAATGGTTTTAAGACTTGTATGGGTATATTTTCAGGGAGATCATTTTCATTGATTTGTTTCAGAATTGCCGATGTTAATTTGGCAATTTGCCTTCCATTCAGATTACGTGTTTTTAGTTTTTCTGTGGAAGGATAAATAGGCTCGAATATAAATTTATCACTTACGGATGAATCTATTATTTCATAGTCAGGATGTGAAATTTGCGGATGCTTATTAAAATAAGTGACCTTGCCATAAATCAAATATTTTTTTCCAATCATTAAATTTTTCTGCACCCATTGAATGCCACGAAACCATACCAATTCCAGATATCCGCTTCCATCTGAAATATGCGCAAGAAGACGGCGACTTGCTTTTTCACCTATGATTTCACAATGAGATATTACACCGGATATTTGAATAAAATCAGTTTCACTGGTAATGGATCCTATTTTTTGAATGATGGTCTTATCAATATGGCGAAATGGAAAATGATCAAGCAGATCGCGAAAAAAATAAATGCCCAATTCCTTTTGCAGGAGGGCAGCTCGTACAGGCCCCACGCTTTTTAAATATTCAATAGGCGTATCTAATATGGAATGAGAAGTATGTATAAGATTTTATTTGTTGCAAATATCGGCTTCATTTTATAAATACGATTTTTATAGGCAGCCCGCTTTTGCACACAAATTTTTATATGAAAAACACCTTTGGGTTTTTATCTTCGCATTTATGGGAAAAGAAATAACCGTTAGCGGTATCCGGCCTACTGGTGCATTGCACCTGGGTAATTATGTTGGCGCAATGCAGAATTATGTAAAAATGCAAAATGAATTTGACTGCTTTTTTTTTATTGCCGATTGGCATAGCCTGACCACTCATCCGGACACGGTAAAACTGAAAGAACAGGTAAAGAGAGCTGTTGCTGAATATATTGCTGCCGGATTAGACCCACAAAAAGTAACCATTTATCTTCAAAGCGCTATCCCGGAAATTGCAGAATTATACTTGTATTTAGGCACTTTAACTTATAAAGGAGAATTAGAAAAAACAACAACCTTCAAAGAAAAAGTCAGAAGCCAGCCAGAAAATATTAATGCAGGCTTATTAACTTACCCGGTACTTATGGCTGCTGATATTTTAATTCACCGAGCAAAAAAGGTACCCGTGGGTAAAGACCAGGAACAACATCTTGAAATGACAAGAAACCTTGCAGAAAGATTTAACTACCGCTATAGTGAATTTTTCCCAATGCCGGAAGCCTATAATTTTGGTGAAAACCTTATAAAGATCATGGGCCTCGATGGCAATGGAAAGATGAGTAAAAGTGAAAACCAATTAGCCACCATTTATCTTTCGGATGAAAATGAATGGATACGTAAAAAAATAATGAAAGCCAAAACAGATAGTGGCCCTGTAACTGAATTTGCTCAAAAGCCGGATTATATTGAAAATCTTTTTACTCTAATGAAATTGGTATCATCTACAGAAGTATTTACTAAATTTGATACAGACTTCCAACATTGCCGGATTCGTTATGGAGATATGAAAAAGCAATTAGCAGAAGATATGATTTCTTTTATTTCCCCAATAAGATCAAAGGCAAATGAAATCCTTAAAGATGAAAATTTATTATCAAAAATTTTAAAGGAAGGTGCAGAAAAGGCAAGACTAAGTGCAAGTAATACATTATATGAAGTTCGTCATAAAATGGGCCTGACTTATTTTGCCTAAGGATTGATTATTGTTTGTATTATTCCTGTTAGAATTTTTATTGTTTCATAAAATTTGCCCTATGCTCTTTTATCTTTAATTTTTGTAATATCAAAGAAAATATTTTATCAAAAAAAAGAATCAATTTTACTGAATGGCAGATCACAAAAAACCAAAGCATATTGCAATTGCCGGAAATATTGGCGCAGGGAAAACCACATTGGCAGAGCTTTTGAGCAAGCATTATAAATGGATTCCACAATTTGAGGATACGGAAAACAATCCCTATCTCCTGGATTTTTATGAGGATATGCCTCGTTGGAGTTTTAACCTGCAAGTCTATTTTTTAAATACCAGACTCAACCGTTTACTGGAAATTCAACGAGGTACAGAAACGGTTATTCAGGATAGAACAATCTATGAAGATGCACACATCTTCGCGCCAAACCTGCATGAAATGGGCTTAATGAGTAAAAGGGACTTTGATAACTATTTTAATTTTTTCAAAACGCTGGAATCTATGGTTAAACCCCCGGATCTGCTTATCTATTTAAAAGCGTCCGTACCGGCTTTGGTAGGACAAATACAAAAGCGTGGGAGAGAGTATGAAGAAAATATTCGTCTTGATTATTTAAAGAAACTGAATGTTCTATATACGAAATGGATTGAAAGTTATAAAGAAGGAGACCTGTTGATAATAGATGTCGAAAAAAATAATTTTGCTGAAAAATCGGAAGATTTTGGAGACGTAATCAGTAAAATAGATAGTATGCTTTACGGTTTGTTTTAGTTGGAAATAGCAACGCGATCATGGATGAATTGTTGATCAGTCACCTCTTTCACCATAAATTGAGCTAAATCCCCGGATGTGATTTGATGCCGACTATCTTTGATCATATAGGTGATCTGAGTTGAATATTGATTGGTATATTCTGCGTCATGAATATCTGGTGCACACACAAAAGTCCAATCCAGACCGGAATCTTTTAAATATAAATAAGCCTGAAGATGTTCCTGCCCTACAGGCAGATACTCTTTGGGAAAATCCTGTGATTCCATAATATATTTTCCTTTACCATCATCCAAAATGCCGGTGTTTCCTAATGCAATGATTCTTTTCACCTGGGCTTTATGCATTTGTGCAATGATATTTTTAATACCCAGGCTGCGTGTTTTATCTTTACCATCAAATCCACCACCTAAAACAGAAATCACTGCATCGGCACCATGTATTGCCTGATATACTTCTGCTTCATTAAAAACATATCCATGAATTGCTTGCAGTTGATTATTTCTCAAATCAGTATCAATCAGGTTCTGTATATTTCTGCCAAAAGCACGAACCGTATAACCATTTGCAAGAGCATATCGAACGGTTTTTTTCCCTACCATACCTGTAGCTCCAAAAATTGTAATAATCATAATTAGGTGAATTAAATGTTTGTGTATAATCCAGTTAAAATTCTTTCAATTTCTTCCAGACAAATAGCGCCATGGCTTTCATGATAAATACATTTTCCATGAAAAATTATTAATAGTTGAGGCGACTCATGTACTACTTTAAAATCATGTTGAATTTTATAAGAAATATCTCGGTGCCGGATAATATTCACGAGGTAAAATTCCGCATTGAGTGTTTGAATATTTTCTTTGTTTAAACGATATAAAGCCATGCTGCTAATGGAACATCGGGTACTGTGTTTAAAAATGACCTGAGGTTTTTCCAGGGATTTTTCTTTTATGATTTCTATTTCCTCCGGTGTTTGTAATTCAATGAAATAACTCATGTTTATCTTCTGAAAAAATTTGGATCATGCGATGGACAAGTGGTTGACTTTTTATATTCAGTACAGGAACTAAGTAAAAGTGAAACGGTGCAAATCAGCATGAGAATAAGAATCATTTTTTTCATAGTAGCAAATTTATAGAATTAGTTTTAGCAAATAAAAATACCAAAGCAAATGTGAAAATAGGGCTTTCCGGGCTCATTTCAAAATCTTGCTTAAATACCATTTATCATTAAATTGTTTCTAAAAATTCAGAATCTGTTTGTAATTCTCTTTGAATACCCGCATCTTTGTTTGATAAGTTACTAAAAAAGCCATGAAACTGCAATTACAGCGACCTATCGCATTTGTTGATCTTGAAACAACCGGAATTAATATCAGTTCAGACAGGATAGTAGAGATTGCCATTATCAAAATCTTGCCTGATGGAAGCAGCACCCTAAAGCGTAAATTGATAAACCCCCAAATGCCTATTCCTGCTGAAAGCTCCCAGATACATGGCATAACGGATGAAATGGTCAGCAATGAGCCGACATTTAAGCAGATAGCTAATGAGTTTAAACAATTCTTGGATAATTGTGACCTGGGAGGATACAACAGTAACAGGTTTGATATTCCATTATTGGTGGAAGAATTTTTGCGTGCCGGGCTTGAATTTTCATTGGATGGACGTAAGCTGATTGATGTGCAAAAAATTTTCCATCAAATGGAACAGCGCACGCTTTCCGCTGCCTATAAATTTTATTGTAGTAAAAACCTGGACGATGCGCATAGCGCACAGGCTGACGTACAGGCGACATGGGAGGTATTGCAAGCCCAGTTAGAAAAATATGAAAACCTGGGCGAAACACTGGACTCTGTTTTAAAAGTCTGCGGAGAAGATGATATGGTAGATTTGGCGAGGCGTTTTATTAAAGTAAATGGTATTGAAGTATTTAATTTTGGGAAACATAAAGGGAAGCCTGTAGCATTGGTTTTAAAACAGGAACCGCAGTATTATGATTGGATGATGAAAGGGGATTTTGCATTGAATACAAAACAAAAACTCACAGAGATGCTGAATCGCACCCTGTTAAAAAAAGCCTAATTGGAAATCATTCCCGATTTTGTTAAGAGTGGTATAGAGATTATCAACCTGAAATTGTATTTTCGGGATTACCTAAAAATCCAAAAACCCGATTGGAAAAATTAGTTATTATACCAACTTATAATGAAAAAGAAAATATCGCTGATATTTTAGAGGCCATTTTTTCACAACAGAAAGGCTATCATGTATTAGTGGTGGATGATAATTCCCCGGATGGTACGGCCTTAATTGTAAAATCCTTATTTGAAAAATATCCTAAGCAATTATTTATTTTAGAAAGACCGGGAAAACAAGGCCTTGGGCGGGCATATATTCATGGTTTTTATTGGGCTTTGGAAAATGGATACCGGTTTATTTTTGAAATGGATGCAGACTTTTCTCATGATCCCGCTGATTTGGAAAGGCTTTATGAAGCGTGTAAATTCAATGGTGCTGATGTAGCTGTGGGTAGCCGTTATGTGCCTGGAGGGAAAATAGAAAACTGGCCAACTGACCGACATATTTACTCCAAAGGGGGCGCCCTATATACAAGAGTACTTACGGCTATGCCTGTAAAAGATCCTACTGCCGGCTTTATCTGTTATACATCGAAAGTTTTAGAAACAATTAATTTAGAAGCCATTCAATTTATTGGATATGCTTTCCAGATAGAGATGAAATTTGCAGCATGGAAACTGGGCTTTATAATTAAGGAAGTCCCCATTGTTTTCCGTGATCGCAAAAAGGGAAATAGTAAAATGAGTAAGAATATTTTGAAAGAGGGCGTGCTTGGAGTTTTAAAAATTGAATGGAACAGCTGGTTTTCTTCCTATAAGAAAAACACATCACGTTCTTTGGATGATGACTCTTTTGCAGGCAATGAGCCATAATAGTAAGTTTGCTTTTTAATTATTTTTTTTCAATGTATATATGAAACCCGCGCTCATCCGCCTGCACACAGCCGTTTTCCTTTGGGGTTTTACGGGTGTTTTGGGTCGCCTGATTTCCTTAAATGAAGGTTGGCTTGTTTGGTGGCGATTATGTTTTACAACTATTACACTTTGGTTATTATTTTTAATGACAGGGAAGATTCAAAAAATAAAAATCAAAGATTTTATAAAGATTGGCGCAATAGGTTCCCTCCTAGCTTTACATTGGCTCTGCTTTTATGGAAGTATTAAATATGCCAATGTTTCAATTGCACTTACCTGCCTGGCTACTTCCGGCTTATTCAGTGCCATTCTTGAGCCAGTCATCATGCGTCAACGCATTAAACCATTTGAATTATTTCTCGGCCTTATGGCACTCATGGGTATTACAATTATTTATTTTACGAACCTTCATTTCTCCATGGGTATTTATATCGGATTATTTTCATCCATTTTTACGGTTATAGTTTCCGTATTGAATAAAAGAATTGTCAGTAATTATAAGCCGGAAACATTTACTTTATGTCAATTGACGGGTGGCTTTTTGGGGATGACCGTATTTTTGCCAATTTATCATTATTTGTTTCCAACTGAACATATTTTCCCGGTAAAATTGGATTGGTTATGGCTGTTGATCTTAAGCTGGGGTTGTACGATACTAACCTTTTTATTATATGTAAGCGCTTTAAAAAAAGTGAGTGCCTTTACAATGAATTTATCCCTTACCCTGGAACCGGTTTATGGAATTTTACTGGCCTTTATTATTTTTCATGAAAACGCATTTTTAAGCCCCTATTTTTATGTGGGCTTCTTGTTGATTTTAATAGCCGTTTTTTTACAAATGAAAAAACTCGTTAAAGGAAATAAGGAATTGAAAGTGGTAGAGTAGTGATTACCTGATCTGGTTCATTTTAATCAACATCAAAAATACCAAACCAATGAAGATCCGATACCAGCCAAAATATTTCAAACCATACTTTTGAATAAATGTAATAAAAAACTTTATGGCAAGCATTGCTACAATAAAAGCAATAATATTCCCCAAAATCAGCATGGTAATATTATTCTTGTCTTGTAAAATTTGTGGTTGATCGGTAAAAGTTTTCAATAATTTATAACCTGTAGCTGCTGCCATAGTGGGAACAGCCAAAAAAAAGGAAAATTCAGCTGCCAGTTTACGTGTAAGTTTTTGTTGCATTCCGCCAATAATTGAAGCAGCACTTCGGCTTACACCGGGAATCATGGCCAGGCATTGGAAAATACCTATGATAAGTGCATTCTTATAACTTACTTCTCCTACATGATCCTTCTTGAGGGGGTAAAAAAATATTTTATCTATGAACAATAAAAAGATACCACCCAATATCAGGCTCAAAGCAACGATCGTTGGGCTTCCTAATAAAAGATCTATTTGATCGGCAAATAGAAAACCCAGGATAAGAGCAGGAATGACGGCAACGATGAGTTTTATATAAAACTGCCACTTTTTAAAATCAAAAAACTTTTTATAATAAAGGACTACGACGGAGACAATCGCGCCCAATTGTATGGCTACTTCAAATAATTTTGTGAAATCTTCTTTTTCAATTCCCATTACAGAGCTTGCCAGTATCATGTGACCGGTAGAAGAAACCGGCAGGAATTCAGTAATGCCTTCTATGATAGACAAAATGATAGACTGCGAGATAGTCATATTACTAATTAATAATTTTAAAGTGAAATCATGAAGCGGTTTGTGCCGGCTTTTTGAAAATGGCAAAAATCTCAATCACCAGGCCGCATACAATCAAGATGGGTGCTATGGTTATCCTTACGGTGCTGTATACTTTATTTGTATCGAAAACATGTGGATCCTGGTTTTTACCTCCTGCCATTAATATCATACCAAGGATGATGAACAGAGCTCCAATAAGCATCCATGTATAATTTTGTTTGGTAAATAACGGCTGCATGGAGGATACATCCTTTATTACAGATTGACTTTTTTGTGTATGACTTGTTTTTGCAGACATAAAAAATTATTTATACTTCAAAATTTGAGCGTGAAAGTACACAATCTTATCAATAGAGGTCGTCTAATTTCATCTTTAAATATTTAATAACACTTCTGTGAGTGCTGTATAGAGATATAAATACTCCGATAAGGATCATGCCACCAAAAAGAATCAGGGTTTGTTCCGTATTTCGAATGACCTTTAATTGTACAAACTGACTTTCTGCCCATTGTATCAGGCCAAATAGGATGGCAATAGCGATAACCGCGCTGATAAAACCATATAACACAGCTCGTAAATCCATTGGTCTGGCTATAAACTTTCGCGTGGCGCCGACCATTTGCATGGTCTTTATGAGGAAGCGATTACTAAACATGGCTAATCGAATGGTATTATCTATACTTACGATTACAATAACACAAAGTAAAATGATGACCACTAAAAATATTAAACCAAGTTTAGATGCTCGATCTGCCAGGTTACTAACTAACACCTGGGGATATTGTAAATCTGTGATTTGATTCCCATACAATGCCATGATAGAATTAGAGATTTTTTGTAAACTGTCAGGAGTGACAAATTGAGCGCGTGCATAAAAATCTATACTTTCCGGCAATGGGTTATAGTCCAGGATTTTGGACCAGTCTTCATTATTTTCACTATTCCATATTTTCTTGGCCGTTTCTTTATTAACGTATTGTACGTTTTTGGCATAGGGCTGTGCCGTAATATAGGCCTGTATTTGAGCAATAGTATCTTTATTCTGAGTGCGCAGGTATGCACTGATACGAATATCTTCTTTTAAAGAATTCCCTAATTGATTAAAATTGAGAAACAACCAGCCCATCACACCGATTATCACTAATACAATAGCTACACCGATAATACTGTAGATATACGTGGGTTTGCTTCGGCGCAGGGAAGATTTTCCAATTTCCGGCATATAGAATTATTGTTTAGGGTTTTAGTGCAGGCGCAAATCTAGCATTTTACCTGCAAATTTTTTTATAAATTCAATGTTTTCGTCAGCAAAGTCATGTGCAATTACGAACTTATTTTATCCTCTTTAATCTAAATTCATGTAGGTTTGCAGGCTTTTGAAACGTTGTTTTTTTAAATATGGTATAGGGCAATCAGAAATTTAGGATAAGTTTTTTTGCCGGGCCAGTTTTAGATAGATTTTAGTTAAAAGAATTTGAATTATTTTTCTTATTTGTATGGAGTATAATTTTATTGAAATAGAGAAAAAATGGCAGGATACATGGAATGAGAAACACATTTACCAGGTTAAAAATGAGGATACCCGACCTGCTTACTATGTATTGGATATGTTTCCGTATCCCAGTGGTGCGGGCCTGCATGTAGGCCATCCATTGGGATATATTGCCAGTGATATTTTTGCTCGTTACAAAAGACTACAGGGATTTAATGTATTGCATCCAATGGGTTATGATGCTTTTGGATTACCTGCAGAACAATATGCCATAGAACATGGCATTCCACCTGCTGTGAGCACAGCACAAAACATTAAAAACTTTCGAAAACAACTAGATCGTATAGGATTTTCCTATGACTGGAGCAGGGAAATAAAAACATCTGACCCACAATATTATAAATGGACTCAATGGATTTTCCTGCAATTGTTTAAAAGTTTTTATAACAGGCAAAATGCAAAAGCTGAACCGATTGAAAAATTGGTGGCTGTATTTGAAAAGGAAGGCAATATTCATTTCCCCTGCCCGGGTAATGAACACACCATTTTTACCCCTGAAATGTGGAATTCCTATGATGAAAAAATAAAGATGGAGATCCTGATGAATTATCGCCTGGCTTATTGTGGTTATGGGGAAGTAAACTGGTGCGAAGGGTTGGGAACCGTTTTAGCAAATGATGAAGTGATGAATGGTTTGAGTGAACGAGGCGGATTTCCCGTAGAAAGAAAAACGCTCAGGCAATGGTACCTGCGAATCACTGAATATGCAGACAGGTTACTTGAAGGGTTACTACGAGTGGATTTCAGCGATTCAATGAAAGAAATGCAAAGCAACTGGATTGGAAAATCAACGGGTGCAGAGATATCATTTCAGATCCATAACGTTTCGAATGAAAGTGTCAAAGTTTATACAACCAGGCCGGATACCATTTTCGGTGTTGATTTTTTAGTTCTTGCTCCTGAACATATTTTAGTTAGCCAAATCACTACGCCTGATCATCAGAAAGAGGTAGATGAATATAAGGCTTATATGAAAAGCCGTAGTGATAGAGAGCGGCAGGCCGAGAAAAAAATTACCGGATGTTTTACCGGAGCATTTGCAGTGCATCCCTTTAGTGACAAATTAATACCTGTATGGATTTCTGAATATGTACTGGCCGGGTATGGTACAGGTGCTATCATGGCCGTTCCCTGTGGGGATGAACGTGATTTTAAATTTGCACAACATTTCAATATTCCTATTACCAATATTATCGGGAGGGAATTTAATGGTGAAATGGCCAATGACACCAAGGATGCCATTTTAGAAAACAGTGATTTTTTAAATGGTGTGAAAATGCGTGATGCTGCGGAAATGGTTTTGCAAAAACTTGCTGAAAAAAATATAGGGAAAGCAAAAATCCAATACAAAATGCGGGATGCTGCTTTTAGCCGGCAACGCTATTGGGGTGAGCCTTTCCCCATCATTTGGCAAGATGACATCGCTTATCCTATGAATGAAAATGAATTGCCATTATTACTTCCGCCTGTGGATGAACTAAAGCCCGGTCCGCATGGACAAGGACCTCTGGCCAATAACAGGGAATGGATTGAAAATGTGCCTGGCAATGGCATACGCGAATCTTCTACAATGCCGGGCTATGCAGGATCATCCTGGTACTTCCTGAGATACATGGACCCTCATAATAATGATCGCTTTTGTGATAAAAAAATAAGTAATTATTGGGGAAATGTAGATCTGTATATCGGTGGTACAGAACATGCAGTAGGCCACCTGTTATATAGCCGGATGTGGACCAAATTTTTATTTGATCTGGACCTGATAAATTTTGATGAGCCTTTTAAACGTCTTTTAAACCAGGGTATGATTCAGGGCAGTAGCAGGTTCGTATATAAATTGATTTACACAATTGAAAATGTTCAACCTTCAAATCTGCCGGTAATTTTTATTTCAAAAAAATATGCAGATCACTTTTTAGAAAAAAACGAATTTGATGAAACAGGTGCGCTTCAATTGGGCAAAATAGTAAATGATTATTTTAAAAAAACGATTGAGCCCATAAATATATTCATTCAAAATATAACCCCGATTCATACCGATGTCAATATGGTGAATGGTTTTGAATTAAATATGGATGAATTTAAAAAATGGAGGAATCATGAATATGGAGATGCCTGTTTTATTTTGGATGATGGCAAATATATATGCGGTGCGGAGGTTGAGAAAATGTCAAAATCAAAATTCAATACCATCAATCCGGATGATTTGGTTTTAAAATATGGAGCAGATACATTTCGCCTTTATGAAATGTTCCTTGGCCCGGTGGAACAAAGCAAACCGTGGGATACCAAGGGTATTGAAGGAGTGCATCGTTTTTTGAAGAAATTATGGCGATTGTTTTTCGATGAAAGTAAAGGCAGTCTTATGTATGAAAGTGAAGCTTCATCAGATGAACTAAAAATCCTGCATACTGCCATTAAAAAAGTTAAGGAGGATACGGAACGATTTTCCTTTAATACGGCAGTCAGTGCTTTTATGATTGCCGTAAATGAATTGACCACGTTAAAATGTCATAATATAGCAATATTAAAACCATTGATTATTTTACTTGCGCCCTATGCGCCACATATTGCCGAAGAACTTTATCAGCATGTCAGACTTTATAAACAGGAAAATAATTTTGAAAGTATCCTGGATGAAACATTACCGGTTGTCAATGAAAAATATTTAATGGAAACTTCCAAAAATTATCCTGTAAGTATCAATGGCAAATTGCGTACAACAATTTCCATTTCACTTGAAGCGGGTCAGCAGGGAGTGGAAACCATTATTTTAAGTAATGAAGTGGTCAAAAAATGGTTGGATGGGAAACCGCATAAAAAAATTATTTATGTAAAAAATAAAATGATCAATATTGTTATCTGATTGTTTTGACTGGTTGCCTATCTACAAAAAGCCTGAATTTTTTTTAGTTTACAATTTTTTTTTAACTTAGCACCGAAAATAATTTTATGAGCAACCAACAATTTGATGCAAAAAGTTTGAGTAAATTCTTCCGGTCATTCATAGCTAGTGCGGTTTTACTTTTTATTATCCTATTGCTGATGACTTTATGGAAAGGGCCTTATATTACTCCTGATTCCGGTCATGCTCAACAAACTGAGAGCCACTCTTAGCAATTCGTTTATTATAGCTTATACTCCTGGGTTACCGAAAAATATTTTGCTATATAAATACCTGGCTCTAAATTTGCAGACGTTTTTTAATAACTTCTGAAGTAACTTACTTGATTACACCTATTTTATTATAGAGTTTTAAAATATTTTTTTTACAGCAGCGTTTGTATTTTTCAATTACCCCCAATGAAGAAAATTGTTTCGTTGATTGTTTTCGTACTATCTATGGGTGCTCTTTCCGCCCAGGATTTATTGCCGAATGTTCAGATAAAAGACCTTAAAGGTCAGGATATTCCATCGGTATCATTAATTGATAGCAATGCACTAACAGTGGTTAGTTTTTGGGCCACCTGGTGTAAGCCCTGCAGGCAGGAGTTAGAAGCAATTAGTGATGATTGGGAAGATTTCCAAAAGACCGGGGCCAGACTGATTGCCGTTTCTATTGATGATAGCAGAAGCACCGGATCTGTACAATCAATAGCAAATGCGAGTGGTTGGGAATTTAATATTTACCTGGATGATAATCAAAACCTGAAGCGCGCCCTTAATATCAGTGCCATTCCGTATGCTATTGTATTGGATAAACAAGGAAAAATTATTCGTCGTATTCAAGGCTATAATCCCGGAGAAGAAGTTGAATTGTTTTCATTTTTAAATACTAATAAACAATGAGTTTTTTTTTATTGAAGCGAAAACAAAGCTGCTTATTCATCATCTTCTCGATTTTATCATTAACTATTTTTGCCCAGGATACCAGCCATTTTTATTCTCTTAATCATTTTGGCGGAGGTATAGAAACACAGCACCAGTATTATTTTTCCAATTCCGGTTCGGGCATTGTTTTACCACAGAAAAGATATGCTTCCAATTCTTATGTAACCTTAAATTATAACTATAAGAAGATTATTGCAGGAGTACAGGCAGAGGCCTTTCTTCCTGCATTACAAGGCTACACAAAATATACGCCTGATTACAAAACAAAAGTGGATATTACCCATTACTATGCGGGTTTTCGTTCTACTAAATTTGATGTGACAGTTGGAACTTTTTATGACCAGTTTGGAAATGGATTGATCTTTCGTTCTTATGAAGATAGGCAACTCGGCATTGATAATACGATTCGTGGTGTACATATCCGAGCAAACCCTTTTAAAAACCTGCAGGTAAAAGCCTTTTATGGTCAGCAACGCTATTATTTTGAATATA
Source organism: Bacteroidota bacterium (assembly GCA_018268015.1). GTDB lineage: Bacteria > Bacteroidota > Bacteroidia > Chitinophagales > Chitinophagaceae > JAFDXJ01. Next base: position 91,374 of record JAFDXJ010000003.1, read on the forward strand.
GTGATGGAAAAATTGGTGGCGCTGATGCGGACCTGTTAATTTATCATAAACAAGATGCACAACATCCTATTACTTTAAAAGCTGGTGGGAGTCTTTTATTCATCAATCAGGATAGCCTTGCTTATACGGATATTCAACATAATAAAAATGTAACCGCCTGGGCAGGAAGAATTCAATTTTCAGCGGGGAATTATTTATTGAATGCGGAATATATGCACCATTCACCGGTGGCTTATGTCCCTTCGTATATTTTTCAACCGGGTTCTGCTTTACTTGTATCACAGAGTTATCATTTCAACAATGGACTAGGTATTAATCTTGATTTCAGGAGATTGGAGCTTGCCGCATTAAAAGCAGATTATGGCATTGACGATATTAATAATAACCTCAATTATTTGCCCTCTCTTACGAAACAACATACCTGGCTGGTAAGTAGTATTTATCCGGCAGTTTGTGAAAATAAGCATGAAATCGGAGGGCAGTTAGGGATCAATTATTTATTTAAGAAGGGGACTTCACTGGGTGGAAAATATGGTACATCTGTTTTTATCAATGGCTCTTTGTATAAAGATTTATTTTATTCAAATTTTAATCCGGGTGAATCTTTCAAAGCAAAGTTTATTGATTTTGGCGGTCAGAAACAATACAGTGATATCAATGTAACTATTGAAAAGAAATTGAGTAAAACCGTGAAAGGTACTTTAGCTTTTATCAGCCAGTATAATTTACAGCAAGGAGCGTATGCCGTAAAAACTAAAATTGTGGCTACAGATTTTTTATTTAAACTCAATACCAAAAGCGCACTTCGCACAGAATTGCAACATATGTGGAATCAATTAGAAGAGAAAAACTGGGCGGCTGCATTGGCAGAATATTCCTATGGGAAGTTTTCATTCTTTGCAACGGACCTGACCGATTACCAAACATCAAAAACGCATTATTATAATTTAGGTGGTAGTTATTCTGCGAATGCGCAAAGATTTATGTTGAGTTTCAGTAAACAACGTGCCGGCCTTTTATGCGTGGGCGGTGTATGCCGTTTCGTTCCATCCTATATGGGTTTTACACTTGGTTATACTTATAATTTTTAACATTTAAACAAAGAACAAAAAATGAAAATGAATTTCCGATTAATGTCATTGGTTGGCTTGATTGTAACAATGGCCTTTGTATCTTGTTCCAAATCAGATACTCCTTCACCGCCGCAACCGGATCCAGTTACTTCAATTACCTTAACAGCTACAAAATCAATCATTAAAAATGATGGCATAGATAAAGCAGACTTTTTGGTAAAAGATAATTTAGGCAATGATGTAACTACAAAATGTAGCATTTACCAGGATGGTAATAAAATAAGCAGTACTTCATTTTCTTCTACTACTGAAGGAAGCTATGAATTTACAGCCTCTTTGGATAACCTGCAAAGCAATGCGGTAACGATCAAAGTACAAGCTACTGCAGTAAGTTTCACCCGCAAAGTATATGTGGAAGATTTTACAGGCTCCTGGTGTGGTTGGTGTCCGCTTATGGCATGGAATCTTGACTCTATGCGTGCCGCAGATCCAAGAGTGATTGTAGCGGCTGTTCATGATGATGTAGGAAACCCCGTGAATGATCCATTTGGAACATCATACGCTGAATCTCTCGAAAACCTGGTACCGAATTTCCAAGGATTTCCAACGGCATTTGTGAATAGAAAATCCACTACAGATCAATTCAATGTAATTAAGTCAGTACCTAAAGCTTTGGCGAACCCCGCCAATGCAGGCTTGCAAATTGAAACAACTTTAAGTGGTAGTTCATTAAGTGCTAAGGTTACTACCGGTTTCTCGGCAGATTATACAAACTCAACCATAAAGCTGGCTATTATGGTGGTTGAAGATGGTTTATTAAGTACACAACATAATTATTATTTTCATTCAGGCTATGTGCCCCCCACCAGCCCACTTTGGCAGAATAGTACTTTATTTAACTGGGTCAATGATGGGGTGCTCCGTTCATACGGTACAGATATAAGTGGTGAAATCGTTCCTTCAGCTTCTACATCTATCAATAATGTATCTTACAGCAAAACAGTGAGCTTCAATTTAAGTGGGTATAATGCAGCCAACTGCAGGGTTATAGCCATATTGATCAATGCAAATGCTGGCGAAGTACTCAATGTACAGGATGTTAAGGCCGGAGAAAATCAACTTTTTGATTAATCAGTTTTTTGATTGATATAAAAAATCCGCCTCTTAAGGCGGATTTTTTTGTATCAATAAGAATTTTATTCTTCGTAGGACTCCATGGGTTCACATGTGCATATCAGGTTACGATCACCGTATGTATTATTGATCCTTGCAACGGATGGCCAGAATTTATTTTGCGATACAAAATACAATGGAAATGCGGCAGACTGCCTTGTATAAGGATGGTTCCATTCATCCGCACAAATAATGGCCTGTGTATGTGGTGCATTTTTTAATACATTATCTTTCCGATCTGCTTTATTTTCTTCAATTTCTTTAATCTCTTCATAAATACCAATTAACGCATCACAGAAACGATCTAATTCAGCCTTGTCTTCACTTTCAGTAGGCTCTATCATAATTGTACCCGGTACAGGAAAACTCATGGTAGGTGCATGAAATCCATAATCAATTAATCTTTTGGCTACATCTTCAGCTTCTATTCCTGCACTCTGCTTAAATGGACGGAGATCCACAATAAATTCGTGAGCACAAGTGCCGTTTTTCCCTGTAAATAATATTTTATAATATTTCTCCAGTCGTGCTTTCATATAGTTTGCATTCAGGATAGCATATTCTGTAGCCATACGTATGCCTTTTTCGCCCAACATTCTAATATAGCCATAAGAGATCAATAAAATACTGGCGCTTCCATAAGGCGCTGCACTCACAGCTGATGGACTTTCATTTTTATTATTTTGATTTAGAAAAACATGACCCGGTAAAAAAGGTTTAAGTGCTTCGGTACAGCAGATGGGGCCTACACCTGGTCCGCCACCTCCGTGAGGAATTGAAAAAGTTTTATGCAGATTTAAATGACACACATCAGCGCCAATTTTTGCAGGGGATGTAAGCCCAACCTGTGCATTCATATTGGCGCCATCCATATACACTAAACCACCATTATCATGAATAATTGAACAAATATCTTTAATGCTTTCTTCAAATACGCCGTGCGTTGAGGGGTACGTAACCATCAGGGCGGCCAGGTTTTGTTGATGTTGTTCAGATTTAAGTTTTAAATCATCCACATCAATATAACCATCCGCATCACTTTTTACAACGATCACTTTCATGCCGGCTAAAATGGCTGATGCAGGGTTGGTCCCATGTGCTGAAATAGGGATAAGCACAACATTTCTATGAGCCTGTCCATTCTTTTGATGATACCCCATGATGGTGTTTAGGCCCGCAAATTCACCCTGTGCACCACTATTTGGTTGGAGGCTACATGCTGCGAAGCCGGTTATCTTGCATAAGTAATCGCTTAATTGTTCTGTAAGTAAAGTATAACCTTCACATTGTGATAAGGGTGCAAACGGATGTACATTGGCCCAATGGCTCCAGCTTACAGGAATCATTTCACTGGCTGCATTTAATTTCATGGTACAGCTACCCAGAGATATCATACTTGTATTTAAAGAAAGATCTTTATTCTCCAATTGTTTCAAATAACGCATCATTTGTGTTTCACTATGATGCATATTAAAAACCGGATGTGTGAGATAGGGGGTATCACGTAATAGTTCTGATGGGATATAAAGAGGCATTTCAGTTAAATCTGCAGAAGAAATTTCAGTTATATTTTTTTTCGTTGAGAGTTCAAAAACTTTGATGATATTTTGCAGATCCTCTAAAGTAGCCGTTTCATCCAGGCTTACGCCAATAGAACCATCATTGAAATAACGAAAATTCAGATGATGTTTTTCCGCCATATCTTTAACTAAACCGGTATTTGCATTTTTGATTTGAAGTGTATCAAAATAATAAGTATTCGATAATTCTAAGCCGGACTCTTTCAGTTTTTTTGATAAAGCCGCCGTCATTAAATGGATGCGCGAAGCAATATTTTTTAGACCCTCAGGGCCATGATATACGGCATACATAGCGGCCATATTAGCTAATAATGCCTGGGCAGTACAAATATTGGAAGTAGCTTTTTCACGTTTGATATGCTGTTCTCTGGTTTGCAAAGCCATTCGTAAAGCCCGATGATCCTGGGCATCAATACTTACACCAATGATTCGGCCGGGAATGCCTCTCTTAAATTCATCTTGTGTGGCAAAAAATGCGGCATGTGGGCCACCATAACCCAATGGTACGCCAAATCTTTGTGCCGAACCAATGGCTACATCTGCATTTAAAGCGCCCGGAGATTTCATAATGGTAAGCGCCAATAAATCTGTGGCCATGACTACATACACATTCTTCGCATGCATCTCTTGTATGAAAGCCTGATAATCTTCAACAGATCCATGATTATTAGGGTATTGAACTATTGCTCCAAAAAAGGTGTTATCAATTGTTATTGTTTTGAAATCACCCTGTACAAGTTCAATTCCAATGGGTGTAGCACGTGTTTTTAAAACGTCTATTGTTTGTGGGAAAATAGCCTCATCAATAAAGAAACGGGGCTTTGATATGATATCTGTTTTATTGATATGATGAAATAACATTGCCATAGCTTCCGCAGCCGCTGTTGCTTCATCGAGTAAAGATGCATTTGCTATAGGTAGTCCTGTAAGATCACTTACCATTGTTTGAAAATTCAATAAACTCTCCAGCCTGCCTTGAGAAATCTCTGCCTGGTAAGGAGTATATTGAGTGTACCAACCCGGATTTTCAAACACATTTCTGAGAATTACACTGGGCGTAATGGTGCCATAATATCCCTGGCCAATGAAGGATTTGTATAATGTATTTTTTAAGCTGAGGTCTTTGGTTTGAGCCAGGTACTCACTTTCACTTATAGCCTGAGGAACGGAGAGGGGGGCTTCTAAGCGAATGGATGCGGGAATGGTTTTATTGATTAAACTATCCAGGCTTTCTTCGCCGATGGTTTTCAACATTTCCAGCTCATGACCAATGGTTCCAATATGACGGGAAATAAACTCTTCAGATTGTTGCTCAATTAAATTCATAAATGATGATATTACTGCTCTAAAATGGTGCAAAGTTAATCCCTTCTTGGAAATAAATATTTTATTGCTTCGTCTATTATTTGGGATAAAAAAATAAGAGTTGAAATACGATAAAAATGGCTATGTTACCTTAAAGAATTCGGGGAATCCTTTGCTCAAGCATCATTAAATCCGCAAGGACCAATGCAGTGATGGCTTCTATTATTACAGGCACTCTTAAAGCTATACAGAGGTCATGCCTGCCTTTAACAGAAAAGGGAGCTACTTCCTGCGTTTCTTTATTCCAGCTTTGCTGCATCTGCGGTGTAGATGAAGTTGGTTTGACGGCTACTCTGAAAATTAATTCATTTCCATTCGTTAGTCCACCATTTATACCTCCTGCATGATTTGTTTTGGTTTTACCTTGTGCATTTTCAATGGCATCATTATGTTCACTGCCAAACATCTTTGCCGAGGAAAAGCCATCTCCAAATTCAATGCCTTTAATTGCAGGTATGGCAAATGCAAGATGGGCAATCAATGATTCGACACTATCAAAAAAAGGCTCTCCCAGACCAATGGGTAAATGATCCACTTTGCATTCGACAATACCTCCGATACTGTCTTTTGCTTCGATGGCTCTGGCAAGGCCTTCTGAAATATTGTTGATCCCACCGGCTTCGATCAGGCTTGCATGAATGTTTATTTTCTGCAATAATTTTTTAGCTATAACACCTGCGGCTACAAGGGCTACGGTAAGCCTTCCACTAAAATGGCCACCACCGCGATAATCCTGGAATCCACCATATTTTTTTTCGGCCACAAAATCTGCATGTCCAGGCCTTGGAAATGATCTTTGTTGATCATAATCAGTGGAGCGGATATTGTTGTTTTCAAAAAGGATTAATATTGGGGCGCCGGTTGTTTTACCATTAAATACTCCGGATTTTAATAAAGGGATATCCTCTTCTTTTCTTGGAGTAGTTCCTTTTTGTATTCCACCTTTCCTTCTCTCAAGGTCAGCTTCAAAATCTGATGATTGAAGGGATAAGCCGGCAGGAACACCTTGCAGACAAATACCTACGGCTTCTCCATGGCTTTCACCAAATATCGTTGTGCGAAGTAAACGTCCAAATTCATTCATGATTTTAAAAAAGTAATTTCAACTTTTCAAAAGAGGCAAATTAATGTATAGAAATGGCAGCACCTAAAGATTGTAGATCCCGGAAGAAATGAGGATATGATTTTCCTACCACTTCTGCCTGATCAATAATCGTTTCTCCATCTGCAACCAGAGCCAGAATAGAACACATCATAGCAATGCGATGATCCCCATGTGATTCAATCCTGGCTGATTGGATGGAACCTGTTCCCTGGATAATCATTTGATCATGGATGATTTGCACAGGAATATTCATTTTCTTTAATTCTTTTAGGATAGCTTCAGACCTATTGGATTCCTTATGAGTTAAACGATGAACACCGCCGATTGTTGATGTACCACTGCAACAGGCTGCCAAAGCGGCAAGAGGCGGAAAAAGATCGGGAGTATCGGTGGCATCATATTGAAAAGCCCTTAAGTTGGATTTGGAAATTTCTATGGAATTTTTTTTATAAGAAATTAGGGCTCCACAATTTTCCAGGATTTGTAAAATGATTTTATCCGGTTGTTCTGAAGACATGTCCAATTCATTTAAGCAAACTTGCCCGGCAATCGCGGAAGCAATGAATAAAAATGCACTATTACTCCAATCTGATTCTATTGTATAAATCCTTTTTTTAGGTAAATGATTATTCAATTTACCATCAAAATAAAATGATGAAAAATTTGTATAAACAGGTAGTTGCATTCCAAATTTTTTCATTATATCCAAGGTCAACCGGATATAACCAGGGCTTTTTAAATTTTTTACATTGATCATTACGTCATTGGCATTAACGGCAGAATAAGCCATCAGTAAGCCGGTTAAATATTGTGATCCTTCTGAACAATCAATATCTATATTTTTAGGGATTAAAGGCCCTTGTAAGACAATAGGTAGTTTGCCATTTTCAGATTTTATTTTGATATTCAGCAGAGGAAAATATGTATCAAAAAAATCCATTGGTCTTTTTGTTAATTGTTCTTCTCCCGTTAAAATAATTTCATTGGTGCACAATGACGCAATAGGGGCAAACATGCGTGTTGATAGTCCGCTTTCTCCACAAAAAATTTGAATTTTTTTCCCGGGTGGAAAAAATACATGTGGAAAGCCTTCACTCATGATTTGTTTGGATGTTGAGGATATATCTGTTACAACTGCACCTAAATTTTGAATAATATTTTTTGCCACCTGGCTGTCAATGGAAATGCCGGTATTATTTAATATACTTTCCCCTTTGCAAATAAGCGCTGCGGCAAGTGCCCGCTGCATACTACTTTTAGATGGGGGTGCAGAAATATTCCCGGATAGTTTGGAAGGATTAATGAAGCACTGCATGGGGGACGTTTTGAAATTCAGAAAAAAGCCGGGGAATAGGTAGTGATTGAATAACGCCTTTCCCAATTGATTTCAATAAGATATAATCAATTGTATCCCCATTGGATTTTTTATCTTTAAGCATGATGGGTAAAATGCGTTCCATATTCATTCTGTGATGGATGGGCAATTTATATTTTTCAAGCAATGCAATGATTTCATCTGTTTCTTTGAAGTTTAAAATATTCTTGCTGATTTTAGCTGCAGCAACCATGCCAATGGATATTGCCTGTCCATGCGATAACCTGAGCTCATTTTCAATGGCATGCCCCAGTGTATGACCGAAATTGAGCAACTTTCTTTCATGTTTTTCTAAAGGATCTTTTTGAACGATCTTCATTTTCAGATGTACATTTTTTGCAATCAGTTTATCTAATTTATTTTGATCATGTTGATATGCCTGCAAATGGTTTTTTTGAAGTTCTTTAAATAGCGTGCGATCAAAAATGCAAGCATGTTTTATTATTTCAGCAAAACCATTTACCCATTCTTTGTTAGGTAAACTGCTTAAAAATCTTTTATCATATAAAATAAATGATGGGTGGCTGATAAGGCCTATCATATTTTTATAGACTTCTGCATTCACGCCATTTTTCCCTCCCAATGAAGCATCCACCATTGCAAGTAGTGTTGTGGGAATGAAGCCAAAACGTATGCCACGCATGTAGATCCCTGCTATGAACCCGGCCATATCAGTAACCACTCCGCCGCCAATTCCTACTAAAATGGTTTCCCGGTTTGCTCCAATACTAATAAGCTGTAAAATGAGTGATTGAATGGTTTTTTGATTCTTATGTTCCTCTCCGCCTTCACAAAGAATAATTTCCCAACCCCTGAAAATTTTTGTATGTTTTTTGTAAACAATTTTATCAATCAATAATATGCATTTAGATTTATCTGCAATTTTTTCAAGATGAGAAAAAGAGTCATTGAAATAAATAGTGCAATCGCTCTCCTTTAAATGGAAATTTTTCTTATGCATTTTCGTTCTGGATATATAACCAGTATTGAAAGTTAGCGAATAAAACTGATAAAAAGATCTTTCTTGAATAGGTTTGGAGAAATTGACATAATAATGAAGTATGCGAATCAATCATTCATTATTTTATTCTGGTGGTTGATACTTTCCATGTGTACGGAATCAAAGTATTTGATAAGAAATTCTTTACTCAGTTTTAGTTGTTCACTTTTAGCCAATGCCCTCTCCATGATATCATTCCAGCGTTTCGTCTGAAGTATGGTAATATTATTTTCTTTTTTGTATGCACCGATTTTATCTGCTATTTTCATACGAGCAGTAAGAATTTGCAGTAGTTCATCATCCAGCTGATCTATTTGTTCCCTCAATTTTTGAAGCGTTTCATGGGAATCCCCATTAGTCCCATTTTCACGACGCCAAATAACCTCGTTTAAGATTTCCTTTAGTTTTTCCGGAGTGACTTGTTGATTTGCATCACTCCATGCAGTATCGGGTGTTATGTGGCTTTCGATCATTAATCCGTCGAAACCAAGATCTGCAGCAGTTTGTGAAATATCCAATAATATTTCCCGTCTTCCGCAAATATGAGATGGGTCATTAAGCATCCGAATACCGGGATTGCGCCTTTTCATTTCAATGGCAAGATGCCACATGGGCGGGTTTCGATAAAGGGTATTTCCGTATGATGAAAAGCCTCGATGAATGAGTCCGGTGTCTTCAATTCCGGCTTTTAAAATTCTTTCTAAAGCCCCAAGCCATAATTCCAGATCAGGATGTATCGGATTTTTAATAAATACAGGGATATGTACTCCTTTTAAGGCATCAGCAATTTCCTGCACACTAAAAGGGTTTACGGTTGTGCGGGCACCTATCCAAAGAATATCTATTTGATGGGTCAAAGCCTCTTCTACCTGGCGGGAAGTAGCCACTTCCACGGCTAAAGGTAAGCCGGTTAATTCCCGGGCCTTTTGTAACCAGGGCAATCCTGCAGAGCCAATCCCTTCAAAGCTCCCGGGCCTTGTTCTTGGTTTCCAAATACCCGCTCTAAAGATATCTACATAGTCTGTTTGTTTTAACTGTAAGGCTGTTTGTATAACCTGGTCTTCAGTTTCTGCACTACAAGGACCGGAAATGATCAAAGGCTTCTTATGCAGATTTGCCTGCGTAATTTTTTTGAAAGAGGAAGATGATTCCCTGATCATATCTTTATTTTTTACCTGGAATTCGCATCATTCATTCTAATTCGCCGTCCTTTAAAATTTTTACCATCAATAGCTCGGATCATTTGATGGGCAGCCTTTTTATCTATTTCAATCCAACTATTCATTTCCTTCATGTCAATTTTCCCCAGGACATCTTTGCGCAAGTCACTCATATCTAAAATATATTGTAAAAAGCTGGCTTTATAAAAGCCATCTTTAGTACCCAAATTTACAAATAAACGGGTAAAACCATTGTTTCCATCATTAAATATCTTATTCCTATCCCGGCCTTTCCCTATATATTCATGGCTTTTATTTCTATTAAAATCGCTGTTACGCTGCCCGCGTTTTTCATCACGGATATTTAGGTCACCGGCATTTTCATAATACTTGAGAAAACGGTCAAACTCTGCTGCGGCAACTTTTTGAAGGACAGTTTCTTTTGAAATATGAGCAAATTTTTCTTCTAAGATAGGTAAGTAATTTGCATAGGCCCCCTGGCTAATATCGGTTTCCAGTAATTTATCCATAAAATAGATAAATTGCTTTCGGCATACATCTTTCCCATCTGGCACTTCTGATCTGTGAAAAGTTGCCTGCACCATTCTTTCCATTTGTTTCAATCTGCCTAATTCACGGCTATGCACAATACTCATACAGATTCCAGCTTGACCTGCACGTCCGGTACGCCCACTACGATGGGTATAGACTTCCATGTCATCCGGTAATTCATAATTGATAACATGCGTTATTCCCTGTACATCAATGCCCCTGGCTGCCACATCGGTTGCTATTAACAATTGCAATGCTTTATCCCTGAATTGTCCCATCACCTTATCTCTCTGTGGCTGACTCAGGTCGCCATGCAATGCATCAATATCATATCCTTCACGAGTCAGTTTTTCTGCTATCTGTTGTGCATCCATTTTTGTCCGGGTAAATATGAGGCCATAAATTCCGGGGTTGAAATCAATTAATCTTTTTAATGCTTCATAGCGGTGTTGGGCGGGAACCACAAAATATTGATGGTCTATATTTTTATTCCCGGTATTCACTTTTCCAACTGTAACTTCCACGGGTTCTTTCATATATTTTTTACTCACCCGTCGGATTTCTGAAGGCATTGTGGCACTAAATAGCCAGGTGCTTTGTCTGTTCGGAGTATTTTTTAGAATAAACTCGATATCGTCCTGGAAACCCATATTCAACATTTCATCGGCCTCATCGAGAACGACATATTCAATTTCTTCCAGTGTGATGGCATTTCTTTCAATAAGATCTATCAGCCGGCCGGGCGTGGCTACGACGATGTGTGTACCTTTTTTCAAATCCCGAATCTGCAAACCAATAGAAGCTCCTCCATACACAGCTGTTATGCCAATTCCTTTCTGATGTTTTTTAAAAAGGAGAATTTCGTTGACAATTTGGATACATAATTCCCGTGTTGGGCATATCACTAAAGCTTGCGGTATTTTTTTTGAAGTATCTATTAATTGGAGTAAAGGAAGCCCAAAAGCAGCCGTTTTTCCGGTACCTGTTTGAGCCAGCCCTATAAAATCTTTAGTGCCATTCAGCAATATAGGAATAGCCTTTTGTTGAATTTGTGTCGGAGTTTCAAAGCCTAATTCACTGATAGCCTTTATTAAATTGTCATTCAGACCCAGTGATTGAAAAGTAGTCATGTAAAAAATTTTTTGCGAAGGTAGTTTTAAAAGAATGGGATGGGAAAATTTATAAAAAAAGCCATCCCGTGGAAACGGAACGGCTTATAACGATTGCTTGCCATATAAAAATTTTCACACTTTATTCCGCAAGCTGAATAATCATTTACTCAGATCCAAATGAATTACATCTTAGCTTTAACTGAATCTGTAGCTGCTTTTACTGTAGAATCAACTTTTTTAACAGCTGTATCTACTGTAGCGCTGATAGAATCTTTAGCTGCATTTGCTAATGAATCTACATTAGTCATTGTAGAATCAGTAACAGCATCAGTAGAAGTTCCAGTACCGCAAGCTGCAAAAGCACCAATAGCTAAAACAAATAATAACTTTTTCATGTTCCTTTTTTTTAATTTTATGAATGTATGTGGTAATTAATACGGTGAATAAAGAAAAGTAACCCGCTTATTTAATTTTTTTTTAAAATAAATCTCTTTCCTTCTTTTTGGGTTACTTTTATTCACTTTTGGTATTAAAAAATAGCAGTTGATGCCTGAATTTAGTGAACAGACTTTATTAAAACGATTTGCTGAAAATGATTCTCAAGCTACTGAAATCATTTACAAAGATCATTTTAATATGATTCGGCATCTCATTCAGAATAATAATGGCGACCATGAAGATGCCAAAGATATCTTTCAGGAAGCCATGATTGTTTTATATGAAAATGCTAGAACGGACTCCTTTATCTTGAATTGCCAGTTAAAAACGTATCTCTACTCGATTTGCAGGCGTTTATGGTTGAAAAGATTGCAACAGGCAGGTAGAATGACCGTTTTGACAGAAGGTATAGAGGAAACAACACAGGTAGATGATGCAATGGATCATCACCAGAGATTGTCGGCTGAATTTGCTCTGATGGAAAAAGCCATGAACAACCTCGGAGAGCCTTGTAAAAGTTTACTCGAAGCCTACTACCTGGAAAAGAAAGGGATGGATGAGATTGCGGATAAATTTGGATATACCAATGCCGATAATGCAAAGAACCAAAAGTATAAATGCATGATTCGACTGAAGAAAATATTTTTTGCACATTATAATCATAATGGAAAGTGATGGAAGATATTAAGCTACAAGAAACGATTGAAAAATTCCTCGACGGGAAAATGTCTCCTGATGAAATTGCCTGGTTTGAAGATTTACGCAATGCAACTCCTGAAATAGATCAAATGGTTGTTGAGCATAAATTATTCAGTGAGAAAATCAATGATTACGCCAATCATATTGACCTTAAACAAAGGCTCCATACCCTACATACCAGCCTTACAGAAAAAGGCGAAATTGAAGATATCCATCTTTCTTCCAGGAAAGCCAAGGTGATTTATCTCTGGAATAGGTATAAAAGAGTGACTGCAATTGCAGCTTCTATTGCCTGCATTACAGCATTATTCATTTATGGCCTCGTAAGTTTTTTTGCTCCAGTGGCTAATATGAATGATCTGCAACAACTAAGTAAAAAAATTGACCAGGTGCAGCTTAACCAGCAAATGCAGGGCGCACGTATCCGCGAATTCGATTCTAAGATTCCTAAAGGATATACAATTACTGCCGGTGGTACGGCTTTTTTAATTGATGCAAAAGGCTATTTGATAACCAATGCACACGTAATGAAAGGCTCCGGTGCTGTAGTTGTTGATAATAAAGGCAACGAATTTAAAGCCAAAATACTTGCCGTTGATGTAGAGAAGGACCTGGCATTATTAAAGATCAATGATGATGATTTTAAAAAATTTAATTCATTACCCTACAGCATTTCTAAGTCAAACATTGATTTGGGGACTGAGATATTTACCTTAGGATATCCAAAAGATGAGATTGTATATAATATGGGTTACCTGAGCGCACGCAATGGATTTAATGGAGATACTACAAATTTTCAAATATCCCTCAATGCCAATCCCGGCAATTCCGGTGGCCCGGTTTTTAATAATAAAGGTGAAATAGTAGGCATCATCAGTACGCGCCAGGCACAGGCTGAAGGCGTTGTCTTTGCCGTAAAAGCTAAAAATATTTTTGAGATGTTGAAGGGGCTTAAAGAAAACGATTCCAGCTTCCCGAATATAAAAATGCCTGTCAATACCACTTTGAAAAATGAAACCAGGGTTAACCAAATTAAGAAAGTAGAAGATTATGTGTTCCTGGTGAAATCTTATAATAGTAACTAGTTTGCCACAACAAGTCTGGCTTTCTGAAAACCGGCGGTCACTAATTTAGTGAAAAAGTTCTTCTGCTTCACTCATTTTTTCGGTAGTTCCTACATCAATAAACTTTCCACCGGAATGATCAAAGGACCTGATTTCCAGCTGTGAACACCATTCAAGATAAGTATCTATGATGGAGAATTTTTTAAATGCCGGTAGGTAGGTAAAGATCTCATGGTTAAGGATATGTATGCCACTAAATGCTTTTGGTATAAGGGTTTTGCTTTGTTGCGAAATTTTTGTTTCGCCCGTCTTTAAATTTTTCCAACCACATAAAATATTTTCTTCATTAAATAGCAATGATCTCGAAGACTTCCTGGAGGTAGTAGCCAATGTGGCCATAGATTTATTTTTTGCATGGGCTACGATCATCGCCTTTAAATTCAAATCAGTAAGCACATCCACATTCATCAACACAAATTGATTTTCTTTTTCAAAAAAAAACTGTGCTCTCTTCAATCCGCCTCCGGTTTCTAGAACAGCATCTGTTTCATCGCTGATCGCAAAGTTGCTTCCCCATCCATTATTTCTATGAATTTCTTCTGAAATTTGAGAAGCAAAATGATGCACATTCACCACCACTTCAAAAATGTCAAATTGTTGAAGAAACTCGATATTACGTTGGAGGAGGCTCTTGCCATTGATCATTGCCAAAGCCTTGGGATGCTTGTCAGTAAAAGGTTTCAAGCGGGTACCAAAACCGGCTGCGAGTAACATTGCTTTCATTGATGATTTTTTTCAGTTACCCATGCTGACTTATTTAAGTGACGAAGAAGGGTGTTCACTTTATATTTATTCCTTAAATGCCTGTTCATTTGTTCTGCTGCGTATACACTACGGTGTTGCCCACCAGTACATCCAAAACAAATTGCCAGGTGCGTGAAGCCCCTGGTTAAATAATCCTCCACATGAATATCAATGATATCAAAAATACTATTCAAAAAATCGGGCATCCTTGTTTCCAGTTCCAGGTAAAGAATAACCGGTTTATCCTTTCCCGTGAGTGTTTTATATTGTTCTATTCTCCCTGGGTTTAATATGCCTCTGCAATCAAATACATAACCACCACCATTTCCGGAAGTATCTTCCGGGATGCCATTTTTATATGAAAAGCTGGAGATTTCAATAAGTAAATTTGAAGTTGGTCCGGCAACAGGATGCTCAAATTTTTCAATGATTTTATCGGAAGTTATGATTCTCAAAATTTCATTAAATGCCGGAAATTCATTAGTTATATTATTTTTTTCCAAAAATAATTTCAAATTTTTTAAAGCAAATGGGATGCTGGACAGGAAATGAGCTTTCCTTTCAAAAAGCCCCCGAAAACCATAAGCCCCTAAAACCTGAATAAGACGAATGAGTACGAACCCATTGAATTGAAAATGAAAATCTTTATGGTTGATCTTTTTATCTGTGAATTTTTCCACTTCCCGCAGATAAATTTCCAGGAGTTTATTTTTCCAATCTGTGGGTAAAGCAGCTTTGGCCTGCCATAGTAAGCTGGCCATATCATATTGTAAAGGCCCTTTCATCCCGCCCTGGAAGTCTATAAAAAAAATCGTTTCATCTTTCACCATCACATTGCGGCTTTGGAAATCACGAAACATAAAATATTCCTCTACATTTTTGGTAAGGGATGTTGAAAAATGTTCAAAATCATCCAACAAGGCTTGTTTATCGTAGGGTATTTTTAAGGTATCTATAAAATAATACTTGCAATAAAGGAGATCATTTAAGATAGCTTGCTTTCCAAATTCTTTTGCGGTTATACAATCATTGTAATCTAAACCTTCATCACCTTTAACCTGCATTCTGGCCAGGTATTGTACGGTCTTTTCGTATAATAAAAATACATGTTCCGAAAATCCTTCCTTTTCCAGGGCATTCAGTAATGAGGTATCTCCCAAATCTTCCTGGAGATAAATTTTTCCTGAAATATCAGTTGCCAAAATCCTTGGGACAGGAATTTCTTTCTCATGAAAATGTTTGGCAAATTTGATAAAAGTGGAATTCTCTTTGATATTTTCATTAAAAGTGGCAATATAGGTTTTGTCATCTCCGAAAACCCTGTAATATTCACGGTCTCCACCTCCCGGGGCTAATTTTTCAATAGCTTCAGGCAACTTTCCGGTATACGCCTGATATAGGTTTTGAATGCCGGCTGAAATTTCTTTTTGTATCATAAAACTTTTGCAAAACTACTACCTTCCAACTAAGCTTTTTGAAAATGAGATAAGAAAATTTTATTGTCTTTGATCAACAATCAGTAAATATTTATCCTCGAAAACGGGAAGAGGAAAAATTGAATGGATATCTATTTTTTTGGGCCTTAACCTGCTTTCAGAAATTTCTTTGGCAAGGTCACCACCTTTTAAACATACCAGGCTATTAGGGATTTGATTCGATTGCTTTTTCTTTAATAAAGGTTTTGACCAATGCCATAAATCAGCGATTGGCGCTACGGCACGTGAAACGGCAAAATCAAAAGAATTCTTAGAGAGCATTTCTGCTCTTGTATTTTTCAGGGAAACATTTTTTAGCTGTATCCCTTCAACAACCGCTGAAACCACTTTCAATTTTTTGGCAATGCTATCTACTAATGTAAACTGAACATCCGGGAAAAATATGGCAAGAGGAATTCCCGGAAATCCGCCTCCGGTGCCGATATCTACAATTTGTGTGCCCGGTAAAAAATCCATAACTGCAGCTATGGAAAGAGAATGTAAAACATGTTTTTCATATAAGCTGCCAATATCTTTTCTGGATATCACATTGATCTGACTATTCCATTCACTATAAATTTCTTCAAGCTTTTTAAATTGCTGTATTTGATTGTCGGTAAAGTCTGTGAAATATTTTAAAATTGCTTCCATTAATTCCAGGTTTTTTGCGGCTTCTTCCAGAGAGAAGGAAAGAAGAACAGGTAATAGAAAAACATCCAGATATCATAAAACAGAAAGAATGGCCAAAGATCTTTTTCATTGAGTTTTTTCATTGCCTTAAATAATATCATTCCTTGTATCAATAAGCGTAAGGCAAAAACAGATAGCGCAATCCACCATGAATAAAAAAGAATGCTGGCCATCAAAAGAGGGTATATCAGCACTTGAGAGAGAGAGAATAAACCTAACAGGAATTTATGTTTCCGGGTATAATACTTTGAAGTGGTATAATGACGGTTCTTTTGTTTTTTCCATTCATGCCAGGTTTTCGCCGGGCTGCTGATTGTATGGGCATCCTGATCAATCATGATGGTTGTATTTTTTCTATTCGCCGTTTTATTGATAAAAAGATCATCGTCACCCCCGGGTAGATGATTGATAGAAGAGAACCCTTTGACCCGATAAAAAATTTCTTTTCTATAGCTTAAATTTCGTCCTACACCCATATAAGGTATTCCGGCTAAAGCATAAGAAAAATATTGCAGGGCGCTAAAAAATGTTTCAAACCGAATCACTTTATTTAATATCCCTTTCTTTTTTTGATAAGCGCCATAGCCGAGTACAATTTCCGTTTCAGGCAAATAAGCACTCTGCATTTTTTTTAACCAAAACTCACTGGCCGGGATGCAGTCGGCGTCTGTTAATAATACAATTTCATGTTTGGAAGATTTAATGCCAATGGATAATGGAAATTTTTTCCCCGGTATCATTTTGGCTTCCTGTGTTAGCGTGATGGGATGAAGATTTTTAAATGAACGTTGATATTCTTCAAGAATATATTTGGAGTCATCCGTAGAATTATCATTTACCACAATCACTTCATGGGTTGTTTGGTATTCCTGCACTAAAATGCCGGGTAGATTTTTGGCAAGGTTAGCCGCTTCATCTCGCCCGCAAATGATGATGGATACAGGGTATTCCTGTGTATTCATTTTCTGTGCAGTCTTATAAAAAGCCAGCTTCCTGAAAAAAAATATATAATAAAAAAGTTGGATGCAAATGACTGCCGAAAACAAATAAAAAATAATCGTACTAAATAAGGGCGGGATGAGCATGTGTAAAAATAGTCAACCCATTGTAATCTCAATGCGTCCTCTCTTTAGTTATCCACAATGTGTATTTTTTGTTATCGATACAGGCTCAAGGATTAGATTATATTTTCTCATCAATCAGCGATTATTCACAGAGGTTACAACCCTTATCTTTGCGCGTTATTGAAATTGTATGGGCAAACTTACTTTTGAAATTGAGGGTGCCTGTCCCGCCACTAAGGCGCGCGCAGGGAAAATCATGACAGATCATGGAGAAATCCAGACACCTGTTTTTATGCCCGTAGGAACAGCAGGGTCTGTAAAAGCGATCTCCCAAGGTCAGTTAGCGGATGACATCAATGCGCCCATCATTCTTGGGAATACGTATCATTTATTTTTAAGACCAGGAATAGATATTTTAGAAGCAGCAGGTGGATTGCATCAATTCATGAAATGGCGCCGGCCTATTCTTACAGATAGTGGAGGCTACCAGGTTTTTTCACTGGCTAAAAACAGGAAGATAAAAGAAGAAGGAGTATGGTTTCAATCACACATAGACGGTAGTAGGCATTTGTTTACCCCGGAGAAAGTAATGGATATTCAAAGGAGTATAGGGGCTGATATCATTATGGCATTTGATGAGTGTACACCTTATCCATGTGCCTATAAAGATACCCTTCAAAGCATGGAACTCACGCATCGCTGGCTGGACAGGTGTTTTATGCAATTTGATCAATCAAGTGATCGATATGGATTTCATCAAAATTTATTTCCTATTGTTCAGGGCGGCATGTTCTATGATCTTCGTAAAATTTCCTGCGAATTTGTTAGGGATAAAAATGCAGTAGGGAATGCAATTGGCGGATTAAGCGTGGGAGAGCCTGAGGAAATGATGTATGAATATACTGCACTATGTTGTGAGCATTTGCCAAAAGAAAAGCCCCGTTATTTAATGGGCGTTGGTAATCCCTGGAATCTGCTGGAATGTATGAGCTATGGCATTGATATGTTTGACTGTGTTATGCCAACACGCAATGGCAGAAATGGGATGTTATTTACAACACAAGGTGTTATCAATATTAAAAACAAAAAATGGGAAAAAGATTTTTCATCTCTGGATGAAGGCTTGCCACATGAATATAGTAATTATTATACAAAAGCATATTTGCGTCACTTATTTGCAGCAAAAGAGATCCTGGCATTGCAAATTGCCAGTATGCAGAATTTGTGCTTTTATCAATGGTTGATGAAAGAAGCACGCAAACAAATAATGGAAAATAATTTTTTATCCTGGCGGAATAATATTTTGCCTATCATTAAAAGAAGGTTATAATTTTTAGGGGTTTCAATATCCTGTTGTAAAAATCGTTTTGAAAATATAATCATATTCATATTTTAACCTTCCGATTTATTTCTACATATAATATTGAATTAATTTCGCAGTCATGAAAAATATTTTAGTGTGTATATTTTTGCTGGGTGCTTCATTTATAGCGAAAGCGCAAAATTCATTTATGCAATACCAGCGATCATTTCCGCGTGTTGCCTATGCGATGCAGCTTAAAGAAGATACCCTTAAAAAACAATTTGAAGCAAAAGGGTTAAACTGGCCTGCAACACAAATTTATATTCGTTCTTTTAAGTATGACAGCCAGCTTGAAGTATGGGTTAAAAGTCAAAAGGCGGATACTTTTTCTTTATTTAAAACGTATAAAATTTGTGCATTAGCCGGAAGCATAGGGCCCAAAAGAATGGAAGGCGACTTCCAGGTGCCGGAAGGATTTTATTATATCAATAGATTTAACCCCAACAGTGAATACCATTTAGCTTTAGGAATTAATTACCCCAATGAATCAGATAAAGTACTGGGCGATCCGGATAAACCGGGTGGAGGGATCTATATACATGGAAGTTGTGTGACGGTAGGTTGCATCCCGGTTTTAGATCCACAAATAGAAGAGATCTATATTCTCGCTACCATAGCGAAGAATAATGGGCAGGATTTTATTCCAGTACATATTTTCCCCATCAAATATGATAATCCAAAAAGTGTGGAATATTTTACGACAGCCACCAAAAACTATCCTTACCTGCAAGCTTTTTCAAAAGAATTAAAGGCTGCATTTGAGTATTTTGATAAAACAAAAAAACTGCCCCACATTGCTGTTGACAACAAGGGTGACTATATTGTGATGGAATGATCCTGCAGCTTTATTGAAGAAATGAGGATACAAATAGGAATGAACCCAAGTAATATTATCATGGGTTCATTCCTGTTTGATTAAAGCCTTTTATTGTTTAAGGAAAATTGCGGATGCTGATTTAGTACCTTGTTGTACATGCAAAATATAATTCCCTTGTTTAAGTTGATGCACATTTACCGCAGCCTGACCTTTATTTAATTGTTCCTTTATCAATACATTTCCCTGCATGTCAGAAATAGTGATGTCGGAAGCATTGGCCAGGTCAATGCCTTTGATATAGAATTTTTCCTGGATGGGATTAGGATAAATGGAGATGGCAAATTCACGTTGATTTGCATTATTTTCGTCGGTTGCAATTGATTTTCCTGCGTTTTCAGCCACTTTGTAAATAATGAAATCATTATTCAAGTCGCTCCCCATTAAAATAGAACCATCATTGATAATTACAACAGGATATAAATTGGAATTCGAAGGATATATACCTTGATCGCCGGCAACAGTCAAGCTTCCATTATTTCCAAAACTCAGATCTTTATGACCGTTCACTGCATACCTTGCAATGCTTTCGAAATGTTGCTGGTTCGAAAGATCTGTCCGGCTTCCAACTGCGAGGATTTTACCATCTGTTTGTTGTACTACATTAAATAACCTCCCTTCAAAATAACTATAATAAGGTAAGGATAAGATTCGTCCGTTTACTCCGAAACTTTCATCTATTGCCCCATCACTTTCAAGCCTGGTTATAGAAGGTACAGAAATATCTTCATCATTATTGAAATGACCGGCAGCGACAATTTTTCCATCATCTTTGACAAAAAGGCTAGTTATTCCATTCAGCAATCCACCCGTTAAAACCCCATTATTTCCAAAAGTATTGTCGTAGGTACCATCGGGATTGTACCTTATAATGAACATATGTACTCCTTTATTGCCACCAACAACAATTTTGCCATCCACTTGTATATCAAGTGCGGCTGCATGATCATCACTGGGGAATTGTACCGATCCGAGATTCTTAATAACATAACCATTCACTCCAAAAGTTTCATCCAGGCTGCCATCACTATTATACCTTAACGTAATCACATCTCCATTAGCAATAACATTTGTAGAAGTGCCGGATACGAGAATTTTTCCATCATCCAATACTCTCATAGATGAACCATAATCTACTAAACTTATATCGGTTTGAACCAGACCATTCGTGCCGAAACTTGTTTTTAAAGATCCGTCAGAATTATAACAGACCAATAATATATCAGATGCAACTGTTGAAAATTCAATTTTAGATGATGAGCCTGCAACGAGGATGCTTCCATCTGATGTTAATTGCACTGCATTGGCCGCACAATCAAAATTAAAAGGCGTATAAACTTTCCCCGAAATTCCAAAACTATTGTCTAATTGACCATTTTGTCTGTAACGGACAATGACAAAACTTGAATCAATATTTCCCACAGCAATGAGTTTTCCATCTGGTTGTAAAATCATACTGCGAAGCGTAGCATTGTTGCCTACATTGGTGGTTATTTTACCGGCGTTCCATAATTGCGATTGTGTTTTACCTTGCTGGCCAAAAATTGAAATACTAATAAGCAGGAAAACCACAGGGTAGTACATTTTTTTCATAAATTGTTTTTTAGGTTACAGAATAGTTCGATAAATATAATAATTAAACAACAATGTAACAAGAAATTGCATCAATTATTTGAAAATATAATTAGTGTGTTTTCATTTTACTCAATAATGTACTTAATTTAATATTCAATTTTTCAGTTGCCCCCTTTACAGCAAGTTCATAATTATTACCGGTTGCCGATACAGCAACAGGAGGCTTTCCCTGAGGTCGTGCTTCTATGATACATTTTTTATCCATCACACCAGGTTTGTGGCCATTTATATCAGATAAATAAATTTCCAACCGGGTAATGTGTTCACTAAACCGGTCTAATTTATTTGAAATGACCTTGTCAAGTTTATCACTAAATGCTTCACTAACCCTGACGTTATTATCTGTATTAATTTGAATTTTCATATTTTTAGTTTGCTTAAAAATACTGAATTAGGCGGAGAATATGTTGAGATTAGCAAATGATTAAGAGTCGTGAAAACAAGAACAACAAGCTATAGTTGATGGTTATGATTTATACATTGAAACAATGTGGAAATTCATTTTAAGGATTGGCTTTTTATCTAAAGCCTTTTCAATTAATACGTGAAAGTTATTCCTGCTCCAAAAGCCATATCGCTATCATAATGAGTGGATAGGGAAATATATTTTGTAATAATATATCGCAGACCCAGCATATATTCTTTATCTGTATTGATCATCCAACCAAATCGTAATCGGGGAGTTACAGGTATATCCTCTCTCGATAATTGCAGCCTGAATTTACCATGCCCATCAACCCGAAAATCTGCAACGGTTAAAGTAGGTAAAGTGTATTTAATTCCCGCAATAACTGTATGCCTGTTTAATTTATCGCTTGTTTGCCCAAACCAGTTTTTTTCTTCACTGCCAAACCAGTTTTTGGTGCCGCCTTCCATTTTATAATGATAGTCAAATCCTGCATACGCATACCACCATTGCATCTTTCCAAAATATCTTCCGAACATGGTTTCACTTTCATAGCCATGCATATCATGATATCCGAGATGCCATACCTCATTCAATTCCCATCTTGTATTTGCCAGCATTGCCTCACCATCACTGCCACTGCTTTCTATTCCAATCATGGCCATTAAATGAAACATCCGGTCATCTGAAAATAATTTTCGTTTTGCTTTTTGTGGGTTTGCAAAAACAGGGTCGGCTGTTGTGTCTTTATTGGTATAGCTAAATACTCTTCCCATTCCACTCATCATGTGATAAAGTATATGGCAATGGAAAAACCAGTCTCCACTTGCGTTTGCAGCAAATTCTATCGTATCTCTTTCCATAGGCATGATGTCTAATACATTTTTCAACGGAGCATAATCTCCTTGTCCATTCAGCACCCTGAAGTCGTGTCCATGCAGGTGCATTGGATGCCGCATCATACTATTGTTGTATAAAATAATTCGCAGGTTTTCTCCCTTTTTGATTAAAATTTTATCCGTTTCAGAAAGTGTTTTATGATCCATTGTCCACACATATCTGTTCATGTTTCCGGTGAGTGTAAAATTTAATTCTTTAAATGGTGCTGCCGGTAATACACTTTTATGTGTGGCGCGAAGCATGTCATAATTCAGCGTGATGATGTCTTCATTTTCCATATTCATTCCGGGCATTCCTGTTTTAGAACTCCTCTTTTTTTCTTCACCCGTAATTTCAGGATACATAACGGCATTCATATCCATCGTTTGATTGCTCATTTTCATCCCACCCATAGAAGCAGGATCCAGATCGCCATTCATCTTCATCATATCATTCATCATTTTCATTCCGGCAAAATATTTTAAATGAGGAAGACGTTTGGAAGGCATTTTCATACCACTGCCCAGCCAGAGTGAAGCGGTATGTGTACGATCTTCAGGCGTTACTAAAAATTCGTAACTCCTATTTTCAGGTATCGTTACCACCACATCATAGGTTTCGGATACGGCAATCATAAGCCTGTCAACATCTACAGGCACTACATCATTGCCATCATTAGCCACAACAGTTATTTTACCGCCGGCATACGTCAGCCAGAAATAACTTGATGCCCCCGCATTTGCAATGCGTAAACGGGCTTTTTCACCAGCTTTGAATTGTGGCAGCATCCATTCATTTTTTCCATTGATTAAAAACTTATCGTAGGCAACATCACTTACATCCATTGCATTCATTCGTTTCCATTCATTGGTAAATTTTGTTTTTAAATGACCAGTGGCTATCGCTTCGCTAAATGATTGCGTGGCTCCTTTTTTTATGGCAAACCAATCTGTTTGATTATGCAAGCTACGATCTACTTCTTCGGGCTTCATATCAGTCCATTCACTAAGTACCAGGGGTATGGCAGGTAAATCATCAATACCTTTTCTGAAAGTAGGATCATTACTACGTTTCTCTAAAATGAATGCACCATACAAACCAATTTGTTCCTGCAGTCCTGAATGGCTATGATACCAATAGGTACCATTTTGTATGATTGGAAA
This sequence comes from Bacteroidota bacterium, assembly GCA_018268015.1. GTDB lineage: Bacteria > Bacteroidota > Bacteroidia > Chitinophagales > Chitinophagaceae > JAFDXJ01. The sequence continues at coordinate 115,423 of JAFDXJ010000003.1, forward strand.
TTTATACAAGTATGTAGAATGAGGCTTAATCGGCATTTGTGTTAAGTAGGGTACACCATCCTCTTTATTGGGTACAAATAAGCCATGCCAGTGAAGGGCTGTTTCAACATCCATTTCATTGTGTACAAGAATCTCTGCCGTATCTCCTTCTTGAAAGGTAAGCGTTGGCATAGGAATTTGACCGTTTACAGCAATGGCATGTTTTGCCTTGCCCGTAAAGTTGACCATCGTATCCTTGATGTATAAATCGTACCGAACTGTTTTGGAGGGTAAAGGAGGAATATTATTTTGGGCAAAGCCATTATTGCTTTCAGGATTTTCATTCATGTTAAAATCCTGTTTATTCGGCATCGTATCCGAGCCGGGTTGATGTATGGTTACTGTTTTTTTATACAGATCCATGCCGCATTTTGGACATTTGCCCGGTTTGCTTTCATGAATTTCCGGATGCATGATGCAGGTGTAATAGGTTTCAATGCTGTCATTGTTTGTTTTGGTAGATGGAATCGTATCACTATTCGTTCCGGTTACTGTTTTTTTATACAGATCCATACCGCATTTTGGACATTGACCCGGTTTGCTTTCATGAATTTCCGGATGCATGATGCAGGTGTAATAAGTTTCATTTTGAGCCAGAACAATGTTGCCGATCAGAAGAAAAAAAAGGAGGAATAGCACCTTATTCATTATGGAAAGATAAAAATTTAAAATGCATGTTTTTTTTGAATTATCTACGAGCATATACGAAGAATTCATTTTGCTAGGGTGTTTCTGATTTGTGAAAACTTAATAAAATACAACAAGTAAGATCGTCTTATCTCTTAAAGAAAAGATCAGAACATTTAATTAAAGGACCTCTCAAAAATAATTGAATTTTTAATTGTTACTTTTTCTGATTAGGAAATTTCATCATTGGAGAGTCGGATTATTTCGTCGAAATCGTAACCGGCTCTTTCCAACGCACGCTTCGCAGATTCTATAGCTATTGGCGCAGGATTGGGAGGATGAGCAGGTACCTCTTCGGTTTTTTCTAAAATGGAAAGCAACTGCGCTGTTTGTCCTTCAGTCAATGCTTCACACACATCATATAATCCATTCGGTTCTTCTTCTGCGAAGTCATGTTTTTCTAATACATAATGAATGACTTTAATTAAATCCAAAGTAGGCGGAGGTACCATTAATGCAGTTAATGCACCATGTTCCAGCCGGTATCTGGGAATTATTTTTTGCATCAAATCGGGATTTGCTTTTTTAGCTGCAGGAAAAAGTGTTTTCTCTTCCATCTTTATATGACGTAATAAACCTTTTCTGAATTGATGGTAAGAATGCATATTGATATTTCCTGGATCAAGGATGGCCTGATTTAAGAATGTTTCAATACGATGATGGTCATTCGTAAAAAAATGATATAATGGCTTGTTCATTCCGGGTATATTTTATAAATCATCAACCGTCCAATTTGAAATTAGACCGAAAAAAATAAGGTTGAAAGGAGTATGTAAAATTTTTTTCAAAAGTCATTCAACGGATGAAATGAAACTTTGTATTCATTTATTATGAAGATTCTTGCAGTGAAATTCAATTCAATTCCAAAACTGAAATGTATAAACTTTTGAAAACAACGCATTCATTTGAAAACAACGCATTCAATGAGTGAGCCCTAAAAATACTTCTCAGGTTAAATTTTTGTTTAAAAATCTTCGTCAATAAAACGAGCCCGCTTTTACATTATTTTTTTCCCTGGCAAGTAAAAGGATTTAATATGTGTCAAATAAATGGAAGTATCTCCTTTTTATTTTAAAATAAACCAAACTTATGAGCAATGATTTTAAATGATCAAGGCAATTGAACAACCATTGCACTGGCGCCGCCACCGCCATTACATATTCCTGCTGCACCGTACTTACCCTGGTTTTGTTTCAGAATATGAATTAAGGTCACTATAATTCTTGCACCACTACAACCCAAAGGATGACCTATGGATACGGCACCACCGTGTACATTTACTTTAGAGGCATCCAGGCCCATTTTCTGAATATTAGCCAGGCCTACTACTGAAAAAGCTTCATTCAATTCAAAGAAATCGATGTCATTCATTTGCAAACCTGCTTTCTTTACCGCTTTGGGAACAGCCATTGAAGGCGTTGTTGTAAACCATTCAGGCGCTTGTTCGGCATCGGCATAAGAAGTGATAATGGCAATAGGCTTAAGCCCCAGTTGCTGTGCCTTATCACTGCTCATTAAAACTAATGCTGCTGCGCCATCATTCATAGTACTTGCATTGGCAGCAGTGACCGTTCCATCTTTGACAAAGGCAGGTTTCAGTCCGGCAATTTTATCAAATTTTACATTGAAAGGTTCTTCATCTTTTGAAAATTGAATGGGATCGCCTTTTCGTTGCGGAATTTGCACAGGGATGACTTCATCATTAAATTTTCCTTCCTCCCAGGCTTTCTGGCTACGCTTGTAACTTTCAATGGCGAAGGCATCCTGGTCTTCCCGTGAAAAATGACACTCCTTAGCACAAAGTTCTGCAGCATTTCCCATTGCATAATTATTATAAACATCAGTCAGTCCGTCTTTGGCAAGTCCGTCAATCATACTTGAATTGCCGTATTTATTTCCCCAGCGCATATTGCTTACATAAAAAGGAACATTGCTCATACTTTCCATACCGCCCGCTACTACAACATCTGCATCACCCAGCAAAATACTTTGCGCACCCTGAGCTATAGCTTTCATTCCACTTGCACATACTTTATTAATGGTGGTACAGATAACGCTATCCGGTAAACCTGCAAACTTTGAAGCTTGCCGGGCAGGAGACTGTCCGAGATTGGCTTGCATCACACAACCCATCAATACTTCATCCACTTGTTCCGGTTTAATGCCGGCTTTTTCCACGGCAGCCTTAATTGCCGTTGCACCTAATTGTGTTGCAGACATATCTTTCAAACTACCACCAAAACTTCCTAATGGCGTGCGTACTGCTGAAATAACATAGACTTTCTTTTCACTCATGATCTATTGATTTAACTTTGAGGATGCAAAGATAATGAAAGTGTTCTTATGCATTAAATGAAAGTAAGATAGAATGTTAAGCTGTATTAGGTAGTTTTAAATGGCGCTTTTTATTTTTGATATGACACAAAAGATCCTTTGTTTATTAGATTATTTCTTTAAATAACTAAATATCTATTTATTGAGTGAACATCTTTTGCATCAAGGTATCTGAAGTACATAAATAGTAGTTAAGTGGAATCCAGACCCAAAATAAAATTACAGTTATCGCAGTTTGATAAAAACCTGGAACTATGCAGTAAATTATTCCTTATCTTAATATGGGCATTTTCATTTTATGTATTTTATAAAATGCCTGATATGATTGCTATACATTTTAATTCTGTTGGCAAAGCAGATCAATATGGTAATAAAATATTCCTTCTCATTTTACCGGCCCTTGCTACAATTATATATTTTGGCATTACTAAATTGAATCAATATCCCCATATTTTTAATTATCTGACAAAAATTACAGAAGGCAATGCCCGAAAACAATATACAATAGCAACAAGATTATTGAGATATTTGAAATTGGTAAGTCTGCTCATTTTTTTCCTCATTATTCTCATGACCTATCTGGCTACAATGGGCATGACAAATGGGTTAGGATTCTGGTTTTTGCCACTCATGCTTGCACTCGTTTTTATCCCGGTGATCATCAGTATCTTTCAATCTCTAAGAAAATAAAATACTTTGGGTTAAGAAGATACATTAATCCTTTAAAATGAATCATGGGCCATTTCCGGTGAATACAATTAACTAACATCTTTTATTCACTTCAGTTACAAATAATGATAACATCATGTTCCATTCATAAAATATGAAGAGATTGATTAAATTTGCATCTCACTTTAAAATTCTTCATCATATTTTTAAAATATGATTTCACCTTTTAATTAAAATGATATGAGTTTAGGTTATTTTTCTTATCCCTTACCACAGAATGAGCCAGTATTGTCTTATGCTCCCGGTACACCAGAAAGAGCCGCTCTGCAAGATGCAATTCAAAAAATTAAATCAAAGCAGTTGGATGTACCGATGTATATTGGAAGCCGTGCCGTTAAAACAGGAAAAAAAGTTGCCATACATCCACCACACGAAACCGCTTTTACCGTGGGGCATTTTCATGCTGGGGATGTAAAACATGTTCACATGGCGATTGAAGCTGCTTTGAAAGCCAGAGAATCCTGGGCTGATATGCCATGGGAAGACCGGGCACATATTTTCTTAAAAGCAGCCGACCTGATTGCAACAAAGTACCGGTATATGTTGAATGGATGTACGATGCTGGGGCAAAGTAAAAATGCTTACCAGGCTGAAATTGACAGTGCATGTGAATTAATAGATTTTTTGCGTTTCAATGTTCATTTTCTGGGAGAAATTTATAAACAACAACCCATTTCAGCTCCAGGAATGCACAACCGTACTGAATGGCGACCATTAGAAGGTTTCGTGCTGGCCATCACACCATTTAATTTTACTGCCATAGCGGGTAACCTGCCTACAAGTGCAGCCATGTGCGGTAATGTAGTGGTGTGGAAACCTGCAAATTCTCAAGTTCTGGCCGCGCAAATGATTATGCGAATTTTGAAAGAAGCAGGTTTGCCTGATGGAGTTATCAACCTGATATATGTGGATGGGCCTACTTTGGGGAATGCCTGCTTTGCACACCCTGACTTTGCCGGAGTACATTTTACGGGTAGTACTGGAGTGTTCAATAATATGTGGAAGACTATTGGAGAAAACATTGGAAACTATAAATCTTACCCTCGTATTGTTGGCGAAACGGGTGGTAAAGATTTTGTCATCATTCATAAAAGTGCAGATGCGGAAGTGGCTGCAACAGCCCTGGCCCGGGGAGCTTTTGAATTTCAGGGTCAGAAATGTTCTGCAGCATCAAGAGCGTATCTTCCTTCGAATTTAGCAGATTCAATTAAGAAAAAATTACTGGCCCAAATTGCTTCCATGAAAATGGGCACTGTGGAAGACTTCAGCAATTTTATAAATGCAGTCATTGATGAAAAAGCATTTAATAGTATTACCAGATATATTGATGCTGCCAAAAAAGATAAGAAAGCAACTATTCTTGCAGGAGGTAAATATTCTAAAAAAGAAGGATATTTTATTGAACCGACTGTGATAGAAGTTAAAGATCCAAAATACCGTACAATGTGTGAGGAAATATTCGGGCCGGTTCTTTCGATCTATGTTTATGATGAGCATAAGTTTGATGAAACTCTTGCCTTACTTGATGCCACATCTCCTTATGCTTTAACAGGAGCCATTATTGCAAAAGACAGGGAGGCTATTGTAAAAGCCACTTCCAGGCTGAGAAATTCAGCAGGGAATTTTTATATCAATGATAAGCCTACAGGAGCAGTTGTAGGCCAACAACCATTTGGAGGAGCTCGTAAAAGTGGTACAAATGATAAAGCAGGCAGTATGATTAACTTATACAGATGGTTAAGTGCCCGAACAGTTAAAGAAACTTTCAATCCACCTACAGATTACACCTATCCATTTATGAAGTGATAGTAAAAGGATATATCAATGAAATTCATTTTTAGGTGAGAAAATCCCATGATGAAATTTTTATAAGATATTCATACTAACATCAAAAGCAAGATGCGCTTGAAATAAAAAACCCGGAAATATTTCCGGGTTTTTTATTTCAAAATATTCATGGTTACTTCCTTCCGGCAAACCGGCTAAGAAGTTTTAATATCTCTATATATAACCATACGATAGTAACGAGCAAACCAAAAGCCCCATACCATTCCATAAATTTGGGTGCACCACCTGAAGCGCCACGTTCTATCATGTCAAAATCTAACAATAAATTCAGGGCTGCAATCGCAACGATGAATATGGAAATACCAATACCTAATAAACTTGAATCATAAGTGAAACCAACATTTACATGAAAAAGACCAAGCACCATAGTAATGATATAAAAAAGTAAAATGCCCATTGTGGCAGAAATAATCACGGAGCGCAATTTATCAGTTACCTTAATGATCCTGAAATTATAAAGCAGAAACATGGCGATGGATACGCCGAATGTAAGGCCAACAGCCTGCATAATAAGTCCGGGATATTTTTCCGCAAACATGGTATTGAAAATGACGGAAATGCCTCCCAGGAAAAAACCTTCAAGGATAGCATATAGAGGTGCTAAATAGGGCGCCCAGTTGGGTTTAAATGAAATAGCGATGGCAACAATCAGGCCGCCAAAAATACCCACCATCATTAAGGTATTCATGGTATTATCGGCAAATTGAGCATGCAGGTTCCAGGTATAAACCGCTGCGCCAATAACCAATAATAATAAAAACCCAAATTTGTTTATAGCGCCACGAACCGTCATCGTTTCTGTACCAATGGCATGGATATTCCCATCAGCTTTGTTCCAAATTTTTTCTGATAGTGTGGGATTGGATGATTTAAATATGGACATTTGAAATTGTTTTAATTAAAAATAAAATTACGATTATTTTGACTTTTGTATGTTTTTCAATCCGGGATAATGGTCTAATGTTTCAAAAACATATCGAGGATCCTTTTTCAAAGTGGATACAAATTTGATTAATGAATCTGTATAATTTGGTTTTGCAAACATACGATCATGCGCGAGAATGACCACATTATTTGGGGTATTAACAGCGATGCGGTTATCATATGCATCATTCACTTCTTTGAGTAATTGATCTACACTTTGAACCGGTACGGAACCACCCTGGTTTTTAAAGCGCCATTCTATATCCCAACCCATCACATTATATCCCAGGGAATCCAGCATATTACATACATTACGAACGGATTTCGCACTTTTTACTTCATGATCATTCACCCAGGCGCTATTGCCGGGAAGCCGTATAATTTTTACCGGAATTTTATACATATCCTGCACTTTCATAAAATCAGCTATTGCACTGTCCGGATGCGTATAAAATGTGGCATAATGATCGCGAAAGGCATGAGAATAACTGTGATTGGCCAATAAAAATTGGGGATAACTGTTCCTTACAGAATCCACAAGAGACATTCTATATGAATCGAAGCCATGCATTCCTACCATAAAGAAAGTAGCTTTCACTCCTAAGTCCTTAAAGACTTTCATACAAGTACTTGTTCCCGGAGGCTGAGGGCCATCATCCCAGGTTAAATAGATATATCTTTTTGATGGGTCATAATGAAAAGGGGCGCTGATAAAACCTCCATTAGCCACGAATATTGAATCTGCTTTTTTCTTGGCCGCTATAGAATCTGCTTTTGGATCTGTTTTTTCATTTCCACTTTTACAGGAAAATAGAAATATTGAAAAGGCTAGTAGAACGAATGTAATTGGCTTTGGAAATACATGAAAAGCTTTTAGGTGCATTGATAATTTTTTAATCTGCAAAATTAATAAAGCTCTATGAGAAGAAGATGGGATACTGTGTAATTAAATGATTTTTAACGCTTCAAAAAACAAAACCGGTTTTTATTACATCTTTAATTTAAATGTAACTTTGCGGGCGTCTCTTTTTTATATAATATCCTTTGTATATGAATACTGATGAAACTATTTTGAAAGATGTAGTAATAAAGTTTGCCGGAGATAGTGGCGATGGTATGCAATTCACCGGTTCACAATTTACAGAAAACACAGCCTTGATGGGTATTGATCTGGCAACATTCCCGGATTTCCCTGCAGAGATTCGTGCTCCATTAGGTACGGTACCCGGAGTAAGTGGTTTTCAACTTCGTTTTTCTTCTGATCCTGTTTATACGCCGGGTGATTTATGCGATGTTTTAGTGGCAATGAATGCTGCTGCATTGAAAGTTAATTTACGAGGCTTAAAATTTGGTGCAAAAATTATTGCTAATAAAGATGGATTTGATGCCAAAAATTTGCGGCTCGCAAAATATGCGGATGGCGTTAATCCTTTGGAAGATGGCAGCCTGGATGGATATGAAGTAATTGAAATGGATGTGACCCGCATGACCCGTGAAGCATTAAAAGAATTTTCAACTTTAGGTACCAAAGAAAAAGATCGGGCAAAAAATATGTTTGTGCTGGGTTTTTTATATTGGATGTATAACAGAAAATTAGAAAACACCATTAAATTTATTCAACAAAAATTTAAAAATAAAACCGATATACTGGAAAGTAATTTAGCTGTTTTAAAAGCCGGATATCACTATGGAGATACCACCGAAACTTTTACCTCCAGATATAAGGTTGAAAAAGCCAAATTGCCACCAGGAAAATACAGGAGTATTATGGGCAACCAGGCATTGGTTTACGGCCTGATTGCTGCATCACAAAAAAGTGGATTGCCCTTGTTTTTGGGAACATACCCTATCACACCGGCTTCTGATATTTTACATGAATTGAGTAAAAACAAATCTTTTGGTATCCGCACCTTCCAGGCCGAAGATGAAATTGCCGGTATTTCTGCTGCAATTGGCGCTTCTTATGGAGGAAATCTAGGTGTCACTTCCACTTCCGGTCCCGGACTTGCATTAAAATCAGAAGCATTAGGCCTTGCCGTTATGCTTGAGATTCCATTAATAGTTATAGATGTTCAGCGTGGAGGCCCTTCAACAGGATTACCTACCAAAACAGAACAAAGTGATTTACTCCAGGCATATTATGGCAGGAATGGGGAGTGTCCATTACCTGTCATTGCTTCTAGCACTCCCAGTGATTGTTTTTATGCCGTATTCGAAGCGGTCCGTATTGCTGTTCAGCATATGACTCCAGTTATATTTTTGAGTGATGGTTATATTGCAAATGGCGCTGAACCCTGGCGCTTTCCACAAACAGATGATTTGCCGGAAATTGAAGTTCATTTTCAAAAAAAATTACCTGAAGGAAGTGATCAATTCCTTCCTTACCTGCGTGATGATAAGTTGGTTAGAAATTGGGTCGTTCCGGGCACTCCCGGCTTGGAGCATCGAATTGGAGGCCTGGAAAAAGAAGATATTACAGGGAATGTGAGTTATGACACAAACAATCATCAGCACATGGTAAAAACAAGACAGGCAAAAGTGGATTATATTGCTCAAAGTATTCCTTTGCAAAAATTAGATAGTGGGCCTGAGAAAGGAAAAGTTTTGGTACTGGGATGGGGAAGTACTTATGGCGCTATTAAAAGTGCATCCCTTGATTTACAATCCGAAGGTCATGCTGTAAGTCATGCTCATCTTCGATACCTGCGTCCCTTTCCATCGAACCTGGGTGAAATATTGAAAAATTTTGACCATGTATTGATCCCTGAAATTAATAATGGCCAGTTAATTAAAATCATCCGGGATCAGTTTTTAATAGACGCACACGGCTATCATAAAATTATGGGTATCCCAATTACCCGCACCGAATTGGTAGATGAAATCAGGAAATGGCTTTAACGCGTAAATGTTTTGCCGACTTTTCCGGGATGATTCTCCTAAATGGATTCATATCCGGTATGAGATATTTTTTCTTACCCTCTAATGGATAAAATGAAAAAGTTTAAAAGTGGGATTGTATACTTTCATCAGAGTATTTTTCAATTATTCAAAATAAAAAAGCACCGGAGAAAGTCTGGTATTTGCCTAAACAAACACTTTTATTTTTCCGATGCTTCGTAGCTAAACATCCTCAGAGAGGATATCGCAGAAAGTATCGCTTCTGTAAAATCAACCGAGATTGTTTCTACTTTCCACGATCTTTATTTAAACAAATATACAACTTTCAAACACCCATTTCCAAATTTTTGAAGCCAAAATTCTGCACCGGCTATGCACAGGTTTATGCACTCTTTTTTGATGTTTTCCACATCATTTTTTAAGAAGACTTAAAGATGGAGGAAGTGAAAGAAAACTTAAAATTAAACATTTGTTTGAATAAATCAAACGTTTGTTTAATTTTGCATTTCTTAAATGAGAAATACGGAGAAACATACACACATTATGGAAAAGGCGGAGGAGCTTTTTGCAGCCAAAGGATATGACGGCACCTCAATCCGCGAAATAGCCCGCGCTGCTCATGTGAATTTGGCCATGGTTTCTTATTACTTCGGGTCCAAAGAAAAACTCATGGAGGCTTTATTTAAAGAAAGAATGTCTTTGATGAAGTTGAAAATTGAATCCCTTTTGAAAAATGAAAATATTTCTCCTTTCCAGAAAGTAGAAATTTTGATTGATGAATACCTGACCAAAGTGATCGACAGGCAATTTTTTTATAAAATCATGCTTTGCGAAATGGCTCAACAGAAAAATAAGGTGATTTTGAAATTCATCAGCGATATTAAATTAAATTATGCAAACATGATTCGCGGGCTCGTTGAAGAGGGCCAGCAAAAGAAAGTCTTTAAAAAAGACATTGATATCATGTTGCTTATGAATACCATGACAGGAACCGTTACACAAATGATTTTGAATAAAGAGGTTTACCGTGAATTCAATTCGCTTAAAAAAACATCAGATTCAGTCTATCATACCTGGTTGAAAAAGAGGCTGGGTGATCATATCAAAAAGATTTTTAAAACATTGCTTGAATATGAATCTTAATTTAAAAAATATTTTTTTTCTTGTTTATCTTTTTTCTGCGTTCAGCAGCTTTGCTCAGGAGAAACGTATTATAAGTCTGGAAGAAGCCATCCAAACGGGTATTCAATATAGCCGGAAGCTAAAAATTTCCGAAGCAAAAATTTCTGAGGCAAATGCAATGGTCACGGAAGCAAAGAACAGGCAATTGCCAGACTTCAAAATAAGCGGCAGTTACCTTCGCTTGAGTAGTGCAAATATTGATTTAAAAAATTCAGGAGGCAGTTCACCGGAATCTTTTCCGGGTGTTTCTTCTGCTTTATTTGGCATTGGTAATGCTTCATTACCCTTATATGCCGGAGGTAAAATCCGTTTTGGTATAACTTCTGCGAAATATTTATTGGAAGCCTCCAGGCTTGAAAATGCGAATGACAGTAATGCGATTGCATTTAATATTATTGAAGCATATATCAATTTATATAAATCGCGCGAAGCAATAAAAATTGTGCAGGAAAATCTCCAGGCTGCCCGCTCCAGGGATACTATCTTTTCTAACCTGGAAAAAAACGGATTATTGGCAAGAAACGATTTGCTAAAATCTGAACTACAAACAACACAGACTGAGCTAGCCTTGCTGGATGCAGAGAATGACTCAAAAATTGCCAATGTCAATATGGATTTGATATTGGGTTTTCCCGAATCTGCCATAATTGAAACAGAGATCGATTTTTTGAAAGATATCCCTGATGTACCTTCTTTTAATGAGGTTGAACAACAGGCAATTCAACAACGAAAAGATTTACAGGCTTCCTCATTACGTATTCAATCTGCCCAGCTTGGAATCAAATCGGCGGAGGCGGATAAACTGCCAACAATTGCTATCACCGGGGGTTATATAGCAGCGGTGATACCCCATTTGCTTAGTGTAACCAATGCGGTCAATATCGGCCTTGGCGTTCAATATAATCTGGCCAATTTATGGAAATCAAACTCCGGGTTAACGAGAGCGAAAGCTCAATTGGCTGAGGCAAATGCTGCCGGAGAATTATTGATGGATCAAATCAAATTGCAATCCAATCGCGATTACCAAGATTTTATTTTATCCAAAAATAAGATTGAAGTATATGAAAAAGCGCTGGCACAGGCACAGGAGAATTATCGAATCACCAATAATAAATATTTAAATAACCTGGCTACACTCACTGATTTACTCGAAGCAAATGCCTCCTTATTCCAGGCAAAATTGAATGTGCCCTTTGCAAAAGCGGATTCATATATGGCTTATAAAAAATTAATGATGACTACAGGTTCAATTCATGGAAATTAAAATAAACATTTATGGCTGAAAATATCAATGACCAATCTACACCCGATATGAAAGAATCTGAAAAAGCGCCAAAGAAAAAAAGTAAATTCTTTATCATTGTGCTTTCCTTATTATTGATTTTAGGAGGCTGGTTTGGCATTTCAAAATATGTGTACAGTTTACATCATGAAGACACCGATGATGCTCAGGTAGAAGCCAATATCAGTCCGGTGATTTCAAAAATCCCCGGTTATATAACTAAAGTATTTGTAGATGATAATCAATTTGTCCATAAAGGGGATACTTTACTCACCCTTGACCAGAGAGATCTTAAGATCGTTCTGGCACAAGCAGAAGCTGCATTGGCGACCGCAAAAAGTAACCTGGCTTCTGCAACTGCAAACAGTTATGCAACATCCCAAAATGTACATACAAGTAATGCAGCTATTACTACGGCCAATGCACAAATAGAAGCGGCAAAAGTAAATGTTTGGCGTGCAACGGAAGATTATCAGCGTTATGCCAATTTGATAAAAGATCATTCTATTACTCAACAACAGTATGAACAGGCATTGGCGGCAAAACAACTTGCGGAAAGACAGTTACAGGTATTAATGGATCAAAAGAACCAGGCTGCTGCTCAGAAAGGTATTGTTATATCGCAAAGTACGGCAACAGCTTCACAGATAGGTGTAGCTGAATCAATTGTAAAACAAAGAGAGGTAGATGTTGAAAATGCCAAACTCAATTTATCCTACACGACATTAGTAGCTTCAGAAAATGGGATTGTTTCAAAAGTGAATTTGCAGGAAGGGCAGTTTTTGCAAGCGGGCCAATTAGCTTTCAGCATTGTTTTAAACAGTGATAAGTGGGTTGTTGCAAATTTCAAAGAAACACAATACGATGAAATGCATGTTGGTCAGAAAGTCATTGTACATGCTGATGCCTTTCCGAAACACGATTTCGATGCGGTACTCAGTTCTTTTTCTCCTGCAACCGGAAGCAAATTTGCTTTGTTGCCACCAGATAATGCCAGCGGAAACTTTGTGAAAGTGGTACAACGCTTGCCGGTCAAAATAAATTTTACAAATAAGCAAGATACTTTAATTCAAAAACTACGCCCCGGAATGAATGTGGATGTAGTCGTAGAATTGGATCAATAAATTTTTCTGAAAGAATATGGGCAAAGCGATCATGCAGGAAAACCTGGTAGAATATGGTTCTAAGAGGGCTATCATCACGATTACGGCTATACTTTGCGCTTTATTGGAAATTGTAGATACGACGATCGTCAATGTTGCATTAAACGATATGCGTGGAAACCTGGGCGCTACACTTACGGAAGTAGGGTGGGTCATTACTGCTTATGCCATTGGAAATGTCATCATAGTGCCCATGACAAGCTGGTTGTCCCAACAGTTTGGAAGGAGAAATTATTTTGCAGCTTCTATCATTTTATTTACGACCTGTTCCTTTTTATGTGGGAATGCTAATGGAATTTGGGAGCTTGTTTTTTTCCGTTTTCTACAAGGGCTTGGTGGCGGAGCTTTATTAGTTACATCACAAACCATAATTACCGAAACGTATCCTATTGAAAAAAGAGGAATGGCCCAGGCAATTTATGGTTTAGGCGTTATCATAGGCCCAACATTAGGGCCGCCATTAGGTGGCTATATAGTAGATCATTTCAGCTGGCCATATATTTTTTATATCAATATTCCCATTGGCGTGGTGGCTACATTACTCACGCTTCAATTTGTTAGAAGCCCGAAGTATGCAGAAAAAAAATCCATCAATGAAATTGACTGGATTGGCATTGCCTTATTAGCCATTACCGTTGGATCCTTACAGTACGTATTGGAACGTGGCCATGAAGATGACTGGTTTAACAGTAACCTGATTATTGGATTAACAGTTTCGGCCATCCTGGGTATCATTTGTTTTTTATGGCGTGAACTTACATACTCCAATCCGATCGTTGATTTAAGAGTCTTGAAAAATGGTAACCTGCGAATCGGAACGGTGATGTCCTTTGTTTTAGGATTTGGATTATATGGTTCTACTTTTATTATTCCTTTATATACACAAAGTACTTTGGGCTGGACAGCCCTCCAGGCGGGTATGCTGATGATTCCTTCAGCCGTGACAACAGCCATCATGATGCCTATTATTGGTAAGCTTTTACAAAAAGGGATTAAGCAGCAATATTTGGTGTCAATTGGCTTATTGATTTTTTTTATATATAGTTTCTGGGGGTTTAAGATTATTTCTGCAGATACATCCAGTGAGTCATTTTTTTGGATGCTTATTGTCCGGGGAATTGGTTTAGGTCTGTTATTTATACCCATCACCACATTAGCGCTATCTACTTTACAAGGCCAGGAAATAGGGCAGGGCGCTTCATTTACAGGAATGATGCGTCAATTGGGTGGTTCATTTGGAGTAGCGGCTATAACGACTTTCATCTCCAGGGAAAACATGATACATCGAAGTGCATTGGTAAACCATTTAGATATCAACGATCCGCTGGTACAGCAAAGAGTGAGTGCGTTACAACATGGTTTTATGTCTAAAGGAATGAGTTTTGATGTGGCTTTGCAATCTGCCTATAAAGCCATTGATTTTTCTGTATCCAAGCAAGCCATTGTTTTATCCTATATGGATGTATTTCTTTATCTCGGAATACTTTTTCTCATTTGTATTCCGCTGATATTACTAGCTAAAAGAAGAAAGCCCGGAACAAAACTCGATTTGAGTGAAGCGATGCACTAAAAAAGTGGTTTCATATTTTCGGCATGGAAAAGTTTATTCAAACTAATTGACCCAAATACATTCAGAGAGAAATTTTTTCCATTTAAACCGGGCCTGCCGCCTGGAATCACATTTTGAAGATAGGCATTGGTTAAAGAGCCATCCATGAATAATCCCAAGGTGATTTTTTTATGAAATGTATAGCCAGCTTTAAATTGTACACCCATATCTATTCTTTTCCACTCATTTCCATAAGGCACATTGATTTTACTGCTGTCCGTTTTTATTTTACCGGCAATGCCTCCACTAATATAAAAACCCGCATTTACAAAAATGTCATCATCATTTTCTAAAGGGAAATTACGCACTGCTGCTACATTTCCTTCCAGATATCCAAGATGTGCTTTTGGATTGCCCAATGTATTATTGAATTTCCCACCTTTTTGAATATAACTTATCCCCCCTTCCCATCCCCACTGGCTGGCATAAACTGTATGAAGGTTCATGCCTAAAGAATAGCCATAAACATAGCCATAATTCGAACTGATAGATTTATTAGTCCTCATTAATGTGGATGTATTGAGTGATCCTTGTAAGCGAATGTATGTTTCTGTTTTTTCCTGTGCATGTAATGAAATGGAGCATAGGACGATCGTTGAAATAAAAAAGAATTTCCGCATAAAATGTTTATAGGTTTAAGTCAATTGTTTTTATCGCTGCAATATTATTAATTAAATTTGGTATCCAAATAAAGATTCAGCAAGATTGTATGAATTAAGAAAAATACATCCGCTTTCCCGGGAAAGAAAATGGCCGATAAATGTTAAAAAAATTATCGGCCATTTTGGTTATTATAAAGTTTCTTTGAGCCAGCTATAAAATTCCCGCTGCCAAACCAGGGCATTTTGCGGCTTTAGTACCCAGTGGTTCTCCTCAGGCAAAAACAAGAATTTACTTTTTATTCCTCTTAATTGTGCAGCCTGGAAAGCTTGTTGACCTTGTTCTATCGGTACACGATAATCCTTTCCACCCTGGACAATCATAATAGGCGTATCCCATTTATCTACAAAATTACTGGGTGATTGGCTAAATGATTTTTGAGCAACGGCATTATTTTTCTCCCAATAAGCGCCTCCTTTTTCCCAATTTTCAAACCACATTTCATCCGTAGTTCCATACATACTTCTAAAATCAAAAACTCCATCATGGGCAATAAACGTTTTGAATCTTTTGTTATGCATACCGGCTAATTCAAAAACAGAAAATCCACCATAACTGGCGCCTACACAACCCAGACGATTTTTATCTACATAGGTTTCTTTGGATACATCATCAATTGCACTGAGATAATCTTTCATTGCTTGCCCTCCCCAGTCTTTACTTATTTCTTCATTCCAGGCGGTTCCAAATCCGGGCATACCCCGGCGGGAAGGCGCTACAATAATATAGCCTTGTGAAGCCATCAACTGAAAATTCCAACGGAATGAATAAAACTGGGTAAGTGGCGATTGCGGCCCACCCTCGCAATATAACAACGTGGGATATTTTTTGGCTGGATCAAAAGATGGCGGATAAATGACCCAAACCAGCATCTTTTTATTGTCTGTTGTGGTTACAAATCTTCTTTCAGTTTTGCATAAAGCTATATTTTTATATGCCTGGTCATTTACATGAGATAATTGTTGCATTGTACCATCGTTAAGTGCCACTGAAAAAATTTCAGTAGCATGATTCATATCCGTACGAGATACAATCAATTTATTGCCTACTTGTCCGGTGATAGCAGTAATGTCAAAATCACCTTTCGTAATTTGATTGATGGTAAATTTTGTTTCTGCTTCCAGAGACCATGATACAGAGAATAATTGTAAAGTGCCATTTACGGGAGCTATGAAATAAATTGTTTTACCGTCATTTCCCCACATAAAACTTAGAACATGAAGATCATCTCTGTTTGCAGTAAGATTGATGACTTTATCATCATGCATGATTTTTAAATCCTGTTTATCAGATTCATATCCATCTCTTTTCATACTCAGCCAGGCCAGCCATCCTTTGGCATTATAGGCAGGAGCTATGTCATAACCATTATTATCTTTTGTAAGATTGATAGTATGACCATTTACGATATTGTATTGATATAAATCTGTATTGGTACTGATGGTATAGTCTGTTCCAAATTTCTTTTTGGTAACATATACAACATGCTTTCCATCAGGATTCCAGATATAATCTTCGTCACCACCAAAAGGTTTCTGCGGACAATCATAAGGCTCATCTTTCATGAGATCAATACTTCCATTCGCAGATTCTGAGTTGGTGGACTCTAAAAATACATGATCAAATTGACCATCTTCCCAGGTATCCCAATGACGGTAGTCCAGCGATGTATAAACATAAACATTGGATTTTGGTAAATCAGGGAAAATGTCTGCGCCAGTCACTTTTAAAATTTGTACCGGTTTGCTTTCCAGTTTGTATTGACCATCCGGTGAAATTTTAGTATTGGGAAGTAGTGATGCCGCATTATCAATCATTACCGCAGCACCTCCGGAAATGGGTATTTTATAGGTTTTATGATTGATTTTATTATTGTCCATATCCGGTGTACCAACATCATAAACGATAAAATTCTTATCGGCAGAAATTCCCAAAGCGCTTACCCTGCCTAATTTCCAAAGCATTTCCGGGCTAAGATTATTTTGAGCAAATGTGGCAACTCCGCATGAAGCGGCCAATAATAGAAGGCTTATTTTTTTTATCATGTTTTTATTTTTTTATGAAAATATAGGGATCATAATCCAGAAATTCATTGACTCTGATTTCAATGGAAACTACTTTATTGTTTTCTATGTTAAAATGGATGGGCAGAATTCCAAAATCAATATTGCTATAAGTTAATAACCATTGTCCATGATCCATGTATTGCAATGAAGCTGTGAGATTATAGGTATTATTAAATTGAATTTCCAGTTCATCTCCTTTTTTTGAAATTTGAAGAGAACCATATAGTTCATTTTCATAAGTACCGTTGTAGTCATTTAAATTTAAGGCAGGTTTTTCTCCTTTGATTCTGTCTTGCATCGCTTTTACATCTGCAATACTTTTTTCAAAATCAGGTTTTGATGCAGCCAGGTCCATTTTACTGTAATTTTTAAATGGGCGGCCTAAGTAAGCATCTAATATTTGATAACGCAAGTCTTCAAAAAATGATTGATTATCCATATTGGTCAGGATCACAATGGCTAAATGATCTTCAGGCACAAAACAAGTATTGGTTACAAAACCCATGGCTCCCCCGGTATGCCAGAAAATTTGTTTGCCTGCATAATCCGTTTCAAAAACACCGAGACCATAGCCGGTAAAATGAGTGGGCCTATTAAATGATTTCCTGCTTGAAATGATGGTCTGCATATCTCTCGTTCTTTGGATAGCCTGCCATGGAACAATTTGTTTTCCATTCAATTTTCCTGAATCCAATTGCATCGTTAACCACTTGGCCATGTCTTTGATATTACTCACAATACTTCCGGCAGGCGCAAGATTATCAACCCGGTCATAAGGCAGTTCAGTTAATTTACCGGTATATAAATTTGTATAGGGTTTAGATGCATTTTCCATATTCCCCATATTCAAACCTAATGCATGAGTATTATCCATACCTAACGGTAACAATAAACTATCGTAGATATAGACCGCCCAGGGTTTTCCGGTAACAACAGGAATCACTTCTCCCGCTGTTAGGAAACAACTGTTGCAATAACCAAACGATTGCCGGAAATTTTGAGAGGTTTTCAGCAATTTCATTTTATTCATGATTTGTGCTGAAGAAAGTTTAGAATCCCAAAATGCAAAATCACCCTGGAAAGTACGCGTACCCAAATGATGGCTAAGCATATCCCGGATAGTTACCAACTGAGTTGTAATGGGGTCGTACACAGAATAGCCGGGAAAATATTTGCTGATTTTATCATCCAGGGATAGTTTTTGATGATATTCCAACTGGGCAAGGGCAGTAGCCGTAAAAAGTTTACTGTTACTGGCAATCATAAATAAAGTATTTTCATCAACCGGCTCATTGGATTGCATATCGCGAACACCAAATCCTTTCATTACTACTGTTTTCCCATCTTTTATCACAGCAACAGCCAGGCCGGGAATGGCCCAGTCTTTCATACCTTGATGAATATAGTTTTCCAGGCTATCGGATATAAAAGCAGGGGTCTGAGCATTAATAAAATTGCACAGAAGAAGGAGAGGGATTATCAGCCAAAAAATTCTTTTCATAAAATATTTTTTGAGGTGGAAAGTTAAGCAAATCCAATTAATTTCTGTAAGGATGGAAAATTATGAGGGTAAAGTTTTTGGAAAAAGTGTTTTAATTACGAATCGTAAAGGTGAGAAAAGGAAAGTTTATTAGCATGAATGAAGCTTATTCATCTTGCAATTGGATGATTGCATTGAATAAGGACTCATATTTATCATTCATCTCATTTATTTTTTCCAACAGAGATGCATAATTTTTTTCCAACTCATGAAATTTTTCCGGGTCTTTAAAGTTATCCGGCAGTGAAAGTTTTTTTTCAAGTATCAGTTTTTCATTATTCAGTGCATTGATTTCTTCCTCAATTTTGGCAAATTGTTTTTGTAATTTTTGAAGTTCTTTTTTTTGTTCTCTTTCATGATGTGAAGATGATGTGGCCGTCGTTTGTTGCACTTCTTTGGCAGATTTTACAGGGATAGGAGGAGTTTCTTTTTGATTATTTTTGAGAAGGGCAGTTTTCTTTTTTTCATTCCGGATTTTCCACTCGGCCCATTCCTCATAATCTCCTTTGAATTCCCTGATTTTATAAACATCAATTTCCCAAATTTTATTTGCTGTTTTAGAAATAAAATAGCGGTCATGGCTTACAAGAATCAGGGTGCCTTCATACTTTTTTAATGCTTCAATCAGGAGTTCTACACTATGGATATCAAGGTGATTTGTAGGTTCATCCAGCATTAAGAAATTGGCTTTTCCGATGATTACTTTAGCAAGAGCTACACGAGCTTTTTCTCCACCGCTTAGAATTTTGATTTTCTTTTCCACATCATCGCCGGAAAAAAGAAAACATCCTATGAGCGCGCGCAATTCCAGTTCTGTTTTTCCACTACCGGCATTTTTCATTTCTTCCAAAATATCCACATGTATATTCAGCGCCTCTAATTGATGCTGCGCATAAAAACTTTCCTGAACATTATGCCCCCACACTCTTTCCCCTTCAAAAGGCTCTACACCCGCCAATATGCGCAGTAATGTTGATTTCCCTTTTCCATTAGCACCAATAAGCGCAATTTTATCTCCACGGTTAATTTCTGCATGGGCATCTTCCACAATTTTATTTTCATCAAATTTTTTTGTGGCATGTTTTAAAGTGGCAATGATTTTACCGGGTTGTTTTTCCACTTGAAAATTGATGCGTAGATTAGGCCTTTCAAGGGTTACATTTTCTACACGTTCGAGTTTATCCAGGCGTTTTTGAATGCTTTGTGCCTGGGCTGCTTTACTGGCTTTGGCTTTAAAACGTTCTACAAACCTTTCCTGTTGGCGAATAAAATCTTGCTGGTTTTCAAAAGCCTTTTGTTGCATATCTATACGGATGGCTTTTTCCTTTTCGTAGAAATCATAATTGCCGGAATAGATATGTAATTGCTGTTGATACAATTCCACAATTTTTGTAACCATCCTGTTTAGGAAATACTTATCGTGGCTCACAATCACCACACTTCCCTGGTAATGTGCCAGGTACTTTTCGAGCCATTCAATAGATGGCAGATCCAAATGGTTTGTGGGCTCATCCAGCAATAATATATCCGGTTGCTGAAGGATCATTTTCGCTAACAATACCCGCATCCGCCAACCACCACTAAACTCTTTATAAGGTCTTTGTAAATCACTATTATTAAAACCAAGACCTTGTAAAACTTCTTCTGTTTTATGATGAATTTCATACCCGCCACGCACTTCCAGTTCATGGAGCAGATCCGTGTATTTCTCTAATAACTGATCATCCGATTCTTGTTCAAGGATTTTTCCTAATGATTCGATCTCTTTCTCCAGATCCTTAATTTTATCGAAAGCGCTCATCGCCACATTGAGAATAGAATCATTTGTATCAAAACTTAAAAGATCCTGGTGCAGATATCCAATAGTAGTATCACGGCTTTTTTCCACGGTCCCTGATGAAGGAGTATATTCCCCCACAAAAAGTTTTAACAGGGTAGATTTTCCGGTACCATTATAACCGATAAGGCCTATACGTTCTCCCGGTTGTATGTGCCAGGTCGCATCTTCCACGATTATTCTCGCGCCAAATTCAAAGGTGATATTATTTAAACCTGCAAGCATAAAAAAAATTGCAGCGCAAAATTAAATCAAAGAATTTGAAAGGAGTTGCTTATTTAGGGCATGTGATTGAGATTGTATAAATTTGTTTTTTTTGCAAAAAATTTAATTGATTCATCATGAAAAAAGGATTTTTGATTTTAGCTATTCTTGTGGCTGCTATAGCTGTTTATTTTTTGTTTTTTTATACACATCCGGATGAAAATAAAGACACACAAAAACAAACGGCTTTAATGGTGAGCGCTCATACGGATGATTTTAATAAAAATTTCTTGCAGGTCATGCAAACCTATTATACATTGAAAGATGCCTTTGTAAATTGGGATACTGCAAAAGCCAGTGCTACAGCTTTACAATTGTCCACTGAAATTCCCAATTTACCTTTGAAAGAAATGAAAGCAGACAGTTTATTGATCAATACAGCGCTTTCTTATTCATTTAATGTAGCCGGCCAGGCCCGCATCATCTCTGCTGAAGAAACCATTGAAGGGAAACGGATTGCCTTTAATAATTTATCTGAAAATCTGTACAACTTATTGCGAACAGTAAAGTATGATCAGGGTATAATTTACCACGATAAATGCCCTATGGCATTTAAGGATTCCATTGCCGCTTTTTGGTTAAGTGATCAACTGGAAATTGTAAATCCCTATCTTGGAAACAATCATCCGAAATATCATTCCGGTATGCTTCATTGCGGAGATGTGGAAGACAGCATTGGTGTGGCGAATCATTAAGAAGCTGGTTATTGGATTTCCCGGCAGGTTGAAATTTGTTGAATTTTAACTGAAATATTTTTTCATTTAAACTTTGGGGCAGTTCATGAAAATATCTTTTCTATTGATATTTATTTTCACCGTATGCTGTTCTTTTGCACAAAAAAGGCAAACTATCAATGGATATGTAAAAGATTCTTTGAATGGTGAGACACTTAGGGGGGCAACGATTTCCGCCCCCGGCCTGAATAGCCCCATCCAGACCAATAATTATGGATTTTTTTCTCTCACCTTACCGGAAAACATAAACCATATCCATGTTTCATATATCGGTTATGAAACAAAAACGATTCATATAGATTCTTTAGAAGATCGAGCTTTCACTATTTACCTAAATCCGGTTTCATTTAATCTTCAGCAGGTAATTATCTCGGCAAAAAAAAGAGAAAATAATGTTCAAACTTCTCAGATGGGAAAAATAGATTTAAGCATTGCAGAGATAAAAGCCATACCATCATTCCTGGGGGAAACAGATGTCTTAAAAACGCTTCAATTACTACCCGGCGTTCGTAATGCAGGTGAAGGGAATTCCGGGTTTTATGTCCGAGGTGGAGGGCCGGATCAGAATTTGGTTTTATTGGATGATGCCGTTGTGTATAATACGGGTCATCTGTTTGGTTTTTTCTCTGTTTTTAATGCGGATGCTGTCAAATCAGTCAGCCTTATTAAAGGCGGATTCCCGGCGCAATATGGCGGAAGGTTATCTAGTGTACTTGATATCATTATGAAAGATGGGAATATGCATAAAACACAAGTAGATGCAGGGATTGGCTTGATTGCCTCTCGGTTTTCCATACAAGGTCCTTTGATAAAAAATAAGGCATCCTATATGATTTCTGCAAGGCGCACATATATTGATGCAATTTCAAAATCTATTTTAGGAAAGAGTAATAATTATTATGGTTCCGGTTATTATTTCTATGATGTGAATTTAAAAGCCAATTACCAGTTTTCAACCAATGACCGGCTATTCCTCAGCGGGTACTTTGGAAGGGATCAGTTTGATTTTAATAATGCCAGGCGGTCTTTTACAACAGATATACCCTGGGGTAATAGCACCGCTACGTTAAGATGGAATCATGTATTTAGTAAAAAGTTGTTTGCCAATACTTCCCTTATTTATAATGACTATCGCTTTGATTTCAATGGCGCTCAAAATAATTTTTTGATCAATATCTCTTCCGGCATCAAAGACTTCAATGCCAAAACGGATTTTGATTTTTATCCTGCTATTTCACATCATTTAAAAATGGGGGCTCAATATACCTATCATACTTTTTTACCCAGCCTTGTTAGTGGGAGCCAGGATACAACTATATTCCAGCCATTGAATGTTCAAAAAAAATATGCAGGAGAGTGGGCCGTATATTTACAGGACGACTGGGCCATATCGAAAGACATGCAAATGAATTATGGTTTACGTTATAGTCGCTTCACACAACTGGGACCTTATGTGGCTTATACGCATGATATATATGGAAACCCTATTGATAGTACTGTTTATCTTTCGGCTCAGCCCATAAAATCGTATGGTGGCTTTGAACCTAGGATCACCTGGAGAATAGATATAGATTCCATGAGTTCTATTAAGGCATCCGTATCTCATAATTTGCAGTACATACATTTGGTTAGCAATGCCGGAACTACTTTACCTACAGATATCTGGGTGCCAAGTACATACCGGGTGAAGCCACAAAAATCATGGCAATATGCGCTTGGATATTTTCGGAATTTTCAAAATAATACTTTCGAAACATCCCTGGAATTATATTATAAGGCTATGGACAATCAAATAGAATATAGAGAAGGTTATACACCCAATACCTTAAAAGACCCCGAAGAAGATTTTGTGTTTGGAAAAGGATGGAGTTATGGTTCAGAATTATTTATTCATAAAGTAAAAGGCCGGTTCACCGGATGGATTGGATATACATTGTCATGGACATGGAGAAAGTTTCCGGCATTAAATAATGGGGAGAAATTTTATGGTAAATATGACCGTCGGCATGATCTTTCCGTAGTTACAACCTATCAACTGAATGATCAATGGACTTTTTCATCTGTATTTGTTTTTGGAACCGGAAATGCGGTATCCTTACCGGAACGTTTTTATTTTATTGAAGGTGTTTTAACGCAGGAATATAGTCGTATCAATGCTTACCGCATGCCGCCTTATCACCGTTTGGATCTTTCGGCTACATATACTCCTATTCAAAAAAAGCCAAGATGGTATAAAGCAAATTGGGTATTTAGTGTCTATAATGTCTATAGCCGGTTAAACCCTTATTTTCTCTACTTTGACCAGGAAGGGAATGCAGCAAACGGTACATTGACGGTAACTACCAAGCAAGTCTCTTTATTCCCCATCATTCCTTCCGTAACCTGGAATCTTCATTTTTAAAATGATTTTTTGAAGATATTTTTTAGGAATAAAATCTAAATGAATGCAAGTGCTTGTAAAAAGAATTCGGGCATAAATCATGGATCCCCCAAGCATTCATAAAACTTAATTAATCAGTTTAAATATCCTGCTCCACCGCGGGCCGTCTTTCCAGCTAAACCAGATGAGTGATGCCCGGCCTACGATATTTGTTTCAGGTACAAAACCCCAGAAACGGCTGTCCTGGCTACGATGGCGATTATCTCCCATCATCCAGTAGTAATTATAAATGGGCGTATAAGTTGATGTTTCCTTGCCATTAATAAGGAATTTTCCGTTTTGTACGACTAAAGTATTATGTTCATAGGTGGTAATGAGCCGTTCATATTCCGCAATATTTTGCATGGTTAGGGATATTGCTTTTCCTTTTTGCGGAATTTGTATGGGGCCATAGTTATCTCTGCTCCAGGAAGCGCTCATTTCATTAAATGGAAATACCTGTGTGGACTCCTGTTGATATGTAGCAATGGTACATTTTACTTTTAATGCGCTCTCTACTTTTTCTTTTTCTACAGGAGTCATATTCATAATGATGCAAGCGCTATCCGGCAATATATCCCCTAAACCTTCTGTGGCATTAATGCCCAATTGCTCATTTAATCCATCTACTGTAAAAGTTTTTCCATTGAGTGGAACATTATAATCAATTTGTGAATTGGGTGAAACATAAGCAGGCTGCCCGTTTACATATAAGATACCTTCTTTTACCTGAATCATATCACCCGGCATACCGGTGCAGCGTTTAATGTAATTATCGGTTTTATCCATTGGGTGTACCAATAATGGAAAATCTGCTTTAAGTTTTTCCCGATCTCCATGATACTGCTCACGCAATACATCATAATAAGGACGCATTGATCCGTAACCCACCACATTGATGATGGTATCGCCCGCAGGAAAATTAAAAACCACAACATCATTTCTTTTCACTTCATCATATCCGGGTATGCGTGAATAGGGTAGTTGTATCCACTTCAAATAGGAAGGCGTTGTTGGCATTCCCGGTAAAGTATTGTGTACAAAAGGAAAACTTAAAGGTGTTTGCGGAATGCGCGGACCATAAGCCATTTTATTGACAAAGAGGAAATCATTTACCATTAATGTTTTCTCCATACTTTCGGTAGGAATGGTATAGGCTTCAAAGATAAAAGTGCGTATCAGGGTTGCCGCTACTGTTGCAAATACGGCTGCATCAATCCATTCACGGGATGCAGGTTTTTTATATCGCTTAAAAATTTCCCTGCCTCCCCATCTTACTTTATCCGAAAAACCGAGATAAGGTAAATATAAAAAAGGCAAAAAAACAGTCAGCGTATGGTCAATTAAATTGACCTTGCCAAAATGCATGACAAAAATAATGGTGATCCAGATTGTAATAAATTGTCCGGCAATGGGAATGAATTGCAGCCAAAACCAAATCTTCTTAATACCGCATTTTTCAACAATCAACCAGGTATTATAAAAAGGAATAAAAGCAGCCCATTCCGGCCTGATGCCCGCTTTCTTAAACATACCATATAAACCAATCATCCAGCCAATCACAAAAATGAAAAACACAATCCAACCCATATTATTTATTATTTGGCAACAAAAATAGGTATTGATCAAAGCAAACAAGGGCTTTGCTCAAAAAGTTTTCTTAAATAGGATGTAAACAGGCAAGGAAAAATCTGATGCCAGGTGATGCTGCCTTTGTTTTTTTGGTTAAAATAGGATTGATCTATGAAAACAATTTGTCTGGGGACAAATTTAATATTTCTGTAAAAAACTCTTAACCCTATTATGTAAATTTTCGGAAAGCGGGCTCACTGGAAGGCGCAGAATATTTTTACATAAACCTTTTTCGGACATGAATGCTTTTACGCCTGCAGGATTATTTTCGGCAAACATGAGATCATAGGCGGGAATCAAACGGTCATTTAATTTTTTTGCTGCTTCATAATCGTTCTTCAAGCAATTTCGGATCATGCCTGAAAAATCTTCGGGGAACATATTGGCTGCCACGCTAATAACACCTTGCATGCCGCAAGCCATTTGGGGAAGTGCCAGTGCATCATCACCACTTACTACCGTAAAAAATCCGGGCTTGTCTTTCAAAATCTGCATGCATTGATTAAAGTCGCCACTGGCTTCTTTAATGCCGGCAATATTGCCAACTTCCAGTGCTAATTTTAAGGTTGTTTCGGCAAATAAATTTCTACCCGTTCTGCCGGGTACATTATAAAGTACAATCGGTTTGGGTGCATTTTCAGCCAGTTTTTTATAATGTAAAAATAATCCGTCCTGAGAAGGTTTATTATAATAAGGAACGGCACTTAAAATTGCTGTTGCCTGCTCCAGAGGAAATTCTTTCAGATCATTTAATACGGAAGCAGTATTGTTTCCTCCAATACCCACAATCACCGGCACCCTTTCTTTGACCTGGTCATAGGTAAATCGGATGAGCTCCATCTTTTCCGATCTTGACAGGGTAGGCGTTTCACCGGTTGTACCCAGAACTACCACATAATTTACGCCTCCCAATATTACATGGTCAATGATTTTGGACAGCGCCTCAAAATCTATTTCTTCATTTTCTTTAAAAGGAGTAATCAAGGCTACCCCGGTACCCTTTAAAAAAGATGTATCTAACCCTTGAGTCATGTTATTTTTTTTTCGAGTGAATTTTTTGTAAAAAAAGTAATTATTAATCGATGAGTTCATCCCAGAAGCCCATTTTGCCAAATTTTTCAATACGCATATTGATTCGCTCCTGTGGTGTATAATTGTTCATTTCATGGATTGCCTTCAAAATATATTCTTTTAATAGCCGGGAAGATTCATCGTAATCCCAATGTGCGCCGCCTTCAGGCTCGGGAACTATTTCATCTACCAGGCCAAAGCTTTTCATATCTTTTGAAGTGAGTTTAAGTTGTTCGGCTGCCACTTCTTTCATCTCCCAGCTTCTCCATAAAATGGAACTGCAATTCTCCGGTGAAATCACAGTGTACCAGGTATTTTCCATCATGAGAATTTTATCACCCACACCAATACCCAGGGCGCCTCCGCTTGCACCCTCGCCAATAATCACACAGATTACCGGTACTTTTAATCGGATCATTTCATAAATATTCCTTGCGATGGCTTCGCCCTGTCCCCGTTCTTCTGCTTCTGCGCCGGGGAAAGCACCAGGCGTATCAATCAGTGTAACAATAGGTTTATCAAATTTTTCTGCAAGTTTCATCAGCCTTAAGGCCTTTCGATATCCTTCAGGATTAGCCATCCCAAAATTTCTTTGCTGGCGCATTTTTGTATTGATACCTTTTTGCTGGCCGATAAACATTACTGTTTGTCCATCAAGTTCTGCAAATCCACCTATCATGGCTTTATCATCTTTCACATTCCTGTCGCCATGCAACTCCAGGAAATTATCGGACATTTTTAATATATATTTTGTGGTATAAGGTCTGTCCGGATGGCGACTAAGCTGAACACGCTGCCAGGGAGTAAGATGCTCCGTTATTTCTTTTCTTTTTTCCAGGATGGCATCTTCCAATTGCGAGATGGTTTGAGAATAGTCAATTTTTTGATTTTTCTCAGCCAGTTTTTTTGCCTGGTCAATTTGTTCATACAATTCTTTGATCGGTTTTTCAAAGTCAAGGAATTGTCTATTGGGGTAAGTAGGCATATTTTACTATAAGATTTAAGGTAAAAATACATAGAGAAATTTTGGCAAAGAAAGATTTGTTGAAAAAAAGTGTTTCCCCTTATCTTTGCCGTCCTGAAATCTTTGGAAAGATAAAAAATCTAAAGATTACACTGGGAAAAATAATGGATCGGTAGTTCAGTTGGTCTCTACGGTAGTAGAGACGGGTTGGAAATCAGATGAGGTTCTTAAAAATATTGGATCGGTAGTTCAGTTGGTTAGAATGCCGCCCTGTCACGGCGGAGGTCGCGGGTTCGAGTCCCGTCCGGTCCGCAAAGCCTCACTCAAAGAAGTGGGGCTTTGTCTTTTATGTCCTATTATGTTTACATTATTCAAAGTCAAATAGATGGCACCTTTTACAAAGGTTCTACTGAAAATCCTTTGAACAGATTGGAACAACATAACCTCGGACACACGTCTTCCACAAAATTAAAACGTCCATGGAATCTTGTTTACATCGAACAACTTCCCACAAAAACTGAAATGCTTATCAGGGAGAAAAAACTCAAAAGAGGAAACAAAGACTATTTCCTTAAACTCATCAAAGGAGACAAAAATATACTTGGGGATTTCATTGAAACGAAATGAATGCCGCCCTGTCATCTCTACGGTCGTAGAGATCCGCAAAGCCTCACTCAAAAAAGTGGGGCTTTGTCATTTATGCCCTATTATGTTTACATCATTCAAAGCCAAATAGACAGCACCTTTTACAAGGGTTCTACTGAAAATCCTTTGAACAGGTTGGAACAGCATAACCTCGGACACACACTTTCTACAAGGTTGAAACGTCCATGGAAACTTGTTTACATCGAACAACTTCCTACCAAAACTGAGATGCTTATCAGGGAGAAAAAACTCAAAAGAGGGAACAAAGAATATTTTGAGAAACTTATGAAAGGAGACAAAAATATTCTTGATGGTTTTATTAAAAAGTAATTGAATGCCGCCCTGTCATCTCTACGGACGTAGAGACGGGTACGAGCCTCTCTACGGTTGCAGAGATCCGCAAAGCCTCACTCAACGCAGTGGGGCTTTGTCTTTTATGTCCTATTATGTTTACATTATTCAAAGCCAAATATATGGCACCTTTTACAAAGGTTCTACTGAAAATCCTTTGAACAGGTTGGAACAGCATAACCTCGGACACACGCTTTCTACAAGGTTGAAACGTCCATGGAAACTTGTTTACATTGAACAACTTCCTACCAAAACTGAAATGCTTATCAGGGAGAAAAAAATCAAAAGAGGAAACAAAGAATATTTTGAGAAACTCATGAAAGGAGACAAAAATATTCTTGATGATTTTCTTAAAAAGTAATTGAATGCCGCCCAGTCATCTCTACGGACGTAGAGACGGGTACGAGCC
>JAFDXJ010000040.1 GCA_018268015.1 Bacteroidota bacterium
AAAAGTAAGCAAATCTGTTTGCTGAAAAAACCCATCCTCCTCTTACGACATCTCCATATTATCCGGTTCCGTTCAACAGGCGGCTTCATTGTTGGTGCTGCGCACCCAACGAAGCCTTAGTTGTTGCCTGCTGGCCTTCGTCAACCAATTTGTTTCCTTTGTCTAGGCTTATTAGTGGTTGCTTTATAGTTTATGCGTTGTTCATTTTTACTTTCAAGTGTATTTTTCATAACATTAAAGTGTCGTGAAAGTTGCTTTTTAATTGAAGGCGATTTCATGCCTTCTTGTACTTTACCACTTCCATTTGAATAAAACTCATTTGAGGCATTGTACGCATACGTTATGAAATTCCGCTCGCCTAAATGTGAATACTTTTCAAACAGTTGCTTTAGGAATACTTTGTCTGACTTTGCGGTTGCACCATAAGCCATAGAAATCGTCTTGATAATTCTTGACCTCATTTTTCTAAAATATTTAGATAGGCTTGATGAACGAACTAGGATATTTTGTCCATTGAATTCAAAGCCTAAATATTGTAATGGTTTATAAAAAGTCTTTTCATTGGTTAAATTAATTTTTGCAGGAATGCTTAGATTTGTTTTATTTCTTTTAAAAGCTCTTATTACTTTCTTTGAATTTAACTTGAAATCAATTGTTTCGACCTTTTTATCTTGAATGGTCAGGAAATAGTCTTTGGAAATTTTTTGAATTGCAAAATATTTTAACTCTGTGGCTTTAGCTGTATCACAGATTATAAGAATGTCATCACAATACCTACGGTATATAAAGTTTTCCCTTTGAGACTTTTCATACATCTCTTTGTCATAGTCAATTAAATAGATGTTGGATAGTAAAGCACTAAGTGCTGAACCTTGGGGAATTCCTTTAAACCTTTTTGACTTACTATCGGGCTTATCGTTTGTAACGATTAATTTGCTATCTCTCAAGGCTTGGTATTTTTCGAAATCTTTTGTTCCTGGTAAAGTGTCTAAGAGTGTTGCCGGTAATTTTTCATTTCTTTTTTTGGGGCCGGTAAATTTTTTCAATAAACCATTTTTACTCACATAACTGTATTTCGTCAAGTTTTTGAAAATTCTGAATTGGTCTTCTGGGAGGTCAGAGCCTAAAATAGCTTTCCATTTTTCTTTAAGAGTTACATGGTCAATATTATCGAAGCACCCTTTAATGTCTAAGGCGATAGCGGTGCATTCACCACGACTCTGTACTTGCTGAAATACTTCTTTTGCAAACTGAATATTACATTTACCCAAATCAGAGCGGTATGCCAATACGCATTCACTGAATTTCTTTGCTACAATATATTTTTCGTAGAGTTTGGTAAGACAAAAAGAGTAGAAGCTAAAAATTAAACTATCAAAGTGTGAGGCGAAACATATTGGCCGAATTTTAGTCTCAAGGTCATGTAGGTTATCCAATTCTTGGTATCGGTATCGAGGCGTTTTAATCAGAATTTTAAGAAATGGAGAAAATGCCCAATATTCACTTCGCTGAAGTTTGGAATTGAATATTTTGAGATTGGCTTGAAGAACTTTTTTTAACTCGGAATTTCTATCGGGAAACCAAAAGCGATGGTCGAAATGGACGTATCCTTTTTTTAGATAAACTTTTTTTCCTTTTTCAGTTTTGTAATTTGAACTT
This sequence comes from Bacteroidota bacterium, assembly GCA_018268015.1. GTDB lineage: Bacteria > Bacteroidota > Bacteroidia > Chitinophagales > Chitinophagaceae > JAFDXJ01. The sequence continues at coordinate 1,660 of JAFDXJ010000040.1, forward strand.
TCTTGTTCAACCCACTCTTGCCATAATTCTTCTGTAAACATTAGTTGGTGATTTAATGGGACATTAGCCAGTAAGCAATACCAGTCGTAACCTACTGGCTAATGTGCAATGTAATATTTTTCACTGCTTGACTATAGACCACCTCCATCTATTGAGGATTATGCACCTCTACAAGTCTTCATCCACCCTTGGCCAATCAAATTCATTTAGAATAAATTTGTGGCACTTCAGATTATGATTTCTCACAACCCTTTCAGGATTACCGCCATAAGGACTGTCTTATGGTTTTGTGTTTCCCTGAGAACCTACTAAGAATAAATTCCTTTCGGGCATTCTCTTTCGAGTGAGGAACATTTTAACATAAATGATATGCAAGTGTCTAACTGTATCTATCTTATAGCTGTACTGGAAAGGTTAATTGCTGTTGTTACAGCAGCCCTCAGAACAGTAATCCTGTCATTGCTGGCAGAAATGGTTCGAGAATCAATTATAATTAGTAACTTTAACATCCTACCATCGACCTATCGCCTCAGCGTTCCTCCTGCGTCTAAACTTGTGCCATAGTATTTTTCTGTCAAATAGTCTGTTAATATCGTGTGTATTCTGTTTTTCGTGTCAGTTCAAACTGAACGGAGGCTCCAATAGGCTTGCAGGCAACATCTGTATTTGCGAAAGTACGAACATGCGGAAATTTTTTGAATAAAAATATAACTTCGCTAACCAATGATTTATGCCGATTCCGCGTATTTTATAAATATCGAAATGATATTGCGTAAATACAACTTCTATTTCCCATTCATGCTTGGGAACGCATCCAAACTTTCAAATATTTTTAGGCTTAATTTAAAAGGGCTGATAGGAATGGGCTACCTCTTCTATAATTGTTGCAGATATGCAGCTTCAGTTTTGAGGAGGGCGTAGCTGTGCTGATGAAATCATTTAAATAAAGTATCTAACCTCATAAATTCTAAAAGTCGATTCTCTCTGAAGTATTCAATGGCACTGTTAAATAATTCCAGGCTATTATTTGCCCGGCAGTATATTATACTTTCAAAATTCCTTCTTTATATATTTCCCAAAAAATCAATCCAGTTCGTGATGGAAAACTTACAAAGTATCATTTGTGGTTAGCTGCAAATTTCTTTTTACGACTCAGATCGTAAAAAGAATAAATGGTTCTGGCAAAATATCAAATCTACGGTAGGCACAGATACACTACCGCCACTTTACCTCACAGCATATCAGCGACAGTGTGGACGCAAAATTTACTTATATTAAAATTAAGGATTACTCCAAAAAATAGTACAATATTTAATTCAACGGTTTTCTACCGGAAATGATATTATAAAGAATAATAATGATGGCAATAGCCAAAAGGATATGAATTAAATTTCCTAAACCCATACCATCTCCGACTCCAAATATTCCTAATAACCAAATAATAATACAAATGACTGCGACTAACCAAAGTATTCCTCTCATAATTATAAATTTAATATTTAATAAAAAAAATTTAATATGATTAATTGGTCACTTGCTATATTTCATAAAATATTCATGCATAGCAGGTAAGGGTTTATGTATTGAAGAAGAGAGGGATTCCCTGCTCAAAGTTCAATAGTATCCCAATGTTCAAATTTAGTGAAAAAACTTTGAAATTGTTCATCGTACATCTATTTTAGCTACGATGTTACCGGCTCGTTATCATTCTTCTTCTTTTCCTTAGCTGTAAGATTTTCTGAAAAAATTATGCTTTGTTGAAAACAATGATGCTGCAACAGCTAATGTTCCTGATTTTAAAAAGCATTTCTATTCATAGTATTAGTTTTATAAAAATTCCTAAAAGCGCAGCTATAAAAATGATGTAAGGCTCTCGAATATTTTTAATATAAATTAAGGCACATATTGTAGTGATGGCTATGAAAGCAGTAGGAATATCTAAAATGCTTCGTGTTGCAATTACGATTACTGCACCAACCAATGCACCAATAACAGCGGCCGTTATGCCATCCACAAATGCTTTAATGGATTGGTTCTTGGCAATTTTTTTAAAGTACGGTGCTGGAATTACTGTAAATAAATAGCATGGTAGAAATGTTGACAATGCGGCAACTGAAGCACCGGGGAATCCTGCGACCAAATATCCAATAAAGCCAACGGTGATAACAACAGGCCCAGGTGTAATCATTGCTACTGCAACAGCATCTACAAACTGTTGCTCTGTTAACCAATGATTTTCTGTCACAACCCCTGCATGTAAGAAGGGAACGATTGCTAAACCGCTGCCAAAAACAAATGCCCCGGCTTTTGTAAAGAAGAGGGCAATTTTTTCAAGTGTGGATGCTTCATAGTTCCAAAAACCAATTTGAAGTAATACAAATCCGTTTACTGTTTTATTATTGAACCACTTTGGTGGAGCTTTAAGAAACATATACAAAAGACCTGCTGCCACGAATAATAAAATCTGTTCCTGTTGTGTGAAAAAAGTAATGGCTGCTGCTGTAATAAAAAGCAACCAAAGCATCCAGTTTTGTTTGAATGATTGAAGATTGAATTTTCCAATGGACTTTGTGGTGAGTTTGTAAGAACTGTTAACAATAATTCCAATAACGGCTGCACCAACACCATAGAATACGGCTTGCATCCATGGAAGTCCGCCGTATAATTTATAGGCCATTCCAAGCAGCACAACCATTATGAAAGATGGAATAATAAATGCAATCCCAGCCAGAGTTGCACCCCAAAGGCCATAATGTACAAAGCCTAAATAAATGCCTAATTGTGCAGCCAGTGGACCCGGCGCTAATTGTGCCAATGCCAAACCTTGTTTATACTCTTCTTCAGAAATCCATTTGCGATTTTCAACCAAGTCTTTATGCATATAACCAACTAAAGCAACCGGGCCACCGAAGCCTGTCGTTCCTAATTTTAAAAAGTATAAAACAAGTTGGCGTAGAGTATATGTTGGCTGATTACTCATATGGGCATTTTTGTTGCAAACTAAAATATCACGCAATAAATAAATAGCAGATTATTTACCTTTTGTATCTGATTTACTTTTGGTCAGGTTTTTTCTAAAGGAAGAGGGGTTTTTGCCTGTATGGCGCTTGAATATTCTTGTAAAGTGGCTTTGGTCTGAAAAGCCAGACAGGTATGCTATTTCAGTAAGTGAATATTTTGAATTTTGAATGAGGGCAATAGCTTTTTCAATTCTAATTTTTCTGACATATTCACCAAAATTCAGGTCTTCAAAGTATTTAGAAAACTCCCTTGATAAGTAAGAGGGATTTAATTCTAAATGTGTTGAAATATTTTTAAGGTCAAATGTAAATTGGGTGTCTATTTGGTCCTGAATTATTTCTTTGAGTTCTTTAACCCAATTTGGGATTTTCTTTTTATCTAATTCTTTCGACTTTAAGAATTTGATGTATACTTCATGCAGCAAGTTCTCAAACGGACTGTTTTGCAAATGTTTTTGTTTGTGCAAATGAGTTGCCCAACTATACAAGGCATCGTAAATCAACATTCCGGTTTTGAGCAGTTCGTCATCATTTGTAATATTATGAGAAAGCCCGGCGGAAATAGCCCAAAGTCCCGCAACTTCTTTGGCGATGTCATGCCTGTCTGTGTCTGCACCACGAACAATGACAGCAATGATCGAAATAGCAGGATCTTTAATCTTGTATTTTTTTACGATATAATCAAAAGTGCATTGATCGTTATAGTGTGTAAATTCAACTTGAGGTATATCAAAAGGAATGGCATTTAATTTTTTTGCCTGATCCATTACCAGATTGTAAGGAACGTATATAAACTCTGCGTCTTTATCTACAAATTTTTTGATAAGCCAAGGGCAAGCGATCCGATCAATTTTCGGCCTTTCTCTGGTTATCCATTTCATTTTAAGCCTGCTTAATTTTGCAAAAAAGAAATAAAGTTAACTCATTATTTTCTGTCACATTGAAAAACAGTTTGCCTTTTTTTGGCAATTGCAAACCTTTTACAAAGTAGTCATTATGTAGGGTTTTGTGCGACTTGAAAATGTGCAACCATGCGCAATGGAGAGAGAATTTCGAATTGAATGCCTTGTTTTATTTGACGTATCTCTATTTTAGAAGCCTATGTATTTCAGAACAAACAAAAATCAAGGCCATTAGCAAAAAAATATATTTTCTGCCCATTCCATAACTGCCTTTGAAAAAGTACACATTTTTATAATAAAATTGAAAATAGTATATAGCAACAAATGCAGAATAGCTGCTAATATAAATCCTGTGTTTATGCTTTTATTTGCCCATTTGTAATAAATAGGCGTGGATTCAGAACGAAGAGTTGGAGTAAAGAGTCAAGAGCTCTAGATCTCATTTATGTTTCAAATATCTTTTCAAGAGGCAGGTTTTTTAAGCTGTGAAGCATTTGAGCAACTTGTAAAGGATAACATCCCTATGAAGAAAATGGAATACATATTTTTCATTAATTTTTGAAATAGATTTGTTAGTCTGTTCTATTTACGATTGTTGGTTAAAATGATGCAAAATCCATTTTAGCGTAAGTTCTTTATTTTTTCTCCAATATAATTCATGGCTTTGTCGTAGGTTTCAATACCATGCCCCACATTATTGTATATTTTAGTTTCTTTCAAAGTATTAATCTTTCTTTTTGCATTTTGAATTGATTTTCGATAAGGGAATAAAAGATCTTTGTCACCAACAAGTAAATATGTTTCCACCTTTACATCTTCCAATTGTTTGTCCATATAATATGGTTTTTGTGCTCTATCCTTAAAGCAACTTATGGCGAAAGCTTCATAGTCAACCAGCATTTTTTCCGAAAAGTCCGATAGTTTGTGATTAGGTTTTGAGAAAACTGCTTTATCCAAAAATTTCAAAACATTTTTTTTAGTTGGTTTAAGTATCGGAAGAAGATTGTAATAAAGATTTTTAAAGCTTAGAGAAAATGGTTGTAAGCAACCAGGATTTAATAAAAAGGATGCCTTTATTTTTTCCGGATTTACAATTCCAAATTTCATGCAAATGAGCCCGCCAAATGATGCTCCCGCAATAAAAGCAGCTTCAATTTTTAGTTTCGTAAAAACTTCATTTGCCCAAATACCATAGTCTAATGATTTAATATCGGGAGTTGAACCTTCACTTAGATTTGGAAGCCCATTTGTTTCCACCATAAAAATTCTCATTTTATGATTTAAATTATCAAGGCCTTTATCAAAATCCCAAAAAAGGGCTGTAGTCCTAGCTCCGGGGAAAATTACCAGCGTGTCTAATTCTTCGTCCTTTGTGTTCAGTCCCCAAACCTGTGTTTTTCCAAGAGAAGTTATTATTTCGTAGCAATCATATTTTCTGTCGTTCTTATTTTCTAATTTTTTGACCCAATGAGTAAAATAGCTTCGGTCCTTTACTTCATCTTTGAAGTGTGATGTACTATGAATTTTCATTATTATCCATGTTTTTTTTATTTGAACACCAATGTCCATGCATCGGTGTCAGCAGAATATTCAAAATTCCTTTCGCCGCCCGATAATTTTCAGGATCGCCTTATGCAAAACTAAAATACATGATTTATACAAAAGCCAATTAAATAATTTAATGCCCGGAAATACTGCACAATAGGATCTCCGATGTTGAAAATTTGAAATAACCTGAGATCACTTCATCTGCCGGATATGATCAAGATATGATACAAAGAATTGATTTGTCATCCAGCAAATAAACAAACACTATATTAATTTTGCAATTCAATATATTTTTACAGTGAAATCAAATCATCATGCAAAAAAAAAACTATGCTGTAGAATCGATGTTTCGCATTTTTCGCAAAAAAATTTGACAATACAGCCGGGCGAGTTGTTTCATTGAACTGCAGGAAACAGCAATAACGTCTTTTAAAAATAAAGGAACAAATTGTAAAATCAGATATGGCAGTGGTAAAAAATAACAGCCTTTATCAACCCAATTATTGTTCAGCAAACCCGTAGAAAAATTGGTTTTTTATACAGTTCATATTAGCGTTTCGTTGTTTCTTTTTCACTTTTTAGTAGTGTCATAAATACTTTTGTTTCATAATTGCCATTGTCTATCATATAATTATTTATTCTTCCGTACTCTACAAAACCAATTTTTTTGTAGAGATTTTTAGCAGATTGATTTTTGTCTATTACGGTCAATGTCATTTGTTCGATTTCTGGATTATCAAAAGCAAGATGAATGGTTGTTTTAAAAATCCATTTCCGATTTTTTAGACCACTAAACGCAGATGCAACATACATTCCACTTATCTCACCAATGTGATTTGTCTTTTTTCGTTTCCCCTAAATAAACAAGCAAATTCCAACAAGCACTTCATCTACAAATGCGCCAATTAAAAAATCATTAGAATGATTGTTTTTTATGATTTTGTCGAAAGCTAATAGAATCACTTTCATGAAACATTTTTAACCAACTCGCTATAAATCCGATGGATTGTTAGCGGGAAATTGTTTTGTGCTGGTCATTTACATATTCTAAAATGTCACCCGGTTGGCAGTCCAATACTTTGCAAATGGTCTCCAAAGTACTGAATCTAATTGCCTTTGCTTTTCCTGTTTTTAAAATGGAGAGGTTCGATAAAGTCAGTCCAACTTTTTCTGAAAGTTCATTCAGTGACATTTTGCGCCTGGCCATCATTACATCCAGATTTACTATTATTGCCATGGCTTATAAAGTTAGATCGTTTTCGATTTGTAGTTCAACGCCTTTTTTGAAAATATATGCGATGATATGAACTACTGCACCCATGAAAATAAAGGCCTCACTATCAACCCAAAATTGGTTTAGGTTATCAGTGACAATACCTTGATGCATTAAATTTTTGGATAGCTGTCCGGCAAGGTAACTGAGCAATCCGATTGAAAGAGAGAAATAACTGATGAGTGAAATTTGTCTTGAAACAAATGTACTGAAAGGTTTTGACCGATCCATGGAATGCATTAGCCTGATAACAATGTAAAATAGCCAGGCTTTTAAAATTGAAATGGTTAGAATAAAGCTATAAACGCCGAAAAAAGCCATTTTACTTTCATGATACATTTGAGTTAAATCCAATTTTTGATAAAGATTTGAAACAATTTCAGGCTTATATAAACTGAAGAAAAAGTTTACGATCAAGCCGCCGGCTTCAATGGACAAACCAACAAATATGATCCAAACCACAATATATAAACACCAAAATACGAAGTTGTTTGTTTTTGACATGATGGATAAATTTTATTTTTATATTGCAAAAGTAATAAATAATTATTGATAAACAATAAATAAATATTTATTTTCAAAAAATAATGCTGGACCTCAAAATATAGGGGAAATACCGTTTATTATTTCGCAGCTGTGTTTTGAATGTATAGTTTGGAGTATGAAGATGATAATAAGGGTTTGGTTTGATCGGGTTTATTTGAATTAGATATTGATTCTTTTTTCAAAATCATATCTCTCTCAGTTATGCAGCTACGGTTTGTGCAAGGTATATCTGAGCCAATGAAGTCATCATATAATTAAAGTAGCCACTTCAAAATTTCCATAAGCCCTTTGCCTCAAAGTATTCAGTTGTGCTGTTATATTTCTACAAATAGGCGCAGATACACCGACGTCACTTTTCTTGTTACTGCCTATCTGCACCAGAGTGTAAATTTTATCTTGTAATTTTTTTTGTTTTAAAAGTTTTATATCATTACCAGCATTGCAACACTCATTGCAATCATCAAACCGTCTTCAATTATGGTAACGGTGCTCATGGGTAAATTAAAAACAGCACCCAAGCAAGCACATTGAATTTTTTGTTTGTTCAACACCGTTTGCAATACGCCAATGATGCTTATGGTCATTACCAGGGCGGTGGTAATGTTAGTTACAAAAGGATGGAAATTTACCAAATAGGCAATACCTAAACCCAACTCTAAAAAGGCGTAAACGTAAGCCCATTGCGGGATACGTTTTGCCAACACATCATACATTACATAACTTTCGGCAAAGCCTTTTAAGTTGAGCATTTTGAAAAATGAAAACATGAAAAAGAAGCCTGCCATAAACTGCCGCATCCATTGCATAAAATCAAAATGATGGCTGGCTGCCTGAATAAGAAGCGTTACAACGGTGATGTACAGAAAAATCAGCAAAACAGGTTTGTAAGTTGAAAACCAGGATTTAGTTTGTTCCAATGTTTCGTTGTGATGAATAGCGGAAATCTGGTATTTACTGTCTAAAGCCTTCTGAAAATCGGACAAGGAAATATGTTTGTCCATCGTGATGGTTGCCGAATGATCTGCTTTTGAAACTTCAACAGCCGTTACGTTATTAACCATTAGCAATGCCGATTTTACCTTTGCTTCGCAACTTGTACAGGTCATTCCTGTTACCTGATATGTATGTAGCATTTTAGTAAATTTTTATAGTACAAAGGTCAGCAAGAGAATGAACGAAGTTGTTATACTATTTTGGGAAAAAGTTGCAAGATTTTCAATTTATAAATCTTCAATTTGCCTGCGCTTTTTGTCTTTCAGTTGCCTGAAATAGCTTGGCGAAAAACCGGTTACTTTTTTAAACTGATTACTCAAATGCGCGACACTGCTGTAATTTAAAAGAAAGGCAATTTCGTTTAATGTCATTTCATCATACATTAAAAGTTCTTTAACCTTTTCTATTTTCTGATGGATGAAATACTTCTCAATGGTAATACCTTCCACTTCTGAAAACAAGTTGCTCAACGTGCTGTAGTCCTGCAAAAGGTGTTGCGATAAATAATCGGATAAGTTGACTGAAATTTTATTGTTTTTGTTTTGAACTAAGTCAATGATTAAGCTCTTAATTTTTTCTATTGTCTTGCTTTTTTTATCGTCCATCAAGTCAAAACCCAACGATTGAAGATTCTGTAATAAGCCTGCTTTTATATGGTCAATATTGCTTTCCTGTATTTCCACTTCGCCCAATTCTATCGAAATTGGATGAAGCCCCGATTTTTCCAATACGGATTTCACGACCATTTTGCAACGGCTACAAACCATATTTTTGATATAAAGTTTCATTATCGCTGTGTCGATGTTTGCATATTGAAGAATGTCAAATTTACAAGTTGATTTTCTATTGTTTAAAAATTTGAAAGTTAACCCGAGTCTTCAATCAATTAAAGTAACTAAGCTCATATTTTTCAAAAGCCCTATCCTTCAATGTAATCAATCGTATTGCAATATGTTATCTCCACGGTATGAACTGAAAGGCAAGGTCACTTTTCTCTTTACAGTATATCTGCGTCAACTTGCGAATTACAACCGATTGTTTACCTTCATACAGTCTTTGGCAATCCTGTTGTTAACTCCTGTAATGACTATATATACTTTTCAAGCCAGCCACACAAATAAAAGTCATACCTTGATGGACTAAATAAGTAACTAATTAAAATTTTGGTTATGAAAAAAATAATAATTGCAAGTTGTTTATTTTTTTTCGGATATCATTTATCCGCACAAAATTCAACTGTAGAAAATGAAATCAAAAATCTTGAGCAAATGGAAGTTCAGGCCGTGCTTCATAAAGATACAACGACCTTAAAAAAATTATGGGACAAAGATTATATAGTAAACAATCCCGAAAATAAAATCGTTTTGGCTAAACTAAATTCAATTGACAGGCCTGTTCTTCAAAAGCAAAGAACAGATTTTAGCCGTGTGGTTGAAAAGGTCCTCGTGAATGGTGATATCGCCATCTCAATGGGTAAAGAAATAGTCACTTCAATGGAAGAATCAACAAAATCAGAGAAAACTATCGAAAGACGTTATACAAATATTTGGATGAAGAAAGAAGGTTTATGGAAGTTAGTCGCTCGTCATGCAAATAAAATATGCCAATAAATACACTAATTTGTAATAGTTAAAACCTAACCTGTCAGATTAAATATTGGTGATAACAGGTTACCCTTGTTAGCGGTTCGCCCTTTCTGTCAATATGTTGATTGCCGTTCATTGTATCTGTTGTCGTGAGTTGGCGAGATGGCATTTTGGCTGCTTTTTGATTGACTTTATGCGGTTTAAAAAAAGTAAATGTGCTCACATAGGTTGGCTATATTTTGCCTTACTACTTTTATCAATTTATAACATTATTTTCATAAAGTCTATCAAAAAATTAAATGTGTAAACAATTCTTTATGTTGGTTTAAATACTGAAAGTCTATTTTTTTAGCTTTCATTTTTTGCTCCATCACATCCAAATGAGTGCTGTGTTTTAGTTCTATGCCGACAACCGCTGGACCTTCTTCTCGGTTATTCTTTTTGATAAACTGAAAGTAAGTGATATCATCATTTTCTCCTAACACATCATTAACAAATTCTTTTAAGGCTCCTGGGCGTTGGGGAAAGTTGATGATGAAGTAGTGTTTTAATCCTTCATACATCAAGGAACGTTCTTTGATTTCTTCCATTCTCGTAATGTCGTTGTTACTACCACTTACGACACACACCACATTTTTACCTTTGAGTTGGTCTTTATACAAATCCAATGCGGCTATGCTCAATGCACCGGCAGGTTCGACAACAATGGCTTCTTCATTATACAATTTCAAAATTGTTGTACAAACCTTCCCTTCAGGCACTAAAACGATGTCATCAATAGAGTTTTTGCAGATTTCAAATGTTTTTTGACCAACGCATTTTACGGCTGCTCCATCAACAAATTTATCAATGTCAGTTAATGAAGTGTTTTTGCCGTTTTCTAATGAAGTTTTCATTGATGGAGCACCTTGTGGTTCTACACCTATAAGCTTTGTTTCAGGGCTCAATTGTTTAAAAGTTGAAACGATACCTGCTGCCAAACCTCCACCTCCAATTGGAAAGAATAAATAATCGATTTTATGTTTAGTATCCTTCAATATTTCCAATCCGACTGTACCTTGTCCAGCAATAACCAGTTCATCGTCAAATGGGTGTATAAAAACGGATTGATTTTCTTTACTAAAATGAAGTGCTTGGAAGTAAGCGTCATCAAAAGTGTCTCCTTTTAAAACAACTTCTACATTATTCTTTCCGAAGAGTTTTACTTGTTTTATTTTTTGTGCAGGCGTTGTAACAGGCATAAAAATAACTGCCTGTATATTTAGTTTTCTACAAGCAAAAGCTACTCCTTGAGCGTGATTCCCAGCACTTGCACATACTACACCACGCTTCATTTCATCTATAGAAAGTGAAATGATCTTGTTGTAAGCGCCTCTAATTTTGTAAGAACGAACGGGTTGTAAATCTTCTCGCTTCAAAGAGACCTGAGTGTTAAATTGCTCGCTCAGGTTTTCGTTTTTTACAAGAGGCGTATGTATTGCCACACCCTTCAGGTTTTTGGCTGCCGTTTGTATCATTTCTAACTTTATCATTTGGCTTGAGGTCTTAATTTTCGAACTTGTATTCCTGTTTGCCATAATTCACTCTGTTTAATTTCGTTGAGCTCGGCACTGAGTTTTTCTCGATAATCGGGCTTGCTGTTGGTGTTGATAACGATTGCTGCTTCTCGTCCTGAAACCACATGATCATACAATTCATTAAAAACAGGTGTGGTAACTTCTCTGAATTTGCCTTTCCAATCCAAGGCTCCCCGTTGTGCAGTGGTACTGCAATTGGCAAACATCCAATCCATTCCGTTTTCGGCTACCAAAGGCATCAAGCTTTGGGTTAATTCTTCCACAGTTTCATTAAAAGCTTCACTTGGTGAATGTCCTCTTTGACGAAGTACATTGTATTGTGCCTCAAAAATACCCGCAATAGCTCCCATCAAAACACCTCGTTCTCCTGTTAAATCACTATATACTTCTTTCTGAAAAGTAGTTTCAAATAAATACCCCGAACCAATAGCAATACCTACTGCCAATGCTTTTTTTTCCGCTTTTCCCGATGCATTTTGAAAAACGGCATAACTGGAATTTAATCCTTGGCCTTTTAAAAACAATGTTCGCAATGAAGTCCCTGAACCTTTCGGAGCAACCAAAAAAACATCTACATCTTTTGGAGGAACAATGCCTGTTTTTTCGTGAAAAGTAACGCCAAAGCCGTGTGAGAAGTATAAGGATTTTCCAGCTGTTAAATGTTTCTTCATTTTTTCCCATTCTTGAATTTGTCCTGCATCCGATAATAAATTCATCAACAAAGTGCCTCTTTCGCATGCTGTTGCTACATCAAAAAGTGTTTTGTTTTCTACCCAACCATCGGCTAGTGCTTTGTCCCAACTTTTAGTTCCTTTTCGTTGGCCTACAATAACATTTATACCATTGTCTTTCAAGTTCAATGCCTGTCCTGGACCCTGGACTCCATAACCGATTACCGCTAAGGTTTCATTTTTTAATATCTCTTTCGCTTTTTCAAGTGAAAACTCTTCTCGTGTAACGACATTTTCCATTACGCCACCAAAATTTAATTTTGCCATTTTTATTTTGTTTTATTTGTTCTTTAATTGAGTTCTAATTCTTTTAAATACGTGCTTAATTCTTTCATAGGCTTGGTAACAGCCACTCTTCCTGAACGGGCAAATTCAAGTATGCCAAATGGTTTTAGTTTTTCAAAAAGAGCCTTTGTTTCTGCCTTATGTCCAGTTTTTTCAATGATGATAAAATCAGGCTCTACTGTGAGAATCTTTGCGCTATTTTCTCGAATTATTTGTTCTACATTGTTCGATTTGAGATGCGTTGTTTTGATTTTATACAAAGCAATTTCCTGATGCACCACTTCATCATCCTCGTGTACAAAGGCTTTCAATACATCAATTAGTTTTTCTATTTGTCCAATGACTTTATCAATTTGTTCTCTGCTTGTGCGTAAAACAATAGTATATCGATGCACATTTTTCACTTCTGTTTCAGACGCTGTAATGCTGTCGATGTTCAAATGTCGCCTAGTAAATATGATGGTGATGCGGTTGAGCATACCTATAGTGTTTTCCGTAAATATTGATACGGTAAATGTCTTGTCCATTGTTTCTGTTTTTTAAATTATTGCATCCGTATTTCAGCTACCGATGCGCCTGTTGGAACCATCGGAAACACATTATCCTCTCTGGATACTTTCACTTCAAGCAGATAAGCGTTTTCTGTGTTTAAAAATTTGTCTAAAGCCTTATTTAAGTCTTCCAGTCTTTCTACTTTTTGCCCTTTGATATTGTAAGAAGCTGCCAAAGCCACGAAATCAGGACTTTGAATATCGGTAAACGAATATCTTTTCTCAAAGAATAGCTGTTGCCATTGTCGCACCATTCCTAAATAACCGTTGTTTAAGATGATGATTTTTACACCTATGTTGTTTTGCATCATCGTCCCCAATTCCTGCAAGGTCATTTGAAATCCTCCATCACCAATGATTGCCACGACCTGCTTTTCAGGATTAGCTATTTTTGCACCCACCGCTGCGGGTAAAGCAAAGCCCATTGTTCCCAAACCTCCAGAAGTAACATTGCTTTTGGTTTGATTGTATTGGTAAAATTGTGCCGTCATCATCTGATGCTGACCAACATCAGTAACTACAACCGCATTTCCATTGGTTTTTTGAGAAAGTAAATCAATTACCAAATCCATTCTTAATTCATCAGGAAAATATTTTTTTCTGTTGGTGGAAAGCACTTGCAATTCCTCTTTTTTCGCCTGATGAAATTCATTTAACCACTTTGAATGAGTACGATTTTCGGTCAAATTCGTTAAAACGCTCAATGCTTCTTTCGCATCTGCCAATATGGGAGCATCTACTTTGATGATTTTATTTATTTCGGCAGCATCTATGTCGATATGAATAACTTTCGCTTGTCTGGCATAACGAGTTACATCGCCCGTAACCCTGTCATCAAAACGCATCCCGATAGCAAGTAGGACATCGCACTCGTTGGTCTTTACATTAGGGGCAAAATTTCCGTGCATCCCCACCATTCCCACAAATAGCGGATTATTAGCAGGGAAAGCACCTAATCCGAGTAGAGTAGAAGCAACCGGAATTCCTGTTTTTTCAGCAAAAGTCAACAACTCGTTTTCGGCACTAGAAAGCATTACACCTTGCCCGACAAGCATCAATGGTTTTTTCGCCACGTTGAGCAATGATGCTGCTTCTTGAACTTGTTCTAATTTTAATTTTGGTTTCGATTGATAACTTCTTACAGAATTACATTTTTCGTAATGAAAATCAATAGCTTCAAATTGTGCATCTTTGGTTATATCCACTAACACAGGACCTGGACGACCAGACGAAGCAATATAAAACGCTTTGGTTAAAGTAGGAGCAATGTCTTTGGCTTTTGTGACCTGGCAATTCCATTTGGTCACGGGCATAGTAATACCCATAACGTCCGATTCCTGAAACGCATCGGTTCCCAACAAATGTGATGCAACTTGACCTGTGATACAAACCACAGGTGTTGAATCAATTAAAGCATCAGCTAAACCCGTAATTAAATTAGTAGCTCCTGGGCCCGAAGTGCTAAATACGACACCTGTCTTGCCTGATGATCTTGCATAACCTTGTGCTGCGTGAATGGCTCCTTGCTCGTGACGTACAAGTATGTGATTTACTTCTTCAAGATGATGAAACAAGGCATCGTAAATCGGCATAATTGCACCACCCGGATAACCAAATATGGTGGTTACACCTTCAGCTTTCAAACTGCGTATTACTGCATCTGAGCCTGTTGTTTTTACTGTTAATACTGTTGTTTCCATGTTATAATTGTTTATCTGTTACACAACCTAAAGAAGCACTCGAAACACACTGTGCGTATTTGTATAACACTCCTTTGTTTGCTTTCAGCGGAGGTTGTTTCCATTGTGTTTTTCTACTTACTAATTCTGGTTCGCTTACTTTTAAATTGATGGTATTTTTTTTGGCGTCAATAGCAATCCAATCTCCGTCTTGAACTAATGCAATTGTTCCGCCTACAAATGCTTCTGGACTAATGTGTCCAACTACAAAACCATGTGTTCCGCCCGAAAATCGACCGTCGGTAATCAGTGCCACGTTGTTTCCCAATCCTGCTCCCATAATTGCAGAAGATGGTTTCAGCATTTCTGGCATTCCCGGTCCGCCTTTTGGTCCGCAATAACGGATAACTACTACATTACCCGATTTCACTTCGCCATTTTGCACCGCATCAATTGCTGCATACTCATCGTCAAAAACTTTGGCTGTTCCTTCAAAATAATCGCCTTCTTTTCCGCTGATTTTGGCTACACTTCCTTCTGGGGCTAAATTGCCATACAGCATTTGCAGATGTCCGTTTGCTTTTATTGGATTTTCCAATGGAAGAAATACCTGCTGATTTTCACTTAAATCCTCCACTTTTTCTAAATTTTCAGCAACTGTTTTTCCGGTTACGGTTAAGCAATCACCATGAAGCAAATTATGTTTCAACAAATATTTCATGACCGCAGGAACACCACCTACTTTGTGTAAATCTTCCATGAGGTATTTTCCGCTCGGTTTTAAATCAGCTAAGACAGGAACACGATTGCTTACTTGCTGAAAATCGTCTAATGTCAATTCTATATCTACGGAATGTGCCATTGCGATTAAGTGCATTACCGCATTGGTAGAGCCACCTAAAACAATTACCATTGTCATTGCATTTTCAAAGGCTTTTAGAGTCATTATGTCTTTGGGTTTAATGTCTCTTTCCAACAACACCTTGATAGCTCTTCCTGTATCAAAGCATTCCTTTGTTTTGTGGTTGCTCGAGGCAGGATTTGATGAACTATAAGGTAAACTCATTCCCAATGTTTCAATTGCCGAAGCCATGGTGTTTGCGGTGTACATACCGCCGCATGCTCCAGGACCCGGGCAAGCATTTTTGATTGTGCCTTTGTAATCTTCATCCGAAATACTATTGTTGAATTTTTTACCTAAGGCTTCAAAAGCGGAAACAATATTCAAAGATTCGCATTTCCATTTTCCAGAATGGATGGTTCCCCCATAAACCATGATGGCAGGCCGATTCAATCTACCCATGGCAATGATTGAACCCGGCATATTTTTATCGCATCCTACCAATGCTAACACGGCATCGTACCATTGAGCACTCACAACGGTTTCAATAGAATCAGCAATCACATCTCTGGAAACCAGAGAATAACGCATTCCGTCTGTTCCATTTGATATGCCATCACTCACACCTATAGTATTAAAAATCAGTCCTACTAAGTTTTCGTTTTGCACACCTGCCTTTATCTCTTTGGCTAAATTGTTAAGGTGCATATTGCAAGGGTTTCCTTCATAACCCATACTCACTATACCTACCTGTGCTTTCTGTAAATCTTCTTCAGTTAAACCAATTCCGTATAGCATGGCTTGAGAGGCAGGTTGGGTTTCATCTTGCGTGATGGTTCTGCTGTATTTGTTTAATGTATTCATTTTTTTTAGGCGAATTGAAGTTTTGTTGCTCTTACTAATTGCGAATAGGCTTCTTGTAATTTTTTCCCAAGTGTATCATTCCAGCATTTTGGAAATGTATAATCATCTACCGACTGTATTCCAACCACTTCAGCAGCAGTTCCACAGTAAAAAGCACTATCGGCTTGAAATAAATCAGTGGTGTCAAACTGCCCCTGTTTAACTTCCAAACCTAATTTTTCGGCTAATTCCAAAACAGTAGCTCTGGTAATACCGGGAAGGATATTGCCCAATTGAGGAGTGAAAAGTTTTCCGTCTTTTTCAAAAAACAAATTCGCACCTGGACCTTCCGCTAAAAATCCATCACAATCCAACAATAAAGCTTCATCAAACTTTTTGTCCTTTGCCTCATTGGTTGCCAATATTGAATTGATGTAATGTCCGCATACTTTTGCTTCGATATGGATTGATTTTGGATGAGGACGGGAATACGAAGAAACCGTTAATCGTAATAATTTTTCACCCAAATATGCTCCCCATTCCCAAGCACAAATCATTAACGAAACATTGTTTGGTTTGGTAAGGCTCATATTGGGATCGCAAAAAACCAATGGCCGAACATAGGCATCAGCTAAATTGTTTTCTTTAAGTAGTTTATAAGTGTCATCAACTAGTTTCTGTGTATTGTAGTTAAAAGGAATGCCGACTAATTCACAGGATTTTTTTAGTCGTTCATAATGATCTTCTGCTTTAAAAATTCGTGTTCCGTATTCGGTTTGGTACGAACGGATACCTTCAAAAGCACCGTAACCATAATGAAGTGATTGGCTATACAAATCTGTGTTTGCATTTGCAGCTTTCACAAATTTTCCGTTCAAGTAAAGGATTGTGTTGTTGTTAAAATACATTTTTTTTATTTTTATTGAATTGATAAATATTAGGAATAAAAAAAGCCTTTCCCGAAATGAGAAAGGCTTACAATTTGGCATACGGCAGCATTTCTCACGGTGGCGAGTTAATAATAATGCTGATAATAATATTGTTGTTTACTAAATTCATTTTTGTTTGTTCAATTTTCTTCAAAAAAAAAGTCTCCTGATTTCTCGGGAGACTTTCAAATATATCTTTTAGATTATATCAAAATTATTCCTCCCCGGTATGTGAAATCACACCCGAAATAATAATAGAAGAAATAATTGTTAAATTGTTCATTTTTTATCTTGTGGCCGCAAAATTAGTCTTAAATTTTTAACTGACAAATTTTTGGTGATTTTTTTCCCCGCAATGTCTCCTTTTAGAGCTTTCGTGTTTTGGCTAAGGGACATTGCGGCGTTAACAGTACAAAAGCGTATCTATTTTCATAACTTTATTTATGTCTGTTCGTAAAGCTATACCAGAAAAAGAGGGAGTTTACTTTATAACTTTTACCTGCAAAGATTGGATCCCTTTATTCAAAATCTGTAATGCCTATGATG
>JAFDXJ010000041.1 GCA_018268015.1 Bacteroidota bacterium
AAACTTTATCCAAAGCGGAGTTCTTTCCCGCTATCCCAATCCGGCCAAAAGCACCGTAACGGTGAAAGGTTTAGATAAGAACAGCGCGTCTGAAATCAAAATCATGGATATGCAGGGCAGAGAAATCAGCAGTCAGCATTTTGACCGGGTAAGCACCGCCACACTGAATATCCGCAGCTTGGCACAGGGCGCTTATTTTATACAAATAACCCAGGGAGAAAAAGTGGTAAGGTTGAAGATGGTGAAGGAGTAATGATTAATTGTTAATGGTGAATGGTGAATGATTAATTGAGGCCGGGTGTTGTGCCCGGCTTTTTTATGGTTGTTAAACCATTGCGGGAGAATTGTTTTGAAGATTGATGAAATACTTAAACGGAAAAACTTTCACCGCAAGCGCAACTACGGGAGGCATTTGGATTATTGAAGTAAAAGCCTTTCCCATTCAAGCCTTCTGAAAACAAGAGTTCTGTATTCAGTAAATATAAAAGGCTTTTCATATCAGTAACAATCTTCATTCCATTGCTTTGAAAAACCTGGTCACCTGTTTTTTCCACATTATCGAAATCCAGTAAATAGCTAAGCCCGGAGCATCCTCCACTGGTCACCCCTACACGCAGGAAATATTGTTCCGGAGAAAATCCGGCCTTTTCCATTAATTCCAAAGCCCTTTTCTTTGCTCCATCGCTGATGATAATTGCATTTTCTGTATTGAACATCATTTTCAAATTTTAATATTGAATACCCGCTACATTTTTTCCCAAACCCATTCTTAATTTTTGTGTCTCTTCTGTAATCCTGCTTATAGCAAAATCAATTTCTTCCTCGGTAGTAAACTTTCCCAGGCTAAAGCGGAGGGAGGCATGCGCTTCCTCGTCACTTAAGCCCATTGCAGTGAGTACATGGCTCGGTCCCGGAGATGCAGAAGTACATGCAGCGCCGGCTGAAATAGCCATATCCTGAATTAAGGCGGTCATGAGTCGCTCCCCTTTAATGTCATCAAATTGTATATTGGTGGTATTGGGTAAGCGGTGCTGTATATGGCCATTAATTCTTGTGCCGGGGATTTTACAAATCCCTGTCTCCAGCTTATTTTTTAAATAAGTGATTCGTTGCGTATTTTCTTTCATTTCAAACCGGTACAATTCCAACGCTTTTTCGAACCCCACAATCCCGGGTACATTCAATGTGCCGCTTCGAATTCCCCTTTCATGCCCACCTCCATTTATTTGTTCTGCTAATGTTACGCGCGGATTTTTTCTTCGTACAAAGAGAGCGCCAATTCCTTTTGGCCCGTTTATTTTATGCGCCGTGAATGATAATAAATCTATATGGTCATTCATCACATTCACCGGAATTTTTCCTACAGCCTGTGCACCATCACAAAAAAACAATATGCCGTGCTTCTTTGCAATTTCACCTATTTCTGCAATGGGTTGTATCACACCCGTTTCATTATTGGCATACATGATGGCTATGAGAATAGTGGTCGGTTGTATGGCTTTTTCCAAAT
The DNA here is from genome assembly GCA_018268015.1 of Bacteroidota bacterium. Taxonomy (GTDB): domain Bacteria; phylum Bacteroidota; class Bacteroidia; order Chitinophagales; family Chitinophagaceae; genus JAFDXJ01. The sequence continues at coordinate 1,511 of JAFDXJ010000041.1, forward strand.
CATTCAAATCGACCAGGCCATCGGTTTTTACCGGTAAATAAGTAACTGTGCCTCCTTTTTTTTCTACACTTTTACAGGTATCTAATACTGCTTTATGTTCTGTACAGCAGGTGATGATATGCTGGCCTTTATGGGCATACATTTCAAAAACCCCTTTAATAGCCAGGTTATTACTTTCCGTAGCCCCCGAGGTAAAAATAATTTCTTTCTGCTCAGCGCCAATAGTGTGCGCAATTTGCATCCTGGCAATATCCACAGCTTCTGCAGCCTCCCAACCAAAAGCATGATGGCGGCTGGCAGGATTACCAAAAAATTTTGTAAAATAGGGCAACATACATTCCACGACACGCGGATCAGTAGCTGTAGTAGCATTATTATCCAGGTAAACAGGTGTGGTGAACATATTTCAGGTTAATTGATCATGCAAAAATAAAAAATCCCCTGCTTTTTTTCTTTAATTTACAATTTTCCTATGAATTCATTTTACCTGTCATTAAATTTATCTAATTGAAAGTATATAAAATCATTTTAAATTAATTTATATGGTGAAAAAAATAGAGCATATTGGTATAGCCGTTAAGCGATTAGCGGAAGCCATACCGGTATATGAAAAATTGCTGCAAACAAAATGCTATAAAACAGAGGAGGTCACTTCGGAAAATGTATGTACGGCATTTTTTCAAATTGGAGATACGAAAATAGAACTATTGGAAAGCACTACGGAAGACGGCGTGATTGCTAAATTTATTGAAAAAAAAGGTGAAGGCTTACACCATATCGCTTTTGAAGTGGACAATATAAATGAACAAATCCACCATGCCTCCCCGGATTTTCATGTGTTGCAGGAAAAGCCTAAAGCAGGTGCAGATAATAAGCAGATCTGTTTTTTACATCCCAAAGACACACATGGTGTGCTTGTGGAATTTTGCCAGGAGCAATAATTTATTTTATGACGCTTTGAATATAATCTGTAAATTTTTTAAGGGCATTTGCCACGACAACAATTTGATCTTGTGCTTCATCCCATTTTCTTTGTTCGATAGCTTCGCGAATACCGGGCATGGTTTTAACACCATAACCGGTATAAAAACCGGGAGCATAAATAGCATGTTTATACCAGCTCCTGCGTGGTAAGCCATTTGCCAATAATAATTGTTGTTCTGCTTTATACAAATCACGGTTAAATGCCTGAACATCTGTAGGTGAATGCAATTCATTATTCCATTTTACAAATAAACTATCTGTGGCAGCCTGCATGGTTACCAGTGCATTTTGTAAAGGCGCAAAATCAAGATATGGAACGATTCCTTTTGGTTTAGGCAATTGCAGGTGCTTCGCCGTATCTGCGGCCAAATAATCATCCCCGTTCGCAATGATTTCATTTTCTATATCAGTGCTTTCCCGCATGGTATTCACCAGGCTCACCAATTCGGTTGTATAACCATTAACCACTTTGTATAAATTCCTGAAATCAAATGGCAATACATCCGCATTGGCCATGCGCAAGACGGCCCGGCCGGCAGTTTCAGAAAGCGCTACACCATATACAAATGTGGGGTCTTTGAATCTTTTATAATTATCATAAGAGTCATATATGGAATGATATTCACCTCCATCATTTTCGCCGTAATAACCCATGTCGAGCGTAGGCAAACCCAGGTGTTGTAAAAATGAAGAATAGTCAGATCCACTCCCCAATGCGTCTAAGCCGATGCTGTTATTTTCCATGGCTTCTTTCTTTGCTTTCAGTCCGGATGCAGAAACAACCCTGATTGCTTCCAGCCTTTTTAGAACGGAAACATTTGTTTGAGGATCATTTACATCACTTGCTATTTCAGTCATGAAAGATTCTAAGGCATGTGAGCCTCCCACACTTAAAAAGCCGCGGCCATTTAAATCAGAATTAATATATAAAACACATTTATCCTGTAATTCTTTTGCATGAGTTTCCACCCATTCTGTAGATCCAAGCAGTCCGGGCTCTTCTCCATCCCAGGCACAATACACAATAGTACGTTTTGGCCTCCAGCCTGTTTTCATTAATATGCCCATAGATTTTGCCTCTTCCAATAAAGCGGCCTGTCCACTGATGGGATCATTGGCTCCATTGACCCAGGCATCATGATGATTGCCGCGTATGATCCATTCATCCGGGAATTCGCTGCCTTTAATCATTCCTATGACATCATAACAGGGAACAATATCCCAGTTGAAAGCGAGTTGCAGATGCACTTTTGTTTTTCCCGGGCCCACGTGATAGGTGATGGGTAAAGTACCATTCCATCCGGCCGGAGCAACCGGCCCCTCGAGGGCTTCAAGTAATGGTAATGCATCGTGATAACTGATCGGAAGGACGGGTATTTTTAATAAGTTGGGTGCATCCTGGTGACCGGCAATTCTTTTCGCATCGGCCGTTGCTCCGATACCCGGAGTAAGAGGATCACCCGGATAAATAACCATATCCTGTACAGAACCTCTTTGTACACCGTATTCACTTTTGAATGCACCTTTCGGATAAACATCACCCTGTGTATATCCATCATCCATAGGATCAGAATAAATGATACAGCCAATAGCGCCATGTTCCTGCGCTACTTTGGGCTTTGTACCACGCCAGCTACGGCCATATTTGGCAATGACGATTTTTCCCTTCACATCAACACCCATAGCGGCGAGTTTTTCATAATCATCCGGAAGCCCATAATTGACAAAAACAAGTTCTCCGGTAACATCGCCATCCGCACTGTATGCATTGTAGGTAGGCAACTGGTTTTGCTGCCCGGACGTGGCATCTTCTTTTAAGGCAGGTTCTTTTAAAAGAGCCTGGAACTTTGTTGGTGAAATCATTTCCAACACGCGGATTTTGGGCGTTGGAAATAATACATGGTAGGTATCTATGCGAACATCGAAGCCATAGCTTTTTAATTTATTATAAATCTTTTCAGCAACCACTTTATCACCAGGAGATCCTAAGTGATGGGGAAATGCAGATAATTCTTTGATTGTAGCGCCAATATTTTCCGCGCTGAGGTTTTTGTCAAAATTATTTTCAAGTTGTAGTTGAATTGCCTGCCCTGAGGCTGTAAAGCCGCTGATTTGCGCCTGTTGGCAAAAGGTAATGGCAGTGAAACAAAATAAAGCCGATATGTGGCAGATAATTTTTTGAAACATGGCAATGAGTATAAGGTGAAATAAAGACAACAAAGTAAGATTTATTATTCAATCCGAAAATTTCGGTTTAGAATAGGCGCTCAAGTATTCTAAAACATATCTTCGCGCACAATGAAAAAGTTTGCGCATGACCATATTGTCCCGAATCAGGAAGATGGGCGGGATAAAAAAGAGCAGGTTGCAGATATGTTTGACAGCATTTCAAAAAGATATGACTTTTTGAATCGGTTTCTTAGTATGGGAATTGATGTGAGTTGGAGGAAAAAGGCTATCAGGGAATTATCGTCTATACATCCCAAAAATCTGTTGGATGTAGCTACCGGTACCGGAGATATGGCCATCCTGGCTTATAAAATATTGAGACCTGAGAAAATTATAGGTATAGATATTTCACAGGGCATGTTGGAGGCGGGTGAAAAAAAAATAAAGTCCCTTGGATTTGAGAAAAATATAGAGCTTAAAAGAGGTGATAGTGAAACAATAAATTTTCCTGATAATTCGTTTGAAGGCATAACTGTTGCATTTGGCGTAAGAAATTTTGAGCACCTTGAAAAGGGTTTAGGGGAAATGAGGCGCGTGCTGAAGCCGGGAGGAAAATTAGTGATCCTGGAGTTTACAAAACCACATTTGCCCGTTGTGAAAAATTTTTATACATTTTATATGCGAAACATTGCCCCGGGATTGGGGTCCTTTTTTTCTGGAAATAAAAAAGCGTATAGTTACCTGCATGAATCCGTACAGGCATTCCCGGAAAGGGAAGAGTTTTTGAAACTCCTACAGGATGCAGGTTTCAGAGATACGAATTTAAAAATGCTTAGCTTAGGAATATGCGCCATTTATTGCGGATACAAATAATCTTTTTTACAATCTTCCTTATTTTTTTGAATGAGCGTGCTTTTACTCAAATCAAACAAATAAATCGGGCCGGGCATGATAATATGCCTTACTATTTCGGCTTATCTATTTCCTATAACAATACAACTTTACACCCTTCAAAAGATCCGCGCTTTTTGCAATATGATAGCATCTTATCCGTGGAACCTGGAGCGAAAGGAGGTATTTCCCTTGGATTATTGGCAACTTTTCATATGAGTAAAAGATTTGAATTCAGAGCCAATCCCCAATTGATTGTTGGCGGGGCTAAATTTTTTACTTATACTTTAAAAAATCCTTTACCAACGGAAGCAGACACGGTTATTCAAAATCTTCCGTCTACAATTATCAGTTTTCCCATGCAGGTAAAATTTAATTCAGACCGGATTAATAATTTCAGAGTTTATATGCTTGGGGGAATAAAATATGACATAGACCTGGCCAGTAATTCATCAGCAAGAAATGCGGAAGATTTTGTAAAATTAAAGAAGGGGGATTTTGGTGTGGAAGCTGGTTTAGGATTCAATTTTTATTTACCTTTTGTAACCATTTCGCCTGAATTGAAAATTAGCTATGGTCTTTCCAATATTCATAGCCGTGACCCGGATTTGAAATATTCCAATGTGCTTGATAAACTGCAATCACGCATGATTGTTTTTACCATTAATTTAGAAGACTAAGAAAGAACATTCGAATGTCTTAATTGTTCATGACCTTCGATTCAATATGAATGTCTCATTTAGTTTTTCAATTGTTTGAAATCATAAAAAAGAGGATGGATAAAAGACTTTATGCATCCTCTAAAAAGGGAAAATTTATTCAAGACTTTTATAAGCTATTAACTACGGCCTCATTCACCTTTACCGGATATTTTGACTTTAATGCTTCCAACCATTTTTCTTCCAGCATTTTTTGGTAATCATTTATCACAAGGCCTTTGGCATCAGCATAGTTGCGGGGAGAAGATTCCGGGATAACGCGGATAATTTGGAGGAATGAATAAGCATCGCCTTCCTCATTTTTTTCAGGAATTGTTTGATAGCCCGCTTTCAATTGTATTTCAGCATGAATGGGTAAATGATCCATTTCAAAACGGCTGCTGTCTGCCAATACTTCGGCGCTATAAGGTAAAACAATAGATCGCCAATTGGTAGGATCATCTTTTAATGATTTAGCAATTTTTTCAGCCATTTCTTTTGAGGGTGCAGTGATAGACAAAGCGCTAAAACCCGGTTTCCAGGAATAGTTGCTGATATGGTCCGTAAAAAATTTGTAAAGAGCCATTGTATCATTAATAGCGGGCGCCCACACATGATTTTCCATTGCTGCAAAAATGAGATTTGCATCATTGAATTCCTTTAACTGATTGCCAAAATCCGGATAGAAATTTTCCATGTGAGCGATATAATAATTTTTGACGGATTCATTTTCAAATTGACTCATAAGATCCTGGTAAACACGCATTGCCGATGAAGGTTGTATATGCTGATCCGTTGCATAGGTAAGCCATTCAGCAACAGTGATCTTTTCATCGCCAAGAGTAAAGAGCAGCGTGGAAGGCAGGATACCCTTATAAGGGCTTACATCATTATTTTGCAGGTAAGCACCGGTATAGTTATAAAGGGTAGAGGCATCATAAGTTGCACGGGTGTAATGGATTTCTTTTTTCCATTGTTGAATTAAGTTCTCTTTTGCAATTTGTACCCGGTTATCCTGTAGCAGCTTTTGTTGCAGTACAGCCATTTTTCCCGCATCTGATTCATCTTTGGATACCGGAACAATTTCTTTTAATTTGATAATATTGAATCCGTAGTCAGTTTCAAAAGGTTTGGAAATTTCATCCTGTGTACGCAAAGCAAAAACTTCATTTTCAAATTGATTATTGAAGTCACCCACCTGTATTTCCTTGATTTCTCCATAAATAGAAGAAGGGGATAAATTGTATAAACGCATCATATCTTCAAAAGAGGCTTTGTTATTTTTTAAAACCTGGTACACAGAATCTGCGATTTTTTCCTGTTTCATTTTTTCAGAAGCGCTGGAGGAAGGAGGAATAGAAAAAAGAATTTGTTGAAATTTACGCATTCCTTTTGCAGGCCTCTCTGCAACATTCATAAATATATGGTAGCCTGCGTTGCTTTTTACAATTCCGGAATAGGCTCCGGGACGAAGTGTATACACGATATTCTCAATGGAAAAGGGTAAGGTAAAAACCGTAATATAACCTATATGGATTAAGGAAGTATCGGGCGTATAATGATGGGCAATGGTTTCAAAATTTTTGCCGGATTGCAATTCCTGATAAGCCTCCTGCATTTTATTCCGTGCGGGCATTGTATCACCGTCATTGGGGACTTCAATAAAAATTTGCTCTAATAAAATATCTTTTTGACTGCGTTCAAAAGCCTGATTAAGCATTGCATTCACATCTGCTTTTTTATTGATATATGTTTCTGCTAATTGATTTCTGAAATTAGAAGCATCTACTTTATTGGCGTCTGTTTCCTCCAGTTTATCGTCGTAAGCAGATTGCAGTTTGAGGCGATAATCAATATATAATTGAAGATAATTTTTTAACTGATCCTGTCTGGAGCCTTCTGTTGGAGGGCTTTTTTTAAAAGCATCAAGAAAAGTTGCCTTATCTACTTTATGACTGCCATAAGTAAAGACGGTTTGGGAAAGGGCATGCAGGACATTGGTACAAGAGAGCAACAAGATCAAAGTTGCTTTGAATAGTTTATGCATATAAAAAAATTAATCAGGGTGTAGTGTTTTTCAATTTTGATTCGATGATCTGGTCATATTGCTCAAAGCTGAGCTTTTTTGCAATAATTTTTTTATTTTCATCCAGCAAATAAGTAGTGGGGGTCTGTGTGATATCAAATAACTGACGAAAATTTGGTTTAGCGTTTTGTTCATCAGCTAAACGGCCTTCCCGGGGTTGCCAGGCATGTATCCAACCGTTTAAATGGTGTTCAATAATAAATTTTTCCCAATCCGGTTTTGTATTTTCATTGGTGTTTACGGCAAATATTTTTACACCCAGGCTTTTCCATTTATGTTCATATAATGAATCCAGTTCGGGTACCTGTTCCTGGCAGTGGCTGCAAAGTGGATCCCAGAAAATGACAAATGTGAAAGGCGCTTTGATCGCATATAAGGAAGCCTCATTGCCGGAACTGTCCACCAGGTCAAGTTGCGGAGCAGCATCTCCCAACTGATTTGCAATAAGGCTATAAGCCCGGTCAAAAATATATTTTTTCTGGCTTGCATTCAACCAGCCGGTATCCCCTTTAGAGAAATAATGATCAAATAAGAAAAGGAAAACTTTATCCTGTCCCATGATCTGAGGATTGATATATTTATCTGTAAATTTTGCCAGTAAATATTGAAACATTTTTTCATTGGAGCGGGATGAGAGCAACATATAATTGATGGCATCAATTACAGAATCCGGCTGTTGAGAAATATAATTATCCAGGTAATCATTTATCTTGGAATCGAAAAAGGGGGTGTGTAATAAACGCCCGTCATAGAAATTGACCTGATCCCAGAAATGTTCTTTTACATATTGCCAGGGATAGGCAGAATCTTTGGTACCATCAGGTTTTACGGGCATGGGAGGAAAAGAAGGCACTTTCACTGCTTCAAAAAGTGTGGCCAGCATGGATTCGGGATATTGTTTTACAATATGATCGCGGTATTGATTCATGCTATCACTCCATAACTTAATCTGATCCATGATTGCCGTAGAATCTTTTTTGTTTTTGGCAGAGTGTTTCATCTCACTTTGAAGGGTATTGATTTTTGGCGCCACCTTCAAAAGATATCGCGAATAATCTGCAAATAATTTATTTTCTGCAGAACCTTCTGTTTGAATATCAGCCAGCTGAGATGAATCGGATTGTATAGAAAAGTGTTGGGCGGAATCCATTAAAACTTCAAATAATAAAGTTCGCTGCGGGGAAACCAAAAAATAAATGCCTTCATCCAGTTTTGCACTACCTGAAAAAAGGCCTTCGCTTTTTTCATTCAGCATACAGGAATCTACCAGGATTTTATTTTTTCCGTAGTAGGTGCCGAGATAAATCTTAGCATTTTTATAAGGTGTTAAAGTAATAGGAATATAATAACCATTTTTTGCTGGTAAAGAATCCTGTAAATTTTTGCTATAAACGAATGTTGAGGAGAAAATTCCGGTTAAAAGAAGTAATAAGGTGAAGCGCATGTCCAATTTTTTAATGAAAATAAAGGTATATCAAGCAAATGCAAGTTAAAGCAATGTAAAAGAAAAATAGTCCTTTAAACATTTTCCTCTTTGCAGTCAGGCCATACCTTTGCGCCGTGAGAAAGAAGAAGGCCCCGATTATTTTAAATGATATGCTGGTGCAAAACTATGCAGCAGAAGGAAAATCTATCGCCAGGAGAGAGGGTAAGGTATTTTTTATCCAGGGCGCTGTGCCGGGCGATGTGGTTGATATTCAATTGACCAGAAATAAAAAAGACTGGGCAGAGGGTGAGGTCATTCATTTTAAAAAATATGCTGCGGAGAGAACGGAACCTTTTTGTCAACATTTTGGAATTTGTGGTGGTTGTCAATGGCAAATGCTTCCATATAAAGAGCAGTTAAAATATAAGGAGCAACAAGTAGCGGACCAGTTGCAGCGCATTTCAAAAATACCTTTGCCCGGTATCAATCCAATACTTGGTTGTGATGAAATCATTCATTACCGGAATAAGTTGGAATATACTTTTGCCACCAGACCATTTATTCCGAAGGAAATTTTCCGGGAGATGAAAATGCGGGGTGATAGCCCTGAAAGTGCCGGCGTGGGAGGTTTTCATGCAAAAGGTATGTTTGATAAAATTGTAGAGATTGATGTGTGCCACCTGCAATCTCCTCCAACAAATGAAATACGAAAAGCTGTTGTGCATTTTTGCTTAATGCATAAGATCCCATTTTATGACATTAAAAAGCAGGAAGGCTGGTTAAGGAATACGCAAATCAGAATTGCCCAGACCGGAGAGTCAATGGTCAATATTATTGTAGGTTTTGAACATGAGGATTGGGTGGAAAATTTATTCACCTTCCTGCAGCAAACATTTCCCCAAATAACCACATGGCTTTATACAATTAATGAAAAAAGGAATGATAGTATCGCGGATCTTGAGCCCATCATTTTTTCCGGTAGGGGATATATATTTGAAAAACTGGAGCATTATCAATATAAAATAGGCCCTAAATCGTTTTTCCAGACTAATACAAAACAAGCGGAAAAATTGTATCGTGTTGTACGTGATTTTTCTGCACTGAAGGGGCATGAAATTATTTATGATTTATATTGCGGCACCGGGAGTATCGGACTATTTTTGAGTAATAAAGCAAAACATATTATTGGCGTTGAGTTGATTCGTGAGGCCGTAGATGATGCTATTGAAAATGCTCGACTGAATCATATAGAACATGCTGATTTTTTCCAAGGGGATGTTTTAGAAGTCTGTGATCAAACTTTTTTTGAAAAACAGGGGAAGCCGGATGTAATCATTACGGATCCGCCACGTGCCGGAATGCATGAGTCTCTGGTGAAAAAACTTCTGGAAATCGCCGCGCCAAAAATCGTTTATGTGAGTTGTAATCCTGCTACACAGGCTCGGGATCTCGCCTTGTTGGCAGATCAATATGAAGTAGAAAAAATACAACCTGTGGATATGTTTCCACATACGCATCATATTGAAAATGTTGTATCCTTGACTTTAAAAGAAATATAAATCTATAACTGATGACAGAATTCAGGCCCGGCCGTTTTCAAATCTTGCCCACGATCATAAAAAATTTACTGATCATCAATGTACTGGTATTCCTGGCGCAGATTACGATTGGAAAAAATACGACTTTCCTGGAAGACACTTTTGCATTGCATACCTGGCAGAGTCCACTTTTCAGGCCATGGCAATTTATCACACATATGTTTATGCATGGTGGATGGGATCATTTGTTTTTTAACATGTTTGCATTGTGGATGTTTGGCTCCGTACTGGAAAATTTATGGGGGCCGAAAAAATTCCTGACATTTTATTTAGTATGCGGCCTTGGCGCTGCACTCTGCCACATGGGTGTGTTATATTTTGAAACACAACATTTCATTGATCAATATAATGCACTCAATCCATCTTCACCCACGTATGTTGGTGATATGACAAATTTTATCGTACAAAACAATATTTATAATGGCTTGCCATCCCAGTTTTCCAATAATATCCCCGGCTTTGCACAATTTTTATATGAGCAACGATTAAATGAGGCTACATTAGGCGCTTCAGGTGCTATCTTTGGTTGCCTGGCCGCATTTGGATTTCTTTTTCCCAACACATATATCTACCTCTATTTTTTCATACCGGTAAAAGCAAAATGGTTTGTATTATTTTATGCAGCATTTGAATTGTATATGACGATACAGAAATCGGCCGGAGATAATGTTGCCCATGTAGCGCATTTGGGTGGAGCGCTTTTTGGGATCATTCTTGTCTACTATTGGAAAAAAAATAATCGTTGATGAAAACATTTCGCAAACATCGGGTAACTTTACACAAGACAAAATGAAAGTAGTTCACCGGACATATAAAAATAAGATCACACTGGGGCAGGATAATAATTCACTGGTTTGGCTGGTTGCAGTCAATGGTGTGATGTTTATCATGGTCGTTATGATCAAAATAATCTATCAACTTTCCATAGATAGTAATATCGCAGCTGAAGAAACTTTCTATCGTGAATTTTTGCAATGGCTTACTCTTTCTGCGACTCCCGGAGAAGCGCTTACCAGGCCCTGGACTTGGTTTAGTTATATGTTTGTTCATGAGCAATTCTGGGATTTGTTAAGCAGTTTATTATGGCTCTGGGGATTTGGATTCATTTTGCAAACATTATCCGGTAATGATAAAATGATTCCTCTTTATTTATATGGAGGTTTTATTGCAGCAATTATTTTTGTTGCAGGAAATAGTTTATTTCCCAATCTCCCGCACGCAGGTGTATTTATGGGAGCAAGTGCATCCGTCCTTTGTATAGCCATAGCAGCCACAACACTGGCGCCCAATTACCGTATTTTTCCAATGATCAGTGGTGGAATCCCACTATGGTTGTTAAGCGCAATTTTTTGCATCATTGACCTGATGAATATTTCCAGTGAGGGACCTGTGTTATTAGCCGCACATGCATTTGCCGGTTTAGCAGGATTTATTTTTATTACTGAATTAAATAAGGGCAGGGATTGGGGTGCCTGGATGAATCGCTTTGCGGTATGGGTAGATCATTTATTTAAGCCTGAATCGAAACCTGTATCTCAAAAACTTTTTTATAAAGCTGATCGAAAACCATTTGTAAAAATAAACCGGAGTACACAACAAAATCTGGATGAGATTTTGGATAAAATAAACCAAAAAGGCCTGGATTCACTCACTGATGATGAAAGAGATTTTCTCAATAATGCCAGTCAGCAAGATATATAAATGAATCGCTTCGGATGAAAAAATTTCTTTTTATTAGTTGGATTATTGCCATCATTCTCTTTAGTATTTTTTATTTGATTGCATCCTTTTCTGCGTTTATTTCTCCTGATTTATTTTCTTATACAAGCATTTTTGCTTTGGCATTTCCTTACCTTTTCATTATAGGCGCTCTCTTATGCATAGCCGGGTTTTTTATTCATAAAAAATCTGCTTACATACTATTGGCCATCTTATTTTGTGGCTCCTATAATCTGGTACATACGGTTTCTTTTCATGCGCCAAAGGCATTTACAGCAGCTAAAGACAGTACCACTTTACGCATCATGACCTGGAATGTGCAAAGCTTTGATAGCTATTTGCTTAAGCATAAAAATAAAGATGGCTACAAAACGAACAGGTCAGAAATGTTGCAATTGATCCTGGATTACAATCCTGATGTTATTTGTTTCCAGGAATACCTGGATTATGAAAATACCAAAAAGCGCCGGTCTATTCATAATGATCTTTTCGCAGCTGGCTATCCTTATGCCTATGCATCTAATGAAAAGTTTATTGAAAGCAAACGCAAATTCGCAGCTTATGGGGGCACAGCCATTTACAGTAAATACCCGCTAATAGATAGTGGCAAACTGAAACTGATAGATAGTGATGTTGGTAAACAGGAATATATGATTTATGCTTCCTTGATTTTTAATCATCAACCCGTACGCGTCTTTACGGCTCATCTTGCCTCTTATTATATATATTCAGATACGACCGACCAGACTGAAAATGGGGGAAGTATATATCAGATTACTTATGACCGTAAACTTTCTGTTCAATCAAAAATCCGCGAAACCGGTTTGACGCATCTCCGGGAAGCTAAAATGATCCGGCAGCAGATAGATGCAAGCCCCTACCCGGTGATATATTGTGGGGATATGAATTCCACTGCCTGTACCTATCAATACCGCTATTTGAAAAATGATTTACAGGATGCCTTTTTACAAAAAGGTTCGGGAATAGGAGTTACATTCTATAAATTATTATATACCTTAAGGATAGATTTTTGCCTGGTCAATAAAAATATGCAGGTACTCCAAAGCGTTGTGGGAAAAGAAAAACTATCAGATCATTATCCGGTAATCAGTGATGTAAAATGGAGTAAATAGATCTTCATTTTGTATTTTTACGTATGGCATCTACGGTCCGAAAAATCTTTAAGCGTTTCTTTATAGGCCTCAATTTAGTGGTTTGTGTATTATTTTTAATAGCCTGCCTGTCACCCGTTATGAGTCCTGAGGACTGGTGGCCGATCGGATTTTTCTCTTTAGCCGTACCTTATTTTATTATTATCATCATCTTTTCAATCATCTTCTGGCTAATAGTAAAGCCCATTCTGGTGCTTATTCCCGTAATTACTTTGCTTATTGGGATCAAACAAATCATCGTCCTGTTTGCCTGGCATCCAACAGCTGATTTTATGGATAAAAAGGCGTACAATTCACTACGCATCGTTGACTGGAATGTAAGTAGTATGTATGGATTAAGCAATAATGCAGATAAAAGAAAGCATAACCGTACAGAAATAGCTGATGCAATCATAAAGTACGACCCCGGCGTCATTTGTTTACAGGAATTCAATCATTCTTATAGCGGGAAAGAATCTTCGAATAATATTGGCTTATTTTCTGCCAAATATCCCTACTATTTTTTTTCCAGGGATTATACAAACAGGTCCAAGAATTATGCATCCGGCTGTATCATCTTTTCCAAATACCCGATTATAGATTCAGGAAAAATCAATTATCCAAAGCATATTGCCGAGAGTATTATTTATGCCGACATTCTCAAAGATGGCGATACCGTCCGCATTTATACGACCCATTTGCAATCTTATAAATTTACTCCGGTAGATTATGATGATATGGAAAAAATAAAAGATCCCGGAAATGAAACATTAGAAGCCTCAAAAAATATTATACAGAAAATGAAAGCGGCATTTGAGAGAAGGTCCGTGCAATCGGAAACACTGAGCCGGTTTGCAAGTCAGAGCACCCATCCATCCATCATTTGCGGTGATTTTAATGATGTGCCTAATTCTTTTACCTATTTTAAATCAAGAGGCAACAGGCAGGATGCTTTTTTGAAGCAGGGATTTGGTATTGGCAGCAGTTATTTGTCCTTGGCGCCTGCTTTGCGCATCGATTACATTTTCCCGGACAATACTTTCCAGGTAATGCAATTTGATATGGATGACCAGGGACTGAGTGATCATTCAATGCTCATTGCAGATATGCAATTGAAAAAATGATTATCTTCGAAAAATGAACCGTTTTTTATGTCATTTTCTTCGCGTTGATTCCTGCTGTTGAGGCTGCTATAATATCTTTGCCCCGGTAGTATTTTTCATTCAATATTTTAATAAAATAAATTTCATGCCTTTAAAAATATATAATTCCTTATCCAGGAGAAAAGAACTATTTGAATCACTGATTCCCGGAATGGCTGGCATGTATGTCTGCGGGCCTACGGTAAGCGGTGAAAGCCATCTCGGGCATGCCAGGCCTTATATTACATTTGATGTAGTGTATAGATATTTAATGTATAAAGGTTTTAAAGTTCGGTATGTAAGAAATATTACGGATGCAGGCCATTTTGAAGAAGAAGGTCGTGAAGCAATTGATAAAATAAATACACGTGCAGCCCTGGAAAAAACAGAGCCCATGGAACTTGTGCAAAAATATACGAACTTATACCATTGGGCAATGAACCAGTTTAATTGCCTGCCTCCTTCAATTGAGCCCACTGCTACAGGACATATTATTGAACAAATTGCGATGATTGAGGAACTCCTCCGGGCAGGCTATGCCTATGAAGTAAATGGCTCAGTCTATTTTGATGTAATGAAATATTCAGCACATTATGACTATGGTAAACTGAGCGGGCGTATTCCGGAAGATTTACTAGAAACCACAAGACAGCTGGAAGGCCAGGAAGAGAAAAGAAATAAAGCAGATTTTGCACTTTGGAAAAAAGCACCCGCTAAACATTTAATGCGTTGGAAAAGCCCATGGGGAGAGGGTTTCCCCGGATGGCATATTGAATGCTCTGCCATGGCAACGAAGTATCTGGGAAAACAATTTGATATCCATGGTGGTGGCATGGACCTGCTCTTCCCTCATCATGAAAGTGAGATCGCGCAAAGCACGATCTGCAATCAGGTTGCTCCCGTAAAATACTGGATGCATAATAATATGATTACGATCAATGGAAAGAAAATGGGCAAGAGTTACAATAATGTTATTACCCTCAGCCAGCTTTTTTCCGGAGACCATCCATTATTGGAAAAGGCGTATCATCCTATGGTGATTCGGTTTTCCATCCTGCAAACTCATTACAGAAGTACTTTCGATTTCAGTAATGAAGCATTACAGGCTGCAGAAAAAGGATTACGCCGTTTATGGGATGCCTATACCACTTTGCAAAGTCTGGGAAGAATGGATGACCAAGGCAAAACAGATCGTGGTCTAGATGAGAAAATAAATATTTTGCTGGAAGGTTTTGAAGAATTTATGGACGATGATTTCAATACCGCCAAGGTACTGGCCAATATGTTTGAACTGGTTCCATACATCAATTCAATGAAAGATAAAACCATTCTCCCGGAAAGTTTGACGGATGAAACCTGGAGGAAAATGAAAACGTTTTTTAAAATATTCATAGAAGAAATCTTTGGCCTTCAAGCTCCCGGGCAAACAACAGATTCTAAACTGGAAGATGTTTTGCAGGTGTTGATTGATTTAAGAAAAATAGCAAAAGCAAAAAAAGACTTTGTTACCAGCGACCGTATCCGTAATGAATTATCCGCGGCAGGAATTTTATTAAAAGATGAAAAGGATGGATCAGTGAGTTATAGCATTCAATAAGCATGGATATACCTAATGGTTACAATCATCGGAATGACAATGTTGGGCAGCACGGCATAAACGATAATTATAAAAATGAGCTCCTACAATGAGTAATACGGCCGGGATTAATAGAAGGATGTGAAATTGATGCCATATTTCTTTGGCAAATAAACAAAGCATCCCTGCAGAAAAAATAAAGAGCGGCCATTTATTATGATGATGTTTTTTCCAGCCATGATACAAAGAGATTGTACCTATACAAAACGCTAATGCAATCATAAACAATTCAAACTGTAAATTGTCTATGATATTAATCCCGAAAAGAGGTAAAGTAGTAAGGAACAAGGGAAGTACCGCACAATGTATGGCACAGGCCAAGGAAGCACTGACGCCCAATGCATCCCAGTTAATTTTCCACAGATCCTTCTTTTCCATGGAACAAAATTAAATCTTTGCAACAAAGTTGCAAAATATAAAACCTTAAAATTTTACCATTTCAAGAAAGCTATATGGCTTTTGAATGATGTAATTTTGCTTGAATATTTCGCTATGAAAAAGAAAAAAGTATTTCAATATATTATTTTTTTTGGCGCCATTGTAATTCTTTTTTTCATTGCCACATTTGCCGGGACGGATAATTTGAAAACAAAATCGCCAGTATTGAGTTATGTCAGGCCATTCACATTTACCACGCAGGATGGCAAACCATTTACTCAAAAGGATATGTTAGGTAAAGTCTGTGTAGTCAATTTCTTCTTTACTACATGTAAGGGAATATGCCCCCGCATGAATGGAAATATCAAGACCATCTATGATCAGTTTAAAGACCAGCCTGATTTTTTGATTGTATCACATACTTGCGATCCTGAGACGGATTCTGCTTCTGTGTTGAAAAAATATGCAGATAAAATGCAGGTGGATACTCATAAATGGGTTTTTCTCACCGGGCGGAAGGATAGTTTATATCTACAGGCCAGGAATAGTTATTTGCTGGATGATCCGAAAAATAACCTGAAAGATATTCATGATCAGTTTTTACATACTCAGTTCATCGCATTGGTTGATAAAAACGGTAAAGTCCGAGGTCATATTTATGATGCGTTAAAACAAGATGAATTAAAATCTTTGTCTGATGAAATAACCGTTTTACTGAAAGCGCCTGTTGAACAGGATGCACAATAAATGCATACATAATAGGAGAAAATGGAAAAAGAAACAGCAGAAATATTGAGGAAAAATCATTTATCCATTACTGATAGCAGGATAAAAATCCTGGAATTGTTTAAACGTAAGGGAAATGCTTTGGCGCATGCCGATATTGAAAAGCAGACTCATGATCTATTTGACCGGGTTACCATTTACAGGACATTGCAGACATTTGCCGAAAAAGGAATAATACATTCGATCCCTACAGCAGACAATTCGGTACTCTATGCATTGTGTAAAGATGAATGCTCGGAAGGTAAACATGCCGATAACCATGTTCATTTCATTTGTGATATTTGTGAAACAACTTACTGCCTTGATCATATCATGATTCCTGAATTACAAATGCCAGCCGGATTTAAAATGAAACAGGCCGGCCTTATTGTGGAAGGTATATGTAAAAATTGCTCAGCAAAGAAGTAGAATCCTAAAATCAACCTGGTATATGTTCACAAAAACTGATATTGAAAATTATTTTACAGGGGAGAAAACGGCCGCGTCCATTCTATTTTTAATTGGAGTAGTATTGATATTATTTGCCATCATTGCATTGATTTTTTTTAAAACACAATATTGGCGCGGTGTAGCTATTGCTGCGGGCATTATTGCAATCATTCAATTAAGTATGAGTGGTGTCGTTTACAATCGGGCAGATAAACAACGGACAGACATGGTTTATAATTATGATATGAACCCACAACGCATTATTACCGAAGAAATTCCCCGGATGGAAAAAGTAAATAGCCGGTTTATATATTATTTGCTGTTAGAAATAATCGGCTTATTAATCGGTATCTTTTTGATTTATTATTTCCGGGAAAAATTGGATAAACAATTTTGGGTTGGTGTAGGTTTAGCATTGATCTTACAATCAGCTATTTTTCTTATTACAGATTCAATGGCTTCCTCCAGGGCGAAAATATATACAGGTAAAATGATATCATTT
The DNA here is from genome assembly GCA_018268015.1 of Bacteroidota bacterium. GTDB lineage: Bacteria > Bacteroidota > Bacteroidia > Chitinophagales > Chitinophagaceae > JAFDXJ01. The sequence goes on from JAFDXJ010000041.1 coordinate 19,106, forward strand.
TATCAACCGAAGAAATAAAATTTTAGATGCTAACGGCTGCAGGGTTATCCATTTTTTTGTTTCTCTAATTATCAGGACTCATGGCTGCAAATAAAGTTCCACCGGAATGGCGGGGCATTCAAACCACACAATTGAATTTTTACTATTTTTGAGGGATGCCGCTCATATCCATTATTTGCTGGATTATTTTTTCTTTATTACTTGTCGCTTTTTTTACTTCTGTAGAAATGGCTTTTATCAATTGTTCCAGGATTTATATAGAGCTCAAAAAAAAACAAGGGAATAGAAGCGCCGCTATTATTTCCGGATTCATAGAGAAACCATCTATATTATTCGGAACGACCTTAATTGGCATTAATACGGCCATGGTGGTTTATTGTATTTTTTTTATTGAATATATGCGTCCCAATTTATGGGAGTTTTTTCATTTGGAAAATGATTACTTGCGTTTTGTGTTTGATACGGTAATTGTATCTGCCTTATTACTCCTGGCCGGTTTATTATTGCCCAAAATGATTTATACGAAGAGACCGGATCGCTTTTTATTGGCTTTTGCAGGGCCAATCCGTTTTTTTCAAAGTATATTTTATCCTTTCGTAAAGATCATTTCGGGTATGGCTGATTTCATTTTGAAATATTTTTTCAACCTGGATATTCCTAAAAATGTAGATGAGATGGAGGAGAAAGATCTGGAGACTTTTATTTTGCAAAATAGAGAACAGGAAGAAAGAGAAAATGAGATGCATACAGATCTTTTTGAAAATGCCTTGTCTCTTCCTAACATTAAAGTGCGCCAATGCCTGGTGCCCCGAACAGAAATAGAAGGGATACCGATTTCTTCCACTATTGAAGAAGCGCGTCATTCATTTATTGAAACAAAACTCAGCAAACTCATTGTTTATAAAGAAAATATAGATGATATCCAGGGATATATCCATCAGTTGGATTTATTCAAAAAACCGCTTCAGATTAAGGATATTTTATTAGCGATCCCCGTGATTCCGGAAAGCATGGCAGCTACGGATTTGCTGAATATTTTATCCAAAGAAAGAAAAAGTATTGCCTGGGTGGTCGATGAGTTTGGCGGTACAGCCGGCATCGTAACGATGGAAGATGTATTGGAAGAAGTTTTTGGCGATATCCGGGATGAATACGATACCGAGGATTTGCAGGAAAAGCAATTATCTGAAACAGAATTTATCTTTTCAGGCCGCCTGGAACTGGATTATTTGAATGAAAAATATGGATTTGGTTTTGAGAAAACAGATGCAGAAACCCTCTCAGGATTTATTATTGAAGAATATAAGGCGATCCCATCAGCCAAAGAGCGCATCATCCTGGACAGATATGAATTTGACATATTACAGGTGAGCGATACCAGGATTGAATCTGTAAAAATTAAAAAATTGGGTTCTTAAAAGGCGTTTTTTTTAAGCAATTTTTTATATCCCCTTGCCCTTACCTTTGCAGCCTTATTTTTGCATGAATATGAGTGACGGATTCTTCAAACGCAGAAGCGGGCAATCTGAAATGTCTTTTATAGATCACCTGGAAGCGTTGCGCTGGCATGTGATACGGTCGCTCATTGCTATCCTGGTATTGGCATTAATTATCTGGTTGAATATTCAATGGGTTTTTGATAATGTTATTGCGGGTCCTATCAATCCCAATTTTATCAGTTATAAAGCCTTTTGTGACTTTAGCCATTGGCTGCATATTGGGGATGCATTATGCCTTCCACCGGTAAGTGTAAATATGCAAACAACCACTTTCGGCGGGCAGTTCCTTGGTAGTTTCAGTATTGCTTTTGTAGGAGGTTTGATTGGGGCATTCCCTTATATATTCTGGGAATTCTGGCGTTTTGTTAAACCCGCATTAAAACCTAAAGAATTAAAAAATACCCGATTCATCATTTTTTGGGTGTCCTTCTTTTTCTTTCTCGGATCAGCTTTTGGTTATTTTGTACTTGGTCCATTTACATTTAATTTCCTGGCCACATTTAATATTAGCTCTTTAAACATTCTGCAAACAAAGCCCACACTTAATGATTACCTGGACAATCTTACAAACCTTATACTTGGTTGTGGTATTGCCTTTGAACTACCGGTGATGGCTTATGCACTTACAAAAATGGGCATCGTTACACCGGCACTTTTGAAACGCTCCAGGAAATATGCAATCGTCATTATTTTAATTGTAGCCGCCGTAATTACACCAAGTCCTGACTGGATTAGCCAGACTATTGTGTTCCTGCCATTATTTGGATTATATGAATTAGGAGTATTCGTATCGGGTCGGGCATATAAAGATAAATTGAAAAAGGATGCTGAAATTTGGGAATAAATGATTTACCCTAATTTATATGATGAAGGATAAACGGTTTTGCAAAGTCCTTCAGCGGTTTTAATTTCACTTTTTTATCAAAGAATTTTTATGCAAACAAGTTTTAAAATGTTGCGACCTCTTGCCATAGGATGTGATCATGCAGGCTTCAGGTATAAAGAAAGCATGAAGGCCTGGTTAATAGGAAAAGGTTTGCAGGTATTGGATTTTGGCACATCATCAGAGGAATCAGTAGATTACCCGGATTTTGTCCATCCTGTTTGCCGGGCGATAGAAAATGGGGAAGCTGGAATGGGTATTTTATTATGCGGTTCAGCCAATGGAGTCGCCATGACTGCCAATAAACATGCTAAAATTCGTGCCGGCTTGTGTTGGGAAAATGAAGTAGCATCACTCGTTAGAAAACATAATGATGCCAACATTATTTGTATCCCGGCTCGTTTTGTTTCTTTAGATCTTGCCTTGAAAATGCTTGAAACTTTTATGCAGACCGATTTTGAAGGTGGCCGTCATCAAAATCGTGTCAATAAAATCCCTTGTTGATTAGAAAGTAAAATATTCTGCTCTTCTTGTTAAATCATGATTTATGAAAAAAATTTTTATTGCCGTTTTGTTATTAAGCAATATTTCTTTTGCCCAAACTAAAAAGCAAATAAAAAAAATTGCTGAAACGATTACTACTGCCGACCTGAAAGCAAAACTAACTGTGATTGCGGGTAAGGATATGGAAGGGCGTGAAACAGCCACGCCCGGTCAGCAAAGAGCTGCTGCTTATATTGAAAATAGTTTTAAAGAATTAGGATTACAGCCGGGTATGCCGGATGGTTATCAATTATATTACCCGGTATTTCAGGATTCTATTACAGGTACAAGCCTGGAAATTGGCGGCAAGCAATATTCTGTAAATACGGATTTTGCTTATAGTTTTATTACTTTGGAAGCGGGCCATTGGACTGCTGACTCTATTATTTTTGCCGGATTTGGAATCCAGGATTCTACCCGAAATGACTATGCTCATTTGGATATAAAAGGCAAGTGGGTAATGGTTTTAGCTGGCCTTCCCGCAGATATTCATAAGTCGGCTGATGCGGTGAAATATAATTTTCGCAGCCCGGGTTCTTACTATCAAAAGGCGATTACTGCTAAAAATAATGGTGCGGCAGGTATCCTGATTATTGAAAAGGATTTCCCCAAAAAGAACTTAGCACCTACAAAGGGAAATATGTACCTCACCAAAAAAAACACTTCGGGTAATAACCCGCTAATTTTTGTTTCACCAAAGGTAGCCGCCTCAATTTTAGGTATTTCTACTGCGGATTTTTCCGGGCTTCAGGATATCCCGGAGAAAGCATACCCGGTAAAATTTGCTTATTCGGTGCAGTCCACTACATTAGACCTGAGAAGTAGTAATGTGATTGGTGTATTGCCCGGTACAGACAAAAAAGATGAATATGTTTTTATAACAGCACATTACGATCATTTGGGTAAAAGGGATTCTGTGATATGGTATGGCGCGGATGATGATGGCTCTGGTACGACGAGTGTGATAGAATTAGCAGAAGCTTTTATGAAAGCCAGGAAAAAAGGCTATGGGCCACGCAGGACGATTGTATTTATGACCGTCTCCGGTGAAGAGAAAGGCTTGTGGGGATCAGCATATTATACGGATCATCCGGTTTTTCCCTTAGATAAAACCTCTGTTGATTTGAATATTGATATGGTGGGAAGGCTTGATCCGAAAAGGGTCGAAGGGGATTCAACCAATTACATTTATACAATTGGTGAAGATAAATTGAGTTCTGACCTTATGAAAATTAGTGATAGTATCAATCATACGTATTTGAATATGGAATTAGACAGGCGTTTTAATGATCCCAAAGATCCCAATCGTTTTTATTATCGTTCTGATCATTACAATTTTGCAAAGAACGGCGTACCGGTGATATTTTATTTTAATGGTACGCATGCAGATTATCATCAACCCACAGACACTATTGATAAAATTAATTTTGATGTAATGGCAAAAAGGGTAAAACTGGTTTTTTATACCGCATGGGATATGGCCAATAGGGATTCAATGCTTGTGAGGGATATTCCACTGAAATAAGCAGTTTGCAAAATAATTATTTGTTTCATGAAGTGATGAGCGTTGCATACATCCTTTTTTACAAATAGAAACCTCGAGTAAAAATTTTTTAAACACATAAAAAATATGGTTATTTAAAATTTTCGACCTTATTTTGCAATCATAAACTTATATCATGGAAGCAAGAAAGTCAACTCTCAAATATTGGTTTTATTTCTTTATTTGGTTAGCGATTATCATTACGATTTTCATAGTTTATCGCCAATTTTTCTGGATAGCGCTTCCGGGAGTATGTACATACTTTGTCCTGTCTATGGATATTATTTAAATGAAAACCTGAAGTAGAAATACTTGCAGAAAATCCATTTTTTGTTTCATTAGGAGAAAAAAATCAGTTGCAGGCTTTGTCTGCACAACAACTACTGGCAAAGGCTTCTGGTTTTGCTTTGAAAGCAAAGCCCATCCCTAAAATATATCCCATGGCTTCTTTTAAAGCATCATTGCTTTTAAATTGTGGGTTGGTATTAATATCCGCATGCACTTCCATTTCAACATCATACTGAATAAACAAAGGGCATAATTCATATGCTACCTCGATACTTTTAGCTACTTCCATTAACATTCTTTCCTTTATGTGAAAGGATTGACGGCTGCGGTCATTATGGATATACATAAAGCCACCATTATGTTCCCGCAAAAAAACGATGACAGTGGCAAATTCTGTTTCCACTCCTTTTACCTGGCTATCCGTACCTATACAAACTTTTAGCCGGATATTATTTTCATACTCTCTTTTAATCACCTCTTCCACCGCTTCTGTGATCGGTAGTTCAATAGCTTCGCCATTAAATTTTCTCCACTTCATTTTTCAAATGTTTTTGTAATGTACCAAAGTCTTTTTATGAGACGAATAAAAAATATAAACATTGGTGTAAAAAGCTCATACCAGTAAGTCCATAAAGCGATCTTTAGTACTGGCCTGTACTTAATAAAACAAGTGTGCATGCTTCTAATCCCCGAATATTATTTTTTGCTGCAAGACTTGCTAATTCAGGGTTTTCAGTGCCCGGATTAAAAATAATTCTGCGAGGATGGAGGGATAAGATGTAATGGTAAAAAGCCTTTTGATGTATCGGGTTGAGGTACAATGTCACCGTATCAACATCTTGTACCTCAGGCATCCCGGTAAAAATGGGTATATCATTAATAGTGCCTTCTTTCTTACCTATGGCCACAATAGAATGCCCGGCAGAAGCCAGTTTATTTACGGCCAGAAAACTATACCTGTTCGGGTTCTCAGATGCACCCAGTACAACTGTTTTTTTATTGATGAATGACATGACCCTAAAGGTATACTTTTTCCGGGTTAAAGATGAAACCCTATGTGTATCCTATTAATGGGTTTAATCAAGAAAGCTTAATCCAAACCGGAAATGAATAAACAAATTAAAGTAGTAAAGTACCATTCAATTGAGTTATCCATTGAGGGCATTGTATTTTATTGTACCCGGCTTAAGCATGTAAAGCGTATTACTTTTAAGGTTTAATTTTGTAGGAACAGCCTTGAATGTATGTTGCGGTGTAAAATACTCATAGCATTTCTATTGATTGCCTCAACAATTTGTAAGGCGCAAGACGCTCAGGATATTGTAAATGTCTGGTTGAAAAATGCAGATGAACTTTCAACAAATTCATCCCGTGATTCTTTTATAACAAAGTCATTATTGGGCATAAAGGATGCTTCCTCTTTGGCAGAAGCTGAATTTCACATAGGGCAGTATTTCCTGGATAAAAATGTTTACAATACTGCATTGAAATTTTATCAAAAATCTCTGAAAGATTATTATGACAAAAACATATCTGCCTTTACAGCCAAGGTCTATAATGATATCGGTTTTATCAATGGGCAACAAGGCAAGCCGGATGATATGTTGAATTATTATTTTAAAGCGATTCGTATTTATGAACAGTATGATGATCATGAAGGGCTTGCTGTAACGAATAGTAATATTTCATCAGCTTACTTTGATATGGGTAAAAAAGAGGATGCAATCTTTTATGCCATCCAATCTTTGAGGATGCGGCAGAAGACGAAAGATTGGGATGCACTGGCCAGTCGGAAGAAATGGATCTGATTAGTTTCAGAAGAGAAAATTTACGCCAACAGCAGGAAAATCTTCAAAAAGCGCAAAGTGGCAACTTGCTCCAGAATACGACTGCACAGAACTCAATGCTCGGAATGATGGATCCTAAATCAAAAGTGCAGGAGGATATTTTACAAACCAAAGTAAACATTTGCCAGACAGCGTACGACATTAGAAAACACCCTAATGATAACTCTCTAAATGAAAGACTGTCCTGCTATAACCAATTACTCGGTCAACTACAACAATTAAAAACGCAAATGGATCAGATAGAAAGGCAATATACTAACCCGGCGGAAGCGCTGGCACGTAAGTCCCGGCTGATGTTTTCAATACAAGGTTGTCAGTTGTAGTATGTCCATCCTGATTTGTGAAACCATGAAGCATCAAGTAACAATCCTAGCCGTTCCCAGATTTGAACACAGTGACTCATAAAAAAATTATTTTATTCATTTTTATTAATAAAAAAGTCATGAACGATTTATAATTGGAATGACTTTAACAATGTTAAACTTGAAGTAGCCAGCCGCAAATTTTTGATGACCAACTTCAAAGAGCATTGGGTTATTCCATTTGACCATTAAAAAAAGTAAATATATTCTCTTGAAAAATCTACTTTTTATTCTTTGAGTAATTTACCTGTTTGCAGCTACTGATTGTAAATAAGATGATGCCCCACCGATTACTAACCTGCAGGCAAATGTGATTGAATAAAGATCTAACGACTTGCTGAAGGTAGCCAAACCCTGGATAAATAGTGTGGCACAACTTCTTATGTGGTACTCATAATGCAATAGACTATTCTGTTTCCGTAAAATAGCCGGACTTTACTTTAGCTCATGATAGCCAGGTGGAGTAGTATTTTTGGATTAAAGACTATTTTTAAGGAGAGGTGATTGAGCCATATTTCCAGTTAGTGATCGTGGCCTTTTTTAAAATTGAATAAATGAAATGGAAAGGTCGATGCATTCTATTTAAGCTATTCATTTTTGACAGGCTTCACGCAACCCAACTTTTCATGCTAAAATAATTTAACACCATGCCGGTGAGTTATAACATAGAATAAATCTAAAAAAAATTTTACGCCTTCAAACTTTTATCTAATTTTCCAAATCATTCATCAAACTATATTTTCCATGGCAAAGTCAATAAAAAAGAAGGCTATCAAAAAATCCAAAACAGCCTCTAAAAAAGTCGTCAAAAAAACTGCTGTTAAAAAAGCTGCTGTAAAAAAAGTAGTTGCAAAAAAAGCATCACCTAAAAAGGGAGCACCCAAAAAAGCAGTTAAAAAAATAGCCAAGAAGAAAGTGATGAAAAAAGGCACTTCAAAGAAGGTCGCGGTCAAAAAAGCAGCACCAAAGAAAGCTGCCAAAAAAGCGGCTCCCAAAAAGACAATAAAGAAAGCTGCCAAACCAAAGGTAGTTGCAAAAAAGGTTGTAAAAAAAGCGCCTTCATTACCTACTCCTGAAGTCCGTAAAGTGCAGGTGGTAGAGCATATTCCACCTATCTCAGAAACGAATAACCTGGATGCAGAAATCAATAGTGGAATGGGTGAATGAAGAATTTGATCTGAAACAAAAAAGGTGTGTTACAGCAACACACCTTTTTTAATTCAAGTAAAGATTTACCATACCAGGCCTAAAGGTTCTTCCAGTAATAGTTTTAGTGTTTGTAGAAAAGCGGCACCTGTGGCGCCATCCACTACTCGGTGATCGCAGCTCAAAGTCACTTTCATTAATTTTCCCGGAACAATTTCCCCATTTTTTACAAGCGGTGTATCTATGATTCCGCCAACAGCTAATATGCAGGCATCCGGAGGATTAATAATTGCGGTGAATTCTTCAATGCCAAACATGCCAAGGTTTGAAATGGTAAATGTGCTTCCTTCCCAATCTTTCGGTTGTAATTTTTTATCCTTTGCTTTCTGAGCAAAATCTTTTACTTCCGTTGAAATATAACTGACGGATTTTGTATCTGCAAAACGTACTACCGGTACCAGTAATCCATCCTCCACAGCAACAGCCACACCTATATGGATATGATGGTTATATCGAATCTTATCTCCCAACCAGCTACTGTTCACTTTTGGATTTTTACGCAATGCAATAGAGCAAGCTTTTAAAATAATATCATTGTAACTGACTTTTGTTTTATTCTGTTCATTGAGTTTTGTTCTGGCATCAGCAACCGCATCCATATTGATTGCCATGGTCAGGTAAAAATGAGGTGCACTGAATTTACTTTCACCCAAACGCTTTGCAATGATGCCACGCATTTGTGAAACGGGAATAGTATCAAAGCTTTCACTTTTCAACGGTTCGGAATAAACAGCACCTTGTGCAACTACTTGCTCTATTTCATTTTTTTGAGGTATGGAAAAATGATCAATATCTGATTTCACAATGCGGCCGCCTTCTCCACTTCCATGTATTTGTGTGATATCAATACCTTTTTCCTCTGCAAGTCTTTTTGCAAGTGGTGATATAAAAATTCTCCCATCACTATTTATCGGAGCAGCAGATGTATTTGAGGAATGTGATTTATTTGAAGGCTTATCTTGAACGGTTTCTGTCTCTACCGGTTTGTTTGTTTCATCATTGGATAAAGGCCCTGCCTGACTGGCTACGGATTTAATAGCTGCCTCCACATTAAACCCTTCCTGGCCAATGATGCACAGGAGACTATTGACAGCAATCTTTTCTCCCGCAGCTGCGCCCTGGTATAAGAGTTTGCCATTTTTATAACTTTCTAATTCCATAGTGGCTTTATCTGTTTCAATATCAGCCAGCAAGTCGCCTTTTTTAACATCGTCTCCAACATTTTTATGCCAGGCGGCTACCACGCCTTCGGTCATGGTATCACTTAACCGGGGCATTAAAACAATTTCGTCAGCAAGTGAAATGGCTTCAGTTTTTAAATTATTTTCAGTGGCTTCATCCAATAGTGAGGTCTTTTGATTCCCTGAAACATTTTCTTCAACTACTGTTGTTGATGATTCTGCGTTTTTATCTTTTGAAGTATCAGCCATTTCAGTTACAGCGCCCTGGTATTTTTGGAGCAGTTTACTAATATCTTCACCTTCCTTTCCAATGATGGCGAGTAACGCATTCACTTGTATTTTACTTCCTTTCTCACCTCCTGTGTAAAGCAGGGTGCCTTCTTTATAACTTTCAAGGTCCATTGTTGCTTTATCTGTTTCAATTTCCGCCAGCAAATCACCTTTTTTTACAGAGTCTCCAACTTTTTTATGCCAGGTTGCAATAACTCCTTCAGTCATTGTATCACTTAAACGTGGCATTAGGATTTCTTCAGCCATTGAATTTTTTTTTAGTTTGCAAAAATTATATGTTCAATTCACAGATCAAGTTCCAGGTGTAAACGTTGTTTTAATTCAAGCACCAGGGGATATTTTTCTGCGATATATGCGAATTTATCTTTACTGCTTAAATATTGAAGCGGGATATCCTCCGGCTTTTCATTTCCTCCTTCAAAAATAATTTCAAAGCGGATGCTTCTGTTATTAAATTCTTGTTGAATCGTATCTGCTAATAATAATTTTTCCTGTTCCATAAATTTTTCCGTAAGTCGCCCATGAACAGTTACCTGGAAACGATTATCAGTTAATACTTTTAAGTGCGCCTGCTTGCAGGCTGTAGCTGCAGAATGTTTATTTTGTAATTCCAGTTCTTCACAAAACCGGTTCCATACCAATTGCAGCGCATTTATTTCCAATGCTTTTGCATCTTTTATTTCATTGATATCATAATTTCCTCCATATTTTTCACGGAGTGATGTCAGTAAATTTTTTTTCCCGGAAGCCATGACGGGGCTTTCTTCTGCCACTACTTTTTTTGCTGAAGCCGGCGTTTCTACATATAATTTAGGTCCCGGAGAGATTTTCTTTTCTGACTCGAAAGATTTTTGAGGATTGCCGTTCAGTTTTTTTAATTCAAAAAAACCGGGTGAGGAACCTGTACTTTTTTTAGCGACCATATTTTTTTCTGAAGCTAATTGAATGGCCTGCTGCAAATAACATAGTTTAATAATAGCCAGTTCCGTGTGCAATTTCTTATTGCGCGACATTTTATAATTGAGTTCTGCCTCATTTAATACATTCAGGGCGCTCACTAAAAATGGAATTTCAATCAATTTTGCAGCTGCAAAATATCTTTCTTGCAATCCTTCTACTACATCCAGGAGCGCTGCTGCTTTTTGATCTTTGCACACTAATAAATTCCGGATAAATTCTGCGAAACCATTTAATACCATATCACCCTCAAAACCTTTCCGGTTTATTTCATCATAGAGTAGTAAAGCGCCGGCAGCATCTTCCCGGGAAATGAAATCCATTAACTGGAAATAATAATCTTCATCAAGAATATTTAAATGCTCCAGGGTATTTTGATAGGTAAGTTCACCATTGGTAAAACTTACAATTTTATCTAAAGTACTTAAAGCATCCCTCAGGCATCCTTCGCTTTTTTGGGCAATAACCTGTAAGGCCGCTTTGTCTGCCTGAATATGCTCTTTTGAAATAATCTCCTGCAAATGTTCGACCGTATCATGCAGCGTAATTCTTTTGAAATCGAAAATCTGGCAACGCGATATGATGGTTGGTAATATTTTATGTTTTTCTGTAGTGGCTAATATAAAAATTGCATAAGAAGGCGGTTCTTCCAATGTTTTTAAGAATGCATTGAATGCGGATGCACTCAGCATGTGAACCTCATCTACAATATATACTTTATATTTTCCGGCCTGTGGTGCAAAACGCACCTGTTCTACCAAAGTGCGAATATCGTCAACGGAATTGTTACTGGCTGCATCCAGTTCATGAATATTTAGCGAAGTGCCTTCATTGAAATTTTTACATGAGGTGCATACATTACAGGCTTCCCCACTTGCAAGCTGGTTTTCACAATTGATGGTTTTGGCCAGAATGCGGGCACAGGTTGTCTTCCCAACACCCCGGGGGCCACAAAACAAAAATGCATGGGCCAGTTGATGATGCGTAATTGCATTTTTTAATGTTTCCGTAATATGTGATTGGCCGACAACGGTATTAAATGTTTGTGGCCTGTATTTCCTGGCAGAAACAATAAACTTTTCCATAGTCATGCAAGATAAGAAATACCTGTAATTCGAATTTTAAAAACCCAAAATGACTTTAGTTAATAATAGGATGCCGTTCAAATGGGTTTTTATGTTCATCAAATATTTTTCGGTAAACTACCATCTGCCTACTTTGTTTTGCACCGAGGCTTTTATAGATATTTACCATTTTCGGATTCCAGTCTCCGGCCCATCCCATTTCGTAGGTATCATACAAATGCTTTTTCTGGATGAGTAATGAGCCGGCATAAATCATAAAGCTATCAACTCCAAGCGCCTGAAATTTAGGTACAATCCCAAATGCAACTCCTGTGAAATTTTTACACTGACCGGTTTTTTTCATCCACATAAGGCGTAATTTTTCTAACCAGCCAAATTTTCCATTAAAATGTTTAAAGTATACATTGAGATCAGGGATATTGATCCACATGGCGATGGGTTCTTCTTTATAATAAGCAAACCAAATGATTCGCTCATCCATAATGGGTTTCATTTTATTGAATAATTTCAATACTTGTTCGGCTGTTATTTCTTTTGCCTCATCATGTTGAGCCCAGGCAGCATTATACACTGTGGCAAATTCATGGGCGTGTTTTTCCAGGTTGCTCATACGTATATGGCGAGCAGAATAGTCGGGCTTTGATGCAAATTTTGCATACCTTTCTGGGAACCTTGGCGGTATAGGATCATTAACCCATAATGCATAATAATACTGGTTGTAATAATTTTTCATTCCATATTCCTCGAGTAACTTTTGATAATAAGGAGGATTGAACGACATTCCATAAATAGGATCCCGGTCAAAGCCTTCCACCATCAGGCCCCACCATTTATCCCTATCACCAAAATTTACCGGCCCATCCATAGCTTCCATCCCCTTTTCACTTAACCATTTTCTTGCCGTATCTAATAATAAGTTTGCAGCTTCCTGATTATTGATACAATCAAAAAATCCAAAGCAACCCGTAGGGAATGATGTACCCTTATTGATATATTTTTGATGTGTAAATGCGGCTATTCTACCAATACAATTATTCGCATCATCTTTTAAGATCCATCGAATAGCTTCTCCATCCCGGAAATATTTATTTTTTAAAGGGTTAAAAACATCTTTGACTTCCTGGTGCAGAAATGGGATGTAGTGCGGGTTTTCTTTATTGATGGTATCTGCAATTCGGATGAAGGATATTTCATCCTTTTGATCTTTAACTTCTCTCAAATGCATTTGATAATCTTGCTTTTGGCGAAAATAATCATAGTGAATGAGAATTTGGAAAGTACCTTTTTTGTTTTTGGGTGAATGTGATTAAAAAACTAACGAACAAATGTTATTTTATTAAATTTGCTGACGAAAAATGTAATCGTATGTCGGATCACCTTCCCCAAAAAGTCAGGATTGTTACAGCAGCAAGCCTCTTTGATGGTCATGATGCAGCTATCAATATCATGCGGAGGATACTCCAAAGTAAAGGAGCAGAGATTATCCACCTTGGCCATAACCGGAGTGTGAAGGAAATTGTGGAATGTGCCATAGAAGAAGATGCCCAGGGCATTGCCATCACCAGTTATCAGGGTGGCCATGTAGAATTTTTTAAGTATATGAAAGACTTGCTGGAAGAAAATAACAGTGGCCATATCAAAATATTTGGCGGCGGCGGAGGAACTATTTTGCCTCAGGAAATTGAAGAATTGCATCATTATGGTATTACAAGAATTTATAGCCCGGATGATGGCCGTAAAATGGGATTGGAAGGAATGATTGAAGATGTAATCCAAAAAAGCGCTCAGCAGGATTCTAAACAAAAAAAGAATGGTAAACTTCTATCTACACTGAATAAGAAAGAAAATAATGGTAAATATGCTTTAGGTGAATGGAAGGATATCATCTCCATTGCTAAAGCAATAACAGCAGCAGAATCTGGTGAAGAAAGAAATTTGTCTGCAGAAAAAGAGACTGAAAAGACTGCGCCGGTTTTAGGAATTACAGGAACAGGAGGAGCCGGGAAGTCTTCTGTAACAGACGAGATTGTGCGAAGATTCTTAAATTATTTTCCACAAAAAACCATTGCCGTTATTTCGGTGGATCCTTCCAAGAAAAAAACAGGAGGCGCATTACTGGGTGACAGGATCCGCATGAATGCCATATCCAACCCACGCGCTTATATGCGTAGCCTGGCTACAAGAGAAGATAATACGGCACTCAGTAGTTCAGTACAGGAAGCGCTGCAAATTTGTAAAGACGCCCACTTTGACCTCGTGATTTTAGAATCTGCCGGTGTGGGCCAGAGTGATGCTTCTATCCTGGATTTTAGTGATGTGAGTTTATATGTAATGACACCGGAATATGGCGCTGCATCTCAGTTGGAAAAAATAAATATGCTGGATTATGCAGACATCATCTGCATTAATAAATTTGATAAAGCGGGTGCACTGGATGCCCTGCACGATGTACGTAAACAATATAAAAGAAACCATTTACTTTTTACCGCTAAGGATGAAGACCTTCCCGTTATAGGTACCATAGCCGCCCAGTTTAATGATACCGGTATCAATGAACTATTTGAAAAAATTGTTACGATATTGGAAACGAAGACGAATACTCATTTAGGCGACCTGGAAATACATAAACATCAAACTGAAACCAGTTCTTCTGCACAAATTATACCACCCAAAAGAGTACGTTATCTATCTGAAATTGCGGAGTCAAACAGAAATTATGATATTTGGGTAAAAGAGCAATCAACCATCGCATCCCAATTATATGCTTTGGATAAAGTTTTAAAAAATTCAAATGACTTATCTAAAACAACCGGGGATGAATTGCTTTTGATGAAAGAAAAACTGGAAGAAAGTTTTCATGCTGAGTGTAAAAAAATCATTGCGAACTGGCCATTAACCCGTGAAAAATTCAGTGCTGAATTTTTTGAATACAAGGTCAGAGATAAAATCATTAAACAACCCCTTACCTCGACAACCTTGAGCGGCACCAGGATCCGTAAAGTGGAATTACCCGTTTACCAGGATTGGGGAGATCTTTTACGCTGGAATATGCAGGAAAATATCCCGGGTAAATTTCCTTACACAGCGGGTGTATTTGAATTGAAAAGACAGGGGGAAGATCCTACCCGGATGTTTGCCGGTGAAGGTGGTCCCGAACGTACCAATAAACGTTTTCATTATGTTTCTATCGGCCAGCCTGCGATCCGCCTTTCAACAGCATTTGACTCAGTAACACTTTATGGGGAAGACCCGGATCATCGGCCGGATATTTTTGGGAAAGTGGGAAATAGCGGCGTCAGTATCGCCACCGTTGATGATGCCAAAAAATTATACAGTGGCTTTGATTTATGCAATCCAAAAACATCTGTGAGTATGACCATCAATGGGCCTGCACCAATACTGCTTGCCTTTTTTATGAATGCAGCCATTGATCAGCTATGTGAAAAATATATCACGGAAAATAATTTATGGAATGAAGTAAAGGAGAAGATAGATAAGAAATACCATAAGCGCCAAAGACCCATTTATTATAACCCGGCTTTCCCGGAAAGGTTGCCTGAAGGCAATAATGGATTAGGCCTTAAACTACTGGGATGCAGTGGTGATGAAGTATTACCGGCAGAAGTATATCTACAGCTAAAAGCTGAAGCGCTGTCGCAGGTAAGGGGAACTGTGCAGGCAGATATTTTAAAGGAGGACCAGGCTCAGAATACTTGTATTTTCAGTACGGAATTCGCTTTAAAATTGATGGGTGATGTACAGGAATTTTTTATTGAAAATAATGTTCGTAATTTTTATAGTGTAAGTATTAGCGGCTATCATATTGCAGAAGCCGGTTCCAATCCGATCACACAATTGGCATTCACCTTGTCTAATGGATTTACCTATGTGGAGTATTATTTAAGCCGGGGAATGGCCATTGATGATTTTGCACCAAACCTTTCCTTCTTTTTCAGTAATGGTATGGATGCAGAATATAGTGTAATTGGAAGAGTTGCAAGACGCGTTTGGGCTAAAGCCATGAAATATAAATACAAAGCCAATGATCGTTCACAAAAATTAAAATATCATATTCAAACTTCGGGAAGAAGCCTACATGCCCAGGAAATTGATTTTAATGATATCCGTACCACTTTGCAGGCTTTATATGCTATCTATGATAATTGTAATTCATTGCATACAAATGCCTATGATGAAGCTATTACAACGCCTACCGAAGAAAGTGTACGCCGCGCTATGGCGATACAACTGATTATTAACAGGGAGCTAGGTACTGTAAAAACCGAAAATTTTATTCAGGGATCCTTTTTGATAGAAGAGTTAACCAACCTGGTAGAAGAAGCCGTATTGGCAGAATTTGACCGTATTACGGACAGGGGCGGAGTGCTTGGCGCTATGGAAAGGATGTATCAGCGTAATAAAATACAGGAAGAAAGCCTCCATTATGAAATGCTGAAACATACAGGGGAATTGCCATTGGTGGGCGTGAATACATTCTTAAATAAAAAAGGAAGCCCAACAATAATCCCTACGGAAGTCATCCGCTCTACCACCATAGAAAAAGAACAGCAAATAGACAATCTCCATCATTTTTGGAAAAGAAATGAAAACAAATCTGCTGAAATGCTGGCTCGATTAAAGAAAGTAGCCATACAAAATGGAAACTTATTTTCTGAACTTATTGAAACGGTAAAGTACTGTTCGCTTGGCCAGATCACGCATGCCCTTTATGAAGTAGGTGGTCAATATAGAAGGAATATGTAAATCATCACAGCGTCGTTTTAAATAATTCTTCCAGCGTTATTCTTTCCAGAATGGTCCGCTGAGGGATATCCTTTTGATAGGACCATTTGATTAACATGATCTCGCCCTCTTTTAATTCAATACCTGTAATCGTGCCATCATCAAAACAACAACATCCGGAATTGAAATAATAGGGAAGCAGTTGCCGGAAAGATTCATTTACAATATTATATTCTGCCTTCCTGCGCGGTATTTCCTGCTCAATTTTTTTGATTTTTTCTATATCATTTATCGCAATGGCATTTTCCAGGTCAAGGTATAATCGCTCCAGGTGCGTTAGCGATTTAAAAACAGGCTGATGTGTATGCCCGGTGATTAATAGCAAATCATTTTGCCTGGATGACCATTCATACATATATTCATTATGCAGGCTTTTCTTTTCATTATTGCAAGAGGGGGTATTCGGATTGAGTTCAAAAAAGGATTGTAAAGGCCCCCATATCCTGCTTACAAACCATTTACTAAATGCATTGCCATCACTTTGTCTATCACCCTGGTGACCATGAGTACATAGCAACTTGCATACAAATGGATTTTTTTGATAATGGATGACAACCGATTCAAATACCGGGATAGATTTTCCATACATATTTTTCAAATAAAAAGGAGCCAGAGGGTCCTCTTTCCACATCAGATCATGATTGCCGATTACTTTTGAAAATGCCTGACGCTGAATAAACTTCTTTTCCAGGGAAAAAATTTCCCGGTTGTTTTTTAAAATGGCATTTACAGGGTTTTTCCAAAGTTCTTCTGAATCGCCGAGGTTGATTAAATAATACTTTTCCTGATCATAATATGCTAATGCAGCGAGATAATTTTTTTCTGCATTTTTAAAATCATCTTTTGCATTTCGTGCACCTTTATGTTGATCGGAGAAAATAATCACGGATTGAGAAAGGCCGGAGATGTCTAATAATAAACTATGCTTGTCTTTGATATCATGCGCTGATCTCAGCAGGTTATCCAGCGCTTTATGTACTTTCCCTTTATCTGGAGCAGAAGAAAATTTTTGAGCAAGATCTCGGAGCGTTTTAAGAAATAAAAATTTCAGCACACGTTTCATCCCGGTAAAAATAAGCATGTGCTGTCATTACATAAAAAACCCTTCAGGAAATTTGAAGGGTTTTTTACATCTCTAGAAATATGAAATTGAAGGGATGATTGTTGAATTTAATTGATCCGTACGGTAATGATCGTAAAGTCATCACCGGATTTTTTCATCATAATGGTGATATTATAGTTTTTGTTTTTGCCCATCAGTTTCCCGGTCATATATTTTGTGCCGGAAAGCTCTCTTTCGGATGTTTTGTCAAAGCCCTTAATCCCTTCATCCGTGAAGAAACTTTTAATAGTAATCGTGGCCTGGTTCTTACCTACATTTTTGATTTCATCTCTTTCGGGTAATTTTAAATCTACAAAACCGTCAAAATAACTGGCAAATGCATCTGCATTACCCTGATTTAAAGATTTTGCAATCTCATTACCTTGTTGAGCATAACTACCCTGTGAAATCAAAAAAGCACAACTTAATATGAGAATTATTTTTTTCATAATTTATCTTTGTACAAATAGTTCTCTAAAAATATGCCAAATTAAATATATTTTAGTTTTAGAGTTGAAATAATGTCGGTATCAATCACAAAATAAAAGCTTTAACAAATGAATAGTAAAAAAACCATGTTGATTATTATGGATGGCTGGGGATTAGGTAAAATCAAAAGTGCTGATGCCATTCAACATGCAAAGACGCCTTTTGTGAGTGCATTATATCACAAATACCCGCATACTACATTAGTTACCTGTGGTGAAGCCGTAGGATTGCCGGATGGGCAAATGGGCAATAGTGAGGTAGGCCATTTAAATCTTGGCGCCGGTAGAATTGTTTACCAGGAATTGCAAAGAATCAATGTGGCCATAAGGGATGGTTCTTTTGCCCAAAACAAAGAATTACTTGCCTCTATTCAATATGCTAAAGATGAAAATAAACCATTGCATTTGATTGGACTTGTAAGCGATGGCGGAGTGCATGCACATATCCGTCACCTTGAAGCGATCTGTGATATTTGCAAAGAGAAAGGATTGACAAAAGTATTTATTCATGCTTTCACAGATGGCCGTGATACAGATCCAAAAAGCGGCATCCATTTTATAGAAGAATTACAAAATCATTTAAAAAAATCTGTTGGCGTGATTGCTACGATTACGGGGCGATATTATGCCATGGACCGGGATAAAAGATGGGAACGAATAAAAGTGGCTTATGATGCATTGGTGAATGGAGAAGGACTGCCCGTAAAGGATTTATTAAAGGCAATGCAGGATTCTTATGATCAGGGAGTGACAGACGAATTTATAAAGCCTATCATCAATTCAAATCTTCAAAACGGGGAAGGCTGTATCAAAAATGGTGATGCGGTTATTTGTTTTAATTTCCGGACAGACCGATGCAGAGAAATCACTCAGGTGCTTACACAGATAGATATACATGAATATAATTTGCACAAGCTGCAATTGCATTATACAACTATGACCGAGTATGATAAGACCTATGAAAACATTCATGTCATTTTCGAAAACGACAATCTGACCAACACATTGGGTGAAGTATTAGAACAACAAAACAAAACACAAATACGGATTGCAGAAACAGAAAAATATCCGCATGTAAGTTTCTTTTTTAGCGGTGGAAGAGAAACTCCCTTTAACGGAGAAAAGAGAATCATGGTGCCATCTCCGAAAGTAGCCACGTATGACCTCCAGCCGGAAATGAGCGCTCAGGAAGTGACTCAAAAATTATTGCCGGAAATTGAAAACGGGAAAACGGATTTTATTTGCCTGAACTTTGCAAATGCTGATATGGTAGGCCATACAGGTGTTTGGAATGCTGTCATAAAAGCTGTGGAGACCGTAGATGGTTGCGTGGAGCAGGTAGTGGAAGCAGCTTTGAAGCAGGATTATATGATATTTCTGACGGCAGATCATGGCAATGCGGACCTTTTGATCAATGAAGACGGGTCTCCGAATACTGCACATACATTAAACCTCGTGCCTTTATTTGTAATAGATCAGCATTGGCATGGAAAATTAAAGCCAGGTAAACTGGGTGATATAGCTCCAACAATTTTGCATGCCATGCATTTACCTATTCCAAAAGAAATGAAAGGAAATATATTAATAGAAGAATAGCCGGATTAATTTTTGACTTCCCACACATTTCGAAATTTCTAATTAGCTGATTTCAGAAAATGTTTAACTATATCTGGCCCCGGTGAGTGTTCATTTTATTTTTTTGAAAGTAATTTGAAACCGGCAATTGAACAGCCAGAAATTTATCAGCATATATCTCTTAATAAGTCATCATTGCATAAGAATTTATTGAACAAATACTCAATGCATGATTATCACATATAATTAATAGACTGAACTATTTTTTTGAAAAATAGGCAAACAAAAACCATGTGCCTCATTTATCCGTACATGATTGAAACAATAAAAATTTCAATTATGAAAACATTAAAAATGATGGGAATAGCCATTTTTTCTTTATTCCTTGTCAACAACAGTATGGCGCAAAACAAGATGGTAGGCGGCGCCGAAATGTATCCTACAAAAAATATTGTAGAAAATGCCATGAATTCAAAAGACCATACAACACTCGTAGCGGCTGTAAAAGCAGCAGGGCTGGTAGAGACGCTGGAAAGCGCAGGGCCATTTACGGTTTTTGCTCCTACAAATGAGGCATTCAAAGCATTGCCGGCAGGAACAGTAGATGCTTTATTAAAACCTGAAAATAAAGCGAAGCTTACTTCTGTTTTAACTTATCATGTAGTGCCGGGAAAATTGAGTACAATGGATTTAATGAAAATGGTAAAAGATCATATGGGTAAAGCCATGCTGAAAACTGTTCAGGGCGAAAATTTGTATGTTGGGATGAAAGGGAAAAACCTCGTCATTTGGGATGAAAACGGCGGTATGGCCATGATTACTATTGCAGATGTAAATCAAAGTAATGGCGTAATTCATGTAATAGATAAAGTATTGATGCCAAAATAATTTTATTGATATTCCTTAATAACAGGCTGCCTCATCAGGGGTGGCCTGTTGTATTATTAACCAATGAAATGAAGATTTCAAAAAAATGAAAATCATTTTTTTGATAAAAGTTTTATATTTAAAGCAGTATTATCAACAATTAGGAAAGTATAAAAATCTTAACTTCAAAATTTTTAAACTTTATACATCATCTATTTTATGCATATAGATCAATTAAATGAAAAAACCATTATGCTCAATTTATGAAAATACTCCGTGTTGTATCACTGGCAATTTTTCTACTATTGAATTTGAGCGTAGTTGCTCAACAACGCCCCAATATTGTTATCATCATTTCAGATGACCATGCCTATCAGGCTATCAGCGCTTACGGAAATAAGCAGGTAAAAACTCCCGGTATTGACCGCATTGCAAAAGAGGGTGCGATTTTTAAAAAAGCCTATGTTACCAATTCTATTTGCGGGCCAAGCCGGGCCGTCATTTTAACCGGAAAATATTCTAATAAAAACGGATTTAAAGACAATGAAAATTCCAGCTTTGACGGCTCTCAAAATAGTTTTATTAAAGAGCTGACCAAAAGCGGCTATCAAACAGCATGGATTGGTAAATGGCATTTAGAAACACAACCTCAGGGTTTTAGCTTTTGGCAAATTTTACCCGGACAGGGAAGCTATTACAATCCTGATTTTTTAATGATGGATGGCAGCAAAAAAAGAATAGATGGATATGTGGCCAATGTAGTGGAAGATGTAGCAGAAAACTGGATGAATAATAGAGATACTTCAAAACCATTTTGCCTGGTAATCGGTCATAAAAACACCCATCGCACCTGGATGCCCGATATCCCGGACTTAGGGTTGTATGATAAAATACATTTTCCATTGCCTCATAATTTTTTTGATGATTATGCCGGGCGAAAAGCCGCAGCAGTGCAGGATATGACTATTTCCAAAACCATGATAATGGGTTACGATTTAAAAATGTATGATAGCAAAGACGCCGAAGACAGAGAAGGAAATATTAAAAGAATGAATGCTACACAACGAACAGCCTTTGATGCCTATTACAAGCCTATTTATAACAATTTTATTTCGCAACACTTAACCGGCAATGCATTGACAGAATGGAAATATCAGCGATACATGAAAGATTATTTTGCAACGGCTGCTTCATTGGATCGAAATATCGGGCGAACCTTGCAATACCTCGATGAACATCATCTGACGCAAAACACATTAGTAATTTATTTATCAGACCAGGGATTTTATTTGGGCGAACATGGTTGGTTTGATAAGCGTTGGATGTATGAAGAATCTTTCAGAACCCCAATGGTTATGCGGTATCCAGGTGTGATAAAGCCCGGTACGGTTAATAATAACATGGTGCTTAATCTTGATATTGCCCCAACTGTTTTAGAAGCTGCTGGTGTAAAAATACCGTCAGACATGCAAGGCGAATCTTTTCTGCCATTGGTAAAGCATAACAATAGCAAAGGCCGGGATGCTATTTATTATCATTATTATGAAAATGGAGAACATTCCGTATCGCCACATTTTGGTATCAGTACCGGCCGTTACAAACTGATTCGTTTTTATAAAAGAGTTGACAGTTGGGAATTGTATGATTTAAAAAAAGATCCCAATGAAATGAAAAATGTGTATGGAAAAAAAGGCTATGAAAAAATAACGGCTGAATTAATGCTAAGTTTGAAGGATTTGATAAAGAAGTATGAAGATGAAGATGCTGCAAAAATTTTGGAGCAGTCGATAACAAAATAGAAATTGAAAACTGTACCCTATATTTTACAAGTTATTTTAATTGCAATTCAATCCCAGCAGATAAAGAAATAAGCGAATATTTTGAAAATGAGCTACCGGGAAAAGTATATTGTCGGAATTTTGATTTTTTTTTCTATCACAACTTCATGCACTTACAATAAGGGCAAATCTTTGTCTGTAAAAAATGATTCCATGATCTCCTGCATGAAAGTGCCTTCACGATTTACCGTTAGTAATAACGATAGCATACCATTAAGCAGAGATACTTCTGCAAAGGGAATGAAATTAATACCGGGTGGCACTTTTAATATGGGTGGCGATAATGATCAGGCATCTTCAGATGAATATCCAAAACATGAAGTATCGGTTCATTCATTTTGGATGGATGAAACAGAAGTAACTAATGCAGCGTTTAAAAAATTTGTTGATGCTACAGGTTATATTACCACTGCCGAAAGAAAACCCGATTGGGAAGAATTAAAAAAGACATTACCGCCCGGTACGCCAAAGCCGCCTGACAGCGTGATGGTACCGGCTTCATTGGTTTTTAAACAAACCGCAGGCGCTGTTGATTTAAATGATTATACCCAATGGTGGGCTTGGGTTGCAGGGGCAGATTGGAAACATCCGGAAGGCCCCAACAGTTCTATTGTTGGAAAAGAAAACTATCCCGTAGTGCAGGTAAGCTGGTACGATGCAGAGGCTTATTGTAAATGGGCCGGTAAGCGTTTGCCAACAGAAGCAGAATGGGAGTTTGCAGCAAGAGGTGGTTTGCAAAATAAAATTTATCCCTGGGGCAATGAATCTATCAATGCCGGCAAACCCAAAGCCAATACTTGGGAGGGAAAATTTCCTTATTATAATGATAAAAAAGATGGCTACCTTACTTCAGCTCCGGTAAAATCTTATACAGCCAATGGATATGGCTTGTATGATATGGCTGGCAATGTGTGGGAATGGTGTAGCGACTGGTATAACAATTCTTATTACAAAAGCAGCCCGTCTAAAAATCCGCAGGGCCCGGATAAGAGTTTTGATCCAGATGATCCTTATACTCCAAAAAAAGTATTGCGTGGCGGAAGTTTTTTATGCAACGATAGCTATTGCAGTGGCTATCGTACGGCAAGACGTATGAAAAGCAGTCCTGATACAGGTTTGGAGCATACTGGTTTTAGGTGTGTGAAAGATGCAAATTGAAAAATAGAGCCAATCATATTTTAGAATAATATGAGAAACGATTAGTTGATAATATAAAAAATGAACAGCCGGACAGGGGAGGCTTCCATACTGCTTTTCAGGTTAGAGGAAATTAAATATGAGATGTAATATTCATAAAGGGATAAAATGGAAGCCTACTTTTTATGAAATAGCCAAATTTTATGGCAATATTTTCTTACGCTTTTATAGTAACTTCAAACATCAAAAATGTAAAAGATGCGCTACTGTTTTGCTCTCGATTTAAAAAATGATGCGGGTCTCATTGCGGAGTATGAAGCCCATCACCGGGCGGTTTGGCCAGAAATATTGGCAAGCATTCAATCAGCAGGTATTGATGCGCTTGAAATATACAGGGTGCAAAACAGGTTGTTTATGATGATGGAGACCAATGATTCTTTTTCTTTTGAAAAAAAGAATGAAGCTGACCAGGCCAATGTAAAAGTGCAGGAATGGGAAACACTTATGTGGAAGTATCAACAGGCGCTACCGGGCGCAGCTCCAGGGCAAAAATGGATGTTGATGAATAAAATATTTCAATTATAATTTAAAGTGTACATGAAAAGTATCACCACCAAATCATTTTTGTTTCCATTTATTTTAGTAACCAGTTTGTTTTTTTTCTGGGGCTTTGTACACAATCTTGATCCTATACTCATTCCTCATTTACGCAAAGCTTTTCAGTTAACGGATTTAGAATCTTCCCTGGTAGATTCATCCGTGTTTATTGCCTATTTTGCCATGGCATTGCCAGCAGGTTTTATCATGAGAAAATATGGCTACAAATCCGGCATACTCATCGGCTTGCTTTTATTTGGTATTGGGTCTATTTTATTTGTACCTGCCGCCAATACGTTGCAGTATATTTTCTTTTTAGGCGCTTTGTTCATTATTGCCTGTGGGTTAACTTTTTTGGAAACGGCCGCCAATCCGTATGTTACAATCTTAGGCCCGGCAGCAACAGCCACGCAGCGGCTTAACTTTTCCCAATCATTTAATGGACTGGCAGCATTTGTAGCGCCAACATTTATTGGCCCGCTCATCTTGTCGGGTAATGAATTATCAAAAGAAAAAATTGCATCCATGTCCGCAACAGAGTTGCATGCATTTATTTCTCAGGAAGCAGCCAGTGTAAAAATGCCTTATCTCATTTTAGGAATAATCATATTGCTGGTGGCCGTAATATTCTACTTTACGAAACTTCCGGATATTAAGCATGAAGAAGAAGACGAAACAGCAAGCGGAAGTTTTGCCGGCGCATGGCAATCCATTCGTTTAAGATGGGGTATTGCAGCGCAATTTTTTTATGTGGGTGCGCAGGTATGTGTAGGTAGTTTTTTTATCAGGATGAGTACCAACGCTGGTGGTATTAGCGAAACCACGGCTACAACCTATCTTGGTATTTATGGTTTGGCTTTTATGCTGGGCAGGTTTGCAGGTACTTTTTTTATGCAATATATTTCGCCACGCAGGCTACTGGCTTGGTATGCAATGATAAATATTGCTCTTTGTGTGATGGCCATTTTTAGCAGTGGTATCATTGTAATCATAGCATTAATTGCCATATCTTTTTTTATGAGCATTATGTTTCCAACCATTTTTTCATTGGGTATTCAAGGATTGAATCATCATACTAAAATTGGCTCTTCACTCATCATCATGTCCATAGTTGGGGGCGCTTTATTGCCTCCGGTATTGGGTAAAATTTCTGATGCTACACAAAACATACAATATGGATATGTAGTGCCTCTTATATGTTTTGTAGTGGTATTGTTATTTACTTTTAAAGTGATTCCACAAAAAATAAATTAGCCATGCCACAAAAAGTATTACGCATCAATGAAAAAGATAATGTACTGGTGGCTTTATCGAACCTTAAAAAAGGAGAAGCCATTCATTTTAATGACGAAATATTTTTACTTCAAAATGATATTGCTGCCAAACATAAATTTTCGATGAAAGATTTACAAGAGGCAGATGAAATTATTATGTACGGCGTGCTGGTTGGGAAAGCTACCCAGGCTATAAAAAAAGGAGAACTGATACATACACATAATATCAAGCATGCCAGCAATGAAAATTATCATAAACAAAAAGAACCCAATTGGACGGCACCTGATATCAGTAAATGGAAAAACAAAACCTTTAATGGCTACCTGCGAAGTGATGGCAGGGTAGGTACTGCCAATTACTGGCTATTTATACCAACCGTTTTTTGCGAAAACCGAAACCTGGATTATATAAAAGATGCCTTATTGCACCAGTTAGGATATGCGCCATCACACAAATACAGAAAAGCTGTAAATAAATTAGTGCATGCCGTAAAAGATAAAAAGCAAATAGATGCAATCTCTCCTTCAGAATTATTGCAGCAGGAAGAAATATTAATTACTGATAGATTATTTCCGAATGTAGATGGTATTAAATTTTTAAATCATGAAGGGGGATGTGGTGGCACCAGGCAGGATAGTGAATTGCTGAGTAAACTACTGGCGGCTTATGCTGATCATCCAAACGTAGCAGGGGTAACCCTTTTAAGCCTTGGCTGCCAGCATCTTCAAGTAAAACTTTTGCAGGAAGATATTAAAAAACGAAACCCACATTTTGATAAACCATTATTTGTTTTTGAACAACAAAAGGCCGTTTCAGAAGAGTTGATGATTGCTGAAGCAATTCAAAAAACTTTTGAAGGTTTAATAGAAGCAAATAAAATAGAAAGAACAGCTCAGCCCTTGAGCAAACTTTGTATTGGTGTAAAGTGTGGCGGCTCTGATGGCTTCTCCGGTATATCTGCTAACCCGGCAGTAGGCGTTTGTGCTGACCTGTTAGTGGCTTTAGGGGGCCAGGTATTGTTGGCTGAGTTTCCTGAGTTATATGGCGCTGAGCAGGAAATGGTTGATCGCTGTGTAACGTATGAAGCTGCTGAAAAATTTACAAAATTGATGAAAGAATACGATGCCCAGGCAAGAGCTGTTGGGAGCGGATTTTTTATGAACCCCTCTCCCGGCAATATCAAAGATGGATTAATTACGGATGCCATAAAATCTGCAGGGGCTTCCAAAAAAGGAGGCACATCTCCCATTGTAGAAGTGTTAGATTATACCGAACCTGCGCTGAAACCCGGGCTACACCTGGTTTGTACGCCGGGTAATGATGTGGAGGCTACTACCGGCAAAGCAGCAAGCGGCGCTACACTGATTCTTTTTACTACTGGCCTGGGAACGCCAACAGGCAATGTGGTTTGCCCAACCATTAAACTATCAACCAATACACCTCTTGCCAATCGAATGAATGATATTATTGATATAGACTGTGGCGGAGTGATTACGGGTGAAAAAACTTTACAGCAAATGGGAGATGAAATATTGGCTTATTGTATAAAAGCCGCCAGTGGCGAAATAATACCAAAAGCTGTGCAACTTGGTCAGGATGATTTTATACCCTGGAAAAGAGGTGTATCACTTTAAATAAATTTTACTGAAAAAGAAAAGCATCATCATTACAAATTATAAATAACCATCAAGCAATGTTTTCTATAAATAATAAAAAAGCAGTAATCACCGGTGCAGGAAGTGGAATTGGCCAGGCAATTGCCATCTTATTTGCAGCACAGGGTGCAGAAGTTCATATTCTTGAACTTACAGATGCATCGGCCAAGAACACGGTAGATGAAATTAAAAGTAAAAATGGAAAAATATTTTCTTATGCCTGCGATGTAAGCAACCAACAACAGGTGCTGGAAACTTTTGAAAAAATTGGCAACATCCATATCCTGGTAAATAATGCAGGCATTGCCCATGTGGGTAAGGCGGATACAACCAATGAAGCAGATTTTGATAAAGTAGTTAATGTGAATATCAAAGGTGTTTATAATTGTTTGTATGCAGCCATACCTCAATTGAGAAAATCAGGCGGCGGTTCTATTTTAAATATGGCCTCCATTGCAGCCTGTGTAGGCATTCCGGACAGGTTTGTGTATTCCGCTGCCAAAGGTGCTGTAATGGCCATGACACTAAGTGTGGCAAAAGATTATATCACTGAAAATATTCGGTGTAATTCTATTTCACCTGCAAGAGTACATACACCATTTGTAGATGGGTTTATTTCAAAAAACTATCCGGGTAAGGAAAAAGAAATGTTTGAAAAACTTTCAAAGACACAGCCTATTGGCCGCATGGCCCGGCCAGAAGAAGTAGCAGCGCTGGCGCTATACCTTTGCAGTGATGAAGCAGGTTTTATTACCGGTTGCGACTACCCCATTGATGGTGGATTTATAAAATTGAATAATTAAAATATCAGTTTTTTGATTATATGCATCCATTACAATTAGGGAAGAGATGCTGAAAATTTATTCACTAAATATTGTGCTTGAAAAGCATCAATTTTATACTTCAAAACAGGGCATCATTTAGTATCTTTAGGTATGAACCAAATTCCCCAAATAAATAAAAGATATTTTGTTGTTTTTATTCTGATGCAACTGTTTAGCATTTTGTATCATCCTGCATCGGCGCAAAATTATCAACCCAACTGGTCATCGCTTGATACAAGGCCAACGCCTTCCTGGTATAGCAATGCTAAATTTGGCATCTTTATACATTGGGGTTTATATTCTGTTCCTGCCTGGGCTACTAATTCTAATGCGGATGGATTTGGAAGCAATTATGCTGAATGGTATTGGCAACGATTGTATGCTACAAATCTTAAGATTCATAAAGAGTTTGTAGCTTTTCATGATAGTGTGTATGGAAAAAATTTTCAGTATGCCGATTTTGCTCCCAAGTTTACCTGCGAACTTTTTAATCCTGATCAATGGGCGCAACTTTTTAAAGATGCCGGCGCTAAATATGTAGTACTCACCAGCAAACATCATGACGGGTTTTGCCTTTGGCCATCTGCCCAATCATGGAACTGGAATGCAGTAGATGTAGGGCCACATAAAGACCTTGCAGGATTGTTGAGTACTGCGGTAAAAAAAGCAGGATTGCACATGGGCTTTTATTATTCGCTCTATGAGTGGTTTAACCCGATATACAAAACCGATGTAAAAAAATATGTGGACCAAAGAATGTTGCCACAAATGAAAGACCTTGTAACCCGCTACCAGCCTGATGTTTTATGGACAGATGGAGAATGGGAGCAAAGCGCTGCCACCTGGCGCAGTGAAGAATTTTTAAGCTGGCTTTTTAATGAATCTCCTTCAAAAAATAATATTGTGGTAGATGACCGCTGGGGCAATGATACCAAAGGAAAACATGGCAGCTTCTACACATCCGAATATGGACATGGTGATATTACTGCAGGCAAGCCTTGGGAAGAAACTCGTGGCATTGGCCAGTCTTTCGGGTATAATCGAAATGAAAATCTAAATGATTATGCAAGTAGTGAACAATTGGTGCATGAATTAATTAAAGTGGTGGCCAGTGGCGGTAACCTTTTACTAAATATTGGGCCGGCTGCTGATGGTACCATTCCCGTAATCATGCAACAGCGTTTAATGGATATTGGCAATTGGCTCAAAGTAAATGGGGATGCTATTTATGAAACAACTCCCTGGGGACACAATGAAACTGATTTATTTTTTACCCAAAAACAAGGGAATGTATTTGCCATTGCCAACAAGTGGACGAAAGAAATTGTGATAAAAAATATAGCCCGGCCAAAAAAAGTTTCTATGCTGGGTTATCATGGACCTGTAAAGTATAGTTACCGAAATAATTTACTTGTTATTCAGTTGCCTGAATTAACACCCGATATTATTCCCTGTCAGTATGCATGGGTATTTAAAATTGAACCATAAAATAAAAGATTATGAAACTTATTCGATTTGGAGAAATGGGCAAAGAAAAACCCGGTGTGCTTATAGATGATATCCGGTATGATGTGTCGCCATTTATACAAGATTATAATGAAGATTTTTTTGAAAATGATGGTATGCAACAATTGCAAAGAATTATTGCCGGGCATAGAAATGATTTGAAGCTTGTTGATAAAAACATAAGATGGTGTTCGCCTGTAGCCAGGCCTTCTAAAATTATTTGTATTGGTTTAAATTATGTGGACCATGCCAAAGAAACCAATGCGCCCATTCCTAAAGAGCCTATTATTTTTTTTAAATCTAGTACGGCTTTATGCGGCCCTTACGATGATTTGATCATTCCAAAAAACAGTACAAAGACCGATTGGGAAATTGAATTAGCTTTTGTAGTGGGTAAAAAAGCGAGCTATGTAGAGGAACATCATGCAATGGATTATGTGGCCGGCTATTGTCTGCACAATGATTATAGCGAGAGAGAATTTCAATTAGAAAGAGGAGGACAGTGGGACAAAGGCAAGGGCTGCGACAGCTTTGCACCGTTGGGGCCTTTTTTAGCCACACCTGATGAAATAAGCGATGTAAATAATTTAAATATGTGGCTTACAGTAAATGAGAAGACCTATCAAAAAAGTAATTCATCAAACCTTATTTTTAAAATTCCATTTTTAGTTCACTATCTCAGCCAGTTTATGACGTTGCTTCCCGGAGATGTGGTGAGTACAGGAACGCCGCCGGGCGTGGGACTTGGCATAAAACCCGAACCAGTTTATATAAAAACAAATGATGTAATCGAGTTGGGAATGGATGGATTGGGATCACAAAAACAAAGAGCCAAAAATTATGGTAGTTGACAGCCATGTTCATTTCTGGAATTATGATAAAGTAAAAGATGCCTGGATTACGGATGATATGAAAGTAATTCAACAGCATTTTTTACCAGAGCAAATTAAGAAGGAGTTACAATGCAATAGCATTGATGCGGTAGTGGCAGTGCAGGCTGATCAAAGTGAAATGGAAACCTTTTTTTTAAAGCAACTTGCCTATGATAATTCTTTTATAAAAGGGATTGTAGGTTGGGTAGATTTGCAGAATGAAAATATTGAAGAACAATTGCATATTTTTTCTAAATACCCCGTCATTAAAGGCTGGAGGCATATTGTGCAGGCGGAGCCGGATGGTTTTTTGACGAACGAAAATTTTTTACGGGGCATTGGATGTTTACAAAAATATCAATATACCTACGATATACTGGTTTATCCAAATCAGTTAAATGAAACCCTGACTTTTGTAAACCGGTTTCCCAATCAAAAATTTGTAATAGATCATTGTGCAAAACCAACTATTTCTAAAAATGAAATAAACGAATGGAAACAGTTGATGAAAGAATTTTCGCAGCAATCAAATGTTTATTGTAAGCTATCCGGGCTGATTACTGAAGCCAAATGGAATGAATGGAAAGATGTAGATTTTTATCCATACCTTGATGTAGTGTTTGACAGTTTCGGCACAAGCCGGGTAATGTTTGGCAGCGATTGGCCGGTAATCTTGTTAAGTGGCACTTATGCAATGTGGAAAGGAGTTGTGAAAAATTATATGAAACAGTTTTCTGAGGTAGAACAAAAAAATGTTTTTGGAATGAATGCTATTAAATTTTACAATTTAAGTTGAATAGTAATCTGAATATTTTTGTCAATGTAGAAATTTTTAATAAAGGATGGAACTGCAATTAAAAAATAAAATCATCATAGTAACGGGAGGGGCTAAAGGTATTGGTGAAGGAATTGTAAGAGCGCTGGCAGGGGAAAATGCATTTCCTGTTATTGTGGGTAGAAGTGAAACGGATAATAAAAAATTGCTTGCCGAAATAGGCAGGGGAGGTCAGGTAGTTGCAGAACTAACGGAGCCGGATAGTTGTAAAAACGCCATTGAAGATGTAGTAAAACAATTTGGAAAAATAGATGGGCTGGTAAACAATGCCGGGGTAAATGATGGCATTGGCCTGGAACAGGGCAACTATGAAGCTTTTATAGCCTCACTTCATAAAAATTTAGTGCATTATTATTTAATGGCACATCATGCATTGCCCTATTTAATACAATCAAAAGGCGCTATTGTAAATATTGGTTCTAAAACTGCGGAAACCGGGCAGGGCAGCACTTCAGCTTATGCGGCAGCCAATGGCGGCCGAAATGCACTCACCCGTGAGTGGGCTGTGGAATTATTAAAATATGGCATCAGGGTAAACTCGGTTATTGTTGCAGAATGTTACACGCCCTTGTATGACCATTGGATTAAAACCTTTGAAAACCCTGAGGAAAAACTAAAATCAATAACGGATAAAATTCCTTTGGATAAAAGGATGACTACGGCTGAAGAAATTGCGAATATGGTTGTATTTCTTTTGTCTGAAAAATCGGGACATACCACCGGGCAATTGATTCATGTAGATGGCGGATATGTTCATCTGGACAGGGCTTTAAGCTAAACGTAAATAATAGTTTTCATTATAAGCATACCATAAAATTTTATTAAAACCTTTACATTATGAAAAAATATTTTTTCTCCTTTTTATTCTTTTTCATTTTTAGTTGTGCCGGTTACGCACAACGGGATACTATTGCTTTTAACAACGGCTGGCAATTTGCAATAGATAAAAAAGCCGAAGGCATGAGTGGAAATTGGTATCAAAAAAAATTACCGGGAAACAGGATGGTGAACCTTCCGCATACCTGGAATATTGAAGAGGAAAATCAAAACCATTATGGCTGGGGCTGGTACCAAAAGAATTTAGATATCCCTGCCAATTGGAAAAATAAGAATGTGGTATTGCAATTCGGCGCCATTAATCATACTTCTTACATTTATGTAAATGGAAAAAAAGTTGCCGAAAATATCGGTGATGGCTTTAATAAATTTTTTGTGAACCTGAATGGTACCTTAAATTATGGAAAGCAAAACGTCATTACGGTTGCTGTAAATAATGATTACGGAAATAATAAAGTGCCTTTTGGCAGTTCATTCGACTGGCCCAATGATGGCGGTATTATTCGCAAAGTTGCCCTCATGGTAAGTGATAAACCCGCAGCGAATTATATTCATGCCGAGCCAAAATTAAATTTAGCCAATGATGAAGGGCGCCTGAAAATTTCATTAGGCTATGATAAACCTGCAGGCAGCAATCTGCATTTCATCATCAATATTACCGAAGATAATCAAGCTACAAAAAATACTATTTTTTCTTCAACCTTAAATCCACATTGGGAAAATAATGAAGCTGTTGTAGAATGTACATTGCCCAAAGTAAATCCCTGGCATTTTGATTTTCCTAATTTATACAGAGTAGATGTAACTGTATTGAATGGAAGTAAAGCAGTTG
Source organism: Bacteroidota bacterium (assembly GCA_018268015.1). Lineage (GTDB taxonomy): Bacteria > Bacteroidota > Bacteroidia > Chitinophagales > Chitinophagaceae > JAFDXJ01. The sequence continues at coordinate 51,834 of JAFDXJ010000041.1, forward strand.
ATAAAGTATCCACTACCATTGGCTTTCGAGATATTAAGATGGAGAATGGCAAATTTTATTTGAATGGCGAACCCATCAAGCTCATGGGTATTGAATGGACTGCAGGCTCTAATCCAAATTTTGGTTATGCGGAATCTGATTCACAAATTGTTGCCATGGGCAAATTGATGAAGAATGTGAATTGTATTTTTAGCAGGCAACATTTTCAGCAGGGCGATGTGTTTTATGATTTCTGCGATAGAAATGGGATATTGGTACAACAGGAAGTGCCACTATGGGGGCCTGAAACCCCTGCAAATGCTACCATTCGCAATATTGCAATGCAGCAATTGAAAAAAATGATTCAAACTTTGTACAATCATCCATCCATATTTTCATGGGGTGTAGGCAATGAGTTAAGAGCAAGAGATGCTGATATGAAAGATATGATTGAAGCTTTATTAAAACGTTCGAGAGAGCTCGACCCATCAAGAAATACAGCGTATGTAAGCAATACACTTACCCAGGGGTTTTATAATAGCCCAAATTTTGTACCCGATGCTGCTGCCGGTGGCGATTACCTGATGATGAATGAATACGGTGGTAGTTGGTGGGATATTCCTGTAGGAAAAATAAATGCTTATTTAGATAGTGTGCATTTAAGTTATCCTGATAAGCCATTTTTTATTTCTGAATTTGGCCTTTGCGAACCCAATTTTAAAGGTGGTGATGAAAGAAGAATAGAAGATTTAATTTATCACATGAGCATGTATGAAAGCAAACCTTATGTGGAAGGCGCTATATATTTTGATTTAACAGACTACCGTACGCACTATCCCGGCACTTACGACACTACTAAATATAGAAGAAGGGTGCATGGAGTTTATGATATGTACGGAAATCCAAAACCATCTATGAAAGTTTTGAGAGAGCTTTCATCACCTGTAGAAGTGCAACAGGCCCGGCAATGGAAAAAAGGAAAATTAAATTTATTAATATTTGGAAGCATCGGCTTGCCGCAACATATCGTGAAAGGCTACAAACTTTATGTATCCGGTAAAGCAGAAAATTATGCAGCTTCAAAAGCGTATGATTTGCCTGAAATAAAACCCGGAGAAAGAATCAATTTTGAAGTAGATGATTTGAATAATGGCAATGTTGTAGTTACCATTGTAAGGCCAACGGGCTATGTTGTAACACAGAAAAATTTTCCCTGGTCTCCGGAAGATCAGTAAACATTTAGTTGTAATACCAAAAAAATTAAGATCATATTCTAAATAAAAACAAATGATTAATGAGGGTATTCAGGCTGCTTCAATAAATAAAAAGAAGCATTTTGAAATTCTTGACGGACTAAGAGGAGTCGCAGCTCTTGCCGTTGTTATTTTCCATTTTATGGAATGGATTTTCCCTGACATAAATGATAATTTTATAGGCCATGGTTTTTTAGCCGTTGATTTCTTTTTTTGTTTATCGGGTTTTGTAATTGGATATGCTTATGATAATCGAATTCGAGAAATAGGGGTTAAGGAATTTTTCAAATCCCGGTTGATCAGGTTGCATCCGTTGGTTATACTGGGTTCCATTTTAGGCTTAATTGGATTTTTTGTTGATCCTTTTGCTTCGCCGATTGTTTATGATGGAGGAAAAATTACCTTGTATTTTTTATGTTCACTTTTGCTAATTCCACTTCCTCTTATGGAAGAACGGGCATATAACTTATTTGCATTGAATGCACCATCCTGGTCACTTTTTTGGGAGTATGTAGCAAATATTTTTTATGCATTGATTCTTTGCAGGCTTGGCCGCCGAAGTATAGCCCTGTTAACTCTTTTAGCTGCAATAGTTTTATGTTGGGTGAGCTACCATTCAGGTAATTTATTAGGAGGCTGGTCAAAGAACAATATTTTTGATGGTGGTGCACGGGTTGCTTTTTCTTTTTCTGCAGGATTACTTCTCTATCGGTATCATTTTATCATTCAAAATAAAATTGGTTTTATTGGTCTTTCAGGGTTGCTATTTTTGGCTTTTATCATGCCGGGTTCCCAGCTTAACTGGCTTTTTGAATCCCTGGTTGTAATATTTTATTTTCCAATGATTGTGTCTTTAGGTGCAGGTACCGTATTATCTTCAAAATGGAGAAAAATATGTCGCTTTTCGGGTAATATTTCTTATCCGTTATACATGACACATTATGCATTTATATGGGTATTTGGGAATTATTATACCAAAGTAAATCCATCCACAAATGAATTGATATTGATCATTATTACAGGTACAATTTTTTTAATTGGTTTTGCTTATTTATGTATGAAATTTTATGATATGCCATTAAGAAAATACCTGACTATGAAAAGAATGCAGCCTTGATTTTTTTGTTTCTTTTTGTATCAAGATAAAAAGTAAATAAAGAGAAACCTAATAGGAATAAGGGTTTGATATCAAAATACCTAACCCTGTTAACTTAAATACATTTAATTAGTACGAAACAATTTTCTCATGATTAAAAAAATATTTTTTTGTATAAGCTTATTGTTTGTACAACAAATAGTATCAGCACAGATAAAACTTCCTGCTTATCCTGATTCATTATTTCCTACTTATTATCATCAGCGTTATTCCCTGTTTAAAGATATGCCTCAAACAAAAGGGGATATCATTTTCTTAGGCAATAGCATAACCGACGGGAGCGAGTGGAATGAATTGTTTAATGATAAGCGTTTAAAGAACCGCGGTATTAGTGGCGATATTACAGCAGGAGTGATTCATCGTCTGGATGAAGTAGTAAACAGAAAACCTGCAAAAATATTTTTAATGATTGGTACAAATGACCTCTCAAGAGGTATCAGCGCTGATTCGGTTTTGAATAATATTTTGCTGATAGCAGATTATACTTATCAACAATCACCGGCAACCACTCTGTATGTACAAAGTATATTACCAGTAAATAGTGTGTATGGAAAATTCCCGGATCACACAAAAAATAATGACATCATCAACGGCTTGAATGCACAACTAAAAGCTAATGCCACATCTCACCATTATCAATACATTGACCTGCACGACCGCTTCATGGATGCCAATGGTAAGCTCAATGCCACGCTAAGCAATGATGGATTGCATTTGCTGGGTGATGGCTATTTACTATGGAAACATATTGTGTTTCCTTTGCTGTATGATGTGCAAGAAAAACCATCGTTGATACCCTTGCCACAAAAACTAACCTGGAAGAATGGACTTTTTCCTTTGTATAAATGTCATACCATTTTAGTAAAGGATAATGCGCTTAACAAGGAAGCAAAATTGTTGAAGACCATGATTCAAAATGCAGGAAGGCAAATAGAAATAACTAACAATGCCGGAAATGAAAACTGCGTTATTGAATTAAAGTTATCTCCGCAACAAAATGCCGCAACTTCTGAGGAAGCATATACTTTAAGTGTAACAGATAATAAAATACTCATCTCGGCGCATTCAGCACATGGAATTTTTAATGGCATACAAACTTTGCACCAGTTGATGCGTGACGGTGTAATGATTGATGCCTGTGAAATAAGTGACCAGCCAGCATTTGCATGGCGTGGATATATGATTGATGTGGGCAGAAATTATATGTCTATGCCACTGCTGAAACAACAGATAGATGCCATGGCCATGTACAAAATGAATGTGTTTCACTTTCATGCTACAGAAGATATAGCCTGGCGCTTTGCCATAAACAAATACCCACAGTTAACAGAGCCGGGTACCATGCTGCGCAACAAGGGCATGTATTATACCGAAGCAGAAATAAAAGAGTTAATTAAATATTGCAAAGAAAGATACATCACTTTTGTGCCGGAGATAGATATGCCGGGGCATAGCGCCGCATTTAAAAGGGCTATGGGAGTAGATATGCAAAGTGATTCCGGAATAGTTATTCTTAAAAATATTTTGAAAGAATTTTGCACTACGTATGATGTGCCGTACATACATATTGGCGCTGATGAAGTAAAAATTACTAATAAGAATTTTGTACCTGAGATGACTGCTTACATAGAAAGCTTTGGTAAAAAAGTAATTGGCTGGCAACCCGGCGGAAATTTTTCTAACAGTACTATTCGACAGTTGTGGATGGATGATAATGCGCACCACACTTCAAACAATGAAGTTCAATTTATTGACTCCAGACATTTATACCTGAATCACATGGATCCCCTGGAAGCGGTTACTACTATTTTCAACAGGCAACTTTGTGATAAAGAAACCGGTGATGCAACGGCATTGGGCGGCACTATTTGCATGTGGCCCGACAGGGCTGTTGCAAAAGATGAAGATGTATTGAGGATGAATCCTGTTTATCCTGCAATGCTTGCCTTTGCCGAAAGAAGCTGGCGTGGCGGCGGGCAGCGTGGTTGGATTGCAAATATTGTTGATGGCGATAAAAAAGGGTTTGTTGATTTTGAAAACCGATTGCTCGATAATAAATCTCTTTATTTTAAACATCAAATTTTTAATTATGCAAAGCAATCAAATATTGTTTGGAAATTGTATGGACCTTTTAGCAATGATGGTGATTTGACAAAACAATTTTTGCCTGAAACAAAAAATTGGAATGATGCAACAGCTAAAGTATATAAAGAAGAAACCGGCGGCACCATTGTATTACGACACTGGTGGGCGCCGCTAATAAAAGGCGCTATTGATAAACCCGAAGACAGCACCACCTGGTATGCCGTTACAAAAATTTGGGCAGAGCAGGCAGGAGAAAAAGATTTTTGGATAGGCTTCAATAATATTTCCCGTTCTCCGGCCACAGACTCACCACCGGCAGATGAATGGAATAACAAAGGAGATGCCGTATGGGTAAATGGAAAATTAATACCGGCGCCGGTTTGGCTTAGGCCAGGGCAAAAAGGTAATTCAGAAAATCCATTAACCGATGAAGGGTATGAATACCGAAAGCCCACCAGGATATTTTTACAAAAAGGCTGGAATACCGTTTTAATTAAAGCGCCTATAGCAAGCTTTAGGGGCAAAGACTGGCAAAATCCCGTGAAATGGGAGTTTACATTTGTACAAGTGGCGCAATAGTCAAGCATTTCTAAATTATTTTGAATGGTCTTTCAATTTTTCTATTAGGCGTTACTTTTAAAAATTCATATATTGCAACAAAGGATTGTAATAATCTTGAATGAGATTATTTTTATTCAAATTTTTTCTTAACCTAAAACTATTACCTTATGAAAATGAATTCAATTTTTAAAACATCAACAGTTTCTTTGATCTTTTTTCTGCTTTTGCAGGGATGTACAAAAAATGATCTTTTGAGTTCTGTAAATGATGAGGAGAATGATGATTTCTTTTTAAAAGAACAACCAACCGAACTTAAAAGCCCCATGGTGAATGTAAAAACATATGGCGCGGTAGGAGATGGCGTTACCAATGATACTAAAGCATTTCAAGACCTGATTGATAGCTTAGCAGTTAATGGAGGTGGTACGGTTTATGTGCCAAGAGGAAATTATGCCATTGATGCCCAGGTCTCTATTCAGTTAAAAAGTGGAGTAAATATTTATATGAAAGACACATTAACTATGTTGTCTGCCATTCCAAATAATCTGAAAGAGTATAAAATTATTTCCATCACAGATGCAGACAATGTCAAAGTGGTTGGTGGAAAAATTCAGGGCGAGCGCAATCAGCATACAGTGGTAGATCCCGGTCATCCGGGAGAATGGGGAATGGGTATTGGCATTTATGGAAGTACGCATGTGCAAATTACTGACCTGATTGTAGCAGATTGCTGGGGTGATGGTATTTATATTAATAGTAATGGAGAAAGCGGAGGCCCTAGTAAGTTTATACTGATCAATCATGTCATTAGCCGGAATAATCGCAGGCAGGGAATGTCAATTTTAAAATCAATTTATGTGCATGTGAAAAACAGCCAGTTTATATATACAAATGGAACTGCGCCGCAGGCTGGGATAGATATAGAACCAAATACTGATACAGCCAAAAAGGTTGCCATTATTAACTCCGAATTTGCATACAATGCCGGAGGTGGTATTAAAACCTGGATTGTCAAATCTGTACCAACCGTTATCACGGATGTACGGATACAAAATAATAATATCCATCATAATGGGAATTACGGTATTAATCTATCTGGTGGAAATAAAATAAATGCCACAAACAATACCATCATGTATAATACATATCCCAAAATTTATGCAGTGGATACAACAAATTGTGTACTGGAACCTAATTATTATTAAGTCTTTTTTTTGCAAGAAAAATTGAATTGGCTGTAACCCGCGAAATAAAAAATGGACAAACGTGTCATCAAAAACGGAAAAGTATTTACGGGTGATTTTAAAGATCATGCAATAATCCAGGATATACTCCTCTCTTCATCCGGTGATATTTTGGAAATACGGCCTGATATAGAATCAACTGACTCGGAAATCATTGATGCTTCCGGTAAGTGGGTGATGCCGGGATTTATTGATACCCACACCCATTATGATGCAGAAGTGATTGCCTCACCCGGCTTGAAAGAATCGGCAAGGCATGGGGTCACTTCCATTGTATTGGGCAGTTGTTCTGTATCGGCTCTTTACAATAATGCATTGGATACATCTGATAGTTTTACACGGGTTGAGGCAATTCCGCGTGAAGTGATGCTGCCCCTGCTGGAAAAAGAAAAATCCTGGAACACTTCAAAAGGATGGCTGGAATTTCTGGAGCAAAAACCATTAGGCATTAATATCGCATCATTTGTTGGGCATTCTGATTTAAGGATGAAGGCTATGGGTATTAAACGTTCCTTAAGTAATGAAGAACAAGCAACATCCGAAGAGAAAAAAATGATGTCCGCCTTATTAAGTGACGCTTTGGATGAAGGTTTTTTAGGCCTTTCAACAATGGATAATCCCTGGGATAAAATGGATGGGGATAAATACTGGTCACATAAGACGCCTTCTTTTTATTCAAGCTGGAATGAACGCGCTCCCCTCATTAAAATGCTGAGAGAACGTGGCGCTATTTTACAGGGAGCTCCAAACTTAGTAACCCGGGTTAGCGCTTTTAACTATGCAATGGCAAGTGCCGGAATTTTTCGAAAGCCATTAAAAACAACGATGATAGCCATGATGGATCTAATCGGCGATCGATATATTTATCCATTGGTCGCTACGCTTTCAAGTGTTTTTAATAATGGTTTCAATGCAGATTTTAGAATGCAAAGCCCACCGGTTCCATTCACGGTTTATTATGATGGAGTGGATTCGGTAATGTTTGAAGAGTTCCCTTCCGGCGAAGCACTAAGACACCTGGCAAAAAATCTTGATCAGAGAAATAATTTAATTCAAAGCAAAGAATTCAGAAAGCAATTTAAAAATGAGATCAAAAAGAAGTTTGCTCCTAAAGTATGGCACAGGGATTTAAGTATAGCCTATATTTTGAAATGCCCGGATAAACAACTCATAGGGAAAAATTTTTACCAGATTGCTGAAGAACGGCATGAACATCCGGTAGATACTTTTTTGGACCTGGTAGTGGAATATGATAAAAAAATCTCCTGGACTACAACCATAGCAAATGACCGAATTGAAAAGTATAAGAAACTCTATAACAGTTCCAATAATATTATCAGTTTTTCAGATGCCGGCGCACACCTCAATAATATGGCCTTTTACAATTACCCATTACAAATGATTAGGAGGGTGCAGGAATCCATTGATAATGGCAAGCCAATCATGTCCATGGAGAAATGCATCTGGCGATTAACAAAAGAACAAACGGATTGGTTTGGGTTGCACACGGGTTATCTCTCTCCGGGCATGCCTGCCGATATTTGTATCCTCGATCCTTTATATCTGTCTTCAGTAGTAGATGAAATAACAACAGCGCCAATTGAAGAGTTTAATGGATTTATCCGTTTAGTAAACCGAAACCCTAAAACTGTCTCGTATGTAATGGTGCAAGGAAAAACTATTTTCTATGATGATGAATTTGTGGATGGCTATGGTAAAACAAAAAAGTTTGGCCGCTTTTTGAAGAAAATGAATTGACAGTAAAGGATAAATTCTTTATTCCTCTTACCAGCTTGCCAATACAGTTACCCCGCCTAATACTTTCTCATTGATTTGCACCTTTATCTCTGCATTCAAAGGCAATAAAACATCCACCCTGCTGCCGAATTTAATAAAGCCCAATTCCTCTCCTTGTTTTACATTGGACCCTTTTTCTACATAATTACAGATCCTTTTTGCTAAAGCTCCTGCAATTTGTTTTACCAGGATACTGCCTTTGTTATTTTCTATGACGGCACTGCAACGTTCATTTTCAGTGGATGATTTGGGATGCCATGCCACAAGATATTTTCCCTTATGGTATTGTTTATATTTTACTTCGCCTGTAACCGGGATACGGTTTACATGCACATTTGCAGGACTCATAAAGATGCTTACCTGTATTCTTTTGTCCAGAAAATATTCCTGATCAATCATTTCTTCAATCACGACCACTTTACCATCGGCCGGGCAGATGATTTCATGATCTGAAATGGTTAGTGTACGGATGGGTATCCTGAAAAAGGAAATAATGAAAATTAAAAAGATAAATGAAAGGATCAGGAAGATGATGGATAAATAAGGCACAGCATCACTAAGGAATAAAAAAGATAAAGCATTCAATAATGCCAGGCCAAAAGCTACAATGATAATCGTTTTAAATCCTTCCTTATGAATATACATGGGGGCGGTTTGTTTTGCGAATGTACTACACAATTATGGGTGTGGCAAGACAATGCCTTCATAGAGGAAAAATCCGGATTGCCGTTAAATAATCGGGATTGCCCGATACATAAACTCTTTCCTACTGAATATTTCCATACATTATATTTAAAAGTTATGGAAGTTCAGGAAAAGTATTTAAATTGATATTTGAAAAGACATTTGAAAAGGGCCATTTATTTTAGTTATTATTTATAAAAACCAGGTTACAAGCTTGCATAAACGCTCCATTATATTATTTTCTTTATACCTAGCCATCGTTTATTGTTTATTTTCATTTTCGGCATTAGCGCAGCCGCCTATGCCTTATCATTCCCGTGTTTTTGGTCCTAAAGACGGGCTGCCTTCTGCTGATATTTTTTCCGTTACTCAAGATCATTTATCTAATTTATGGATCGGTCATAGCATGGGCTGTACAAAATACAATGGGAGTACAATGGATCAGTTTATTTATGCTTCCAATAAACCCATAGGAACTGTTTATAGTTTCATGGAGGACACAGATTACAGGCTGTGGGTGGGCGCAGAAAATGGCTTATATTATCTGGACCGGGATAGCCTTGTATCTATCAACTTTGTTAACTTGAAAACACCAGTTTATGATATTTCCCGGGATAATGAAAATAATTTTTGGATTGGTACGGGTATTGGGCCAATTAAAATACCAAAGGAGAAAATGCAGGATATCCTTGATAGCAAAAGCGTTGATATCACAATGTATCTTTTAAAAGAGTGGCATCAAACTAATCTCATGCAGCAGAAAGTTATAAAAATTATCCATGCAGCTCATGATGTTCATTTTTTTTCCACTTATAATGAAATTGTGATGTGGAAAGAAAAACATTTATCTAAAATATGGAGTACACAAAACCCGGTGGATTATTGTAATTCCCTGGCCTTCATGGATGATAGTTTATTTATTAGTTGTAGCGTATCCGGTCTGATGATTTATGATGGAAAGACTTTATTTCCCATGAAAAAATCATATATGTATGGATATTCTCTTTTAAAGAAAGACAATCATATTTTTTATGTTGCACGGGATGAAATTTATTTAATCAATCCCTCTTCGATGGATATAAGCCTTGTTGCGCATATTGAGACTAAATATATACGTTGGATTAAAGAATTATGGGTGGACCATGAAAATAACTTCTGGCTGGCTTCAAATGAAGGTCTTATCTATTTGAAGCCTGAGTTATTTGTGAATTATTCATCAAAGATAGATGCACCTGAAAATGAAATTTATAGTCTATTTCAAACCCATACTGGGGAGATTCTTGCAGGGAGTAATCATGGAGTTTTATTCGAGTTGAATAAAAATGGCTTCAAATCTTACTCAAAATTGCCCCATATTTTTCCTCGTGCTGAAATCTTTTCCATCCAGGAAGATGCCGATAAAAGCTTATGGTTTAGCTCAGGATATGAAGGCCTGGCACGGTTTAGAAATAATCATCTTGAATTTTATACAATTAAAGATGGTTTACGAGACAATACAAATAATTTCTTTTTACTTACCCATTCCGGCCGTCTATATACGGGAGGTGATAAAGGGCTATCAGAGATTGTATCAGACTCTTCAACAGGGAAAGTATATTTTAGAAATTTTATTTACAAAAGTGAGACCTCTACCAATAGTCATTTCAATACAGCCATAGATGATAAAAGTGGAAATATATGGGTTGGTTCCGAATTCGGCTTATTCAGGCTGAAGAATGATACCCTGGTCAAAATAAAGATTCAAAATTCAGATATATCTGATTTTGTTATTACGGATATTAAAATAGATAAAAATGGAGACTTGTGGTTGGCCACAATGGGTAATGGGGTTTTAGTTTGCTCGATTAATAAGGATCATATACCGGTACTCAGGCATCATTTATTTACAACAGGAAAATTTAATGGCACCGGTTTTTTATCTGTCTTAATAGACAAAGAAAATAATATCTGGCTGGCCACTTATCAAGGGATCATTCGAATGGAACCGGGGACATTTATTTTTAGGTATTATGATGCTGGTTCAGGATTTTTAAATTCCAGTTTTAAGTATATCAAATTATTGCAATCCACCGATGGCAGTATTTGGGCGGCATCTTCTTATGGCACAGTTTCTTTGGATCCTGCAAACTTTTCAAAAAAGGAATTTCTGAGGCCTGTTCATATTTCCAAAGTGATTCAGCATGATTCTTTATTATTTTTTGGGCGCAATGAAATAAATAAAAAGTATCAGTTTTCTTACAGTCGTTACCCCATTACCATACACTTTGAAGAAATATTGTTTTCAAATCCTTCGGCAGTGAATTTTCAATACAGGCTTTTGAATGTAGACACCTCCTGGATTAATATATATACTGCATCTTCAGTAATACTTCCAACATTAAACCCTGGTCATTACACTTTTGAAGTTCGGGCCTCAGCGGGTGATAATCAATGGACGATACCCAGTACTTTTAATTTTGAAATTACCGGTCCGTTTTGGTTAAATCCCTTTTTTATTGCATTCGTTATTCTTTGCCTCTTTGGCTTTGGATATTTTTTATTAAAACGGAGAGTGGCATCAATAAAAAAAGAGGAAGCGCGTAAAACGGAATTGCAAACGATCAAGACAGACTCATTACGCTTACAACTGGAAATAGAAAAAGTGACGAGTTATTTCACGAGTTTAATTTCTGAAAAAAAGACTTTAGAAGAGATTTTATGGGATGTTGCTAAAAATTGTATAGCTAAGTTGGGTTTTGAAGATTGTGTGATATACCTAGTAGATAACGAAAAAAAGGTTCTGGTGCAGAAAGCTGCTTGGGGTCCCAAAACCACTGAGGAAAATAGAATTATTAATCCCATGGAAATCCCATTAGGGAAGGGCATTGTGGGTACTGTAGCAAAAACGGGTAAGGGCGAAATAATAAATGACACTTCATTGGATTCACGCTATATTGTGGATGATGCCAGGCGATATTCAGAGATCTGTGTGCCCATGCTCGATAATGGTCAGGTTACCGGAGTCATCGATAGTGAACATGCAGAAAAAGGATTTTATACCGGTATGCATTTCCAAATCCTGAGCACGATTGCCACACTTTGTACGGATAAAATCAAAAAAGTAGAAATTGAAAACCTGGCAAGGGAAAAAGAGATTGAAGTAATCAAATTAAATCGGGATCTCGCCGCATCTCAGCTCACCGCATTACGAAGCCAAATGAACCCTCATTTTATTTTCAATGCATTGAACAGTATCCAGCAATATATCCTAACAGGGAATGTAGATGATGCAAATAAATATTTATCTAAATTTTCAAGGCTGCAAAGAGAAATTTTAAATCAAAGTGATAAACATTTTATTTCCCTCGAAAAAGAAATTGAAATGCTCACTTTGTATCTGCAACTCGAACAATTAAGATTTGAAGATGGTTTTGAATATGAAATCAAGATTCATGATGACCTGGATGTATCCGAAATAAAAATCCCGCCTATGATTATGCAGCCATTTGTTGAAAACTCTATCTGGCATGGCCTAATGTCCCAAAAGACCCATAAAAAAATCCTCATCGAATTTGATTCACAAAATGAAGATGTCCTGATAGCTAAAATTATAGATAATGGGATAGGCAGGGCAGCCTCTGCCAAGCTGAAAGAACAAAGTACATCGAAAATTCATTACCCATCCCGGGGCTTTTCTCTGATTAAAGAACGTTTACACATTTTACAGCAACAATATAATAAACCTTTTGGCGCTGCTATTTCCGATATCACCGATAAGGACGGAACCATCCTCGGCACGGAAGTAACCCTCAGTATTTATATTTTGTAATGTAGAATTCCCTATCTTAGTCGTCATGATTAAGGCCTTGATGGTGGATGATGAACCCGCCGCATTGAAAACATTGAAACTAATGATTGAAAGGTATGCGCCTGAAATAACGGAATTACAATCCGCTAACAGTGTTCGTACGGCCCTCCCTTTGCTCGCATCCTATAAACCACAACTCGTATTCCTGGATATTCAAATGCCCAATGGCACCGGTTTTGACTTGCTGAACAGCTTTAATAATATCCCTTTCGATGTTATTTTTACTACAGCACATGACGCTTATGCCATACAGGCAATACGTTTCAGCGCATTGGATTATTTATTAAAACCTATTGATGCGGATGAATTGAAAAATGCCGTAAAACGTTTTGTGCATAAAACCATTCAAAAAGAAAACCAGCACGCACTCTATAAAAACCTGCTACATAATATTCAATCCGAGAAAAAAGATTTCAGGCTGGCTATAAGTACCAGTGACGGAGTTCATTTTTTTAATCCGGATGAAATTATTCGTCTTGAAGGAGTGAGCAATTATACCCGCTTTTACTTTACCAATCGCAAACCTTTACTCGCATCAAAAACATTAAAAGAGTATGAAGATATTTTGCAAAATTGTTTCTTTCTGCGTACACATAAATCACATTTAGTCAATACGACTTATGTCAAATCGTATCACATGGAGAATGGCTTGCAAATGACTGATGACTCCATCGTAGAAATATCACGTAGAAGAAAGGAAGAAGTGATGCAGCAACTCAGACAAAAATAAAGAGCCTTTTACATTAATAAGAGTAGTATCCAAATTGCAGGAGCCGCAAACAATAATGAATCAAAACGGTCGAGGAATCCGCCATGGCCGGGTAAAAAATTTCCACTGTCTTTGACCTTTGCAAGGCGTTTGATTTTACTCTCAAATAAATCACCCAGCGTGGCAAAAATTACAGCAACTCCCGTAAATAACAGGGTACTTATTATATTGGATTGAAATAAAAAATAGGTTACAGCGCTGATTGTTGCTATGGCCAGTAAAGCCCCGCCAAGCGTGCCTTCCCAGGTTTTTTTAGGAGAAATTTTTGTCAAAGGCGTTTTGCCTATGAGTGAACCCACAATATAGGCCATTGTATCATTTATCCAGATTGTAGCAATAAGTAAAATGGGAATTATTAAACCCATGTCAAAATGGAAATAACTGCCTATATAAAAGTTGCCGGACAACCTGAATGCAATCATACAGGTGATGGGTAAAGAGATATATGCAAAACCCAATAATGATGCTGCAATATTTTCAATTCCGGATCTTTTATAGAATACAATTTCCAGGAAAAGGATACATATAATCATGATGGTGATAAATTCGCTGCCATCGTTGATAAAAGAAAAAGAATTTAATATACCGGCAAACCGGAGCATTAACATAAAACCGAAAAATGGGTAGACAATCTTTTGTATAACGGAAATATTTTTATAGCCCGGAATAATTAAGGCCACCAATTTCTGATATTCATACCAACACCCAAAATGGATTATGGTAAATAATAACAAATAAGTCCAGGTATTTGCAAACAATCCAAGTAACATAAAGGCTGCAAATACAATGGCCGTGAGTGTTCTTGTTTTAAAAACCTGAAAATTAAATGCCATGAAATAATATTGATAAGAAATAGAACAATAGATCAGTTTAAAAATCCTTTCTCGATGAGACTCAAAGCAACCTCTTTCAAATGAGCCGGTACATATAATTCTATATCCCCAAAATTGACATAACTGCTATCCTGTTTATTAAAAATAATGGTTTTAATATTATTCTCTTCCAGCATCCCTTTGATAATATTTGCTTTTGGGTAATTCCTGGTTGCAAATATTTTAATCCATCCATTCATTCATTTAAATTTTTATTTTTCATAATCTGGTATTTTGCAATAACGAGCTGGCTTTCTTTTCTAAAATTATAAAATAACATGGCCAGGGTTACTACGCCAATCAAGCCATAATACAAAGGCATGTGTTCATTTATTGTATCATTATTGAGCATGCCCGCTTTACTTAATGCATACATTTGTGCAACGGCTATTGCATTATTCAGGAAATGAATACTGATATTTAACCAAAGATTTTTGCTGAGATAATACACAAACCCCAATAACATCCCCAAAAAAAGACGCGTCAAAAACCCATAAAAAGAGAAATGAATGGCGCTGAATAAAATACTGGTGATGAGAATACCGGTAAAAATATTTTTTGAAAGCTGAATAAAAACAGGTTGAAAGCATCCTCTAAAAAGCATTTCCTCCATGATTGCAGGCGCTAAGGCGAGCACAAGGAGAGATACCAGCAAATCAGCATAGGTCTTCATGTTTGCCAATGCAAAAACCTGTTCATTATATTGATTTTCCAATTGTTGAAAAAATTTTGTGGCATTTTCGGAAATTGGAATCATACTATTCAGTTCTGCTAAAGTGCTGCCAATAAAAAGACCTGCTATAGCCATCAGTACGACAATAAAAAATTGTTTACCGCTAATGGCTCTGTTAAAACCCAATTGCCCCAATACATCTTTTTTTTTCATGATCAACCCGAAAACCAATGCTGGTAAAGCCATCGTAAAAAAACTGCTGACAAATTGCATCGTTTGAAGCAATGAGACATTTTTGGGCTTTAATATACTTTCAGAAAGCTGATCAAAGGGTATTTGATAAAATAAAATGGCAATTCCGGCAGAAATAAAAGATCCGAATATTAAGCCCGCGCCACAGAGCATTAATAAGATGGCTAATTGCATCCAGGGAGTCCAGTTTTGTGTGCCTTGCATATGATTCAAAAATAAGGGTGTAAATTTGCATTTAAATTTTTTTATTCACAATAAAAATCCTCATGGTTCACATAGGCCACTTAACATTGCCGGATTTTCCTCTTCTCCTTGCTCCTATGGAAGATGTGAGCGACCCACCCTTTCGCTCCGTGTGCAAAGAAAATGGCGCCGACCTGATGTTTTCAGAATTTATCAGTAGTGAAGGGTTAATCAGAAATGCCATTAAAAGCCGCAGAAAGCTGGATATATTTGATGCTGAAAGGCCTGTTGGGATTCAGGTTTTTGGCGGGGACGAGGAAGCGCTTTCATTAAGCGCTAAGATTGTAGAGACCGTTCAGCCGGAATTATTGGATATCAATTTTGGATGCCCGGTAAAGAAAGTGGCTTGCCGTGGTGCCGGTGCCGGAGTATTAAAAGATATTGGCCTCATGGTGAGGCTTACAGAGGCTGTTGTAAAAAGCACAAACCTGCCTGTCACCGTAAAAACCCGCTTAGGATGGGACGAAACCAGTCTGAACATTGAAGAAGTTGCAGAACGATTACAAGATGTGGGCATTCAGGCACTAAGTATTCATGGTCGTACCCGATCCCAAATGTATAAAGGGAAAGCAGATTGGTCATTGATTGCCAAAGTGAAAAATAATCCCAGAATGAAAATCCCCATTTTTGGAAATGGTGATATTGATAGTGCGGAAAAAGCGCTGGAATATAAAAATCGCTATGGCGTGGATGGCATTATGATAGGACGTGCCGCCATTGGTTATCCATGGATTTTTAATGAAGTGAAACACTTCCTGTCCACGGGCGATCACCTGCCTCCGCCAAATGTAGAAAGCAGGGTTCAGGTATGCCGGAAACATCTTATTCATTCACTTGCATGGAAAGGACCTGTGGTGGGAATTAATGAAATGCGCCGCCATTATGCAAATTACCTGAAAGGGCTGCCAAATATCAAAGAATACCGCAATCGCCTGGTGACTTTAAAATTACCGGAAGAAATTCATGAAGTTTTGGATGAAATAGAAAAAGAATTTGCCGGATTTGAAATGCAGAAAACACCTATTGAACTCATCAATTATCATGAAAAATGTGCTGTTTAAATCAGGGTGTCCTGTTATTTTTCCACACAAACATTGATTGAAAACCGGAGTGCCGGCCTGATATAAAAGCGCTCAAAACGAAGGCCATAAGGCTTAGGGATTGTTTCATTATTGACCAAATAAAAACCACCATCCGTATTATCCCGGACATACTGCATACCCAGCGCCCAACGGTTTTTCATATTGTTAAGCCAGTTCAATTTTTCAGTAGAAGTTTTCAATAAAGCATATTCTTTATGATATTCCTGGGAATAAATAAATTCTACACCAAGTACCAAATGTTGAGCAGGGAAAAAAATGGTATTATCCGGAATATCGAAAGTATTCCAACCCTTTTTATAAGGATGTACAATGAGGCTTGTATCGGTCAATTCTTTTCCCGGTCGCTGATTGATCACATCATAATCATACCAGCGAAGGCGTAAAGGCAATGAATGTGCATTGTCCGGCTCATCAAGGTAAATGGAAAAAGAATGTATATAGCCGGGCTTTCCGGAATTGTTATCATACTTCGCCAGAATGATCAGCTTATATTCCGGTCCGGGCCCGATATATTGTTTGATAGCACCGACACGTTTATTAAGGTCAAAACTTTTTGTTTTTTTACAGGCACTTATAAAAACAGGCCTTAAAGTATGCTCTTCAATAGCCAGGTAATATTGTGCTGCATCCCGGATTGTTTTTACCGGGATTATTAAAGTTTGATAGCCAATATTTTTTATAAAAATTGTATCATCTACAGAAATGGAATCCTTAGGCAATGAAAAAAAACCAGATGAATCGGTGTAAATTATTTTTTGTTGGTTGGAATAAATAACAATCGCATAAGGCACCGGTTTCTTTTGTACTTCATCCATTACAAAGCCGGTGAGATTCTGTGCATTGGCTTGCTTTGCCAAAAAAAAGATAAACAGGAACAGGATTTTTCTCATAAGCAAATCTACTTTGAAAAAAGCAAGTAAATAAATTCGTGAGAAAACGGGTTTTATAAAGTTAATAATACCTGCCAGGCATCAGACACTTTCCCCGTATCTAATAATTTTTTAGCATAAGCATGTAATTCCTTTTCCATTTCCTCAGGATTGGTTGAATAATATTGGAAAATGGATTTTAATTTTTCATCTTCAAATGTGGGATCTATATCAGGAAATTGATGCACATTTCCAAGCATGCCTAAATGATTCCCGGTAAGGATTTTACTATTCTTAATGGAGGTGGGAATGGCATCTACCCCAATACCAATTTGTGTGTTGGGTTTTTCCACCTGGAATAAATTATGTTCATTGACCACGCAGTACCAGTCTCCTCCAAGGCGGGCTACCTGGTTGAATTTACGTTGGTCAATCATATTTTTCGTTTCATTTAATATTGTTTCATCCACATGCATATACAATACTTCAGCAATAATCAACTGTCCGGCTCCGGCTGTGTCACCCAGGCTTTTGACTTCCCTCACTTTGCATTCCAGTTTTACTTTTGCTTCCTTTACTAAGGGAGGCTTTACCAGTTTGGCTTCTTCCGGAGTAAATCCCGATTTGATAAATTCATTGGTACCTTTTGGAAATTCACAACTGGCCAGGCTAACCTGTTGTACCATTTCATAATCACAAATATGTATCACTACTTCAGGTACTTCCAGAATATTTTGAAGTGTATGTTTGGTCGTATTATCCCGAACCCTCCTGGCGGGTGAAAAAATAACGATAGGTGGCGCAGCAGAAAACATATTGAAAAAACTGAATGGGCTAAGGTTTACATTCCCATCTTTGTCAATAGTACTTGCAAATGCAATAGGACGAGGCGCTATGGCATGCTGTAACCATTGTTGCCTTTCTCCAGTTTTTATATTTTGTATATCTATTCCGGGCATACGTATTTCTTATCAATTATTTTAATTTCACAATGGATAAAAGGATTAAGCAATTTCCCAAATATCTTTTCCCCTGAGTAATTGATCCAGGTTGCCTTTGCCTTTTTTGGCAATAGCTTCCTCAATCTGCATAAGCATGATATCTTCATAGCAAGGTCTTTGTGTTTCATAAAAAACGCCAAAGGGCCTTGGGAAATGGCCTTCAATATGTGGAGAGTCAAACATTCGTGTAAGGACTTGGGCTTTATAGAAATCTGTTTCATCATGGATCCAAAGATCATCTTTACTGAAACCATCTTGTAAATTGACGACGACCGGTTTTAGCCCATCAATACGTATTCCTTTATCATTTTCGGTTCCAAAAACAAGCGGTTTCCCCTGTTCTAAAAATATTGTTTCATCCGGCTTGCTTTTTTTCTCGGTAAATATTTCAAAAGCGCCATCATTAAAAATATTACAATTCTGATATATTTCCAGGAAGGAAGTGCCATGGTGCTGATGAGACCTGTTGAGCATGGCTTGTAAATGTTTAGGGTCTCTGTCCATACTGCGAGCAATAAAACTGCCATCTGCACCCAATGCAAGTGCTAAAGGATTAAATGGATGATCTATACTTCCATAAGGTGTGCTTTTCGTAATTTTATGTTCTTCTGAGGTAGGAGAATACTGACCTTTTGTAAGGCCATATATCTGATTATTAAACAACATGATATTAACATCCAGATTTCTTCGCAAAATATGAATCGTGTGATTTCCACCAATGCTCAGGCTATCACCATCACCCGTTACAATCCATACACTCAATTCCGGGCGGGAAGCTTTTAACCCTGTGGCTATTGCTGTTGCTCTGCCATGAATAGAATGCATACCATAGACATTCATATAATAGGGGAAGCGGCTACTGCATCCAATACCACTGATAATGACAATATTTTCTTTAGGTACTCCTATTCCGGGCATAATCTTTTGGACTTGTGCCAGGATGGAATAATCGCCACAACCGGGACACCAGCGTACTTCCTGGTCGGTAGAAAAATCTTTTGCTGTAAGCGTTTCTGTTGCCATTTGAGTTCTAATTATTTTACAAAGTTCGGCGTTTTATAGATGTGAATCTTGCAATATTTCCCAATATTCGGCTGCACGGCGTGTATGTGGTATGACAATGGTTCCTCCTACTATATTTGCAATAGCAAAAATTTCATATAATTCTGCTGTGGTTGTTCCTGCATTTTGGCATTTACCCAAATGGTATTTAATGCAATCATCACAACGCAATACCAGCGATGCCACCAGGCCAAGCATTTCTTTTGTCTTCACATCCAGTACGCCGGCTTCATAAGTATTGGTATCTAGATTAAATAACCTTTTTAAAACAAGATTGTCTTTACCCAAAATAACCTCATTCATTTTGGTGCGATATTGATTAAAGTCATTTACCAAATCCGCCATATAAATTATTTATGCAAAAGTATTAAGTAACTGTTAAGTTAGCTATATAAAACAGGATATTTTGCAAAGCTATTTAATGCTTATTGTTACATTGCAGTAATTCAAAAAAGCATAAGTCAGATGGAAGAACGTTTATACAACTTTGGAATGATCGGATTAGGTACCATGGGAAGAAATTTTTTATTGAATATGGCTGATCATGGATTTGCCGTAGCGGGATTTGATCTGGATGCTTCAAAATGTACCCTCCTTGAATCTACTGCCACAAAAAATACTATTGCAAAAGGTTTTCAAGAGTTAGTCGCAATGATCGCTAGTCTTGAGAAGCCACGAAAGATCATGATGCTGGTGCCGGCAGGAAACCCGGTGGACCAGGTGATCAGCAATTTATTGCCACTCATTGAGACGGGCGATATAATTATTGATGGAGGTAATTCGCACTATACTGACACACTTCGCCGTATTCAATCACTTGAAGCAAAAGGGATCCATTTTATGGGTGTGGGTATAAGTGGCGGTGAAGAGGGTGCCAGGTATGGACCCAGCATAATGCCCGGAGGTGATGAGGCTGCCTGGAAAATGGTACAACCCTTACTGGAAGCAGTTTCAGCAAAAGTAAATGGAGATCCTTGCGTGGCTTATATGGGTAAAAATGCCGCAGGCCACTATGTAAAAATGGTCCATAATGGGATTGAATATGCCATCATGCAAATGATTAGTGAAGTATATGATTTTTTGAAAAAAAAGGTGGGCCTGGACAATACAGAGATGTCAAATATTTTTCAACAATGGGATTCCGGAGAAATGAAATCCTTCCTTTTGGAAATAACCGCGGACATTTTTCAGGTAAAAGATACGGAAACCAGTCATTTTTTGGTGGACATGGTTTTGGATCAGGCAGGTTCAAAAGGAACAGGTAAATGGACTTCCCAGGATGCCATGGATTTACCGGTTTCTATACCCTCAATAGATGTTGCTGTTGCTATGCGCGATCTTTCTGATGTTAAGGAGGAAAGAATGCAAGCAGCAAAATTATATCCCAGAAAGGGGCGTAAAATTTCCTCGCAAAAGGAAGCCATGATCAGGGATACTCAAAACGCATTGTATTTTTCCTTGGTACTTGCTTATACGCAGGGTTTGTCTATGTTGTATAAAGCATCGTCCGTATTACAAATGAATATCCCATTGGATGATGTAGTCAAAATATGGCGTGGTGGATGTATTATCCGCTCAAATTTCTTGGATATTTTTTATACAATTTATAAAAGCCGTAAAGGGAATATTTCTAATATTTTATTGGATAAAGCAATTGCCAAACGCCTTAAAAAACAAGTCCCGGGTACACGCCGATTTCTCAGAACTGCGCTGCAGGCAGGGATTTCTACATCCGGGATATCCAGTGCAATCAATTATTTTGATGCCTTTACACAAGAAAAAATGCCCGTTAATTTAATTCAGGCTCAGCGAGATTATTTTGGCGCTCATACTTATTTAAGGAACGATAAATCAGGAATCTATCATTCAGAGTGGAAACCACTATCCACCCCTGGTATTCATGAATAAATTAAAAGCTATGGAAAAGAATGTATCTAAGTTACCCGCTTCAATCATCTTTATTTTTGGCGGCAGCGGGGATCTTACGCATCGAAAATTAGGCCCTTCATTATATCATTTATTTTTAGACGGATGGATGCCTGAAAAATTTGCCATCATTGGTATGGGCCGTACGGCATTTGATGATACCCAATATCAAAACTTTATTAAAGAAGGGATCAAGGAATTTAGTGAGCGTGCCGATGATAAGGATGGTAGTGTATGGGAGGACTTTGCTAAAAATATTTCTTTCATGACCATGGATGTAAAAGACGATGAAGCCTATAAAAGCCTTGAAAAAAAAGCTGCTTCATTGCAGGAAGCATGGAATGAAAAAGCAAAAATTGTTTTTTACCTCGCCGTTGCACCACAACTTGTACCTACGATCGCTACGGAACTTGGTAAATTTAAAATGTGTGGAGATACAGACTGTACCCGGATTGTAGTAGAAAAACCTTTTGGTTTTGACCTTGAAAGCGCTCACGAATTAAATACATTATTACTAAGCCTTTTTAAAGAGGACCAGATCTATCGTATAGATCATTTTCTTGGAAAAGAAACAGTACAAAATATCCTGGCATTGCGATTTGCCAATGCCTTATTTGAACCATTATGGAATCAAAACTATATTGATCATATACAAATTACAGCCGCAGAAGAAATTGGTGTGGAAGACCGCGGTGATTATTATGAAAAATCCGGTGCATTGCGTGATATGGTGCAAAATCATATTCTGCAATTATTGTGTATGGTGGCCATGGAACCTCCCGTAAATTTTGATGCTAATGAAATCAGGAACAAAAAAGTAGATGTGTTGAATGCAATCAGGAAAATATCCCGTGAAGAAGTCCATTCCTTTGCGGTACGAGGCCAGTATAAATCGGGATGGATGAAAGGAGAAAAGGTGAATGGTTACCGGGAAGAAAAAAATGTAAATCCACAGTCTAACATAGAAACATTTGCGGCCATGAAATTTTATGTAGATAACTGGCGATGGCAAAATGTCCCTTTTTATGTTCGTACCGGAAAATACCTGCATGAAAAAATCACGTTAATAACGGTGCAGTTTAAACAACCTCCACATTCCGCATTTCCTAGTGAAGCCACTGAAACATGGCGGCCAAACAGGCTCACCATTACAATCCAGCCGGATGAAGATATACGGCTACGCTTTCAAACTAAGCGACCCGGCCAGGATATGGTTCTAAACCCGGTGGAAATGGTTTTCAAATATTCTGATGCATACCAGGCAATTCAACCCGATGCCTATGAAACACTCTTGCTGGATATACTGGAAGGGAATACCACACAATTTATGCGTGCGGATCAGGTGGAAGTTGCCTGGAAAGTAGTGATGCCTGTTTTAGAAGCCTGGCAGAGCAGGTTGCCAACGGATTTTCCAAATTATGCTCCTGACAGTTGGGGCCCTGAAGATGCAGAAGCATTGATCGCAAGAGATGGGAATAACTGGTATAGCTTACCCGCTCAAAATGGTTTGCAGAGTAAATCAACTCCTGCCGATAATCCCAGGTAAAAATTCAGTAATATACAAAAGATGAAACTCCATCTATCGAAAACTCTTTATAATCTCAGCATAGAAGTTGCTGATCATTTGCTGGAAAAGGTTCAAAGTGTTTTAAAAAAAAAGACATCCTTTTCCCTGGTACTATCCGGTGGCAGCACCCCCATCGAATTATACACTATTCTGGCATCAGATCAATACAAAGAGAAAATAGATTGGAATAAGATGCATATCTTTTTTGGAGATGAACGTTTTGTGCCGTTACATGATAAAAGGAATAATGCACATATGGCTTTTTCTACTTTTTTGAATCAGGTTTCTATCCCGGCCTCTCAGGTGCATATTATTCATACAGAGCATACTACTCCCGAACATTCTGCTAAGGAGTATGAACAAACCATCAGAAGTTTTTTTTCCTTATCCCCCAATATGCCTATAGGTTTTGACCTCGTTTTACTGGGCTTAGGAAGCAATGCACATACATTATCCCTATTCCCGGGGCAGGATGCCATTATTTATGAATCTTTAAAATGGTGCCTCTCCACCTGGGTTGAAGAGCAACATGAATATCGTATAACTTTAACGCCCCCTTTGATTAATCTATCCGCACAAATTTATTTTATGGTTTCCGGAATGGAAAAGGCTAAGGCCATGGAAGAAATATTAAAAGGCAAATATCAACCGGGCATGTACCCGGCTCAAATCATTAACCCAACAAAGGGGGAATTACATTGGTTTGCAGATGAAGATGCCGCTTCTTTATTATAGAAATATTTAGGGCTCTTTGGCTACCTCTTTTTCAATAAATTCTTGAATACCTTTTACAATTCCCTGAACGACCTGGTTTTGAAAATTCGCATCCATTATTTTCCGTTCATCTTCTTTATTACTGAGAAATCCTATTTCAACTAATGCATTGGGAAAATCAGTCGGTACATTTAAAATGAAATTGAAATTCCCTACATTGCCATATTCACTCCGTTGAGTGGTTTTGCAAACTTGTTCTAAAATAAATTGACTGAGATTTCTAAACCCCAGGTACTTATAAAAAGTACCTGTACCATAAACTGCACGATTATCTGCTGAATTTAAATGGAGGCTTACCATGATGTCGGGATTTTGTTGTTGCAGGAAAAGTACACGATCCGTATTGTCAAAACTGGCATCATCAATTCGTGTCATGATCACTTGTGCGCCGCTGTCAACGAGTGCCTGTGCAAGTTTACGCGCAAAAACCAAAGTGTACGTTTTTTCCAATATACCCGTATTATTACCACGCGAGCCGGGGTTACTTCCGCCATGGCCGGCATCAATACCAATTTTAAAGTTGCTCCAGGAAGTATTTTGTGGCGCTTGTTTCACCAATAACATCAAAGTATCATTGTGATAACTCAAAGTATAACCCCAATGTTGAGTATGTTTTAAATCAATTTGAATTTCTACAACATCATCTTCCGGTTGTGTGAAGTCGATTTGAGTAATTTCTTTTAGAGTGCTTATATGTTGCATAATAAAATTCGTATTGCTTTCAACACCGAATAGAGTAATGATAATCCTTGCAGGATTGATTTCCATTCGACTCTTGTACGGCAACTTCTCATCCATGAAAAATATGAGTGTATCATAACCATTCTGTCCTCCTGTAGCAATAAAATTATTGACTAAAAAAGGGTTTTTGAATTTATTGGTTCGCTCATCAAGTTTTACATTTTCCTTTTGGATCCAGGCACTGTGATTGGAGGAAAGCTGTACTTTGTAAAAGTTACGTGATGAATCCGTAATTTTTAATAATACATCCGTATCAATATATCCCATCATGGAGCTTCCTAAACGGTCATTTCCGAGGCTATAAGCGAGTTGTGGTATTTTCCCGGTGGTACGGCCGCTTTTCCAGGGAATATTTTGTTGCGCAAAGGATAGATTTTGAAGAAATAAAAAAAGTATGAAAAAGGAAAGTAGCTGAGAAGTAGATCCTCTTTTGAATAATTTATTTTCATCTCTTGAGCTTGTCTTATGTTTGTATAAATTGTGAAGCAGCATCATAGAATTGCAAGTTTAGTGAAAGTATGAAATGTAAAACATAAAAATGTAATGAAGAAACCATGAGGGCATTAATTCTGTAAAAAGAAGATGATATGGAGAAAACCAATTTTATTGATTATATCCGGGTATTCTGTAAGAGTGGGCATGGTGGCTCCGGGAGCAGGCATTTCATGCGCAATAAGCTTACTTCAAAAGGTGGCCCTGATGGTGGTGATGGAGGCCGTGGCGGTCACATTATTTTAAAAGGGAATAAACAATTGTGGACCTTATTGCATTTGCGCTATTATAAAAATATCATTGCGGAAAATGGAGAAAACGGGCAAAAAAATAATTCAACCGGTCGCTCCGGAAAAGATATCATTATAGAAGTGCCTTTAGGCACGGTGGCGAAAGATGAATTGACCGGTATGGTTGAGGCGGAAATATTGAATGATGGGCAGGAGATCATTTTTATGCAAGGCGGTATAGGTGGCTTAGGAAATGCACATTTTGCTACACCTACAAACCAGGCGCCTGAATATGCCCAACCTGGTATGTCCGGAGTGGAAGGTTGGAAACTTATGGAGCTGAAAGTATTGGCAGATGTAGGTTTGGTAGGATTCCCCAATGCCGGTAAATCTACATTGTTGTCCGTTGTAACTGCAGCGAAACCGGCTATTGCCAACTATGCTTTTACAACGCTTACCCCTCAATTAGGTATCGTTGCATACCGGGATGGGAAATCTTTTTGTATGGCAGATCTTCCGGGAATTATTGAAGGTGCTGCTGAAGGGAAAGGCTTGGGCCATCGTTTCCTGCGCCATATAGAAAGAAATGCCATATTACTTTTTATGATTCCTGCAGATAGTGAAGATGCAGGTAAAGAATTTGAAATTTTAAAAAATGAACTAGAAGCCTACAATCCTGAAATGTTGCAAAAAGAATTTGTTATAGCTATATCCAAATCGGATATGCTGGATGAAGAATTAAAAAGAGAGCTGGCAAAAGATTTACCCCCGCATATTCCTCATGTATTTATTTCTTCTGTCACGGGTGAAGGGTTGAATGTTTTAAAAGACCTGTTATGGAAAAAACTGAATGATTAAAGACTCAGCTATCTTTCCATTGCCATAGATGCAGGCAAGCGTAAGTCCGGTATGGACTCCAGGAGTCTGAAAGGTGCAGTATTTTTTTACGCAACTTTTTTTTATCCTTTATTTTTATCCGGTATAATTGAATAATACTTTGTTGAAGGCCAAAGTCGTCCACCGAAAAAACGTCTTCCCTGGCAAGAGAAAACATCAGCAACATTTCTACGGTCCATCGTCCCACGCCTTTTATTTGTGTAAGCAATTTCAGGATTGATTCATTATCCATATCAGCCAATTTTTTATGGGTAATATGATGCTCCATGCAAAATCTTGCAACATTTTTGACATACAATACTTTGGAATGAGAAAGGCCAATAGACCGTAACGTCTCATCAGGTATGGCTAAAACCTGTTCCGGACGTGGCTCTTTGCCATCAAATAATTCAAGAAATCGTGTATAAATGATTTTAGCCACACGGGTATTTAATTGTTGCGACATGATGCTGCCCATCAATCGCAAAGGAATATTCTTATAGACTTCTAATGTATGACAGGGTCCATCTAATATAAATGCCAATGTTTTATCCTTTCGCAAGTGTGACTTATATAAAGGTTCCTTTTTTTTCATTGGAATTTTTCTTGTAATTTTCAAAAAAATACCATGCCACTCAAAAGCATTATTTGTTCTGTAATAGTAAGCTGCTTTTTTTTATTTCACAGCTCCAGTTCATTTGCACAAAGTAAAGATGAAATGCAAATCCGTAAAATATTAACGCAACAAAATAATGCCTGGAATCAAGGCAACCTCGATTCCTTTATGGTCGGATACTGGAATAGTGATAGCTTGCTTTTTATTGGAAGCGGCGGCCCCCGATATGGCTATGCTACTACATTAATAGGCTACAAGAAAAGTTATCCTGATACGGCTCACATGGGACACTTTACTTCAACAATCCTGAGCATGAAAAAATTATCCGGCGAATATTATTTTGTTGTTGGTAAATGGGAGCTCGCAAGAAGTGTTGGAGATGTGTCCGGGTATTACACTTTATTATTCAGGAAAATCAAAGGAGTTTGGGTAATTGTTGCTGATCACAGCAGCTGAGGGATTAACTCAGGTCCAAAGGTTCTTTCCAAATATTTTTTATTTTCCAAATTGAAAATAAAAGGCTGGCAATAAGCCAAAGATAAAAAATGATATTCCCCAGGCTTATCCTGTCATAGATAAACCCCCATTGAAGCATGATACCAATGGTTGCATTGAGAATCATCCATACGATGATGATGAGCATCGTATTTACTATTCTTATAAAAAAAGCGCGCATTTCCGGTTCCATTATGCAACAATTATCTATGCAAAAATACTTGGAATATTGGTGGCAATCAACAACAATTGATGGTGACAATTTTTCCGGCAATAAAAGTCGGAAGTAAATTGATTGATCATTGAAACGATAAAATCATTGACAACTTAGCGTTGAAGCAAATAATTTAAAGCCCGCTAACGGTAATTCCTAAAGACCAGGGATGAAAAGTGGCCCCGGCATTTTCTTTCAAAAATCCATTAACCTGGTAAGATCCGTCCAGAGAAAAATTGCCAAAACCAATTCTTCCGGTAAGGGCGAAGCGGGTCGTATTGATAAAGCGTTTATTACTTTCTTTCTGAATAAATTTATCACCATAGATAGAAGTGCCATTAACATCCATCAGATTTTTACCTTTTGTATACGATTTCAACAGTGTTCCAATTTTAAGGCCTAATGCTATTTTCAAACCTTTATCCGGTTGAACCGGGTTACCGGCATATCGAATTTCCAAAGGCAATTCAGCAAAGATGGTGGTGAGTTTATATTTATTATAATGAGATGTAGCGCTTACATCCAGAAAAGGCAAATAAGTGGTGGTAGCTGATTTTAGATCTACCATCGTGTTTTTAAAAAATATATTACTACTGCCTAAGCCGACACCAATACCAATACTATAATGTGGGCTGGATCTGAATGGTTTATCAAGCATCACATAAAAATTGAAATGCCTGGAAAAACCGGATGGATTTATCGAATCAGGTGTATTGAGCCATCCGTCAATACCATATTGAATCATGAAATGATCATTCGCACGATTGCTAAGGTCTAATTTTTCTTTTGAGGGTGCGACATTATTTTCCTGTGCATGTAAAGTGCCATAAATTAAAAATATACTTCCAATAGCCACAATTAATTTTTTCATCCGTGCAGTTGTTTATTATTAAAATAACTTTTTAAAAGCAACAAAAATAAAGGAATTGAACCCAAGCAAGGGGTTAAAAATATGCCAAATAAAAGGTATTTAAAAGGAAAAATCAAACAAGATTTTTTAAAGGATATTCAAATTTGAAGATCAAAGCATATCTTCATATATTACTTTCTTAAAATGCCTCATGAAAATTTTAATTGCAGAGGATGACCCGGTCAACCTTTTATTATTGAAAAAACAGTTAGCCCTGGAACAAATGGAGCTTTGTGCCGCTACAGATGGCTATGATGCTTTTAAAAAAATGGCGGCATTTCAACCGGATATTTTGATCACAGATCTCATGATGCCTCTGGCTTCAGGACTGGAATTGATTAGTTTGGTAAGAACCAAATACAGTAAAAAATTGCCTATACTGGTATTATCTGCCATTGATGATGAGAACACCGTGATGGAGGCATTATCTATGGGTGCGAATGATTTTATTATTAAACCCGCAGACCAGGCTGCACTTGTGAGTAAAATCAATAGGTTATGTGGCCAAAATTAAAAATGCAACATCTCAATTTGATTAATTACCATATTCTGATAAAAATTTGATACGCATAATCTTCAATTGATCCCATTCATATCCACTGTCTTGTAATTCTGCCTGAGCCGTTTCGAGTGAAGATGTTTCACAGTTTTTAAAATAGTCCATGATTTCTTCCTGATCTTCTTCATCAAGAATATCATCAATGGCATAATTCAGGTTGAGCCTGGTGCCACTTGAAACTATGGTTTCCATTTCTTCGAGTAAAGAGTCTAATTTCAGGTCTTTATTGCGGGCTATGGTTTCTAGGGGGATTTTTTTATCTACATTTTGAATGATATAAATCTTATTGCTGCTTTTATTGGCAACGGATTTCATTACAAAATCATCTGGTCTTTCAATCTCATTTTCATCCACATATTTGGCAATCAGAGTTATAAAAGGTTTTCCATAACGGGCTGCTTTCCCTTTACTCACACCCTGGCATTTTTCTAATTCCAATAAAGTGGTGGGATACATGGTTGCCATATCATTGAGTGAAGATTCTAGGAATAACACAAAAGGCGGCAGGCCGATTTTTTTGGCTTCCTGCTGACGAAGGCTTTTGAGCATTTCAACCAGTTTTTCATCGAATGCAGCTCCTGTACTATTCCCATCACCGGTTTCCACATCATCATCATCATCTTCATTTGCTTCTTCAAATAAATTGCTCAGTGCAATTTTGAATGAAGTGGGTTTTTTCAAAAATTTTTCGCTTTTATCTGTAAATTTCAATAAGCCATATTCTTCAATATCTTTTCTAAGTAAATTTTCCAGGAGCATTTGTCTTATCAAACTGTTCCAGAAGTGAATATCTTTTTCTTTACCAATACCAAATACCGGCAATTCTTCATGGCGGTACATTTTTATTTGAGGGGTAGGTTTTCCCATCATAATATTGACCACATAATCCGTATGGAATCTTCCATCCAATGCTTTCACCACTTTGAGTACTTTTACAGTTTCATCTTTTGCTTCAATTTTTTCTTTTGGATGAAGACAGTTATCACAATTTCCACAATTTTCTTCTTCCGTATTTTCTCCAAAGTAATGGAGTAAAACTTTCCTTCTGCAGGTGGATATTTCTGCAAAGGCTACAGTTTCATTAATTAATTGTGCACCTATTTCCCGTTCGCTCAATGGTTTGTCACGCATCAGGTGTTCCAATTTTGCAATATCTTTATGAGAATAATAAAGCAGGCATTTCCCTTCAAGTCCATCCCTGCCGGCGCGGCCTGTTTCCTGGTAATAATTTTCAATGGACTTAGGAATATTGAAATGAATTACAAAGCGGATATCCGGTTTATCAATGCCCATTCCGAAGGCGATCGTTGCAACTATTACTTGCACATCTTCATTTAAAAACTGATCCTGGCGAGTGGCACGCAGTTTGGAATCAAGCCCGGCATGATAGGCAACGGCTTTAATATTATTGGCTACCAATAATTCTGCAAGTTCTTCTGTTGTTTTTCGGTTTAACGTATAAATGATTCCGCTTTTACCGGCATTTTGGGATATAAAGCGAACCATATGACGGATGGTCTGATCTTTCTTAGTCTTAGGTTGTATTTCATAATATAAATTCGCCCGATTGAATGAAGAAATATACACATTTGGATTCCTTAGCCCTAAATTTTTAATGATATCACTTTGTACTTTGGGTGTAGCGGTTGCAGTAAGTGCAACTACTGGAATGTCTTTATTAATCTGATCCATCATTTCACGTAATCTTCGGTATTCGGGCCTGAAGTCATGCCCCCATTCTGAAATACAATGAGCTTCATCTACCGCAAAAAAAGAAATATTCAATTCTTTAAAAAATTCGAGGTTATCCTGTTTGGTTAAGGTCTCCGGCGCCACATATAATAATTTGGTTTTGCCTGAAAGCAAATCTGCTTTCACTGATTTCACCTGGCCTTTATTTAATGAGGAATTTAGAAAATGCGCAACATCATCCTTTTCACTATATCCACGTACCAGGTCTACCTGATTTTTCATTAAAGCAATGAGAGGGCTTACAATAATAGCACAGCCTTCTAAAATCATGGCAGGTAATTGATAGCATAAACTTTTACCTCCCCCGGTAGGCATAATGACAAAAGTATCATACCCGTCGAGTAAACTATTGATGGCCTCCACCTGGCGGCCTTTAAATTTTTCAAAACCAAAATGTTTTTTCACTTCACGAAGAATATCATGCTTATGTTTTCCTGATTTTGCAGATAAAGAAAGGTTTTCTTTTTTAGGTCTTGCCTGGCTCTTCTCCGTCTTCACCGTCGGTTTTTTTGCAGGCGTCTTTTTTGTTGTTGTAGGCATATGCTCAAGATTTCTAATTCCCGATATATAAAATTTACCAAAAGGTAAATAATAATTTAGAAAACAATAGAATTAATTTTATTTTGATTGTTTTGGCTTGAACAAAGTTTGGAAACGATCTTAATAAGATTAAAATTTAACCCCTAACGAAGTTAATAATTCCGATGTAAATTGTAAAGAACGAACTTTGTTAAAGTTTACCTTTGCTCCCATTATGGAAAAAGATATACAGTCTGTCGCACGAAGGACGATTCATTATGAAGCCCAATCCATTCAGGGACTGGAGTATTTTATTAATGACGAATTTGAAAAAGCCATTCAATTGATTTACCATTCTTCGGGCCGTCTTGTTGTAACCGGGATTGGGAAAAGCGCTATCATAGGCCAGAAGATTGTAGCCACATTCAATTCTACCGGAACGCCTTCCCTTTTTATGCATGCAGCAGATGCCTTGCATGGTGATATGGGCATGATACAGAAAAATGATGTGGTATTGATTATCAGTAAAAGCGGGGAAAGCCCGGAGATCAAGGCATTGCCCCCATTTATTAAGAATTTTGGGAATACGATTATTGCTATGGTGGGCAATATGCAATCTACACTGGCAAGGGAAGCAGACATCATATTAAACACCACCGTATCTAAAGAAGCTTGCCCCAATAACCTTGCACCTACCAGCAGTACTACAGCTCAAATGGTGATGGGAGATGCCATTGCAGTATGCCTGATGGAATTAAATGGATTTACAGGAAATGATTTTGCGCGTTATCATCCGGGTGGAAATCTTGGAAAACGACTCTACTTAAAAGTGGATGATATCTTTTTGCATAATGAAAAACCTCGAGTAAAACCTACAGATACATTAAAAGAAGTGATCATGGAGATATCTCATGGCCGAATGGGAGCTACCGTTGTTACCGATGATCAAAACATCATTATGGGTATTATTACAGATGGAGATATCAGACGCTTACTTGAAAAAACAAATGAAATCTCTAAAATTACTGCTCAGGATATATTAACTTCGCATCCCAAAAAAATAGAATCCGGTTCTTTAGCCATGAATGCCATGAAAATAATGAAAGATGCAGATATCAGCCAATTAGTGATTTGTGGATCCGGTGATGAGTATCTTGGCATCATTCATATTCATGACCTGGTTCGGGAAGGATTACTTTAAAAATCATTTTTACATTCGTCAAACTTGATATGAATAAACATCATTATGTAGCCATTCTTGCAGGGGGTATTGGTAGTCGATTTTGGCCAAAGAGCCGGGCTGCTTTTCCCAAACAATTTTTGGATATTCTCCAAACGGGGAAAACGCTTATTCAGCAGACTTTTGAAAGATATGCACGCTTTATACCGGTAGATAATATTTATGTGGTTACTTCCAATGAATATGCTTCACTCGTCAAAGAACAATTGCCGGATATGAATGAAAATAATATTCTGGCAGAACCCAGTAGAAAAAATACTGCGCCTTGTGTAGCTTTCATTTCTTATAAATTATTGGAAAAAGATCCAGAATCCCAGATCATTATTGCACCGAGTGATCATATTGTGATGGAACCTGAAGCATTTGAAAAGGCGGCATTAAAAGGCCTTCAATTTGCAAAACACATGAAAGCTTTAGTCACCTTAGGCATAAAGCCTACTTACCCAAATACAGGTTATGGTTATATTCAACATGAAATCATGCCGGTTGCTGATCAGATTTTTAAGGTTAAAACTTTTACGGAAAAACCCAACCTGGAGTTGGCAAAAACTTTTTTAGCGAGTGGCGATTTTCTATGGAATGCCGGTGTTTTTATGTGGAGTAGTAAAGATCTGGTGAAAGCATTTGAATTATATGAGCCGGAAATGAGTGAATTATTTAATGCCGAAAAACATCACTTCAATACTCGTGAAGAAAATCATTCACTTGAACGCATTTATCCTCAATGCAAAAATATCTCTATTGATTATGCCATCATGGAGAAAGCCAATAATGTTTATGTGATTCCTTCTTCATTTGGCTGGAGTGACCTGGGCACCTGGAATAGTGCCTATGATAATCTTGAGAAAGATTACCTGGGAAATGCAGTAGCAGGTGGTAATGTAATGATCATTGATGCTACAAAATGTATGGTCTCTGCACCTGAGCATAAATTATTATTGCTGCAAGGGATGGATGATTTTATCATCATTGATACAGAAGATATTCTCTTAATATGTAAAAAAGAAAAGGAACAACAAATCAAAGATTATGTGGCAGAGGTCAAAAGAAATAAAGGGGATATATACCAGTAAGTGTTTTTTTATTTTTTTTGGTTGTTTATGAGGGAAAGCAGCAATAGGACGATGAAAATATAAAATAAGATTTTTGCAATTCCCTCTATCTTTCCAAAAAATCCTGTAAAGCCAATAACAGCTGTTATGATAATTAGTATCAGGAAAATGATGCTCCACCGCCGCATAGGTAAGTAATGAATTTGAAAGGTCTGAAAATAATTAATATGCCTGTTCTTTGCCGGACTTATTTTTAAAATGCGATAGGGCAATTTGAAGTTCTCCATAACTGACTGATTGCCCCAATTTTGATTTAAGCTGACCAATACTGTCTCCAGGGTTTTGAATGATGACCTCACCAATTCTTATTAATTTTTCTTTGGGCAACAATGTATCGGCTTTTACTAAGCCTTCCCCCACAAAAAAGGATAAGTGGTTTTGTATTGTTTCAATGGTGAAATTCCTTTTTAATGCAATTTGCTGTACTGAGTGACCTTCTTTAAATAAAGCGAAGCTCTCATCCCGGGAAGATGGCTTGGCTTCTTTTTTAATTTTTTTCTTTTTTTCGGGAATGTCCTCAATAGAGGATTCCAGGCCATTTTCTTCACAATAATCTTGTATTATATCCAGGAAAGCGTTTCCAAACTGCTGCACTTTTATTTTTCCAAAACCATTTATTTTTTCGAGTTGAGTCAAGGTCTTTGGGAGGTATTGAACCATTTCCTCTATCGTCTTCAGATTTGCAACTCTATACACCGGTAAATTTTTCTCTAGCGCTAATTGATCCCTCAAAAGAAATAAGGCAGATTTTAAATCGTTGCGACCGGAATTTTCCGATAAAGTAGCCATAGAACCGCTTCCTGCATGAATGCGATAAACCGGTTTTTCAAAACTTTTTTTGGCCATAAAATGTCTTTCTAAAAAGAAGCCCTGTTTACATTGCTGAATCAAATAATTTTTTTCATCCAGGTATTCCAGGATTTCAAGCATTGCAGACTGAAATTTTAAAGCCAGCTTACTATTGTCGGTTACCACCGGTGATTTTTGCAGCCAGGCTATCAATTGAGATAGTTCATTGGTAAAGTAAGATGAGGCGGCTGATACCCTTTGTTGTATTTCAGTATTTTTTTCGAGTGGTATTTTCATGCCTGTTTTCAAAACCAGTTCCCGGTTGAATTTGGCAAATACATTTTCGATTTGTATTACTTTTCCCTGAAAAATAGGAAGCCAGTCTTTGGCTGCCATATTAAAAGAAGCAGCATTTTCAAAAAGCCACTGAAAAAACTTTTCACAGAGTAAGGAAATTTTTTCAAAAGAAAAAAGCGATATAAGGGTTTCTTTTTCATTTTTTTCCTTTAGAATTTCCAGTTGCGCTTCGAGTTTTTCACTGCTTATTTCATTCTTTAAAAAAGCCGTAACCTGGCTGTCCAGTCGGAGACTGCTTCTATTAATAGGGCTTAATAATACAAGGCCTTCCAGTGATGTACATCGAGATAACGCCACATAAACCTGTCCCGCTGCAAATGAGGCTACCGGGTCTATAATGGCTTTTTCAAATGTGAGGCCCTGGCTTTTATGAATGGTAATGGCCCAGGCTAAACGCAAAGGGATTTGTGTAAAACTCCCAATGGTTTCTTCTTCAATTTTTTGTGTTTTAGGGTTGAGCTTATACCTGGTATTATCCCATTTTTCCTTTTTTACAATAATTTCATTTGATTCACATAGTACAGTCACTTCCTCTGTAGTTACCTTTTGTACTCTCCCGATTTTGCCGTTAAAATAGCGCTTTACTTTGGCATTGTCATTTTTCAAAAACATGACCTGGGCGCCTTTTTTTAATTGTAAAATTTCATCAGCTGGAAAATTGCTTTGCGGAAATTCATCAATAACTTCAGCTTTGAAATGTGTGGAAAGGCCACCCAGTTTAGCCAGTTCTTTTGAATTGATATGATCTGCAATCTTATTATGGGTGGTTAGGGTAATATAATTTTCCTGATAACCGGGTTCAAAAGTAGGGTCATATCGCTGATGTAATAATTGTAATCCTCTTTCATTTAATTGATCATTTCTTACCATATTCAGTAGGGATACAAATTCGGGATTAGTTTGCCTGTAAATATGTTGCAACACAATATGTATGTGATCCTGCATGCTCCAAACCCGGCTTGAAAAAAAATAAGGACTGCTATAATAGGGGGATAATAATTCCCATTCTTCTTTTCGCGCAACGGGTGCCAATTGCATTAAATCGCCAATGAGTAATACTTGTACGCCCCCAAATGGGATCTCATAATTTTTTCGCACATGCCTCAAAACAATGTCTATTTCGTCCAGTAAATCACAGCGAACCATACTGATTTCGTCAATGATTAATAACTCCAGCTTTTGTATGAGGGCAACCCGCTCTTTTGATAACCTGATCTTTGATAATAATTGATGTTTATCTGTAATGGGAGCAGCAATATTAAATGCATTTGTTTCCGGTATAAAAGGTGTAAACGGAATTTGTAAAAATGAATGAATCGTACAGCCACCGGCATTAATAGCTGCAACTCCGGTGGGCGCGATTACAGCACAGGATTTATGCGTGCGGTCTTTGATGTATTTCAAAAAAGTAGTTTTACCTGTACCGGCTTTTCCTGTTAAGAAAACCGGGCAGTCTGTATATTGGATATAATCGGCAGCTATCCTGAATTCCGGATTTAAATCATCCATAAACAAAAAAAATTATTTTTGCTATTTAAAAATCTTGGTGCAAAATACATCAAACATTCGCCTATTTTTAAAATAACCATTTACTGTATGAATGTACAATATACTACTATTTGTTTCGACTTGGGCAATACACTATTAAAATATGCGGTGTTTTATGGTGATCAATGCAAAGGAATTTTTATCCTGGAAAACGCAGGCATTGAATCATTTCAAAAGGTTTTAGATAAATATACTCCTCAAAAGACGATCTTATCATCCGTCGTTAACCATGAAAAAAGTATTGAAACACTGTTAGCCGAGAAAAGTCAATTTCATAAACTTTCTCATGAAAGCAAATTGCCATTCACGATACCCATTGCTAAAAAAGAAACGGTTGGGGCAGATCGCCTTGCATTAATGTCTGCAGCAAGGACTATTTATCCGGGAATGCATACTCTGGTGATATCATTTGGCTCCTGTATTACCTATAATTTTATGAATGCCTCCGGAGTTTTTTTAGGAGGTGCTATTTCGCCAGGTATGGAAATGCGGTTTAAAGCCATGCATACATTTACGGCCAAACTGCCTCTGATAAATGCAAATCCGATTTTTCCATTAATCGGGTATGATACAAGGACAAATTTATTAAGTGGTGTAATGCTCGGTATTAGGGGCGAAATCAACTACCAGGTTGAATTATATGAAGAACGATACTCGAACTTTAACGCGGTTTTAACCGGGGGCGATATGCGCTATTTTGCTTCGCATCTCAAAAAGAAGATATTTGCAGACCCACAATTCATCTATAAAGGACTTTATGCAATCAGTGAACTTAACTCATAAGCGATCCATTATTTTATTTTTTTCTTTTGCAATTTTTTCTATCTCTGTATCTGCACAAGTGAATTCGCCATTTTCCAGGTATGGCCTGGGAGATCTGGTACCACTTCAAAGCATTACCACACAGGGCATGGGAGGTTTAGGTGCAGCCTATTTCAATGGACAGGTCATCAATAATAATAACCCGGCAAGCTATAGTGCATTAAGATTAGTAACCTATGATATTGGTTTGACACTGGATGCTCGTTCTTTACGCAGTGCAAACCCGGTTGGGAAATATAATGCCACCAACTTAGAACCCGCATACCTGCAACTTGCCATACCTTTAAGTGCGACAAAAGATGTTGCGATGGTTTTTGGTATCAGGCCCAAAACAAAAATTAGTTATAGCTTAAGCGAAACTACTCCGTCAAATTTTGAAGAGGGATCCGCCGATAGTATCCAGAATCTTTTTGAAGGCAATGGCGGGTTATATGATGTATTTGCTGGCATTGGCAAACGCTGGAAAAATTTTAGTGTTGGTTTAAATGCAGGATATGAATTTGGTAAAAAAGAGATCAGTACGCGGGTAGGCATTTTGGATACCGCCTTTACATTTTATAAATCCAATTCTGAAACCAGTACAAATTATTGGGGATTTTATTTAAACCCGGGCATTGCCTATTTAATACCCTTAGGCAAGCGAACAGATCCTGTAACAAAAATTACTTCAAATTATTCTTTACAAATCGGGGGAAGTGGTACACTTGCTCATTCATTGAAAGCAAACCAAAAGATTACCCGTGAAACATTTGTATATGACGGCCTTTCCGGCGCCCCAATTCGCATTGACAGCGTATCCGTTACACCCAACATTTTGGGACATATACAAATCCCTGTAACCTATACAGCCGGATTCATGATCAATAAAGTACTCAGCAATGCTTATGTATCTATCAATAAATGGTCCTTCGGAGCAGACTATACTGCCGGCAACTGGAGTGACTACCGTTTCTATAATACCAAAGACCTCACCGTCAATAACTGGATGATACATGCAGGAGGAGAATTTTCACCCGATCCGGTAAATGGCACAAAAGTCTGGAGCCGAGCAATTTACCGTCTGGGTTTCTATACCGGTAATGATTACTTAGATGTAGATGGGAATGGGAGCAAAATATCTGCCGTTACTTTCGGGGCAGGCTTTCATTTAAAAAAGAAAAATTATATCAACCAGTTCACGATGATCAATACTGCACTTGAACTTGGCCGGAGAGGAACAAAAGTGAATAACCTTACCCAGAATTATTTTAAATTTTCTCTTTCTCTCTCTTTAAGTGATATTTGGTTTCAGAAAAGAAAATATGATTAATTTTTTTTCACATATTTACAAAAGGGCAGCAGTACTTATGATTTGCTGCCTTTTTTTATCATGTGAAAATAAAATGAGTGATGTGGAAGCTATTGGTAAAAAAAGGGTAAGCAGGGAAATGGCAACGCAAATTGAAAGTTACATGAGCCAGGGGGGCATTATGAAAGCAAAACTCACAGCTCCCCTGATGTGGCGTACTCAAACGGATACCCCCATGATAGAATTCCCCAAAACCTTGCGGGTAGATTTTTATTCGGATAGCACAAAAGTAGAAAGCCGCCTAACGGCAAAATATGGCCGCTATTATGAAAGAATGGGTACCGTCTTTTTGAAAGACAGCATTGTTGTCATCAACCTGGTAAAAAAAGACACCTTGCGTTGTGATGAATTGAATTGGGACAGGAATAAGGAAATTTTTTTCACAGATAAAAAAGTCTCTATACATAAGTCAAATGGTGATGAAATTCATGGCCTGGGACTTATTGCCAAACAGGATTTCAGCCAATATACCATTTTGAATGTGCAACCCGATACCTACTTAAGTATCCCGGATAGTACAATGCCCGTAAATAGATAATATTTTTTTTGTTTTCCGGCGGCAGGTCCATTGGGCATCTTCGTTGTGTCACTCACATCGGCGTCCACTTCACTATTCAGCCATTTAATATATACTTGAACAAAGATCCCGTTTGAATGATATAAAGAAATGATTTGTCATCAGATTATGGAACATGCACAAATCCATATTAAGTTTAAAATTAAAGATTATTTTTGCGAGAGTTATTAATCAATTAATCAATAGTATATGCCCTCTATAGCATTACGCGAAGCAATCAGGCAAGCCATGAGCGAGGAAATGAGACGAGATGAATCTGTTTTTTTAATGGGCGAAGAAGTAGCAGAATATAATGGCGCTTATAAAGTGAGCCAGGGAATGTTAGCAGAATTTGGCCCAAAAAGAATCATTGATACACCGATATCTGAATTGGGATTTGCCGCTATTGGCGTTGGTGCTGCTCAGAACGGATTGCGCCCCATCGTAGAATTTATGACCTGGAATTTTGCCGTGCTGGCTATGGATCAAATCCTGAATACAGCTTCAAAAATGCTGGCGATGAGTGGGGGACAAATTCATTGCCCAATTGTTTTTCGCGGAGCCAATGGAAGTGCAGGTCAATTAGGCGCCCAACATTCCACCGCTTTTGAGAGTTTTTATGCCAATATCCCCGGCATCAAAGTAGTTTCAACTTCCAATCCATATGATGCAAAGGGACTGCTAAAACAAGCCATCCGTTATGAAAACGATCCCGTAATTTTTATGGAAAGTGAAGTAGCTTATGGAGATAAAATGGAAGTGCCCAAGGATGAATATTATATACCATTGGGTAAAGCAGATATTAAAAAAACCGGACGTGATGTTACCATCGTTTCTTTCAATAAAATGATGAAGGTAGCAATGGATGCAGCTGCTGCACTGGAGAAAGAAAAAATCAGTGCAGAAGTAATTGACTTACGTACCATCCGGCCACTTGACTGGCATACGATTTTGGAAAGCGTAAAAAAGACCAATCGCCTCGTCATTGTAGAGGAACAGTGGCCTATGTGTTCTGTTTCATCGGAAATCTCTTACCGAATTCAAAAAGAAGGCTTTGATTATTTAGATGCGCCTATCCGTCGCATCACCTGCGCAGATGCGCCCATGCATTATGCCCCCAATTTGGTCGAAGCTTATTTGCCCGATGTGGCCGGCACAGTGAAACTGGTGAAAGAAGTAATGTATTTAAAGAAATAAAATTTTCCCTATTGATACCCTACCAAAATTATTTTATTTTTGGTGTATCATGAAACGAGCTGTTTTCACTATTATCTTTTCTTTTTTTATAAGATATTCTTTAAATGCACAAACTGAAGATACAATTCCTGTAATTGGTGATTCAGGTGTTTTACAAAATGTAAAAGTAAATGCGTTTGGATCTCAGGCTAAACTGAAAGATGTTCCTTCCGCCATTTCAGTACTTACAACAAATGACCTGCAACGATTTGACGGGATGTCTTTATTATCTGCCATGAATACCGTTCCGGGAGTACACATGGATGAAAGAACCCCCGGCAATTACCGGCTTTCCATACGCGGAAGCATTTTACGCTCCCCCGCAGGAATACGGAATGTAAAAATTTATTGGGATGAAATACCCTTAACAAATGCATCGGGAAATACTTACCTCAATATGGTGGATATCAACCACCTTCAATCAATTGAAATAATAAAAGGGCCTGCTTCCAGTATGTATGGCGCAAATACGGGAGGCGCATTGATTCTACATTCATTCAACAGTAATTTGAAAAAGAAAGACCAATTCAATGCCGGTTTAAACCTGGGATCCTTTTCATTGATCAATGAACAATTTGGCTGGCAGGCACAAAGAAAGAATTTTTATTCAAACCTTCAACAAAGTCATTTATCCAGCCTTGGTTTCCGTGACTATGGCTCTTCCAGGAAAGATATCCTGAAATGGAATGCCAACTGGAAAATCAATAAAAATCAGCAATTATCTTTTTTAAGTTTTTATGCAAATATGCATTTCGATAATCCTGGAAGTTTATCAGAAGACGAATATAATGATGACCCTTCACAAATTAGAGATGACTATAACACCCAGAAAGCCGGCTTTACTAATCATACTTTCTTCTTCGCACCGTCATTAAAATCAGTTATAGGGAAAAGAATGGTCAATATCAGTTCCGTTTCAGCAGTACATACAAGTTTTACCAGGAATATGTTTTATAATTTTGAGGATAGAAATGAATGGAATTACAGTGCTCGAACAAGGTTTTCCTATAAATGGCTTTGGGGAAATATCTCCCTGGAGAATATCACCGGCATGGAATGGCAATATGGCACAACCGGCCTGCAGGAATTCACTAATAAAAATGGCGTTGCCGATTCATTTTTATATCATGATGATTTACGTTATACACAATACTTTTTTTATACACAATTAAATGCCAGACTGAGTAATCAGGTGATTTTGCAAATGGGCGCCAGCCGGAATACTATGCAGTATTATTTTTATCGAACAGCACTCGACACTTTGACTACTCCTCAAAAAAGAGATGCGGGAAATCTTATTGCACCGCGTATTGGATTATTGTATAAATTGACAAACACCCTTTCTTTATATGCCACTATCGCCAAAGGATTCTCGCCCCCAACCCTGTCAGAAGTAAGACCTTCAAACGGAGATTATTATCCTTTTTTGCAACCAGAGCAAGGATGGAATTACGAAGTAGGCGCTAAAGGCTCATTACTGAATAACCATTTAGATCTCAATACAGCCATTTATTATTTTGATTTAGTTGATGCCATTGTAAGCCGAACAGATACTGCAGGAAATAATTATTATGTGAATGCCGGTGGTGCTATACAGAAAGGAGTGGAGCTATGGTTAAAAGGTTATATCATCCGGAGTGCCCGCAAAAAGCAATCAACAATAAGAACATTGAACATCTGGAATAGTTTTACTTTTCAACCCTATTTTTTTAAAAATTATCAAGATGGAAACACAGATTATTCCGGTAACCACCTTACTGGAATTCCACAATTCACGGATGTTTTGGGCGTGGATCTCGAATTAAATAACAACATATATGGAGCGCTGATTTTAAATTGTACCTCAGCTATTCCGCTTGATGATGCAAATGATATTTATGCAAAACCATACCAGTTACTTCAAATCAAAGCTGGTAAAGAAATAATCATTGCAAGTATTCCTGTAAACATTTTTGTGGGTATTGATAATGTTTTGAATGAGGCATATAGCCGGGGGAATAATATCAATGTGGCCGGAAACAATTATTATAACCCTGCACCCGGAAGAAATTTCTTTGTGGGAGGAAAACTAAATCTCTGAGAATATTTTTACATAAATCTCACATTCATCCATTCTTTTTGCAGTTACATTTGCTTAAAATAGAAATTGATGTCAAACATCCTGGTTATAGATGATGAGAAGGCGATTCGAAAAACACTCTCGGAAATTTTAAATTATGAAGGGTTTAAAATAGATGAAGCATCTGATGGTGAGGAAGGCTGGAAAATGTTTTTGGCCAAAACATACGATGCGGTCTTATGTGATATTAAAATGCCCAGGATGGATGGCCTGGAATTTTTAGAAAAAGCCAATAACAAAAATCCCGATGTACCCATCATTATGATCAGTGGTCATGGGAATATTGAAACAGCCGTAGATGCTGTGAAAAAAGGAGCATTTGATTATATTTCAAAACCACCAGATCTTAATCGCCTCCTTATCACCATTAGAAATGCTGTGGAAAAAAACACCCTCAGCATAGAAAGCAAAGTATTAAAAAGAAAAGTCAATAAAGTACAACCTATTATCGGGGAAAGTGATGCTAT
Source organism: Bacteroidota bacterium (assembly GCA_018268015.1). GTDB lineage: Bacteria > Bacteroidota > Bacteroidia > Chitinophagales > Chitinophagaceae > JAFDXJ01. The sequence goes on from JAFDXJ010000041.1 coordinate 94,549, forward strand.
CAAAAAAATAAAGGATACGATTGATAAAGTGGCCGCAACGGATGCCCGAATTTTAATTACCGGCGATAATGGCGTAGGTAAAGAATTGGTGGCAAAATGGATCCATGAAAAAAGCAACCGCAATACAGCGCCACTTGTGGAAGTGAATTGTGCGGCTATTCCCGGTGAATTAATAGAAAGTGAATTATTCGGCCATGAAAAAGGTTCATTCACATCAGCTATTAAACAACGAATCGGAAAATTTGAGCAGGCAAATAAAGGAACCATTTTCCTGGATGAAATCGGGGATATGAGCCTGAATGCACAAGCCAAAGTATTACGTGTGTTGCAAGAAGGAAAAATAGCCCGTGTAGGCGCCGATAAAGAAATTTCTGTGGATGTACGTGTTATTTCAGCTACAAATAAAAACTTATTAGACGAAGTAGAAGAAAAAAAATTCCGGCTGGATCTCTATCATCGGTTGGGCGTTATTTTAATTCATGTTCCTTCCTTAAATGAAAGATTGGAAGATATTCCTTTACTTATTGAAAAATTTTTATCAGATATAGCAGAGGAATATGGGCAAGCTGCGAAATCTATTGATAAAAAGGCTATCGCAGAATTACAAAAGCATAACTGGACAGGGAATATTCGGGAATTACGTAATGTGGTGGAGCGATTGATTATATTATCTGGGAAAACGATTTCTGTGGAGGATGTAAGAAATCATGTGATGTTGAATGGATAAGGCAATATTGATTTTAATAAAAATATATGCCGCATCAAAAGACCGCCTATATTATTCTGGGACCCACCGCATCCGGGAAATCAGCTCTTGCCTTGAAATGGGCTGATTATTTTAAAACATCCATCATTTCAGCTGATTCGAGGCAATGTTTTCGGGAAATGAATATTGGGGTTGCAAAACCATCAGCCGGGGAGCTGGCAAAAGTGCCGCATTTTTTTATCAATCATCTAAGTATTACCGAAGAAGTAAATGTGCGACTATTTGAAGAATTAGCCATAGCATTTGCTCAAAAAATCTTTCAGCAAAATGATGTAATAATTATAGCCGGAGGTACCGGTTTATATATACAGGCTTTTTGTGAAGGGATCGACACCATGCCCGATGTAGATTCTGCCATCAGGGAAAGACTCAGAAATGAATTTTCCGAAAAAGGCCTGTACTGGTTGCAACAGGAAGTGCAAAAAAAAGATGAAGCATTTTGGCAAAGGACAGATCAAAAAAACCCCCACAGGCTTTTAAGGGCTTTGGAAATTCGGGAATCTACCGGAAAATCAATCCTTGATTTTCAACAAAATCAACTGATTCAAAGAAATTTTAGAATAATCAAAATCGGGCTTGAATATCCCAGGGAAATTTTATATGAAAGAATAGACAAACGAGTGGATGAAATGGTCCGAAATGGTTTGTTGCATGAAGTTGAAAGTCTTTATCCCTTTAGACGTAACAGTGCATTACAAACCGTTGGGTATAAAGAATTATTTGCGTTTATGGATGGCTTATATTCTTTTGAGGAAGCGATTTCCAAAATAAAACAACATACTCGTAATTATGCCAAAAGGCAAATAACCTGGTTTAAAAAAGATAAAGAGATCTTTTGGCTAAAAGGAAATGAACCTATTGCAATCCAAACCTTGGAAAATCTAAAATAAAAGTTCTACAGAAGATTCAAATTGTTATAGAAATCCTATATTTGGCATCCCATTTATGAGACAAATCCCCGGAAACAAGAATTTAATAGATATGTCTTATTTAAAATAGGATTTCTTCCTGGATGCGTAAATCATTTTTTAACACACAAAAAAAAACTTTTTATGAAAAAACATTTCTTTACGGTATTAGTTGGTTTTATGCTGTTTGGATTTCAAGCCAATAGCCAAAACTACTGGAAAGCCACTAAGGAAACTGATGTGAGTAAAGGTAAAGATATTTTTGCCGGACACTACAAACCAAATGCTTATTTGATTTATAAGCTGGATGAAACAATTATTAAATCCGATCTGGCAAAAGCGCCAACGGGTAAAATATCGACTTCTCCTGTAACCATTATGGTTCCAATTGGGGATGGCACAGTGGAAAAATTCCGCGTAGTGGAAGCTTCTGTTATGGAACCGGCACTTGCTGCTAAATTTCCGCAGATAAAATCTTATGCCGGACGTGGTATTGATCATCCTTCCTCCACCATTCGTTTTGATGTAACGCCGGAAGGTTTTCATGCTATGATCCTTTCTCCTGACAGGAGTACAATTTATGTAAACCCTTTATCCGTAGATAATAACAGCCGGGTGTATGCAATTTATAATAGAGCCAATACGAGTTCACCAATTGAATTTAAATGTGAAATGCCTGATGATGTTTTAACCAATGGCGCCGGTAAGGCGACAACAATCAAAGGGAATGCGGATGATGGCACACTTAGAACTTACCGTTTAGCACTTTGTGTTACTGGAGAATTTTCCCAATATTTTTTAGGAGGGGTTGTAGGAACAGATGATGAAAAGAAAGCGATAGTGTTGGCTCAGGTTACTACCGATTTAACAAGGGCAAATGGTATTTATGAGCGAGATTTTGGTATTACAATGCAATTTGTGGAAAAGGAACTATCTATTATTTATCTTGACCCGACAACAGATCCTTTTACAAATAACTTTAATTCAAAGACTCAACAGGTCTGTGATGACTCTATTGGCAATGCCAATTATGATATAGGCCACGTAGTACATAAAGCAGGAGATAATGGCAATGCCGGTTGTATAGCTTGTGTATGTAAAACAGGCAGTAAAGGAAGTGGATTTACGATGTATTCTCATCCGGATCTACTGGATCCATTTGTAGTTGATTATTGGACACATGAAATGGGACATCAATACGGCGCAAACCATACATTCACTTTTAATAATGAAGGAACCGGCGCTAATGTGGAACCGGGTAGCGGATCTACTATCATGGGTTATGCCGGTATAACCGGTGGTACCGATGTACAACCTCACAGTGATGATTATTTCCATGCCGTATCCATAGGTCAAGTATCTAATTATTTTAGAACTGGCCAGGGTGGTTGTGCAGTAAAAACAATTACTGGCAATACGGCTCCAACAGCTGATGCCGGTTCAGATTATACTATTCCAAAATCTACACCTTTCATGCTGACCGGTGTATCTACAGATGTTGATGTAACTGATGTTCCATCTTATGAATGGGAACAAATTGATGTCTATGAAAGTGGCGGATCAAATACTTATCCACAACAGGGTTCTACAAAAGGACCTGTGTTCAGGTCAATATTGTATTCTGCTCAGCCAACCAGGGTTTTTCCTAATCTTACCACCATATTATCCGGCGCACTTTACAACAAATGGGAAGCATTGCCTGCTGTTGCACGAGATTTGAATTTCCGTTTTACCGTAAGGGATAACCATCCATTGGGTGGCAATAATATGAGTGATGACATGATTGTAACAGTAACTACCAGCTCCGGACCATTCCAAATTACAGCTCCGAATACAACAGGTATTTCATGGGATGCCGGGACAATGCAATCCGTAACTTGGGATGTTGCAAATACAACCAGTGCACCGGTTAGTTGTTCCCAGGTAAATATTTTATTGTCTGTGGATGGTGGACAAACCTTCCCGATTGTTCTTGCATCGAATACGCCCAATGACGGTTCACAAGATGTTTTGGTTCCTAATTATGATGTAACCAATGCAAGAATTAAAGTAGAATCCGTTGGAAATATATTCTTTGATATAAACAATAAAGATATCACTATTAAAGGTTCTTTGCCTGTAACCTGGTTGTCTTTTACTGCTGAAAAGTCCGGAGCAAATACCGTTTTACTCAATTGGTCAACAGCCAATGAATTGAATAATGATCATTTTGAAGTAGAAAGGAGCAATGACGGATCAAACTTTGCGATGATTACCAGCATTAAAGCCGGTTCAAATCCAAATCAGGTGCAACAATATGCCTATACAGATAAAGCTGCGATGCAAGGGGATAATTATTACAGAATAAAACAAGTGGATCTGGATGGTCGTTTCACTTATTCTGATATTAAGAAAGTAACCATTGATGGAATAAGTACCTTCTTTAGTATCCGGCCAAATCCGGCTGTTAATAAAGCCTCTTTAATCGCAAGCACCCGTTTAAACAATGTATTGATAAGCCTGGTAAGCACCACAGGTAAAATTGTGTATTCAACAACGCAACCTCTTGTGAATGCAGGGGATATCATTACAATTCCTGTAAACAATCTTGCCAAAGGAGTTTATATGATTAAAATAACCAGTGATGAAGGAAATAAAACACAGAAACTGGTAGTTCAATAATTTGTGTGATCAGAATAAAAAAACCGGCTATTTTTAGCCGGTTTTTTTATTCTTACTATTAAAATAAATGGCCGTATTTATTTTTAAAGTAGTTATACAATAGGAGAGGAATTAAGTAAAGTTTGAATTTTTTCCAAAACAGCAGTAATCGTATTTAATAAAATAATATGACGGAATAAAATCAGGAGAAAAATTATAAAAATCTAAAATGGAGGTATAATAATACATTCATTTATACTTCATGTTAAATCAATATTTTTATTAAAGACTTTTCTAGAAAGGATATCCTATGGCTAAATTGAAAACTAAATTTTGTCTTCGCCAGTCCTTACTTCCAAAATCAATCTGATCAAATACCCAACGACTTCCAGGTGGTAAAAATGGTTTGCGTAGGGGAAATGCAACATCTAAACGAAGAACAAAAAAGCTTACATCCACACGTAAACCTATACCCGTACCAAGTGCCATTTCACTAAAAAATTTATTGGAAAATTTTGTGCCCGGCCTTGTAGTGTCTTCGCGAACAGTCCATACATTTCCCGCATCCAGAAATACTGCGCCATAAATAACTGAAAATAATTTTGCCCGCAATTCCGTATTTAATTCCAGTTTGATATCACCCGGTTGCTCTGGTAAAAAACCAAGTGTATCAATGTTTCCTGCATAGTAAGAACCAGGGCCTAATGACCTTGCACGAAATGCCCGGATATCACTGGATCCACCGGCAAAAAATTCTTTAATAAATGGCATGGTGTAACTGTTCCCGTATGCATAACCAAATCCCGTAACTATGCGGCTTGCGAGTGTGGTATTTTTATTTAATTTCAGGTAATGGCGAAAGTCGAGTTCAGCGCGAACATATTGTGAAAATGGTTGCCCGAATATATTTTTCGGATTTCCATTGCGCACATTTGCGCCACTAACTAATCCTAAAATATTCCCGGATAAATCGAGATTTCCATTGAAATAATAATTGTTTTTTTTGTGGTTGGGTTTGAGGTAAGTATTGAAATTGTAATTATAATTTGAACCAATAATAAATTGCTTTTCAATACTTCTGGCCAGCGCAATATTATTTTCTAACGAATCCTTGAACTCAGGTGTAATATTCGCGGGGTTTACTAAATTCAAGGCAAAAATATTAAGTGTATGTTCTTTGGTTATGTCTTCTTTCCACACATATCCTGCACTTGCGGTGAGTGATGTAAGGGTGTATTGTGTATTGCGGTTAAACAATTGATAGCCGAGGGATAATTTTGTTTGTGGTACAAAATTACTATTGGTTTTAAACTGAACAGGCCCGATCACGCGCGGGAAAAATAAATTCATATCAATACCGAGACGGTTTGTATTTATGTTTTGCGACTGAGCCGAAACTTGTTTTTCAATGCCACCAAAAACGCGGGCTGTAAATAGTTCTGCGCCTTTGAAAAAATTTCTGTTTTTCCAACTCAGGGATACTTCTGTTCCGGTGGAATTATTTGATTTTGTAAGCCCAGAAACCTGGAACTGGATCGATTTTTCTTTTGTAGGTGTGAGATAATAAAACGCATTTAAAGAGGGTTTTGAGGTAGTATCTGTTTCGATAAAACTAGCTTTTACAAATTTGTATATTCCTAAATTCACCAAACGGTTTAAGGATAAATTATGCGCTGTGCGATTGTATAAATCTCCTGGTTTAAATACAAGTGTGCGGCTGAAAATTTTTGGGTTAAATCTATTCTCAGGATCATAAATATAATAGCCATCAAATTTTTTTACCTGTCTTAAAACCCTTGATATGCTGGTATCATTTTGTAAATTATAATTTGCGAAAACCACTACATCATTGATTTTAAATTGTTCTTTGGCTTTATCGGGTACATCCTCTTTAGTACGCAAATACATATTCACCTTATAATTTCCTATAGTTGTATCAGCATCTACAATGAGATCATCGGGATTAAAATAATAAAATCCTTTTTCTTTTAAACGCGAATCAATCCGAATGCGCTCCGCCATTATGCGGTCAAGTGTATAAGCCCTGCCGGTTTTTAATTGCGAATTTTTTTTAAGCTTGGCCAACATTTTTCCATACTTCGAAGAATCAGTTTCAAACACAACTGTATCAATATGATACCTATTGCTCACAGAGCCATTATAGGTAACTTCCATTTTTTTATTTTTAATAGTTGTATCCACCGTCATGGCAGAACGGAAAAACCCATTGTTTTCCAAACGATTTTCAAGTATCTCCCGGTTTTTTTCAGTATTTACCTGACTGGCTAAAACAGGTGCTTCGCCTATTTTATATTTTAACCAGTAACCTATGCCTTTACCCTTTGGTGAGTCTACAATATTATAGATAAGTAGTTTATACGGAATACCTAAAATACGTGCATTGGGTTTAGGTCGCACGAGGCCTTTTAGTTCCGCTTCGAGGTCTTTCTTTTTATATTTTACGGAATCATTTATTGCCTTCAATTCTACTTTTGCACCCGTATATAATGCATCATTATCCGGGATATTTTTAGTAGCGCTGCAGGAATAAGCAGCAATTAAAATAAGTAAGTATATAAATATTGGTAATCGTTTCATTAAAAATTCTTTTAGCATGCAACAGTGCATTATTCGCCGGGCTTTTTCATTTCTTCAATCGTTTCCTGTTGCTGTTCTTTTTTTTGTTCTCTGAATTTCTTTTTTAATTTTTTATCGCGCTTTGCAAATAATTCTTTGAAATGATCATAATCCAAAGAATAAATAAACGTCAAACCGGTTTCTACTACTTGCCCTTCTACTACACCTTCATATTCATTTTTTCTGTAGCCGCGAATTTTATAACGGCCATCTTCGCTCAGTTTATAATCAATAGCCACATTGCCTGCAATGTTAGCCGCATCTCGATTTGTGCCGCTGGGACTTTCTAATTCAAAATTACTTCCCACGCTAACTTTCAAACGATCATTTAATAGAGATTTAGAAACGCCCACAGTTAAATCTGTCCGGCTTTGCTGCGTACCCGTGCTGTAATCGTCTTCCGAATTTAAACCAAAACTCAGGTCAACTCCCTGGATCAAATTACCCGCTAATTGATTTAACTGATCCGTTAAGATTTTACTTACACTTTGTTTTACTAGTGTGGATGTGCTTGTACTTGCCGCACTTTGTGTAATATCCTCACCTACAAATCTGCCCAATAAAAGCAGTGCAAAAACCTGTTTATTTAATTCAGACTCATTGGTTTTTAATTGCTGCAATTTGCTGTCAACAACGCTCCATTGAGATAATTCATCTTGTGGTAAATCAATTTCAAAACTGATCTGTGGTTTTAATAAATCACCTGTCATTTTCAGGAAAACCTGCACATCAATTTTTTGTTTGTATTTATTAATTTCATTTTCTGATTGTCCGGCGAGCATTGGCTGAACGAGGTCAATAGATGCAGCTTTCGTTTCATACAATGCCGTTATATTTACTATTGCTGAAGTGGGATCACCGGTCCATGTAATGACACTTCCGCGTTGAATATCAAATTTTCTTTTTAGAAAATTAAAAGTTAACTGATACGAACCGTTTGTCAATTCATAATTTCCTGTGAGTGAAAGTTTGCCGCTTTCATCAATGCCTCCGGAAAGGTTTGCACCACCCTGCACTTTCAGTGCATCACCATTTCTTTCATCAATTACAAGGGTAAATGCAGCCGCGGTATCTGTGCTAAAATTTGCCGATACATTCAAACCTGCAAAAGCTTTAGTATTGATCAAGGTATCGCGGAAATCAATTTTTGTGGTAGTATCTTTCGGTGCACTTTTATCTACAAAATTGACGACACCTTCCCGGCTTACTATTTCAGGGTCATTGCTGGGCAAAATAAAAGTGAAATCCGTTTCTTTATTTGCTTTGATGTTTGCAGTAATTGCCGGCACTTCCATGCTCCCTTTTATTTTAATATCTGCGTCAATATTCAGATTGCCATAAAACATTTGATTTGCAGCCTGAGAAGAATGAACCACATTAAAATTATTGGCTTTAAAAGTTAAATCAAATGAATAATTTCTAAAATCTTTGGTATAAACATCTCCATTCAATATGGCATCGCTTCCTGTAGTATCAGTAAGTGAAAATTGATTAAAATGGATGCCACTTTCATTCACATTTATTTTATCATCATTCAGCGTAAATCTTTCCCCAAGCATTGTTGGTGTAATGTATGCATCATTGAATTGCAGTGCCCCATTGACTTTCGGTGATTTGGAATTCACATTTATTTTAAAGTTACCATTTACAAAGCCGCCTGCATCCTGTAATTGGCCGGCGGTAAATCCTCGGATAGATGAAAGATTTAATTTGTTGATGTTTAATAGCATATCCATATTTCCTTCCCCTGTATAATATTTTCCGTTGAGTGTAACATCATTATCCTGCCCGGTAATTTTTATATCTGCATTAAATGCATTCGCAGTTTCATTATCCACTTTTACATTAATATTTCCAAGCGTATCTGTTTTATAACTAAAATTATTGATTGCAAGATCAGAGGTAAACACAGGATTTTTTACAGGATCTTTTATCAAAACATGGCCATTGATTGCACCATCCATGAGAAGCGAATCCTGGTCTGCAAAATCTGTCAATGTCTTTATGTGAAAATCGTTGAAGGCAATTTCTATCGGCGCTGCAGGTGTTTGTGATTGACTGTTAATGCTAAGAGATTGATTGTTGTGCGTGATTTTAAAATTATTTGCAATTATTCCTAGGGAATCATATTGTATATAATTGTCTTTGCTTACATCCCATTCTTCATAATTTAATAATGTATTTTCTGGACTGAGGTTAAATATAAGCCCATTATCTTTTGGCGTTAATGTGGTTGAAAAATGATAACGCACTTTTTCTTCTTTGTCTTTTAAAAGAATGGCGGTGATCAGGTTTTGATCTGCAATAAATCCTGAAAGTGATGTTTGATATAGTTTAAACTCTTTGCTGCCGCCTTTATCCATACTTACATTATAATCGAGCAAATGGTCACTTCCATATACAAAAGCAGATAAATTTTCAATGGCATCTTCGCCATATTGTATGTGTGGTGCATTCAGATTAAAATCAATTTTCTCATCCGTACTGGAAAAAATCAATTTAGCATGCATGCTGTCTGTGCCTTCCAACTTTGGTTGAAATTGTAAAACGAGTGGAGATACTTTCAGGTCAATATCCATTCTCCAATCCTGTGGTGTAAAAGCAGTGTCTTTAAAACCAGGCAATGAATAATAGGTATTAACAGTATGCATTACCGCTTTACCTGTTTCAGATAATTTATATTTACCGAACCATTTTAAGTAGGCCATTTCAGAATTCAAGGTGATCAGTTGACCAGAATCTGTTCTGTCAGCTTGCATAGAAATGGTATCTGTATTTAAATGCTGACCATTATTGGTTACGAATAAATCATACATCTTTAATATTCCCTGCAAAGAATCGGGGTTGATGCTTGCAAAGTCTGCATGTATTATTCCACTAAGCTGCAATGAATCTGTCATCAAATGCAAAGCCTGCATGTCAAGGGTATCAATTTTCAGATCAATTTTAACAGCAGGAAATTTATTTAGAAGCAATGCTTCACCATTTAATGAATAATCAATATTTGGATCTTGAATGGATGAAGAAATGGTTGCTCGCCCATCGGTAAAAGAAATATCTGCAAGCAGGTTTTGATAATTATAATCTTTAATAAAACCTTCTTTTAATACTGCATGAATATTTGTATTCATGGTTTTATAATCGAGGCCATTACCCTTTACTTCCACATCCAGACTGATTTTGCCAAAATTATTTTCTTGTTTTAAAAGATAACCCAAGTCAAATTGTTTGGTAGAAATATTCGCATTATAGGATTTCCCATTATGACTCATACTTGCATTAACAAATGCATTTCCAATGGAAGTTTGTGCATTAATTTTTGTAGTAAAATTGGTTGCATTGCCATTGAAATTTCCAGAGGCAGAAATATGCTGTGGTAGCTGAATGGAAGTTGGTAAACTTCCTTTTGGTAAAAGCTTTTCTATATCGCTTTTAGTAGTGCTGAAGTTTGCCAGGTTGATGGCATAATGGGCATCGGTGGCATTCGGTAATCCTTTAATTTTCCCGGAAAATTTTACTACCGTATTTCCATATCCGGAAAATGAAAAATTATCCACTGAAAGATCTTTTACAAAACCTTTCAATTTTGTATCAATATTAAAAACGGCATTTTCATTTCCTTTCAATTGCGCTTTTAAGGAAGGGGCAAAAAGTAAAATATCTTTAGCGGCGATCTTGCTGTTTTCTATATTCGCCTTCACAAATGTTTCTCCGGGTTTAACTGAAAGAGCTGCAGGGGAAGCATACGTTAAATTGAGTTCATCCTTCAAATCAGTTTTATCTGTTTGCAAAATCATATTTTGAATATGCGCTGCAGTATCAGAATAATAAAAACCTGCCTGGAATTTTTTTAGGTCAAATCCACTGTTTTCCTTTGCGGCAAGCTGGTTAATATTTCCGCTAAAAATTCCGGGTGAAAACGAAAGTTGTGAAGCATCCAAATCAAAATCTGTAAAATGGATATGATTAAAATCCATACCCGATTCTGCGTGTGCCGCGGAATTATTATCATACACAATTTGATTGTTTTCAATTGCCAGTTTATTTAACCGGAAATGCCATTCATCAGCGGGCGCAACACTGGAATCGCTTGTGATGGTTATTTCTTTTTCATCAATTTTTTTTGCATACCCTTGTTGTACATTTATGGTAGAATTTTTGAGCTCCACATTTTTTAAAGAGATCAGTAATTTACTTAAATCAATTGTTTCAAAATTGGAATGAAAATCACCGAGGTGTACATCCGCGAGCATATTCGAAAGCTGGTTATTGTATTGAAATGCCACTTTTGTAAAATCTATTTTATCAAGTGTAAGTTTTGTTGCATTTGTAGTATTTGCCGAATCCACTGGTGGTGCGGAAATGGGCACGTTTATATGCAAAGGGGTATATTGCCTGAATCGAATATCAGCATTTTCGAGTGCAATCGAAGGTACATTGTAAGTACTTTTATCAGGCTCAAAAGATTTTATACTCACGTTGAAATTTCCCAAGAAAGCATATAAATCATTGCCGGTAAAATCATCTGTAAAAGTGGTGGTGATTTGGTTCAGAACAATTTTATCCAAATGAAAGGTCATGGGAGTCGATTCTGTTGTTGGCGCAGCAGTCTGATCCCCTGCAAATGCATTAACAATATACTGGTAATTAAAAACAGTATTTTTTCCCTTGCGGTAAATATTTGCACGAATACCATCCAGTTCCAAATAATTTAATTCAACTGTATGGTTTATTAATTTAAATAAAGCAATATCAATTCGAATTTTTTTTCCTGCGAGCAAGGTATCCTTAGCCTGGTCTTCAAAATAAATATTTTCTAAAACAATTTGTTTTGGGAAATCAATGCTGAGTTTTCCTATTTCAACTTTTGTCTGAATTTTTTTTTCTAGGTAGGTGACTATTTTTCCACGGGCAAAGTTTTGTACGGCCGGAATTTGGATGGCGATCAAAATCAGTATCAATAAAAAAAGAATTGATCCAGCAATCCATGCTATTATCTTTAAAATTTTATATAGAACATTTTTTGTAGTCAGCAATAATGAAATTTAAATATGGGCATATAGATTTTTCAAAAGAAACGGGAATTTTTAAATGGATAATAAATGTTCCTACTTATTTTTTCTTTTTTTTAACCAGCCAAGAATTGTTTTAGCGCTGGCGAAAATTCCTACACCTTTCGCAAAACTGATGGCAGAATCTTTCAAATCGTGACTGCCTCTTTTCCCGGGAAATAATAATGATTTGCCGAGATTAAAAACCGGTTGTAGTGATTTTGCAAGAATGGCTTTTTGAACAACTTTTGGTAATACTGCAGCGGCGGCAACTTTCAGGGATTCTTTGGGAACTTCCTTTAATCTTTCCTGCAATTCATTTTCCTGAATTTTAATTGAAAGTTTTAATTGCGCAATTTCTTTTTGCAAATCACTCAAATTATTAATGTCCGATAAATCTTTTTCTTCCCTATACTTTGTTTTCATCTTCCTTTGATTTTTCTAATAAAACATTCACTAAAAAGTTCGTAACCTTTTTTTCTATTACTTTCTTTCTTAAAACTACAATTACAACTGCCAGAATAATGTATAAAAGTGCCACAATACCATATCCCAGGTATAAGTTGCCAAATAAGGTTGATAGCCAAGTAGCTATTGTAAGACTAAGAAATAAAAGTATAAAAGTGGCAATTAATCCAAGAACGATAATGGTAAAAAAAGCTCCGGCGAGTCGGGTTGTTTTTTCTACAGCCTGTAATTTTATAAGAGTAACCCTATTGTGCAAATAGGCCTCTAATTTTTCTTTGGATTCGGAAAAAAAACGATCTTCATTTTCCATTATTGATTCATTTATATTTTATTGAAATAATTTAATTTATACCTTAAAGGTATTATCATGTATACAAGATTATGTGCAATCTTCCACTTGTTCATCAAGTTCATCAATCATTGCCATGAGCTTTTCTCCGGCAGTATGGATTTTTTCTTTGATATCTTTGACCATTTCCTTTCCGGTATCACTTTGCAGGTAAAGGTACACGAATGCACAAGATGCTATTCCGGCTATGAATCCTGAAAAAAAATTACGCTTATCTTGCATAACCAATTATTTTTACTTTTTAGACAATATATGAAAAGTTACAATCTTTGTACCAATTAAACAAAATAAATGGATCCCAATAAAGAATACGTTATTAATAAATATATTTTTGCTTTTATATTATTCTGTTTCGGGCTGATACTGGTTTTCAGCCTGATGCAATTCTTTACCGCATTTTTAGGCGCTACCATTTTCTATGTGTTGAGCAGGCCTGCATTGGTTTGGATGTTAGATAAGAAAAAGTGGAATAAAAACCTGGCTGCGATTCTTGTTATACTGGTAACATTTTTTATTATTTTATTACCTATTTCATTATTGGTTATTTTATTGTTCAACAAAGTAAGTACCGTCGTATCTAATCCAAATGATATCATACATACATTTAAGAATTTCGATGCAATCATTTTTGAAAAAACAAGTATTCATATTATTGCGGATAATACGATTAGCAAAGCCCAGGAAATGATTTCCGAAGTCTTGAAAGCTGTATTTAACCAGGGCTTAGGGATTGTCAGTTCATTAATCATGATGTATTTTTTCCTGTTTTTTATGATTAAGAATACCAATCGAATGGAAGCTTCTATTGTTTATTACCTGCCTTTTAAAGGCGAAAAAATTAAACGCTTTGGCGAAGAACTGGTTGCCCAGACATTCAGTAATGCGATTGGCATACCTACGATAGCGGTATTGCAAGGGTTACTCGGTTTTGCATGTTATAAAATTGTTGGCATCAATGAACCCGGTTTTTGGGGGGTTATTACCGGCTTCACCTCAGTGATACCTGTTGTGGGATGTGGCATAGTATGGCTGCCAATGGCATTTTTTCAAATTGTTGACGGGAATTATGGCATGGGTATATTCATCTTACTTTGGGGCGCGCTTATAATGGGGCTCATGGATAATGTAATTCGTTTTGTATTGGCAAAAAAAATGGCCGATGTCCATCCGATCATTACAGTCCTGGGTATTATCATGGGCTTAAAATACTTTGGCATAGTTGGGTTGATATTTGGGCCATTGCTTATTTCCTATTTTCTTTTATTGCTTCAGATATATTACCTGGAATTTCAAAAACCGGTTGCTCCTGTTAAAAATAAACCCAGGCAACTGGTGCCTAGTTTTATGCAACCTTTATTAGGGATCAAAAAATCATCCAAGCCAAGAAAGAACGAAAATTCATAAGTACGGTTTATTAAAAATGTTTTTTCAAACTTTATCTTCGCGCCATGTTTTATCCATTGCTGCGTAAATGCTTGTTTTTATTGCCGCCTGAAACAGCGCATCAAGTTTCTATGAAATTTTTAAAAGGCTGTTGCAGCATCTCCTTTATTCAGCGATCCATTGCCCATTCATTTGCCCTTCAAGAGACTTCATTCTGCAAAATTATTTTTGGTCTCCCCTTTCGAAACCCTGTTGGGCTCGGCGCCGGCTTTGATAAAAATGCATTGTATCTGCGTGAATTGAATAGCTTAGGATTTGGTTTTCTGGAAATTGGAACCGTGACTCCATTACCACAAAAAGGAAATGAAAAGCCAAGGCTTTTCCGCTTGCCAAAAGATAAGGCGCTAATTAACCGGATGGGTTTTAATAATGATGGCGTACACATCATTAAGAAAAGGCTGGAAAATTGGAAACAGCAACATGGACAGGATCAGAACAGGATGATCATAGGCGGGAATATCGGGAAAAATAAAATTACGGCCAATGAGCAGGCGTGGAAAGATTATGAAATTTGTTTTAATGATTTATTTGATGTTGTTGATTATTTTACTGTGAATGTAAGTAGCCCGAATACGCCCGGTTTACGTGAATTGCAGGAAAAAAATGTACTAAAAAATATTCTGGAAAATTTGCAAAAAATAAATTTAGCTAAAGAAACTCCTAAACCTATACTCTTAAAAATTGCACCAGACCTTTCACAAGAGCAATTAAATGATATCATAGAACTGGCTATAGAAGTGAATTTAGCTGGCCTGGTCATTTCCAATACTACCATTTCCAGGGATGGTTTATCCACGCCGATGAATGAATTAAATAAAATGGGGAATGGTGGACTGAGTGGAAAGCCCGTTCAAAAGAAATCAACAGAGATGCTACAATATTTCCATGACAAAACCGGTGGTGCTATCCCGCTCATTGCGAGTGGGGGCATTTTTACTGGTTTGGATGCATCAGAAAAATTTCAGAAGGGTGCAAGCCTGGTACAGGTATGGACTGGATTTATTTATGAAGGGCCAACTATTGTAAAAAAAATTTTGAAGCATTTAAATAAAAAATAATAATATTATGAGTCATCTGTTTACGGGTGAAGGTATCATTAGTTTTTTTATCCTCGTCATTCTTGAAATTGTACTGGGCATAGATAATGTGATTTTTGTAAGTATTATTATGAACAGGCTTGCTAAAGAACTGCAAAACCGTGCCAGGTGGATGTGGATGTTTTGCGGAATGATTGTGCGTACCGCTTTACTATTTGCCTTATCCTGGCTATTGACACAAAAAGGGATTGCCTTATTTACCCTTTGGGGGAAAGGATTTGATATTGCAAGCCTTGTGATGTTGGGAGGAGGTCTTTTCCTGATTTATAAAACCGTGATGGAAATTCATCATAAATTGGAAGGGGAAGATGCAACTGAAAGTAATGCTAAACAGAATCATCTTCGATTTGGCCATGCCATGGTGCAGATCGTGTTGATTGATACAATTTTTAGTTTTGATAGTATTATCACAGCCGCTGGAACAGCAAAACATTTGGAAATAATGATTGCCGCAGTCATTGTTGCGATGATTGTGATGTTTCTTTTCAGTTCTGCAATTTCAAAATTTATCCATCAGCATCCTACTATTAAGATGCTGGCCTTATCATTCCTGGTGATGATTGGCTTTGTATTGTTGGTAGAAGGTTGGGATAGCGAGCGAGCTCACGCATTGAACCTGAAAAATTATGTATATTTTGCCATGGCTTTTTCAATAGCAGTAGAAATGTTGAATATGCGTATCAGAAAAAATTCTTCATCTAAAGCTGTGTCCTTACGAGAACCTGTATTGGATAAAAAGGAATAAAGTCTAATTAAGCCTCTCTTATAAGCTCAGGCGAAATCCAAAGAAGACACCAAAACGCTGCGAATTCACACTGGGCAAAGGTTGTGGTAATAAACGCCATAGAAAATCTACTCTAAAAAATTTGAGAATATTATCCACTCCGGTACCAATTTCAAGATAAGGTTTACCATCAAGTGATTGAAAAGGGAAATTTTGTATGAGATTCAATTGTTTATTTTCATTGCTTAAATTGCCTATAATAGCTTTTGCTTCCCAAAACTGCCGTAGTTTTAGTTTACGCGTTATAGGAATAAACTTAAATATTCCACTACCAATGTTGTGTTCGATATTTATACCGGCATATTCATCCGTTAAATATTCAAAGCGGTTCATTAAATTAAAAGAATAACGGCTGTAATAATACCATTCATTCCCCGGTAAAATATCTAGTAAATTATAAGGTAAGGTGCCAAAGATTTTGCCTGCATAGATATTGTAATACATATTTCCATAAGGGGATAAATTCAGGTAATCACTCACGGAAAAATCTATTTTATTGTAGGTGTAACTGCTGTTTAAAACATTTTTAAATCCATGTGTATATTTTAGTTCTATGATTGGTAAATCACTCCCCAGGCTGGTTCTGCTGAAATTATCAATTAATGTTCTTTCATTAAAAGCATATCGTATCCGTAGGATTGTTTCAAAATCATTTAAAGATTCACCGTCCTGTGATGGAAACAAATCTTTTCCGGGAAGATTTTGTAAAGGGGTATATTTTTTTGAAATAGCCGTCAGCCCAAACCCAAAGCCGTGTTCATTTTCTTTATAAAATTCAAACTTTTTTTCTTCAATGTTTTGGAATTTTGAAGGCACGCCGGGTTTTCTTAAAAACAGGCCGAATAAATTGTCGGTTCCTAATTGATCATAATACACCACTCCATTATCCAAATCATTTTTGTAGGAAAGAGAAATATACGACCAGGGATCCCGGCTCCATAAATATTTCATTTCAGCTTTGCCCTTAAATTTCTGATCGGAAAAACCATAAGCTACATAGCCGTTTAAATTTAGTTTTTTATTGAAACCTTCATTGGTGGCTACATCAAATCGAAGACGGGTGCCTTCCCAAGAATTCCCGCTAAGCCAATAATACCAGGGCCCGATACGGATGTTACCAAGGTCTTTTGTGCCGGTAAAAAGAAAATTTAAGGTATTTCTATAATGAATATATGCGGGCATCTTTTCCAGGGTATCCAATAAGGTATAAATGGATTGTTCATTTTTATTTAAAGGCTCATGACGGTTTTCCTCCCAAAAACTATTTGTTTTCTCCTGCTGTCCAGGCAATAAAATAATATCTTCAGCGCTTTTATTTTCTTGTAATTTTTGAGTTATAGAATCACTATTCGTGAGCACTTTAGTATAAGTAGCTGTTTTCCTGCCTTTGAAAGCAATATGATTATTACCCAGTGGTGCAATGTCTGCTACAAACTTATCTTTATATAAGAACCATGTGCTGTCATGAAGCAGTTTGAATTCCTGGATAATAGATAAGCCCTTTATGAAATTGATATTTGCATCAGAGGAAGGTCGCAGTGTTATTTTTTGAATGGCAAAAGAAGTATCATTGATCCAGGCATCGCCTGTAAACGTATTTTCTCCTTTTCTTTTAGGAGTAAAAAATAAATGCACCAGCCTTTTATTATTCAGGTATTGAGTGTCCATTAATTGAAAAGAATAAAAATGGTCGCCAAAATCGCTAAAGGGGCTGACAAAATTTTTATCAAAAACCGGTATGCTATTATTATACACATCTACATTTTGGTATGTGGCGCCCAATTGTTTCATGATGCTTTCATTATCTATACCATTGGTAATGGTACCTTTAATTTCTTCCCTTGTACGGGGAGGTTTATTTTGATGATAATAATCGGATAATGTTTCTATCAAATAAACAGGCAAAAAAGGTCTTTTTTCCGATGTGCTGTCCATAAAATCGAGTGCAAAGTTCAAAGGTTTTAAAATCTTATTATTTTCTAATTTCTCCCTGTTGATGTTATCAATATCCAATTCCAGTTTATTGTAGATTTCATAGGAATAGTTTTGCCAATGTTCCCGGTCATTGAATAATTTCCTGGACATTATTTTTTTCCAAAACCATAAGGCACGGTCATATTTCACTTTTACTATTGCTTCTGCCTGTGACTGCACATTTAATTTGAAAGTAGTATAAACCGTATCTTTTAATTGAGATACGGGGATAAGTGCAAGCTCATAACCCACCGCATCAATGGCCAATGTATCCGAAGGAAGAATATTGTCCATGAAGAGAGAAAATTTACCCAAAGAATCAGATAAAGTACCCCGGCCATCTATTTTAAAATAAATTGAAACAAAAGGTATAGGCTCATCACTTTGGCGATCCTGTACCTCTCCTTGTAAATATTTCCCCTGCGCCTTTAAGCCTGCGCCCAATAGACAAAATGTAAAAAGAAAAAGACAGAAACAATGCTTCCACATAAAACGATCTGCATGAATTAAAGCCATAAAATTAATGGCTGCTATGAAGCTGCTCCAAAATGCAAATCAATATTAACATGAGTTTACGTTTGAGAGTTTCTTTGAAATCATTTTGCAAAATTGTAATATTGCAAAATCTTTTGGAATGAACGAACAAATTTCATCGAACGAATCTATCCCTTCAAATAATAAAAAAATCATTATTTTAGGCAGCGGCCCTAATCGTATAGGCCAGGGAATTGAGTTTGACTATTGTTGTGTACACGGCTTAATGGCTATCAAGGAATGTGGTTATGAAGCGATTATGATCAATTGTAACCCCGAAACCGTTTCTACCGATTTTGATGTAGCGGATAAATTATACTTTGAACCCGTTTTTTGGGAAAATCTCCTGGAAATTATTGAACTGGAAAAACCGGTTGGCATCATCGTTCAACTGGGTGGGCAAACTGCCCTCAAACTGGCTAAGCGCTTGCATTTGAACGGCTACAAGATTATCGGCACCTCATTTGACGATATGGATATTGCAGAAGACAGGGGCCGGTTTAGTGATATGTTGAAAGAGTTGGATATTCCATACCCTAAATATGGTACAGCGTTTAATGCGGATGAAGCCATCGAAGTGGCTGCTACAGTTGGTTACCCTGTTTTGGTAAGGCCGAGTTATGTACTGGGAGGACAGCGGATGCGGATTGTGATCAATGATGAAGAACTTGAAAAGGCTGTGGTTAGTCTTGTAAAACATTTACCCGGAAATAAAATTTTAATAGATCATTTCCTGGATCGTTGCCAGGAAGCGGAAGTGGACGCCATTTTTGATGGGGAAAACTTCCATGTCATGGGTGTGATGGAACATATAGAACCTGCAGGCATTCATAGTGGCGACAGCCATGCCGTATTGCCGGCTTTTAATCTTACACCCTTGATTATTACCACAATGGAATATTATGCAGAGAAAATTGCCCGTGCATTGAATATCCGCGGTTTAATAAATATTCAGTTTGCTATCAAAGATGGGAATGTCTATGTTATTGAAGCCAATCCTCGCGCCTCAAGAACTACTCCATTTATTGCTAAGGCTTATGGGATTCCTTATCTCAATATTGCAACTAAAGTGATGTTGGGAGATGCTAAACTGACTGATTTTAAATTTGAGAAAAAATTATCCGGCTTCGCCATAAAAGAGCCGGTTTTCAGTTTTGATAAATTTCCTTCGGTAAACAAAGAACTTGGCCCTGAAATGAAAAGTACGGGTGAAGCAATCCGGTTTATCAAAGATTTACGCGACCCCTACTTCCGTAATTTGTTCAAAGAAAAAAGCATGTATTTAAGTAAATAATCTGCTTATTCCAATGAATGGTTTGGCATGAATGGCTATTGTATTTCTACCATAGCAATTGTAGATTTATATCATGCTGCCTTATGCTCCAAAAGCTTTTAAAAAGTATCCTTTTTTTCGCCTTTTATGCCCACTCATTTTAGGCATTTTATGGCAATGGTATTTACCCGCTCATATTTCTGTTATTTATGGTGCTATCATTATCGTCGTATGTCTATATATCCTATCCGGTTCATTAGGTTATTTTACAAAGTATGCTTTACGCTGGCTGAGTGGCTTGTATTTTAATCTTTTTTTTCTTTTGGTTGGCACATTTATAACTTATCATGCCAATCCTAAACATCAACCATTTTATTTTGAAAAATCTTATACGCAGGGAGATTTATACTCTTTCACTTTACTAGAACCATTGGTTGAAAAAGATAAAACCTATAGTGCCATGGCTGAAATAGAAGGAATTTTTAAAAAAGGACATTGGCAAAATGCAACCGGGAAAATCCGGGTTTATTTTTTTAAAAATGATTTTTCTGATGACTTGCACTATGGGACAAGATTGTTTTCCAGGCAAAATATTTTGCAAATAAAAAATAGTGGTAACCCGCATTCCTTTGATTATAAAAGTTATGCGCTTTTTCACGGGTTTGCAGGGCAGGTATTTTTGAAGCGAGGGGATTATATTCTGGTTTCACAAGGAAAAGTTTCCTTTATTCAAAAAGCATTATTCCAGTGTAGGGCATCAACTATCAGGATTATTAAAAAGAATATTCCCGGCCCTGGTCAACAAGGTGTTGCAGAAGCACTATTGATAGGCTATCGGGATGACCTGGATAAGTCTTTGGTACAAGCATACAGCAATACAGGAGTGGTACACATTATTGCCATCAGTGGCTTACACCTGGGAATGATATTTGTGTTAATAAGCAGTATTTTATCCGGCTTTAAAAAGGTAAAAGGATATCGCTTTTTTCGCCCGGTAATCATTTTATTGATATTATGGGGATTCACCTTCTTAGCGGGGGCTGTGCCTTCTGTCCTACGTTCTGCAGTCATGTTTTCCTTTCTCGTAATAGGCGAAGCATGGGAGAGAAAAACGAATACTTTAAACACATTAGCTGCCGCCGCTTTCTTTTTACTGCTAATCAATCCTTTCATGCTTTGGGATGTTGGTTTTCAACTCTCATTTGCGGCTGTCGCCGGAATTGTAAGTTTTTTATGGCCCATTAATAACTGGCTCTATTTTGAAAATAAAATCATCATAAAAATTTGGTTATTGATTTCCATCACGATTTCTGCACAAATTTTTACTTTACCCTTAGTACTTTATTATTTTCATCAGTTTCCGGTTTTCTTTTTAATAAGCAATCTTGTGGTTGTTCCTTTATCGGGAATAATATTATACGGAGAATTATTACTTGTATGTTTTTCATTTTCAGGTATTGCCTCAAAATATATAGGCAAGGTACTTGATTTTTTGCTTTCTTATATGAATCATTTTATCATGCACATGGATAACCTTCCATTTGCAAGAGTTACCGGGATTCAGCTCAATATTTTTGAAACCATGCTGATGTTCCTGATGATAGGTGGAGCATTGTTTTTTTTATTATATAAAAAAAAGGCAGGCCTGTGGTTTGCTTTTATGGCTACCATTATTTTTTCAATATTCATCTCTTTCGAAAAAGTGTCGTACAATTTTCATCATTTATTGATTGTTTATAATGTACCGGGAAATTCTGCCATAGACATCATAGCCGGTCGGGAGGCCTATTTTTGGGGGGATAGTCTAGTCGTCAATAACCCGGATAAAATGAGGTATAATATTTCGCCTGTAAGGAATTTCTATCGAATTAAAAATGAAAATCAATTGTTGAAAACCGCACATATTGAAATAAATAAGAAAGAAATTTTTTTTGTGGGAGAATATTTGCCGGATAAAAAAGATACCGGAAAAATCAATGCCGATATTCTGATTATTTCCCGAAACCCTATGTATGAAGTGAATGATCTTAATCAGGTATATCAATATAGATTACTGGTTTTGGACAGCAGTGTGCCATTGTGGAAAACAGAAAAATGGAAAAGAGATTGCGACAGTTTACATTTGCGTTTCCATTCAGTAAGTGCTTCAGGCGCTTTCGTAATGGGATTATAATTTTTCCTAAAGTTCTAATGTAAACAATTATGCAAAAGAAGATTAAAAGTGCGTTGATTTCTGTTTTTTATAAGGATGGATTATTGCCTGTTCTTGAAGAGATGAAGCGGTTGGGGATAACAATTTATTCTACCGGTGGAACTCAAAAATTTATAGAAGAGGCCGGTATGACCTGTATTCCTGTTGAGAATTTAACAGGTTATCCATCCATTCTGGGAGGAAGAGTAAAAACCTTACACCCCGCAATATTTGGCGGCATCCTGGGCAGGCGGAAAAATGAACAGGATATGCAGGAAATGAAGCAATTTAATATCCCGGAAATAGATTTAGTGATCATAGACCTTTATCCATTTGAAGAGACCTTAGCTCATACCTCCGATGAGAAAACGATTATCGAAAAAATTGATATAGGAGGTCCTTCATTAATTCGTGCTGCGGCAAAGAACTTTGAAGATATGGTGGTTGTGGCTGCCAAGGATGATTATCAGGATTTGGAAAAAATATTGAGAGAACAGGAAGGGAACACTACTCTTGCTGAAAGAAAATCTTTTGCAGCAAAAGCTTTTGAGATTGTTTTTGAATATGACCTGGCAATCCGAAATTATTTTAATGGGGAATTAATACATACGTTGCATCCGAAAAAAACTTTGAGATATGGTGAAAACCCGCATCAACAGGCTACTTTTTACGGCAACCTGGAAAATGTAGCTACACAAATCCACGGGAAGGAATTGTCCTATAATAATCTGGTAGATAGTGATGCGGCAATATCCATCATCACAGAATTTAAGGAGGAAGAAAAAGCTGTTTTTGCTATTATCAAACATACCAATGTATGCGGTATTGCTAAGAGGGAATCACTAAAGGATGCCTGGGATGCAGCTTTGGCCGGTGACCCGGAAAGTGCATTTGGCGGGGTGTTGGTTTGTAACAAAGAAATGGATGAAACAACGGCCGCCTCTATCAATGAACTTTTTTTCGAAGTGCTTATTGCTACTGGATTTGACGAAAAAGCATTACAAATCTTGCAATCTAAAAAGAACAGGATTCTCCTGGTTTCAAAGAAGAATATTCAACCTGCATCAAAACAATACAAATCCATTTTGCATGGCACCTTGGTACAAGATACGGATATCACCTTAAATACGGAATGGAATGAAGTCGGTGGACGGATTGCTACTGCGGCAGAAAAGGAGGATCTGATATTTGCTAATATTATTTGTAAACACCTTAAGAGTAATGCGATTTCCATAGTGAAAAATCTGCAATTGTGTGGCAAGGGCTGTGGACAAACGAGCCGCGTGGATGCAGTTCGGCAAGCTATTGAAAAAGCAAAATATTTTCAATTTGATTTGAATGGCGCTGTGCTTGCTAGTGATGCATTTTTCCCTTTTGATGACAGCGTGAGGCTGGCGCATGCAGTAGGGGTCAGTGCATTTATTCAACCCGGCGGGTCCATAAGAGATAAAGACAGTATTCAATATTGCGTTGAAAATAAATTACCCATGGTACTTACTGGAACAAGGCATTTCAGACATTAGCGCTCTATTGTTATGAATTTAGATGATTTCAATTTTTTTACATTTTTCAATAATTCCAGGTCGAAAAGGGAAGCGGGTAAGTATGCATACCTGGCTTTGACCGGAACCAGCATCATATGGGGCACCACATGGGTGGCCAGTAAAATTGCGGTCAATTCGGGAATTTCCGGGCTTGAAGTATCTTATATAAGGCAATTTATTGCCGGAGTTATTCTGGTACTTTATTTTTTATTGAAAGGAGAAAAATTACCAAGCTGGCAACAATTCAGGTGGTTATTTATTTTATCCATTTTTATGTTTGTGATGGCAAATGGCCTGAGCACATGGGGTGTAAAATTTATACCCAGTGGCTTAGCTGCTCTTATAGGCGCGTTGTATCCGCTTTGTGTAATATTAATAGAGATCATTTTTTTTAGGGTAAATAATAGCTCAAGGCTTACATTCATCGGGTTAATTATGGGATTGGGTGGTGTTACCATGGTGCTTTATGAAAATACATTTCACAAACAACCGGAAGGATATGTTTTCGGAATAATTTTAGGAATGATTGCCATGTTAGCTTGGAGTATTGGTACATTATTTATTGTTCGGAATAAATACCAGATGAATCCATATTATGCTATGGGATGGCAAATGTTTATGGCTTCTTTTATGATTTATGGGCTTGCCAAAGTTACAGGGAATGACCAGCCATTTTCAGCGATTTCATGGCAAACCTGGGCGGCTATTGGATATTTGATAATAATGGGATCAATCATTGCTTTTATTGCATTTATTTACACAACCAGGTATTTGCCAACAGTTATTTCATCCTTGTATGCCTATATAAACCCAATTGTGGCCATGATTGTAGGGGCTTTTCTTTTAGGAGAGAAACTGACCTTCTTTATCATCGTGGGGGCCATGATAACCCTTACCGGTGTTTACCTGGTAAACAGAAGTTTGAAGAAGATGAAAATGGATCAAAAATAAATTAAGCTGTTTGCAGGCTCGCTTTTTTAGCCGGCAGTTCTTCTTTTTTTGATTTTAAAAATCTCAATGCACTCCATACATGGTCCAGTGGAATTTCATGGGAAGGTATATAACCATTTGTGCTTAACATAGTCCAGGAACAATCCCGGTTTAAATCACTGGAAATCTTACTGGCTGTACGGGGATAGGCAACCCATAAAATACTTTTGGCATGTATAGCGGGTAAAACCTCTTTCAAAATGGAACAAAGCTGGGTATGATTGATGGCAAAGATGAGTGCAAAATCTACTTTTCGGCTTCGTAACAATGGGGTCATGCTCTTTGCATAAGATAATTTTACAAACTGTTTCTCCATTGAACTGGGTACTCCCTGAATCAGTAGATTCCTTTCACTTTCAAGTTCGAGTAGTTCTAATAGGTGTTGAGTAGCCATCCTTAAAAAAATTTAAGGTTAAGAAAATAAATTCGGAGTGCAAAGGTATGAAAAAATTTTCAAATTAAAGCCGATATTCAATACAGGGCTTTCGTTCTTTTATTATTCCGGATAAGCTAGTTACTCATGGGTTTATAATAATTCAGGGCTTCCGGCATGAGCTTTTTTAATTCGGCTATCCTGTCTGCATCTGCCGGATGATCGCTTAACCAAACGGGCACTTGTGAGTTACCGCTTAATTTCTCCATTCTTTCCCAAAAGGGAATGGCTTCCTGGGGATTATATCCGGCCATAGCTGCAAATATTAACCCATAATGATCTGCTTCCAATTCCTGGCTACGGGAATTGGGGAGTAAAACGCCTAACTGAGCCGCCGGGCCATAAATGCCATTAAAAATATTTGCTGTTTTGGGATTCTTGGATAAAGCTAAATTTCCGGCAACCTGGACACCTTGTGCCAGCATTACTTCACTCATTCTTTCCCTGCCATGTCCTGCAACGGCATGTGTAATTTCATGCCCCAGAACGATTGCTAATGCTGCTTCATTTTGTGTCACATTCAACAATCCTGTATAGACAACTACTTTTCCTCCCGGCATGCACCAGGCATTTACTTCTTTACTATCTACCAGATTAAACTCCCATTTGTAGCCGGATAATTCATTCCCCAGACCTTTTTGCTGGTAATACTCATTGATGGCATTAGCAATACGTGTTCCCACCCTTTTCACCATTTCAGCATCCTTATTGGTTGTGCTAGTAATGACCTTATTCTGAGAAAGGAATTGTTTATACTGTAACTGCGCCTCTTGCTCCAATTGTTGTTCTGATACAAGACTCAATTGATTTCTACCCGTTATAGCATTTTGTGTGCATGCATAAAAGAGGGAGCAACTGAATAGTGCAATGGCAATTATGAATATTTTCTTATACATATTTTGGATTATATTGTTTGAATGTTCATACCAGCTTTCAATATTTATACCAAAATAGAAAGCCGGCTGAAGAGGTGATTTTCTGAAAAAGAAAAATTTATTCATCATCCGTATTGTGCCTTCTTTTGCGTCGGCGATCACGGTATTTAAATATAGGTACTTTGCCTTCAGTGCCATTAATCAGGCGATTAATATTTTTCTGGTGAGTGAGTATCACCATTAAAGCGACTGCTACGGAAAAAACCCTGTATAAAGTAACATCATCATTGAATATAAACAGAATAAAAATTGCAAATGCAACACCGGCCAGCATAGAGCTTAAGGAGACAAACCTGGTAAGGTAGAGTACCGCTAAAAATACACCCACACAGCAAACGGCTACTAGTGGTTGAATGGCGACAATCATTCCAAATAGCGTGGCTACACCTTTCCCTCCCTTAAAATTGGCCCATATCGGAAATATATGACCAAGCACAGCAGCGAGGCCTAAGCCAATCATAAAATTGGTTCGGTCCCAATCATCATGCAAATAATGTGTGATTAAAACATAAAGTGAAGTAGCTGCAACCCCTTTCAGCATATCAACAATCATTACAAAAGTGCCCCATTTAGGGCCAAAAACACGATACGTATTTGTAGCACCTGCATTACCACTCCCGTAATCTCTGATATCAATTCCGAAGAAGTATTTACTGACCCAAACGGCTGTTGGAATAGATCCAATTAAGTAAGCCAAAATAATGAGTAATAATTCTGCCATGAGATTTTAGCTGATAAAAAGAGCAACAAATATACTTCTTAATATGAATATCAAAAATCCATTCGTTGCTAATCAACTGTAAATAACATTAAAAGCCATGAATCTTTAACATTTGTTAAAAAATGCTTAAGGCTGGTATTAGAAGCAGCGTGTAAAATCTTCTCTTCATCAGATTGTAAAATACCGCTCATTAAAAGTTTACCTTTTGGCTTTAACATATTTGAAAGTAAGGGAAGGAATTCAATTAAAATATGCCTGTTAATATTGGCTAGTATAATGTCAAATTTTTCATTAACCGGAGGTGTGTCCGTTTGTTTATAGAAAATTTTTTCACAAAAATTGTCTTCCACATTTTCCTTAAAATTTTCAGAACATACTGGGTCATTGTCTATAGAGAAAATGGCTGATGCGCCACGTTTCTCAGCGAAAATGGATAAAATTCCCGTTCCTGCTCCAAAGTCAAAAACTTTTTTCTCCTCAAAATCCATGGCATACATTTCTTCTATCATAAGAGCCGTGGTGGCATGATGGCCGGTGCCAAAACTCATTTTAGGCGTAATAATAATTTCATGTTCCATACCGTCAATAGGGGTATGAAACTTTGCCCGAATGGCTATTTTTCCCCCAATTATTATTGGAGAAAATTGAGTTTCCCATTCTTCATTCCAGTTTTTGTCTTCGGTAAATTTTTTTTGATAGCTCACATGATTTTTTTCCAGGATTTCTTTTAACTTTTCTTCCTCGAAATGACTTGCTTCAAACCATGCGATTAATTCATTTTCATTTTCTTCAAAGCCACAGAAAGGCAACTGTGCTATGGTTGCAATTAATGTATCTTTTTGATCTCCTTCCTGAACGTGAATGATTATACTCAAATAACGGTCCATACGAAAAAAAAATAAAAGGCCTGCATAGGTGCAGGCCTTTTGAAGAGTTAGTTAATTAATTGCTTTCATTGACTTTGGCATCAGGTTGCGGGGCCGCATCCGGTTTGGGCATTAAGACTTTCCGGCTCAATTTAAACTTTCCGGTTTTATGATCAATCCCAATCAATTTTACTTTTACCGTATCGCCTTCTTTAAGTATCCCCTCTAAAGATTCGAGCCTTTTCCAGGATACCTCACTAATATGAAGCAGTCCTTCTTTTTTTGGTAGAAATTCTACAAAAGCGCCATAAGGTTGAATCGTTTTTACCTTAGCTTCATAGACTTCATTGATTTGAGGAACCGCCACCAGGCCTTTAATCCAGTTCAATGCTTTTACTACACTTTCTTTATCTGTGGAAAAAATACTTACTTCCCCGAAATTTCCCACTTCTTCAATATTGATGGTTGTACCTGTTTCTTTTTGTATTTCCTGAATTACTTTACCACCCGGCCCGATTACTGCACCAATAAATTCTTTATCAATAATTAATTTTTCCATTCTTGGTGCATGAGGTTTCACCTCTTCACGATGTGCCGGAATACACTCATACATGGCATCTAAAATATGAAGCCTTCCTATCCTTGCCTGCTCCAGTGCCTCATGCATGACCTGCATACTCAGACCATCTACTTTGATATCCATTTGTACACCACAAATACCATCACGTGTGCCCGTAACTTTGAAATCCATAT
This sequence comes from Bacteroidota bacterium, assembly GCA_018268015.1. GTDB lineage: Bacteria > Bacteroidota > Bacteroidia > Chitinophagales > Chitinophagaceae > JAFDXJ01. Next base: position 122,906 of record JAFDXJ010000041.1, read on the forward strand.
CGCCTAAATGGTCCTCATCACCCAATATATCCGTTAAAATGGCATAACCATTTTCTTGTGACACTAATCCCATAGCAACACCACTCACATGTTTTGGAATGGGTACACCTGCATCCATTAAAGCGAGTGAGCCGGCACATACCGTTGCCATTGAGGAAGAACCATTGGACTCTAAGATATCGCTTACAACCCGAACCGTATAAGCATATTCATTTCCAGGCATCATTTTTTTAAGACTTCTCATAGCGAGATTTCCATGACCTACTTCACGACGGCCAACGCCACGCATCATTTTTACTTCACCAGTAGAGAAAGGTGGAAAATTATAATGCAGGAAAAATTTGGAATAGTCAGATTTTGCAGCACTTTCAATAAGTAATTCATCTAATGGTGTCCCCAAAGTGACGGTAGAAAGAGATTGTGTTTCACCACGTGTAAATAATGCTGAGCCATGTGGGGCGGGAAGTGGATCTACTTCCATAGCTAATGGACGAACTTCATCTAATTTCCTGCCATCCAGACGTACACGTTCTTTAATCATCATATTTCTTACAATTTCCCATTGTAAGTCCTCATAATATTTCTTAGCCAGCTTTTTATCTGTGTCTGTCAATTCCTCACCAAGACTTTCAATAAGATCTGCCTTCAATTGTTTAAAGGCATCAGCGCGATCATGTTTTGCAGATGCTTTTTTGGCTATTTCATAAATTTTGTCTTTGGTAAAAAGGGTTACTTTTTCTTTCAAAGCCTCGTTGGTTTCCGGCTTTTTATAATCTCTTTTAGCGTTGATTCCTTTTTTATTTCTTAATTCCTGTTGAGCTTTTATTTGTACACGAATGGCATCATGGGCAATTTCAAGGCATTTTACAAGGTCTGCTTCAGAACATTCATTTGCTTCACCCTCGACCATCATAAGATTTTTTTCTGTGGCGGCAATAATGAACTCAAGATCAGATTTTGCTAATTCGCTCCGGGTTGGATTTATAATAAAGGTTCCATCCACCCTGCCAATGCGAACTTCAGAAATAATTTCTTTAATGGGTATATCAGATACGGCCAATGCGGATGATGCAGCGAGGCAGGCAAGCGCATCGGGCATGACTTCCGGGTCACTTGAGATAAGTGTAATGAGTACTTGCACATCGCAAAAATAGTCTTCCGGAAAAAGTGGTCTTAAAGCACGATCAACCAGTCGGCTGGTCAAAATTTCATAATCGTTTAATCTTGCTTCTCTTTTAAAAAATGAACCCGGAATACGGCCAGCAGAAGCAAATTTTTCCTGGTAGTCCACACTTAACGGGAAAAAATCCTGACCTTCTTTAGCTTCAGCGTTTGCTACAACAGTAGCTAAAATAATGCAGTTTCCCTGGCGAATGGTAACAGCTCCATCAGCCTGACGGGCAAGTTTACCGGTTTCAATAATAATCTCCGCACCACTGGGAAGTGAAAACGACGATTGTATTGGTTGTGTTAACATAATTTAATGAATTAATTTCCAGGGTCTTCTTTGAGAAACTGGAAATGGTAAAAAATAATACGAACCTTTCAAGATGAAATCGTACAGCCGTTAAAGGAGAATATAAATAACCGGAAATTATTTCCTGAGACCCAATTTTTCAATGAGTGCGCGATAACTTTCCAGGTTATGCTTTTGCAGGTAGCTTAATAAACGTTTACGCTGGCCAACCATTTTCATGAGGCCGCGATGTGTGGAGAAATCTTTTTTATTTGCTTGCAGATGTTTAGAAATACTGGAAATTCGTTCTGTAATCAAAGCGATTTGTGCTTCAATAGATCCTGTATTAGTTGCACTTCCTCCAAAATTTGTAAAAATTCCTGATTTTTTTTCTGTTGTTAAATAAGGCATCTCAATTTTTTTTTAGCGTCCGAATAATTTCATCTTTTTTAATGTGGCGGCAAAGGTAAATGATATTTCTGAATAAAATGAAAATAAATCTTTTCCTCTAAATTAAATATCTCCCAACTGGGGGCGGATGATTATTTCTTCCACACAAGCGGATGGAGAAAGTTGAGATGCGGCAAAAACCATTTCTGCAATATCTTTGTCTTGCATGAATCTTGCCTTATCTAAGCCGCTCTCTTTCCAGGAATCGGTATAGACCGCACCTGGTATTATTGCTGTTACCTTTATATTTTTTGATTTTAATTCCTCTCGCAGATTGTAAGTAAATCCAAGCAGGGCAAATTTGCTTATACTATAACTCCCTCCATTTTGATAAGCTTTTAAAGAAGCGACGGAACACATATTAAAAATATGGCCACTGCCGGCATGTATCATGGAAGGTAAGAGTCTGCGCGTAAGATGATAAGCACTATAAAAATTGACTTGCATCATATTTTCCATATTACCTTCCGGCTCATCATGGACATTTCCCCGGACAAAACTCCCGGCATTATGGATAAGTATATCAGGAGGCCCATAAGACAGACACCAATCAGCAAATTCGCTTAATTCTTGCATATTGGTAAGGTCCGTTTTTTTTACCCGAACCTGTATTTGAGGGAATTTTGCTTGTAGAAGAAGTTGGGTCTCGTGTAGAGTTTGCTCATTTCTGGCACATAAAAAAAGGTCATTACCGGCAGCGGCAAACTTCTCAGCCATCGCTTTTCCCAGGCCTTTAGAACCACCGGTAATGACGATATTCATTTCAACAAATCACTTTTTACAGATGAAAGCCGCCAGCCATAGTACCTAATCCAAAAATGGGTAATAAGATTAACGCTAAAATGGCGCTTAAAATAAAATAAACAACCAGTAATACCGCATAGGTTACCAATAAATACACCACCTTTTTGTCTTCGGGTGTATTTTTAATAGGACCTAAGCCAAGATACCATAAATAAATTGAATACACTGCACCGGCGAGCGCTACAATTCCGGAAAGTAATGGGAGAAATGCAAATAATCCGGCGACCAGAGAGGGTGTACTTCCATAAACAACCAATTGCATAGAACGCCCCATATCTTTTTGAGAGCCGAAAGAAGGAGCCAGAGCGTCTAATACGAAAGCGGTTACATACATACTACCTATACCCAATACGATCCTTAATATCGCATTATAAATTCCCCACGAAACTCCAACAGTATGGAAACCCAGTACACTAAATCCTATTAGACCATACCCAATAAATGCTGCTACAGCACCCAATAGCACAAAGGGAACGAGGTAGCCCATAATTATTTGATTATTTACCGGCTGTTCTTCTAAAACAGCCTGCCATTCGGTTTTAGGGGTGAGCAACATATTTTTTGCTCTGTTAACCAGATTCATAAACGTTAATTTTTTGAAAGTTAATATTAGTTCAGGAGTTATCAAAAAAGTTTTATTCCCCTGAGGTAATTTTTTTAAAAAATAAGATGTTTATACGACGATAGTCCCAATTTTAATTCCCTGGATAATCTTTAATAAGTTTCCCGGTTTATTCATATCAAAAACAATAATGGGTAAATTATTTTCCATACATAAAGTGAATGCAGTCATATCCATTACTTTCAGGTTTTTACGAATGCAATCTGCGTAGCTTATGGAATCATATCTTGTGGCATTCTTATCTTTTTCAGGATCAGCAGAATAAATTCCATCAACTCGGGTTCCTTTTAAGATCACATCAGCTTTAATTTCCACAGCCCTTAATGAACCGGCCGTATCCGTAGTAAAATAAGGATTCCCGGTACCGGCGCCAAAGATAACAACCCTTCCTTTTTCCAGGTGTCGAATTGCTTTACGCCTTATATAAGGTTCTGCAATCTGTTCCATTTTAATGGCGCTTTGCAAACGGGTATAAACACCAATTTTTTCCAGCATTGCCTGCATGGCCATCCCATTGATCATCGTTGCCAACATACCCATATAATCTCCATGCGCCCTTTCAATACCGCTATCATGTTCATTTAAACCTCTATAGATATTCCCACCACCAATTACAATAGCCACTTCTGCACCGGCAGCAACAGCTTCTTTGATATCATTGGCATATTGTTCAATGATTTGTGGATTAAAAGGGTCAAAGGATTCAGAATGTTTTCCCATCAATGCTTCACCCGACAGTTTTAGTAGTATGCGTTTGTACTTTAATTTCATCATGTAAAAGATTGCTGTGCAAATAACCGTTTTTTTATGCCGTTTTCCAACTTTTGATGATTTGGCATTTTGGTTTAATTTTGAAACCATTTTTTTTCACTCCATAAAATAACATGATTTATGCAAAGACCCCCGGTTTATTATGGTGATTATTTACAACTGGATAAAATCCTTGGTGCGCAATTCCCTGAAAGTAATAAAGAAGGAGAAATACCCGCTCACGACGAAATGCTTTTTATTATCATTCACCAGGCTTATGAACTATGGTTCAAAGAAATATTATTTGAGGTTGATTCTGCAAAGAATGTGCTGATGCAGCCTACCATCAATGATAATACTCCGGATCTTCAAACCGTAGTACACCGGCTTAACAGGGTGATTACCATTTTAAAAGTTTTGATTCACCAAATTGATATTATGGAAACCATGACTCCAATGGATTTCCTGGATTTCAGAGATCTACTCCGCCCGGCTTCCGGGTTTCAGAGTTGGCAATTCAAAACGCTGGAAGCAAAATTGGGACTTCGTTATGAAGACCGGTTTGGGCAAGAATATTATACTTCACAATTACAACAAAGAGAAATAGAAATCATTAAATCTGCTGAGGGCGAAAAATCTCTTTTATTGCTTATTAATGAATGGTTGGAAAGAATTCCATTTTTCAATGCAGTAGATGACTGGAAGGAATTTGATTCTAACAAGGACTTAAATGATGAATCCAATCATCCGTTTTGGGCTACGTACAGGGAAGCCTATAAAAACAGCCTGGTTGAAGGAGAGCGTAATAACCTAACCTATTTTGATAAGATTTTTTTTCAAGAAGATCCCAAAAGACAATTGTCGGCTAAAGCATCCAGGGCAGCATTATTTATCATGCTTTATCGGGGATACCCCATTCTACATCTACCATTTGAGTTGCTTCAAAACCTATTGGAAATTGATGAGGAAATGAGTACCTGGCGCTACCGGCACATGAATATGGTGCATCGAATGATCGGAACAAGAATAGGTACCGGAGGAAGTACGGGAAAAGATTATTTAAAATCTGCTCTTGATAAGCATTATATATTTAAGGAGCTGGCACAGTTAACCAGTTTCCTGATGGAGAACCGTAAGATTCCAAATTTACCGGAGTCATTGAAAGAATCCATGGGCTTTTTAATATAATTGATCGATAAAAAAGAATGAGTACAAAAAAAATATGCCTGTGGAGCAGCCCGCGAAATATTTCTACGGCTATGATGTATTCTTTTGCCAGCCGGCCTGATACAATTGTATTTGACGAACCCTTGTATGCACATTATTTATCTAAATCAGGGATCATTCACCCGGGGAATGACGAGATATTGGCTTCTCAGGAAAATGAGGGGGATAAAGTAGTGCGTGAAATTATTTTAAAAGAATATGAAAAACCGGTCTCTTTTTTCAAGCAAATGACACATCATTTATTTGAACTTAATGAAGGTTTTTTAAGCAAAGTCCATAATATTATTTTTATTCGTGATCCTCGCCAGATAATCAGCTCTTATGCCAAAGTGCGGCCTGAGGTTTCTATGCAGGATATCGGTATCGAAAAACAATGGGCGCTCTATCAAAGCCTTGTAGATAAAGAATTGCCCCCTGTGATTTTGGATTCCAATGAAATTTTAAAAGACCCGGAAGCAGTACTCAGAAAGTTGTGTGATGCCTTAGGTATTGCATTTTATCGGGAAATGCTGCATTGGAAACCGGGACCGAAGAAAGAAGATGGCGTATGGTCAAAATATTGGTATGAAAATGTTCATCGTTCTACAGGTTTTGAAAAACAAAAGAGCAGTGAAAGCATTTTGCCGGAATACCTGCGACCTCTCTACAATGAAAGCAAAAAATATTATGACCAATTGTTTACTCACTCTATAATAGCTTAATAATATGTTGCAAAAATTTAATCCTAAGAACAGTGATATAAAAATATTTGTGGGAGATAAACTATACCCACGCTCTGAAGCAAAAATTTCAGTTTTTGACAGCGCGGTACAGGGAGGCGATGCTGTATGGGAAGGCCTAAGGGTATATAATGGAAAAATATTTTGCCTGAATCATCATTTAGCCAGATTGCAGGCTTCTGCAAAGACGATGGGTTTTGAAAATGTTCCATCCAACAACACCATCATTGACGCTATCAAACAAACACTACAGGCCAATCAAATGTTTACGGATACACATATCCGGCTCACCCTGACTAGAGGTGAAAAAATTACATCGGGCATGGATCCCCGCCTCAATCAAAAAGGGTGTTGCCTTATTGTCCTTGCAGAGTTTAAACCTTTGGTTTATGATAATGAATTGGGGATTAAATTAGTTACCGCAAGTATAAGGAGAAATGCACCTATGAGCATAGATTCAAAGATTCATCATAATAACCTTATTAATAATATTCTGGCAAAAATTGAAGCAAACCATTATGGGGCCGATGATGCCATCATGCTTGATATATATGGATTTGTAGCTGAAACAAATGCATGTAATATTTTTATGGTAAAAAATAATCGGTTGTTTACTCCTTTTGCGGATGCTTGCCTTCCGGGCATAACGAGGCAAACCGTAATGGATATTGCTATGGATCAAAAAATTCCGGTAATTGAAAAAAATATTTCCGTATCAGAATTCTATAATGCTGATGAAGTTTTTACTACAGGGACGATGGGTGAATTAACACCGGTGATAGAAATTGATAACAGGAAAATCGAAAATAAATCTCAAAGTAAAATCCGGGAAAGTATATTAGAAGTATATCGTCAGTGGGTTATCCAAAATTCAATTGTCTTATAAACTTTTTTAATCCAACATCGGTCGTAACCATTTTGAGGCTTCTGCTTCAGTCCAGGATTTACGTCTTGCATAATCATTTACCTGTTCTGTAGAAATTTTTCCCACTCCAAAATATTTACTTCCGGGGTGGCTGAAGTACCATCCACATACGCTTGCTGCGGGGCTCATAGCCATAGCATCAGTGAGTATAATTCCTGTATTTTCCGTAGCATTTAATAAATGAAATAGTTTAAGTTTTTCTGTGTGTTCAGGGCAAGCCGGATAACCAGGCGCCGGACGGATACCTGTATATTTTTCATGAATTAATTCTTCTTTGCTCAAATGCTCATCAGGTTCATATCCCCAAAATAAAGTACGTGTTTTTTGATGCAATAATTCTGCAAAAGCTTCCACCAGCCTGTCTGAAATGGATTGCAGCATTATTTTGTTATAATCATCATGATTTTCCTGAAAATGCTGAATATGTTTTTCAATCCCGGAAATGGTAACAGCAAATGCGCCTATATGATCGATACATTTTCCATTAGTAGTGTATTCATTCGGCATAATAAAATCTGCCAAAGAAAAATTAGGCTGCCCGGATGCTTTCTTTATTTCCTGTCGTAAACATTCCAGGTGAATTTTTTCTCCGGTATTATTTACTTCAATTGTGTCGTGTTCAATTCGGGTTGCTTCCCAAAAGCCTACAACACCATTTGCCTGGAGCCATTGTTCTTCAATTATTTTATCCAGTAATTGCTGGGCATCCTCATATAATTTTGTGGCCTCCGTACCTACGATTTCATCTTTTAAGATATCGGGAAAATTGCCATGCATTTCCCAGGTAATAAAGAAAGGTTTCCAATCAATATAATCTCGGATCTCGGGTAGCGGGTAGTTCTTAAATACTTTAGTGCCTTTGAAGTTGGGTGCAGGAGGGAGGTAATTTTGCCAATCAAATGAAAAGGGATTTTGAATGGCCGCCTCATAGCCGATGTATTGTTTTACAGGTTTTTTGTTTTCATAGTTTTCTTTTAAAGCTGCATATTGTTTTTGAATATCTGATAGGAATGTTTTTTTATTATCCTTGTTTAAAAGGGAAGAAACAACCGTAACACTCCTGGAAGCATCCGCAACATGTATGACGCCCTCATCAAATTTTGGGGCTATTTTGACAGCTGTATGAATTCGGGAAGTCGTGGCTCCACCAATTAAAAGTGGGATATGCATTTCCCGCCTTTTCATCTCAGTGGCGATATGAACCATTTCATCTAATGAAGGAGTAATCAATCCACTAACACCTACAATGTCCACGTTTTCTGCAATAGCCGTGTCCAGTATCTTATCTGCGCTAACCATCACTCCAAGATCCGTTACTGCATATCCATTGCATCCTAAAACAACACCAACAATATTTTTCCCGATATCATGTACATCTCCTTTTACGGTGGCTAATAGTATTTTAGGCGCTCCCGAACTATCCTGAAATTCATTTTTCTTTTTCTCCAGTTCAATATAGGGCGTTAAGATAGCTACCGATTTTTTCATTACCCTTGCACTTTTCACTACCTGTGGCAAAAACATTTTACCGGAGCCGAATAAATCCCCTACCACATTCATCCCATCCATTAAGGGGCCTTCAATTACATCCAACGGCCTTTCATATTGAAGCCTAGCTTCTTCGGTATCTTCATCTATAAAGTCGGTAATACCGTGGACGAGAGCATGTTTCAGTCTTTCTTCCACGGACATTTTTCTCCAGGCTTTATCTTCCACTATGGTTTTGCCTTTTGCTTTTACGGTATCAGCAAATTGGATCAATTTTTCAGTTGCTTCATTGTGATCATTATTTTTATTAAGGATTACATCTTCGCATAATTTTTTGAGTGTGGGTTCTATTTCGTCATAAACGGCTAGTTGTCCGGCATTGACTATCCCCATATCCATACCAGCTTTGATAGCGTGATATAAAAAAATGGAATGCATGGCTTCACGAACCGTATCATTACCCCGAAAAGAAAATGAAACATTACTCACGCCACCACTAACCTTGGTCAGAGGCATTTTTTGCTTGATTTCACGGGTAGCTTCTATGAAATCAACGGCATAATTATTATGCTCTTCCATGCCGGTTGCAATAGCAAAAATGTTTGGGTCAAAAATGATGTCTTCGGGTAGGTAACCCGCTTTTTCTGTAAGTATTTGATATGCTTTTTCACAAATTTCTATTTTCCTTTTTTGAGTGTCTGCCTGTCCTTGTTCATCAAATGCCATCACGATTACCGCAGCACCAAATGACCTGCATATTTCAGCCTGGTATAAAAATTTTTCTTCTCCTTCTTTAAGAGAAATTGAATTGACAATACATTTTCCCTGTACACATTTAAGTCCCGCCTCAATAATTTCAAATTTTGAAGAATCAATCATGATGGGGATTTTCGCAATATCTGGTTCTGCCTGTAGCAGATTGAGAAAAGTTTTCATGGCTTTGACGCCATCAATCATTGCATCATCCAGATTCACATCAAGGACCTGAGCTCCATTTTCCACTTGTTGCCTTGCGATATCCAATGCCTGTTCATATTGATTGGCTCGAATAAGCCTTGCAAATTTTTTGGAGCCGGTAATATTGGTACGTTCTCCAACATTTACAAAAAGGCTGCCCGGCCTTAGGATAAAAGGTTCGAGTCCGGAAATTCGCAGAAAAGGTTGTATGCTTTTTTCAGCTGCCATGATTGCAAAAGTAAAACCAATAATGATTTATTAAGCCATATTAAGAATAGGTAACTTTCTTGGTTTTATATTTTTAACGCGGCTGGCTATTTCATGAATATGTTCCGGGGTGGTGCCGCAGCAGCCACCCACAATATTTACCCAGCCTTCTTTTGCCCAGGATTCAATAAATGAGGCTGTATCATTGGGTTGTTCATCATACTCACCCATTGCATTGGGAAGACCTGCATTTGGATAAGCCGATACATAGCAGGAGGCTATATGTGATAATTCTTCAATATGGCTCCGCATTTCTGAAGCGCCCAATGCACAATTCAGCCCAATGCTTAATGGTCTTGCATGCATCACTGAAATATAAAAGGCTTCAAGCGTTTGCCCACTTAAGGTCCTACCGGATGCATCCGTAATCGTTCCACTGATCATGATGGGCAATGTTATTTTATGTTCCCTGAAATATTTTTGAATGGCATAGATAGCTGCTTTTGCATTGAGCGTATCAAAGATGGTTTCAATGAGTAAAACATCCACGCCTCCTTTAACCAGACCATCTATTTGGATAAAATATGCATCAGCCACTTCATCAAATGTCACGGCTCGATAACCCGGGTCATTGACATTAGGAGAGAGACTGAGGGTTTTATTCATGGGCCCAATGGCGCCGGCTACAAAGTGTTCCCGGATGGTTGATCCGGTTGGATGTTCTTTACAATATTCTTCTATGGCTGTTCTTGCGATTTTTGCTGCTTCCAGGTTTATTTCAAAAGCCAGATCTTCCATGTGATAATCTGCTAATGAAATCCTTTGTGCATTGAATGTATTGGTTTCGATAATGTTTGCCCCGGCATTTAAATAGGCTTTATGAATATCTTTAATTATGGAAGGTTGTGTCAGACATAACAGGTCATTATTGCCTTTCAAATCATGTGAAAAATCTTTAAAGCGTTCACCCCGATATCCGGATTCATCCAATGCATGGCGTTGAATCATCGTGCCCATAGCGCCATCTAAAATCAATATTCGTTCTGCGAGTAGTTGTTCTATATTCATTTTGAGGACACAACTTTTACAAAAGACAACTTTATTGTGTTGAAAGCGAAACTAAAGAATAATCCTGTAATCGTATGGATGTTAACAAAGTGGTATTTGAAAAGTATTGATAGATTCATGAATAAATGAAAAGAAATACCTTATTTTCAATGCATGAATTTTTAAAATATACACATTATTGGGTATTGCCTGATATTTAAATAATATTCATTTTGAGAAAAGTTTCAGGTATCGGAAATGAATTGAGGTTGATTTTGTGGGAAATAAAAATTTTTAAAAGCTAAATGGATTTTATCAATGATGAGCAAAGAAAATATAGAAATGGAGCCCACTTTGCAAGAGGCATGTGATCTGCTTTTTAATGAGATGGATATAGATAAAGAAAAAAAGTGGCTGACAAACCTTATCTTATTGAATAAAAAGTATGATGACAACTACCAGGAAAAATGGGGGACTGAATTAATCAATTTTGCATCATTTTTCAGTACCATGTTAAGTGCATTTCCTTTGGGATTGTTAAAGAGGAATTTTGTAAGAAAAAATAAAGAGCTTTCATTTATCCTTCAATTCCCGGAACTAAAATCTGTTAGAAATAATATTGAGAAAGGGTCTTTTGCTTACGACACATTGTTGTTTAAACAGCCTGCATTTCGATTAATTTATAACAAAAGCCACCTGGCTAATCTGGTATGCCTCGCCATTTTGTTTGGCGATGAGTTTATTGATGGTTTGGCCAATGTATGCGGCAAACAAGCAATACAGCGAATTCTGCAAGATGAAACCATTCATTGTGATCTTCAATTCAAATGGGTTGGCCATCAAATTGAATTATATTATGCATTTGATATTCGCGAAGTATTGAATGAAGATGATCTGCAAAGCATTAATGAAAAATATGGAATTACCTACTTCCGGTTTTATGATCATTTACTCTTTTTATTGAATGAAATAAATAAATATCTAAATAAACTTCAGGTGCCGGTCAAAAAGCAGGCGGCTCAGCTTATTTGTAAGATTTGTAATAATTGCTTTGATACCTATAGGATGGATATTACGGAATTTTCAACGGATTATAGCTTGCAGGACATCGTCTATTACTTCAAAAAGAAAGATGATCATATCATTCGGAATTTATTGGAATTGAGAGCCGTTTTATTGAATAAAAATACCGGGAAATATATAGAGCAGTTTAATAGTTGGAGCATGATTGTTCACATGATGCAAGTATATGATGACATGGAAGATGCTCCTGCGGACCTGCACTATCAAATGAATTTTTTGTGCTATTTCGCACATCGGTTTTATAAACATGAATGGTTATGGCTGCAACAGGAAGCCTCCATGCTCAGGGAATTGCCGGCCATGCAACGAAATTTCATGATCAGCATACATATGCCTCAGGCTGTTATAGCCTGTAATCAATATTCAAGACATATTGTTTTAAAAGATCTTAGCTGGGTTCAGAAGAAAATTGCCGGGTATCTATGGAAAAAAAACCGGCTCGGCTGGGGAAATAAAAAAATGAATGCAACGTGCGATCTCTTCCAATCAATTTTGGAAAAACCTTATACGGCTTTCGAGAAAGTATCAGTCATCGTGAATTATATTTTTAAATATAAAGATCAATTTCATTCAAAAGATCATTTATATGCACATCTATTAGAGACCACTTTATTGGATCCGGATCTTAAAAAACATTTATTTAAATTTTTGGGGAAAAAGGAAGCATACTTATTGAGCCATCACTTTTTTGATTTTCCGATTGGAAGGAAGGCAGCGTTAACCCGGAAATGGATTACTTTCTTAAAAGAACAAAACAAGCAACCGGTTGGAGACTTTTATCCCCGGTATGCGATGAATTATTGATGGATCAAAATGCCTTTTAGTGAATTCCGTATTTCTTTTCATACTTATCGTATAATTCTTTTTGTTTATTGTCGAGGTCAATTTTTCTGCCTTGTATAAAAGCCATACTAACGTTACTGCTTTTCATATCCAGTATATCTCCATCACAGACTACAATATTTGCATCTTTTCCTTTTTCTAAAGTACCTGTCCTGTCATCAATTCCCAGGATCTTAGCTGCATTCAAAGTAATAGCTTGCAATGCTTGTTCTTTTGTAAGCCCATAAGCTACAGCTGTTCCGGCATTGAATGCCAGATTTCGATAACGTGAATTGCCATCATTGTCAGTAATGGTATAAAGCACTCCGGCTTTTTGTAAGAGGTAAGGCGTTTTGTATGGTTGATCTATATCATCATCAGAAAGGATAGGGAGGCTATGCGTTTCGGCAAGTACCACTGCTATATTATTTTGTTTCAGATAATCGGCAATCCTCCAACTATCTGCTCCTCCCATGATTACTGTTTTGAAACCAAATTCATGCGCAAATTCTGTAGCAATCATCATTTCATTCACCAGGTTACAATGCACATAAAAAGTTTTTGACTGATCAAATAAACCTCTGACAGATTCAAATTTTAAATTGGTAGAAATATGAGAAGGCTCATTATAATATGCTTTGGCTTCACGGAAAAAAGTTCTTACTTCATCAATTTCTTTTTGTGCATTGCTAAGAGGATCATCGTTATTCCTGTTGCGAAATGAGAAACGGGCAAGACTGGGCATATTGAAATGAATGCCCTGGTCTGCTTTGTAAACAGCATCTTCCCAATTCCAGGCATCTAATTGCATGATCGAAGATGAACCGCTGATGATACCCCCATCAGGAATAATATTGGCAAGTAAAATACCATTACTACGTACGGTATTAATTATTTTCGAATCTGTATTATAAGCAACAAGCGCTCTTACATTAGGATTTAAGTTGCCCAGTTCATATTCATCTAAAGTGGATTTTACGGCACTTATTTCATTTAACCCCAAATCGGTAGAAGCGGCAATTAGACCAGGATAGATTTGTTTTCCTGAACAATCAATAGTTTGAATATCCGCAATGGGCGCTGTGGTTCGTACATCAATGATTTTTCCATTACTAAAAACAATCATGCCATCTTCCAATATATTTCCATTGCCAATATGGATGGTAGCATGTATCAGTGCAATAGTCTGTGTTTGTGGTGGCGCAGGTGAAATAACCGGTTGGGCAAAAGAAAAAACACCTGAAAAGAATAGGATTAAGAGCGTGAAATATTTTTTCATAATATATTATTAAGTATAAAGAAGTTGAATATTATTTTAAGGTTGAATTTCTTCCGTTTTTATTCTCCAAAAATTGTTGCTTTGTTCGTCATCATACTGATCTTCATAAGTATTGTCGAAAGAAACCGTAGCAGGAGTAGTTTGTGATCCATTGTTTTTGGCATGAATCATTTTTTGGATGAGCCGGTTTCTTTCAGCTGAAATTCTTTGTCGCAATTGAGCATCTTGTGCAAGATCAAAATAGACAATACCGTCAACAATCGTTTTTTCTGCTTTTGCATAAACACTTAATGGGTTAGCGGTCCATAAGACTAAATCTGCATCTTTACCTTCTTTAATACTTCCAACGCGGTCTGCTATATGTAACATTTTTGCAGGATTAAGTGTACACATTTTCCAGGCTTCTGCTTCAGATAAATTTCCATATTTTATTGTTTTTGCCGATTCCTGATTTAGCCTTCTTGCCATTTCGGCATCATCGCTATTGATGGCAACATTCAACCCCACTTTTTGCATGATGGCAGCATTATAAGCAATGGCATCCTGCACTTCAGATTTATAAGCCCACCAGTCTGAAAAGGTGGCTACGTTGGCCCCATGCACTTTTAATTTGTCCGCAATTTTATAACCTTCCAATACATGTGTGAATGTATTTACAGTAAAACCAAAAGTATCTGCAACATGCATTAGCATATTAATTTCACTTTGTACATAAGAGTGACAAGTTATAAATCGCTTGTGATGGAGAATTTCAGATAGTGCATCTAACTCAAGATCTCTTCTTTTATTTGTACCCATACGATCATAATCCTGTGCCCTGGTAAATGCATCCATCAATACCTGTTCTACACCCATTCGAGTATTGGGAAAGCGCTGGTTATTATTGCTGGAAGATCGTTTAACATTCTCTCCTAAAGCAAATTTGATAAAGGGGTCCCAGTTAGCAAACTTTAGATCTTCCGCATTACTTCCCCAACGAAGTTTGATGAGTTGCGTTTGTCCGCCGATTGTATTACAGCTTCCATGTAACAAGTGCGATGTAGTGACACCACCTGCAAGCTGGCGATAAATATCAATGTCTTCAGGATTGATCACATCACCTACCCGTACTTCAGCTGTGACGGATTGGGAACATTCATTGACACCTCCTGAAATAGCAATATGTGAATGCTCATCAATGATTCCTGCAGTAAGATATTTCCCGGTACCATCTATAATTTCAATAGGTGTTTTACCGGCCAAAGGGGTAGTAAGGTTTTTCCCAATCTGTTGAATTTTTCCGCCATTAACCAATACGTCTGTATTTTCTAAAATGCCTTCAGGTTCGTTTGTCCAAACAGTTGCATTTTTAATGAGCAACATTTTCTGTAAGGGTTTTTCAG
This sequence comes from Bacteroidota bacterium, assembly GCA_018268015.1. Classification (GTDB taxonomy): domain Bacteria; phylum Bacteroidota; class Bacteroidia; order Chitinophagales; family Chitinophagaceae; genus JAFDXJ01. The sequence continues at coordinate 138,124 of JAFDXJ010000041.1, forward strand.
TCCATCCATAACCGTCAAAAGGATACATCACGGTTGTATTAATGGTTTCTTTTTCTTCCGCTTTTTTTACTTTGTCTTTAGGAGGGATATAAGCAGCAATTAGTTGCATATTCCAGGATAGCCTGTTACCTTGCGTATCATAGCCCGATCCCGTCCATACTTTTTCCCCGGCAATTCCACTCAGGCTGGTCATTTTTGCTGGATCGGTTTTTGTGTTCCAGGTAATTTTTACTACATTCCCATCAATATTTATTTTACCTTTTATAGATGATGTATCTGTTTTTGATTTAAGGCTGATATCTGCTTTTTCCGCTTTACCGCCGATTTCAACTGTATAGATGTCATTTCCTGATGGGTTATTGATTGTCAGCGTATAATTCCCACGTAAATCCATCCATCCATTTTCTTCAACTATATATTTTTTACCGGATACCCAATTCTGAAAAAGGAAGGTATTAGGATCAAATACGGGGCCATTTGTAATAAAAAAATTGGCTAACTTTCCTTCATCAAGGCTTCCCATTTTGTCATAAACCCCTAAAAGCATTGCCGGTGTTTGTGTCAATGATTCCAATGCTTTTGACGGGCTAAGCCCGGCATCTATAGCCTTTTGAATATTGGTAAAAAAATCATGATCGCTTTTTAATCCTGATGCAGTGAGGGTGAAAGGAATGTTTTGTTTTTCAAAAATACCCGGTTCAGAAGGAGCCATTTCCCAATGTTTCAGGGTGCTAAGTGTTACAAGCCTTGCATCGTCCGGATTTTGCACATCAATGGCTAAGGGGAAGTTAATGGGAAGAATGTATGAGGCTTTGGTATCTTTGATCTCATCTATTCGCTGATATTCATTGCCTCCTCCTTTAATGATATACTGCACTTGAAATTCTTGGGCAATTTTACTGGCACGCAGATCATTCCATTTATCATTAGCATCAAAAATCTGTGGAATGTTTTGGGTATTATTCCAGGCTTCGAGGCTTAGGTTTGTCCCTTCTGAAACGGGCCGGTTTTTATACCATTGAGCATCGAGATAGGTTTGCCTGAGTAATGCTATGGCCCCCATTAATGAGGTGGGGTAGTCTTGTGTGGATGAACCTCTGCTGAACGAATAAAATGCAGCAGCATTTTCTTTTAATACTACTAAATTATCCCGCTCACTTCCCAGAGCAACCAATACACCAGTACCACGGGCAATACCATCCTGCTGATGCGATACAACAGCGCCAAAGCCCATTTTACGCAAGCTTGCCGCTTTTTCATTATCTCCTGAAAATAAATCAGCTGCATTTGTCTCGGGCCTGATTGCCTGATTCCATCCATAAGCCCCTTCCTTATTACTCAGATTCTGAAAGATATCACTACGCTGGGTCTTTGGCGTTACCGGTATGCCATAATCACTGAATAGATCAATAAATGAAGGGTAAATAAACTTTCCCTTGCAATCAATCACGGCTGCTTCTTTGGGAATATTAATATTCGTGCCAATGAGAAGTATTTTTCCCTGGCGGATAACCATAGTTGCATTTTGCAATTGGGTATGAGCATCTTTTACAATTGTGGCATGGGTGAATGCAAAATAATCATTGCGTATATCAACTACACCATTTACCGGGAAGGATTGCTGGGCATTGGTTGTGTTTGGAAAAATAAAAAATAGCAGCAAAGCTTTGATTAATTTGGGCATATATCTGGTTTATATGAAAAAAGGGAAATAAAACTAAGGATTCTGTGTAAGAGCACAAAATGAAAAGGATGGATGGTTTTACATTTTAAGTTAGCCACACTAACTTATACCATGTGTACCATAATAAGCAGCGCCCCATAAAGCAGTTTCTTCATTGAGAACAATATGAACCGGTATTTCTTGTAATAATTGATTCATCCGGTCACTTGACAGAAATTGTTTACAAAAATTACTTTCCTCAATTAAATCAATAATTTTGGGAGGTATGCCACCGCAAAGATAAACACCGCCGGTTGCCTTAAAAATGAGTGCCATGGAAGAAGAGATCCTGGCCAGGTTTTCAATAAAGATTTTCATGGTGTGTTTACAAATGGCTGATTTCTTTTTAAACGCTTCTTCACTGATCACGGCAGCCATATCACCAGTTTTAAACATATTTAAAAGCCACTTTTCTTCTTTCATTTTTTTAATGTCACGCAGAAAAGTATAAATATTTTTTATACCTTTTCCAGAAACAATATGTTCCCAACTCACAATTTTATATTTGGCTTTCAGGTGGGCATAAAGAAGATTATCATCATTGGACCTGGGCGCATATTCACTATGGCCACCTTCGGAAGAAAGTATACTGTGTCCATTCGCATGTTGGCTTAAGCCTGCAATTCCTAAGCCGGTTCCCGGTGCTATTAAAACCATATTCCCCTTCATGTCATTTTTCGCCGAACGTAAAGGATGAAATTCTTTTTTTGTGAGGTATGCAAATCCATAAGCCGTTGCTTCGAGATCATTGAGCAATGCTACTTTTTGAATACCTGTTGCCTTTCTTATTCCTTTAATAGAAATTTCCCAATGAAGGTTGGTGAATTTTGCAATATCATTGATAACAGGCCCTGCTACGCCGATGCATATACAGTCTGGTGTCGGGGAAGGATTTTTTTTAAAAAAATCTTTCAAGATATCATTGAATGATGCATAATCACTCGAAAAATATTTTTCCTTAAAGAGTATTTTTGGATTTCTTGCAGTAGAATTAAATAATGCAATATTCACTTTTGTGCCCCCCATATCGGCTGCCAGAATGATGTGGGATGTAGATTTATTTTCGGGGAATTGAAATTTTATCAAGTTTTTTTTCAAAGTTAAATGATTGAATAAGTAAAAAAATGGCTCGATATTTTTGAGATTGTTAATTTTTAATTGCCTATTTAAACAAGCTGTATTTTTATATTTTTAAAAAAAATTATGAAGCCAAATTCATTAAAAGCACAGGTTATTTTTTTAAGTATTTTTTTTATTCAATCCATTGGTTTAAATGCCCAACCTCAATTGAAATTTAATATGATTGTTGATGGCTATGATGCACCCCTGGGCATCGTTTCTGCTTATGATGGTTCTGGTAGATTATTTATCCAGGGTAAAAATGGAATTATCAGTATTTTTAAAAATGGTTCATTGGAAAGCCGCCCTTTCCTGAATTTTGAGGGGAAAATATTAAACAGTGGTGAGTCGGGATTTGGAGGCCTTGTTTTTCATCCTGATTATAAAAACAATGGTTATTTTTTCACCTATTATAATACATTAAATGGAAATGTGACTATTTCCAGATGGAAAGTGAGCAGCACTGATCCGGATTCTGCAGATGTTAATTCTGAAGTTGTTTTATTTTCTGAACCAAAACCGGATGGATATACCAATCATAATGGGAGTGATATGCACTTTGGTAAAGATGGTAATCTATATATCTCTACCGGAGATGGTGGCAGCCCGGGTGATTCATATAACAATGCCCAAAACAAGAAATCTTTTTTCGGTAAAATTCTTCGCATCAATGTTGATCAATTTAATACACCCCCTTATTATAGTATTCCGGATGATAACCCATTTGTAAATAACCCGGATTATTTGCCTGAGGTTTTTGCATTAGGTTTTAGAAATCCATGGCGATGGAGTTTTGACAAGGAAACGGGAGATATGTGGATTGCAGATGTAGGACAGGATTCGATCGAAGAGGTCAATTATGGGCAATCACAAGATATTCGTGGATCTAATTTTGGCTGGCATTGTTATGAAGCCGATGCTCCATATAATTTAGAAGGATGTGGTAATATGTCAAATTATCAATTTCCAATTTTTCAATACAGGCACGATGATCCTGATGGTGGAAAATCTATTATTGGAGGTTTTGTGTATCGGGGTAATTTGTATCCACAACTAAAAGGATATTATTTATGTGCAGATTTTATAGAACCGCATGCCTGGTTAATAAAACCAAATGGCACCGGGGATTGGATTATTTCTTTACAGAAAGAAGGTATACCGGATAATATTTCCTCAATTGGAGAAGATGAAAACGGAGAATTATATGCATCATCAATTAATGGCCAGGTCTATCATATTGAATCAGAAGATGTATTGCATGCTTCTTTATTGTCTTTCACTGCAAAGACTTATAGAAAATCAGTAATTCTCAACTGGTCCACAGCAAATGAAATAAATGTTGATTCATTTGAACTGGATTATAGTCGTGATGCTATTCACTTTTCCACTATTGCTGAAGTGGCGCCAAATAACAATCAGGGGAGTAATACTTATACTTATGAAGATAATCCGAAAGATACTGGGATAATCTATTACAGGTTGGGTGTGAGAAATAAAGATAACATCATTTTATATTCACCAATTGTTCCAATCGTATTCCATCCGACAGATCAAACTTATGTTTATCCTACTATTGTCAGGAATCATTTAATCAATATTGTTCTCAACGATTCATTTGAAGCATTAACTATCTTTGATTTTTCCGGAAGGAAAATTTTATATAAATCACTCAAGGATGTAACTGGTACACTTCAAATCAATTTGCCGAATGTGGCAACCGGAATTTATTTTTTGCGCTTTGATGGTGTCAATCCTGTTAGTAAGAAAATATTTATTGCACATTAATTTCATTCTTAGCTATTAAAAAAAATCTTTCATGAATGAAAGATTTTTTTATATCCATAAGTCAATCATTCCAATCTATTCATGTAATGCATTTGTAAAAAAATGATAAGCGGTAAAAATTAAAACAACGTTTTACAAAAAAGAGTTGTCTTTTTTATAAGCATGCTTCATAGACAGACACCCGGTATCTGGAAATAAGTCTATACGTATCATTCATTCACAGTCAAAATTAATTTTATGAAAAGAATCATTAGCCTGATTACATGTATGTGGTTAATAACCACGGTGGCTTGGTCACAGGCAGGAAGCGACATCTCCGGAAGAGTTACCGACAGTAAGGATAACAGCCCGTTATCGGGAGTAACAGTTACTGTTAAAGGGAAAGAAATAATTACGCAAACAGATAAAAATGGTGCGTTCAAAATACAGATACCGGATGGACCGCAAATATTGGTATTTACTTTCATTGGATATACTGAATTAGAATTACCGGCAACAAGTAACATGCAGGTTTCACTCAGCAGTACAGAAAAAACATTAAATGAAGTAATAGTTGTTGGTTATGGTAAAGCCGTGAAAAAAGATGTTACCGGCTCTATTGCGAAAGTGGGATCTAAGGATATTCAAAACGTACAGGCGCCAAGTTTTGAATCTGCATTACAAGGAAAAGCAGCGGGTGTAGTGATTGAATCCGGTAGTGGTAAATTGGGCCAGGGTATTAAAGTAAGTATTCGTGGTACCTCTTCAATCTCAGCAAGTAGTCAGCCACTATATGTGATTGATGGTTTACCTGTCATTACTTCAAGCCAGTCTGATCCAAATAATGATCCAACGAATCCATTAGCTGATATCAATCCGAATGATATAGAATCAGTTGAAATATTAAAAGATGCTTCTGCTGCAGCAATTTATGGGGCCCGGGCTGCCAATGGAGTGGTATTAATTACAACAAAGAAAGGACGTAATAATCAAAAGACCACCATTGAAGTAAATGCATTTAACAGTTGGAGCAATCCGGCCCGTAAATGGAAATTTTTAGATGCACAACAATATGTTGATCTGATAGAACTTGCTGCAAAGAGTGATGGTACCTACGATTATAATAATGGGATTAGTGGATACCCCGATGTAAACAGTGCCATAGCTGATTATAAAGATTTTTATGAATCAAATATCCTGGATTATTTTTCTTTAGGAACTGATTGGAAAAAAGCTGCAGTGAATACCGATTGGCAGAACCTGTTATATAATAAAGATGCATTAACGCACCAGGTAGATGTTTCAGCTTACGGCGGTGATGAAAAAACAAAATTCTATGTTTCCGGTTTTTATAATAAACAAGATGCCATTGTTATTAATAACCGGTTTTACCGCTATGGGGGTCGTTTAAACCTGGATCATGCTGCATCAGAAAAATTATCCTTTGGGATCAATCTATCCGTAGATTGTTCACAATTGAACAGGGTTTCTAATGATAATGCATTTTCAACTCCCGGGCAATTGGTTGCTCAATTACCCATATCACCTTTATACGATCCAACCACCGGAGCATTAAACAGCAATACCTTGTATTCAAATAGTCTCTTCGATGCTCAATTCAATTCAGACATTCAAGTTACATTCCGAACATTGGGAAATGCCTATTTGAATTATCAATTTTTTCCTTCACTGGCATTTCGTTCAGAGATTGGAGCAGATATCTTAAACCTGGAAGAAGATGCTTTTCAGGGTAAAGAAACCATTGATGGTGGTGGAGTAGGCAAAGCAAATGTGATCATTTCACAAAGTGCCAGCCTGAATACAAATAATTATTTTACTTATACACCTAATCTCGGAGATAAGAATAAACTAAATGCTGTAGCCGGTATGAGTTATCTTCAAAATGACAGCAAATTCGCTTCTTCATTTGGTGAAAATATCCCTTCAGATGCTATTAAAAATCTGAGTGGTACCACCCTGATAACCTTTGCCAACAGTTCAGGTTCCCGATATACTTTCTTATCTTATTTCCTACGTGGCAATTATTCCTTTGATAATAAATATTTAGTATCTGCCAGTATTCGAGCTGATGCATCTTCCCGGTTTGGACCTAACAACCGCTATGGTTATTTCCCGGCCATTTCAGCAGGATGGGTTCTCTCTCAGGAAAAGTTTTTGCAAAATAGTAAAGTGATCAATTTTCTGAAACTACGTGCCAGTTGGGGTCAAACAGGTAATGCAGAAATTGGTGAAGGAAGTTATTTGGCTTTATATGGTGTTTCCAATTATCCAAACCTTCCGGGTTATATCCCTGTTTCTTTATCAAACCCTGATCTTCAATGGGAAAAAACAAAACAAACAGATATTGGGCTTGATTTTGCCATACTCCATAACAGGATTACGGGTGAATTAGATTATTATAAAAAAATGACTACAGATTTATTATTGAATGTGAATGTACCATTTACAACAGGTTATTCCAGCTATTTGAAAAATCTTGGTTCAATGGAAAATGAAGGCTATGAAATCACTCTAAACTCAACCAATTTAGATGGCGTTTTCAGATGGAATACCAACTTCAATATTGGATTTAATAAAAATAAAGTTTTAGACATTCAAGGACAAGTCATTGAAGGCGGATTTGGTTTGACTCAAAGAGCTATTGCCGGTCAACCGATAGGAGTATTTTATGGGCAACAATTTTTAGGTGTTGATCCTCAAACCGGAGATGCTCTTTATATGGGTACAGATGGTAAACCTACCTCCGACTATGGCCAGGCAGCGCTGATGGTTTTGGGGAAATCAAATCCTGATTTTACCGGTGGATTTACAAATACATTTTCATATAAAGGAATTGATCTAAATGTGTTTTTCACTTTTGTGAGTGGCAATAAAATATACAATGCTGCCGGAGTATATATGAATGGTGGTTTTTATAATGGCTTTGATAATCAAACAACAGAAGAACTCAATGCCTGGACAGGGGAAGGAGATGTAACCAATACACCACGTGTGGGCTATTTTTATGGATCAGGATATCAGAATTCTTCAAGATTCTTGTATGATGGTTCGTATATCCGGCTGAAAAATGTTTCATTAGGTTATAATCTTCCAAAATCTTTAATGGATGCCTGGCATATCAATTCAGCCCGATTGTATATTTCCGGGACAAACCTATGGACTTCTACAAAATATCCCGGTGATCCTGAAGTGAATACAGAAACTTTTGGAAACATTGGTGGTGGACAGGATTTTTATACCATTCCACAGGCAAAAACCATTACAGTTGGCTTGAATGTAAAATTCTAAATTGATACGAGAAAAATAAATAAAGCATTATGAAAAAGATAAAATATACAGCCATCCTTTTTATTACTCTGTTTTCCTTAAGTAATTGTAATAAAAAGCTTGATGTGGTTCCACAACAAAACATTACGCCAGACCAGATTACCACGGCTGATGATGTTAAAGCTCTATTGTTTGGCGAATATTCCCTGATGCAAAATGCCAATGGCTTTGGAGAACGACTTATTTTTATACCCGATCTACTCGCTGATGAAAAGCAGGTGGATTTTGTAGGTACTTTTACTAATTATAAAGATTTCTTTACTAAAACGCAGGATAAGCAAAACTCCATCCCGGCCGGAATTTGGAGTAATATGTATTTAGTTCTTAATTTATCGAATACCGTTTTAAGTAAAATTAGCCTGATAGACCCTTCAGAACAAGATGAAATAACAGGAGAAGCTGAGTTTATGCGTGGGGTGGCATTATTTGAATTGGTGAAATTATTTGGGTTGCCCTATAGTGCCGGCAATATTTCCACTAATCCCGGTGTACCCATTATTCTGGATCCTCCAAAATATGTATATGATCCTGCTAATGCACTGGTTTCAAGGGCATCCGTTGGCGATGTATATGTTCAGGTTTTAAAAGACCTTCAGGACGCAGCAAATAAATTACCTACATCCCAGGATGATAACCGGGCAGATCAGTATGCAGCAAAAGCTTTTCTTTCACAAGTATATATGCAAATGGGCGATTATGTAAATGCGGCTACTATGGCCAATGATGTAATAAGTTCCGGCAAATACAACCTGGTATCTACATTTAACCAGGCATTTAATAATGTGAGCAATTCACAGGAAGATGTTTTTGCTATTCAACAATCAGCTCAAAGTAATGCCGGCACCAGTGATAATGGACTTACTACTTTTTATTCTCCTGCACCACAAGGAAGAGGAGATGCTCAGGTAGATGCTGGTTATAAAACTTTTTTTGAGAATGGCGATTTCAGAAAAACCTATACTCAAAGTGGTTCCAGTATTGGGGGCTTTAGTGGAAAATATACTTTGAAGTGGGCTGATTTTTATAAAGCAGTTCCCGTCATCAGGCTTGCAGAAATGTATTTGACAAGAGGAGAAGCAAACCTGCGTAAAGGTGGTGCACCTATTGGTGGAATTGCCCCCCTGGATGATATCAATAAGGTGCGTCAAAGGTCTGGCGCAACCCCTCTCCTTGGTGTTACGGGAAATGATTTTGTAGAGGAGCGGATGAGAGAATTAGGTTTTGAAGGGGATCGTCTATGGACATTAAAAAGGTTGCAGATGGATGTGAGTGGTTTGCTCTATACTGATAATAAACTCGTATTACCTATTCCACAAAGAGAGATAGAAGTGAATAGCAATCTTGTGCAAAACCCGGGCTATTAAAAAGGTCTTAAAAAATATAAGCCGGCCGGAATTCAATCCGGTCGGCTTTGTTATAGAAAAGATAAAAAGTTGGGGCTTAATTAATAAAACATACTTAAACATTTGATTAATAGTTAATTATGAAATAATAAATATTTATATATAAATAGCCTTTGTTTTTTAACGCTGAAGAGCCATATTTCAATTTGCGGCTATTTACCTTTGCAGCCTTTTCAATTACAATATTTGAAAAGAGTTTGCGTTTTGAGTTTACTTTTTCCAATATCCTTAAAATTTTAAATTTACATGAAGAAATTATTAACCGTTGGCAGTGCCTGCTTTCTATTGTTCACTTCAATGGCCCCAGGCACCGCAACCATAAATGAAGTTAATACTGGCGGAGGCGGAGAAAAATTACCTTCTCTTTTAACGAATTCCTATTCTGACGAATCAGTTGCCGTTCGTCATGTGGTGGATTCCCTTTATACGACCATGAGCCTTGAAAAAATCGGTTTGAAGAAATCCATATTTTTTGCAGGTCTGAAGGGGTATGAATATTTATTAAGTAAAAATAAAATACATAAAGAAGGGATTCTTACTATCTGCGATTATTCCCAAAGTAGTTCTCAAAAAAGATTATATGTGTTAGACATTAATCATGCAAAAGTTTTATTTAATACTTATGTATCCCATGGTAAAAATTCGGGTGGCGAATATGCAACAAGTTTTTCCAACAGAGAAGATTCTCATAAGAGTTCATTAGGATTTATGGTAACCGATGATACTTATTTTGGCAAAGCCGGTTTAAGCCTGCATTTGGATGGCCTTGAAAGAGGGATTAATAGTAATGTTCGCATGCGTGATATCGTTATACATGGAAGTAACTATGTGAATAGTGAAAGAGCTGATGAAGGATCTCAAATGGGAAGAAGTTATGGTTGCCCTGCAGTGCCCATTGCCATCAGTAAAAAAATCATTAACACGATTAAAGGAGGTACTTGTTTTTTCGGCTATAGCAATGATAAATGGTATGCAACCAATTCTTCTATTTTACAAGCTCGTTTTGATTGGCCCATTGCAAAGCCATTATTGCCGGAACCCATCAAGGCTAATGAAAGTCTGGCTAAGCTTAGCCCACCACAGCTATCTATAAACCCTGCAAAATAAATTTAAGGATACTTCATTGTATTTTGAGACTTGTGTAATAGCAAGTCTCATTTTATTTCCTGTCAGGACCTTTCGAATGCTTCTATAACAACGTATATTTGCAGCCATTCTAAAGATTCAATATGTCGCATCATTTATCAGAGCAGGAAACTATCCGAAGGGAAAAATTGAAAGAATTAAAATCAATAGGGATAGAAGCATATCCCGCAGCCCTTTATCCAATAACCCATTTTTCTACAGATGTAAAAAACACTTTTTCAGAATCAACAAAGGAAGCTTTTGCTCATGTTCAAATGGCAGGACGTATTCTTAGCTTGAATGATAAAGGCAAAGTGTTTTTTATTAAAATCCAGGATTCCAAAGGCATCATCCAATTGTACGTAAAGCGGGATGACATTTGCCCCGGCGAGGATAAAACGTTGTTTGATAAACTCGTGAAACATCTTCTCGACCTGGGCGATTTTTTGGGAGTTTCGGGGGAAGTATTTATTACAAAGACCGGCGAAATATCAATACATGCACGCACACTGGTCTTATTGTCTAAGTCTTTGAAACCACTGCCCGTAGTAAAACGTGATGAAGAAGGAAATGTATTTGATGCAGTGACGGATCCGGAATTCAGGTACCGCCAGCGATATGCAGATCTGGTCATTAATCCCGCGGTTAAAGATGTTTTTATTCAACGCACCAAAATTATCAATCATATACGTACATTTCTCAATGAGCAAGGCGCTCTGGAAGTAGATACACCTGTGTTGCAACCTATTCCTGGTGGAGCTGCAGCCCGGCCATTTATTACCCATCATAATGCATTAGATACTCCATTTTATTTACGTATTGCGAATGAATTATACCTGAAAAGACTCATTGTTGGCGGATTTGACTGGGTATATGAATTCAGCCGTAATTTTCGCAATGAGGGAATGGACCGGACACATAACCCTGAATTTACTATTCTTGAATGGTACACAGCGTATAAAGATTATCTCTGGATGATGGAGATCACCGAAAAATTATTTGAATCCATTGCTTTGGCATTACATGGCACAACGGAACTAAAAATAGGAGATCAGATAATCAGTTTTAAAGCGCCCTTTAAAAGGATTTCAATGTATGATGCCATTAAGGAAAATACGGGAACTGATATAACAGACATGGATGAAAATGCTTTGTTGCACTTTTGCCATGATAAAAATATTCCAACCGATAAAACCATGGGGCGCGGAAAACTCATTGATGAAATTTTTTCAAACACAGCAGAAAAAAAATTTATACAACCCACTTTTATTATTGATTACCCTGTAGAAATGAGTCCACTTACAAAGCAACATCGTAGCAAACCCGGACTGGTAGAGCGTTTTGAACTGATGATTAATGGTAAAGAATTGGCGAATGCATATAGTGAACTGAATGACCCTGTAGAACAAAGAGCAAGATTTGAAGAACAATCAAAATTGATGGAACGTGGCGATGATGAAGCAATGTATATTGATTTCGATTTCTTACGGGCACTGGAATATGGCATGCCACCAACAAGTGGTATCGGCATAGGCATTGACAGGTTATGTATGCTTTTTACCAATCAACCATCTATACAGGATGTGTTGTTTTTTCCGCAAATGAGACCTGAAACAACTCTTTCTTAGGATACGTAAAGACAGGAAGTGTGACGATTTGCACATATAATTTGATAATCTGACAGATTTCACTTAACTTTTCCTTTTAAAATAGGTGGCTATGAAAGATAAACTTGTTGCTTCTATTGCCCGAATGGTTTTTGCACTTGTGATCGGTTTCTTTGCATTAAATCATATCCTTCATGCAGAAATGATGGTTGGTGCTGTACCTTCCTTTTTACCCGCTCCAATTATTTGGGTATACATTGTGGGCGCTGCATTGGGTTTGTTGGCTCTTTCCTTATTGATAGGTGTCAAAGTAAGACTAACCGGTTACCTGCTGGGCTTGTTATTACTCATTATATTATGCTCTGTACATTTGCCCAACTTTATTAAAGCAACTGAAATTTCACAAAAAATGAGCACGACGACTAACTTGTTGAAAGACCTTGCTATGTCTGCAGCAGCATTCTATATAGGAAGTAAACATAAATGAATACTTTAAATAACTCGTTTACTTATTCCTGTTTCTCATTTATCATTTGTAAGTAATTTATAACTCATAGAATTATGAAAGTTACCGGTTTTTCATTTATCAAGAACGCCATCCTTTATCAATATCCGATCAAAGAAGCATTGAAATCCATTCTGCCCATTTGTGATGAAGTGATTGTTGCCGTGGGTAATTCTGAAGATAATACTCGTGATTTAGTGGCTTCAATTAATCCTCAAAAAATAAAGATCGTGGATTCTGTTTGGGATGAAAATCTAAAAGAAGGAGGGCAGGTTCTTGCGGCAGAAACCGATAAAGCATTCCGGGAAATTGCTCCTGATACAGACTGGTGCATTTACATCCAGGGGGATGAAGTTTTTCATGAGAAAGATTATGCAGAAATAAATGCTGCAATGGAATTATACAAGGATAATATGGATATTGATGGTTTTCTTTTTAAGTATTTACACTTTTATGGCTCATTCGATTTTACAGGAGCTTCTTCGACCTGGTATAGGAATGAAATTCGTATTATCAGGAACAATAAAAAAATATATTCCTATCGCGATGCACAGGGATTCAGAAAAAATGATCATGAAAAATTAGTTGTTGTGCCTTTGGACGCATCCGTATATCATTATGGGTGGGTACGAGAGCCTGGAGTTATGCAGGCAAAGTGTGATCATTTCGGAACTTACTGGAACGGAGGCGAAAAGACAGTATCCAATGTGAAAAGCCGCGAGGATGTTTTTGATTATATGAAAATAGATGCTTTAAAAAAATTTATAGGAACTCACCCGGCTGTGATGCAGGAAAGGATACATAACATGAACTGGAAATTTAATTATGATCCCTCTTTCAATAGAATAAAAATGAAAGATCGTTTTAAAAATATTTTAGAAAAAATGACCGGGAAAAGGTTTTTTGACTACCAGAATTATAAAATATATAAAGCATAGTTGCTTATAAAAATAAATCAGTGAATAATTTTGCACCGGGTACCACTGCATATTTTTCCAAATCAGTAATTCCTTCTTCTGCTAATATGTTTTCATCAATAAATGTATTCCCTGTACATTCATTGGATTTCCTGGAAAGGATATAGAAAGCTGCATCAGCCAGTATTTGAGGAACTCTGCTCATATCAGACAATGTTTTGCCTCCCAATAAATTTCGAACCGCGGCCGTATCAATAGTTGTCTGTGGCCACAAAGCATTAGAAGCAATCTGGTCTGCTTTAAATTCTTCCGCCCAACCTAATGCCATCATGCTCATATCATATTTGCTCATGGTATAAGCAACATGCTGACCCAGCCATTTCGGCGCTAAATTAATAGGCGGAGATAAAGTAAGTATATGTGGATTCTTTCCTTTTTTTAAAAAAGGAATACAATGCTTAGTTACTAAAAATGTGCCTCGTACATTAACGGAAAACATCAGATCAAAACGTCTTGACTCCGTATCTTCTGTACCGGATAGCTGGATGGCCGACGCATTATTTATTAAACCATCTATGCTGCCAAATTTTTCAATGGTTTGGGCAACAGCATTTTTAATTTGTTCTTCATCACGGATATCAACTTGTATTGCCAATGCTTTGCCTCCTGCTGTTTCTATGTCTTGTGCTGCAGAAAAAATGGTTCCACCGAGTTTTTCATTTTCTTTAATACTTTTAGCGGCAACCACAATATTGGCTCCGGAAGCAGCCAGTTTCATCGCAATGGCATGGCCTATACCCCGACTGGCGCCCGTTATAAAAAAAGTTCTGTTTTTGAAATCCATTATTGACTATTTTGGGATGTTTTTTATTTTTCGAGGAAAGCTTTTACCATTCTGGCGGTTTGTTTACAAGCTTTCTCTAAATCCTTATTGATTATTGTTTTATCAAAGTGGTTTTGAAATGATAATTCATAATTGGCTTTTTCCAATCTTGTTTCCACATTTTCTAAGGTTTCCGTACCTCGTTTAATTAATCTTTTTTTTAATTCATCCAGAGAAGGAGGAGCAATGAATACATAGAGTGCATGGTCATTAAAAATTTCTCTCACTTTCATAGCGCCTTTTACATCAATATCCAGAATCGGGACTTTCCCGGCATCCCAGATGCGATCTATTTCTGATTTTAATGTGCCATAATATTTTCCCGGGTAAACCATTTCGTATTCAAGAAATAGCCCTGAACTAATTTTTTCTAAAAAATCCGGTAAGGATAAGAAGTAATAATCTTTACCATCTTTTTCTGTACCTCTTTGAGGGCGAGTTGTGGCAGATACAGAAAAATCAAGGATCGGGAAATGTTTCAATAAGTAATGCGTAATTGATGATTTACCTGCTCCGGAGGGCGCTGTGATGGTCACTAATTTTTTAAACGTTTTTGCCATCTTACATTTTTAAATTGCAATGTATAACACAAATACTGAAAAATGAAGACTCACCGGGTTTCATTTTCTCCAGGAAAATTTTTCATTCAAAGGAATCATTCTTTTTGTTGGTTGCCATGGCCAATCTGAATATCCTAAAGAAATGAATCCCATCAATATATCATTTTCTGTTAGTTGGAGGTATTGTTTTAAAGAGTCATGGTATATGGGAAATGAAGTACTCCAAAAAGAAGCCATTCCTTTGGCAGTTGCTGCTAATAATATATGTTCAATAGCAGCCGACACAGCTGCATATTCTTCCTGTTCAGGGATTTTGGGATTGGTCCCTTTGTGCATATATGTGACCAGGAGATGCGAGACATGTTGATGCCAGTTTTGCATCTTAATAAATTTTTCCTCATTGAATTTTTCCGGCGATTGATATTTCTGATAAAGGGAGGAAAAAGCAGTACAAAAATCTTTCAAAGCCTGATCTGCATAAATGATAAATCTCCAGGGTTCCGTATGGCCATGTGTGGGTGCCAGGTCTGCGAGAAAAAGGAGTTCTTCAATTTCACTGTCTTGTATTTTCCGGCCATTCATTTGTGCAGGTTTGATACTACGTCTTTGCTGAATAATTTTTTGTAGATTTTGAAATGATTCCATGAAATAAAAATGGTATTATAAAAATTCTAAAAATAGGTTGATCAAAGTTTTTTCAACTTTTCATTTTGCAAATGTCTTTTTGAATCACGATTTATTTTCTTTTGCATATTATTTTTAAAGGCTTCTTCAAGTTGAATGCCGGTTTGATTAGCAAGGCATATTAATACCCAAAGTACATCCGCCATTTCATCAGCAAGCATTTTTTTCCCGGCAGAATGATCAGTTGGTTTTTCATTTTCCTTAAAACTCTGTTCGCCATAAATACGTACCATGAGCCGCGCCAATTCACCCGTTTCTTCTTGTAATATTCCGAGATTGGTCAATTCATTAAAATAGCGAACGCCGGATGATTGTATCCATTCATCAACTTGTTTTTGTGCGGAATTGATTGTCATATTCAAATTTTTTAAATGAGGTTATTCCTTATTTTTTGAATCAATGAAAAGGGTTACCGGGCCATCATTCACCAATTGTACTTCCATATCTGCGCCAAAAATGCCGGTTTGAACAGGCTTGTTCATCATAGTGGCCAATTCTATTTTCATTTTTTCATATAAAGGGATAGCTATTCCTGGTTTTGAAGCCTTTATATAAGATGGCCTGTTTCCTTTTTTTACGGCAGCATGTAGCGTGAACTGGCTTACAAGTAATACATTCCCATTCACCTCCTGAACATTTAAATTCATTACTCCATTTTCATCATCAAATAGGCGGAGGTTTACAATTTTTCGGCAAAGCCAATCAATATCTTCTTCATTATCTGCATCTTCAATTCCCACAAAAATGAGGAGACCATGTTCTATTGCTCCGATTATTTTTTTATCTACTTTAACGGAAGCATTCTTCACTCTTTGCAATATAAGACGCATGTCTTTCTTAATTTTAAAAAATGAAGGTAGACATATCAACGGAGATTCTATTTCAAACAGCCCGGAGTGGGGGCAAAGGCGGCCAGAATGTCAATAAAGTTGAAACCATGGTTATTGGGAAATGGGATATTTTTCATTCAACTTTTTTTACTGAAGAACAAAAAGAAATGATTTATTCAAAGCTTAGGAATAAAATTACCCGGGATGGTTTTTTACTCGTGAAATCTCAAAATTTCCGGACCCAATTAGCCAATAAAGAAGCCGTTATTGATAAGATGAATGATTTAATATACCATGCTATCATGGTGAAAAAAGCACGCATTGCCACTAAGCCCTCAAACGCAGCAAGTGAAAAAAGAATCATGCATAAAAAAAAGCAATCTAATTTAAAATATCAGCGGAAACGTATTTCGCCAAATGATGATTTTTAATGTATTTTAATGGGGGGTTAACAAAATCTTATCCCGCAGCATGGCTTGCATCCGTAACTTTCGGTTAATTTTGACTCTCAAAAATTCTTTATGCAGGAAGCATATATTGTAGCGGGATATCGTACCGCAGTAGGAAAAAGTAAGAAAGGCGCATTTCGGTTTTATCGCCCGGATGATTTAGCCATCACAGTTATTAAAGGTTTAATGGCATCTGTACCTGCATTGGGCCCCTCGCAGGTGGATGATGTGATTGTTGGGAATGCAGTTCCCGAAGCCGAACAAGGCTTACAGTTTGGTCGTATCATTGCGGCACGCGCACTCGGGAAGGATATTGCCGGAATTACAATTAACCGGTATTGTGCAAGTGGTTTGGAGAGTATAGCAATGGCCACTGCGAAAATCCGCACCGGTATGGCAGAATGTATTATTGCGGGAGGCACGGAAAGTATGAGCCTGGTGCCTACATCCGGATGGAAACCGGTGCCTTCATACATGATTGCTAAAGATGATCCTGATTATTACCTGAGTATGGGGCTTACGGCGGAAGCGGTTGCTAAAGAATTCTCTGTTAGCCGGGAAGACCAGGATATTTTTGCTTTGCATTCTCACGAAAAAGCTATGCATGCAATAGAAAATGGGTATTTTAAAAATGGCATCCTGCCTGTTGAAGTGGAGGAAGTTTATGTGGATGAAAATAATAAAAGAAAAAAACGCACCACTACAATGGATACGGATGAAGGTGTAAGAAAGGATACTACTCTGGCGGCATTGGCAAAGTTGAAACCGGCTTTTGCCCTGGGTGGTTCTGTCACTGCCGGTAATTCTTCACAAACCAGTGATGGCGCAGCTTTTGTAATTGTGATGGGAGAAAAAATGATGAATCAACTAGGGCTAAAACCCATTGGAAGATTGGTTAATGCTGCAGTAGCCGGTGTAGAACCACGAATTATGGGAATGGGTCCTGTTGCTGCTGTTCCCAAAGTGCTGAAGCAGGCAAATATGCAATTGAAAGACATAGATTTAATTGAGTTAAATGAGGCCTTTGCATCTCAATCTATTGCTGTGATCCGCGAATTAGGATTGGATGCGGATAAAGTCAATATCAATGGAGGTGCTATTGCTCTTGGGCATCCTTTGGGATGTACCGGCTGCAAACTCACGGTGCAAATATTAAGTGATCTTAAAAGGCTGAATAAAAAATATGGATTGGTAACTGCTTGTGTTGGAGGTGGGCAAGGCATTGCTGGAATCATCGAAAACCTGGCTTAAAATCCTGATGATTTTCAGAATCAAGTGATTCATAATTTTAATTCATGAAAACAGCATTTCTGCGTAAATGACTATTTAAATTCATTTATTAATTTTGATAAAACTCTTTAGCATCTTATAATTTCTGATTATGATTCAACCCAGCCGCCTATTCGATTGTATTCCTTATCAATTGGAAAAATTTTCAGATCTTAATATGCTTTCTTCTAAAGTCAATGGTGTTTGGAAGAGCTGGCGCACGAAGGATGTTGAGAAAATGGTCAATCGTTTGAGTGCGGGATTATTAGAGATGGGGATTGGCCTTCAGGATGGAACGGACGAAGGCTGTGATAAAATCGGCATTATCAGTAATAACCGCCCGGAATGGATTATTACCGACCTGGCTGTTCAACAAACAGGAGCGGTACTGGTACCTATATATCCTACAACAAATCCACTTGAACTAAAATTCATTTTAAATGATGCTGCTGTAAAAATAATGTTTGTAAGCAGCGCTGATTTAAAAGCCAAAGTGGAGCTGATTGCACCGGAAGTACCTTCATTAAAAAAGATCTATTCTTTCGATGAAATTGACCACACCCCTTTATGGACTGAAATAGCTGATCTCGCTACAGAAGATTCTTTAAGAAAAATTGAAGAAATCAAATCAAAAATTCCGGATAGCCATTTGGCAACACTTATATACACATCAGGAACAACCGGCACTCCAAAAGGTGTGATGCTCACACATAGCAATATTTTTCATAATGCCATGTATGCAAAGGAGAGTTTTCCATTTCCGGATGATCCTCACTTTAAAGTACTGAGTTTTTTACCCTTGAATCATATCTATGAAAAATGTGTTTCTTATATTTATTTATTCAGTGGCAATAATATTTATTATGCTGAAAGCCTGGAAACAATTGGGGATAACCTGCGTGAATTAAAACCAGATTGTTTCACTTCTGTGCCTCGTTTACTGGAAAAAGTATTTGAAAAAATAATGACAGCAGGGAGAGATTTGAAAGGGATAAAGAAAAAATTATTCTTCTGGGCGATAGGCCTGGCTGAAAGATTTGATAATAATAAGAGCGGTGGCTTTTGGTATGATCTTCAACTTTCCTTGGCCAATAAAATCATCTTTAATAAATGGCGCGATGCACTCGGAGGAAATATAAAATTTATTTTAAGTGGTGGTGCTGCTTGTCAGGAAAAATTGTTGCGTATTTTTAATGCAGCCAGAATTCCTACTTATGAAGGATATGGTCCTACAGAAAATAGCCCGGTAATCGCTGTAAACAGGAGAACTCCGGGAGGAAACATCTTTGGTACGGTAGGCCCTGTTTTAAATGGCGTAAACCTACGCCTGGAAAAAGATGGCGAGATTTGTGTTAATGGGAAAAGTATGATGAAAGGGTATTACAAAAGACCCGACCTGACTAATGAAACTATTATTGATGGCTGGCTGCATACCGGGGACATCGGAGAAATGGTCCACGGAAATTTTTTGAAAATAACAGACCGGAAAAAGGAATTATTTAAGACAAGTGGTGGAAAATATGTAGCGCCTCAGGTACTTGAGAATAAATTAAAAGAAGATCCATTGATTGAACAGGTATTGGTCACCGGTGCCAATCAAAAATTTGTAGGAGCGCTTATTGTTCCTTCTTTCACATCATTAAAACATTGGATGGAATTGAAAGAGATTCCCTTTACTACTCCTGATGAAGCGATCAGCAACAGACAGGTCCTGGAAAAATATCAACGGGTGATTGAGGATAAAAACCAATTTTTCAATCATGTAGAGCAGATTAAGAAATTTGAACTATTACCAAAAGAATGGGGAATTGAAACGGGTGAAATGACCCCGAAAATGAGCCTGAAAAGAAAAGTGATTTTAGAAAAATACCATGCCGAAATAGAAAAAATTTATAACTGAAATATTAATTGGATTGCTCATCCAACAAGGGTTTCAGCCCATCACCTTTCACAATAAAATGGGCCGTACTGCTTTCCTTCAAAAATAAATAGCGATAAGGCCATAAGAGCACGGAAAGCATACCGTTAAAATCGGCAGTCTTAACACCGGGTTGTTCAAAATAATCAATTTGGGAAATAGTAAAATGAACATTATTCTCTTCCATATCAGCAGAAAGCCGAATCACACCATGTAAGACAAAACTATAAGGCACCCCTTTTTTATAAAAATGCATTTCACCGGCAAAGCTGCCCCAATTGATGGCATCAGAAGGGAAATTTTTTGTTGAAAAATTAAGTGTATAAGCGCCATCAAAAGAAAAAACATTCACTAAACAAACAGGAATTTTTTCAGACATTTCATTAAAGCAATAAAACATGGCCTGGTTTATTTGCAATAATTTTTCTACATGTTCTGGTGCTGAATTACGGTGTTCCATATCAATTAATGTTAGGTTGCATTGACATTATTAAAAAGAAAAAGATTTTTTTTTTAAGCTGTCAAAAATAAAATTAATTTAAAATTCCGAAAATAATAATGAATGGAAGGGGGAATTTTTTCCACATTCGAAAATTGTTACTTTTCGCTATGATAAATGAGTCGTAGAAATGTGGGTAACACGATCAGCAATAAAGGCAAAGCAATAATAAACCCACCTATGACGGAAATAGCTAAAGGTTGATGCATTTGAGCACCGGTGCCGATTCCTAATGCAAGTGGCATTAAGGCAATGATAGCACCTATAGAGGTCATTAATTTGGGACGTAATCGTGTTGATATGGCATAAATAATCGCTTGGTCCACATTGGCATACCGCCTGCTTTCAAAATACTGAAGACAAGTAAAAATTGCATTTTCGCCGATTATGCCCACCATCATAATCAACCCGGTATAGCTTCCTACATTTAAAGGCGTATGAGTGACAAAAAGCGCTATGTAACTTCCGGAAATTCCTAAGATGGCTATAATTAATATTGAAAGAGCCATACGAAAATCTTTATATAAAAACAGGATTACACAAAAAACCAATAAACAGGAACTAACCAGAATAAACACTAATTCAGAAAAAGATTTTTGCTGTTCTGCATAAGCTCCGGCATATTCAATATGATACCCTTTTGGCAGATGAATTTTTTTTGAAATTTCTGATGTTATATCTTTCATCACACTTCCCAGATCCCTGTTATCCAGCCTCGCCGAAACAATTCCAACTGTTTGTAGGTCTTCGCGTTGAACTTCGGCATCCCCGCTATTAATTTGAATAGTGGCCAAATCTGAAAGCCGTATAACCTGCCCATTTGGTGAAAATATGGGGAAGTTACTCATATCTGAAATCGAATTCTTCGTATTGCCGGGATAAATAAGCCTGATGGGAGTCTCCATATTCTCTTCAAAGATCTTTCCCGATACATTTCCTTCCAGGGATAATTGTACCTGATTCTGAAAATCAGTTGGGTTGATTCCATAGAAGGCCAATGCATTATAATTTGGAAAGATACTCAGAGAAGGGCCTGCAATCGTAATGCCATCAAAAACATCCGCAGTTCCTTTCACGGAATCAATAATTTGAGCAATATCACCGGACAATTTTTTCAGTAGGCTTGCATCACTGCCAAAAATTTTTACTTCAACAGGCTGGGCTGAACTCATCAAGTCACCTAACATATCACCAATTACTTGCCCGAAATCAATTTGTAATGCCGGTTGTGAGGATTCTATCTTGTTTCTTAGATCACTGATCACTTCGTCTGTAGAATGTTTCCTGTTTTTATTCAACTGAATGAGGTAATCGCCGTTATTTGGCTCTGTAATAAAAAACCCCATTTGAGTACCGGTTCTTCGTGAATAGGATGCTACATCCTTATTGGCGAGAATTATTTTTTCTACCTGATGTAATATACGATCTGTTTCATCAAGAGATGTACCCGGTGGCGTGTTATAATCAAGTACAATACTTCCTTCATCCATTTCGGGAAGAAATCCCGTTTCTAACTTTGGGAATATATAGAAAATAGAACTCATTAAAAGGATGATAAAAACAATACTGATCCATGGTTTACGAATGAAAAAGGAAACCCATTTTTGCGTTTTAACTTGATGGGCTTCTCCGGCACCTTTTTGTTTTTTTTCTGTACTCTTTTTTTTGCCTGCAAACCATAAATAAATGACAGGCAAACATATCCAGGTGATAAAAAATGAAGAAGTGAGAGAGATAATCATGGTGTTGGTCATGACTGTGAAATAAGCGCCTGCAACACCACTCATGACTAAAAAGGGTAAAAAAATGACAATAGTACTTAATGAAGAACCGACCATGGCAGGAAATAAAAATTGCAGCGCATGCTGAATGAGACCAGGCGCTTTTTCATCCGGTTTCTCCTCATGAGACCTATGAATTTGTTCTATCACAACGATTGCATCATCAATGACGAGGCCAATGGAAGCTGCAATAGCACCGAGTGTCATGATATTTAATGTATATCCCACGATATGCATGACAATGGCTATTAATCCGAGCGTAACCGGGATAGTAATCAGAATAGTCGCTCCGGCTTTCACTGATCGCAGGAAGAGTATCGCTACCAAAAGGGCCAGTAATAATCCGATCCATAAACTATCACTTACACTATGAATGGCATCTTGAACAAAATCCGCCTGATCATAATAGGGTCGAATTTGAATATCACTGGGGAGTATCTTTTTTAATTCATCAATTTTTAGTTGAATATTTTTTGAAAGATCCACCAGATTCGCTTCCGGCTGTTTGATAACGGCAATTAAAACACCTTCTTTGCCATTGGCATTTATTTTTATATATTCTTTCCCTTCACGAATTGAAACCGTGCCAATATCTTTCATTTGAATGATTCGTTGACCAGTTGTACTGATAATGAGATTTTGCAAATCATTTAAAGAATGTACCTGCGCATCTGTTACAGTGAGGTACAAAAGATGGTAATCATTTAAGTAACCATTCGATTGAATAAAATTTGATTGTTGCAATGCATTATTAATCAAAGAAGGGGTAACCTTCAATGCATTCATTTTTTCCTTATCCAGTGTAATCCAATATTCTTTTGATTTTCCGCCGGTAACTTTTACCTCACTCACTCCCTCCACCTGGGATAAAAAAGGGCGAATCGTATAAAGGGCTATTTGTTTAAGTGCTACAGGAGATTTGGTTTTGCTTTCCAATGAGTAACCCATAACCGGTAATATAGACGGATTCATTTTTTCAATAGTAATATCCGTACCGGGGGGAAGTGTATTTTTGATTTCATTGATTTTTGAAGAAATCAAAAGCTGGCTTTTATCCATATCAGCATCCCAATTTACAAGAGCAGAAATTTCACAACTACCCCTGCTTGTCGTACTGCGAACATGTTCCAACCCGGGAATTTGTTTTATTGTATTCTCCAAAGGTTTGGTTACAGTCATGATCATTTTATCAACGGGTTGGAGACCGGCATCAGCAATGACTTTAATTTTGGGAAAAGTGATCTCGGGGAATAAAGAAGTTTGCATTTTTATAAAGGAAAAAATGCCTCCTGCAATAATTAGAAATATGAAAACGCTAATTGGATTTTTATATGTGGTAAAAAAATTTTTCAAAAGATATGAAAATGATTAAGGTTTGAGAAGGGTCACTTTTGAACTATCATCAAGGCCATAATTACCTGTTAAAATGATTTTATCCGAAGCTACAAAATGTGGAGATACTATTTCAATGAACCCGCCTGATTCCACACCTTTTGTTACTGGTATTTTAATAGCTATTGAATCATTGATGAGTTTCATCACCCAAAATTCATCCTGCATTTCATTAGATAAGACCGCTTCTTTTGGTAATACAGATACCTGCCTCGCATCATTTTTTAATAAGATCACTTTCCCAGAAAGGTTTTCAGGGATGGGATGATTAGGAAATACGCGCAGGATCACTTTCATCGTTTGTGATGATGGATCAATGGAGTGCATATCTCCACTGATATATCCAATTAATTGCTCATTGTCTGGTAAAGTAATCTTCAGGGTTTTTTTATTAATGATGAATGGCCTTAATTCATAGGGTACTTCCAACAGGAAAACAAAACTACGAGTATCGGTGATTACGGCCAGTTGATCACCATCCTGAACATAATCTCCAATTTGGTGATTCAGTTCAGATACAAAACCCGTTTTATTGGAATAAATAGTATTTATACCTGAAAATTGAAAACTCGAATCAAGTTGATTAATCGTATTGCCCAGGCTTACAGCCTCTTTTGTTTTGATAGTGAATAGTGATTGTCCTTGATTGACATTTGAATTCAAAATGATATGAGCGTTTTGAATATAGCCTGTTGCATTGGCTCGTACGATCCATTTTTGTAAAAAAGTGGCCGTTGCATTTAATATCATTGAGTCTTCCAGAATCGTATCCCTGGTTGTAGTAATTGTAACAGGAGTCACAGTATCACTTACTTCTTCAGCATTGGCATTAGTATTATTTGATTTGCAGGAAAAAAGGGCTATCGATATAAAGCATAACCAGGCGAGCAGGAAATATTTCTTAAGTGCAGGCATATAAATTTATTTTACCCAATAATTTATTTGATTCAAAATGTGCATTCGTGTAATTCTATTTTGCGTAAGGAGGTTGTTTATAGAGAGATGATTTTGTAAGGCAAGTATAAAATCTGCAATACTCACTTCGCCGGTCTGCAATAGTTTTTCATTAGCTTTTATAAGGGTTTCAGCATATTTTAATTGATTATTAATTTGAGTAATCAGGTTTTCCGTACTTTTTAATTGTTTTTGCAAGCTATTGATCTGTTGAGAATATTGATTGAAAAAGAAATCGCGGTTTTTAATTCTTTGCTTTTCGGCCAAATCAATTTTTTCATAAGTAATTTTTTTTTGCCCCCCGTCTGATATGGGTATTTCTAAACTGATACCGGCGCTGATACCAAAATTTTTGTAAGCACTATACGCAAAAGTGGAATTAAATCCTGCATCTCCATATACCGAAATTTTTGGTGCATAGGAAGCATCCACTAATGATTTTGTATTCCTTAATAAAAGGCTGTCTAAGGTAAATTGTTTTATGAATACTGAGTCAATGATAGCATCTTCCTGGTATGATAAGTTAAAGGGTTCAGTTAGGTCTACTCTATCGGTATCTTTTATTCCTGTTAAATACCTTAGCAAGGAAAGATCATTGACATATTGAATACTATCCTGGCTTAGCTGCAGTTGTTGTTGTTGCATGGTTACCAGGAATGTCAGGTATTCTGTTTGTTTGTAAATATTCTTTTGTGTGAGGACACGTAAAATTTTTTCTTCATTAATCAGTAAGTTGACTATTTTTTCAGTTTCCTCAAATTGTTGCCCACTTCCAAAGGCATTGATGTATTGTTCACTAATTGTTCGTTTCAGGTCATGCTCCGTCAATGTATAGTTGAGGGTTAAAGAATCATTATGAAGTTTGAAATTTTCCAGGTTGGCAGACAATGTTTTTCGGGAGATTAATTCTTTGTTTATGCCGATAAGCGTTGCAAAATTTCCGACATTGGTAATGGCATTATCATACCCAAAGCCGCCAATAACAGGAGCATAACTATTGATACTGGAAAATTTAACCTGGGGTTTTAAAGAAGCCAGCAATAATAAGCTATCCAGTGAATTCAGCTGTTGCTGGTATTGGATTGATGTCAATAATGGACTATTGGTCTTTGCATTTTCAATAAAAAAGGAAAGTGTGTTTCGTTGTGCAATTGCGTGTGCAGATATAACTAAGAAACTAATAAAAATAAAAACATATTTCATTAAGACACATTTAAATAAAACAGCAAATTAATAAAAGCGGTATGGACCGCTTTTATATATGCTGTTTTCTATCAGGATTTAATCTTCATCTTTTATTTCCTTTAAGAAATTTCCATTTTCATCAAACAATACATCCATACCTTTCACTTCTGCTTCATACATTATCTCACCATTTGCTTTTGTAATCTTCGCCGCTTCTTTTACTTTTTCGCCGGCATACTGTTTATGAATGTAATTCATTATAGATGTTGGTAATTCAGAAACCTTAATATCTATTTCAGTTTCCTGCAGATTTCCATTGACATCGTACAATTCTGACATATCATACTTATTCATTTTAAAGCTGGCTTCATAGTTAGTGTTCTCCTTATCCCATTTGGCATTTACACCCGGATGCTTTTGATCAAATGCTGATTTTACTTTAGCCGGTAGTTGTGATTCATTCAATTTTTGCGCACAGGCCGAAAAACTGATCATGCCCACAATGAACGACAAAATACTCATTTTTTTCATATTATTATTTTTTGATGAATCACAAAGAAAGATATCAATTCTGTTCAAAATTTGAAGCTAAAAATGAAATTCTAAAGCAATGCATCTTTTTATGAAAACGATATGAAACTGGGAAATGGGCAAAGGCACATATTTGCTTTATGATGGCCAGGCCCAGGCCCATTCCGGGAGAATTATGTTCCTTATAAAATCGATTAAATATTTCTAATTTATTCAATGCAATTTCTCCACTATTGCAAATATTTAATTCGAAGTCATTTAAAATGATTTCAAGTTGCCCATTTTCTCTGGTATATCTGACTGCATTGCTTAATAAATTATTCAGTAGAATTTCAAGTAATTGTTTATTAAATAGGATATTTTTGTTTGTTAGCTGAACCTTTAAACCTATGTTTTTACTTTGAAAAAGTTCATGAAACTGGTTCACTTTTTCGGTTATCAATTTATCCAGCAAAACATTTTCGTTGGCCATGAACTGGCCATTTTCAATTTTTGTGAGCAATAATAAAGACTGCATTAAATGTTGCAATTTCCCCACTGCATTGTATATATCATTTAATTGATTGAGATGAGCGGCATTCAAATTTTCATCCTGGATAAGGTTGTCCATTTTTAATCTGATTATCGCCAGTGGAGTTTGCATTTCATGCGATGCATTTTCGGTAAACACTTTTAAGGATGTATATTCCCGTTTAACCTGGTTAGCCATACTCATAACAGATTCATTTAGTTGGGCAAATTCCGTGATCTTATTGCTTTCTAAATGCAAAGTTGTTTTTTTGTATAAGCTAAATTTTTTTAATTCGTCCAGTGTTTTATAAAATGGATTCCACAATTTTTTCAAGAAATACCGATTAATGAAAAATAGCAACCCTAGCAAGATAACTAACATGATAATTGTGACTAATACTATGTATTGAATCAAATCTTCGGTTTCTGCTTGTGGCTCTCTAACTGTTGCCAGGAAAGATTTCCCCTGTATTATTACAGGGAATTCTATTTGCCTGAAGATGACCTTTTCTTTCTCTGTGGCATCATAAATTGAGACAGAAGAAATAGTTGTGCTGGTTTTATTTTTTTGTAATGGGACAAAAAACAATTGTTGTGTTTTATTGTTTATAGGTAGGGGTAAATTGTCATTGATTTTAACAAAATCCATTACTTCTTGCCTTTCCGTTGTAAGATCCTCATCTAATTGAGCAATGAGAATCTGCCATACCACGATATAGTAACAAAATGCACTTACCAATAAAATGCTACAAGTTGCAATTAGATTTAATTGCCTGTATTTTGTCAATAATTTCATGAATTTGTAAATTGGTAGCCCATTCCATATACTGATTTGATATAATCATTAGAGCCGGCTTCGGCCAATTTTTTACGAAGGTTTTTAATATGTGTATATATAAAATCAAAATTGTTGGTCATATCCATTTCATCTCCCCAAAGGTGATTGGCTATTGCATCTTTCGAAATGATTCTGCCTTTATTGATCAAAAAATATAATAATAACTGGTATTCTTTCTTAGTGAGCGTGATTTCTTTTTGATGTATAAAAACAGTTTGCGATAAAGTATCCAGTTTGATTTCAAAAAAAACAATAAGATTATTCCCATGATATTTTTTACGACGAATGATTGCAGCTATACGTGCACTAAGTTCGGTCAAATGAAATGGTTTTACAAGATAATCATCTGCTCCCAGTTGCAATCCTGTAACACGATCATCCAAAGAGTTTTTTGCGGAAATGATTAATACGCAATCTTCTTTTTTATCTGCTTTTAAGTATTTTAGGATTTCAAGTCCATTTCCATCTGGTAAGCCAATATCAAGGAGTATGCAATCATATTCAAATATCTCCGTTTTATCATGGGCCTCTTTTAAAGTAAAGGCAATCTCACAAATATAGTTTTCCACTGTAAGGTATGCTGCCATACTTTCCGCTAATTGCTGCTCATCTTCTATAATTAGTATTTTCAATCTAAATGATTTTTGCAAATCAAAAAAGCAATTCTGTGGTAAACCTGAAGAACTATTTTTATTGAAATCAGGGTGCGTAAATGGCTTTTACTGAATACATCATAGGAATTTTATTTTCAATCCCCTTAATCCGCCAATAGCCATCATTTCCTTTTACCGTGTTATTGAAACAATTATGTACGCTGTAATTGAATTCATTAAAATGATTTATTGTTAAACCATGATGAATCAGTGCATTTAAAACCTCAGAAATACTATGATTCCAGCTATAATTCTTATGCGTAATGGGGGCATTTCTATCTGTGTATGTGCCCGTTAAATCCTCTTCAATAATTTCCTGGTTATGATAAAAGTATTTGATGTATTCAAAATTTTCATCCATCATCCAGACAACCGGGTGGAATTCTGCCATATAAAATGTGCCTCCGGGTTTTAAAAGGAATACAATAGTCTCTGCCCATTTTTCCAGATCGGGCAACCAGCCAATTACACCATAAGATGTAAATACAATATCAAATGCATTTTTCAATTTATGGTGCTGAGTTAAATCATAAACATTACTACAAATAAAAGTAGCCGGAATATTTAATTCATCTTTGATTTCATTAGCAATTTCAATGGCTTGTGGAGAAAAATCTATTCCGGTTACATCTGCTCCTTCTCTTGCCCAACTTAAAGTATCCATTCCAAAATGACATTGAAGGTGGATCAATTTTTTACCCTGAACATTGCCCATCTCCGAAAGTTCCAATTGATTCAAAGCAGTTTTGCCTGCTTTAAAACTATCGAGAGCATAGAAATCAGAATCTTTATGCACCTGCGCCCTTTTATTCCACGAGTCCCTGTTTGCTTCAAAATATTTTTCATTCATCTTACAAATTTGCAAAAAAAAGAGGAACTTGTTGAAAGTTCCTCTTTTTGAAAAAAGTATGAAAAGCTTAACCTAATGCAACTCTGATAAATGATGTTACACTTGCTTTGGCATCAATACCTTGCAAATATTCACGCACTGTTTTGCTATTATCTTTAACAAAGGGCTGTGCCATGAGCGTTTGTTCTTTAAAGAAAGCATTTAACTTTCCCTCGGCAATCTTTGCCATCATTTCTTCCGGCTTGCCTTTCATTTTTGGATCTTCTTTCATTTGATCCATAACAATATTTCTTTCCCTGTCAACCATTTCTTTAGAAACTGATTCAGGATCTACAGCTACCGGGTTCATGGCAGCAATTTGCATCGCAATGTCTTTGCCGGCATCGGGTAGATTTCCGGTAAGGCCTACTAATACGCCCATCCTGTTTGCCCCATGAATATAGGAAGCCACATAAGGCGCATCCAGTCTTTCAAAACGGCTAATGCCAATTTTTTCGCCAATAGAAGCCAACTTATCATTAATAAGGTCTGACACTTTTGCTCCATTTACATTCTGTTCCATTAGTTCTTCAGCAGATTGAACATTATTTGCAATAGCTGTATCAGCAATACTCTGGGCAAATGCTACAAAGTCTGCATTTTTTGAAACAAAGTCTGTTTCGCAACTGATACAAATGATGAGACCAGATTGATTACCGGGAAAAGTTTGAGCAATGATAACTCCTTCTTTTGCTTCGCGGTCACTTCTTTTGGCCGCCACTTTTTGGCCTTGTTTACGTAACCAGTCTATGGCCGCTTCAAAGTCGCCATTCGTTTCTGTAAGAGCTTTACGGCAATCCATCATACCTGCGCCGGTTGCCTGGCGTAATTTATTGATCTCCGCAGCGGTGATCTGAATTTGTGTAGTCATATAATTTTATTAAAAATGAATCTTATTGATTTTAAAAAATACCACGAACGATGCATGTGTTGCATAGATCGAAAGCATGATATAAACCCTGTAAATAAATTATCTTTTACCTCCGCCAGGTCCGGTTGACCCTTGTGTCCTGCGGCTTGCGCCACCAGGTATTCTACGTTTTGGCGTACCGGTACCGGATTCATTGTTGCGGGAACGGCCCCCTCTGGAAGTTTCAGATTCGGCTTCAGCCATCAGGCGGTCTGCTTTCCTTTCAGCTTCATTATCTACTTCTTCTACATCCTCATCTTTGGCTGCCATCCTTTCTTCGAGTCCTTCGGCAATAGCCGCTGTGATATAGCTACAAATGATGGCTATACTTTTAGTGGCATCATCATTAGATGGGATTGCGTAATCTACTTTATTCGGGTCGCAATTGGTATCTACCATACCAAATGTAGTAATGCCAAGACGCTTTGCTTCTGCTAAGGCAATATGCTCATGACCTATATCCACGAGAAATAAAGCAGCCGGTAAGCGACCCAATTGGGAAATACCACCTAATACTTTCTCCATTTTTTCGCGATCGCGGCTAAGTGTCAGGCGTTCTTTTTTGGTAAGGCTTTCAGCGCTTCCATCTGCAAGCATTTTTTCAATACTTTGCATTTTCTTTACACTTTTCCTAACGGTGTTAAAATTGGTAAGCATGCCGCCCAACCAGCGTTCTGTGGCAAAAGGCATATTTACTTTTTTAGCGCAGTCGCTAACGATTTCTTTAGCTTGTTTCTTGGTAGCTACAAACATAATCTTCTTGCCATTCTTAGCAATTTGTTTAAGTGCAGCTGCGGTCTCCTGGAGATGATCCACGGTTTTGTTCAAATCAATGATATGAATGCCTTTTTTTTCTGCGAAAATGTAAGGCAGCATTTTAGGGTTCCACTTCTTTTTCAGGTGCCCAAAGTGAACGCCTGCTTCCAATAATTGCTGTTGTAATGAAGTGTTATTTTCCATGATATATTCTTTCTTTTTGAAAATATTTTTTGAATAAAATTGTAGTAATAATTAGCGTTTTGAAAACTGGTAGCTTTTACGGGCTTTTTTATGGCCAAATTTCTTACGCTCTACGCCACGAGGGTCACGTGTGAGGTGGCCGGCTTCTTTTAAGGCTGGTCTGAGTTCAGGATTTAATTCCAGTAAAACACGGGCTATACCCAGTTTTGCGGCTTCGGCTTGCCCTTTCATGCCACCACCGGTTGCATTGATCTGAATATCGTACTTATCTACTGATTCAGTAACCTGCAAAGGAGCGATCACCTGGTTTTGTAAATAAGCAAGCGGGAAATATTCTTTATAATCTTTTCCATTTACAGTGATTTTTCCATCACCCTTATTAATGAAAATACGGGTAACGGCTTCTTTCCGGCGGCCCACTGCATTTTTTTGTTTTTCCATGTAATATTATTTTAAACGAAGCTTGTACTTAATGATTTTAAAATTTTAATTCTTTTGGTTGTTGCGCCATGTGAGGATGCTGATCCCCGGCATACACAAATAATTTTTTATACATCCTTCTACCCAGGCGGTTTTTGGGAAGCATCCCTTTAACAGCACGCTCTACGATCACCTCTGGACGACGTTTTAAAAGATTCTTGGCTGATTCTTTTCTTTGACCTCCCGGGTATCCTGAAAAATCGAGATATATTTTCTCTTCCAGTTTATTACCGGTAAAAACAACTTTATCTGCATTGATAACGATTACATAATCGCCACAATCTGCATGAGGCGTATAGTAGGCTTTATTTTTACCGCGTAAAACGCTGGCAATTTGCGCACACATGCGGCCTACGGTTTGATTGGTGCCATCTACAATGTGCCATGCACGTTGTATGGTAGCCTCGTTCGCATGTTTTGTGGTGAAATGAAGTTTACTCATAATATTTCTGTTTTAAAATTCCATCGCCATCCCGATGGATTTGATTAATGGGTTGCAAAGGTGCGGGTTTTATTATTTATGGCAATGTAAATGGCAAACTTTTTTTATCATGCATTTATAAGATATTGATTATCAGTAAAAATTTTGTTTAATATTATTTATATCGATTCGGTAACTGATGCAAAAAATGAGAAAAATTGATTTAAGGGACTTGCAAAAGATCCTTAAAGGGTTTACAAATGTGTGTTTTTCTTAAACAAAAAGAAGGGGATAGGTCTTCACACTGAATTCAAAGTTTACAGATCAATAATAAAAATTTAGGGGAATTTATTTTTGATACTGTATTCATCATTGAACTAAATGTTCATTTCTATTATGTTCGATAATTTTTTTAAAAAAAGTGTTTGTGTAAATTAAAGGAGAATAGCCAATTTTATTTTCGTAAACAAAATAGGAAAAGATCCCATTCCTTATACTTCAAAAGAGGTTTCGATTGTACGACCGGTTTGCAAGGAAAGTTTGCAGGAATAAAATGGTACTATCTAAGCAAATTTTTCTTTCCAGAGAAGCAATAATTCATCAATATATTTACGGTCATTACTCAGGCGAGGTACTTTATGTTGCCCGCCCATTTTACCCTTGATATGTAACCATTCATTAAAAAGCCCTTTTGGCGCTTGATGAATCAAAGGCATTTTCATAGCAATATTTTTATATCTCTTCGCTTCATAATCACTATTGAGCGTTTTTAGAGTAGTATCAAGAATGGTTGTAAATTGTTTCAAATCAACCGGTTCTTTTTCGAATTCTATGATCCATTCATGAGCGCCATTGGTGTTTTCCGTAAAATAAACCGGTGCTGCAGTATAGTCTTTCACTGCGGCACCCGTTTTGGAGGCGGCTATTGCAATGGCCTGGTCGGTATTATCTACAATTACTTCTTCGCCGAATGCATTGATGAAATGTTTGACACGACCGGTTACTCTTATTTTAAATGGAGAAAGAGAAGTAAAAGCAATGGTATCTCCTACAAGATACCTCCATAAACCACCGTTAGTAGAAATGACCAATGCATAATTTTTTCCCATTTCTACTTCTTTCAATCCAATGGTCCTTGCATTGGGCTTTCCATATTCTTCTATAGGCATAAATTCGTAAAAAATGCCATGCTGTAAAAATAATAGCATATCATCCGAGAGGCCATTTTGTGCTGCAAAAAAACCTTCGCTGGCATTATACATATTTAAATAATGGATTTCCCTGCCTATTAATTTTTCAAATTGTTTTTTATATGGGGCAAATGAAATACCGCCATGCAAATACATTTCCAGGCGGGGCCAGACATCGTGCAGTGTTGCTTTTCCGGTGATTTCTAAAATTCTTTTGATTAACACGAGTGTCCAGGTTGGTACACCGCTTAAAGATGTTACATCTTCATGAATGGTATTTTGTGCCAGCTGTTCTATTTTACTTTCCCATTCATCCATCAATGCAATAGATAATTCCGGCGTTCGTAACCAATTACTCCAGAAAGGGGTATTTTGTAAAAGAACTGCGCTCAGGTCGCCATAAAAAATGTCTTCATTTAAGGCATTGATCTGGTGGGAGCCGCCAATAACCAATCCTTTACCGGTGAGTAAATCGCTGTCAGGGTAACGATTATAGTAAAGTGTGAGTACATCTTTTGCTCCCTGGTAATGGCAATTTCTCAGGCTTTCATCTGTGATTGGGATAAATTTGCTTTTCTCGCTGGTGGTGCCGCTACTCTTTGCAAACCAATAGACGGGAGTATTCCATAAGAGATATTGTTCTCCCAGCATAAGCCTTTCAATAAAAGGTTTTAAGTCTTCATATTCATGTATGGGTACGGCCTGTTTGAATTTACGGATGGTAAAGAGCTGGTCAAAGCCATATTTTCTTCCAATTTCAGTATGTTGAGCATGTGTAACTAAATCCTGCAATACCTCTCTTTGTGATACGATCGGATTATTCATCCAGGATTCAATGGTGGCATAGCGCATCCTGGCGAGCATGGATATGGTTGGGGATAAAATCTTCATTGCTTATATCGCAAATTAATTTTCAAATGAGTCCTATAATACCTCACTTATGCCCTTTTGATTTGGTTAAATATAAATAAAAAAATGAAAAGAAGATTTATTTTCCTTCATCCTGAGCAGCATGGAGTTCACGACCCATTTCCAAGATCCAGTTTTTGCGTTTTAATTCAAAATTCGTTCCTAAGTATAAGCGCCGAACCTGTTCATCTGCTGCAAGTTCTTCAGCAGATCCGTTTTTAAATATTTTTCCTTCGATGAGAAGATAGGCATGATCACAAATGGAAAGGGTTTCATTCACATTGTGGTCAGTAATAAGGATGCCAATATTCTTATATTTCAATTTAGCTACCACCATTTGAATATCTTCAACGGCAATAGGATCTACGCCGGCAAAGGGTTCATCAAGTAATATAAATTTTGGATCAATGGCCAGTGCCCTGGCGATTTCCGTCCGGCGGCGCTCCCCTCCGCTTAAACTATCTCCATTATTTTTCCGCACATGATGCAGGTTAAATTCATCGATCAATTGCTCCAGTTTTTCTTTTCTTTCCGAAGCTTTTAATTTGGTCATTTCCAATACAGCCATCAGGTTATCTTCTACGGATAGTTTGCGGAATACACTTGCTTCCTGTGGTAAATATCCTATACCAAGCTGGGCTCTTTTATACATGGGCATTTTAGTAATATCTTCTTCATCGAGATAAGCCCTTCCTTCATCAGGTTTAATCAAACCGACCACCATGTAAAAAGTGGTGGTTTTACCCGCACCATTCGGTCCAAGCAAACCCACGATTTCACCTTGTTTAACTTCAATGGATACCTGGTCCACCACTTTGCGGTTGCTATAAGATTTCACTAAATGATCAGTGCGGATGGTGCGGCTCAAATTGTATTGATTTTCGCAAAAATAAGTAAGATGAAGGGAAACTTCATCCAAGGAACAGCTAAACTATTTTTTGAATTCTAACTTCCTTTAATTTGCTTTGCATCAAATTGTAATTTCAATATATTATTTGTTGTTGAATGAAGATCACAGAACATATAAAGAAGGCTAATAAAACTTTGGTTTCTTTTGAAATATTACCTCCCCTTAAAGGGAAAAGTATTGGTTCTATTTATGATCATCTGGATACGTTAATGGAGTTTAAGCCTTCCTGGATCAATGTCACCTATCATAGAAGTGAGACGGCATACAAGAAAAAAGCAGATGGGAATTTTGAGAAAATTGAAATACGTAAAAGGCCCGGAACGGTGGGTATTTGTGCAGCTATTATGAATCATTATAAAATTGATGCAGTGCCACATATTATTTGTGGTGGTTTTGCGATGCGCGAAACGGAAGATGCATTGATAGATCTTAACTTTCTTGATATAGATAATGTGTTAATTATACGAGGTGATGCGGCCAGGAATGAATCTTTTTTCGATCCGGAACCGGGCGGACATGTATATGCCATAGATCTTTTAAAACAAGTGGCTAATTTGAATCATGGCATTTATTTGGATGATGATATTCGAAATGGCGGCAAAACCAATTTTTGCATAGGTGTTGCCGGATATCCTGAAAAACATTTTGAAGCGCCAAATAAGGATATTGATTTAAAAAGGCTCAAAGAAAAAGTAAATGCCGGGGCAGAATATATTATGACTCAAATGTTTTTTGATAATCAAAAATATTTTGATTTTGTTGATGCCTGCCGAAAACATGGCATTACGGTACCTATCATCCCGGGATTAAAACCGATCAGCAGTAAAAAGCAATTGTCCTTGCTGCCCCGGATTTTTCATGTGGATATTCCCAATGACTTATCAGAAGCCATCCTCAAATGCAAAACAGATGAGGATTGCGAAAAGGTTGGTACAGAATGGCTCATTGCGCAAAGCAGAGAACTCATAAAATTTGGTGCACCGGTCTTACACTATTATACGCTTGGCAAACCTTCGATTATTAAGAATGTAGTGAAAGATATATTATAGTCTGAACTACCTGTATGATCACTTCAATTGTTTGAAGTACAATTTGATGTGTACTGGATTTACTTATTTGCTGTCTAGTACAAAAGAAATATCATTTTATTTACGTCTTTTGATAATCATTGTAAATACTTATTTTTTGTAGTACACTCAATTTGATTTGGGCGGTATGGGTGTTTCTAAAAAATAACCAAAACGGCAAGGCTTTTATAAACAATGATTTGAATTTATGCAATTCATCATTACTCACATAAAAGTTTTAACAAATTCAGTCACTCCATTCATAATAATCTGCCCTCCAATGCATAATAAGACAAATGAAAGAATTTTCATTATCACACGGCGAGCCTGCTCATTGGCTTTACTTACAAAAAAATCTGCGGAACTGAAACAAACATAAATGCTCAACATTATTAATAAAATCGCAATGGCTGATGCCGTATAATGCATGATGTATTCATGCGTCTTCCCGCCCAATGCTTCAGCGCTGATCGTCAATGCTACTGCTATGCTACCCGGCCCAACAGTAAAGGGGAAAGTGTATGGATAAAAAACTTTATTGGTATGGTCTTCTACATTGATTTGGTCACTCAGGTATCTTTTCTTATCACTTTCATTTACGGTATCATCTTGTTGCAAAGAACGCCATCCCATAGTAAGAATCATGGTGCCGCCACACATTTGAACAATAGGTATGGTAATACCAAATAACTTCATGATAAAAATGCCGACTAGTATGGTAAACATTAAAATAATACCGGCATTAAAAGCAATTTTCCGGGCCATTTTTTTCCGTACGGAATTAGGCGTATTGGGTGTGAGCCCCAGAAATAAAACACCAGAGCCAATGGGGTTTACCACATGAAATAAAGCCATATAAGTAGAGGGAATAATCAGGAGAAAAGTTTGCAGCAAGGGTGGTAAATTATCAAACATAAAACGAGCTGGTTAAAGAAAAACAAAATAACATTAAAAAATTGAATATGAAGGGTAATCTATTTTACTTTACTTGCTGTTTGTACCAAACTTCAAGCGCCATGATATGAAAATATCGTGTTGATCAAAATGAACCTTATTTATGAGATGGCTGATATGTTTCTGTTGTTTTTTTAGTTTTATGAGCGTTTCTGCTCAACAAATATCCGGGAAAATTTTAGGTCAGGATGAAAAGCCTTTGCCATTTGCATCCATAACATTAAAAAATTCAGGGAGAGGTGTGACCTCCAATGAAAAGGGAATTTATTCCATTTCACTTCCACCGGGGGAATATATTTTAATCGCACAGTATGTTGGATATACTCGTGTAGAAAAGAAAGTAAAAGTAAATACGCAGCAACAGGTGATTGACTTTACATTATCTCCTTTGACCAATGATTTATCCAATGTGATTATTTCTACTAAGGATGAAGATCCGGCTTACGAGATTATCCGCCATGCTATTGCCAAAAGAAAAGAATACCAAAACCCTTTGGATTCTTTTACCACCGAGGCTTATATCAAAACCTGGATGAAGAGCAGAAAACTGCCAACAAGTATTCTCGGGCAAAAGATGGATGTCCATACACGAAAGGAAATGGGTGTGGACTCAATGGGTAAAGGAATGATCTATTTATCTGAATCCATTTCACATTTTGCATATAGAAAACCCAACGAACAAAAGCTGGAAGTGATTTCAGGAAGGGAAAGCGGATCTAACGGTTATGGCTTTAACTTCCCGGTGTTTATTAATTTTTATGATAATAATGTAAATGTTCTTACGGACCAGTTTGCACCGCGTGGTTATGTATCACCAATTGCAGATAATGCCTTAACTTTTTACAAATATCATTACCTGGGATCATTTTTTGAAGAGGGTAAAGAAATTCATGAAATTGCCGTAAAGCCTAAAAGAAATTATGAACCCTTATTTACGGGAACAATTTACATTACAGAAGGGGATTGGCGTATTCACAGCCTGAATTTGCTATTGACGAAGTCCTCTCAATTGGAAATCTTAGATACGCTTTCCATAAAGCAAATTAATGGCCCGGTGACAAAAGATATCTGGCGCACAAAAAACCAGGCTGTGTATTTTACACTCAATGTTTTTGGGGCAGATATTGTAGGGAATTTTATCAATCAGTATAACAACTATGACCTGCATCCGGTGTTTGCAAAAAATTATTTTAATAATGTCATTGTTCGATACGATACGGCGGTTAATAAAAAATCATCTGCCTATTGGGATTCTATAAGGCCGATTCCTTTGTTGGCGGAAGAGCAGGAAAATTATCATACAAAAGACAGCATTTTCCGTACAGGTATTGATTCGATGTTTTCAAGAAACAGGATAGATTCATTGAGGAAGGCCCAGGCAAGAATTACTTTAAAAAATGTTTTTTGGAATGGATTTAAAAGATCCAATTTTGATCCTCTCCGACCCAGCACATTTCAATGGAAACCTTTATTGCCAAATGTCTCGTATAATACGGTGGAAGGTTTTGTGAGCAACATATCCTTTACTGCTCAGAGACAATTTCCTAAATCTCTATGGAGTTTCACTCCTGTGATAAGGTATGGCTTTCACAACAAACATTTAAATTCATGGGCATCACTTACCTGGAAAGACCGGGAAATATCTTTTGCCGGGAATGCGGATTTATCCAAAAATACGCTGGTTTTCAGTGGAGGGAAAAGAGTAAGCCAGTTATACCGCGATTGCCCTTTGCTGCCCATAAACAGCTTAATGGGTACATTGTTCTATAATAGGAATTATTTGAAGATTGATGAAAATTATTTTGGTGAAATTTATTATCATCGAAAAACAGAAAATGGTCTTCAGCTTTCATTCGATCTTTTATATGAAGACAGGCTGCCATTGGAAAATACAACAGACTTTGCTATTATCAATTACAGCTCACAGAAGTTTACACCCAATTATCCCATAGAAAAGATCAATCAGAATTTTCCAAGGCATCAGGCATTTGTGGCGGGTATAGAATTGAAGTATCAACCGGGCCAAAAGTATATACAGTTTCCAAATTATAAATTTTCATTGGGTTCTAAGGCCCCTGTATTTCAGTTGAATTATCAAAAAGGAATTCCCCACGTATTTGGCAGCGATGAAGACTTTGATAAATGGAATTTAGCTATCAGCGATCAATTCAATTTTCACTTGGGAGGTGAAATGATTGCCCGCGTGGATGTAGGTGGCTTTTTAAATGACCGGGTGGTTTATATTCAGGATTATCAACATTTTAATGGACATAAAATTCTCTTTGTTACAGATTATGAAAACACTTTTTTAAATGCTTTATATTATGCGAATAGTACTACAGCGCCTTTTTATTCGGCAGTTTACCTGCAACATCATTTTAATGGGGCGTTAACCAATAAAATTCCTTTTTTTAAAAAATTGAATTGGAACCTTGTTGCCGGTGCTAATGGTTATTATGCTCACCCGGATAATACCTATTTTGAAGTATTTGGAGGTATTGAAAATATTTTAAAAATTTTACGGGTAGATATTGGTAAATCTTTTGGTAATGGACTGGGGCAACCATTATTTTATCGTGTAGGCCTAAGTGGCCTCATTGGAAGTAAAATAACATTTGGGAAAAAATAATTTGTTATCCGGCCCATCCTTCCCGGTCAAGGCTGCGATATTGTATTGCTTCTGCAAGATGTTCTATTTTTATTTCAGCTGATTCTGCCAGATCTGCAATGGTCCTGCTTACTTTTAAAATGCGATCATAAGCCCTTGCCGATAAATTCAATCTTTCCATTGCTTTCTTTAATAGAGCCTCTCCTGCCGTGCCAATGATACATATTTCCCGCAATTGCTTACTACTCATTTGTGCATTGGCATAGAGACCGGAGGTGTTCTTATATCTTTCGGTTTGCACACTTCTGGCTTTGATCACTCGTTCGCGTATGGTAGCCGAATTCTCAGCAATGGATGTATTATTACTGAGCTCATTAAAATCTACAGGAGTTACTTCCACATGCAGGTCAATGCGATCGAGCAAGGGACCTGAAATTTTATTTAAATATTTTTGAACAGCGCCCGGAGGGCAGGTACATTCTTTGGTCGGGTGATTGTAAAACCCACAAGGGCAGGGATTCATAGAAGCAATCAGCATAAAATTGGCCGGAAATTCCAAGGCCATTTTGGCGCGTGAGATGGTGACTCTTCTTTCTTCCATCGGTTGGCGCATCACTTCTAAAACGGTGCGTTTAAATTCAGGTAATTCATCTAAGAATAGGACACCATTATGTGCCAGGGAAATTTCTCCCGGTTGAGGCATACCACCGCCGCCCACCAATGCGGCATCACTCACCGTGTGATGCGGCGAGCGAAACGGCCTTTTATTTACAAGCGAAGTATTCTCCGGAAGTTTACCGGCAACACTATGGATCTTAGTTGTTTCAAGCGCTTCGAGTAAACTAAGAGGTGGAAGAATGGTGGGTAATCTTTTGGCAAGCATCGTTTTTCCTGCTCCCGGCGGACCAATGAGAATGGCATTGTGACTTCCCGCAGCAGCAATTTCAAGAGCCCTTTTGATATTCTCTTGTCCTTTTACATCATTGAAATCAATATCAAAATCCTTTTGCGCTTCAAAAAATTCATCGCGCGTGTTTACGATAACAGGTTCTAATGAATTTTCATTTTTAAAAAATGCTATCACTTCAGTCAAGTGATTGACAGCATATACTTTCAATTGATTCACCATTCCGGCTTCTCTTGCATTTTCTTTTGGTACGATGAATCCTTTAAAGCCTTCTTTGCGTGCTTGAATAGCTATGGGTAAAGCGCCTTTAATGGGCTTTACTGAACCATCGAGGCTTAATTCTCCCATGATTACATAGTCTGCTAATTTTTCTGTATTTTCCAATTGCTCACTGGCGCCTAAGACGCCTAAGGCAATGGGTAAATCAAAAGCCGTCCCTGATTTACGAATATCTGCTGGCGCCAGATTGATGACAAGCTTTGTGCGAGGCATGTGCAGGTTGTTTGTTTTAATAGCGCTTTCTATGCGCGGCAGGCTCTCTTTTACTGCACTGTCAGGAAGCCCGACAATGAAATAATTTTGTCCATTACTTACATTCACTTCTATGGTAATGGTGATTGCTTCCACGCCATAAACTGCGCTGCCAAAGGTTTTTACAAGCATGCCCGGGAAAATTGAACAGGTTTACAAAGATTTTATCTGAAAGCAATAATAATTTGAATATAAAATACATCTTTTTTCCGGATTCAAAATAAAAACTATGGAATAAACACATATTCTTTTCTGAATATTCCGTATTCAGATAACAAGATGTGATCACTTATATATTGATAAAAACAACTTCGTCTGCAGAAAAAAATGAACCTGTGACTTTTTTGAGAATATATGTTATGACATGAGTTTAGGATATTGTCGAAATTCATTTTCAGATTCAAAACAAGTTACTTAAAAACTCATTGGGGTTTGTGAAAATTTATTTCACAAAACTATTTGCAGGAACTCTGTTTGCAATACTCCTTGCTAAGGTGAGTTCATCAGCATATTCCAATTCTCCGCCAAAGGCAATGCCCCGGGATATGGTAGAAATAGTGCAGGAATGTGCGCCTATTTTTTTTTGAATATAATATATGGTTGTATCCCCCTGGATATTAGGGCTGAGTGCAAAAATGAGTTCTTCCGTTCCTTCATTTTGAATTCGCTGAACAAGTGATTCAATAGAAAGCTGATCAGGGCCAATACCATCTAAGGGTGATATGACACCGCCTAAAACATGGTAGGTGCCATTAAACTGTTGTGTGTTCTCAATGGCAATAACATCCCGAATATTTTCCACCACGCAGATTTGTTGATTGTTGCGCATTGAATTAGCACAAATAGCACAAATATCTGCATCACTGATATTGTGGCATCGCTGGCAGAATTTCATTTCATTTCTCATGCGAGTGATGGCTTCACTGAATTGCGTCACTGCCTGAGCATCCTGTTTTAATAAATGCAATACCATCCGGAGTGCAGATTTTTTCCCGATACCCGGTAATTTTGAAAATTCAGTGACTGCATTTTCCAATAAAGATGATGGCAATTCCATGTACAGAATTTATTGGGCATAAAGTTAAAACTTCACGCTGATAATTTTGAATGA
This sequence comes from Bacteroidota bacterium, assembly GCA_018268015.1. Lineage (GTDB taxonomy): Bacteria > Bacteroidota > Bacteroidia > Chitinophagales > Chitinophagaceae > JAFDXJ01. The sequence continues at coordinate 180,418 of JAFDXJ010000041.1, forward strand.
AATGAAAAAGGATGCGTTAATTCTTAGAATTTTAATTCCATTTCATTATCCCAGTTGGCTTTGACGGTAACTTTCCGTGGAATCAGGAAAGTTTTTTCTGGTTGTCTCTTTTCCGCAAAACTGCCGGGGTCCCACTTGCCATTTTTATTCTCATCATATAAAATCCGTAAAGTGTAATCACCGGGAGGAAATGTTTTTTTCGACCATTCCTGTTGTGTGATTTCATAAGAAGCGGTAATGGCTGAGCCCTGGACAAATTGCAATACCGGGTTTCTTGAAAAGTCAAGGTGCGTAAAACGGATTAATAAATTTCCATAATCTGATTCAGGTTTTGTTCTGAAAGAAAGTGTATCATTCCGGGATAATGTGTTTCCGGCGCTGTCTTTAAATGCATCTTTTTGAACCACCAGTTTATATTCCCTGCCGGGTATCCAGGTGTATAGCATGGTGAAATGCAAACCAGATGTATCTCTCAGCCAATTTATAGGGAAGGGATGGAAATTTGTATCAGACAAAACAATTTTTGATGAATCAAATGCAAACGCTTTCCTGTTTAAATCTATGGAAAGTGGTAAAAGGATATCTTGTACACCACCTGTTGAAAAGGTTAACTGAAGCAATTCCGGTGTTGTATTTTTTTTCGTTTTTTTCGGAGCTTCCGATGTGGATTTTTCCATTTGCTCATATTCCCGATATGCATATAAAGTAATTTGTTGGGGGGTACTATCTACTAAAACGGGATTATTTAGAAACGCAAACATCTTCGTGCTGTCGTCATATTTTTTTGAATAATCATCGGGTAAAACATAAACTGAAAATTTTTCATTCGGTAAATGATGAAATGCAAAATTTCCTTTGCTATTTAATTTTGCAAAATAATCCGGGCGTAAAGTTTTAATGGCGCTGTCTTGTAAATCCTGATGCAACACAACAATCAAAGTGCTGTCAGTTTCTCCAGACTCGGCTAAAACCACATTGCCGGAAAGCGTACCATTGGCAATATTATTTCCGGTAGAAAATACATAATTAAAATTTTTGATGGCATTGGATTCATTTACATCTTGTATGGCATTACCAAAATTGATGCTATAGGTCGTTTGGGGTTTTAAAGTATCTCTTAATTTGATGGTAACTGTTTTTAATCTTGCTTCAAATAATGGCGCTAAAACCGGATAAGGAGATACCACAATTTCATCGCCATAATTGCTGCTTAATTGTACATATTCATCAAAAGAAAGAGTGATTTTTTTTGTGGTAAAATGCAAGGATGAATTTACAGGAGTTGCACTTACCAGTACCGGCGCTAAGGTATCCTTTGGTCCTCCGGTAGGTGGAATAATATTTGCGCAACTGCTTAACCCCACCATCCATGCTATGGAAATAGAGATGATTAATAGAAGTATGATTTTTTTTATCATAAATAAATCCTGTAAAATTTGAATACAAACATAATTGCTTTCCCTGGTTTGAAATGGAATTCTCTTTTAAATATCTTGGGGTAGATCTTCCGTTTCCTCTTCAATAAGTGAATGATATAATTTATGATCTTTGATAAAATTGCACCAATGACAATCCGGTTTCCCGCAGCCTTGATAAAACTCATGCTTTTGGATTTTCTCCCAGGATTCGGTTATCTGAGCAATCACCGCATCTGTTTGATCTTGTGTGATGATTAATTTTTCAATATCAATGATTTCTTTTTTATTCATTTCGAGGAATTCAAATTGAATGTGCATCACATGCCAGTTTTTACCGGGAAGGTTTTCCGATAACAATTTATAAAAAACCGCTTGTCTCCAGTAATTCCCGCCCAGTGGGGCTTTTGCACTGCCCGGTACATCAAATTCACCCCTTGATTTAGCGCTTGAGTATTTGCCTGTTTTAAAATCAGTGATGATAATATCATTTTTCCAAAACTGGATTTTATCGGCAAATCCCCGAAGTGGTACATTTTGAATTATGACATTTTTTAAAGAATATTCCGTTTGTATTAAATCATGGACAGGAGGCGGTATATAAAAATAGTCATAATACTTTTCCAGTATTTTAAAACCATATTCCAGGAAATTGGGAAGGCTTTTGGAAGTAAAAACCTCCCTATTATTATAAAGATCTTTTTCAAATTGTTTTAGCAGGAATTCCTTCGATGGGTAAACCTGGCCATCTTTCATCATTTTTATAAAGAAATCATTGAACGCTGAATGGATGCAATTACCAAATTGCATAGACTCGCTTTTAATAGAAGGAACCCTGATTAAACTGGTATAATAAAATTTTAATGGACACTCCAGGAAGTTGTTCAGCGCTGAAACATTCATGGTAAATTTTTCCAGGAGCTGATTGATATATTCTTTCTCATTCGTTTCCAGTACCGGTTTTTGGATAATTCCAAAACGCAAAGTTGCAAATTGTAATTTCTCATCCTCCGTTAATACAATTCTTTCTTCAGGAACCATATCCTGGATTTTTGTTTCAGCAATAAACTGTGAGGGAAGAATAGGCTTGCCATCATTTTGATACTCCGGGTAAGAAATATAAAGATGTTTTTTGGCACGTGTCATTGATACAAAAAATAAGCGCCTTGACTCTTCCGTTTTTTCTATTGCACTTTCCTGGCCTACCACCTTTGGTGGGAGCTTGAAGCCTTTGTTCATATCACGCTTTCCTTCCCAAATATCCGTACGACAGCACATGAGGAATACATAATCAAATTCAAGGCCTTTACTTCCATGTGCTGTTAATAAACTAACACCGGCCGCAGTACCTGATTGCTGCACAAAATCAATACGCAGGTTATTTTGAATCATAAGATCCACCTGTTCTATAAGTGCTTTCAAATGCATATCCGGGTTTCTATGCGTAGCATCTTTAATAAAATCAAATAGGACGGTTAGTTTTTTCATCAACCAGAACTTATCCGAATGGTTGAGGATATAGGAAAGGATTCCTGTTTCATTGATCATCAACTCAAACCAACTCAGTAAACTATTATTATTTATTTTTCCTTGCAGTGATTCTAATATGTCGGCTATCCTAATAAAAAGAATATCTTCCTCCTTATCTGGAAAAAGTTTCTGTTCATTTTCATTTTTGAGATCTTGCAGGTAAGCACGGAATGATTTTTCCTTTGCACTTTTTTTACGGGAGGAAGAAAGCTCATGACTGATTACGGCTATTCGAAACGGGTTTAAGCCAAAAAAATCGTAATGTAATATTTCAAATAAATATTGCTCCCCGCTAAAAGGGATATCCTGCTCCGCAACAATATATCGGCAAATAGTTAGAATCTTTTTAATAAAAACATCTTCAAGTAAATTGACAGATCGCCTTGCATTAAAAGGAATTTGAAGTAATTGTAAAAATTTTATGAGTCCATCACCTAATTGATGTTCGCGGTAAATGACGGCTATTTCAGATGGCGATACCCCTTCTTCAATTAATTTTTTTAAGGATAAAACAATATGAGCATTTTCTTCAAATGGATTATTGTAAATACGAAT
>JAFDXJ010000042.1 GCA_018268015.1 Bacteroidota bacterium
AGTACAATAATGATTTGCGTATTTGGGTTATCCTCTTTTAGTTTTTGTAATAGTTCCGGCTTGTATAATAGTCCGACACTTTTGGCAATGAAAAGACAATTGGGATCATTTTTACGATGATCGGAGATAGAATTTTCAAAATAATAATCAAAACCATTTTTATAATGATCCCTGTTGAACAATGTAAATTCTAAAGTAAAGTGCGTATAAATCTGTGGATGCTGAGCCAGGTAGTTATTCAGGGAAGTCGTTCCCGCCTTCTGAGCGCCAATAATCATCAAGGCTATTTTGTCTTTCATTTTTATGATTAAAACAGGTTAGATATTTAAAAAGAGTAATGATGTTTTTCAATGATAAACTTGTCCATCCTGCTTACAAGATCTATTGTTTCCTCATCATAATAATCTTTATAGGCTGTCCTTTTGGATGTATTTGTTTTTGGCACATTGGTTATTTCCTGAATAACATGATTATCTATATTTAGCTTTTCTAAAAGCTGTATTAAATCATGATCTAAGGATTCATTGTATAAAATAGTATCCAGTAAATAATGTTCTTTATCATATAACACGATGCCTTCATAAGAATTTATCAATTTTCCATTTTGATGAAAAGCATCATTATATAAGCGTAAATATCGTGTGGTCAATAATCCCAATTCTAAGTTTTCATGAATAAGTCTGAATTCATGCAGGTCTTTCCTATTTGTTTGAAGGACCATTTTAAGCCATCTTCTAAATAATTCGGGTTTCTCTGCATTTTCATATACGGCAATCCATTGAGCAGAAGGCCGGAACAATAATTTGGGGTTCTTTAATTTATTGATGAGCCTTTTGTTTGTCAATTGTTCATAAAGGCCTCCTTTTTTAAGACTGCCAAAAGCCCACAGGGATACATACCAATCCCAGGGGTTACGGATATTGCCGACTTTTAGTTTTGTTTGAATATTCCCGAGTTGCTCCGCCGGAACATCATGGATGGCATTGTGTTTTCCGATTACCCGTCCGCCAAAATCCGGTATGGATTGTAAGGTTTTTAATACATGGGTACACCCTGTTTTATGTAATTCAAGATAAAGCAGTCGTTCATTAATGAACATATTTCAAGATAGTTAATATAAAAAAAGGGTTTCTTTAAAAGAGGTCTATTTAAAAGTATTGTTGCTTAAAGTATTTTGTGATTGAAAATTGGGGGAGGCTTTTATTGAAGCGTTTTCAAAAGTGCAATTACTGATTGTATTTTTAATACCGCTATTAAGTTTCACATTGGCATGCAAACCTCCTCCCTGGAAAATACAGTTTTCTACAATATTTGCCTGGGGTGGCACATCTTCTGTTTTCACAGCATCAAATACTTCGGCCATATCATCATCATCTTCAGTATTAACGGGTTTTGCTCTATTGGCCATCTTTTTTTGAGTAACCCAGTTATCCTTTTTGTTATCTTTATTGACACCTTCGCCATCACCCATCTCAAATAGCGTTTTCATATTTTCACCACCAATAAATTTTACATTTTTCAGGGTATTTCCATAACAACCAAATGCAGGGTCAGCAATATAATGTTCATTATTAAACTTTACAAAAGGGTTGGTTAGGTTCGGGCAGGTGATTGTTCCATTCGAGATAACAGCTTTACGTGATCGGAAATTTATTGTAGATATTTTCGGGCTGCTATTGCCAAAATTAAAATCAAAACTATCCACGGTAACACCCCTGTTATATTGGCCAATAGAAATTGCATCTACAGGTTGCGGATACCCTTCTATAGGCTGGTAAGTGCCATGAATATTTTTAACGAGTAAATTATGTGAACCCGTTTTGATTTCTATACCTCTCCATGAAAAAGTACCTGTTATATTCGTGAAGGTAGAATAGGCCATGGCATTCATTCCCACCAGGCGAACCCCACCAATTAATTTGATATTGTCTATATGGCATTTATAAGCATATTCACTTCCGGAAATTTGTGCCGCATCAATCGTCATATTTCTTAAAGTAACATTTTGTACGCCTCCAAAATTAATTCCTGTATGATTATCAAAATTACCATTAGCGCTTATTTGAACTGAATCGACATTTTCATCAAAAGGGTATTCAAATGAGATTTTACTACCATCTATTTGAGTAATCTTGCACATGGTAATATGAAATGGCAACATGACCTTTAAAATATTTTGTTTTCTCTTAAATGATGAAACTACCATTACTATTTGATCTTTTTTAAAAGAGGATGCATCAGCAGGGTTTGATAAAGTCAAATAATTTTGTCCCACCCTCATAGATTCTTTTACTTCATAAAATGTATAACCGGCTCCATTATTTCCTTCTTTATTAAAACCATAAGGTGCATGATCGCCAAATAAAAATGCCCAGTTAAGCATTTTACCTCTTGACCGGTCATTTTTCAAAGTGCCTTTATTATTACCGTCAACAATCACATTGTCCTTCATGACAATTGGTGAATTTGTAACATAATTTTTTTCCGCCAATACTTCTCCATTATCGAGGGAGGCCATATCTACGGCTTTTTGGAAAGCAGCGCCATCAATTGTGATATTCAGATCTACTACTCCCGGGTAAATCTTTTGGGCTTCTGCCAGTGTTTGATATTTTTCCGAAAGTTTATGATTCGTGCCATCGCCAATAGCTCCAAACATCTCCGGTGTTACCGTTTTGCCGGTTGCCTGGATATCTGCTGCATTGGGGAATTCCGTTGATGTTTCAACCGGCATCACTTGATTATTGTGTGCACTTTCATTTTCATCGGTATTCTGGCATCCTAAAGTATTCACTCCTGAATTTAAGACCACGATCGAACTGAGTAACACAATTAAGGTTTTCATATCTGGTTTATTTCTTTTTTTTGTAAATCAGGATTATTTACCTGTTTTTTCTGGATGAGTTTCATAATGATATATACTGAAACCACACCCTTTATGACTTTTGTCATGCACCCGCTAAAATCCCCGCCAATTAATTTTAATGCCAGTGGTACAAAAACAATAACAAAAATCAACATGGCATAAATACTGGTAGCTCTGTTTTTTTTGTAAGCATCATAAAAAAGTTTAAAAAGCAGCCCCATTAAAAACATACCAAGTACAATTCCCGCATAGCCGAAATTTAAATACATTTCTGCCACATATCCGGGTGGAATACCTCCCCCCGGGTCGTCAAAATCTCTTTTGCCATATATTTTCTCACCAATTATCAAGCCATAACTAATTGCTGGCTTATCCGGCCACCAGGTGCGTGGTATAGGGGAGGTGAGCCAGTATACTAAACTTTCCCCAAACTGATAAGGCAGCTTATCCGGTATTCCATTAATTATCTGGGAAGTTTTATCAACTCCCGTAAAATTAGTCGTTCCCACCATAATAGCCAATGGATTTGTAGATACAGTAGTTACAGTTCTTTTTGTATTATTTGAACTTCTAAAAATTGTCATTCCATATAATATGACGGAACCAACAAGAGCAACCTTCAACAGGTCTTTTAATTTTATGCCGCCGGTTAAATAAAATATGATTAAACCGGTATTAATTATGACATATAAAGCATTTGATCGAATGCTTTCAATAACTGGATAAATTAAATTTAAAATTCCTAAGAATAAGGTCAGGGCACCTAAAAATGATATGATTTTCTTTTTATTGAGTATCATATACATCAAGGCTATATAAAAAAGTGGTTCAATTAAATCCATAACCATTTTGTAATAACCTAAAGCTGCATAACCACCCCCTTCCATCTGAAATCTTCTTTTTTTGGATAGATCATCTGCACTTAGTGCAGCAAAATTTACCCCGGTTTTTTTAAAAAACTCATAAGCCGTGTACATGCTTACCAGGGTAATGATAATGGTCACCGGGATAAATTTTTTCAAACTCACTTCCTCATTATAAATCTTTTTTCGCGACCAGTCACGCAATGGTTTTACAGGATATATATAACCGAAAACGAAAAATATAAAACCTATATATAAAGGTATAATGCCTACCAGGAGAAATGTTGGCGGCTTACCCATCAACATCAAAAATTTAGCCGGTGATTCGTAGGGCGATATGATGAAAAATGAACGTAATACGGAACCTATGATTACGGAAACCAATATCATTAAAATAGGATGGGCAGGATCAAATTTCTCGCCCTTTTTTGTAATGGGCAATAATAGCAGGTTGATCATGGGCACCGTAATGAAAGCAATTAACCATTCAGGCTGGCCTATGATAATAACGAAAATACTTCCAAATACAGTAATGAAAATTAACAGGAAATGAACAACAAGTAAAAGGGAATAATAATTAATGCGTTTCATTGCAAGGAAATATGATTTCTAACTTTTCTCCAATCCATACCCATAACCATATCCATATCCGTACCCGTATCCATATTTATAAGAAGTGCCTTTTTTCACATCATTTACTACAATGTATAAATTATTTATCCGCTCACTTTCCCTAAGGTCAGTGATAATATCCAGGCTATTTTTATAAGTATAACGCTGGCGCATGATGTATAAGTTGACAT
>JAFDXJ010000043.1 GCA_018268015.1 Bacteroidota bacterium
AAAAAAATAATACGCATACGGCTGCCGAATGAAATTTATGAAAAATTAAATAAAATGAAGCGGGAATCCGAGTATATGCGAAGCGCAATTATAGAAAAGATGGAGCGGGATAATATTTTAAAAAAAGAAAAACTGCCATTTTGAAATATGTAGCCAAGCTGACTATGCTAAACAGAGCGACATCAACTACAATGAAGCTAAAAATTCATAAACGCAGAATGGCAATAAAAAGAAAAAAGTGTAAATGCGGTTGCGAAAAGTACCCTACATTTGGTTATGCAGGGTATTATTTCCGTTGTGCAACAAATGAAGTCGTTGATGCAAAAAAAAATAGGTGTGATGCCAAAAAGGACACGCACAATGAATGGTTTAATGCAAGAAGGATGGAAATGACAGGTAGGTGTATTATTTGTGGTGGCAAAACGGAGGCTCATAACAATAAAACGTTCAAGCGTAGCATTGCGCACATATTCGACAAAAGAAAAACAATGTTTCCAGAAGTTGCGGAGCATGAAGATAATTTCATTGAAGTTTGTTTTTATGGAAATTCTTGTCATACAAATTTCGACAACAATATTCTTACGCTTGATAAAATACGCAATCAAAACCCTGCTGCATTTGAAACAATAAAAAGAAAAGCTAATAGGATTATTCCTTATATTGCACCTTCAAATTACTATAAAATTAAAAAAGAATTGTTATGACAATTGAAAATGCTGAATTTAAGGTAACGCCACTAAGCAATAGGATTATTGTGGAAGAAATACCAAAAGAAAAACGTTCAGGATTAATCTATATACCAGATTCGGTGCAAACGCCAATGTCAAGAGGAAAAATCATGGCTGTTGGCATCAATTGTGAAGAAGCATTGATTGTCGGGAAAGAGGTTATGTATGAAACAAATTCGGGTTCAGAGTTTGAAAGTGATGGCAAAAAATATTGTTTGCTAAGAGAATCAAACTGCGTTGCCGTTGTGTAGCCGGTGAAATAATTGCGCAACCGTGCAACCATTTAACGCTCAATTCCTAAAATTACTTTAGTAAAAAGTAATTTTATGCAAAAAAGTAATTGGAAGCAATATCAAGTATTTTACTTTCATTAAGTAAGCCGTTTCAAGACGAGTTAATAACCGAATCGGGGCTGAAATTATTCATTGACCCAACGTATCAGCCTGAATGGAACGCAACCACCACCGCTAAGATAGAGTATGTACCCAAAAGCCTAAAAGAAATGGGCTTAAAAAAAGGCGATGATGTGGCTATTTCATTTAGGGTTGTTAGTTCGAGGGAGTATTATGCTTCAAGCGATAGTGATTTCATGCCGACAACAACAGGTTCAGAACTTTTCAGGGAATGGGTTAACCACAAAAATCAAAGATTGACGGCTATATGTTTCATGAAATATACAGGGTTTGTTGAGTGTAGTGGGTTCTTTTCTGACAATGATGGGCTTATTGATAGCATCAATGGTAGCCAAAATAATATAGAAAAATGGCTTACGCAATTCAGTTTTTCTAAGCCGGAAGGGTTTAAGTTTAATAATATCGTTGAAATTGATGGTGCGGCTTTATGGAGAGCAAGGGCATCGGATATACTTGCAAAGAAAGATGGCGATACCATAACGCCATTAACATCATCTATAATGGGGATGCCCATTGATATTGACCTTACACAGAGAGTTAAGATTGTGAATGGCGTGTCATTGCCTGACAATTCCGTGAATGGCAGGTTTTCGGACAGGTGCATTGCCGTTGTAGGCTACCCTGATTATGGTATTGACGAAGGAGATATTTTAATGTTCGATAAAGAATACGTACAAGAATACACGTTATGGGGTAAAGATTATTTTTTCATCCCCCCAGAATTTGTTCATGGAAAGTTAGAAAAAATCGAGTCGAAATGAGGATAGATGCACTATATAATACCATCGTAGATATTCTAAGGAAGCAAAGAAATGGCAGCGTATCTATTGCCGACTTTAATCTAAGGGCTTATCAATCAGTACTTGACGCTTATCAATTTTATTTAAATGGGTATGGTGTCAATCAGCAAACGCATGATGCGCTTGCGCCTTTTAAGGTTAAATATAGCTTTACATCAACATTGCAAGGGGTTGTAACATTCCCACCAGACTATGAAAGACTTTTAAGCATAAAGCCTGATACTTCGGTTTATGCAGTTGATTTTTATAATGAAGATGAAATTGATTTGGCAGCATCATCGGCTATAAGGAAAGTATCATCATCATATTTTATTGGCGAATTATTAAATAATTCAGCACAACTTTATCCAAAGCAAATTGTTACAGGCACTATTTCATACCTTAGAAAACCATTGCAGCCCATATACAACTTTACACTTTCAGGAACAAACAACAGAACGGTAACATATAACCCAACAGGAAGCCAAGACGTTGAATTTGGCGACTTGTATTTATGGAAAGTCATTCAAGGTATTTTAATGCGATGTGGCGTTAATCTTGAAGATGCGATTGTAATGCAATATTCACAAATAACAGGACAAGAAAATGGCAAGTAAACGCTCATTGGCAGACCAAATATTATTAAAATTACAATCAGGATTCCCCGATATTGCTTC
>JAFDXJ010000044.1 GCA_018268015.1 Bacteroidota bacterium
ATACAAAACTTACTGAATATAAAATCCAACTGTTCATCGTGGGTAATCTCACCCGTGATTTCTCCCAGATAAAACAAACAATTTCTGATATCCGGAACAATCAAATCTCCAGGAATATTTGTTTCTATACTTTTCCTGATTTCAAGTATGGAGTCATAAGCCTTTTGTAATGATTCAAAATGTCGTGCATTGGTGATGATGGTGTTTTCCGTGTTGATCTCACCATTCAAAATTCGCTGTTGCATGGCTTCTTTTAAAGCTTCTATATGCTGTCCTTGTTTAGCGGAGATCATTAATAATGGCAGGCTCGAAAAATAATTTTTCAATTCACCCTGACCAAAATGATCCATTTTATTTCCACAAAAAAGAACGGATGGGTTCTCTTTTTTCAGTTCTTCGATTGTATTAATTATCGAATTTTTATTTTCCTGAGTTAGATCAAATAAATATATGACCAGGTCAGCTATGCGCAACTTTTCATAACTCTTCTCCACGCCCATACTTTCAATGGTATCGTTACTATGTCGCAATCCTGCTGTATCCATTATGCGAAAAGCAATGCCACCTATATGTATTACTTCTTCTATTGTATCCCGTGTAGTCCCTGCAATATCACTTACCAAGGCCCTGTTTTCATTTAATAAATTATTTAATAAGGTAGATTTACCAGCATTGGGTTTACCAATAATCGCCACCAAAACACCATTTTTAATCACATTGCCCAATTGAAATGAATGGAGAAGTTCATGGATGGTTTGTTCTGCAAATTCTAATAATTTCAATAGTGCGGATCGGTCTGCAAATTCCACATCTTCCTCAGAGAAATCCAGTTCGAGCTCCATTAAAGAAGAAAATGCAAGTAAAGTTTCGCGTATCTCCTTCAATTGATGAGAGAATCCTCCACGCATTGTTTTAAGTGCTGTATTCTTAGCAGCTTCCGAATTACTGGCTATCAAATCTGCCACTGCCTCAGCCTGCGTGAGGTCCATTTTACCATTTAAAAAAGCACGAAGTGTAAATTCACCCGGTTTCGCAATCCGTGCTCCAAGAGCAATGACAGACTCTAAGATTTTTTGTTGCAAAAAAGGAGATCCATGACAAGATATTTCAATAATATCTTCTCCGGTATATGACCTTGGCGCTTTAAAAAGGCTCATGACCACTTCATCAATTACTTCTCCCTGATATGTAATTAAGCCCAGGTGTAAAGTATGTGATGACTGTTCTGAAATTTTTTTGGATAAAAATAATTGATCAGCAATGGGCAATGCATTTGATCCACTGATCCTAATGATTGCAATCGCTCCAATACCCGGTGGTGTTGCAATGGCAACTATTGTATCCTTCCACCCATCCAATTTAGCGCGCATAATTTAAAAATTCCGTGCAAAGATATTCTTTAAGAAGGAGCTTGTTTCAGGAAGTAGGCAAGATTATTTATTATTGGGAGAAATAAAAAAATCCCGGCTCGCACCGGGATTCGTTACTTATAGTTATTTTATTAGTCTGTAACCTGGAATGTGATAGGTTGCTTTTGGCGATAAATTACATTCCGTCCGTTTTGAACAGCAGGAGTCCAGTTAGGTCCTCTTTGAATCACACGTACGGCTTCTGCAGCAATCCCATAACCCGGGTTATTCAAGGCTTTTACTTCGGAAATAGTACCATCTTTACTTACCAAAAAAGAAACAACAACGGTATAATTACCTGCAGGTGCTCCATTTTCCTGAGCCACTTCTCCGCGTAAATTCCGCTGCAAATATTTTACCCAGGCATCATTGCCACCGGGGAATTTTGCTTCAATTTGTACCGTTTTAAATTCTTTATCATAGTCCTCTGTTTGTACTTTGGGTGCTTCAACTACGCCAGTTCCTTTTTCAACCGGAGGAGCAATAACATCTGTTTTAATTCCCTCCTGGTTGATGACACCTATCTTAGTATCTTCTAATTGTTCTTGTTTGGGTGGCGGTTCAGTCACTTGCTCTTTGACAATTTTAGGAGGAGTAAATTGTTTAATTTCAATTTTCACTTCCTGTTTAGGTGGTGGTGGTGGTGGCGGTTCTACCGGTTTTTCTTTTTCTTTAACCTGGGTAAGGCTTACGTCTTCCACAAGCATTTTTACAGGTTCTTCTTTGGGTGCTGGTTTAAAAAATGAAAAAACGGAAGCTAATAAAGCTATACCAAGCATTACCAGGATAGCTGCAGTAATGCGTTTATGGTATGACTTACGTAAATCATAAGCGCCGTATTCTTTATTCCTTCCATCAAAAATGATATCTAGGAAATCAGCAGATAAAATTTTATTTGTTTCCATACACTTTTTTTTGTTAGATGCATTTTTTCAATAAATACATACAATTATTTTGCTCCGGCAGATGTACCAGGATTTTCTCCCTGCGTAATCCTGATCAATTGGTCTTCGGGTTGTGAGATATCTACGAGTGCATACCTTCCCACAAGATTAATGGACATCTCATCCAATATATTTACCACATTCTTATAAGTGGATTGCTCATTAGGTTTTATAATAACCATAAATGTGCTATCCGTGTTATTTTTTTTGTCCATGATTACCTGACGGATATCTTTAAAATTGGAGCTTTTAAAGTTTTTTCCTGTAGGATCCAGTTGCCCTGAATAATAAAATACATTATTATCTTTTCCCAATAAGATGGTCAATGCTGAATTTTCATTCAGCTTATTTTGTTGATCAGGGTTTTTGACATCTGCCGGCAAATTGAGCTTAAAAGCCGTAGGTTGGCTCATAGAAGTGGTAAATATAAAAAAGGTTATAAGCAAAAACCCCAGATCCACCATAGGTGTAAGGTCAACTCTTGTAGATAGTTTTTTTGATTTTTTGACGCCGGGCCCTTTCTTATGTCCACCACCCGACGAGGTATCTAGTTCTGCCATGATACTATATTTTTAATGTCAATTAATTGATTTATTCCTTAGCGGTTGGTTTCTTTTCCATATTTTCTTTCCATAGGTCTGTACCTTCCGGAACATTTTGTGGATTAGTAACCATTTGAAACTTCAGCAGGTCATTCTTTTTTAAAGCATCAATGATATTTTTAAAAGAGGGATACATGGCTGCATTATCCCCTTTCAATAATAAATTGAGCTTTTGCCCCTGATATACGTCGTGTACAGCCTTCATCCACTCATTCATTTCATTATTAGAGGTATCTTTAATAGGAATACCGGGTAATGTTTGTGAATTCATTTTATCTTTTGGCAGTTTGGCCTGCTGGCTAAGCTGAGATAAAGGAACTCCTATAAACGGTGCTGCTACTAAAGCATTAATATCACTCTCCGTAAGTCCCAGATTTTTATCGGAATTAATAGTATTGAGAATTTGTTTTTTATTTTCCTTATCAATACTGCCATCGCCAGTTGAAATGTATGCATGTCCTTCTTTGTCCATGGATATCATCACTATATCATTTTCAGGAGCAATTTTGGAAGCTACAGATCTTGGCGTGTTTACAGGCACTGCCTCTGAGGGTTTAAATTTTGTTGCGAGGATAAAGAAAGTCAGCAGCAAGAAAGCCACATCGCACATGGCCGTCATATCCACTGTCGTACTCTTCCGGGCAATTTTGGGTCTTCCCATTTTTATAATTTTTTGTCGTCAGGTAATGAGATGCATCCGCTACGAGATTCCACAAATAATTATTTATAATTTGCGGCAAAACTTTGCGTTAAAGTAAACCCGGATTCATCAATGCCATAAGTGATACCGTCAATACGTGTAGTGAAGATATTATAAAATATAATCGCTATGGCAGAAGTACCAATACCCAAAGCTGTATTATAAAGGGCTTCTGAAATACCTTGTGATAAGTGCTGTGCGGCATCCCCACCTCCTGCTTCACCCAAAGAGGCAAAGGCGCGGATCATACCTATTACCGTTCCAAGCAATCCTACGAGTGTAGCGATGGAAGCTATCGTGGATAGATAAACCAGGTTCTTTTCAAGCATGGGTAATTCGAGCGCTGTGGCTTCTTCAATTTCTTTTTGAATATTCAATACTTTCTGATCTGTTGCCAGTTCCGTATTTCCGATCATTTCACGATATTTACGTAAGCCGGCTTTCATCACATTCCCCACAGATCCTTTTTGCTTATCACATTCTGCCAGGGCTTTATCTAAATCTTTATTGGCCAAATGAAATTGTACACGACGGATAAATTCTGCATTATTCCCGGTACCTGTTGCTTTTGAAACTGTAAGAAAACGCTCTACCACAAATACCAGTGTTGTAAGTAATGTACCAATCAAAATAGGTACAATGATACCACCCAGATACATACGGGGTAAATTGCCTTTAGGTCCCTGTTGATCAGGCCAGAAACCACCGGCTAAATCCGGTCTCTCAAAGTTACTATTCGCGCCAATCACATACCGCCATACTAAATAACCTATTAAAAGGCATAGAAATGGTGCTATCCACGAAATGGCATTGCTTTTTCTTTTTGGTTGCACAGATGTTGTACTCTTGGTTTGCGCTGTTGCGGTTGGTTTAAATTCAGCCATAACACAATTGTTTTTTTTGTTTTTAAAATTGGATGATAAAGTTGCAATCTACAATTCTGGTGAAAAAAATGGATATTTTTTTTATCACTACAATTATATTTTACCTGCCAAATTAGAATTTTTATTTAAAGAAACAAATTTACCTGTTTTATTTTTTTATTTTTTTTCATATTAAAGCTTCTAATTCCCATTCATCATTATAGAAGTTAACGTATGTTGGATAACATTATCTTCGTCACTTTATTTTTTCAACCTTTAATTAATCAACAATTTTTTTATGAAAAGATGGACTTTTTTGATATGGTTGCTTTTGTCCGCAACTTTTGTCTATTCTCAAAAGAAGAAACCCGGTACCGATACTGTGCCCTCAAGCACCGTAAAGAAAGTAAACACAGCTCCGAAAGCCGGCCCAAAAAAGTATGATGAGGTCATTACAGAACAAGCAGTAACTACGAAAGGCCTTTTTACTGTGCACAAAGTAGATGATAAGTGGTATTTTGAAATTCCTGATTCCCTATTTAATAAAGAAATACTCACAGTTACAAGATTTAGTAAAGTAGCCGGCGGCGGAAGTATTTATGGAGGTGAACTGGTAAACCAGCAAACGATTAGTTGGGAAAGAGGCCTTACGGATAATGTGTTATTGCGTGTAGTAACGCTCATTAGTTTTGCCGATTCTACTAATAAAATATATACGGCTGTCAAAAATTCTAATGTGAATCCCATTGCCCAATCTTTTGATATTAAAGCATATGGCAAAGATTCAAATAGCGTGGTTATTGATGTAACCGATTTTTTCAAAGGAGATAACCAGGTCGTAAGTCTGAATCCTAGTATCAAAAAAAATTATAACCTGATGAGCCTTTCTTCGGACAGGAGTTTTATAGAGACCATACACACATTTCCTATCAATACAGAAGTTAGAACCACCAAAACTTATATCTCTATACCACAAACCGGAGCTCCTTCAACTCAATCCGTATCCCTACCTGCTTCTAATGCGGCTGGTGCCGTAACTTTTGAATTGAATACTTCATTCATCATGTTGCCGGATAAGCCTATGCAAAAACGTTTATTTGATCCACGTGTTGGGTATTTTGCGGATGATTATACCGTTTATGGAGATAATCAACAAAAAGTAAAAGATGATGTATTTATTGTACACTGGAATCTTGAGCCCAAGCCAGAGGATATGGAAAAATGGAAAAGAGGTGAATTGGTAGAGCCAAAGAAACCCATTATATATTATATTGATCCGGCTACACCAAAGCAATGGAGGCCATATCTTATTATGGGTGTTAATGACTGGCAAAAAGCATTTGAAAAAGCCGGTTTTAAAAATGCAATCATGGCTAAAGAATGGCCGGAAAATGATACAACAATGAGCCTGGATGATGCCCGATTCTCTGTAATTCGCTACTTTGCTTCTGATATTGAAAATGCCTATGGGCCAAATATCCATGACCCTCGTACCGGTGAAATCCTCGAAAGCCATATAGGCTGGTATCATAATGTAATGCAGTTACTCCATGACTGGTATTTTATTCAAACAGCTGCTGTAGATCCTAATGCCAGGAAAATGAAATTTGATGACTCACTGATGGGACAATTAATCCGTTTCGTTTCATCTCATGAAATTGGCCACACGCTTGGGCTTCGCCATAATATGGGTAGTAGCAGTAAAACTCCTGTGGAAAATCTGAGAAATAAAGCCTGGGTAGAAGCAAATGGACATACCGCATCAATTATGGATTATGCACGTTTTAATTATGTTGCTCAACCGGAAGATCATATCAGTGAAGTTGGGCTATTTCCAAGAATAGGCGACTATGATAAATGGGCTATTCAATGGGGTTATTCATATTCCGGTGCAAAGAATGAAAAAGAAGATGCGAAAATTACGAATAAATGGATCTTAGATAGCCTGAGCGCTAATCCTCGTTTATGGTTTGGAACAGAATCTAATCCATTTGATCCACGTTCCCAAACGGAGGACCTGGGTGATAATGCCATGATTGCAAGTAATTATGGCATCTTAAATTTAAAAAGAATCCTTGTCAACCTTCCCGAATGGACAAAAGAAGAAGGGGATAAATATGATAACCTGGATGAGATGTACACACAACTTGCCATACAGTTCAGCCGTTATATGGGGCACGTATTGAAAAATGTTGGTGGTATTTATGAAACCCCAAAAAGTATAGAGCAATCTGGTGACGTTTATACGCCCACCCCGACCGGCCTGCAAAAGGATGCCATCAATTTTCTGAACAAACAATTATTTGAAACACCATACTGGTTGCTGGATAAAAATATTTTGAATAAATTCAGTAATCCGGTTACTGTGGATATACTTTCAAAAATCCAGGCAAACACAATGAACAGCCTTCTGAATGCAGCACGATTAAATAGGATGGTTTTAAGCGCAAACCGTTTTGGTTCGGCCAATACCTATGACGTTGATAATATGCTGACAGATTTAAAAAAAGGTGTTTGGAGTGAACTCACTTCCAAAAATCCGATTGATAATTATCGCAGGGATTTGCAAAAACTCTATGTAGATAATCTCATTAATATGATCAGTGTGACCACGAATCAGGAATTGCCAAATTTACCTCCACAATTGGCAGCGCTTTTTAATACGAATGTAAAAAACACAGATGTATCATCCATCGTGCGTGCACACCTCAGCAGTTTGAGATCAGAAATAGTTTCAGCTATTCCAGGCACATCGGATAAACTGAGCAAATACCATCTCCAGGACTTAGCACAAAGAATTAAGGTTGCTCTTGATCCTAAATAATTTTTTTTAAATTATGATAAAAACCGGCAATAGCCGGTTTTTATCTTTTCAATATCTACTCGATTGTATGATATATCCTGAGATTATTTTTTCCATAAAATTTAAATATGGGATAAGTTGATGACCATAGATGTGTAAAAATTATCCATTCAAATGAGATAATCTATTCTTTCTTATTCTCTTGTTATCCTATATTTGTTTCCATGCAAAAAAATCATTTCAAAAAAAATTATTCACTAGATGAAATCAGTGAAATATATAATATGCCTTTGCTGCAATTAATTTTCAAAGCGGCATCCATTCATCACGAAAATAATGAAACTGCTGAAGTACAGGTTTGCACCTTATTAAGTATTAAAACCGGCGGCTGCACGGAAGACTGTGCATATTGCCCACAGGCTGCTCGCTACAACACAGGCCTGGAAGTGCATGCATTGATGAGAACCGATGAGGTTTTGGCAAATGCAAAAAAAGCAAAAGAAGCAGGCAGTACCCGATTCTGTATGGGTGCAGCCTGGCGCGAAGTACGTGACAACAGAGACTTTGATCGTGTTCTTGAAATGGTCAAAGGTGTAAATGAATTGGGCCTTGAAGTGTGTTGCACAATGGGCATGCTTACTGAAAGTCAAGCACAAAAACTGGCAGATGCTGGCCTCTATGCTTATAACCATAACCTGGATACCAGTAAAAAACACTATTCCGAAATCATCAGTACACGTACCTATGATGATCGGCTTGAAACTTTAGAAAATGTAAGAAAAGCCGGCGTAACTGTTTGCTGTGGTGGTATCATCGGCTTGGGCGAAACGCACCGGGACCGAATGGAAATGTTATATACGCTGAGTAATATGCCCCAACATCCCGAAAGTGTGCCTATCAATGCATTGGTTCCAGTGGCAGGGACTCCCCTGGAAAATAATTCACGGGTTGATATCTGGGACATGGTGCGAATGATCGCAACTGCCAGAATACTTATGCCTGCCACAAAAGTACGCTTAAGTGCAGGCAGGAATGAAATGAGTATATCAGAACAGGCACTTTGTTTTCTTGCGGGAGCAAATTCTATTTTTGCAGGTGATAAACTGCTCACCACTGCAAATCCCGGCTACGATGCAGATGCAAAAATGTTTGACTTACTGGGTTTAAAAGCCATGGAAGCTTTTAAAGAAAATAGGAGTGATATTCATTGCCATTCTCATGACTTCTAGCCCATTATAGTGAATGGTCATTTATTAATTTTGAATTTTTTATTAAGCATCTCAAACAGTTGCAATTTTTTTCTTTGTTAGATGAAATGATGCTATTTCTTCAATGCACTTTTATTATCATAATCACAAAGTGAAAGGATTTATGCTTTTTAAACAATCTTATTGATCAACAAAAAGTAGCATTTCGATTCCATAGATTTGTTCTCAATAAAGCCTGGCAGGAATAGAGCATTCTAATGACAAAATCAAAGATGATAAATCACTTAAATGGAAAGAGAAGGAAATTCTGCAGGATAAAGAATTGAAGAAAAGGATCATTGTATATATGAAAAAAAGTAAATATCTTAGTGAAGAAGAAAAAAAGTTGAATGAAAAAGGAGATGCTTTTCCTGGTGGATAAAAATGACATCATTACTGGAACACGTGAAAAAATTTCTGTACATCAGAATGGGTTATTGCACAGAGCATTCTCCATTTTTATTTTCAATGAAAAACATGAATTGCTATTGCAGCAAAGGGCCTTTCATAAATATCATTCAGGGGGATTATGGAGTAACTCTTGTTGCAGTCATCCGGTTTTTGGTGAAAACATACATCAATCTATTATTCGAAGGCTGAAGGAAGAGTTAGCAATTACCTGTAGAACGGAGTTTATTTTTTCATTTCATTATCTCACTCATTTTGAAAATGGTTTAATAGAAAATGAAATAGACCATGTCTATATGGGTGTTTCCCGGGAAACACCCATTCCCAATCGCAATGAAGTAGCAGCCTGGAGATATATCAAACTGGATCAATTGAAAGAAGAGATTTCATTGCAACCGGAAAAATTTTCCTATTGGTTAAAAGCATGCTTACCGAAATTGATGCATCATATTAATAAATAAAAGCCAAGGTAGAAATGATACTGCCTTTACCAAAGCCAATGGATACAACTGCTTCAAACTAAATGCCTCAACTTAAAACACAAATAAAATATTTTCTTATCAATATATTTTTTATTGCATCCTTTGCAGATATGGATGCATTTTTCAATAAATGTATAAATACATGATGCTTGGTATTCTTTGATCTTGGCACAATGGTGATCATCAAAAAGGAAATTCTTTTTTTGATTATAATGGTTTTCCCTTTTCATTGTCAACGAGGCGCTAACAGGGAGCAACTTTGAAGGGGCGGTTGTGTAATTAAGCAATGCTTAAAATCTTAGGATCTGAATTCTGAAAATACCAGTGGAAGATGTATTCTATGTCTTGAAATTATTTTTACTAAACTTGTATTTATTTGAATATTTTGAAAGAATAAAAAACGATTTACATGAAAGATAATCCATTGAATGAAATCCGGAATAAACAAAAAGCATCCTGGAATGCCTTCTCCTCAGGTTGGCGAAAATGGAGGACCCAATTAAATCAACACATGCAACCGGCCACTGATGGTATTATTCATTTATTAAATCCGGTGGGTGAACAAATTATTTTAGACATAGCATCCGGAACAGGTGAACCGGGATTTAGCATTTCATCTTTCATTCCTCATGGCAGGGTGGTGATGACAGATTTATCAGAAGAAATGTTGAACATTGCCCGTGAATATGCATTACTAAAAAACAATACCCGATTGACATTTAAAAACTGTGATGTATGTGCACTTCCATTTGCAGATAATCGTTTTGACAGCATCAGTTGTAGAATGGGTTTTATGTTTTTCCCGGATATGCAAATCGCTGCGAATGAAATGATGCGTGTATTAAAACCCGGAGGCAAACTGGCAACATCAGTGTGGAGTACTCCAGATAAAAATCAATGGGTTACTGATTTGGGAGACGTCATAAAAACAAGATTACAAATGCCCGATCCTAAACCGGGAGCACCAGGCATATTCCGTTGCTGTCAACCGGAATTAATGACTCAGATTTTACAAAAAGCAGGATTGCAACATGCTTCAGTGAAAGAGGTGGATACATCACTTGAATATAAATCAGCTGAAACTTATTGGGAAATGATGACAGAAATTGCAGCCCCTGTAACGGCAGCGCTTAGGGAAACTGATGATCAAATGTATAAGCTGATTAAACAAGAAGTCATCAATCTGGTCAATTCAAAATATCCGGGAGATAAAAAAGTTATGAAAGGAAGTATCCTTTTAGTTTATGGAGAGAAACCATTTGCTTAACCTTATGAATGAAATAAAAATTCGGTTTAACAGGTATTTGTTTTCATGAAAAGCTTATCGTTTAAGCATTTTAGCTACTGCCTGAGCTTTGGTATTTACATGAAGTTTTTCATAAATGTGCCTAATATGCGTTCTTACAGTACTGATACTAATGAAATATTTTTCCATAATTTTCTTATAACTCAGGCCATCAACCAATGAGCTCAAAATTTCATGTTCACGCGTGGTGAGGTTAAATGAATCTTTTACACCCGGCCTGCTATCATGAAATGACTTTATCACTTTTCTTGCTATGCCCGGACTCATCGGTGCACCTCCCTGATGAAGAATTCGTATAGCTTCTAATATTTCTGAAGGTGGTGTTTTCTTTAATATATAGCCGGATGCACCGGCTTTGATGGCTTCAAAGATTTTGACATCATCATCGAAAACAGTAAACATGAGTAATTCAATATTTTCAAAATTTTCCTTTACGATCATTACCCCTTCAATTCCGGTAATGTTAGGAAGACCTATATCCATTAATAAAATATCTGCGGGGTTCTTTTTTAGTTCACTTACAACATTGAGCAGATTGGATAATGATAAAACACAAGTCATATCTCCTGAATGACTGATCAGATTTGTCAGTGAATGGCGTAAAGTATTATTGTCTTCTACGATACCTACTTTAATCATAATTACAAATATGGCAGAAGTTTTCCATTTCCTTTATCGGATATTTATTTGATTTTCATGGACAGAAAAATTTGAGTACCCTCATTTATTGCAGACTGGATACTCAATTGAGCATTTAACCACTTAGCCCTCATTTTCATACTATGAATGCCATTCCCGGTGACGGTATTTTTTTCATCAAACCCAATACCGTTATCCTGGATGTAAAAAAGCAAATCATGCATTTCATATTTAACTTCTACAAGGGCTTTGGTACATTGGCTGTATTTCGCAATATTATTCAACGCTTCTTTGAGGAGAAGATAAATTTGCCTACGCTTTTCCATATCTATATGCAACTGGCCGATATGCGTACTTATTTTGAACTCATATTGAATATTCTTTAATTCAAAAAGCCTGGATGAAAATGTCTTTACCCGCAACAATAACATCTCCATTGAATCATTCATAGGATTAATACTCCAGACAATATCATCCATTCGTTCCATTAATTCCAGGGAGTTTTCTTTGATTTCATTCAACATGTCTTTATTTTCTTCTTCCTGTAAAGCCATCTCACTGAGTATAGAAATTGAACTCAAAGTTGATCCAATATCATCATGTAAATCCAGGGAGATTTTATTCCTCAGTTGATCCATACGTTTTAAATGCTTCATCCTGTATAGATAAAGCAAATAAAAAATAGCCGCTATTCCCAATATCATCAATGCAATGAACCACCAGGTAAACCAAAATGGACTTGCTATTTCAAATTGGTAAACTATTATATTTCCAGAAGAGATACCATTGACATTCTCCGCTTTCATCTGAAGGGTATAATTTCCCGGAGACAGATTTACAAATTCCACTTCACCTTTATTCCCGGCATATCTCCATTCACTATCAATCCCTAAGAGTTTATAATAATACCGATTACGCAAAGGATTGTGATAATCAGTCAGTGTCCATTGAAAGACAAAATGATTCATGGTATGGGTGAAATGATGACTACCCGATAAAGAAATCGGCTGGTCATTCACATAAATTTTATCCAGTAAAAGTTGAGGCGTCTCATGCATCGGGGCAATCAAATCACTTGGATTAAAAGCGGCAAGAAAATCGGCACTGGCAAATATCATTTCACCATTTTGCATACAATATAATTTTCCCTGCAAATTATTTTGTGGCAAGCCGTCTGATATCGTGAATTGAATGAATTCATTTTTTAAAAAATCATATTCGAGTAAGCCCCCATTTGTGGACAGCCAGAGATGACGCTCCCGATCCAAGGCAATGGAAGTGATGTCTTTATCCATGCCCAATGGAAGTGCAACACTGCGAAAACCTTTCCCATTGATATTCCAGGCAAAGAACTTATTGGCGGCAAATGAATAACAGGAATCCTTATCCTGGATAATTTGAGAAATGACTACACCATCACCCAATTCTTTTTGAAATGGTTTTGAAAATTTTCCGCTTTGATGATCGTAGAAAATAATTCCCTGCACTAAATCCGCAATCCAAATATTTTGTTGATGATCTTCCAATGCTTCATTGACCACCAATGTTTTCGACGGATTCGTTTCAATATTGAAGTTTTTAAAAAATTCTTTATACTGGTCTTCTCCCGGATTTTTTATCCAGACCCCATTTCTCCAGGGAAAAATCCACCATTTGTCGTCGCTTGTATGTAGGACTTTGGCAATAAAATTATTTGATGGAGAATTTTTTACCAGGAATAGCATTCGATTCCACTCCGTTTCTTTTGTAGATAAGTCCATGGTAATGAGCCCATAATTCGTGCCCGCGGTTATTTCCGATCCTTTTACGAATGCCAGTGAAAGGCATGTAAGTCCATTTGCAAAAGGTCGTTTCCCATAATTATTCAATTCAGCCAATCCTGGCGAATATTCTTTCAGAAAGTCCGAATCACTGCCACCCACCAGAATATTACCCTTCCATTCTAATAATGATACATCCTGATTAGTGATAGACTGTGAGAAAGGATGTATGGTAAAGGATGCTTTTCCCGGATCATAAAAATAAACACCATGATCTGTAGCTAACCAAATCCATTTATCTTCCGTAACATAAGTTTGTTTTATTTGAATTTTTGAAGGTAAATATTGAACTACAGGTAATGAAACAAATTTTTGCTTTTCTAAATCAAAACAAATACCATCACCATTCATACCAAGTAAAGAATTGTTTTTCGAAGTTTTTATAGGTACCAGGCTGGAAATATTATAGCCATAAGGATAAAGATGAATAGCACCAGATATTGTATTGAATTGGATCAAACCACGACCCCATGTACCTATCCAAAAATTCCTTGAATCATCCTGGCAAATGCTCGTAAAAAGTGTGGGTAACTGAGGATACATTTTTTGACTGAGCATAAGAATGGCTTTCCTTTGAGTTATATCATATCTCCAAAGTCCATTAAAAGTAGTGATCCACAAAATACTGTCATTGGACAGAAACATGTCGGTGATGTTATTGCTGTTGCCAAATAAAGAAGGAGTATCATCAAGTAATATTTTTTCAATAACATTTTGTTCATTGATTTCAAACAAGCCGGATGGGGTTCCTATAAATGCTATATTTTGTAATGTGGTGGAAAGACAATTAATGGGTTCCGAAAAATCCTTATGCTGATAGAAAAGTTTCTGAAATTGATTCGTATGCACATCCATTAGATCAAGGCCGGCTTTAGTGCCAATCAGTAAGATGCTGTCATTCTTTTGTGCGATGGTATTCACAAAATTACTGGAAATGGTTTTTTGATAAGATGGATTATTCTTATAGACTGTAATACCTGATCCATTCACCCTGTTTAATCCGGATGCAGTGCCGATCCAGGTGAAATGACGATTATCCTGAAAAATGCATTGCACCGCATTATCGCTTAAGCCATTTTCTTCATTGATATTTTGCAATGCCAGGGATTGATATACCTGTGCATGTGCATTTTGAATAAAAAAAATAAAAGCGCCTGTAAAAAGAAAACGAAAAATTTTCAGATAATTAGTATTCATGATCACCAGGGCTTGATGAATAAAACTAATGCAGCTTTTTGAATGGACAATATTTTACCTGTATATTGTTTTACAAATACTGCATAGCCTTCAAATCATTAATGGGAATCTATTATTTTAAAAATTGCAATACCATGATCAATATTCCTAAAACAATTTCAAAAATCATGATAAAAAATAAATAGTTTCCTGCTGATCCCAATTTCATTCTTGAATACAATCTCCCTAAACCCGAACACAGGACAACAAAGCCTATAAAATAAACCAGGTTTCCGACCGTCTCTAAATGAAAACAAACCCAGGCCATCATAAAACCCAAACCAAAATAAATACCACTTAAGAACCGGAAAAGATTATCCAAAACAGGTGGAGATTTTGCACCTTTAGGTAAAAATGAGGCAACGCCTTTAAGGAGTAAATTCATGCCTCCTGCTATACAAATAAATGTAAGAAGGCCCACTAAGATTTGTATGCTTAATTGCATAAGAAAATTTTAGATGAAGAAATATGGTTTTATTCTCACAAGGTAAATAATATGACGCATCCCATTCAGGTTGCTTTGAAAATCATCTCAGAGGCCGTAGTTAAAAATTAAAATCACCATTGTATTTCAAAGAATATTGTAAAACAAAATGAAACAAAGTTTATTCCCTGACTAACCAATCAAATGGAATAGAAACAAAAACGATTTTATCATAATCATCTTTTTCAAAAACTAACCCGATATCACCATTGGACAGTTGCGTAATAGATGAGTAAGCTGCATTGCCTTTAAAAATAGTCTTTTGTATGGGCCAGGTCTTCCCATCATCCAGGCTTACACTGATCGTCATATTCTCGCGTTCAGTTGCTGAATGCGCATTAGAAAGGAGCAATAAATGAATTGAAGCACCATTTTTTTGAAATGTATAATTGAGTAGCCCTGCATTACATCCCGGGTCTGCCAGGGATGAATCCGGATAAGAGTCCCAGGATTTTCCTTCATTCTGAGATGTGTGAATATAACGCAAGCCGGCATCATTAACACGGCTGTTAATCATCCATACCCCATTCCTTAATACGGTTATTTGTGATTCATCGGCAGGTTTGATGGCCTGGTTTATTAAAAACCATTTTTTACCATGATCCTTACTTCCAAAAACAAAAAGGCCTTTTTGAAGGTTGACAATAGTATGGAGCAATTCACCGGAAGCAGATTGAACACCTTTACCGGATGTAATAAATTTAAAATCTTTATGCCATCCGGTCGTTTCTATTTGGGAAGTGATATCAACCGGATCGCTCCAGGTTTTGCCATTATCCTTACTACTTGTATAGCGCAAATAATAAATATCCTTTTCCGTCTCCAGGTTCATGCAATTGAAAAATAAAAATATTTCATGCGTAACCTGATCCACAATCATGGATGGGTCTGATGCAGATTGACCAATTGGCAAATCGACAATCGTTTGTAAGGGCAACCAGGTTTTACCATTATCTGTACTACGCCGGATAACAATATTGATATTTTTATTCCATTTCAAATCACCGCAACTATTATATCTTTCATCTACGGCTACAATCAAATCTCCATTAGGAGCCGTTACAATGGATGGTATGCGAAAACAACCTCCTTGTAAAGCGCTGTCTTTCTCAAATAAGTGTATGAATTGAAATGACGTATCACTTACTTGTGATTTACCTGGAACAGCAAAAGCAAAACTTATCAAAATGGATAAAAATAAGTACCTATAATTTTTAATTATTATCCGCAAATTCCTGTGATTTAATTGTTAAGATGAAATGATTCTTTTTTTAAAATTCCTATTGCAAATCAAACTTGCAATAATAATTCCTGAAGCACATTTACAGACTGGTTTTCTTTCTTAACCAGGTCGGCTAAAGTTACTTTGTTCAGTAATTTGTCAACCGTAAATTGAATTAATTGCCAAAGAGAACGTGCAGAACAATCTACAGAATTTGTACAAAGCCTCAAAGCCCCTGAGTGGCCTGAGCAAAAATCATTATCAAATAAAGCGCCTCCCAATGATTTCAAAACCTGGTTAATATTAATATCTTCTGCCTTTCTGGCTAAAATATAACCGCCTTTATTTCCCGGTGTACTATTAATAAAACCGGCCAAACGTAAGGTACGTGTAAGTTTAGCCACATAGTGACTGCTTAAACCTTCTGCCTCACTCAGTTGTGGGATGCTCATCCCTTCTGCTGACTTACATGCAGCAATACGGATAAGGATGCGCAATCCATACTCTTCCTGTGCGGTTATTTTCATATCTGTTTTTTTACAGGTTGATCATTTTTATAAAAAGCCCAATTCAAGTTGAGCCGCTTCAGACATCATACTTTTATCCCACGGTGGGTTCCAGGTTACGGAAACATGTACATCATTCACCCCTTCAATTTGTTTAATTTTTTCATCAACTTCAACCGGAAGTGATTGAGCCGCTGGGCAACTGGGTGCTGTCAGGGTCATTAGGACCTGCACATTATTCATAGGCAGAATATCTACCTGATAAATCAAGCCCAATTCATAAATATTTACCGGTATTTCCGGGTCATAAATGGTTTGCAATACTTCATATACTTTCTCTTTCAGCGCTTCTGTTTCCATGATGTATATTTTGATATAAAAAAATTATTCTGCCTGATTCAATTGATTTTGCAATTGGTAAGCCAGGGCATCATTCTTCATTTGTTTTACCATTGCAAGAAGTCCGTTGGCACGTGTTTGAGCTAAATGAGATGCCATACCAATCACTTTAATACACTCTAACTGCGCTTGAATGATTTCATCCGGCCGATGTCCGCTCAAAATACGGATGAGCAGGCTAATCAACCCTTTCACTATAATGGCATCACTGTCTGCTTCATAAAATACTTTCCCATCCCGGAAGGAAGATCCCAGCCAAACTGTTGACTGGCATCCTTTCACAATATGATCATCCGTGCGATAAACCGGGTTTAAAAGAGGCAATTTTTTCCCTAATTCAATAATGTATTCATACTTCTCATCCCAGGAATCAAAAAGGGAAAAATCTTCAATGATCTCCTTTTCACTTTCTGCTATAGACTTTACTTCATTCATTTTTATGCAAGCATTTTTATGGCTTTCTTCAAAGCCAATACAAATGTGTCAATTTCTTCTGTTGTATTATACACTGAGAAAGAAGCACGTACCGTTCCGGGAATCCCAAAGCGCTGCATCAAAGGTTGAGTACAATGATGCCCGGTTCGAACAGCTATGCCTGAATTATCTAATAAGATCCCCAAATCCTGAGGGTGTATTTTATCCACGATAAAAGAAATCACGCTTACTTTATGTTTTGCATTTCCAATAATATGCAGACCATCTATCTTTTTTAATTCCCGGGTTGCATAGGCCAACAATTCATTTTCATGCTGACGTAGATTTTCTTTACCTATTTTATCTATGAAAACCAATGCTGCTTTGCAGGCATTAACATCAGCAATATTGGGTGTACCAGCTTCAAATTTATAAGGCAAAGACGCATAAGTGGTCTTATCAAAATGCACTTCTTTAATCATCTCACCTCCTCCCATAAAAGGAGGCATATTTTCCAGGATATCTTTTTTACCATATAAAATTCCAACACCAGTAGGGCCAAATAATTTATGCATAGAAAAAGCAAAGAAATCACAATCCATTTCTGCCACATCAATATCCAGGTGTACTGCAGATTGTGCGCCATCTATCAATACGACTGCACCGGCCTGATGTGCAAGCCGGATAATATCTTTTACCGGGTTAATGGTACCGAGTGCATTGGATACATGTACTACGGATACTAATTTTGTTTTATGACTGATTAATTTTTTGTACGCCTCCATATCCAATTCACCCTCATCATTTACCGGGATAATTTTGAGAAGAGCATTTTTCTCTTTACATAATATCTGCCAGGGCACAATATTGGAATGATGCTCCATATTAGAAATTAGGATTTCATCCCCATCCTGAATGTTTGCGCGGCCCCATGTATAAGCAACCAGGTTAATGCTTTCCGTTGTCCCTTTGGTGAAAATAATTTCTTCACGATGTCCTGCATGGATAAAATCCCGGATGGCATCGCGTGTTTCTTCAAAAGCTGCTGTAGCTTCCTCCGCTAATGTGTGAATTCCCCGATGAATATTTGCATTATAATGCCCATAATAATTTGAAAGCGCATCAAGAACTATTTGTGGCTTTTGTGAAGTGGCGGCATTATCAAAATAAATAAGTGGTTTCCCCTTAACTTGTCTTTGTAAAATCGGGAAATGTTGACGGATATCTTTGATATCAAACCCACTTTCTATGCCGGATGTAACATTCATATTCATTCGTTTTCAAGACGCTCAGAAATCTCCTGATCAATATATTTGCGTATTGGATCAAGATAAATTTGTTCCAATATATCCATAGCAAACGCATGTATCAATAAGGCTCTGGCTTTGGTTTCCGGAATTCCCCTGGATTGCAGGTAAAAGAGACCTTCATCATCTAAATGACCTACGGTACATCCATGAGAGCATTTGACATCATCTGCAAAGATTTCCAGTTGTGGCTTCGCATTCACGGTAGCAGTATCAGACATTAAAATATTCTTATTCGATTGATAGGCATTTGTCTTTTGAGCTGCCTGCCGTACAAATATCTTCCCATTGAATACCCCCGTTGAATGACCGCTAAGAATTCCTTTATATAATTGATTGCTCAGGCAATTAGGACGTATATTATCCACAATAGTGTGATTATCCGCATGTGTATTGCATTGTAAAAAATAAAGCCCGTACATGTGTGATTCCCCATGATCGGCACACATAATAAAGTTCAGATTATTCCTTACAATGCCTCCATCCATAGAAATCGTAACTGCATGTGCAAAGCCGCGCTCCTGCTGAATAATATGCGTTGTACTCACTGCATTCGTTTGTACATGATCCTTTTGGATTTTATAATATTCTATACGTGCATCCTGCATGGTTACAACCTCCATCACCTGGTTGGTAAAGCTTTCGGATTGTCCGATCGTAATATAGGTTTCGACAATTTGCATCTTTGCATTTTGAGAAACATAAATCAGGCTTCGTGGTTGGGAAAAAACATTCGAGGAACGTGCATCCTGAATATTATAAATATAAACAGGATGTTTGGTGTCTGCATTTTTCTTGCAAAAAACAAAGACTCCATCATGCATCAGGGCAGTATTCATCGCATTGATTCCATCCACCAAATAGTTTCTGCTATGACCCAAATAAGTGGTGATGATATTTTCATATTCACCTGCAGCAGCCCTTTCGAGGGGCATCACCACTAATTCTTCAGAAATGATTTTGGACATTTCTCCGGAATAAAAACCATTGATAAAGACCAGTTCATTGGCTTCTTCATACCCCGGTAAACGGTATGCATCAAAATCTTCTTTTGATATGGAATGCCTGTCTAATGAGAAGTTATAATCTTTATTCATTATGCCGCCGAGACGTGTATATTTCCATTCTTCATGGCGGGTAGTAGGAACGCCATTTTTTCTAAATTCACTAAATGCCTCATGCCGCAATGTTTTCAGGCTACTGCCATCTTCCATTTGCTGCAAGCTTTCCATCTTTTCATTTAACTGTTCTATCGTACTCATATAAAAAAATTTTAGAACCCGACCGTATTAGGCGGTGGCTTCTACTTCATATTCATTTTTAATAAAATCATACCCGCGTTCTTCCAGTTCCAGCGCTAATTCCTTTCCACCGGATTTTACAATTCTCCCTTTATATAAAACATGTACAAAATCAGGTACAATAAAATCCAATAAACGTTGGTAATGCGTTACTACTAAAACAGCATGATCCTCTTTCTTAATTTTATTGACACCATTGGCAACAATACGGATGGCGTCAATATCCAAGCCGGAATCCGTTTCATCCAGGATAGATAATTTGGGTTCCAACATAGCCATTTGAAAAACTTCATTCCGCTTTTTTTCGCCTCCGGAAAAACCTTCATTCAATGCGCGATTCAGCAAAGCTTTATCCATATTCATCAAGGCCATTTTCTCTTTCATCATTTTTAAGAATGATACAGAATCCAGCGGTTCTTCTCCACGGTATTTACGCACTTCATTTACAGCCGTCTTAATAAAATTAATCGTGCTTAACCCGGCTATTTCAACCGGATATTGAAAGCCCAAAAACAAACCCTCACCGGCTCTTTTCTCGGGTGACAGCTCCAGCAAATCTTTTCCCAGGAAAGTAACAGAGCCTTCCGTCACTTCATATTCAGGTCTGCCCGCAAGTACGGAAGCTAAAGTGCTTTTACCTGAACCATTAGGGCCCATGATGGCATGTATTTCTCCTGCTTTAACGTCGAGGTTGATTCCTTTAAGAATTTCATTCCCTTCTATTCCCGCATGCAAATTTTTAATTGATAACATTTGTTCTATTATTTTTTATTTGTATGAATTTATTTTCTGTTTTGAAAATACATGAATCATTTTTGGCCTGTTCTGATAAAATTGGTAAAACTGATTCATGTATTTTGTTCGCATTGATATTTATACGGCTTACCCCACACTTCCTTCCAGGCTGATTGCTAATAATTTTTGTGCTTCTACAGCAAATTCCATCGGTAGGTTATTCATGACTTCCCTTGCAAACCCGTTGACGATAAGCGCTACAGCTGTTTCTGTACTGATACCACGCTGGTTGCAATAAAATATTTGATCTTCCCCGATTTTAGAAGTAGTGGCTTCATGCTCTACTAAAGCCGATTTATTCTTGACTTCTATATAAGGAAATGTATGAGCCCCACAGCGATCACCAAGTAATAATGAATCACATTGTGAATAATTGCGCGCATGGTCTGCATGTTTACTCACGCTTACCAGTCCCCGGTAGCTATTATTACTCAGGCCTGCAGATATACCTTTTGATACAATCCGGCTTTTTGTATTTTTTCCCAAATGCATCATTTTTGTGCCGGTATCAGCCTGTTGATGATGATTGGTCACCGCAACGGAATAAAACTCTCCAATTGAATAATCGCCTTTTAAAATAACACTGGGATATTTCCAGGTAATTGCAGAGCCCGTTTCCACCTGCGTCCAGGAAATCTTGGCATGATGACCTTTACAAATACCGCGCTTTGTAACGAAATTATAAATACCGCCATTTCCATCCTTATCTCCCGGATACCAATTTTGTACGGTTGAATATTTTATTTCCGAATGATCCATAGCGATCAGCTCAACTACTGCGGCATGCAATTGATTTTCATCTCTCATGGGCGCTGTGCAGCCCTCCAAATAACTCACATAACTGCCTTCTTCTGCTACAATCAACGTACGTTCAAATTGCCCTGTATTTTCTGCATTGATACGGAAATAAGTGGACAATTCCATAGGGCAATGGACGCCTTTTGGAATATAACAAAATGAGCCATCACTAAAAACTGCCGCGTTTAAGGCTGCAAAAAAATTATCGGTCACCGGCACTACACTGCTTAAATATTTCTGTACAAGTTCCGGATGCTCTTTAATGGCTTCACTCATGGAACAAAAAATAATTCCCAGTTCTGCAAGTTGCTCGCGGAATGATGTACCGATGGAAACACTATCAATGACTGCATCCACAGCAACCCCGCTGAGACGTTTCTGTTCTGCAAGGGATATTCCTAATTTTTCAAAAGTATTTCGCAGTTCGGGATCTACTTCATCCAGGCTTTTCGGCTTTACTTTTTGCTTAGGCGCTGAATAATAGATGATATCCTGGAAATTGATTTTAGGATAATGGATATTGGCCCATTGAGGCATTTCCATTTTTAGCCATTGATGATATGCTTTGAGGCGCCATTCAAGCATCCAGGCGGGTTCATTTTTTTTGTCTGAGATAAATCGTACAATTTCTTCACTGAGCCCCATCGGCGCTTCGTCGGTTTCAATTTGAGTAACAAAGCCGTATTTATATTCTGATTGGACTGTCTTTTCGATTACCGCACGATCATCCGATTCTTCTTGAATTATTGGAGGCAAAACATCTGTTTTCATGGTGGCAAAGTTACAACTCTTATCTGTACAAAAAAGTATAAACAGGTTTTTTTAAAGAATATTCGTTGATAAATATTATTAATGACAATAAAAACCCGTCATCAGGATAAATATTTTTTTTCAACTAAAAAAAAGCTGCCCAATTTGAGCAGCTTTTTTCATACTATGAAATGAGGTTATAAATTTCTCTTTTCTACCGGTGGCACAGGGGGCGCAACATAACCTTTTTCTTTAAGCAGTTTTTGGACTTCCCGAATGGCGCCATCCAGTTGAGGATCTTTGCCATTGGCCATTGCACCCAAGTCTTCAGGTATTTCTATATCTGGATCCACACCATGGCCTTCTGCAAACCATTTGCCATCGGGGTTATAAATCCTGAATGAGGGGGCAGTGATAGAACCTCCGTCAATTAATAAAGGATATCCACTAATGCCTATAAGACCTCCCCAGGTACGAGTTCCAATTAATGGGCCCAGATTTTTTTCTTTAAAATAAAGTGGAAAAGCATCACCCCCACTTCCACTCCATCCATTGATCAGCATTACTTTTGGGCCGAAATTAGCAACAGGTGGAAATTGCCATGGTTTACCATCGCGTGTAGCAATGAAAGATAAAGGGGTTCTATTGAGCATTTCTATAAAACGATCCGGAATTTGACCGCCATCATTAAAACGCTCATCAATGATAAGCGCTTTCTTATTCCATTGAGCATTAAATTGACGCATCAATTCATTCTGGCCGTCAATTCCCGTGCTGGGCACAAAGATATAACCTACATCTCCATGAGTCATTTCATCCACATGTTTTCTCATCCCTTCAATCCATTCCAGGTTGCGTAATCTGTATTCATCATCCATGGTTTGAACAATCACAGTTTTAGCGCCATCCAACGATGGTTTAGTATTTACCGTAAGTTCAACTGTTTTATTTGCTAAGCCCTGGAATGCAAGCCAGGGTTCATGATCCGTAGTGATGGGGATACCATTTACGGCAAGGATATAATTGCCTTCTTGAATGTCTTTGCCGGCTTCATCCAAAGGTGAATGCACTTCTGCATCCCAACTTGCACCGTGAATAATTTTCTTCACCTTATAATATTTCCCATCAGCTTCCCAATTAATGCCAAGATATCCGGTATTCATCAATTTTACTTTCTCAAAATCTCCGCCTCCATGATACGTATGAGAAGAATTCAGTTCACCGATCATTTCACCAATCACAAAATCTACATCTTCTCTGGTCATTGCACCTTGTATCATTTTTGAATAGCGCGTCTTCAATTCCGGCCAGTTGGTACCATGCATATTTGCATCATAAAAATAATCCCGTTCTATGCGCCAGGCATCTGTAAATACCTGGTTCCACTCTTGTTTTGGGTCAACGGTCATTTGCATTTCATTGATACGCAAAGGTTTCTCAAATTTTACACTTTCCCGTGGAGCTAAAACAGCATAAGCGCCCGATTTTTCAACTAACATCTTCTCTCCGTTGGCGCTAAGAATATAATTATCAATACCTGTTATCATGGTTTTCTCGGAACGATCTTCAATATCATAATACTGAAGACTGTTTTGTCCATCCGTAACGCCGGTATTTGGATAACGCATATACAAAATTTTCCCTTTTAGCGCATTGAGTGACCCAAAATTTCCTGCCTCAACAGGTAGTAACTCTATGCGGGATTCCATTCCTTCAAAATCAATAACCACGGCATCCGCATCCGGTTTTTCCGAATCTTTTCCTTTCACCTTATCACTTTTATCGGTACTTTTCTCCGCATCTTTTGTTGCATCCGTATCCGGGCTTACCGCCACGCTATCATTTTTAGGTAATAATAAAGAAACGCCATCTTTCTGTAATGTGATGGCTGCTATATTACTACTATTGGCATAAATGAATGTATTATCTACATCACTATATAATGGATTAAAAGTTTGAGATGTGATCACGTATAAATATTTCCCTGACGGATCAAATACCGGATTGAAACAATTATAAAAACCACTGGTTACCTGTGTCGTTTTCTTATTTCTGGTATCATAAATAAATGCCGCATTATGCAGGTTTTCCAGATCCCGGCTATAAGCAAGCCAACGGCTATCCCGGGACCAGCTAATGGTAAAGCCCTCCATATTTCCATGTGAAAAATATAAGCCCTGATCCACATCTGCAGTGCTATTTGTAGTAAAGTCGTACACTTTTATTTTTGCTGCTTTATCAATGAAAGCAATTTTTTTATTATCCGGAGACCAAACAATTCCATATCGGTAACCTGCACCATAATTCGATATTTTTTTTGCACTATTTTCTTTTGCCGGGTTCATTACCCACAATTCATATTCACCACTCTGGTCACTCCAATAGGCAACACTTTTTCCATCGGGAGACCAGGAAGGATATCTTTCGGCAACACCTGAAGTCATCGTGAGGTCTTTCACATAACCATTTTCGGCAGGCAATGAAAAGAGATCACCACGAGCTTCCATAATTACCCGATTTCCATCAGGGCTGATGCTTGCATGTTGTATATAATTATTTACAACAACTGTTTTGGGCTTGACCAAAGTTTCATCAGAAATAAGTGACACTTTAATTTCTTTTGGCTGGTTGGTAGCAAATGGCAGGAGGTATAATTTGCCACCTGCATTAAAAACGATATCATCAGGACCTTGTGAAGGTTGCGCAATATCAAAATCAGTAAATTTTGTAATTTGTTCAAAAGTCTTGCTGCCTAAATCATATCTCCATATATTCATCCGCATTTCAGGGCCCCGATCACTAAGAAAATAAATGGACTGATTATGCCACATCGGATATTCATCATCGGCATCACTTTGGGCGCTGATATTTTCCTGTGTTTGCGTAGCAAAATCATAGATACGAATATCCCCATTGGTTCCTCCCCGATACCTTTTCCAATTTCTGCCGGCGACAGACATAATCACCACAGCCATTTGTTTTCCATCAGGAGAATAGCTGCCATATTCTGCATAAGCCAAAGGCAATTTATTGACTACTCCGCCTTTAACAGGCACGGTGTAAAATTGGTTAAACCTGGCTTTGCCGCTCTCGCGTCCGGAAGCAAAATAAATATTTTTGCCATCGTTAGTCCAATCCACTACCCTGTCTGGATAACCATGTGCTGTGAGCCTTTGAGGAATACCACCGTTAACTGGTAAAGTATAAACATCAAAGTTTCCGTCATACCTGGCAGTGAACGCTACGGTATTTCCATCGGGAGAAAATTTGGGCATAACCTCCATTCCCGGAGGAGAACTTAATTTTACTGCCATACCGCCTTCTTTAGGCATGACCCAAATATCATTAGCATATACAAAAATAATTTTGGATGATGATACATCCGGGTAACGGAAAAGGCCTGCATCTATTTGTGCAAATGAAGTAAACGCAAACAATAGCGCTCCCGCAAAAAAGCAAGGGATTTTTTTAAACATATGTTTTGGTTTTTGAATTAAAAATTTCAGAAAATGATTTTCTAAAAATAAAGGAAATCCAATCAATAAAAATAAAAATATGGGATGAATGGCAATAAAGGTTTACTTCAATATTTTCTCCAGTTCAATACTTAATTGTTCCCCACTGAGGTTCTTCGCAATGATGATCCCTTTGGGGTCAATTAAAAAATTCTGTGGAATACTGGTAATATGATATTGCCGTGCTACCGCATTATCCCAATAATTCAGATCACTGACATGTGTCCAGGTGAGATGGTCATTTTCAATGGCATTTATCCAACTCTGCTTATTGCGATCCAGGGATACACTGAAAATAGTAAAATTTTTATTTTTAAATTCGTTGTAAGCTTTTACCACATTCGGGTTTTCCCGGCGGCATGGGCCACACCAACTAGCCCAAAAATCTATTAAAACATATTTCCCAAGAAATGATGACAGTGAAACAGGCTGGCCATTGATATCATTTTGTGTAAAATCGGGAGCCGATGTTCCAATATACCCTACTTCATAGTATTGTATATAAGAATCGAGGTCTTTACCAATGAGGGATGTTTGAATTTGCGGCGCCAATTTATTGAACCGTTGACGCATGATGATGGGGTTATCATCCACTTTAATTGTTACAAACAAAACCCAGGGAGTAACATAAGATGCGGGTTTATCTAAAACAAATTGATCAATTGCATTTTCTACTTCCCCTTTAGCATCCTGGTAATTCTGATTGGCTAAAGACAGTGCATCAGAAGTGGCGCCCTCCATTAATTGGTTTAATGTTTTTACCCGAACATTTAATTTGCTCACAAGGGGATTAAAAATTTTTTGAAAATCCTCAAAATCCAATTGCGATTTTGAACCTGTAACCATCATCTTTGAAGGATCAGATGCATCGCCGGTCAATTGAATAGGGCTGTTTTCTATATAAAGATTCCGGTCGGGCAA
Source organism: Bacteroidota bacterium (assembly GCA_018268015.1). Lineage (GTDB taxonomy): Bacteria > Bacteroidota > Bacteroidia > Chitinophagales > Chitinophagaceae > JAFDXJ01. Next base: position 26,872 of record JAFDXJ010000044.1, read on the forward strand.
AGAACCTATTTTCAGCTCCGTTAATACCGGCTCATCCACTTTCCCGGTCAATTGAAACTGATCATTTTGTATCACGGTACGAGCCAGAACTTCTTTGGTATTTGCATCTATTAATAAAGCGGAATCACCATTTTTAAGACCACTCATTTGAGCAGAAATAGAAAAATGACCCGGTAAAGAATCTTTTTGCGCATAACCCATACCCGGCAATGCAATGATCCATAAAAACAAAATGCTTTTAACCAGATATGTCATGCTACTATTTTTTTTCAATTCAATAAATATTTTAGATCCCCATTAAGATGATTCACTCCTGAATTTTTGATGGAAGGAAAATTCCGGGAAAAACATCATTCAAAAATCAATTCAACATTTTTTTGAACATAAGAATTTTCACAAGATCCTTTTCACCCGGTGATAATTCAAATTCATGATTGATATCAATCCCATAAAAATCCGGGTGATCAAATTTTTTCAATTGGGGCGCTTCTTCCAGTGAAATATAGCCAGCCAGGAAAAATGGTTTTTCAATCCTATAATCGTTCAGGGAAAGCCATTCAAATTTCTTCCCGGCATCCTCATTATTTTTACCTTCTACATAACGATTAAATAAATAATAGTCGCATACTTCATCATAAGGTTTGATCCTTTCATCCAAATCCTTAGCATCATTTACCAGATGGAAGGTTTTAATGACTTCAAATTCTTTCGACAACTTCTTACAGAGAGCAACCGGCTCCTCTCCATGTAACTGAATTACATCCAACTCATACGCAGTGGCCAGGTTCATAATTTCTTCATAATCCTGGTTGACAAATACTCCGGTCTTTTTAATATCAAAATCCACATCCTGCAATTCATCCGGCATGATCGTTTTACCCATAAAAAAAGCAGAGTTGATCGAAAAATGAAAGCCTACAAAATCAATATCCAATGCATCCAATTGTTTCAATTGTTTTAGCTGTGTTATGCCATCTACTTTAATATTCACACAATGAGTTTTAAAATTTATAAATTAATAAGTCCGGGTATTTTGTATTCCCCTTTCTCCAAATAAAAAGTGGGAACCTATCCCCATTTCATTTTGATCAACCATTTCAAATGTATCACAATTTCTAATACAACTTCCCGAATGCAAACATAGGAAAACCTATCATGCCATGCAGCATCCTATGCAAACTTCATTTCATTGATAACCAATTTCGGATAATTTGTTCCCCATCTGGTGTCAGAATACTTTCCGGGTGAAATTGCACACCATGAAGAGGGTAAACCTTATGGCGAAATGCCATGATCCATTTGTTTTCATCCCGAGCAGTAATAATCAAATCTTTGGGCAAAGTTTTTTCATCCACCACCCAACTATGATACCGGCCTGCATCAAAGACTTCCTCAATACCCTTAAAAATATCTTTACTTCGGGGAGTTCGATGAAGAATATGTACCGGGGTTGCCATTCCATGAAAGACTTCTTGTAAATTAATTAAGGATCCACCCAATGCTTCTGCAATGGCCTGATGTCCCAAACACACGCCCAGTATGGATTTTGAGGTAAAATATTTTTTGATTAATGGTAACAATAAACCTGCTTCCGAAGGAATTCCTGGTCCGGGTGAAAGAATGATCTTATCATATTGGTCTATTTCTTTGAGCGTAATTTGATCATTAAGTGCCACATCAATTTTTGTGTGTAAAATTTTTTCAACAAGATGTACCAGGTTGTATGTAAACGAATCATAATTATCAAATATTAATACACGGGGTGATTTATGTATTTTTTCATCCATGCGCTTCCATATTTTAATTTGATTTGATGCCTGCTGCTGATTTAAGTCCTGCCAACATGATTTTAATCCAAAAATTGAAAACCGATTTTTCTTTTTTTCTATTAACTGAGAAATCAGCGGTCCTGGTCTTGTCCTTTTTCAATATAAATAAATTAGCCATTAAATATTTTGCTTTTGTTAAAAGAGGCGTTTTTACATCAGCATTTTCATGATAAGCTCGAATAGCCAGTCCTTTGGTATGAATCTGTATATTTCCAAAAGCTGCATTATTATTGGCATTGGCGCTGATATGCAAGGTGTCCACCTGGCCCTTGATGATTTGCACTTTGGTGATTGCCTGCTGTAAAGGATTGATTGTATTTGCCGCAAAAGGTGAGATGCTCATTTCAATATGAAAACCGCCCGATGTGTCATTGTATGATTGCTTCATCCTGATACTTGCATCCACCATATCATTGATCCTGCCATGGCCGGATATATCCAGGCTATCATATATATTGAAAGATTTATTTTGAACATGATTCACTTCAGCATTTAAAGGACTGATATTTAATATTAGTCCCGGTTGTACCATTCCAGGTATTTCCTCATACTGAATATGACTATTCAGCAAACGAATTGTGCGGATATCCAATGGAAATTCAATTTTGCTTAAAAGCTCCACGGGCAAGGGTTTCGTTACTTGAAGATTGACCGGTAATTTTTGATCTTTAACTGCATGTATCCATGCATCCTGAATAGTAAGAGATTGAGCACTGATCGAAAATTCTTTAGCAAATAAGCGGGCAGCGTCTATTTTATTCCAGATCATTTTACCTGTTTTAAATTCCAGGTAATCCTTTTGCCATTTTTGTTTTGAAAAAAAAGTATTACTTGAATCATGAGGTATAAATGCAAAGGAATCGAGTAATAAGGTAGAGTCTGCTGTGAAGAAATGAATACCCTGAAAGTCAAATTTTCCTTGCTTATTATTTAGAAATGTGCTTAAACCCAGCGAAGAATTCGTATGATTGAAAAAAACATCCTCCCAGTTATTTATATTTTTTTCATCAAGTGAAAGTTGTGGGATATCCAATTGCGCCTGTTGAAGAGAAAAATCTTTTCTCCCGGAAATCAATACCTGAGGTGATGTGAAATGTAAGGGACCAGTTTGGATTTTAAATTTTTTATCTGGCAAAAAATACAGGGAATCTACCTGAAAAGTAAAATTCGCCGGTGGCGATATAACGGATGATCCTTTGGGTGCCGTAAATTGAAATCCCTGCAATGAGCCATTCAAACCTCCTAAAAGAATACTATCGTTGAATGTGGCATGATGCAACCTAAAAGATAATTGCGGTAAACTTATTTCTGTCGTATCATCTTTTATTGAAGTAAAATGTCCTTGTGCAGAATCAACCCGGAGATCTTCAAAATAAACCGGCATTCTAACTGTATTATTTTTAACCGGATTCTCCCCGATTTTTTGCCTGGAAAACCATTGTATATCCGGTTTTTTCAAATGAAACCCATTCCAGTGTTTAATGTTAGTAAAATTCGTGATGGCCGGATTGCCAGATAGTTCCGGGATGAGGATGATCAGGCTGTCTCGATCAGTATGGTAGCGTATGGATACATTTTCAATCAATGATGTATTCAAATTATTGACATTAAAGGAATCAGTAAATATGGATAATCCTGGGGATAAAATCATAAATGAACCACCATTAAAATAAGCCTGGTCAAAATGCAGGGCTTCGTCTGATGGTTTTACAAAATTTTCAATATGAAATTGATTTAAAAAAGTCTGTAGTTGCAAGCTGCCCGCCATATTTAATTGCAATGCCGTATTCGGTAGTGAAATATTATTAATATGAATAGAAACAGGCAAATTAGATTTTCCCGGGATTTTATTTTCCGTCATGCGCTGGGTGGATATTTGGCCATTGGCCCAGGAAAATTGTTCCAGATGAATACTTTCATCATCCAGGTAATCACTCATGCTAATATCGGCGAGTACCAGCCCATTTGCTTTTAAATGCAACAGTTCATTTTTGTCTTTATAATCTATTCCTTGTATATAAAAATTTTTTTGGTTGCCATCCAGGAATCCATTGGCTAGGAGTATTCTCTGTAAACCATTATTATAAATGGCATTTGAGAATGATAAACGATCTATGGAAGCTTCCACATTATTCACTTGAGTAGCTCTCAAAAGATCTTTCAGGAAAACAGCTGCATCCACGCTTTCAAATTCCAGTGTATGATTGTCCGCATCAGAAAAAAAATATTTTACCTGGCCCTTTGAAATGGATAATTGCTGAATGGCAAAATATTTTTCGATATCATCAAAAACATCAAAGAGCGGCTTTCGAATCTTGTTTTCATTTTTCCCTTTACTTTCAATGATAAGAGAAGGGTTTTGCAAAAGCGCTTCATCCATCTTAATCTTTTTATCAAAGATGAGGTCACCGAGAGAAAGCCCTTTTAAGGTAAGGCCGGGAATGGCCAATTTTCTCAATGCATGATCCTTATTTTTTACTCCGGGCAAAAGGCTGAAGTTTACCAATTTCAATTGTCTGTTTGTCAGGGCTACACTATCAAAAGAAATTTTATATAAACTGTCATCCGTAAAGGAAACATAATTCTTAACATCAAAATTGATGCTCCCTACTTGTACCGGTTCTTCTTCATGTGCAGCAACTTTAATCTCCTTCAAAGTGAAGTTATTTCCTTTGGTAACAAATGAAATTGTTTTATCTTCTCTTTTCGATTGCACGGAAATATTTGAATTGATTATACCGATATATTTAATTTGAATATCCCCAAACAAATTCTGCAATACCGAATTGATGAAGGTATTGGGAGAAATTTTCTTCCTTTTTTTGCTATTATTAAAAGCAAAATCAAAATCCGAACCCCGGCAATACACGGAATCAACTTTTATCAGGCTTTTCCTGTACAATGCCATAAAATCTGTATTGATTAATTTCAAAGTATCAAAGTGAACTTTATAAATGGCAGAACTGCTGTCTGGGCTTGTGCCGTTCAATGTACAATTATTGAGGGCAATGATTTGATGGTCTGTTGAAATAGACAGGCTACTAAAAGTCAACTCATGTATGCCATCCGGGAAAATGAAAGATTGCTGGCCGGAATGCACAAAAATATTTTCACTGAAAAAAAACTGGTTTGTATTACTCTTTTGTGCATTTACTGCAAACCCATCAATTCCAAAATCAATATTGTGCAATCGGATAACTCGCTTTGATCCTCCCGGAGTAAACAAGTTGATATTGCTATTGGTAAAACGCAGTTTCTTTACCTGCATGTTTTGCATGGCTTTTTCTATCTGCAGGTATATTTCCCCTAACTGTTCCGGAACGGATATATTCTCCGTAGTATCTTTCAATGCAGGGTGTATATTAAAGGTAGGCGCTTTGCAGATAACCGAATCCAATACAAGTTTTTTGTGAAAGATAACATCCCATACACTTTTCAGGCGAAATTCCAGATACGGGATTTTGACATCCGTTCTATTTTCCTGCCGGAGCGTATCCATCAAAAATAAATGGGTATTCAACGCTTCAAATCTTTGCAACTTATTATGGTATTTTATCTTTTGGATTTCAAGGCGGTATTTTCCACCGGATTCCCTGTTGACAAGATTTTGAATAATATTTTCAATATTGTGCCTTACCCAGTAATTTCCGCCAATAAGCAAAATCACAAAAAAAAGAATCACACCTAAGGTTATATGCGTATGTTTCTTTTTAAAGGAAATGGACATGAACAGAGATATAAATTTTGAAAATGAAAATAAAACAATTCGAATAGATAGATGATTTTTTATCGAGCAAAAGAAGAAGGAATTTGTTTAAAATAAAACCGCTAATAGTGATGTTTCTTTACATGCTTGAAGGCATCTTCTATAAATACATTCTGAACAAATTCCGGTACAATACGACTTAAGTGGTAATAACATTTATTCATAAAGCCGGGAATGATTCTTGATTTTTTTGCCAGCATTCCTTCAATTGCCTCTTTGGCTACTTCTTCCGATTGCATGACGGTAAACCGGGCAAGTCCTTTCAGGCTGGCATTACTTGCCGTTGTACTTTTATTTGTATTGGTCCCGGCAGGGCATAAAACACTAACGGAAATTCCTTCATTTTTCAATTCAATTCGTAATGACTTGCTGAAAATATAGACAAAAGCTTTTGTAGCAGCATACACGGCTTTCTCCGGCATACAATAAAAACCACCAAGGCTTCCGACATTCATGATATAAGAAGGCGCATTTACTTTTAATTCTTCCATGAATTCCCTCGTTAAAATACAGCCGGCAAGAATATTCAGGTTTACCTGGTGATAAAAAAAATCTGTGCGCATATTTTCAAAAAGACCCTTTGAACCTATACCTACATTATTGATCAGGACATTGATATGAAAGTTGTTCTTTTTTGTCCATTCAAATACTTCCGTAGCGCTGCCCTGTTTAGCAAGGTCTATGCCCAATGAATGACAGGAAACCTGATAGAGGCTTTGGATATGATCTTCCAATAATTGCAAATCATTACCCGGTAAGGCAACCAGTAAAACATGCATGCCTCTTGATGCGCACTCATGAGCCAATGATCGGCCAATCCCTTCGCTGGCCCCGGTAATCAATGTATATAATTTATGGCTCCTTTGTTTATAAGAATCGTGTTTTCTTATAGCCGGTTCATTGTTCATTTCATTTTGTTAGCAGATGGCAAATTACTTTTTTCTTTAAGCCAATCCATTGTTTTTGTCAAACCTTCTTCCAGCGATATATAAGAATATCCAAGATCATGTTTTGCCTTCTCACAGTCCAAAGCCCAGTTCAAGGAGTATTTTTTTATCCATACGGGGGTGAGTAATGGGGGCTTGCCCGTTAACCTTGTTTTCAATAACATCATTTGTCCTGCCAGAAGCATTACCGGCAAAGGTAGCTTTATTAAATTCCTTTTGATGCCAGATATTTTTTCAAGCGTTTTAAAAAAATGATTATAAGATACATTCTCACCGGAAAGAATATAACGCTCACCCGGCTTTCCTTTTTCCATAGCCAGGATATGTCCTTGGATAATATCATCTATATATACATAACTTCCAATGCCCTCCCCATTCCCCGGGATGAATTTCCATTTTCCTTCCAGGTAATATTGTATTAATTTCGTGAGCCAGTTATTTCTGTTTATAAGACCCGGTCCATAGATTCGTGGCGGGTTCACAATTGTTACAGGTAATCCTTTTTGATTAGTATATTCCATACAAAGATTTTCTGCAATCGTCTTTGAGTCTTCATATTCATTTAAGATTTCTCCTATTCTTTGATCGGTTTCTCGTACGGGTATCCCGGAAGAAGGGCCAAGAACGCCAGCTGTAGAAGTATAAACCATTTTCTCTATGCCGGCTTCTAAAGCTGCATCCAAAACATGCCGGGTTCCTTCCACATTCACTGTATAATAAGTTGATTTATCTTTTGCCCATAGCTGTGCATAAGCAGCCAGGTGATATACTTGTGTACATTCCTGCATGGCTCTTTTTAAAAAAGCTCCATCACGGATATCTCCATCATAAATAGAAACTCCGGGTAATTGCAATAAATCTCTTTTCACGGGATCATGGCAAACCGCATGAATCTCATTACCCAAAGCGGAGAGACGGGTCACTAATTGATTCCCCAGATATCCGGTACCACCTGTAACAAAAATTTTCATGAATAATAGTATTCTGCCGTTTTTCTAAAGTAAAATACAATAACAATAATTCCTTGCTTTTAACATACTTTTTTAGAAATTTGAATGAGGCACATTTAAAAGAATTTTATTTATATCGATTTGTTTATTTTTGCTTTCACCTCTTCAACGGGTTGTATCATATTTATGAAGAAAATTGAAATTGAAATTGTAGCCTTATCGCATAGCATTACGCAAACTCATTCCTATGCAGTGGTACTGGGTGAACTCAATGGGTTAAGAAGATTACCTATTGTAATTGGTGGCTTTGAGGCACAGGCCATAGCGGTTGCTTTGGAAAATATGCACCCAAGCCGGCCTCTCACCCATGACTTGATGAAAAATTTTATGAATGCTTTTAATGTGGAATTAATGGAAGTGGTGATTAATGATTTACAGGAAAGTATTTTTTATTCAAAATTAGTTTGTGTCAGTGAACATGATACCATAGAAATAGACAGCCGTACCAGCGATGCATTGGCGCTGGCAGTCCGCTTTGGGTGCCCCATCTATACCTACGAACATATTTTGGAAACAGCAGGTATATTAATGGATGATGGCGGTAAAAAATTAAAAACAGATATTAAAGTGGAAGAAGTGGGCAGAAAGCCAGATAATGAATTGTCTAACCTTGGCCTTGATGATTTAAATAAACTCTTAAATGACGTTTTGGAACAGGAAGATTATATCCGCGCAATTGCCATTCGAGATGAAATCAATAAGCGGAAATAATTTTTTTAAACTTCCCCGGCATGCTGATTTTCCCTAATTGCAAAATTAACCTTGGTCTTCATATTCTTTCAAAAAGGGAAGATCACTATCATCAAATTGAAACAATTTTTCTCCCCCTCTCCTTATCCGATATGCTGGAAGTGATAGAAGGGCAACCCGGGCAAAATAGCCCCACCATTTCGATGAGCGGCATTCCTGCGGAGATGAATACCGAAGAAAATATTTGCTGTAAAGCTTGGTCTTTATTGAAAAAGGATTACCCGACATTACCGGCCATTCATACACATTTATATAAAAATATTCCTTTGGGTGCAGGCCTTGGAGGTGGCAGTGCAGACGGCGCCATGATGTTGATCCTGCTGAATAAAAAATTCAAGCTGGACATATCTTCCGAAAGGCTTGCAGAATATGCTTTACAACTTGGCAGTGACTGTCCTTTTTTTATTATGAATAAACCCTGTGTGGCCAGTTCCCGTGGAGAAATATTGCAGGAGATTTCTTTAGACCTTTCTCACATGCATTTTGTGCTTATATATCCCGGAGTACATATCAATACAGCCTGGGCTTTTTCACGCATCACGCCACAACCCAGAAACAGATCTCTTATTGAAATCATTCAAATGCCCATTTCTACATGGCGGGAGCAGTTAGTCAATGATTTCGAAACAGTTATTTTTAATAAATACTTACAACTCAAAGATATCAAAAATCAGCTTTATTCCCGAGGTGCGCTCTATGCCTCCATGAGTGGAAGTGGCAGTTGTGTTTTTGGAATTTTCGAGAAAAAACCACCCTCATGCTCTTTTCCCTCACATTATCAGGTGTATGATAATGTAGTTCAATTAGTACATGAATGACTTTAAATGAATAAGCCGCAACAACATTCATAAGGCTTTTGTAATATCCCTTTTTGCAAGTAAATTTGCGCACGGTACTTTTTCAAAAAAAATTAAATTTATACTATGGCTTATGATGTAATTGTTTTAGGTAGCGGCCCGGGTGGTTATCCTGCCGCAATCCGTGCTTCACAACTTGGCTTTAAAGTAGCTATCATAGAAAAAGAAAGCTTAGGCGGCATCTGTTTAAACTGGGGCTGTATCCCCACCAAAGCGCTGATCAAAAGCGCCAATGTGAATGATTATATTAAACACAGCACCAATTATGGTATTAAAGTGAGTAATGCAGAAGCTGATTTTAATGCGGTAATAAGCCGTAGCCGGGGTATTGCTGATAAGATGAGTAAAGGGGTCCAATTCCTGATGAAGAAAAATAAAATTGATGTCATCATGGGATATGGTAAATTAATTTCTAAAACACAATTGGAAGTGACAGCGGCAGATGGATCTAAACAAACACTGGACTTCAAATACCTGGTTATAGCTACAGGAGGCCGGAGTCGCGAATTACCCAATTTAAAACAAGATGGAAAAAATGTGATTGGTTATCGCGAAGCATTGGTTTTACCGAATCAGCCAAAATCTATGTTAATAGTGGGTAGTGGCGCCATCGGAGTTGAATTTGCTTATGTGTATAATAGCATGGGTACCAAGGTTACCATTGTAGAATTTATGCCCCGCATTGTCCCTGTTGAAGATGAGGACATTTCAAAGGAATTGGAGAAGCAATTAAAAAAACAAGGTATTGATATTTTTACCAATGCCACCGTGGAATCTGTTGACAGTAACAGCTCACCATTAAAAATACAGGTAAAAAAACAAGACGGGAGTATGCAAACTTTTGAAGCAGAAATTGTATTAAGCGCTGTAGGTGTTGTTGCCAACCTGGAGAATATAGGCCTGGAAACACTGGGTATAAAAACAGAAAAAGGAAAAATAATCACAGATAAAAATGGCTGTACCAATATCCCGGGAATTTATGCGATCGGGGATTGTACTCCCGGCCCGGCGCTTGCACATGTAGCCGGTAAAGAGGGCGTGATTGCTGCAGAGTCTATTGGATTTTTAGAAAAAAAATTCGATCATCAGCCGGAACCGCTGGATTATGGAAATATTCCGGGTTGTACTTATTGTACTCCCGAAGTGGCCAGTATTGGAATGACGGAGAAAGCAGCCAAAGAAGCCGGCTACGAATTAAAAGTTGGCAAATTTCCTTTTATGGCCAGTGGAAAAGCCACAGCAGCAGGCGCAACGGAAGGTTTTGTAAAAGTGATTTATGATGCAAAATATGGAGAGCTTTTAGGCGCTCACATGATCGGGAATAATGTCACTGAAATGATTGCAGAAATTTCTGTAGCCCGGAAATTAGAAACGACCGGGCATGAAATCTTAAATGCCATTCATCCTCATCCTACCATGAGTGAAGCTGTCAAAGAAGCTACTGCAGTAGCGTATGGAGAAGCTATTGATATTTAAAACGGATTTTTTATAGTAAGGCATAAAAAAATACCTCGTTTTATACGGGGTATTTTTTTGAACAAAGATCCTGTTAAACCAACTTTTTATAAAGTTGCATTGGGCTTAGTATTGGTATTTGAAAAAACTTTTTTAAGCAAGTCAGTTACACGCGCTGCCGGATCCTGACGGATTTTTTGTTCTTCCAATCCAATTTCATAAAAAATGCCATCAATGGCTTTTTGTGTTACATAAGCGCCCAGATCCGTATTTACCGGTTTATTGGAAAACTTATTATAAGTGGTGAAAATATCTTTCCAATATTTTGTAGCATCTACTTTTTGCAGGGAATTATTAATTATGGGGCTAAATGACTGTGTGAGTGCGGCTGTAGTTTTATTCTTAAAATAATTTGTAGCTGCAAAGTCTCCTCCTTTTAATATTCCAAATGCGTCCGCAATGGTCATTTGCTTGATCGCATTAACAAAAATGGGTGTCGCCGTTTTTGCAGCATCTTCCGCAGCCCGGTTCATAGATAAAACAGCATTGTCCACCAGGCTGCCTAATCCTAAACTGCGTAATGTACTCTCCACTTTTTGTGCCTCAGGAGGCATGAGAACTTTCACCATGGCATTCCCAAAAAAACCATTTAACTGAGATAAGGTATTGGTGCCATTCTGTGTGCCAATGGTCAGTGCTTCCTTTAAACCGGATACCGCTTCTTCTGAAGACAAGCCACCCATCCCAGACTGGTTCAGTACCTGCTGCGCCACATCACAACCACTAAAGCTAAATACCATAAGAAATAATGGGAGTATAAAGATTTTTCTCATCTTGAATATTTTATTGTTGATTAAATGAAGTTACAGCACTTACAAAAATTATACCTTAAAGCTATATGAATAATTGCTTATAAAAACTGTTTGAAAAAAAATAAAAAAAAATTATTCAATAATATATTTTTATATCTTTAACTATTATTAAATAAATCATACCGACATGAAAAAAACATTACTCTTCTTTTCTGCTTTAGCATTTTTAGCAGGAAACAGTAACGCACAGAGCGTTTATAAAAACGGGTACCTCTCGACGGGGTCTAAATCAAATGATGGCACTTCAGCGCCAGGCGGCTATACCTGGAGTGAGGTACAAAATAATACCGGCAACAACCTCGAAAGTAACACTGTGAGTGGGTTTTCTGCGTATTATTCCAATTCGGCAAACTTTACACTAGCAGACAACTTCACGGTTCCTGTTGGTCAGCAATGGGCTATAACCGGTATGGGTTTTTACGCCTATGAAACAGGTTTCATTGGCGCTACATCACCTTTTGACGGATTGCATGTTCAAATTTGGGACGGGCCGCCGGATTTACCTACTTCACATATTATTTTTGGTGACTTGTCCAAAAATGTTTTTAACAAATCATACGACTCTTTAATGTATCGTTGCTTCAATACAAAAGTTCCGGCACCCGGAACACCTCCCGGAACAACAAGAAATATCTGGAAAGTAGAAGGTGCTTTTGCTTTAGTGCTTAACCCTGGAAATTATTGGGTAGAATGGCAAACACATGCTAAAGATGGTGGTGCTCATTTTGCTCCCCCCTCCACGGTTATAGGCTCCCGCGGTGAAGAAGATTGGAATGGCAAGCAACATACAATTGGCACCAATACATGGGTAGATGCCGTAGATGCCGGTAACCCAGCATCTGCTCCGGATTATATCCAAGATTTCCCTTTTGAAGTTTATTATACCAACACTTTACCTGTTACGTTCAAAAGCTTTGATGGTATTATGCAAAATGGTCAGTCTCTCCTGAAATGGACCACCAGCAATGAAATCAATAACAAAGGCTTTGATGTAGAAAGAAGCACAGACGGACAAGTATTTACAACTAT
>JAFDXJ010000045.1 GCA_018268015.1 Bacteroidota bacterium
TGACTTTGAACCAGGAAAGATATTTTCACATACATATTGGAGTGCATTTTCTGGATTGCCGGACGAGAAAGAAAATTATTCAAGAGTTCAATACGAATTAACAACAACCGAAAAAGGGACAAACTCCCTTTCCCGCAATGTCTCCTTTTAGAGCTTATGTAGCTTGGCTAAGGGACATTGCGGTGTTAGTATTACAAAGCCCAATCTCTTTTCATGATTTTATTCATACCTGTTCGAAAAAGAATACAGAACAGAAAAGTTTATTCAACAAAAATCAGATTATACACACTGGAATCCAAGTAAAGGAAACAAGTTGATTGAACTGCCTGAACAATTTGAGCATAGTTCTGCAAAGTTTTATCTTGCAAGTGAATAAGGTATATATACGGTTACTAATTTTATGGAACTGCAGGATATTGATTGAACAAAGGGAATGGTGGGAAAGAACCGCAATGTCCCTTAGCCTGGTTGCAAAAAGCTATGCTAGGAGACATTGCGGGGAAAAAAATTGGTGGTAAAATATAAAATAATAAAATTATGATGGATGCATTTCAAATAATCTTATTATCATTTGCTATTTTTGGCGAACTACTAAGATTGATTTTTCAAATCTTTGGAATAAATCTGATAAAAAAATTTGATTTTATTACACAACCATCAAGGTTTTATATGATTTTATATCATATATTAACTATTCTTGTTTGTATTTACGGAATTAGATTTACCTTACAGAATTAATTTCAAAAATTCTGCTAACATGAACTGTGTGAAAAACCAAATAAAAAACCAATTCTTTTACAGTTTCACTGAACCGTAATTGACCTCACAAACACTGCCGTTTTTTATCACTGCAAATGCTTGTTTTAGCAGTTTGCTCATTATCATTACGTAAATAAATTTCTCCTACTGGTAGTTGCCCACATCAATTGGAATCAACTCATCCAAAACAGCATGCTTCATCCTGGGAAGCTTTAGAAGAGGCTATCTTTTCAGGCAGTCATTTCTTTTAAGCCAATAAAGAATAAAATCATTGGAGCATATAAGATGTATTGACGCATCAGGTTTTTTATAAAATAGACTTCGTAAAAAGATCATTAAACAAGTATACTTAATGCCTATATTTTTATTGGAAAAAATAAAAAAAGGGATGTAGGTTCGCAAATGCAAATTTTTTGAAGGAAATATTTGTTTCCCAATCGGGAAATATGTATTTTTGGCGAAAATTGGCCATGAAGCCAAACTTTGACGTAGAGTTATTGCCAGATGCTATTGAGTTTTAGAGAATCTTGATGACAAAACAAGAGAGAAAATTTACTACAACATCAAGAAAGCTCAATTTGTGAACGATATTGAACTCTTTAAAAAACTTAACGACTTCATTTGGAAATTTAGAACTTTATATAACAGTAAAGCATACCGGTTATTTTCGTTTTGGGACAAAGTTGAAGGCAAGGACACTTTGGTTGTAGCGACACACGGAATTTTGAAGAAAACACAAAAGACACCAACGAAAGAAATTAAGAAAGCTGAAGAAATCAGAAAACAATATTTAGACAACAAAAAAAATAAATAATTATGGCATCAGCATCAAATAAATTAAAAACAGTTTCTCTTGACACAATGATTGACAAACACATTGGTAAGCGCGGGACTGAAAGACGTGAAGCCTTTGAAAACGAGCTGAGAATTGACCTGTTGGGACAAGCCATTAAACAAGCAAGACAAGAACGCAACTTAACGCAAGAGCAATTAGGCGACCTTGTAGGTGTACAGAAAGCACAAATCTCTAAAATTGAGAACAGCGTAAAAAATGCAAGGTTTGAGACTATATTGAAAGTGTTTGATGCTCTGAGTGCTAAAGTTAATTTTAACGTAGAACTCAAAAACAGGAAAATAGTTTACTAACAATATGCCGAACGCCCAACATGAACTGTGTAAATAAAATAAAAAACCAACTTTTTTAAAATTTTCTGAACAGTAATTTGGTTGATAAAGGCTGTTGTTTTTTACCATTGCAAATACCTGATTTAAAAATTCGTTCATTATCGCTACTTAAATAAATTCCTCCCACTGGTTGTTGTCCAAACCGATCGGTATCAACACATCCAAAACAGCATGCAACAGCCAGGAAAGCTATAGTAGAATCTATCTTTTCTGGCTGTCTTTTTCATTTAGGCCAGGAAGAAAAAGATCATTGGAGCATAGATGATGTATTGACGCAACAGTTATTTTTATAAAATATACTTCGTAAAAAGATTCTTAAACAAGGATACTCAAAGCCTGAATTTTTATTGGAAAAAACAAAAAAAGGTTTGTAGGTTCGCAAATGCAAATGTTATCGGTCATTATAAAGAGACGCCTCACAAACATTGAGTCAGTTAAATTATGCAGACATATATTTCAATATTAAGAGGCATCAATTTAGGTGGACACAACACGATCAAAATGGAAGCCTTAAAAAAACTACTTTCTGAATGTGGCCTTTCAAACATTGATACCTACATTCAAA